>JBBPZV010000018.1:0-241679 GCA_038198775.1 Propionibacteriales bacterium | reverse complement strand
GTGTCGACGTCGATGACGATCAACGCGCCGGCCGCGCTGCTGATGCTGCTCTACCAGCTGGTGGCCGAGGAGCAGGGCATCGACGGCTCCCGGCTGACCGGCACCGTCCAGAACGACGTGCTGAAGGAGTACATCGCCCGCGGCACCTACATCTACCCGCCGCGGCAGTCCCTGCGGCTGGTCACCGACACGTTCGGCTACTGCCGCGCCGAGCTGCCGAAGTGGAACACGATCTCGATCTCCGGCTACCACATGGCCGAGGCCGGCGCCACGCCGGTGCAGGAGGTCGCCTTCACGCTCGCGAACGGGCTGGAGTACGTGCGAGCCGCGATCGCCGCCGGTCAGGACGTCGACGACTTCGCGCCGCGGCTCGCCTTCTTCTTCGTCTCGCGCACGACGCTGCTCGAGGAGGTGGCGAAGTTCCGGGCCGCGAGGCGCCTGTGGGCCCGGCTGATGCGCGAGGAGTTCGGCGCCGTCAACCCCAAGTCACTGACGCTGCGCTTCCACACCCAGACCGCCGGCGTCCAGCTGACCGCCCAGCAGCCCGAGGTCAACCTGGTGCGGGTGGCGGTCCAGGCGCTCGCCGCCGTCCTCGGTGGGACCCAGTCGCTGCACGCCAACTCCTACGACGAGGCCATCGGGCTGCCGACGCAGAAGGCGGCCCGGCTCTCGCTGCGCACCCAGCAGGTGCTGGCGTACGAGTCCGACGTCACGAAGACCGTCGACCCGTTCGCCGGCTCGTACGCGGTGGAGTCGCTGACCGACGGGGTCGAGGCCGCGGCGCGCGAGCTGATCGCGCGGGTCGAGGACTACGGGGGTGCGGTGCGGGCGATCGAGCAGGGCTTCCAGAAGGCGGAGATCGAGAAGTCGGCCTACACCATCGCCCGGGAGGTCGAAGCCGGGGAGCGCACGGTGGTCGGGCTCAACCGCTTCCGCCTGGACGTCGAGGAGGCGTACGAGACGCTGCGCGTCGACCCCGCCATCGAGCAGCAGCAGGCCCAGCGGCTCGCCCGGCTGCGCGCGGAGCGGGACAACGACCTTGCCCGGCGCTGCCTCGACGCGCTGCAGGCCGCCGCCCGCGGCAGCGACAACGTCCTCTACCCGATGAAGGAGGCGCTGCGGGCGCGGGCCACCGTAGGCGAGGTGTGCGACACGCTGCGGGAGGTGTGGGGAGCCTACGTGCCGCCGGACGCCATCTGAGCCGCGCTAACCTCGACGGGTGCCCACCCCCGCCGACCTGGTCGGTCGCGTCGACGCGCTCGCGGCCGAGCTGGTCGCCTTCCGGCGCGACGTGCATGCCCATCCGGAGGTGGCGTGGGACGAGCAACGCACCACCGACGCCGTCGCGGACTGCCTCGACCAGCTCGGCGTCGGCTACGACCGGCTCGGCGAGTCGGGGCTGATCGCCGAGCTGGGGGACGGCCCCGGGCCGTTGATCGCGCTGCGCGCCGACCTGGACGCGCTGCCGGTCCTGGACACCACCACCGACCCGTGGAAGTCGACGTTCGACGGCGTGGCCCATGCCTGCGGGCACGACGTCCACACCGCGGCGCTGCTCGGAGCGGGTCGGGTGCTCGCCGAGGCCGCCGTGAGCGACGCGCTGCCGATGCGGGTGCGGTTGATCTTCCAACCCGCCGAGGAGGTGATGCCCGGCGGGGCGCACGAGATGATCGCCGCCGGCGCGATGAAGGGTGTCGCCCAGATCTACGCGATGCACTGCGACCCCACCCTCGACGTGGGGACCGTCGGCCTGCGCGAGGGGGCGCTCACCGGCGCGGCCGACGCGCTCGCGGTGCGGCTCTACGGTCGCGGCGGCCACACCTCGCGGCCGCATCTCACCGAGGACCTGACGTACGCGCTGGCCACCTTGGTGACTCAGCTGCCGTCGGCGCTGTCCCGGCGGCTGGACCCCCGCTCCGGCGCCAGCTTGGTCTGGGGCCTCGTGCAGGCGGGCGACGCCCACAACGTCATCCCGTCCAGCGGTCGGATCGCGGGCACGCTGCGCATGCTCGACGTGTCGACCTGGCACGAGTCCGAACGGCTCGTCCGGGAGCTGATCAGGGACCTCATCGCCCCGTACGGAGTCACCGCGGAGGTTTCGTACGTCCGCGGGGTGCCGCCGGTGATCAACGACCGCGCCGCCACCGCGACGCTGCGGGCCGCCGCGGTCACCGCGCTCGGCGCCGGCTCGATCACGACGACGAGCCAGAGTCTCGGCGGGGAGGACTTCGCCTGGTACGTCGAGTCCGTCCCGGGCGCGATGGCGCGGCTGGGTACCAGGACACCGGGCGGGCGCACGTTCGACCTGCACCAGGGCAACCTGCGCATCGACGACCGGGCGGTGCTGGTGGGGGCAAAGGTGCTGGCGGTGGCGGCACTGCTCTCCGCCGTGCGCTGACCGGGACGCGTCGACTCGCGTCGGAGCCGACGGTCACGACAGGGGTCTAGTATCCGCAAGAACACGACCGGCCCGGCCGTTGCAGCATGCACCGCGGTGGCCGCCAAGAGGAGGCACCGTGCGTTCCAGGTCCCGTCTCGCGTCCGGCATCGCGGCCGCGGCCCTGCTGCTCGCCGCCTGCGCGAGCAACACCAGCACGAGCAGCGGCAGCGGCGGTTCCAGCGCCAGCACGTCCAGCCAGGACGTCTGCGCCTCCGCCAGCGGTGACGGGCCCAAGATCGGGCTGGCGTACGACGTCGGGGGTCGCGGGGACCAGTCGTTCAACGACTCCGCCTATGCCGGCCTGACCAAGGTAGTGCAGGACCTCCACGGGTCCTGCAAGGAGTCCGAGGCGCAGACCGGTGAGAGCGACGCGGACCGGGAGGAGCGGCTGCGCACGCTCGCCGACGCCGGCTACAACCCGATCGTCGCGGTCGGCTTCATCTACTCACCGGCCGTCGACGTGGTGGCCAAGGAGTCGGCGTACAAGGACATCAACTTCGCCGTCGTCGACGGCTTCGCGTCGGCACCCAACGCGGCCAACCTGACGTTCGCGGCCAACCAGGGGTCGTTCCTGGTGGGCGTGGCGGCCGCCCTCAAGACGAAGGCCAACCACGTCGGTTTCCTCGGCGGCGTCAACGGGCCGCTCATCCAGGCGTTCCAGGCCGGCTACGTCGCCGGCGTCAAGGCGGTCGACCCGTCGATCAAGGTCGACGTCGTCTACCTGTCCCAAGACGACAACCAGCAGGGCTTCGAGAACCCCAGCGGCGGCAAGACCGCGGCGACCGGCATGTACGACAACGGCGCCGACATCATCTACCACGCCGCGGGCAAATCGGGGCTCGGCTTGTTCCAGGCGGCCGCCGCCGCCGGCGACGGGCACTGGGCGATCGGGGTCGACTCCGACCAGTACCTCACCGCCAGCCCGGACGAGAAGCCGCACATCCTCACCTCGATGCTCAAGCGGGTCGACGTGGGCGTGTACGACTACGTGAAGGCGTTCGCCGACGGTCAGCCGCAGACCGGGACCGTCACCTTCGACCTGAAGTCCGGCGGTGTCGACTACGCCACCTCCGGCGGCTTCATCGACGACATCACCTCGAAGATCGACGCGTACAAGCAAAAGATCATCGACGGGCAGATCAAGGTGCCCACCAAGCCCTGACCCAAGCCCGATGACGACGACGGTGGCCCCCGGGGTCACGCTGACCGGGATCGGCAAGCGGTTCCCGGGGGTAGTGGCCAACTCCGACGTGTCGCTTTCGGTGCGCGGCGGCACGGTCCACGCGATCGTGGGGGAGAACGGCGCCGGCAAGTCGACGCTGATGAAGATCCTCTACGGCGTGCAGAAGCCCGACGAGGGCACCATCGAGGTCGGCGGGCAGCGGGTGGTATTCGGCTCGCCGGCCGACGCGATCCGGCGCGGCATCGGCATGGTCTTCCAGCACTTCCAGCTGGCCGACAACCTGACCGTCACCGAGAACGTCGTGCTCGGCGCCGAGCGGCGGCACGGCATCGGCGAGGGCGCGCGGCGCGAGGTCGAGCGCATCTGCTCCGCCTACGGCTTCGACCTCGATCCGGACGAGCTGGTCGAGACGCTGGGCGTCGGTGAGCGGCAGCGGGTGGAGATCGTCAAGGTCCTCTACCGGGGGGCACAGATCATCATCTTGGACGAGCCCACCGCCGTGCTGGTCCCCCAGGAGGTCGACGCGTTGTTCGGCAACCTGCGCGAGCTCAAGCGCGAGGGCCACACGCTGATCTTCATCTCCCACAAGCTCGACGAGGTCCTCGCCGTCGCCGACGAGATCACGGTGCTCCGCCACGGGAGCACCGTCGCCACCCGTAGGCCGAGCGAGCTGTCTCCGCAGCAGCTGGCCGAGCTCATGGTGGGGTCCGAGCTGCCCAGTCCCGGCACCGAGGACTCCACGGTGACCGACCGGGTCGTGCTCGAGGTCTGCGGCCTGCGGGTCGAGGAGGCGTCCGGCCGGGTGGTGCTCGCCGACATCGACCTGAGTATCCGCGCCGGTGAGGTGCTGGGTGTCGCCGGCGTCGAGGGCAACGGCCAGACGGAGCTGGTCGAGGCGGTCGTCGGCATCCGCAGCGCCGCCGCCGGACGAGTCAGCCTCGCCGGGACCGACGTCACGTCTCGCGGTACCCGCGAGCGGCGGTCGGCCGGGGTCGGCTACATCCCCGAGGACCGGCAACGGCACGGCCTGCTGCTCGACGCCCCGCTCTGGGAGAACCGCATCCTCGGCCACCAGACGAGGCCACCCAGCGTCAACGGCGTCTGGCTGAACCGGGACGGGGCCCGCCGCGACACGCAGCGGATCGTCGCCGACTACGACGTGCGGACCCCCGGTGTGGACACCGGCGCCGGGGCGCTGTCCGGCGGCAACCAGCAGAAGTTCATCGTCGGCCGGGAGATGAGCGACGACCCCGTACTGCTGGTGGCGGCGCACCCCACCCGCGGGGTGGATGTGGGCGCCCAGGCGGCCATCTGGGACCAGATCCGGGTGGCGCGCCGGCAGGGGCTGGCGGTCCTGCTCGTCTCGGCCGACCTTGACGAGCTGATCGGGCTCTCCGACACCCTCCGGGTGATCCTGCGAGGCAGGCTGGTCGCCGAGTTCGACCCTCGTGAGGTGACCCCGCAGCAGCTCGGAGTGGCGATGACGGGAGCCGAGGAGCCTTCCCCGTCCGGTGCGCCGCGATGAGCGGGCTCCGGCGGGTGGGCCTCACCCTCGCCGCACCCGTCCTGGCGTTCGTCGTCGCGGCGGTCGCGACGTCGCTGGTACTCGTCGCCGCCGGCAACTCACCGGCCAGCTTCTGGCAGACGGTCCTGTCGGTCCCCCAGCAGCGCAACGTGGTCAACATCGTCAACAGCGCGGCGATCCTCTACCTGTCCGGCCTGGCCGCAGCCATCGGCTTCCGGATGAACCTGTTCAACATCGGCGTCGAGGGGCAGTACCGGGTCGCCACGTTCGCCGGTGCCGTCTTCGCCGGAGCCGGCGTACTGCCCGGCGTGTTGAACACCGCGGCCGCGGTCGTCGTGGCGATGGCAGCAGGTGCCGCTTGGGCCGGCATCGCCGGGCTGCTTCGCGTCACCCGGGGGGTCAGCGAAGTCATCTCGACGATCATGCTGAACGCGATCGCGCTGTCGCTGGTGGCCTACCTGCTGCGCCGGATCGGCTCCCGGCAGGGTCAGACGATCGTCACCGACACGATCCCGCAGTCCAGCTGGGTGCCGGGCATCCCGCTGCTGCCGGGCGCCCCCAACGTGGTGTTCGGCCTCGCCACGCTCGCTATCGTCGCTGGGGTCGCCTTCTGGGTGCTGCTCAACCGGACCCGGTTCGGCTTCGACCTGCGCGCCACCGGGAAGTCGGAGTCCGCGGCGATAGCCAGCGGTGTCGACGTCAAGCGGATGGTGGTCTCCGCGATGCTGCTGTCGGGCGCCGTCGCCGGCCTGATCGGCATGCCACAGCTGTTCGGCGACGCGCACGCGTACGGTTCCACGATCCAGACCGGCATCGGCTTCACCGGGATCGCGGTCGCGCTGCTCGGCCGCAACAACCCGTTCGGCGTCGCGCTGGGGGCGCTGGTGTTCGCGTTCTTGTCAGAGCAGGCGAACGCGCTCGGGATCCTCGCCGACATCTCCCCGGACATCGTCGCGGTCACGCAGGGGGTGGTCGTGCTGTCGGTGGTGATCTCGTACGAGGTCGTGCGGCGCTACCGGGCCAGGCTCGAGCAGCAGGAGGTGTCCCGCCAGCTCACCGAGACGCCGGGCACCTCGGCGGTGCCGGCATGAGCGAGGTGACGCGCACCGGCGCCGAGACCCCACCGGCGACCTCGCGGACCGCAGGCCGGTCCCGGTGGTGGCTGTGGCTGCTGCTGGGCTTCGTCGCGCTGTCGGCGACGCGGGTGGTCACGCACGCGTCCGACATCAGCTCCGCCGGCACGATCCGAGCGGCGTTGATCTCCGCGATGCCGATCGCCCTGGCCGGGCTCGGCGGCCTGTGGTCCGAGCGCGCCGGCGTGGTCAACATCGGCCTGGAAGGCATGATGATCCTCGGCACGCTCGGGGCCGGCTACTACGGCTACCACTTCGGGGTGTGGGCCGGCCTGGCCGGCGCGATCGCCTACGGCGCGATCGGAGGGGTGCTGCACGCGGTCGCCACCGTCGTCTTCGGCGTCGACCACATCGTCTCCGGTGTCGCGATCAACATCATCGCGGCCGGCATCGCGGCCTTCCTCGCCGAGGCCTTCTTCTCCGGGCTCCCTGGAGGCGGCCCGACCCAGTCGCCGTCGCTACCGCAGCCGCCCGACATCACGGTTCCCGGGCTTTCGTCGTGGTCCGGGGAGCTTGCCGGCAAGGGGTGGTTCCTCGTGTCCGACCTCGCCTCGCTGGTCAGCGCGCTCACCACCGGCGTGTCGGTGTTCACGCTGCTCGCACTCGGCCTGGTGTTCGGCACCGGCTGGCTGTTGTGGCGCTCGGCGTTCGGGCTTCGGCTGCGTTCGTGCGGTGAGGCACCGGCCGCCGCCGAGACGCTGGGCGTCAACGTCTACCGCTACAAGTTCAGCGCCGTCGTCGTCTCCGGGATGCTCGCCGGGGTCGCGGGTGCCTACCTGGCGATGGTGGCGAGCTCGGGCTACCAGAACGGCCAGACCGGGGGGCGAGGCTACATCGGGCTGGCCGCCATGATCTTCGGCAACTGGCGCCCCGGCGGCTTGCTCACCGGGTCACTGCTGTTCGGATACACCGACGCCGCCCGGCTGCGCAGCGGTGGCGAGTCGGTGCACGCGCTGCTGCTGGTGGTCGCGGTCGGGCTGGTCGCGGTCGCGGTGTGGCAGGCCCGTCGCGCGAACCTGGTGGCGGCCGGGCTGTCTCTGGTCGTCGCGGTGCTGTGCGCGCTGTGGTACGCGCTCACCGACCAGATCCCGGGCGACTTCACGACGATGACCCCGTACGTCACGACGCTGCTGGTGCTCGCGCTGGCGTCCCAGCAGCTCCGGATGCCGGCCGCCGACGGGCTGCCCTACCGGCGGGGGCAGGCGGGGTGAGCCGGATCCGGTGGGAGCAGCTGGAGGCCGCGGCCCGCGAGGCCATGCGGCGGGCCTACGCGCCGTACTCGCACTTCCCGGTGGGGGCCGCGGCCCTGGTCGACGACGGGCGCGTCGTGTCCGCCTGCAACGTGGAGAACGCGTCGTACGGGCTCGGGCTGTGTGCCGAGTGCGGCCTGGTGTCGGCGTTGCACGCCGGGGGCGGCGGGCGGCTCGTCGCGGTGGTGTGCGTGGACCGTGCCGGCGCGGCGCTGATGCCTTGTGGGCGCTGTCGCCAGCTGCTGTACGAGCACGGCGGACCGGAGCTGCTGCTGCAGACCGGGGACGGTGCCACTTCGCTGGCCGACCTGCTGCCGGCCGCCTTCGGGCCCGACGACCTGCGCGAGCGTTGAGCGTGGAAGCGGTCCGGGTCGATCTCGGCGACCCCAGGTTCGCCGCCGACCCGTACCCGGCCCTGATGCGGCTGCGGCACCAGGGCCCCATGCTGTTCGACGAGGCGACCAGGATGTGGCTGGCCACGACGCACGCCGCCGTGAGCGCCACGCTGCGCAGCCGCCACCTGGGCCGGCTCTGGTCGGACCGCGAGCCGGCGCAGCGGCTGGCCCCGTTCAACGCCCTGCACCGGCACCAGATGATGGAGAACGAGCCACCGGTCCACACCCGGCTGCGCCGGGTGGTGGCTTCGGCGTTCGGGCGGGGTCACGTGGAGCGGGTCCGGCCCCGGGTGGAAGCCATCGCGGCAGGACTGCTCGACGCCCTGCCGGCCGGCCGCGCCGATATCCTCGCCGGCTACGCCGAGCCGCTGCCGGTGGCGGTCATCGCGGCCGTGCTCGGGATCCCGGACGCCGACCGGAGCCAGCTGCGGTCCTGGTCACAGGCCATCGTGGCGATGTACGAGTACCGGCGCTCAGGCGCGGTGGAGCCGGCGGCGATCACAGCCAGCGTGGAGTTCGGGAGCTACGTCCGTGACCTGCTGGACCTGCGGCGCCGCCACCCCGGCGAGGACCTGCTCAGCGACCTGCTGAGCGTTGGTGAGCTGACCGACGACGAGCTGGTGGCGACGGTGGTGCTGCTGCTCAACGCCGGGCACGAGGCGTCGGTCAACGCCTTCGGCAACGCTGTGGTGACGCTGCTGCGGCACCCGACTCAGCGGGCCAGGCTCGGCAGCGGTGAGGTCGCGCTCGAGCTCGCGCTCGAGGAGATGCTGCGCTACGACGCACCGCTCCAGCTCTTCGAGCGCACCGCGACCCGTGACGTCGTGGTGGAGGGCCAGACCGTGCGTCGCGGTGACAAGGTCGCTGCGCTGCTGGGGTCGGCGAACCGCGACGAGTTGGTCTTCGCCGCTGCCGACCGCTTCGAGCCGGCCCGGACCCCGAACCCGCACCTGGGCTTCGGGCTCGGCATCCACTTCTGCCTGGGGGCGCCGCTGGCTCGCCTGGAGCTGCAGGTGTCGCTGCGCATGCTGCTGGAGCGCTTCCCGCGCATCGCGCTGGCCGCCGACCCGACACCCCGGCCGACCTTCGTGCTGCACGGCTACCGCCGCATCGACGTCGACCTCGGTGAGCCGGCGTGAGCGAGCCGTACGACGCCGTGGACGTGATCCGCAGCAAGCGCGACGGCGCTGAGCTGAGCGATGCCCACATCGACTGGGTCGTCGACGCGTACACACGGGGGGCTGTCGGGGACGAGCAGATGGCCGCTCTGGCGATGGCGATCTGCCTCAACAAGATGAGCCGGCGGGAGACCAGCCGGTGGACGAGCGCGATGGTCGCCTCGGGGGAGCGGTTGGACTTCTCGGAGCTGACCCGGCCGACGGCTGACAAGCACTCGACCGGCGGTGTGGGCGACAAGATCACGCTGCCGCTGGCCCCGCTGGTGGCCGCCTGCGGTGTCGCGGTCCCGCAGCTGTCCGGTCGGGGGCTCGGCCACACCGGCGGCACGCTGGACAAGCTGGAGTCCATCCCCGGTTGGCGGGCGTCACTGTCGACCGCGGACATGATGCGGCAGCTGGGCGAGGTGGGGGCGGTGATCTGCGCCGCCGGGAGCGGGCTGGCGCCGGCGGACAGGAAGCTCTACGCGCTGCGCGACGTCACAGGCACCGTGGAGTCCGTCCCGCTGATCGCCAGCTCGATCATGAGCAAGAAGATCGCCGAGGGCACCGGCGTGTTGGTGCTCGACGTCAAGGTGGGAACCGGGGCGTTCATGAAGGACGCCGCCTCGGCGCGGCAGCTGGCCGCGACGATGGTCGAGCTCGGCACCGATGCCGGCGTCTGCACGGTTGCGCTGCTCACCGACATGTCGGCCCCGCTGGGCCGGACCGTCGGAAACGCGCTGGAGGTGCGGGAGGCCGTCGAGGTGCTGGCGGGCGGAGGACCGCCCGACGTCGTCGAGCTGACGCTGAGGCTGGCGCGCGAGATGCTGGCAGCCGCCGGCCGGGGCGACATCGACCCCGCCCCGCGGCTGGCGGACGGCTCGGCGATGGACGTGTGGCGGGCGATGATCGCGGCGCAGGGCGGCGACCCGGGTGCGCCGCTGCCCACGGCCCGCGAGTCGCACGTCGTCTCGGCGCCGGCCGATGGCGTGCTGAGCCGGCTGGACGCGCTGGCCGTTGGCGTGGCCGCTTGGCGGCTCGGCGCCGGTCGCTCCCGGCCGGGGCAGCAGGTGCAGGCGGGTGCCGGTGTGGACGTCCATGCCAAGCCCGGCGACGACGTCCGGGCCGGCGAACCGCTGCTGACGTTGCACACCGACGACCCCGGCCGCTTCGAGCGGGCGCTGGCGGTGCTGGAGCATGCGTACGAGGTCACCGACGTCGCTCCGCCACAGAGGTCGCTGGTGATCGAGCAGCTCGGCTGACGCCCGAGCGGTCCCGGCTGACGACCGGATATCAGCCGGTTGCCGGGACGACGGCGCCGCCCTTGACATCCACCGCCACCGGCGGAAGCGGGCTTGGCGCAGGGCCCTTCAGCACCTTGCCGGTGCTGGCGTCGTAGACAGAGCCGTGACATGGGCAGCGCAGCTTCTTGCCGGCAGGTGCGACGGTGCAGCCCATGTGCGTGCAGATCGCGCTGAACGCCGCGGCCTTCCCCGGCTTCGGCTGTGCCACCACGATCGGGTTGCCATTGGGCAGCTTGGCGGCGACCGCGCTCCCGACCGGGATGTCCCCGAGCGTCGCGAGAGGCTTCGTGGCGGCAGGGTCGCCGGCCGAGCCGGACTCCGAGGCCGTCGGCGACCCACCGGCGGAACCGGTGCCTGCGGACGGCGACGAGCTGTAGCTGCCCGAGGAGCAGGCGGTCAGCGCCACCGTCCCGGCGGCCGCACCTGCACCGGCGAGCACGCTACGGCGGGTCAGCGGCCGGTCGTCAGTCATGGGCTCCTCCTTCTTCTCGGCACCTCGAGCGAAAGGCTCGTACGTAGCACGGCCGGGGACTGGGCCCGGTTCAATGGGTCGGCGCCGGTGAACCGATCCACAATGAGCGACGTGGACATGAGTGTGGGCGCGGCCGGAGCGGACGAGCGGCTGCTGCGCGCCCTGTTCGACGAACACGCTCCCGCACTGTTGAGCTTTGCGCTCCGGTTGACGCGGGGGGACCGGCAACGGGCGGAGGACGTGGTGCAGGAGACCCTGCTGCGCGCGTGGCGCCACCCCGAGGCGCTGGTCGCAGAGCGTGGCCCGGTCCGGCCGTGGCTGTTCACGGTGGCCCGGCACGTAGCCATCGACGCCGAGCGGCAACGCGCGGCCCGACCCGCCGAGGTCAGCGATGACGTGCTGGCCGAGCTTCCGGCCGGTGGCGACGACGTCGAACACGTCCTCGAGACCTGGCTGGTCGCGGACGCGCTCGGCTCGCTGTCCCCGGCGCACCGCGGCGTCTTGGTGGCCACCTACTTCCGGGACCGTTCGGTCAGCGAGGCGGCTCGCGAGCTCGGCGTGCCGGAGGGAACGGTGAAGTCCCGCACCCACTACGCGCTGCAGGCGCTGCGGTTGGCGCTGCAAGAACGCGGTGTGGTGCCATGAGCTGTCCGATGCAGACCTCCGTCGCCGCCTACGCGCTGGGAACGCTGGACGTGGCCGAGCGCGCGGAGATGTCCGAGCACCTGCGGGACTGTGCTGGGTGCCGAGCGACGCTCCACCCGATCGCCGGCTTGCCGGGACTGCTCGCCCGGATCTCGGCGGCGGAGGCGGAAACCGGGCCCGCCGTTCCGGACGCGCGCCTGTTCGACCGGCTCGTTGCGGCTGCGGTTGCCGAACGCCGTCACCGCCGCCGTGTCCTCGCTGCGGCGGCCGCGACGGTCCTGGTGCTCAGCGGCGCCGGTCTCGGCGCGGCGACGGCGTTGCGCGACGGTCCTGAACCCGCCGGCCGCGCAGTGGCTGCCACCCACGGCGCCGTGCACGCCCAGGTGTGGTTGCATCCCTCGACCGCCGGCACCGGGCTGGAGCTCGAGCTGTCCGGGGTCGCGCCCGAGCAGCGCTGTCGGCTGATCGCGGTCGACGCGGCCGGGCACCGGGAGGTCGCCGCAACCTGGGAGGCGACGTACGGGGGCCAGGCCACCATCAGCGGCAGCACCGCCATCCCCACCAACAGGTTGACCCGGCTGATCGTCGAGACGCTCGACCACCGACGTCTCGTAGAGCTGGAGATCCCCCCGTCGGCGCTGGCGCGGCCGACATCCGTGGGACTCGGCTGAACCCAGCCCGGCGTACGCCCGTGGTGTGGGTGAGACCGCGCATCGCCCGCAGCAGCGGCCCTCCCAGCGCAGGAGGCAGGCATGGCACAACCTGGTGGCATGACGGTTGCCCATTCCTGGCGGCCGCGTCCCTCACTCGTCGCCGTCGCCGGTCTGGTGGGCCTGCTCTCCGCAGCGTGTGGCTCGGCGACGAACTCGCTGGACCCGCCGCAGCAGGTGCTCGGCGTGGCCGACAAGCCGTCGGTCGGCTCGGCGCTCGTGGACGGGGACGGTCGCACCTTGTACCTGTTCGAGCAGGACCCGAAAGACCGCTCTACGTGCTACGGGGCGTGTGCCAGCGTCTGGCCTCCGGTGACCACCGACGGGCCACCGACGGCGACCGGTGCGGTCTCGGCCGACGACCTCGGAACGCTCACCAGAGATGACGGTCTGGTCCAGGTGAGCTATGCCGGCCACCCGCTGTACTACTACCAGGCAGACCGCGGCGGCGAGGACGCTTACGGCCAGGGGGTCGAGCAGTTCGGTGCCGAGTGGTACGCCGTCACCGCGCAAGGTGACAAGGCCGGCGACGGGGGTGGCGGATCGGGCAACGGGGGCGGCAGCGGCAAGGGACAGGGGGGTTACTGAGGTGGCCGGCCCGGGCTCGGCGCTGCGAACCGGCAGCCGCTATCTCGGTGCCCTGCTGCTCCTCGCCACCGGCGCGGTGCACCTGCACCAGTACTACGCGGTCTACTACCGGGTGATCCCGGTCATCGGCCCGCTGTTCATGGCCAACTTCGTCACCGCCCTCGTCCTCGGTCTGACACTTCTCGCCCCGCTCGGGCGCACAACTCGGGGCGCCGAGCTGAGGCTCCTGCTCGCCGCCGGCGCCGGGATCGCCTTCGCCGCCGGCACCTTGATCGCGCTGGCGCTGAGCGAGCACGGCACCCTGTTCGGCTTCCACGAGAACGGTTACCGCACCGCCATCGTGATCGCGATCGTCGTGGAGGCCGGGGCCCTGGTGAATCTGGCGGTGTTTGCCGCGCTGCAGTGGCCCGGCGTACGCGACGCCCGGAGGGCGTGAGGTGCGAGCCGATAACGGCCGGGGACGTGCCCAAGGGGTCAGCCGGGCGTGAGCAGGACGACCGTCTCGGCCACGCAGGCGGGCTTGTCCTGCTCCTCGATCTCGACGTTCACCGCGGTCACCACCTGGAGGCCCGCGGCCACGTCATCCACGCCGATGATCTGTGCTCGCGCGCGGACCCGAGCACCGACCACGACCGAGCGGGGGAACCGGACGCGGTTCAGCCCGTAGTTGAGCCGGGCACCGCCGGTCTCGTACGTCAGCAGCTGGCCGACGAGGTGCGGGATGAGCGACAGGGTCAGATAGCCATGGGCCACCGTCGCCCCGAACGGTCCCGTCGCGGCGCGATCCGGATCGACGTGGATCCACTGCCGGTCCTCGGTGGCCGCGGCGAAGGCGTCGATCCTGTCCTGGGTGATCGTGAGCCACTCCGACGGGCCCAGCCGCTCGCCGAGCAGCCCACTGACGTCGGCTCGGGTGCGCACCACGGGCATCACCCCACCGTAATGGCCGGTCTCGTCCGCGGCGGCGCCACCGCCGGTGTCGGTGCCACTCTAGATTGGTGGCGATGCTGCCTGCCGAGACGATCGCCGCCGCCCCGAAGGTGCTGCTGCACGACCACCTCGACGGCGGGCTCCGCCCGGCGACGGTGGTGGCGCTGGCCGCCGACATCGGCCACGAGCTTCCGACCACGGACCCCGACTCGCTGGCGCAGTGGTTCGTGACGGCCGCGGGCTCCGGATCCCTGGAGCGATACCTGGAGACGTTCGAGCACACCGTGGCCGTGATGCAGCGGGCGGACGCGCTTCGCCGGGTGGCCGCGGAGTGCGTCGAGGACCTGGCCGGAGACGGTGTGGTGTACGCCGAGATCCGCTACGCCCCCGAGCAGCACCTGGCGGACGGCCTGACGCTGGACGAGGTGGTCGCCGCGGTGGGGGAAGGGCTGGCGACCGGCGCGTCGAGCGCCGCCGCGGCCGGCCGGCCGATCGTCGTGCGGCAGCTGGTGACCGCGATGCGCCACCAGGCCCGCTCGATGGAGATCGCGCAGCTGGCCGTACGCCACCGCGAGAACGGGGTCGCCGGATTCGACATCGCCGGTGCCGAGGCGGGCTACCCGCCGACCCGCCACCTGGACGCGTTCGAGTACCTCCAGCGTGAGAACGCGCACTTCACGATCCACGCCGGGGAGGGCTTCGGGCTGCGGTCGATCTGGCAGGCGATCCAATGGTGCGGGGCGGACCGGCTCGGCCACGGGGTGCGGATCGTGGACGACATCATCGTCGCCGACGACCAGGTGCTGCTCGGCCGGCTCGCGGCGTACGTCCGGGACAAGCGGATCCCGCTCGAGCTGTGTCCGAGCTCGAACCTGCAGACCGGCGCGGCGGACTCGATCGAGCACCACCCGATCGGGCTGCTGGCGCGGCTGCGTTTCCGGGTCACCGTCAACACCGACAACCGGCTGATGAGCGGGACGTCGCTGAGCCGGGAGATGGGTCTGCTCTGTGCGGCCTTCGGCTTCGGCCTGGCGGACCTGCGCTGGCTCACGATTAACGCGATGAAGAGCGCGTTCCTGCCGTTCGACGAGCGGCTCGCGCTGATCGACGAGGTGATCAAGCCGGGGTACGCGGCGCTGGGCCGCCCGACGTGACGGCGCGGCCTCGTTCCAGCGGGGGATCCTCGGCCGTAGGCGTGCCGTCGGCGGCGGCGGTCTGGGCCGCGCTGCACCCGACGTCTGCGTACTCCCAACGGCTGAGCGACACTTCCCATGGGTTGCGCAGACCATGGGAAGTGTTGCTGCGCCATGGGAAGTGACCGGTGGTGCCCGGACGGCCGAGCGGCTAGGAGCTGGGCTCGCCCGTGGTTCGGGTGCTCTTGCCCAGCTCCGGCCCGGCCTGCCTACGCTCGAACCTCTCGTCGCCCCGACCGGGGCTGGCGTTCACCGGACGCAGGAGGAGATCGAAGATGCGACGCCTGCTGGTCGCTGCCGTGGTCGGGGCGTTGGCCTTCGGTGCCGCGTGCACCGCCCAGCCCGTCGTTTCCCGGCCCCCGCACACCCCGGTGCCGAGTGCCGCTCCGCGGGCGGTCACGAAGGTGCTGGTGGTGATCGAGGAGAACCATTCGCTGGACCAGATGCGGGAAGGGATGCCGTACGCCTACCAGCTGGCGGAGCGTTTCGGGTACGCGACCAACTACTACGCGGTCAGCCACCCGTCGCTGCCGAACTACCTCGCGATCACCGGCGGACAGACATACGGCATCACCGACGACGCGCCCCCGTCGGCGCATCCGCTGCGGGGGCCGTCGGTCTTCGGCCAAGCCATCGCGCTGGGCCGGACGGCCCGCGTCTACGCCGACGGCATGCCCGGCAACTGCGCCACCGACACCGCAGGCTCGTACGCGGTGAAGCACAACCCGTGGGCGTACTTCGTCTCCGAGCGGGCGAGCTGCCAGGCGTACGACCTGCCGCTGGAGGCCCTCGGGACCGACATCGAGCGCGGCAGACTCCCCAACGTCGGCATGGTGGTGCCGGACACCTGCCACGACGCGCACAACTGTGACCTGGCGGTCGCCGACGCGTGGTTCCAGCGCCTGATGAACCAGGTCTTCGCCGGCCCCGACTGGGCGTCGGGCCACCTCGCGGTGGTGCTCACCGCCGACGAGGACGACCACAACCAGGACAACTTGGTGCTCACCGTGGTGATCCACCCCAGCCAACGGCAAAACGTCGTCACCCAGCGGCTCGACCACTACTCGCTGGCGCGCCTGTACGAGGACGTCGTCGGCGCTCCGCACCTGGCCAACGCGGCGACCGCACCGTCGTTGTCGGCGGCGTTCGGGCTCCCACTCCGCTGACGAGCCGCGGAGTTCGCAGCCGGATCACCGGTCGCCACCGCACCGGTCGGCACCGCGGGCGCCTCGTTGCCGGCTTCGCCTATCAGCACGCCGGTTCACCAAGGCCTTCCCCACGCCTGAACTGGCACTTGGCCGGTGGGACGAACAGCGGGCCGACCAGCAGCGCGGTGGCTGGGCTGTCGCCACCGCAGGCAGCTCCTCCCGCGACAGTTGTTCCGGTCGACCACCCCAAGATCATCGAGGACAGCAACCGCCGAGCGGGCGAGGCCCGCCGCACTAAGTCACACCAGTCACACAGGTAACACCCAAATGGTCACTCTGACCGCTCGACGGGTTCCGCCGATCCAGGAATCCGGGCTCTTCGCGGTGGATGGTGAGCGGGTGCGTGTCGTAGCGGCCTGAGGGGGTGGTGGCCTCCCACGCTGATCGGTGTCTGAAGTCGATCGGCAGGAGGCCACCGGTGAGTGACGCTACGTCGTTGTTGTACGACCTGCCCGGGTTCAGGGTCGTTCGCCCACACCGTCTGCGTCTCGGTCGCAGCGTCAGGCACCTCCACCCGCTGCCCCGTCGCATCCGCCTGCGCCAACGCCAACGTCTCCTGCGACGGCGCCCCATCCTCGGTGGCATCCCCCTCCCCAGTAACCACCCCAGCGGGACAGGAGGGGGCGCTCGACAGGTCCGCTTTGACATCCCCCGCACTCGCCGGTGGGGCGAACACCAAACTGGCCAGCAGCGCGGCGGCGAACCCGTGAGGGACGGTCTGCGCAGCCCGACCTCGCATCCCAACGGAGAGTAGTTCGATCGATCCCGAAGTAGTCACCCGGTGGAGGCGTGTCTATGGTCCGGCCAGGTTGTGACGAATGATGTTCAGGTGACCCGCTTCCGCTCCACTTTGCGGTCCCGCTCCGCACCACTACCGGCATGGCCGCGCACCACAACCCCACGGATGGTCGGCCACAGCTCACGGATGGTCACGTGCCGATGGGGTGCCAGACGGTCTTGGTCTCCAGAAACGGCGTCATGCGCGCCAGCCCGGGGTCGTCGACGTCCCACGGCGGCAGATCCGGGCGCAGCACCCGCTTGAGGTTGCCCGCCGCCGCCTGCTCGAGTTCCTGCGCCAGAGCCGGGGCGCCGACGCCGGCGAGGTCGAGGCCGTTGACGTCGAGGTGGGACGCCAGCCAGGGCGCCACCTCGGCCGGGTCACCGGTCAGCACGTTGACCACGCCGCCGGGCACGTCGGAGGTGGCCAGCACCTCTGCCAGCGTCATCGCTGGCAGCGGCCGGGGGTACGACGAGACCACCACCGCGGTGTTGCCGGTCACAATTGCCGGGGCCAGCACGCTGACCAGGCCGAGCAGCGAGGACTCCGGCGGCGCGATCAGGGCGACCACCCCGGTCGGCTCGGGCAGCGAGAAGTCGAAGTACGGCCCGGCGACGGCGTTGGCCGAGCCGTGCACCTGGGCGATCTTGTCGGCCCAGCCGGCGTACCACACCCACCGGTCGACGGCCCGGGAGACCGCCTCGTCGGCTGCCGCCGGCCCGAGCCCCTCGGCGTCCCCCACCTGGGCGGCGAACTGGTCGCGGCGCTCCTCGAGCATCTCGGCGACCCGGTGGAGGACCTGACCGCGGTT
This sequence comes from Propionibacteriales bacterium, assembly GCA_038198775.1. GTDB lineage: Bacteria > Actinomycetota > Actinomycetes > Propionibacteriales > Nocardioidaceae > JACCYJ01. The sequence goes on along the minus strand of JBBPZV010000018.1, from coordinate 223,957 downwards.
GTACGGTGTCGCCCCGGACCAGCCGGCGAACGCCCCGCGGGCCGCGACCACGGCGTCCCGGGCGTCCTTGCGGGAGGCGCGGGCGGCGTTGGCGAGGAACCGCCCGCCGGCGTCGGTCGCCTCGTAGGTCCGGCCGCTCTCGCTGCGAACGAACGCCCCGCCGATGAACAGCTTGGATGTCTTGCGCACCCGGACCCGGTCGCTCATCGCAGGTACGCCGCCAGCCCGTGGCGACCGCCCTCGCGGCCGTGGCCGGACTCCTTGTAGCCGCCGAACGGGCTGGTCGGGTCGAAGCGGTTGAACGTGTTGGCCCACACCACCCCGGCGCGAAGCCGGTCCGCCACCCACAAGATCCGCGACCCCTTGTCGGTCCACACCCCGGCCGACAGGCCGTACGGGGTGTTGTTGGCCTTCTCGACCGCCTCGGCCGGGGTGCGGAAGGTCAGCACCGAAAGCACTGGGCCGAAGATCTCCTCCCGGGCGATCCGGTGGGCCTGGGTGACCCCGGTGAAGATCGTCGGCGGGAACCAGAAGCCGTGCTCGGGCAGCTCGCAGGCCGGCGACCAGCGCTGTGCCCCCTCGGCGTCACCGGTGTCGGACAGTTCCTTGATCCGCGCCAGCTGTTCGCCGGAGTTGATCGCCCCGACGTCGGTGTTCTTGTCCAGCGGGTCACCGAGTCGCAGCGTCGCCATCCGGCGCTTCAGCCGGTCGAGCACGTCCTCGTACACGCTCTCCTGGACGAGCAGGCGTGACCCCGCGCAGCACACGTGGCCCTGGTTGAAGAAGATGCCGTTGACGATGCCCTCGACCGCCTGGTCCACCGGCGCGTCGTCGAAGATCACGTTCGCCGCCTTCCCGCCGAGCTCCAGCGTCACCCGCTTGCGGGTGCCGGCCACCGCCCGCGCGATGCCCTTGCCGACCTCGGTCGAGCCGGTGAACGCGATCTTGTCCACCCCCGGATGCTCGACCAGCGCCCGACCGGTGGCACCCGCACCGGTCACGATGTTGACGACACCGAGCGGGAGCCCGGCCTGCTGGCACACGGTGGCGAACAGCAGGGCGGTGAGCGGAGTCGTCTCGGCGGGCTTGAGCACCACGGTGTTGCCGGCCGCTAGGGCGGGGGCGATCTTCCACGCCAGCATCATCAACGGGAAGTTCCAAGGGATGATCTGGCCGGCAACCCCGACCGGTCGCGGGTCGGGGCCGAAGCCGGCGTACCGCAGCTTGTCGGCCCACCCGGCGTAGTAGAAGAACCAGGCGCTCGCCAAGGGGATGTCGACGTCCCGCGACTCGCGGATCGGCTTGCCGTTGTCGAGGGTCTCGAGCACGGCGAACTCCCGTGAGCGCTCGGCGAGGATGCGAGCGATCCGGAAGAGGTACTTGGCTCGGTCGGCCCCCGAGGTCCGGCTCCACACCCGCTCGTAGGCCGTCCGCGCCGCGCTCACAGCCGCGTCGACGTCGGCCGGGCCGGCCTCGGTGACCTCCGCGAGGACCTCCTCGCTGGCGGGGCTGATCGTCTTGAACCGGCGGCCGTCGACCGGGTCGACGAAGGCGCCGCCGATGAACAGGCCGTACGAGGAGTCCAGATCGACGATGGAGCGGGACTCGAGGGCGGGGGCGTACTCCAGCACGGCGGACCCCTTCAGTCGACGGTGACGTAGTCGGGACCGCTGTAGGCGCCGGTGGTCATCCGCTCGCGCTGCATCAGCAGGTCGTTCAGCAGGCTGGAGGCGCCGAAACGGAACCGGTGCGGCGTCAGCCAGTCCCCGCCGGCCACCTCGTTGACGACGACCAGGTGTCGGATCGCGTCCTTGGCCCTTCGGATGCCGCCGGCCGGCTTGACGCCGACCTGGCGGCCGGTCGCCAGCGCGAAGTCCCGGACGGCCTCCAGCATCACCATCGTCGTCGGAAGCGTTGCCGCCGGGCTGACCTTGCCGGTGCTGGTCTTGATGAAGTCGGCGCCGGCCAGCATGGACAGCCAGGACGCCCGGCGGACGTTGTCGTAGGTGGCGAGCTCCCCGGTCTCGAGGATCACCTTGAGGTGGGCCGGGGTGCCGTCGGGCCGGGCACACGCCGACTTGACCGCGACGATCTCGTCGTGGACCTGCCCGAACCGGCCGGTCAGGAAGGCGCCCCGGTCGATCACCATGTCGATCTCGTCGGCCCCCGCCTCGAGCGCCGCGCGCACATCCGCGAGCTTGACTTCCAGCGCCGTCCGGCCGGAGGGGAAGGCGGTGGCCACACTCGCCACAAGGACCCCGCTGCCTGCGAGCGCGGCGACGGCGGTTGAGACGAGGTCGGGGTATACGCACACCGCGGCCGCGGCGGGGCAGCCCGGGTCGGTGGGGTCCGGCCGCCTCGCCTTGGCGGCCAGCGCACGAACCTTGCCCGGGGTGTCCTGCCCCTCGAGCGTGGTGAGGTCGACCATCGAGATCGCGAGGTCGATCGCCTGGCGCTTGGTGGTCGTCTTCACCGAGCGAGAGGCCAGGGTCGCCGCCCTCGCCTCCGCCCCGACCGCGTCCACCCCAGGCAGTCCGTTGAGGAAGCGGCGCAGCGATGACTCCGACGCGCTCAGCTCGGCGGTGTCCAGCACTGCGGTCCTCATCTTCGGCAGTCTAGGGACCGTTCCGCGGGCCGCCGGGTTGCAAGGTTGCGATTGGGTGACGAGACGGGCGCTCGGCAGGTCATGGGGGGCACAATGCCGGACATGGGTAGGGAGCTGATCGAGCGGTTCCGCCCCTCGGCGGCACGTTGGACCGGGCTGGTCGGGGCTGTCGTCGTCGTGGTGCTGGCGGTCGCCCTGGTGGCCGGGGACTGGAGGCTGCCCACCGTCACCGCGGCCGCGGGCATGCTGCTGTTCGCCCTCGTCCTGTACGTCGCGCTGGTCCGACCCACGCTGCACGCCTACGCCGACCACCTGATGGTGCGCAACCTGGTCAGCGACACCCACATCCCATGGCACCTGATCACCGACGCCGAGCTCCGCCAGACGCTGCGGATCTACACCCGGGACCGGGTCGTGCACTCGGTTGCGATGGGCCGGACGATGCGCCAGCAGGTCCGTGACGACAGGTCGCAGGCGGGCGGCCGGGCGTCGCTGTTCAGCAGCGGGCGGCCCTCCGGCCAGTCGGACCCGCCACTGCCCGGTGCGGAGTACCGCAGCGTGCAGTACGGCGACTTCGTCGTGGGCCGGATCCTCGATCTCGCACACCGCCAGCGCCAGGCATCACGCGGCCTCGAGCGCCTCGGCCGCCGCTGGGCGTACGCCGAGATCGGACTGCTGGTGGCGCTGGCGGTCGCCTTCGTCGCTCTCGTGGTGTTCACCCGCTGAGCCGGCGGTCAGCGGCGAGCAGCACCAGCATGTCGGCCCGCAGCAGGGCCAGCCGATCGCCCGCCCGGCGGCGCGCCCCTTCGAGGCCGGCGCCGCCGACCTCGACGACCACCTCCAGGTAGCACTTCAGCTTCGGCTCAGTCCCCGACGGGCGGACGACGACCCGGGCTGCTCCGCCCAGCCGGAACCGCAGGCCCTCGGTGGGCGGGAGGCCGGTCGGGTCGTGTGCCAGGTCGTCGACCCCGGCGACGGGTAGCCCACCAAGAGACGTCATCCCGGCGTCGCGCAGCCGCCGCAGCAGGGAGTCGCTCGCGGCCGGCTGTGCCGTCCGCACCGACAGCTGGTCGGTCGCGTACACCCCGAAGCGCCGCGCCAGCTCGTCCAACCGGTCCAGCAGCGTACGCCCCTGCGCTCGCAGCCCGGCCGCCAGCTCGAGCACGAGCAGCAGCGCGGAGATCCCGTCCTTGTCCCTGACCAGCGCCGGGGCGACGCAGTAGCCGAGAGCCTCCTCGTAGGCGTAGCCGAGGTTCTCGACCCGGCCCAGCCACTTGAAGCCGGTCAGGGTCTCCGCGTACGGCAGGTCGTACTCGGAGCACAGCCGCCCGAGCTGCGAGGACGAGACGATCGTGGTCGCGTACGTACCGGTGACGCCGCGGCGGCGCAGCGCGTCGGCGAGCAGGACTCCGAGCTCGTCGCCGTGCAGCAGCCGCCACCGGTCGCCGACCGGCACCGCGACCGCGCACCGGTCGGCGTCCGGGTCGTTGGCGACCACGAGGTCGGCTCCCCGCTCGTCCGCTGCCTGCACGGCCAGGTCCAAGGCTCCCGGCTCCTCGGGGTTGGGGAACGCGACCGTCGGGAACCGCGGGTCCGGGGCCGCCTGTCGGGCCACCTCGTGCGCCGGCGGGAACCCGGCCAGGGCCAACACCTGCCGGACGACCGCCCCGCCCACACCGTGCAGCGGGGTGTAGACGGCGTCCAGCTGCCGCGGGCCGTACGGGGCGGCGAGGTCGGCAACGGCACTGACGTACGCGTCGGTCACCTCCTCGCCCAGCAGGGCGTAGTCGGTGCGCCGGCGCAGCTCGTCGACCGGCCCGACCCGGGAGATGGCGGCGGCGATCTGCGCGTCCGCCGGTGGGACGATCTGGCTGCCGTCGCCCAGGTAGACCTTGTACCCGTTGTCTTGCGGCGGGTTGTGGGAGGCGGTCACCATGACCCCGGCCGCGCACCCGAGGTGCCGGACCGCGAAGGCGAGCACCGGCGTCGGCAGCGGTCCGGGAAGCAGGTACGCCACAAGCCCGGCACCGCGCACGACCTCGGCGGTGTCGCGAGCGAAGACGTCGGACTTGTGCCGGGCGTCGTAGCCGATCACGACCCCGCCACTGTCTGCGGAGTGTTCGCGCAGGTACGCCGCCAGCCCCGCGGCGGCCTGGGCCACCACGACCCGGTTCATGCGGTTGGGCCCCGCCCCGAGGGCTCCGCGCAGACCGGCCGTCCCGAACCGCAGCCTGCCCGCGAAGCGGTCGGCGAGGTCGGCACCCGCGGCGTCGTCGGCACCCGCGGCGGCCACGAGCCCCGCCAGCTCGGCGCGGGTCTGCGGGTCGGGGTCGTGCGCCATCCACTCCCGCGCGACGGCGACGAGGTCGTCGGCGGTTGTCGTCGCCACCCGCCGAGGGTAACCGTAGGGTGGCGGCATGTGCCGCAACATCCGCACCCTGCACAACTTCGAACCGCCGGCCACCCGAGCAGAGGTCCAGGCCGCAGCGCTGCAGTACGTCCGCAAGGTCAGCGGCACCTCGAAGCCCTCGGCGGCCAACCGGCAGGCTTTCGACGACGCCGTCGGCGTGGTCGCCGACACCACGGCGCGGCTGCTCGAGGCGCTGGTCACCAGCGCCCCACCACGCGACCGGGAGGTGGAGGCCGCCCGGGCCCGCGCCCGCTCCGCCGTCCGCTATGGGGCGACCGGGTGAGCCCGCGTCCGCGTGGTCACGACCCGACCGACCGGCAGGGCCGCGCCCGCAACGCCCGCACGTAGTCGTCGGGGGCGCCGGCGGTCAGCGCGGCCTCCGACAGCAACCCGATGTAGCTGGCCGAGGGCAGGCCGCCCTCGTACGCGTCGAGGACGTAGAGCCAGGCCGGTTCCTCACCTACCAGGGTGTGCACCCGTACCCGCGCCTTGCGGTAGACCCCGACCGTGGCCCCCTCCCACTCGTCGAGCGTTGCCGCGTCTTCGTCGGTGACGTCGTACAGCGCGACGAAGACCTGGTCGAGCGGGTCCTCCACCACGGTGCACAGTGCGCCGTCCCACCCGAGGTCCTCCGCGCCGAACGTCAGCCGCCAGCCGAGCAGCCAGCCGGTGTCGTACAGCGGGGAGTGAGGGCAGCGCCGCCTCATCTGGGCCGGGTCCATGTTGGGTCCGTACGCGGCGTACAGCGGCACGGCAGCACAGCGTAGTGCCGCCGCCGGAGCAGCCTCGCCTTCGCCCGGAGCAGAATGACGGCGTGGACCACGTTGTCATCGTCGGCGGCGGCCCGGGAGGCTACGAGGCCGCGCTCGTCGCGGCCCAGCTCGGGGCGGACGTGGTCGTCGTCGACCGGGATGGGCTCGGTGGGTCCGCCGTGCTGAGCGACTGTGTTCCCAGCAAGACGCTGATCGCCACCTCCGACCTGATGACGGACGTCACCGGTGCGGCGCAGCTCGGGCTGCGCCTGTCACCCCGCGGCGACGGTGGCCCAGACGGCGGCGTGTCGGTCGACCTGCGGCGGGTCAACGCCCGGGTGAAGGGGCTGGCAGGGGCGCAGTCGGCCGACATCGGCCGGCGACTCCGGCGCGAGGGCGTGCGGGTGATCCACGGGACCGGCCGCCTCGCGGGGCCGCAGAGCGTCGAGGTGGCCGCTGCGGGCGGAGGCAGCGAAAGTCTGGCGGCGGACGTGGTGCTGGTGGCCACCGGTGCGCATCCGCGGGTGCTCGACGGCGCCCGTCCCGACGCTGAACGCATCCTCACCTGGGAGCAGCTCTACGACGTCGACGAGCTGCCCGAGCGGCTCGTCGTCGTGGGCTCCGGTGTCACCGGTGTCGAGTTCGCCGGTGCCTACCAGGCGCTCGGCAGCGAGGTCGTGCTGGTCTCGAGCCGTGACCTGGTGCTCCCCGGGGAGGACCCCGACGCCGCCCGGGTGCTGCAGGAGGTCTTCAGCCGGCGAGGCATGGAGGTCTTGTCGCGGTCCCGGATGTCCCGCGTCGAGCGGGTCGGGGACGTGGTCGAGGTCAGCCTGACCGACGGGCGCAGTGCGCGTGGATCCCACTGCCTGCTTGCCTTGGGGTCGGTACCGAACACCTCCGGCCTCGGGTTGGCCGAGGCCGGCGTGCGGGTCGACGAGCGGGGCCACATCGGTGTCGACGGGGTCTCGCGGACATCGGCGCGCGGCGTGTACGCCGCCGGCGACTGCACCGGGGTGCTGCTGTTGGCGTCGGTCGCTGCGATGCAGGGCCGCATCGCGATGTGGCACGCGCTCGGTGACGCCGTACGCCCCCTGGACCTCGGGCAGGTGTCCTCCAACGTGTTCACCGAGCCGGAGATCGCCACCGTCGGGTGGACCCAGCGGTCGGTGGATGCGCACCGGCCGGACGTGGAGGCGGTCAAGCTCGACTTGCGCGGCAACGCCCGGGCGAAGATGCAGGGGATCACCGACGGCTTCGTCAAGGTGTTCTGCCGGCCGGGAACCGGGACCGTGGTGGGAGGCGTGGTCGTCGCCCCCAGGGCCAGCGAGCTGATCCACCCGCTCGCCCTGGCGGTCGGCTGCGGGCTCACCGTCGACCAGGTGGCCCAGGCGTTCACCGTCTACCCGTCGCTGAGCGGGTCAATAGCGGAGGCGGCCCGGCGCCTGCACCGCCATGGCTGAGATATCGGTAGTTCGACCGAATCCGGTGTCCGTACGGTGGATGCCGGAGCGGCCCCTTCGGCGTGGAATGGTCCCAGAATCCGTTCCAGATAATAACCAGCATGCAATTACATCGGTGTTATTCGAAATGTTTCGGAGAGGGGTGGCGATAACGCGCCGGGCCTGCTCATAATCACTTCAGTAACTCCTGTCCCACAGTTCACATCCGTCGTCGGCAAAGGCTTCGCTTCAGATGCTTGCTTCCCCCGCAAACCGGCGGACGCGGTGCGCCGTCGCCGCGACCGCCGTGGCGGCTGTCCTCACCGCCGGCCTCGCCGCCGCGAGCCCCTCGACCGCGCTGCAGACACCATCGTCGGCCGGTCGGCGGCCCACCCCGCCGGCTCCCGTGGTTCGCACCCTGCCGGTCCCCTCCACGTCATCCGACCTGCGGGGATCCGGGTCGCCGGTGGTGGCACGGATGGCGCCGACCCCGACTGCGGACTTCGGCCTGATCGCGGTGACCTGGGATCACTCGAGCGCCTCGGCGAACCTCGCCGTTATCGTCCGGGCCCGGGTCTCGGGCGCCTGGACGCCTTGGCAGCGGCTTCCCGTAGAGACCAGCGAGGGCCCGTCGGCGGCCGAGGAGACCACGGTCCGAGACGGCACGGCGCCGGCCTGGGTGGGCGACGCCGACGGGGTCGCGGTCCGCGTCACCGCACCCGACGGCAGGGCGCCGAGCGGGCTGCGCGTCGTCACCATCGAGGCGCCCACCGCCGATCCGCCCGCCGGGCAGACAGCTCCCCGCGGCGTTGCGTACGTCGCGCCTACCGGCAAGCCGATTCTCCACCCTCCGGCGTTTCCGGGGATGCCGTCGGTCGTGACCCGCAAGCAGTGGGGCGCCAACCCAAAGCTGGGGGACAAGTGCTGGGACCCGGTCTACGGCAAGTCAGCGAAGATGGTTTTCATCCACCACACGGTAAACTCCAACGACTACACCCCGAGCGAAGGGGCGGCGATCGTCCGGAGCATCCAGGCGTATCACACCCAGGGCCGGGGGTGGTGCGACATCGGCTACAACTTCCTCGTCGACCGCTACGGCACGATCTACGAGGGCCGCCGCGGCGGGATGCGGCTGCCGGTGCGCGGCGCCCATGCAGGTGACTTCAACACCAACACCGTCGGGATCTCCCTGATCGGGAACTTCGACGTCGCCAAGGTGCCGTCGCCGATGAAGAATGCCGTGGTGCGACTGGTGGGATGGCGGCTCGGCACCAGCTACGATCCGGCGTTCGGGAAGGTCGGGATCAACCATCAGCGCTTCAGCCGCATCTCGGGTCACCGCGACGCGATGTCCACCACCTGCCCGGGTCGGTACGCGTACGCCTGGTTGCCCAAGCTGCGGCATCGGGTCAACGCCTACCTGAGCCGTTTCTCGTCGACGATCGCGGCCAAGCGGGAACGCCTCGGCAAGTCGGTGACCGGCCCCGTCTTCGTCGGCGAGATCAAGGTGCGCGGGGGACGGCGTACCGAGTTCGGCAACGGGATGATGTTCGCCAAGCCGGGTGACGGCACGCACTGGCTGGCCGGCCGGGCGCTCACCGGCTACCGCTCGATGCACACGACCTTCGGGCGGCTGGGCTTCCCACGCACCGATCGGCGGGACACCGCCGTCGACGGCGTCTCGACGGTGGGCTTCGAGCACGGGAGGATGTTCCTCGTGCCGCATTCTCGGGCGCGGGTCCTGTGGGGCCGGATCCTGCTTCGCTATCAGAAGCTCGGCTCGGTCAGCGGCCGGTTGGGGGCGCCCACGTCGGGGATGATCTCCACCGCCACCGGTGCGCGTACCACGTTCGAGCACGGGGGCATCGCCTGGGACCGCTCCACCGGCCGGGTCACGGTCACGTTCTCGTGAGCGGCCGGTATCCGCGTGGGCGCGCGTTCGGCGCCGGGGTCGCGGCGCTGGCGGTGGCGTGGTTCGGCCTGCAGGTCACTGCGTCGGGACAGACCTACTACGTGCCGGTGACCGGTGACCTGGTGCTCCACGGGCGCGGCTACGGCCACGGCCACGGCATGTCGCAGTACGGCGCGCAAGGGGCCGCCCTGCAAGGCAGGTCGTACCGGCAGATCCTGCACTTCTACTACCCGCACACGCAGCGGGCCCGCCGCAGCGGTCCGGTCAGGGTCCTGCTGAGCGCGGACACCAGCTCCGACGTCGTGGTGCAGCCCGCTCCGGGACTGCGCGTACGAGCCCTGTCGGACCGGCACGCGTGGACGCTGTCGACCCGGGCCGCGATCGACTCCTGGCGGATCAAGCCGCTCGCCAAGAACCCCAGCCGGGACGCCGTCTCGTACCACAACGGGCACGGCTGGCACCGCTGGTCGGTTCCGGGCCGGGACACGCTCCCCGCGGATGTTCAGTTCGAGGCCGCCACACCCTTGGGACTTGTGCTCCCGAACGGCTCGGTGGTCCGCTATCGGGGCGCCCTTCGCTCGGCGTCACCGAGTCCCGGTGCTTCGGCCCGGGACACCGTCAACGTCGTGTCCATGGACGACTACGTCCGGGGTGTCGTCGCCGCCGAGATGCCGGCGTCTTGGGCCCAGGCGGCGCTGCGCGCCCAGGCGGTCGCGGCCCGCACCTACGCCGCCTATCTGGGGCACGCCAACGCCGGGCGCTACTACGGGCTGTGCGACACCACCGCCTGTCAGGTCTACGGCGGTGCCTCGGCGGAGACCTCCGCCACCGACACCGCCGTCGCCAAGACCGCGGGTGTGATCCTGACGTACGCCGGCGCCCCGGCCCTCACCCAGTTCTCGGCGTCCTCGGGAGGCTGGACCGCTTCCGGCGGCCAGCCGTACCTGCCGGCGCAGAAGGACCCCTTCGACAAGTGGCCCGGAAACGGCGTCCACACCTGGTCGACGCAGATCAGCGCCTCGTCGTTGGCGTCGCGCTACCCGCAGCTTGGCCGGCTGCTGGCGGTCAAGGTGACCCAGCGGGACGGTCACGGCCGGTGGGGGGGCAGGGTGCTGCGGCTGGTGCTGAAGGGCAGCGGGTCGAACGTGGCGCTCACCGGTGACGAGCTGCGCTCCGCGTACGGGCTGCGCTCCACCTGGTTCTCGTTCCAGCCGACGGCGATCATCTCCGCCTGGCATCGGATGGGAGGGCGCAAGTCTGCTCTGGGAAGCCCGAAGTCACCCGAGCTGGCGGTCAGAGGTGCGCACGGGCGGTCGGGGGCCAAGCAGGTGTTCACCGGGGGGCGGGCGTACTGGAGCGCGGCGACCGGGGCGCACGCGCTGCACGGAACGATCCTGCGTCGCTACCGCCACGCCCGGGGTCCGGCCTCGCGGTACGGCTTCCCGGTGACCGGCGTGCTGCGAGCCGCCGGTGGCGGCCACAAGGCTCGCTTCTCCAAGGGCATGTTCTTCGCCTCGAGACGGACCGGGCCACAACCGGTGTACGGGCGGATCCTAGCCGCGTTTGCCCACCGTCACTATGCGGCGGGGCGCCTCGGCTTTCCGGTGACCGCACCGCAGCCGGTCAAGGGCGGGCTACGGTCCCGCTTCCAGCACGGCTCCATCCGCTGGGACCGGCGCACCGACAAGCTCACCGTGACCCTCCGCCACCGCTGACCCCCACCTGAGCTGAGCTCCACCCGGGCAACCGCCACCCGAGTTGTCACTGCGATAGCGGGCTGTGACCAGCTGACACGGTGACAGCTCGGCGGTCAGTCCGTGATCGAGCAGAGCGCGGCACCGGAGGTCACCGTGGCGCCCACCTCGGCACTGAGATCGCGGATCGTACCGGCCTTGTGGGCGTTCAGCGGCTGTTCCATCTTCATCGCCTCGAGCACTACGACTAGCTCGCCCTCCGCCACCTGCTGGCCCTCCTCGACCGCGACCTTGACGATCGTCCCTTGCATCGGAGAGGTGAGCGAGTCTCCGGCAGCCGCTCCTGCCGCCCTGCCGCTCGAGCGGCGGCGGGTCGGCGGACTGACAGGACCTCCCCGAGCGGTGCCGGCGGTCAGGCCGGCCGGGAGTACAACCTCGAGCCGCCGGCCGTCGACCTCGACGGTCACCGCCTCCCGTTCCGGTGCCGCCACTACTTCGGCGACCGGACCCTCGTACGGCGGGATCGAGTTGTCGAACTTGGTCTCGATCCAGCTGGTGTGGACCTCGAACCCGTCGTCGCCCCCCACGAACGCCGGGTCCTCGACCACCGCCCGGTGGAAGGGGAGCGCGGTGGGCATCCCGTCGACCTCGAACTCGGCCAGCGCCCGGCGAGACCGCTCCAGTGCCTGCCTCCGGTCCTTGCCCGTGATGATCAGCTTGGCCACCAGGGAGTCGAAGGACCCTGGCACGGTTTCGCCTTGGTCGTAGCCGCCGTCGAGCCGTACGCCTGGACCGGACGGGGCGTGCCAGCGGAGCAGCTTCCCCGGGGCCGGTAGGAAACCCCGGCCGGGGTCCTCGGCGTTGATCCGGTACTCGATGGCGTGCCCGGACACGTCCGGGTCTTCGTATCCCAGGGGTTCCCCCGCGGCGATCCGGAACATCTCCCGGACCAGGTCGATGCCGGTCACCTGCTCGCTGACGGGGTGCTCCACCTGCAGCCGGGTGTTGACCTCGAGGAACGAGATCGTCCCGTCCTGGCCCACCAGGAACTCGCAGGTCCCGGCGCCGACGTAGCCCGCCTCGGCCAGGATCGCCTTGCTGGAGTCGTACAGCGTGGCGACCTGGTCGTCGGACAGGAACGGGGCCGGCGCCTCCTCGACCAGCTTCTGGTGGCGCCGCTGCAGCGAGCAGTCCCGGGTGGAGACCACCACCACGCTGCCGCTGGTGTCGGCCAGGCACTGCGTCTCCACGTGTCGCGGCCGGTCGAGGTAGCGCTCGACGAAGCACTCGCCGCGGCCGAACGCGGCTACCGCCTCCCGGACCGCGGAGTCGTACTGCCGCTCGATCTCGTCCTCCCGGTGCGCCACCTTGAGGCCCCGCCCGCCACCACCGAAGGCCGCCTTGATCGCGATCGGCAGCCCGTGCTCGCGCGCGAACTCCCGGACCTCGTCGACTCCCGACACCGGCTCCGGCGTGCCGGCGACGAGCGGGGCGCCCACCTTGTCGGCGATGTGCCGGGCTTGCACCTTGTCCCCGAGCGCGACGATCGCGGCCGGAGGCGGGCCGATCCAGACCAGGCCCGCGTCGACGACCGCCTGAGCGAAGTCCGCGTTCTCGGCCAGGAACCCGTAGCCGGGATGCACCGAGTCCGCGCTACTGCGCAGCGCCACCGCGACGATCTTGTCGCCGGCGAGGTAGGAGTCGGCCGGGGTGGAACCGGACAGCGAGTACGCCTCGTCGGCCAACCGGACGTGCAGCGAGTCCCGGTCGGCGTCGGCGTAGACCGCGACGCTGGCGAGCCCGGCGTCGCGACAGGCCCGCACCACGCGTACGGCGATCTCACCGCGGTTGGCGATGAGCACCTTGCGCAGCTCGCGGACGGGCGGGTCTGCCACGGCCGCGAGTCTAGGGCTTGCGGCGGTCCGCGGGCGCAGGCTCCCGCGGGGTCGCCTACCGTGATCTCCCATGACAACGCTGACCCGCGAGCACGAGGAGTTCCGGCAGGTCGTGCGCGAGTTCGCCACCGCCGAGATCGCCCCGAAGATCGCCGAGTGGGACAAGCTGCACCACTTCCCGGTGGACGTGGTGCACAAGATGGGCGACCTCGGGCTGTTCGGGCTCACCGCTCCGGAGGAGTACGGCGGAGCCGCAGCCGACTTCACCAGCCTGTGTGTCGCGATCGAGGAGGTCGGCCGCGTCGACCAGTCACTCGGGATCACGCTGGAAGCCGCGGTCGGCCTGGGCATCAACCCGATCGCGACCTTCGGCACCGCCGAGCAGAAGGCGCACTGGCTGCCGGACCTGGTCGCCGGCCGCAACCTCGCCGCGTTCGGCCTCACCGAGCCGGGCGCCGGCTCCGACGCAGGGGCGACCAAGACCCGCGCCGAGATGCGGGACGGGGAGTGGGTCGTCAACGGCGCCAAACAGTTCATCACCAACTCCGGCTCGGACATCACGTCGGTCGTCGCGGTCACGGCCCGCACCGGCACCCGCGACGACGGCCGGGCCGAGATCAGCTCGGTGCTGATCCCGAGCGGGACACCCGGGTTCATCGTCGAGCCCGCGTACGACAAGCTCGGCTGGCACGCCTCTGACACCCACCCGCTGACGTTCAGCGGCGTACGGGTGCCGCAGGACCACCTGCTCGGGGATCGAGGGCGGGGGTTCGCGCAGTTCCTGGCCACGCTGGACGACGGCCGGATCGCGATCGCGGCGTTGGCGGTGGGGTGCATCCAGGCGTGCCTGGACCTGAGCGTCCAGTACGCGGGGGAGCGGACCACGTTCGGCGTACCGATCGGTGCCAAGCAGGGGGTGGCGTTCCAGCTCTCCGACCTGGTGGTGATGGCGGAGGCCGCCCGCGCGCTCACCTACCAGGCGGCGGCGCTGAAGGATGCCGGCGCCCCGGCCAAGGAGCTGACCCGGGCGGCGGCGGTCGCCAAGCTGTACGCCACCGAGTCGGCCGTCACCGCGACGCGTATCGCGACGCAGGTCTTCGGCGGCTACGGCTTCATGGAGGAGTACCCGGTCGCGCGCTTCTACCGGGACGCCAAGATCCTCGAGATCGGGGAGGGCACCTCTGAGGTACAGCGGCTGCTGATCGCGCGCAGCCTCGGCCTGCCGGTGGAGTGAGCAGCCGGCCGGGCGATGGCGTCCCTACCCGTTCGGCGCTCCGTACTTCCCATGGCTGAGCGTCACTTCCCACGGGCTGTGCGCCGTTCGGAGCGTCGCTCTACCAGGTGAACATGGGAAAGCGACAACGCGTCAGCGGGCCCAGAGGTCGGTCCAGGCAACGCCGAGCTCGGCGACCAGCTCCCGCAGCAGCGGCAGGCTGATCCCGACGACGTTGTGCGGGTCCCCCTCCACCCCGCGGACGAAGGCGCCGCCGAGGCCGTCGATGGTGAAACCGCCCGCCACGCGCAGCGGCTCCCCGGTCGCGACGTACGCGTCGATCTCGGTGTCGGACACCGCGGCGAAGTCGACCCGGGTGGAAGCGGTCGCGCCTGCCTCGGCTCGCGCGTCCAGCCGCACGACGTGATGACCGGTGTGCAGTACGCCGCTGCGTTCCCGCATCGCCCGCCAGCGCGCGGCGGCGTCTGCCGCGTCGCGGGGCTTGCCGTACGCGACGCCGTCCAGCTCCAGCATCGAGTCGCATCCGAGCACCAGCACCGGCGAGGTGCCGGGCCTCAGCCGCCGGGCCACCGCCCGAGCCTTGAGCTCGGCCAGCCGCAGCACCAGAGCCACCGGTGGCTCAGTGACCAACGGGGTCTCGTCGACGCCGGAGACCTGCACCTGCGGCTCGATCCCGGCCGCGCGCAGGGTCGAGCGCCGACCGGGCGACGCGGACGCCAGGACCAGCCGCCACCCCGGCGCTGCGGCTGCCACCGGCGTCAGCGGACGAAGCGGAACAGCAGCTGGTCGGGCTCCAGCGCCTGCTCCGCCCCGTCGTAGCGCAGCACGCCGAGCGCCGAGCCGCCCGTACCGAAGACCTGGTAGTCGACCTCGGTGAAGCCGGTCTCGGCGAACCGAGCCCGGATCCGTTCGTTGCGGTCGGTACCGTCGAGGCCCCGCGACCACAACGCCGTGGCACCCGCCCGGCACAGCTGCGGCGTCGCCGCGATGGTGGTCCAGAGGTCGTCGTCGCAGATGTTGCCGAAGACGCCGACCAGCAGCACGACATCGGCCGGAACGGCGCCGCGATAGGTGTCGGAGCGGCCGGCGTCGGCGGTGCGGACGCAAACTTTGGTGAGCCCGGCCGTGGCCGCGGCTTGCCGGGCGCGCTCGGCCAGCACCGGGTGCAGCTCGATCAGCGTGGCGGTGACCCGGTTCGCATCGGGTCGGGCGGCGAGCACCTGGAGCACATCGCGCCCGTCCCCGGCGCAGGCACTGACCAGGCGTACGGGGCCCGCCGTGGCGTCGAGGACGGCAGTGAGCTGGTCCTGGACCAGCCGGAGCCGCCAGGACAGGTCCGAGGACGGGTCGTCGTACTGCTCGTGCCACCGCAGGTAGTTCCGCGTGCCACTCATGGGCGGACCGGCAGCGCCGACGTCCGCCACGCGTCCGGTCCGGGAGCCAACGGACGCCGGGTCGAGGGGGAGCCCCACCTCGACCGCGGTTTCCCTCCTGCCGCCCGCCGGGCCGCCACGACCGCAACCAGCGCCGCCAGCTCCTGCGGCGTCGGATCGCCGCGCACCACCCGCAGTAGCGGCTCCGGGTCCGGGCTCACAGCGGGATGTTCCCGTGCTTCTTCGCAGGCAGGGTCGCCCGCTTGCTCCGCAGCAGCCGGAGCGCCCGCACCACCTCCACGCGCGTCTCGCGGGGCGCGATCACCGCGTCGACGTAGCCGCGCTCGGCGGCGACGTACGGGTTCGCCAGCGTGTCCTCGTAGTCGGTGATGAGCTCCGCCCGCCGTGCCTCCGGGTCTTCGGCCTCCGCCAGCTCCGACCGGTACAAGATGTTGACCGCACCCTGCGCCCCCATCACCGCGATCTGCGCCGTCGGCCAGGCCAGGTTGACGTCGGCCCCCAGGTGCTTGGACCCCATCACGTCGTACGCGCCGCCGTACGCCTTGCGGGTGATGACGGTGACCATCGCAACGGTGGCCTCGGCGTAGGCGTAGATCAGCTTCGCGCCGCGCCGGATGATGCCGTTCCACTCCTGGTCGGTCCCGGGCAGGAAGCCGGGAACGTCGACGAACGTGAGCACCGGCAGGTTGAACGCGTCGCAGGTGCGCACGAAGCGGGCCGCCTTCTCGCTGGCGTCGATGTCCAGGGTCCCGGCGAAGTGCAGCGGCTGGTTGGCCACCACCCCGACGCTGCGGCCCTCCACCCGGCCGAAGCCGACCAAGATGTTCGGTGCGAACAGCGCCTGCACCTCCAAGAAATCGCCGTCGTCGAGCACCGCCTGGATCGCGGTGTGCATGTCGTACGGCTGGTTCGGGGAGTCCGGGACCAGCGCGTCCAGGTCCCGGTCGATGTCGCTCACCTCGAGACCGGCCACCTCGTCGTACGCCGGCGGCTCGTCCAGGTTGTTGCTGGGCAGGTAGCCCAGCAGCGCCTTGACGTAGTCGAGCGCGTCCTCCTCGTCGTTGCCCAGGTAGTGGGCGTTGCCGCTCTTGGTGTTGTGCGTGCGGGCGCCGCCGAGCTCCTCGAAGCTGACGTCCTCACCTGTGACGGTCTTGATCACGTCCGGGCCGGTGATGAACATGTGCGAGGTCTTGTCGACCATCACGGTGAAGTCCGTGACCGCCGGGGAGTAGACGTGGCCGCCGGCGCAGGCGCCCATGATCAGCGAGATCTGCGGGACCACGCCGGAGGCGTGCACGTTGCGGCGGAAGATCTCGCCGTACAGGCCGAGCGAGACCACGCCCTCTTGAATCCGGGCGCCCGCGCCCTCGTTGATGCCGACCACCGGGCAGCCGACTCGCATCGCCAGGTCCATGACCTTGCAGATCTTTTCCCCGTACACCTCCCCGAGGCTTCCGCCGAAGACGGTGAAGTCCTGCGCGAAGACGCACACCGGGCGCCCGTCCACGGTGCCGTGCCCGGTGATGACGCCGTCGCCGTACGGGCGCCTCTGGTCGAGCCCGAAGGCGGTGCTGCGGTGCCTGGCCAGCTCGTCGAGCTCCACGAACGACCCGTCGTCGAGCAACAGGTGCACCCGCTCCCGAGCGGTCAGCTTGCCGCGGGCATGCTGCTTCTCGACGGCAGGGGCCGAGCCGGCGTGCAACGCCTCGTCGAGCCGGCGGTCGAGGTCCCCCAGCTTGCCGGCGGTGGTGTGCACGTCGACGTCGTCCGGGATCTCGCTCGCCAACGGGTCCCGCGCGCTCGCAGTCACCCGAGGAGCGTAGCCGCGAGCACACGACGGCCGCCGCGCCAGTCCGCTCGGTGGCGGACGCGGCTGCGAGCCCGGGCTAGTCTCGGGCCGGGGAGGGACAGGGCAGCGCCGACCGACCACGCGGGCCCGACGAGCATTTCAGAGGTGACCGCGGATCCGCGACCGTCGCGTGCCCGGAGACTGGCCGGCTGGGCGAGCGCGCACCACCTCGGGTGGCTCGCGGTTTCGGTGCTGGCGGTCGCGGTGGCGGTCGTCGTCATCTGGGTGGTGAAGGCCCGGTTCCTTTTCACCGGCGACAAGCAGTCGCTGTTCATGCCGGTCATGCGCGACATCGGGCACCGCCTGTTGCACGGGGAGTTCCCGGTCATCGACCCCGACCTGGGCGCCGCGGGGAACTACGCACTCAACCCGCAGTTCGGGTTGTACGAGCCGTTCCAGCTGCTGACGTCGGTCGTACTGAGCCGGGCCGACAACCTGGTCGTGGCAGGGGCGCTGTGGTCGGCAGTGCTGCTGATGGGACTGTGCGTCGGCACCGCGCTGCTGCTGCTGCGCCTGCGGGTGCCGGGGGCTTGGGCCGCGGCCGGTGCGGTGGGGGTGTCCCTCGCCGGTTACACGCTCTATCAGTTCGCGCCCAGCTGGATGGCCGGGATGGGCAGCGTGGTCTGGTTGCCCTGGTGGTGGTGGAGCTGGTACGGCCGGCCGGGCAGTCGGTGGTCCTTGCTGGGGCTCGGGGTCTTCGGCTACCTCGTCGTCGCCACCGGGTGGGCGCCGACCTGGTTGGCCGCCGGGTTCATCGGGCTCGGCTTGCTCAGCGAGGACGTCGCCGGCCGTCCTCGCGGGGGCGGCCGGGAGCTGCGGCGCTGGGGACGCAGTCTGCTGAGCCGGGTGCTGGCCTCACTGGGCGGAGTGGTGGCGGGCGCCACGGTCACGGTGCCGCTGCTCGAGGCCTACCAGTACACGGTGCGGACCACCGCCGTCGCCGACACCGGTCGCTTCCGGCCGAACCTGGCGGACCTGCTCAGCCTCGCCTCACCCACCCACGGCTTCTACGACCAGGTCCCCGCGGCTCACCCGGGCGCGCCGATCTTCTTCGTCGGCTGGTTCGTCCTCGTGCTGGCCTGGGGGGTGTGCTGGTCGCGGGCGAGCCGGGTGCGCGGTGTCGTGGCCGCGGGCGTCGCGACGGCACTCGCCGCCCTGGCCACCCAGCTGCCGTTCTTCCTCGGGCCGCTGCGGCAGGGACTGCGCAACCTCGAGGGCTTCCAGCTGTGCGTGGTGATCCTCGTCGTGGTGGCCTACGCCCACGCCCCCGCGGCCTGGACCAGGAGGCGGACGACCGGTGCCGTGGCCAGCTCCCTGGTGACCGCGTACCTGGCGTGGGCGCAGGATCCCACGTCACGGCGGGTCCTCGTCGGCGCCGCCCTCGTGACCGGGTGCGTTGTCGTCCTGCTTGTGCTGCTGCGACTCGGGACCCGAGGAGAAGTCCACCGTTGGGTGACCCTGCCCGCCACGTTCGCGCTGGCGTCGACGGTGCTGCTGACCGGGTGGGCGGTGCACGCGTACCCCTACCCGGCGGGGCACAACGACCACGGGGTCAGCGCCGAGCCGCCCGGTCGCGCACCCGGACTGGCGCCGGACCTTCCCACGTTGACGATCTACCAACGGCTGCCGCAGGCAGGCCTGCACCGTCTCTACCGGCACGGCATCGGCTACGGCTTCACCCGGCTGAGCCCCGCGTACCGGTTGGTCAACGGTGCCTCCTCGATCGGTCAGCACTATCTAAACAAGCAGCTGTGCCTGGGCTGGTACGGGCAGGGCTGCGCCCAGCTGCCGGCGCGGCTGATGGCGGTGGAGCCCACGACCGGTGCCAGCTGGATCGACCTGCTGGGGATCCAGCAGGTTCAGGTCGCCCCCGGGAAACCAGATCTCGCCTGGCAGCGGGCCGCCGGGACGGCGTGGGTGCCGGTCGGCCGCTCCGGTGGGGTCACGGTCTACCACCGGGCCCGGCCGCTGCCCACCGTCGGTCGGATCACCGAGGTCCAAGGGCCGGCGACCGTGACCACGCTGAGCCTGGAGAACGGGCGCCAGCGCTATCAGGTCCAGGCTGGCAACGCCGACACCCGGCTGGTGTTCCGCGACATCTACTGGCCGGGCTACTCGGCCACGCTCGACGGGCGGCCGCTTGCCGTGACGCCGGTGGCCGGCGCCTTCGTCTCGGTTGTCGTCCCCTCCGGTGCCGCGGGGGAGCTGGTTGTGTCGTACTCCCCGGCCGGCACCGAGGTGATGATCGGCTTGTGGCTGGGCGGCGCGGCGCTGCTGCTCGTCGCGATGGCCGTTCCGGTCCGGAAGGAGCCGTCGTGAGGGGCACTGACCCGCTGAACGCCGAGGCGGTGCAGGCGGCATTGGCGGCCGGCTCGGCCACGTGGATGCGGGTCGAGCTGCGGGAACGGACCGCAAGCACCAACGACGACGTGGTGCGCGCCGCTCGCGACGGCGCCGCCGAGGGGCTCGTGGTGGTCGCCGAGCACCAGCTGGCTGGGCGGGGCCGGCTCGGGCGTTCCTGGCACTCTGCTCCCGGTGCGGCGCTCACGTTCTCGGTGCTGCTGCGGCCCTCGGTAGCCGCGAGCCGCTGGTCATGGCTGCCGCTGCTGGCCGCTCTCGCCGTGCGCGACGGCGTTGCCGGCGCGACCGAGCGGCCGGTCGCGTTGAAGTGGCCCAACGACGTGCTGGTCGACGACTTGAAGCTGTGCGGGGTGCTGGTGGAGCGGGTCGACGCCGGCGGTCCGGCCGCGGTCGTCGGTATCGGGATCAACGTCTCCCTGACCGGGGCGGAGCTCCCGGCGCCGCAGGCGACATCGCTGGCGCTCGCAGGGGCTTGCGACGTCGATCGCGCCCGGCTGCTGGTGGACGTCCTCGGCCGGCTCGCGGCGGCCTACGAGAGCTGGCGCGACGACGAGGAGGCGGACGCCGAGCTACGGGCGCGCTATGAGCTGGTGTGCTCGACGCTCGGCCGAGCGGTACGCGTCGAGCTCCCGGGCGGTGAACACCTGGCCGCCACCGCGGTCCGCCTCGACCCCGGCGGTCGCCTCGTCGTCGACCTCGACGGGGGCGAGCGGGTGTTGAGCGCGGGCGACGTGGTTCACCTGCGCGCGGCGCCGTGACACCATCGGGTACGCGGAGCGGTGCGGCGGCGGTAGGGGAAGGGTCGGACATGGCGGCGCGCGGACTCGTCGAAGGTGAGCGGGTCGTCGTGTCGGTCCACGCCCACGGCAAGGCGCTCGTGGTCCCCGCGGTCCTGCTGGTGCTGACCTGTGCCTCGAGCGGGTTCCTGTTCGCCGTCGCACCGGGTGGGGACGGGGGGCGCTACCTGCGCCTGGGCGTCCTCGTGGTCGCCGCAGCGGTCATCGTGGTGTTCACGCTGCTGCCGTTCGCCGCCTGGCTGAGCTCGACGTACACGGTCACGACGGCGCGACTGATCGCTGCGTCGGGGGTGTTGAACCGGTCCGGTCAGGAGATCTGGTTGCAGCGAGTCAACGACGTGTCGTACCAGCGCAGCGTGACCGACCGCCTGCTGGGCTGCGGCACGCTGGTGGTCCGCGACGCCAGCGAGCAGGGCGGACTGAGGCTGCTTGACGTGCCGCGAGTCCAGGAGCTGCACCGCACCATCACCGACCTGGTGCTGCGGACCCGGCCCGGAGTCCCCGACGACGCCAGCAGCCAGGGCGGTCCGACCGCCTAGCAGGGTGCTCGGCGGAACACGAAGCGTGGGTAGGCCCAGAACCGGAACGCGGTTCCCAGCACCAGGCCGACCACGTTCGCGGACACGTTGTCGGCGACCGCGCCGGTGAGACCGAGCCCGTAGTGCGAGACGGCCAGGCACAGCAGCGCGAGGGCCATGCCGATCGCGTTCAGCCCGAAGAAGACCAGGTACTCACGGCGGATGCCGCTCCACTCCCGGTCACGCCAGGTCCAGTGCCGGTTGCCGAGGTACGTCACGACGGTCGCCAGCGTCACCGACACCGCCTTGGCCGTGAGCGGCTTGTGCTCCAGAAGCCCCGGGTCGCCGGCGAAGCGCAGCAGGTTGAAGGCGGTGACGTCGACGAGGTAGCCGACCGCTCCGACGGTGGCGAAACCGGTCAGCTCAGATGCCAGCCGACAGCGGCGGCGGGTAGGGGTCGCGATGCGCGCAGGCTACCGGCCAGCCGGTGGCCGGTTGCGTCGATACGCTGACGCGGTGAGCGCGGTGGACGCGGTGGACGCGGTGGACGCCTCGGCCGTCAGCGCCGTCTCCGGCCCCGTCGTGGCGGTCGTGGGCGCTGGGCAGCTGGCTCGGATGATGGCCCAGGCGGCGATCGGTCTCGGGATCCCGCTGCGGGTGCTGGCCGAGGAACGAGGCGCCTCGGCGGCCCAGGTCGTTCCAGAGGTGCTGGTCGGGGACCACCGGGACCTGCGGACCCTGCGCCGGCTGGTCACGGGCTGTGCGGTCGTGACCTTCGACCACGAGCACGTCCCGACCGAGCACCTGGAGGCGTTGGAGGCGCAGGGCTGCGTCTGCCGCCCCGGCGCTGCGGCGCTCGTGCACGCCCAGAACAAGGCGGTGATGCGGGAGCGGTTGGCACGGCTGGGAGTGCCCGTCCCTCGGTTTCGACTGCTGCACCACGCCGGTGAGATCAACGACTGCATGAGTGAGCTCGGGCGCCCGCTGGTGCTCAAGGCCACCGCCGGCGGCTACGACGGCAAGGGCGTGTGGACGGTGGCGGCTGCAGCGCAGGCGAGGGTGGCGTTCGCAACCGGTTCGACGGTGCTCGCAGAGGAGCGGGTCGACTTCGCCAGGGAGCTGGCGGCGCTGGTGGCGCGCTCGGCATCGGGGCAGATGGCGGCGTACCCCGTCGTCGAGTCGGTCCAGCAGCAGGGCATCTGCGCCGAGGTCGTCGCGCCAGCTCCGGACCTGGATCCCGAGCTCGCGGTGGAGGCGCAGCGGTTGGCGATGCGGATCGCGGCCGCGCTCGACGTCACCGGGGTGCTGGCCGTCGAGCTGTTCGAGACCGCGGACGGGACCCTGCTGGTCAACGAGCTGGCGATGCGGCCGCACAACACCGGTCACTGGAGCATCGACGGCGCGGTCACCAGCCAGTTCGAGAACCACCTGCGGGCCGTTCTCGACCTGCCGCTCGGCGACCCCTCGGCGCGCGCGCCTTGGGCGGTGATGGCCAACATCCTCGGGGGTCGGGTGGGCAGGCTGTACGACGGCTACCCGCACGTGCTCGCGCGGGACCCGGCGATCCGGGTCCACCTCTACGGCAAGGAGGTCAGGCCGGGTCGCAAGGTCGGACACGTCACCGCGTACGGCTCCGACCTGGCCGACGTGCGAGCCCGGGCCCGGCACGCAGCCGGCTGGTTCGCCGGCACCGAGGAGGGGCAGGGGTGAGCGAGCCGCGGATCGCGATCGTGATGGGATCCGACTCCGACTGGCCGACGATGTCCGCGGCCGCCGAGGCGCTGACGGAGTTCGGCGTGGCGTACGAGGCCGACGTCGTGTCTGCCCACCGGATGCCGGACGACATGCTGGCGTACGGCCGCAACGCCCACCGGCGCGGGTTGCAGGTGCTGGTCGCCGGAGCCGGCGGGGCCGCCCACCTGCCGGGCATGCTGGCCGCGGTGACGCCGCTGCCGGTGATCGGAGTACCCGTCGCGCTGCGCCATCTCGACGGCATGGACTCGCTGCTGTCGATCGTGCAGATGCCCGCCGGGGTGCCGGTGGCTACGGTCGGGATCGGCAACGCCCGCAACGCCGGGCTGCTGGCCGTCCGGATCCTCGCGGCCACCGACGAGGTCGTTCGCGAGGCGATGCTGGACTTCCAGTCCGCCCTCGCCGCCACCGCCCGCGCCAAGACCATCCGTGAGTTCCGGTCCGACGATCCGTGAGTTCCGACAGGCAGAATGCCTGGCATGAGCGGGCAGCGGATCGTCTTGCACATCGGGTTGCACAAGACCGGCACCACCTATCTGCAACGGGTCCTGCGCGCCAACCGCGACACGTTGGCTGCACGTGGCGTACACGCTCCCGGCGACAAGGTCCGGCCGAACCGGACGTTCGCGGTGTACGACCTGTTCGGCCGCCGACCTCGGGGCAGTGGTGACGACCGGATCGCCGGCCAATGGGAGGCGATGACGACCGCCCTGCTGGACACCTCGGCGCCCGTTGCGCTGCTGAGCGAGGAAGCACTGTCGCTGGCCAGCCCCTCCCAGGCGCGCCGAGCCGTACGATCGTTCCCTGGTCGCGAGGTCCACGCCCTGGTCACGGCCCGTGACCTTGCCCGGGTCGCGTTGTCGGCCTGGCAGGAGGACGTCAAGACCGACGAGACCTGGACCTGGCGCGCGTACGCGGATTCGCTGGCGGACCCGGCGGCCCGGGCGCGGTCACCTGCCCGGGGGTTCTGGCTCCGCCAGGACCTCCCGGCGATCCTCGCTGTGTGGGCGTCGGTGCTGCCGGTCGAACGCGTTCACGTCGTGACGACCCCGCAGCCCGGTGCCCCGCCGGACCTGCTGCTGGCGCGGTTCGCGAGCGTGGTCGGCTTCGACACCGATGCCCTGGACTCCGACGTGGGCTGGGCCAACACCTCGCTCGGCGTTGCCGGAACCGAGGTCTTGAGGCGCGCCAACCTCCGGCTGCACCGGCGCCTCACCCAGCGGCAGTACCACGACACCGTCGAGACCGTGCTGGCTCCGTTGATCGCGCACGCCAACGGTGAGGAGCGGATGCGGCTGCCCGAGATCGACGAGGCGTGGGTGCGCCGCGCGGCCACGCAGATGATCGAGGCGGTCAGCGCCGCTGGCTACCCGGTCGAGGGCGACCTCGCCGACCTGCGCCCGCGGTTTGACACCGGCGTACGACACCCTGGTGAGGCTCAGGCAGACGAGCTGCTGGAGGTGGCGATCGCTGCGCTGGCGGGACTGACCGAGCGCTTCGCGATCGCCAAGTGGGATCGCCGTCGTCCCCAGCCCGCCGCGGTGATCGGACTTGGCGCCCGGACGGCCAGCACGGCCCGTTCCCTCGCCTTCCGGGCCAAGCGAGCCGGTGTGGGCCTCGCCGACAGCCACCCGATCGTGGAGCGCAGCCTCCGGAGGTTCCTAAGCACTCGTGGCACCTGGTTGCGGAGCCGGTCGGTTACCCATAGGTAGCATCACGAGATGGACGACCAGCCGATGTTCGCCCTGTCCGACGAGCATCGGGCCATCCGTACCGAGGTCCGCACGTTGTGCGAGACCGACGTCGCTCCGTACGCAGCGCAGGTCGACGAGTTCGGCGAGTTCCCCCAGGCGGCGTACGACGCCTTGCGGGCGTCCGACTTCCACGCCCCTCATCTGCCCGAGCGGTACGGCGGTGTCGGCGCCGACGCCCTGGCGACCTGCCTGGTCATCGAGGAGGTGGCCCGGGCCTGCGCGTCGTCGTCGCTGATCCCCGGGGTGAACAAGCTGGGGACGATGCCGCTGCTGCTCGCCGGCTCCGAGGAGCTGAAGCAGGCGTACCTGCCTGCAGTGGCCAGGGGGGAGGCGATGTTCTCCTACTGCTTGTCCGAACCTGACGCCGGCAGCGACGCCGCCGCCATGACGACGACCGCGACCCGCGACGGCGACTCCTATGTGCTCAACGGCGTCAAACGCTGGATCACCAATGCCGAGGTGTCAGCCCGTTACACGGTCTTTGCCGTCAACGACATCGGGTCGACGAGCCGCCCGATCTCGGCCTTCGTAGTCCACAAGGACGACGAAGGTGTCTCGTTCGGGGCTCCGGAAAGGAAGCTAGGCATTCGGGGATCCCCTACCCGCGAGGTCTACCTCGACAGGGTCCGCGTTCCGGCCTCTCGGCTCATCGGCACCGAGGGCGATGGTTTCCGGCTGGCCATGAAGACCCTCGACCACACCAGGATCACCATCGCCGCACAGGCGGTCGGCATCGCACAGGGGGCGCTCGACCAGGCACTGGCGTACGCCCGGCAGCGTCGCCAGTTCGGCCGCCCGTTGGCGGACTTCCAGGGGCTCCAGTTCCTGCTGGCCGACATGGGGATGCGTATCGAGGCGGCCCGGGCGCTGACGTACACGGCAGCCGGCAAGTCAGAACGGGACGCCCGCGACCTCGTCTTCTTCGGCGCAGCCGCCAAGGCGTTCGCCTCCGATGTCGCCATGGCGGTGACGACCGACGCCGTGCAGCTGCTCGGCGGCAACGGATGCACGCGCGACTACCCGCTCGAGCGGATGATGCGCGACGCGAAGATCACTCAGATCTACGAGGGCACCAACCAGGTGCAGCGGATCGTGATGGCCCGCCACCTGCTCGCGGGAGCGCAGCAAGGGGTCTGACCGAAACTCACGGATGGTCGGACCGAAGCTCACGGATGGTCCGACCGAAACTCACGGATGGTCAGGTGCAGCGGAAGACCGACCGGCCGCCGCGTGCGCTGTTGGCGCTCTGGACCGCCAGGACGTCGCGCATGACATCGAGCACGGATGCCAAGGGCAGGGGGTCTTCGGCAACCTTGAGGTGCCGGTTCGTCACCGCCACCGGATGCCACCACGCACCGTCGACCGTCAGCGTTGGCTCGGGCTCGACGGTGTCGAGGCTGATGGGGACCCCGGTGTGCGCGAAGCCTTCTGCGGCCACCGGTCGGATCAGCCTGTCCCGGGCTGCGATGCCGAGCTCGTCGAGCGCCGCGTGCAGACCCGCGGCGGCCGCGGCGGCG
Source organism: Propionibacteriales bacterium (assembly GCA_038198775.1). Taxonomy (GTDB): domain Bacteria; phylum Actinomycetota; class Actinomycetes; order Propionibacteriales; family Nocardioidaceae; genus JACCYJ01. The sequence continues at coordinate 198,074 of JBBPZV010000018.1, read as the reverse complement.
TCATCGGGGAAGAGCGTCGCGGCCACGCGCACCCGGAAACCGAGCTCTCGGGCCAGCTTGATCCCGACCATTGCCCTCTTGTGGGAACCCGCTCCGCGCTGGCGGTCGTGCAGGAGAGGCCCAGCCGAGTCGAGGCTGACCTGCAGGGTCACGGCTTCGCGGTCCATGGCCTCCAGCGCCTGCCGTCGGGCGCCCCGTCCGAACACCATCGCGTTGGTCAGCAAGGTCACCGAGACCATGGTCGACACCGCGCCGACCAGGTCGCCGAGGTCCGGGTGGAGGAAGGGCTCGCCGCCGGTGACGAGCAGCTCCTGGCCGCCCTGTGCCACGAACTCCCGGGTCGCCGCCGTCGCCAGGCCCACCGACATCATCTTGGGGGACGCCTTCGGTGATGACCCGGCGCAACAGTATGCGCAGGCCAGGTTGCAGTGGAAGTTGGTGTAGAGCCACAGCCGAGACCCGAGAGGTGCGGCGGACCCCTGAGTGAATTGGGACCGCGGAACCGTCGGAGTCGATGGCGTGCCACGCCGGATCGACAGTCTCCACGGTCCCTGTCCCTCGCCGGAGTCGGCCACGTCGAGCAGCTCGTGACCGGCCAGCCGGGCCCAGGCCGGAAGGTCGGCAAGCACCGAGGGCTCGCGGGTGCGGAGGAGCAGCACCTGGCCCTCGCCAACCCGGCGCATTGCGGAGGTGATCGCCAACAGCAGGCCGCTGCCGCAGTCCTGGTCGCCACCGTCGTACTCCGCCGCTGGGACGATCTCTGACTGCCTACCGAAACCGGCTCCGTACGAAGGCATCAAAACGACAGTGATCCGGCACCGTCTGCGAGGAGCGCGACCAGCGTGGCGCCGCCGACGACCGTCGCAGCCGGGATCAGGTCGCCGGCGTCGATGCCACGCTTCTTGGCGCATGGACTGCACACCAAGAACGTGCCGCCGGCGGCGGTGAACGAGGAGACGAGCTCGGCCATCGGCGCGAACCCCTCCTCATGCAGCCCCTCGGCCACTCCCCGCTTGGCCAGCCGGGTTCCCTCGGAGGACAAGAACACCGTGGTCGCCTGACTGGAGGCCACCGATGCCCCTGCGACGACCATCGCCACGCTGGTGCGGTCGGGGTCGTCGACGGAGTGGGTGAGGTTGATCACGAGACCGTTCATGCTGACCGCTCCTGTCGTGCCGGGTTGGGAGGGGGCGGCGGGCGCTCGAGCCGCCAGGGCTGGGCCGACACCGTGCGGGCGGGGTCGGCGGCGACCACCAGGTCGTAGTGCGCTCGACCGTCGCGCTGTCGCCCTTGCCCGACGTAGCGGTTGCCGCTCAGATGACACCAGGCGGGTACGTCGATCACCGCTGCCGGGTCTGTGGCCACCAGCCGTACCAGCGAACCGGCAGGCAGCTCTCGCAGCTCTCGCGACAGCTCCAGCAGCAGTTCCCCGCAGGCGCGTTCGCCGCCGTCCACCACGTGCGCCGTCGGCGGCGTGGCGACTCGATCACCCATGGGCGGCCTGCGGGGCCTCGCGGCGGCGACCCAGCGCGTTCGCGGTCGCCGCGCTGACGACGGCGGCGCACAGGAAGAACGCAGCGGAGGTGTTGGTTCCTCCGAGCCACACCTGGTAGCGGGTCAGCTGAACGTACAACGACAGTGCCGCGAGTGTCGCGATCGCGGCCGCTGCCAGGGCGAGGGCTGGTCGCGCCGTCGTTGACGCCGCGACCATGAGCGCACCGACCACGAGCAGTCCGAGCGCCCCAACGACGTTGTATCTTCCCAGCGACACCTCGAGGTCGCCGTATCCCACGTTCGCCCCCGCCGACGCGAACGGGTCCGCTGCGACGGCGAGAGCAACCGCGACGAGGCCGACCACGACCATGATGACTCCCCAGCCGCGAAGCAGCGGGGTCGCTCGGTCCTTGGCCTCGCCGGACTGGTGGCGGACGGCGTCGACCGCGGCCACCCGGCCAGCCGCGGTGAACAGCAGCACCACGTGGATTGCGATGAGCATCACGTACGACCACGGCCACTCGCCGGGAGCTCGTGCCACCGACAAGCCGATGGCAAGCGACTGGCCGATGCCGACGAGCGCCGCCAGGCGGACAAACGTGCCGGTGAGCAGCAGTACCGCCAGCAGTGTCTCGACGACGAGTACGGCCCACCCGAAGGCCGTGAAGTTCGGCAGCACCAGGTGTTCGACGACCCAGCTGTACGGGGGGAACACCGGATGGTCCACGGCGTCGCGGGTGAATCCGTACAGGCCGTTCCCGCCGCTCTTGCCGAAGTCGGGCGGCAGCTTCCACACCACGTTGTAGAGCCACAGCAGGCCGATCACGATGCGCAACCCCGCAAGGGCTACGGCGCCGGCGCCGGACGGGGCGACGATCGGGGCGGCGCTGGCTCCGGTCCCAGCCGACAGCCTGTTCACCATGCGGATGCATCCTCTGAATCGTGGACTACGTGATAAACCCGGCGGGCGCCGCTGGGCATTCCCCGTTCAGGCAAGGCCGTCGCGGACCAGTTGGTCGAGAACCCCATGCATCCGGGTCAGCGAGCCGTCATCGGGCCAGTGTCGGTCGGACCACCGCAGGAGGGACTGGCGCAGCAGCCGGTGCTCGCGCGCCAGCTGTGCGCACCTCTCACAGCGGGCCAGGTGAGCCTCGAGGCGCCGAACCTCCGCCGGCCGCAGCGGTGCCGACGGGTCGGCGTCCAGATATCGCTGCATGCGGCGGGCCGACCAGTGACACGCCAGCAACGCTTGAACCCCGCTGATCATTGCCGCCCTCCGCTCCGGTTGTCCGATCCGCACCCTCGCAGCTGCCGGCGTACGCGGTCACGTGCCCGGCTGAGACGAGACATCACCGTGCCCACGGGCACGCCGAGGGTGTCCGCGGCTTCGGCGTAGCTCAGCTGGTCCACGTCGACCAGCAGCAACACGGTTCGAAAGCGTGGATCGAGCCGGGCCACCGCCCGCTCGAGCGTGTCTTCGAGGATGGTTTCGACGATCTGGTCCTCGGGGTTGAGCGGTCGGGCAGTGCCGAACGCCGGCCGGGCCCCGGAACACTCGCCAGGCTCGGCGACGACATCGGGTCGTCGGCGCCGATGCAGATTCGCGTTCGTGCGGCGCAAGATGGTGAGCAACCAGGCGCGGGAATGAGCGCCGTCGAATGAGTCGACCGCGTTCCAGGCCCGCACCAGGGTTTCCTGGACCGCGTCCTCGGCGTCGGCCCAGGACCCGGTCAGCGTGAAGGCGACGCGCAACAGCAGACCGATCTCGGGCTCCACGTACGTCCGGAAGGCCTGTGCCCGGGTGCGCCTGCTACCCGTGGAGTCCTCCGAACGCCTCCGATCGCCCTCGCCGTCGCCAGGGGTCGGGGTCGAGTTTCCCGATGTGGTCAAGGCGCTAGGCCGTTGGAGGTGCACAGGCTCTTCGGGATGTCGCCGGTCCGGTCCTGCTGGATGAGCTTGAACAGCTGCGGCGCGCGGGTTGGGTCCCAGTGCACCGCGAGGTCGGAGATCGGAACCGTGCAGGTGGTCTCGGCGCCACCGCTGACGTGAGCCAGCGCCCAGGCGAACCGGGCCAGGGACAGCGGGCTCATGTTGTCCCCGATCCGCACCGACGACGCCCCGGCGCTGGCCAACCGGAAGTAGCGGACCGGGTTGAGCACGCTCCAGACCGAGGTGGCCTTGTTTCCGATGGCGCCGATGACCTGCCGCTGGTCCTGGATCCGTTGGATGTCGGACGTGGCAAACGTTGCGCGCGTCCGGGCGAAGCCCAGTGCCTGCACACCGTTGACGTCCTGGCAGCCCTTCTGGATCGCATTGGCGCCGGTCAGCCCGGCCTTGGGGTCCTTGATCGCCTGTTGGGCACACACCCGGACACCCCCCACGGCGTCGACGAGGTTGACGAAGCCACCGAAACCGATCTCGACGTAGTCGTCGATGCGGACGCCGGTGTCCTGCTCGATCGTCTGGACCAGCAGCTTGGGGCCGCCGTACGCGAACGCGGCGTTGATCTTGGTGGTGCCGTGCCCCGGTATCGCGACGAGGGAGTCGCGGGGGATCGAGACGAGCAGGGGGGAACCGCTCCCGATGTGGAGCAGCATGATCGTGTCGGTGCGGCCGTTTCCGGCGTTGCCGCCGGTCGAGAGGGTCCGGCGCTGGGCTGCGTCGAGGCCTGCACGGCTGTCGGAGCCGACGACGAGGTACGTCGTCCCCGGCTGATCGGCGGGGCGGGAACCAGATGGTTGCGCGTTGACCCTGGCGATCTGCGACCAGGCCCAGATCGGCACTGCCACTAGGAAGAGCACCCACACGAGGAGCAGGGCCAAGATGATCCGCAGCCACCACCGGCGCCGTCTGGTTGGCCTCTTCGCCGCGGCGGTCGCGCCGTACGGCGCCGTGCTCGGTGGCGGGAGACGCGGCGGCGGCAGGGGTGGCACGGCGGGCCGCTGCGCCGCAGGCGACCGCTGCTGCCAGGAGGGGATCAGCCGGGTGGGCTCGGCCTCTGGTCTGGTGACGGGCGGCTGGTCGGCCGAACGTCGTTGCGGTGCGGGCATCGCCTGGGTGGCGTCGGGATCAGGCGTGGCCGCTCCAGCAGCACCACCCCAGCTGTAGGCCCGCTCACCGGGGTCGGTGTCGTCGCCAGCCCCACCAGGCGGTGTCTCGGTCATGGCCCCAGGGTAGGCGGCGTCTCTGCCGCGCCCGCCGTCGTCGAGAAGAGCCCCGGCGCGCCGTGCGACCTGTGACGCATGTGACGTTTGATACTGGGCCGTGCGCATCCCGTCCTCGAGGAACACATGTCTGCCCTGACGTCCCGCCTGCCCTCCGATGTGGCTCGCACCGGTAGCGACAGCGCCCGGATCCGTTTCCGGCGCTCGCTGACGCTGCTGGGGATGACCCTGGTGCTCCCCGGGTCTGCGCAGCTGGTGGCGGGAAACAAGCGGGTCGGGCACGTGGTCGTGCGGGTCTGGATCGCGGTGTTGGCGTTCGCCGGAGTGCTCTTCGGGCTGGCGTTCGTACGCCGCTCGTGGCTGTTGAACGTACTGACCAACCCGACCTGGCTGCTGCTGCTGCGGATCGCCCTGTGGGCTCTCGCACTGGTGTGGGTGGCGCTGTTCTGTGACGCCTGGCGGCTCGGTGACCCGCTGGACCTGAGGCGGGGACACCGGCTGTTCACGGTGGGGCTCAACACCTCGCTGTGCTTGGTCACCGGCGGGGCGCTGCTGTTCTCGGCCCACCTGATGGCGGTGCAGCGGGACTTCATCCTTACCGTGTTTGGCAGCGGGGCAACCTCGGACCCGACCGCCGGCCGCTACAACGTGCTGCTGCTCGGAGGAGACTCCGGAGTCGACCGCTGGGGGCTGCGTCCGGACTCGATCACCGTCGCGAGCGTCGACGAGAACACCGGCAAGACCGTATTGTTCGGCCTACCCCGCAACCTGGAGAAGGTGCCGTTTCCCGCCGGCACCGCGATGAACCGGCGGTTCCCGCACGGCTTCAAGTGCAGCGGTTGCTACCTGAACGGGGTCTTCACCTGGGCGATCGACCACCCCGACCTCTTCCCCGGCGACCACAACCCGGGCATCACAGCCACCGAACAAGCGGTCGAGGCCATCACCGGCCTGCCGATCAACTACTACGTCATGGTCAACCTGCAGGGGTTCCAGGACCTCGTCGACGCCGTGGGCGGGGTGACCATCAACGTGCCGCAACCTGTCCCGATCGGAGGTATCGGCGGCGCGATTACCGGTCACATCCCCGCCGGGGTGCACAAGCTCAACGGCTACCAGACGCTGTGGTTCGCGCGCAGTCGCGTTGCCGACGACGACTACGCCAGGATGGCCAGGCAGAAGTGCGTGATGAGCGCCATGCTCCAACAGCTGAGTCCGCAGACCGTTGTGACGCGGGCGCAGAAGATCGCCGATGCCAGCAAGAAGCTGCTGAGCACGGACCTGCCGGCGTCCGAACTGGGCACATTCATCGACCTGGCACTCAAGGCGCGTTCCCAACCCGTGGCGACCGTGTCGTTTGTGCCGCCGAAGATCGAGTCGTACAACCCCGACTACGCCAAGATCGCCGCGATGGTGACCAATGCGATCGCCCGGTCGAAGGGCGATGCCGCTCCCGCGGTCGGCGGGCACGCCAAGCACCACAAGCACCGCGGCTCGAAGGCGGCCAACCACACCACCAACCTGGCGAGCGCCTGTTGAGCCACCCCTTGGGACGGGCGACTCGGCGGCGGTAGTGTCCGAAGCCCCACTTCCCATGGTTTGGTGACACTTCCCACGGTGCACATCCCATGGGAAGTGTCGCTATCCCAGGTGAACATGGTGACGGTGTGACCACAGCGGACGATGGCGGGCGGTGCCGCGTCGTCGCCGTCGTCGTGACCTGGAACCGTTGCCACCAACTGGTCGAGGCGTTGACGGCGCTGCGCGCCCAGACCCGCCCCCCCGACGCCGTCGTCGTCGTCGACAACTCCTCGGACGACGGTTCCCCGGGCGCCGTGCGTTCCGGCTTTCCCGAGGCGGACCTGGTGGCGTTGGCCACCAATCTCGGGGGGGCGGGCGGCTTCGCGGCAGGTGTGGCACGGGCCATGGGCGCGCATGCGCCCGATCTGCTGTGGCTGATGGACGACGACACGGTTCCCGAGCCGGAAGCGCTGGCGTCGCTGCTCAGGGTGCGCTCGGGCTACCGCGGCCCGCGGCCGGCACTCCTGGCGAGCCGTGTGGTCTGGACCGATGGACGCGACCACCCGATGAACACGCCGCGGCGCAAGCCTGGTCTTGGGGCGGCCGAGGCGCGCCGCGCCGCGCGGGTCGGTGGCGTCGCCATCCGGTCGGCGTCCTTCGTCTCCTGCCTTGTCGACGCCGAGGTCGTCGCCGAGCGCGGGCTGCCGGTCGCGGACTACTTCTTGTGGAACGACGACTTCGAGTACACCACCCGGCTGCTGCGCGGAAATGTCGGCCTGCTCTGTCCCGAGAGCGTCGTCGTCCACAAGACCCACAGCTTCGGCTCCACAAACGTCGATCCGGGGCAGCGCTTCTTCTACGAGGTCCGCAACAAGGTGTGGCTGTTCACCCGCAGCCCCGGCCTGAACCCGGTGGAGCGGCTGGTCTACCTCGGGTCCACGTTGCGGCGCTGGGCGGCCACCGTCCATGCCTCCTCCGATCGCGCCACCCTGGTACGGGCGCTGGGCAAGGGCCTTGTGGCCGGCGCCCGCCGGGGCCCTCGCGACAACGCCGCGCTGATCGCGGCCGCGCTCTCGGGCGCTGGCAGGAGACGCGGTGGGTGAGCCGCTGCCGTTCTCGTTGTTGCTGCCGGTGTACGCCGGGGACCGCCCGCTGTTCTTGCACCGGGCGTTCGCCAGCACCGTCGTCGACCAGACGCGCCGACCCGATGACGTCGTCATCGTGCAGGACGGCCCGGTGCCGGCAGAGCTGGCGGCAACTCTCGACCACCTGGTCACGACGAGCCCCGTGCCGGTGCACTTGCTCCGCCTCGAACGCCATCGGGGTCTCGGCCCGGCACTGGATGCGGGCCTACAGGCTTGCCGGCACGACGTCGTGGCCCGCATGGACGCCGACGACGTGTCGGCGCCGCACCGCTTCGAGGTGCAGCTGCCGCACATCGAAGCGGGTGCCGACATCGTCGGGTCGGCGCTGATGGAGTTCGTCGACGACATCGACCACGTGGTGCAGACCCGGATCCCGCCGCTCGACCCGGTCTGGATCCGCTCCGCGGCCCGCTTCCGGGACCCGTTCAACCACCCGACCGTCGTCTACCGGCGCGCCGCTGTCCAGCAGGTCGGTGGCTACCAGAACCTCCCGCTGATGGAGGACTACCTGCTTTTCGCCCGGATGTTGTCGCACGGGGCCCGGCCGGCCAACGTCGCCGAGCCGCTGGTCTACTACCGCGTCGGCGCGGGCGCGTACGCACGGCGGGGCGGTCGGGAACTGCTGCGGGCCGAGATCGCCCTGCAGCGACGCTTCCTGGAGCTCGGCATCACCAGCCGCGGCCAGTACTGGCGCAACGTCGCGGTACGCGGCGGTTACCGGCTGGTGCCGGAGCGGGTCCGCCGAGTGGCGTACCGGCGGTTGATAGCCAGGCGCGGGATCCGCGTCGCGCCGCCGGGTCCGCGGTGACCGGCTCGTTACACTTAGAGCCGCCCTGTACCGCGATCCGGAGGCTCTGTGGACGTTGACCTCGCCGTTGTCGGCGCCGGCTTGTTCGGCCTCACGCTGGCAGAGCGTTGCGCCAACGACCTCGGTGCGAGGGTCCTGCTGCTCGACCGCCGCTCACACCTCGGGGGCAACGCGTACAGCGCCCCCGACCCGGACACCGGCATCGAGGTGCACCAGTACGGCGCCCACCTCTTCCACACCTCCAACCGCCGGGTGTGGGAGTACGTCAACCGGTTCACCAGCTTCACCGGCTATCAGCACCGGGTGTTCTCGACCTACCGCGGGCGGGTCTACCCGTTGCCGATCAACCTCGGCACCATCTGCGAGTACTTCGGTGCGGCGATGACGCCGACGCAGGCCCGGCACCTTGTCGCCGAGCAGGCCGGTGAGATCGACGGCGCCGTGGCGACCAACCTCGAGGAGAAGGCGATCTCGCTGATCGGGCGGCCGTTGTACGAGGCGTTCATCCGTGGCTACACCCTCAAGCAGTGGCAGACCGACCCCCGCGACCTGCCGCCGGAGATCATCACCCGGCTGCCGGTCCGCTACACCTTCGACAACCGGTACTTCAGCGACACCTTCGAGGGCCTGCCCACCGACGGGTACACGGCCTGGCTGACCCGGATGGCCGACTCCCCCAACATCGAGCTTCGGCTCGAGACCGACTTCTTCTCCCTGCGAGACGACCTCGTCGGAAACCTCCCGGTCGTCTACACCGGCCCCGTCGACCAGTACTTCGACTACGCCGAGGGAGAGCTCTCGTGGCGCACGATCGACTTCGAGTACGAGGTCGCCGAGACCGGTGACTTCCAGGGCACGTCGGTGATGAACTACGCCGACGAGGACGTGCCGTACACCCGGATCATCGAGCCGCGCCACTTCCATCCCGAGCGCGACTACCCCGACGACAAGACCGTGCTCATGCGGGAGTTCTCCCGCTTCGCGGACAAGGGCGACGAGCCGTACTATCCCGTCAACACCGCAGCGGACAGGGCGAAGCTGCTGCGGTACCGCAAGTTGGCCCGGGCGGAGCCGCAGTTGCTGTTCGGAGGTCGGCTCGGCACCTACAAGTACCTCGACATGCACATGGCGATCGGTTCGGCGTTGTCGATGTACGACAACTTGATCCAACCGCACTTCGCCACCGGAAAGCGACTCGTCAGCGGAGGCGTCGCCGAGTGAGCCCATCGACCTTGACCGAGTCGGTCACCACGGTGACACCGACCGAAGCCGACCGCGCCGACGGCGCCACCGCAGCGGGAACAGTGCGGCGTCGGCTGCAGCGGGTCGTCCTGCCAGCGGACCGCGACCTCGACGTGCTTCCGCTCTACGTGGACTACGGGGCCAGCATCGGTGTCAGCTCCGAGGGCGACGAGGACTTCCTAGCCCCGACCTCCGCCGCACTGCTTTCGCGGGCCCGGCACCCGGAGAACATCCTCGACCGCCGCCGGCTCCAGGTACCGGCCGACCAGCGAGTCTCGTTCGGGACGTACTTCAACGCGTTCGCCGCGAGCTACTGGCGGATGTGGACGGTCGTGGAGCACGTGGTGCTGCGGGTCCGCGTCAGCGGCTCGGCGACCGTGATCGTCTACCGCTCTACAGCCGACGGTCGCTCGCAGCGCGTCGCCTCCGAGACCACCGAGGCCGACGCCTCCGGTGACTTCACCTTCTCGCTGCCGCTGAAGCCTTTCGCCGACGGCGGGTGGTACTGGTTCGACGTCTTCGCCGGCACCGCGGACGCCGTTCTCGAGGAGGCCGCCTGGTACGCAGACGTCCCCGGCTCCCGGGCGGACACCGGAACCGCGACCGCCGGGATCACCGTCATCCGTCCCGAATCATGCGTGCCGCTGCTCGCCCAGCTCGCCGACGACCCGGATGTGATGGCGCTGCTCGATGAGGTCCTCGTCGTCGACCAGGGCACCGAACGGGTCAGCGACGAGCCACATTTCGCCGGCATCGAGCAGGCCATGGCCGGCAAGCTCCGGGTCGTCGAGCAGGCGAACATCGGTGGTTCCGGCGGCTTCGCCCGGGCGCAGTACGAGACGGTCAAGGCCGCCCGAAGCGACTACGTGCTGCTGCTCGACGACGACATCGTCGCCGAGCCGGAGAGCATCGTGCGGGCGGTGACGTTCGGTGACCTCTGCCGGCGACCCACCCTGGTCGGCGCCCACATGTTCAGCCTCTACGCCCGCTCCCAGCTGCACAGCTTCGGCGAGACGATCAACCCCTGGCGGTTCTGGTGGGGACCGGCGGACCGGGTTCGAACCGAGCACGACCTGGCGACCCAGAACCTGCGCAACTCCCGTTGGATGCACCGGCGGGTCGACGTGGACTTCAACGGCTGGTGGATGTGCCTGATCCCCCGCGCCGTCCTCGAAGACATCGGACTTGGGTTGCCGCTGTTCATCAAGTGGGACGACGCGGAGTACGGCGTCCGGGCCAGTGCGGCGGGCTACCCGACGGTGTCGATGCCGGGGGTTGGCGTGTGGCACGTGCCGTGGACGGACAAGAACGACGCGCTGGACTGGCAGGCGTACTTCCACCAGCGCAACCGAACCGTCGCCGCGCTGCTGCACTCGCCGTACGACTTCGGCGGCCGGGTCGTGCTCGAGAGCTTCAACCACCAGGTCAAGCACCTGCTGGCGATGCAGTACTCCACCGCGCAGATGCGGTTGCTCGCGCTCGAGGACATCCTGGCCGGTCCCGAGCACCTGCACCCGAGCATCCGCACCAAGCTGCCGCAGGTCCGGGCGCTGCGGGGCCACAACGCCGACGCCCAGGTGCGACCACACGCGGACGCCTTCCCGAGCGTCAAGGTCAGCAAACCGCCCAGGCGCGGCCAGGGTGTCACCGACCCCCACAAGGCATCGGGGCAGCTGATGGCGGCCGCCAGGGCGGGCGTCCGCCAGCTGCTTCCGGTCCGGGCGCTGGCGCGCCGCCATCCCGAGGCCAGGGTGGCCGCCCGGGACGCGAGCTGGTGGCGGCTGGCGCAGGTCGACTCGGCCATCGTGTCGACCACCGACGGCACCGCCGCCTCCTGGTACCGCCGTGACCCTCGGCGCTTCAAGTCGCTGCTGCTGCGCACGGTCGCCGTCCACGAGCGCTTTGGTCGCGAGTGGCCCCGGCTCGCCAGGGAGTACCGAGCGGCACTGCCCGAGGTGACGTCGCTGCCGGCCTGGGAGGCCACCTTCGAGGCGGCGCGCCCGCCCGGCAACGGGTCGGCGCCGTGACGGCCACCACCCTTCCCAGCGAGCAGCGGGCGCTCCCACCGCTGGCGGCCCCGGCGGACTCGACCGGGCTCTTCGGGGTCTTCCGGCGCCGCTACCTGCTGAAGCTGCTGGTGCAGAAGGAGCTGCGCGTCCGCTACCAGGCCTCGGTCCTCGGGCTGCTCTGGTCGTACATCAAGCCGTTGATCCGGTTCCTGACGTACCTCATCATCATCGGCTACGTCATCGGGCTGAAGAAGCTGCCCGGTTATCCCTTCCACATCTTCAGCGCGATGATCATCGCCACGTCCTTCTCCGAGTCCTTGCGGGCCGGCACGAAGTCGGTGGTCAAGAACAAGTCACTGGTCCGCAAGATGAACGTGCCGCGCGAGATGTTCCCCGTGGCCTCGGTGCTCGTGACCGTCTATCACGTGCTCCCGCAGTTCCTGGTGCTGGTGATTGCGGTGTCGATCGCCGGCTGGCACCCCGACGCCACCGCGCTGGTGGCCGGCCTGCTCGCGGTGGGGATCCTGGTCGCGCTGTCGGTCGCGGTGGCGCTTGCGTTCTCGGCCTGGAACGTCTTCTACCGCGACTTCGAGAACTTCACCGAGACCATCACCCACCTGATCACCTGGTCCACCCCGATGATCTACACGTTCGAGATGATCGAGAGCCGCACCCACGGGAACTGGATCGAGCAGATCTACCTGCTCAATCCCGTCGCCAACGCGGTCATGCTCAGCGAGCGCTGCTTTTGGGTCCCCACGATCAGCGACCAGAGCGTTGCGGTGATGCCGGACCACCAGCTGCTGCGCGGGGTGCTCGTGCTGGTCGCCTGCCTGTTCTTGGTGTGGGTGGCCCAGCGGGTCTTCCGCCGGCTCGAGACCCGGTTCGCGGAGCACCTGTGAGCCTGCCAACTGGTCGCCGGCTGCGGGATGGAGGTGACGGCGATGGCTGAGGCGATCGTGTGCGACTCGGTCTCCAAGCACTTCACGCTGCGCGAGTCCCGGACGCTCAAGCGCCGGCTCGTCTCCCGCGTGCACGGGCGCGAGCTGGACCGCAGCTTCCGCGCCGTCGACGACGTCTCGTTCACGGTCGAGCAGGGTGAGGCGATCGGCCTGATGGGGCTCAACGGCTCCGGCAAGTCGACGCTGCTGAAGCTGATCTCCGGTGTCATGCGCCCCGACGGCGGGACGCTGCTGACCCGCGGCGAGATCGCCGGCCTGATCGAGGTGACCGCCGGCTTCCACTCCCAGCTCAGCGGTCGGGAGAACGTCTACCTGAACGCCGCGATCCTCGGCATGAGCCAGGCGGAGACCAACCGCAAGTTCGCCGAGATCGTGGAGTTCTCGGGCATCGAGAAGTTCCTGGACAGCCCGGTGGGGACGTACTCCTCGGGGATGTACGCCCGGCTCGGCTTCTCGATCGCCGTCGCCGCTGAGTCCGACATCTTCATCATCGACGAGGTGCTGGCCGTGGGGGACCCTCCGTTCAAGAAGAAGTGCATCAAGCGGATCAAGCAGATCCGCGACGAGGGACGCACGATCGTCTTCGTCAGCCACAACACCACCCAGGTGCAGCGGCTGTGTACGCGGGCACTGGTCCTCGAGCAGGGGGCGCTGACCTTCGACGGCACCGTCCGAGACGCCATCCACAAGCTGAAGTACGACGTCGAGACGGACACCGACGACGTCTTCGGTTACGACGGCGAGGGCGGCGAGGTCTAGGGGGCCGGAGATGCGGCGCAGGCGGAGTCGACGATCGCGCTCAGATCCCGCTCGGCCTTCCACCCCAGGGTCCGCTCGATGCGGCTGACGTCGGCCACCAGCTGGGCTGGGTCGCCGGGGCGACGCTCGACGACGACCGGATCGACCCGGTGCCCGCTCGACGCCGCGATCGCGGAGAGCACCTCCCGGACCGACGCCCCGACTCCGGTGCCCACGTTGAACACATCGTGCGGGCGCTCGTCGCGGCCCAGGTAGTCCAGCGCCACCAGGTGAGCCTGCGCCAGGTCCAGGACATGGACATAGTCGCGGATGCAGGTGCCGTCGGGGGTGTCGTAGTCGGCACCGAAGATCTTCGGCTGTTCGTTGCGGCGCAGCTGCCCCAGTGCGATGGGAATCAGGTTGAACACACCGGGATCACCGAGGTCCTCCCATCCGGCACCGGCGACGTTGAAGTAGCGCAGGTTGACCGACCGCAGCCCCCAGGCCGCGCCAGCGGCCCGGTTCATCCACTCACACACCAGCTTCGTCTCGCCGTACGGGGAGATCGGGTGCGGCGCAGCAGCCTCGCCGATCAGCGAGCCGGGCGCGATGTCCGGCAGTCCGTACGTCGCGGCGGAGGACGAGACCATCAGCCGCCGCACCCCGGCCACCTCCATGGCCTGCAGCAGGTGCGCGTTGCCTCCGACGTTCTGGGCGTAGTACCAGGCCGGGCGAAGTGCCGACTCACCGACCTGCTTCTTCGCCGCGATGTGGATCACGGCTCCCACCCCGTGCTCGCGCATAGCGGCTGCCACCTGGTCCACGGCCTCCGGCCGCGACAGGTCCACATGCACCAACGGTGAGCCGCCTATCCTGGCCTGCGAGCCGGTGCTCAGGTCGTCCACGACGACCAGGTCGTCACCGCGCTCTTGCAGCAGACGTACGACGTGCGCCCCGATGTAGCCGGCACCACCTGTGACCATGACCGCCATCGCGCCAGCGTAGACAACGGCCGCCGCATCTCGCCGGCTCGGCGTACGGTCGCCACGCTGGCGGCGAAGCGACGGAAGGAGTCGGCGGTGGAGGCGGTGGTGCTCGCGGGCGGTCTCGGAACGCGACTGCTGCCGTTGACCGAACGCCGCCCCAAGCACCTGCTGCCGGTCGGGGGAGTGCCTTTCGTGGCACACCAGCTCGCCAAGCTGGCGTCGGCCGGCGTCGACCGGGTCGTCCTCGCCACGTCCTACCGGGGCGAGGAGTTCCGCCCTGTCCTCGGCGACGGGACCCGCTTCGGGCTGGAGCTGTGCTACGTACGAGAAGCCGAACCGTTGGGCACCGGGGGGGCGATCCGCCACGCCGCCGAGATGCTCCAGAGCGGCAGGGACGAGCCCGTGGTCGTGCTGAACGGCGATGTCCTGTCCGCACACGATCTCGCGACTCAGGTGGAGCGGCTGCAGGCCGTGGGTGCCGACGCATCGTTGCACCTCGTCGGGGTCGCCGATCCGCGCCCCTTCGGTGCCGTCCCGACCGCGCCGGACGGTCGGGTCACGGGCTTCGTCGAGAAGTCCCCGGAGCCGGTGTGCGACCAGGTCAACGCCGGGTGCTACGTCCTGCGCCGAGCGGTGATCGACGCCATTCCACCGGGGCGGGTCGTGTCGGTGGAGCGGGAGACCTTCCCCGCCCTGCTGGGCACCGGTCACCTGGTCGTCGGCTACCGCGAGGACTCCTACTGGCTCGACGTCGGGACGCCGGCAGCACTCGTGTGCGCCTCGTGCGACCTGGTCAGCGGAGCGGCGACGTCCCCCGCCCACGGGGCGGCACCCGCCGATCAGCTCGTCCAGGACGGTGCCGACGTTGACGCGTCGGCGCGGGTGGGCGGGGGAAGTGTCGTGGGAACCGGCGCCGTCGTCGCTGCCGGGGCGGTGGTGGCCGGCAGCGTCGTGATGCCGGGCGCCCGAGTCGGCGCCGATGCGGCGGTGGTCGCCAGTGCCCTCGGCTTCGGCGCGCGCGTCGGTGCGGGAGCTCGGCTGCACGGGTGCGCCGTCGGTGACGACGCGGTGGTCTCGCCCGGCGCGGAGCTGGAGCGGGGGGCGCGCGTCGCGTGCGGCGCCGTGGTAGTGCCGGAGCGACCCGATGGCCCGGGTCAGGCGCCGTTGGGCTCCGGTGCGTTCGAGTAGGGGAACTCCCGCATGAAGTCGGTGACCACCTGCTGGGACGGAGCGCTGCAGTAGAGCCAGTCGCCCCGCCCTTGTCCGGCGATGGCTCCCCCTCCTTGCGCGGACCAGTGGGTGAGCGCGACGTGTTTCCCCTCCGGGAACGCGGCACCGTCGGCCGGGGTCCAGGGGGCGACGATGAGCTTTCCGGACTGGTCGGAGCGACCTTCGTACGGTGCCGCGATCGACCGCATCGTCGCCAGCTGACCTGGGTCGCCGGCGATGCTCTGGTCGTACCACACGATCGTGTAGCCGTGCTCGAGGTTGTGCACGAGCTGCTCGACCGCTGGACGGTCCTGGCCGCTGTAGAAGGTGCGGGACGCGTCGGCCGGCACCGGCCAGTGCGGGCCGAACGCCGGGGGGGAGTACGGGTAGTCGATCGTGGTTCCGGGTGCCCGGTGGTCGCCGGCCGCGTCGGCACCGCGGCTCACGGGGGCACCGCAACCGGCGCCGGCGGAGCCGGGCCCTGCGCTCCCTGCGCTGGCCGCTCCGTCGTCGCGAGTGAGCAGGACATAGCCGGTGACCGAAGCGATGACGAGCGCCACCACCGCGCAGCCGGCCAGCACGACCAGCGTGCGCCTGCGCTCGGCGCGCTGAGCCTCCCGCCGCAGCGCCTCCACGCGGGCGCGGCGATCGGGGTTCCGGCTCGGTTTGGCCACGATGTGCCGCCACCCTTCGTCGTCGCTAGGAGTGGGGCAATGGTACGGGCGCGGCGCTCAGCCGCTCGGGTCGCGCAGCTCGAACCGGGCCAGCGGCCCGTCGTCTCGCCGGTTAACCCGAACCTCACGCCGGGTGGCAAATGCCATCGTCTTGAGCCGATCGGTCAGACTCGCGGCCTCCCACAGTGCCGCCGACCGGTCGGCGCCGAGGACCGCGACGACGTCCCACGCCTGCCACCCCGAACGGTCATCGTCGCTGGCTCGTGGCACGACGTCGATGAGCTGGGGGTCGCTGTCGGCCATGGCGTCACCGACCAGGCTGCGGCGGCTCGAGGCGGCCACCGGGAAGCCGCGACGGCTGCCGGGGTCGTCGCGCCGAACGGCGGCGCGGACGGCGTCGAAGGCTCCCAGGCCGAACAGGTCGCTCTCCTCCGGGCGCATCAGCGCCCGCGCGCCCAGTCCGTCGCGATCCGGGTCCAGCACCCAGCTCTCCAGCCCGGTCACCACGCAGACCGGAATCCGGTTCAGCTTGCCCTTCACCAGGTCCGCCGCCGCTGCCACGGCATCGGCCACCGCGGGCGCCGTCACCGACAAGGCGTTGCCGTACGTGTCCGGCTGGCCAGCGAGGTCGTGCAGCGGCTCCAGTCCGGCGACCCCGATCGCGACATCGGTCTGCCCGAGCCGCCACGGCCGCCCGGCGGTGTCCGTGATCACCACGGCGACGTTGGCACCGCTCAGCCGGCGCAGCGATCGACGCAGCGCCACGGCATCCGCGTCGGGGTCGGACGGTAACGCGAGGACCCGGCCGGCTGGGAGGTTGGAGGTGTCGAGACCCGCCGCCGCCAGGACGAGCCCCTGCCGGGTGCGGACGATCGTGGTGGCGCCGCGGCGCGCCACCACCCGGTCGGTGTGGGCGGCGACGAGCGCCGAACGCTCGCCGCTGACAAGCAGGCCCGCCGCCAAGCTGACGATCTTGCTGGTCACGACCACGACGACCCCGTCGCGAAGCAGCGACCGGGCGTGCTCGACGATCAGCGCCGCCACGTCGTCGCCCTCGCTCATTTCCGGCAACCCACCGACGGCGTGCAGCGCGATGCCGTCCGCCATCAACGCGCCAACCGTCCCGCCATGTCCAGGGCGGCCCGGGCCATGTCCCCGGCGGCCTCGATGTCGCTCATCAGCAGTGGTACGGCCTCGGCCCGGATACCTGCCGCGCCGATACGGGGGAGCTCGTGCTCGTCGCTGGTGTGCACCAACCAGCCGTCCAGGCAGCCTCCGTGCTGTCGGGGCCCGTAGTGCAGCGCGACCCCGGCGGCGGTGTTCTCGATCGCGAGACCGCGCAGCAGCTGGTCGGCCATTCCCGAGACGGCGGAGCCTCCCACGATCGGGGAGACGCCGACGACGGGAGCCGGTGCCGCGCGGACGGCGGCGGCGATCTCGGCGACTCCGAGAATGGCTCCGATGGACACGATCGGGTTCGACGGCGGCAGCACGATCACGTCAGCGTCGCAGATCGCCCGCAAGACCCCCGGAGCCGGCTGCGCCTGGTCGGCGCCGACGGCCACCACATCCCGCACGGGAAGACCGGCGCGGTGACGGACCCAGTACTCCTGGAAGTGGATCGCTCGCCGGCCGCTGCCGTCCTCGACGACGACGTGGGTCTCGACGCGGTCGTCGCTCATCGGCAGCAGCCGGGCGCCGGGCCGCCACCGCCGGCACAAGGCCGAGGTGACCGCGGACAGCGGATGACCCCCCCGCAGCATCTGGGTGCGGACGACGTGGGTCGCCAGGTCACGGTCGCCGAGCCCGAACCACCCAGGTTCCGCCTCGTACGCCGCCAGCTCCTGCCTCACGTTCCAGGTCTCGTCCGCACGTCCCCACCCCCGGTGCTCGTCGATGGCTCCGCCGAGGGTGTACATCAGCGTGTCGAGGTCCGGGCACACCCGCAGCCCGAAGACCCAGATGTCGTCGGCGGTGTTGGCGATGACGGTGACGTCGTCGGCGGGTTCGAGCACGGTCAGCAGCCCGCGCAGGAACCGGGCACCCCCGATCCCGCCCGAGAGGGCCACGATGCGCATCTGGTCATTCTGGCAAGCCGCACCGCGGCGGCGGCTGCCGCGGCCTGCTGTGCTGTGGCAGGCTGAGCTCGCCGGAAGTTCTCGTCCAGAGAGGACCGCTCGTGCTACCCGAATCCGCCAAGAAGTGGCGCGAGCCGTTGGCGTTCGTGCTGCTCGCCGCCGCCACGCTCTACCTGGTCGTCACGTTCGCACTGCTGTTCAAGGACGTCGGGCTGACCTTCGGACAGAAGGCGCTGCTGGTGAACACCAGGTTCGTGGACCCGGTGTGGGTGCTCGTCATCGTCACGGCGGTGCTGCTGGTGGCGCTCGGTGCGCAACCAACAACGCGAGCACGGATGATCGTGCTGGCTGCGCTGGCGATTCTGGGCGTGATGACGCTGCTGGGGGCCATCACCTGGCTGGCCGGGCTGGGTGGCCAATCCTTCAGTGTCGACAACGGAAAGGTGTCCGGGACGTTCTACTTCCTCGCCGACCTGGCGGTGGTCGCAGCCACGGCGTGGCTGGCTTACCAGCTGTTCGCCGCGTTGCCGGCGCCGGAACGCCGGACCGCACCCCTGCAGCAGTGGGGCGGTCAACAGCAGTGGGGCGGTCAGCAGTGGGGCGGCCAGCCAGGAACTCCCACGGCTGGGGGTTGGGCCCAGCCGCCGCCCGGGCCGCCACCGGCGCCACCGCCAGGACCGGTTGCCGGCGGGTCGACCGCCGTGACCCAGCAGGCCTGGGGGCAACCCCCGGAACAGGCGCAGAGCTGGGGCCCACCGGAGTGGGCGTCTCCGCCACCGGGCGAGCAGCCTCCGGTGCAGCAGCCCGCAGAGCAGCCGCCGGCGACGCCGGCACCACCGGAGGGCAGCAGTGCCCCGGAGAGCAGCGCCGAGGAGACCAGGGCCGATGGCCCCAGCACCGGCTGGTGGAACCCGAACTCTTGAGCCCGTCTCCCGGCGTCGAACTGGTGAATATCACCTGCCGGCTTGACGCGGGCGTATTGACAGGGCTGTAATTCCCAACATGTCGTTCAGCAACGGCGGGCCGCGAACCCGCCAGCGTGCTCGGACGCCGTACCGGGTGACAGACAAGGGTCGAGGAGGCGAGACCGTGCACGAGTTCGACGTGCTCGACACGGACACCGGCGAGTTGAGCTGGCAGGAGCGGGCGCTGTGCGCCCAGACGGACCCGGAGGCCTTCTTCCCCGAAAAGGGTGGGTCGACCCGGGAGGCGAAACGGGTTTGCCTCGGTTGTGACGTCCGGGCCGAGTGCTTGGAGTACGCACTCGCCCACGACGAGCGGTTCGGGATCTGGGGCGGGCTGTCCGAGCGCGAACGTCGCAAGCTCAAGAAGCGCGCTGGCTGAGTCTGCCGAGCAGAGCCCGCATCAGCCGGGATCGATCTCCTCGGCGGTGCGCCCGAGCAGTTCGGCGAGCTGCCCGATGACGGCACCGCGAACCAAGCGCCGCTGCTGGCTCGGCGCCGGGGCCCGCTGCTCGACCGGAAACCGAAAGACGACGACCCGGGCGGGGGAGACCGGCGTGGCTGGCACCGATGTGGCTAGCGGGACCGGACCTGGAGCCCAGTCGGCCGCCAGCAGCGGTGTGTCCTCGACGCCGAACTCGATGTGGCGCAGCTCAGGCTCCCAGCGGGCGGAAAGCTGCTCGACGACGTCGAGCACGACCGCGTCGAACTGTGCTCGCCGGCTCAACTGGGCCGGCACTCCGGAGGGTGACAGTGGACCGGGCAGCGCCAGCGGCCCGCGCCGGCCACGGCCCCGACGGTCCCGCATGGCACCGCTTCGCACCGCGCGATCCGGCCCAGAGCTCACGTCGTCGCACCCTAGTGCGCCGACGGCGCGAGCATTGCCGACACGAGCGGCGCGGCCTCCAATGCCCTTCTCGGCGGCGCCCGACCGGTACCGTCGCCGCGTGAGTCCGGCCCGCCGCTGTTCGCGTCCAGCCTGCCTGCGGCGAGCTGATGCGACGCTGACCTATGTTTACGCCGACTCGACCGCGGTGCTGGGTCCCCTCGCGAGGTACGCGGAGCCGCACAGCTACGACCTCTGCGAGACCCACGCCACCGGCCTGTCGGTGCCTCGCGGGTGGGAGGTGGTACGGCTCGCGCAAGATGATGACCGCAACGGACCCAGCCATGACGACCTGGCCGCCCTCGCCGACGCAGTGCGTGAGGCGGCGCGGCCAATGCCCGTGACCGAGGCTCGCGGACAGGCGGTCGAGGTGGGCCGGAGGGGCCATCTGCGGGTCCTGCGGTCCGTGGACACGTGAGCCTGCCATCTCCTCGGCCGCCGCAGCATCCGTCCCTGGCCGGGCTGGTGCACTCCTATGACATCCGCGGTCCGGCGCTACGGCTGCTCGAGCCAGGGACCGCCGCTGCGCTGGGCTCGGCGTTCGCCGCGGTGGTCGACGCCGCTGGCGGGGACGGCGTCCTCGTCGCTCGGGACATGCGGACCAGCTCGCCGGCGTTGCACGCCGGCCTGGTCGAAGGAATCACCCGCGCGGGCGCGGACGTCCTGGACCTCGGACTGGCCGCCACCGAGGTCCTCTACTTCGCCTCGGGGGATCGTGACCTTCCCGGCGCCGTCGTCACCGCGAGCCACAACCCGGCCAACGACAACGGGGTCAAGTTCTGCCGCTCCGGCGCCCGCCCGGTCGGGGAGGTCACCGGCCTGAGCGACATCGCGCGGCTGTGGGCCCGATTCCTGACGACAGAGCCGGCTCCGGCCGGATCGAGCCTGGGCAGCGTGCGCCGGTGCGACCTGCTGTCCGGTTATGCCGCCCACGTGCGCGCCCTGGTCCCAGTTGGGGGGCGCAGGCTGCGGGTCGTTGTCGACGCTGGCAACGCAATGGCCGCAACGACCGTCCCGGCGGTCTTCGACCGACTCGACGTCGACCTGCAACCGTTGTACTTCGACCTGGACGGGCGGTTTCCGAACCATCTGGCCGACCCTCTCGACCCCGCCAACCTGGTCGACCTGCGAGCCGCAGTGGTGGCCGGTGGCGCGGACCTGGGCCTGGCGTTCGACGGTGACGGCGACCGCTGCTTCGTGGTCGACGAGCTCGGCGAGCCGGTGAGCTCTTCGGTCGTCACCGCGCTGATCGCCGCCCGCGAGCTTTCTCGACGCCCGGGGTCGCCGGTGGTGCACAACGCTGTCTGCTCGCGGGTCGTGCCGGCGACGATCCAGGCCGCGGGCGGGGTGGCCGTCCGGACCCCGGTGGGTCACTCGACCATCAAGGCCGTCATGGCGCAGCGGCAGGCCGTGTTCGGCGGTGAGCACTCCGGGCACTACTACTTCCGCGACTTCTGGTACGCCGATTCCGGCATGCTCGCCGCGCTTCATGTCCTCGCATCCGTCGCCTCCAGTGACCGGCCGCTGTCGGAGGTGGTCGCGCCCTATCGCCGGTACGCCCACTCGGGGGAGCTCAACTTCGGGGTCGACGACGCCGAAGCGGCCCTGTTGGCTGTCGAGCGCGAGTTCTGCTCGATCGGGTCCGCCGATCACCTCGACGGTGTGACGATCGGAGCGGACGCCTGGTGGTTCAACCTGCGGGCGTCCAACACTGAGCCGCTGGTCCGCCTCAACGTCGAAGCCGACGACCAGGCGACAATGGAGGAGGTGCGCGACCGCGTGCTGGCGATCCTTCGGAGCCCCATGTGAACCTTGACCCTGTGTTGCTGGACATCTTGGTGTGCCCAGGCTGCCGGACCAGCCTGTCGGTGGACGATGCGGCGGGCGAGCTGGTCTGCAACGGATGCGGGTTGGCGTACCCCGTCCGCGACGACATCCCCGTGATGCTGCTGGACGAGGCGCGCCCGCGGGCTGCGCGGCCCGACGACCCTCCCGCCTGACGAGCGCACCATGTTCGACGACACCCGGCTCGACGACCCCGAGGCGCTGGACCGAGCAGATGCGGCGCTGCGACCGCTCGCGGAGGCCGGCGCCAGGGTTCGCCGCGAAGCCGAGGCGGCGCTCGCGGGCCTCGCGGCGCTGTCAGCCGACACGCCGCCACGAGCCGTCGTGGTCGCCGGTGCCGACTCGCGGCTGCTGCGGGCCGTGCTGGAACCGTGGTGCCCGGTGCCGTTCGTGGCGTGGCCGGGTCCCGGGCTTCCCGGCTGGGCCGGGACCTGGGACACCGTGGTGGTGCTGGCACAGACCCCCGGCGACGTGGCGGCGTCCACTGCCGTTGCCGAGGCGGTTCGGCGCGACTGCAGCTTGGTCGTCACCTGCCACCCGCACTCACCGGTGGCCGAGGTGGCCGCCGGCCGGCACAGCAACGTGCTCACGACGCTGACCGGCGATCCGCTCGCGGCAGCGGTGGTGATGCTCGCAGCGCTCCACCGCCTCGGGTTGGGGCCCGAGGTGGACTCCGAAGCGGTCGCGGCCGCTCTGGACGACGTGGCCGTGTGGTGTTCGCCGTTCCGCGACATCGTCGCGAACCCGGCGAAGGAGACCGCGTTGCTGCTGGGCGACGCCAACCCGCTGCTGTGGGGTGGTTCGGTGCTCGCGGCCCGGGCGGCACGACGTGTCGCGGAGTCGATCCGCCGGACCACCAGCCGTTCGGCGCTGGCTGCGGAGGCCGACCAGCTACTCCCCGTGCTGACTGCGACGGGACCGCGAAACCTCTTCGCCGACCCCCTGGACGCGGCTCAGCCGGCCAGCCTGCGCCCTGCGCTGCTGGTCCTGGACGACGGGACGCAGGGTTCGGCCGTCCGTGAGCAGCGCGGCCGGCTGGTGGCGCGGGCCGAACAGCACCAGGTACGGGTCCACACGTTGACCTGCGATGCGGGTCCGGAGGTCGCCAGGTACGCCTCCCTGCTCTCTCAGGGCAGCTACGCAGCCGCCTATCTCGGCATCGGGCTCGGCCGCGTCGGTGACCGCGAGAGCTGAGCAGCACCCCGCATGTATCGGCTGACCAACCCGATTCGACGCTCCGACTGGGGTTCGTCTGATGACATCCCGGCACTGCTCGGGTTCTCGTCCGACGGGGGACCGTACGCGGAGCTGTGGCTGAGCGGCTTCGAGGCGGAGCCTTCGACGGTCCGCATCCACGGTCGCGACCGCCCGCTCTGCGAGGTGGTGTCTGAGCGGCTCCCGTTCTTGGCCAAGGTGCTGGCGATCGGCTCCCCGCTTTCGTTGCAGCTGCACCCTCGAGCACCGCGGCCCAAGCCGGAGATGCTGTACGCGATCACCCCGTGCCGTCTGCTTTGCGGACTCCGGCCGGTCGCCGAGGCGGTGACGCTGCTGCGCGGAATCGGTGCGCCCTCCCTGCGCCCGGTGCTGGACGCGCTCTGCGAGGCGCAGGACGCGGTGCTGAAGGCGATGTCGGCGCTGCTCGGCCTTGCCAGTCCACGGGCAGCGGCGAGCGCGGTGTGCTCGGCCGCTGCCGTCACCGCCGAGGCCGTCGCGGTCACAGACACCGTCGCCACCTTGGCCCAGCGCTACCCCGACGACGCGGCCGCTCTGGCCCCGCTGATGCTGAACGTCCTGGACCTGGCGCCCGGGGAGGCGGTGTTCTGCCCGCCCGGCCAGCCGCACACCTATCTCAGTGGGCTCGGCTTCGAGGTGCAGGCCAACTCCGACGAGGTGGTCCGAGGAGGGCTAAGCACCAAGCCGGTCGATGTCGCGGGTTTCGTCTCCGAGATCGACACCGGCGTCGCGGTTCGTCGGGTCGAGCCGCGACGGGAGGCGGGTGAGGTGCGCTTCGACGCCGGAGCCGGCTTCGCGCTGTCGGTGCGCGAGGACGGATCCGGTCCGCTGGTTCCCACCCGGGGGCCACAGCTGCTGCTGTGCGTCCATGGCAGGTACCGGCTAGGTAGGGGAGGGCATTGGCTCACCTTGCGCCGGGGCCAGTCCGCCTTCGTCCCCGGCGGGAGTTCCCCGCTGGTCGCCGACGGGGCCGGGCTGCTGCTCCGGGTGTCCACGGGTCGGGCAGGATAGGCTCCCGAACTCTCGAGGGCGCCGAGGTGAGATGGCTGGTCACGAAAACAACCGGGCCGTCGTCGCCGCCCTGCTGGCCAACCTCGGGATCGCGGTCACGAAGTTCGCTGCCTGGCTGCTGACCGGGGCCAGCTCGCTGCTGGCCGAGGCCATCCACTCGGTTGCGGACTCGGCGAACCAGGGCCTGCTGTTGTTGGGCGCAAGGCGCTCGCAACAAGACGCAACCGAGGAGCACCCGTTCGGGTTCGGCCGGGAGCGCTACATCTACAGCTTCCTGGTCGCCGTCGTACTGTTCAGTCTCGGCGGCCTGTTCGCCCTCTACGAGGCCTACCACAAGTGGCAGGCCGTCCGCGCCGGCCACCCTGACGAGCTCCTCGAGAGCCGCTGGTGGTGGGTGCCGCTGGTCGTGTTGACCGCAGCCATCGCGATGGAGGGCTACTCCTTAAAGACCGCGGTCATCGAGTCCAACAAGGTGCGCGGCAAAACGTCGTGGCCGCAGTTCATCCGTGCCTCCAAGGCCCCGGAGCTGCCGGTGGTGCTGATGGAGGACTCCGCTGCGCTGCTGGGCCTGGCGTTCGCCCTCGCCGGCATCGGGCTCACTCTGCTCACAGGCAACGCCTACTTCGACGTGCTGGGAGCCGCCGCGATCGGGGCCCTGCTGGTCGTGGTGGCGGTCTTGCTCGCGGTGGAGACCAAGAGCCTGCTGCTGGGGGAGTCAGCGACGCGCGCATCGATCGGGCGGATGCGCCGTGCACTGGAGGGGACACCCGGTGTGGCAGGAGTCATCCATCTCAAGACGCTGCACCTGGGGCCGGAGGAGCTGTTGGTGGCGGCCAAGATCGCCGTCGACCATGACGACAGCGCGGCGTCGATCGCCGCGACCATCGATGCTGCGGAGCGTCGGGTGAGGGCCGCCGAGCCCGTAGCCCAGCAGATCTACCTGGAGCCGGACATCTATCGGGCCGACTACGCGCCCGATCACAGGCCCGAACCACCGACCGCCCCGGGAGCCCACTGAGCGACGGCCGGCAACCCGGGCTCGCGCCGCCGCGAGGCGGTAGGCTGGGCTCTTCCTCCCGTCAGGGGCCGGACGGCCCGTTGGCCGGGCGCCGAGCCGCCCGGCACGAGGACACGATGGCGTCTCGACTCCGCCGAGCGGAGCCGCACCCGGCGCCCCCACGACGAGGAAAGGGACGCACGCATGCAGGACCACGTCGACTTCAAGGTCGCCGACCCCTCGCTGGCCGAGTTCGGGCGCATCGAGATCACGCTCGCCGAGCACGAGATGCCGGGCCTCATGGCGATGCGGGAACGCTTCGCCGACGCCAAGCCGCTCGCCGGGGCGAGAATCACGGGCTCGCTCCACATGACCGTGCAGACCGCGGTGCTGATCGAGACCCTCGTGCAGCTTGGGGCGGACGTGCGCTGGGCCAGCTGCAACATCTTCTCCACGCAGGACCATGCCGCCGCGGCGGCGGTCGTCGGCCCCGACGGGACCGTCGACGACCCGCAGGGGGTGCCGGTCTTCGCGTGGAAGGGCGAGTCGCTGACCGACTACTGGTGGTGCACCTCGCAGGCACTGAGCTGGCCCGACGGGGACGAGCCCACCATGATCCTCGACGACGGGGGCGACGCGACCCTGCTGGTCCACCTCGGCGCCGATATAGAGCGGGCCGGCGCGGCACCCTCGCCGGAGAGCTTCGACAACCCGGAGCTCAGCGCGATCCACCGGCTGCTCGAGAGGCTGCTGGCCGATGACCCCCGCCGATTCACCCGGATCGCTGCAAGCGTGCGGGGCGTCACCGAGGAGACCACGACGGGGGTCATGCGCCTATACGACCGGGCCCGGCAGGGCACCTTGCTCTTTGCGGCGATCAACGTGAACGACTCGGTGACCAAGTCCAAGTTCGACAACCGGTACGGCTGTCGACACTCGCTCATCGACGGCATCAACCGCGCCACGGATGTGCTGATCGGCGGGAAGGTGGCCGTTGTGTGTGGCTACGGCGACGTCGGCAAGGGCTGCGCGGAGTCGCTGCGGGGCCAGGGGGCACGCGTCATCGTGACCGAAATCGATCCGATCTGTGCGCTGCAGGCGACGATGGACGGCTACCAGGTCGCCCGGCTCGACGACGTGGTGGGTGACGCCGACATCGTCATCACCGCCACCGGATGCCGAGACGTCGTCACCGCGGACCACATGGCCGCCATGAAGCACCAGGCGATCGTCGGCAACATCGGCCACTTCGACGACGAGATCGACATGGCGGGGCTGGCCGCGACGGCCGGAATCACGCGCACCAGCGTGAAGCCGCAGGTCGACCTGTGGACGTTCCCGGACGGGCACGCGCTGATCGTGCTCTCCGAAGGCAGGTTGCTGAACCTGGGCAACGCGACCGGTCATCCGTCGTTCGTGATGTCCAACTCGTTCACCAACCAGGTGCTGGCCCAGATCGAGCTGTTCACCCGAGGTGAGCACTATCCGCTCGGGGTGCACACCCTGCCCAAGCAGCTCGACGAGGAGGTGGCGCGCCTCCACCTCGACGCGCTCGGCGTCGGTCTGACCGAGCTGACCAAGCAGCAGGCCGCGTACCTCGGCGTCCACGTCGAGGGGCCGTACAAGTCCGACCACTACCGCTATTGAGCACGGCACGCCGGATCACCACCTCCGAACGGCTGGGCGTCGTACTGTGTAAGGGCAGGGTCTGGCATCGAGGGGAGGAGTGCCGGTGGAGGCCGATGTCGAGCCGTGTCGCGCCGCCAACGGCAAGGTGCTGGTGGTCGACGACGACGCCGCGCTGGCCGAGATGCTCACGATCGTGCTGCGGCAGGAAGGTTTCGAACCCGTGGTCTGCAACAGCGGAGACCGGGCCCTGGAGACACTCCACGAACACCGTCCCGATGTGGTGCTGCTCGACTTGATGTTGCCGGGGATGGACGGCCTCGACGTCTGCAAGGCCATCCGGGCCGAGTCCGGCGTCCCCATCGTCATGCTGACGGCGAAGAACGACACGATCGACATCGTGCTCGGTCTGGAGTCCGGGGCCGACGACTACGTGGTGAAGCCGTTCAAGCCGAAGGAGCTGGTCGCGCGCATCCGGGCCCGCGTCCGCAAGCCCAGCGACGATCTTATGGAGGTCATCACGATCGGCGAGCTCACCATCGACGTCGCCGGGCACACCGTGAAAAGGGGCGAGGAGCCGATCTCGCTGACACCGCTCGAGTTCGACCTGCTCTCCTGTCTGGCCCGCAAGCCCTGGCAGGTGTTCACCCGCGACGTGCTGCTCGAACAGGTGTGGGGGTATCACCACTCGGCCGACACCAGGCTGGTCAACGTCCACGTCCAGAGGCTCCGGTCGAAGATCGAGCACGATCCCGAGAACCCCGAAGTCGTCATCACCGTGCGCGGTATCGGCTACAAGGCCGGCGCGAGATAGCGCCGGGTGCTCCGACGATGGCCACACGCGCGCTGGCAACCGCCCTGCCGATCGGGCTGCGGACCAGGGTGCTGCGGGTCCTGGGCTCCCCCTGGCGGCTGGCACGCTACGCCTGGGTGCGGTCACTGCAGGCGCGGGTCGTCATGGGCACGCTCGTGCTCTGCGCCGTCGTCACGGCGCTGGTCGGCGTGATGTTGATGCGACAGGTGGCCGACGGGCTCGTCGAGAGCAAGCGCAACCAGGCGATCGCTCAGGCCGAGGCCGGGTTCGCGGACGCCCAGCAACAGCTGGACGCGAGCGTGGTGACCGACGCCAACAGCCGCTCCCAGGTCCTCGACCAGCTGATCAAGAGCCTGGGGAGCGGCGGCGGGTCGCCACGCGGCTACGACATCGTCGCGTACGGCCCGCTCGGGCCGGTCGGGTCGGGGCTGGGTGCCCCCGGGGTCTACTCGTCCGGCCCGGTGGCCGACTCCAGCGTTCCGGCCGACCTTCGCGCTCAGGTCGAGAGCCAGCCGGGAACCTATTGGACGTACACGACCCTGAGCGACGCCGAGGGTGCCTCCCAACCCGCGGTGGTCGCCGGTTCGCGGTTGCGGCTGGCCAGCACCGGAGAGGCGTACTCGTTGTACTACCTGTCCTCGTTGGCCGATCAGGAGCATACGTTGTCTCTGGTGCGACGGGCGCTGCTGTCGGCCGGACTCGCCCTGATGGTGCTGGTAGCGGCGGTCGCATGGCTGGTCACCCGCCAGGTGGTGACGCCGGTACGGCTCGCCCGGCGGATCGCGGAGCGGCTCGCCGCCGGGCGGCTCGAGGAGCGCATGCAGGTGAGAGGCGAGGACGACCTCGCGCGCCTGGCGCAGTCCTTCAACCAGATGGCGGCCAGCCTGCAGCGGCAGATCGGCCAGCTCGAGGAGCTGTCTCGCGTCCAGCGCCGGTTCGCCTCCGACGTCTCTCACGAGCTGCGCACCCCCCTGACCACCGTCCGAATGGCGGCCGACGTGCTGCACGACGGACGTGGCCGGTTCGAGCCGGCCACGGCGCGCTCCGCGGAACTCCTACAGGTCGAGCTCGATCGGTTCGAGACGCTGCTGACCGACCTGCTGGAGATCAGCCGGTTCGATGCCGGTGCCGCCCAGCTCACGGCGGAGGACGTGGATCTCGCCTCGCTCGCACGCCGGGTGGTCGCCGCCTACTGCGGGTTCGCCGAACGGGCGGGGGTGCGGGTCGAGGTGGTTGCCCCCGGGCGGTCCTGCCTGGTGGAAGCGGATGTCCGTCGCGTTGAGCGCATCGTCCGCAACCTGGTGGCCAACGCGATCGACTACAGCCGCTCGCCGCTCGTCCAGGTCACGGTGGCCTCCGGTCCCGACGCCGTTGCGTTGACCGTTCGAGACTGGGGGGTTGGCCTGCACCGCGAGGAGTCCTCGCTCGTCTTCAACCGCTTCTGGCGGGCCGACCCGGCCCGCGCCCGCACCAGCGGCGGGACCGGGCTGGGGCTGGCGATCGCGCTCGAAGACGCCGCTCTTCACGGTGGTTGGCTGCAGGCATGGGGCGAGCCCGGCCGGGGTGCTCAGTTCCGGTTGACGCTGCCGCGCCGGGTCGGGGGCAAGCTGGGCCGTTCGCCGTTGCCGCTGGTGCCGGCCGGGGGGGCGCCGCTCGAGGCGGGGCAGCGAGTCCAACGCCGAGATGTCGCGGCGGTGGACTCGTGAAAGCAAGGGGGGATCGTCGACCGCTTCGAGCGGCGGCATTGTGTCTGCTCGGCACCTTCGCGCTGCTCGGCGGCTGTGCCGGAATCCCCAACGATGGTGCCGTCACCAAGGTCGCCGGCAGCCGGGTGGACACGCTGCCTGTGACGCAGTACCGGCCCCCTGGACCAGCACCGAACGCCTCCCCGCTCCAGATCGTGCGCGGTTTCATCGACGCCATGCGGGCGTTCCCGGTTTCCAGCGATGTCGCGGCGGAATACCTGACACCGGCGGCTGCCGGCCAGTGGACGCCGCAAGAGCGGACCGTGATCTACGACGACCCGACCACCACCTCGTCGGGCAGCCAGCGGGTGAGGTTCCGGGCCCGGCAGGTGGCGACCTTGGACCGGCGTGGCACGTACACGCCCGCCACGAACCGCTTGCTCGACGCCTCCCACACCTTCCGGGTCAGCCGGGTGAACGGCCAGTGGCGCATCGCGAATCCTACGGACGCGATGCTCATCAGCAGCGGCTTCTTCGCCGACTACTACCAGCCGGTCTCGCTGTACTTCTATGACCCAACCAGCCTGGTTCTCGTTCCCGACCCGATCTATCTGGCTCGTGGCGACCAGTTGGCCACCAACTTGGTGCGTGGCCTGTTGGCGGGGCCCACGCCCGACCTCCGTTCAGAGGTCCACACCGTGTTGCCCGCGTCCGCTCAGGTGGACGTGTCGGTCCCAATACGCCCCGACGGCGTCGCCGACGTCCGGCTCGACACCTCCGCTCTCGCGCTGAGCGATGCCCAACGGGCAGAGCTGGCGGCGCAGCTGGTGTGGACGCTCCGGCAGGTTCCCCTGGTCGTTGGCGTACGGGTGCTGGCCGGGGGGGCGCCGCTCGAGATCCCCGGGGCGCCAGCTGTGGAAGGTCTCACGCTGTGGGACTCATACGGACCGCCGGCCCCCATCCCCGGCGGGCAGCTGTTCGCGCTCCGTCGCGGTCGTCTGGTCGTGGTCCAAGGAACCAACGTGACGCCGTTTCCCGGCCCGTGGAGGGGTCGCCGACCAGATCTCGCCGACTTCGACGTGTCGCTGACCAACAACCCGGTCTCGCAGCTGGCGGCGGTGAGCGCCGACAGGTCTCGGGTGCTCACCTGGAGCCTCAACACCGGTAGCACCCGGCCCACGGTGATGTTGAGAGGCGGACACGATCTAACCGACCCCAGCTGGGACGGCAGCGGTGCACTCTGGGTCGCTGAGCACCGGCAACCTGGTTCGGAGCTGGTGGTCTCGAGGATCGCCGACGGCGGTCCACGCTCGCACCGGGTCCAGCTGGGTCCGCTGGCGCGGACCCGGATCGAGGCGTTCGCGCTCTCCCCGGACGGTCTGCGCATCGCTGCGGTTGCCCGTGCCGTCAACGGTGACCGGCCCGCGGCCCGGCGGGTCTACCTAGGTGTCCTTCACCGCGCCCCAGGTGGCCGGGTCGACCGGCTCACCGACGTGCACCCGTTGGTGAACCCTGCCACCGCATTCGAGGCGCCCACAGACGTCGAGTGGGCGGACTCGACGACCGTGAGCCTGCTCGCCCGGGTCGGGGCGAAGCCACCGGAGCCGTACTCGGTGCGCGTCGACGGATCCACGGTCGAGAGCGCGACGATCGCACTGGCGCGGGTCGGTGCCACCACGTTGGCGGTGAGTTCGGCGCCAGACAGCCTGACATACGTCGGCAACGACACCGGCGGTCTTTGGCTGCAGGAGCCCGATGGGCTGTGGGTTCGGGTGAGCCGCCAACCCCTGAGCCTGCCGGACTATCCGAGGTCGGCGTCGGTGCCGTCGTCAACACCCCGGCAGGTCACCTCACCCTGACCGGCGAGGCGGCGGCGACACTGCACCCGTGAGCACCTGGCGCGACGCAGCGGGCGACATGCTGCTCGGCAGCTGTTGTGCCGGCTGCGCCGAACCGGGGCGCCGGCTGTGTCTGGCCTGCTCGGCGGCCCTGGTCGCTTCGCCGCGCCCGGCATGGCCGGATCCGGTGCCGGAGGCGCTGCTGCACCCGACCACTGTGCTGCCCTACGCGGGCGCTCCCTACGCGGGTCGCATGCAGCAGCTGATCGTGGCGTACAAGGACGCCGCCCGCTTCGGTCTGGCCCGGCCGTTGGGCCGCGTGCTCGCCGATGTCGTCGCCGCCTTGCTGGCAGTCCTGGATGCGAGCGAACGGGTGGTGCTGGTGCCGGTGCCGTCCTCGCCCGCTGCGGTGCGCCGGCGCGGCCACGACCACGTGCCACGAGTTGCCCGGGTGGGAGCGCAGGTGCTGAGGCGGCGGGGATGCGATGCTGGGGTGGCCACCATGCTCCGGCAGCGCCCGGGGGTGGCCGACTCCGTGGGCTTGAGTGCTCAGCAGCGGGCCGCGAACCTGACCGGTGCGATGCGGGTGCGCGCGCCCGGCGCCGGATCCGGCGCGACCGTGGTGATCGTCGACGACGTCGTCACCACCGGCGCCTCCGTTGCCGAGGCCACCGTCGCGTTGCGACGCGCCGGGATATCGCCGAGCGGTGTCGCCACCGTGGCCTGCACGCAGCGCCGGTGGCCGACCCGCACCGGGTAGTGCCCCGTGCCGGCGCGCACTAGCGTCTGGGCATGGAACCCGATCGAGGAGGTCACCGTGGACATCGTGGTCAAGGCCCGGCACTGTGAGGTCTCCGACCGGTTTCGGCAGCTGGCCACCGACAAGCTGTCCCGGCTGGAGAAGTACGACCACCGGGTGATCCGCGTCGACGTCGAGGTCTCCGCCGAACGGAACCCGCGCCTGTCCGAGCGAGCGGCGAAGGTCGAGCTGACCTTGCGAACTCGCGGACCGGTGATCCGTGCCGAGGCGGCCGCCGAGGACAAGATGGCCGCACTGGACGGAGCGTTGGTCAAGCTGGAGGGTCAGCTGCGCAAGGCGGCGGACCGGCGGCGGATACACCACGGCTCGCGGGCGCCGATGTCGCTGTCGCGCGCGACATCGCAACCCGAAGCGCCGGACGACATCGAGGAGTCCGCTCCGGGCGATCCACCCGTCCACCGGGAGGGACCGCTCGAGGTCGTCGGTGACGGGCCACTCGTGGTCCGGGAAAAGACCCACCGGACCAGTCCGATGGCTCTCGACCAGGCGCTGTACGAGATGGAGCTCGTCGGACACGACTTCTATCTGTTCGTGGACAAGGAGAGCGAGCAGCCCAGCGTGGTCTACCGACGCCGCGGATACGACTACGGCGTCATCCGCCTCGCGCGTTAGGCAGATGGGATCGTGGTGGGCCCCCCATCGGCTGCCGCACCGTGTCAGAATCGCCCAGTGAAACAGCCGGACTCCGACGGCCTGCGCCGGCACTTCGGCAGCGCCGATCACTCATGGGCCGAGGCGGAGCCGACGGTCGCTGAGCCGGAGCCGATCCGGGTGCTCGTGGTCGACGACCAGGAGCTGTTTCGGAGGGGGCTAACGATGGTCTTGTCGGCAGAACCTGGGCTGGAACTCATCGGGGAGGCCGCCGACGGTGAGTCGGCAGTCGATCTCGTCCTGCGGTACGCCCCCGACGTGGTCCTGCTCGACGTCCGGATGCCGAAGCTCTCTGGTATCGATACCTGCGTCGCGATGAAGGCGGCGGCACCGACGACCCGCATCATCATGCTGACCGCCAGCGACGACGAGGTCGACCTCTACGACGCCGTCAGGAGCGGTGCGTCCGGCTACCTGCTCAAGGACTCCTCCATCGACGAAGTGGCACGGGCGGTCCGGCTGGTCGCCGACGGTCAGTCGCTGATCAGCCCCGCGATGGCGACCAAGCTGCTCGACGAGTTCAAGTCGATGTCGCGCCCGGAGCGCTTCACCCCAATGACTCCGCGACTCACCGAAAGGGAGCTGGAGGTGCTGCGCCTGGTGGCACGCGGCGGCAACAACCGAGAGGTCGCCAAGGCGCTGTTCATCAGCGAGAACACCGTAAAGAACCACGTCCGCAACATCTTGGAGAAGCTGCAGCTGCATTCGCGGATGGAGGCGGTCATGTACGCGGTGCGGGAGCGGTTGCTCGACGTGCCGGCGAGTCGCTGAGGCTGCTGCTGAGCCGTCACTGTCACGGCGGGGTCGTAGCGTTCGGCCGTGGCTGACCGGTTGACGCTGACCCAGGCCCGGCGGGTCGCGCTGGCCGCGCAGGGGTTCACCGACCGGCGCCTGGTCGCACCCACGCCCAGGGCGCTGCACCGGGTCGTCGGGCGGCTCGGGGTCTTCCAGGTCGACTCGGTCAACGTTCTCGCCCGCGCGCACTACCTGCCGTTGTACTCCCGGGTCGGCCCGTATCCGCTGCCGCTGCTCGACCGAGCGTTCGGCCGGTCCCCGCGCCGGTTGTTCGAGTACTGGGCGCACGAGGCATCGCTGGTGCGCGTCGATCTGCAGCCCGCGCTGCGGTTTCGCATGCTCGACCCGGCGGATGCCTGGGGCGGGGTGAAGCGGGCTGCCCGCGACCACCCCGGCGTGGTGGCCTGGGTCCTGGACGAGGTACGTGAGCGTGGGCCGGTGACGGCGCGGCAGGTCGAGTGCGACGTGCCGCGGGCCAGGGACCGGTGGGGGTGGAACTGGTCCTTGGTCAAAACCGTGCTGGAGTGGCTCTTCTACACCGGGCAGGTCACGTCCGCGCGGCGCAACCCGGCCTTCGAACGGGTCTACGACATGCCGGAGCGGGTGCTGCCGCCGGCGGTGCTGGCCGCGCCGACCCCGGAGCCGGCCGAGTCCCACCGCATCCTGGTCCGCGCGGCCGCGCAGGCCCACGGCGTTGCCAGCGAGCGGTGTCTGCGCGACTACTTCCGCACCCGCGTCGAGCCCACCCGCTCCGCGATCGCAGACCTCGTGTCCGCGGGGGAGCTGCGCCCGGTCCAGGTGGCCGGGTGGAGCCGGCGGGCCTTTCTGCACTCCGACGCGCACGTTCCGCGCCGGGTGGGGGCCAGGGCACTGCTGAGCCCGTTCGACCCGTTGGTGTGGGAGCGTGCCCGCACCGAGGCGCTGTTCGGCTTCCGCTACCGGATCGAGATCTACGTCCCGGCGGCCAAGCGCGTGCACGGCTACTACGTGCTGCCGTTCCTGCTCGGGGACCGGCTGGTGGCCCGCGTCGATCTGAAGGCCGACCGAGCCGCCGGGGTGCTGGTGGTAAAGGCCGCGTACGCAGAGCAGCACGCTCCGGGCGAGACCGCGGTCGAGCTGGCGGTCGCGCTCGCCGAGATGGCCGGCTGGCTGGGGTTGTCGTCGGTCGCGGTACAGCCCCAGGGTGACCTGGCCGCTGCGCTGATCGCCGCCGTCGGATCGGTGGCCTGAGCGCACCGCCGCGAGACGTCGGGAGATCGCTGGCCGGCGACGGCGACCGCCTAGGATGGGCAGGTGCCACCGCCTGACGTGGCATGTCTCGCAAGCGATGGGGTGCGCGGTCGCCCCGGCCTAGGAGTCCGACGACGTGGCACTGCTCGACAAGGTCCTCCGGATGGGTGAGGGCAAGATCCTGCGACAGCTCAGCGCGATCGCCCGGCAGGTCAACGCCGTCGAGGACGAGTTCGAAGCGCTGAGTGACGCCGAGCTTCAGGAGCAGACTGCCGCGTTCCGCCAGCGGCTGGCCGAGGGGGAGACCCTCGACGACCTGATGCCCGAGGCGTTCGCGACGGTCCGTGAGACCGCCAAGCGGGTGCTCGGGCAACGGCACTTCGATGTCCAGGTGATGGGTGGGGCGGCGCTGCACCTGGGCAACATCGCCGAGATGAAGACCGGCGAGGGCAAGACCCTGGTCGCGACCCTCCCGGTCTACCTCAACGCGCTGGCCGGCAACGGGGTTCACGTCGTCACCGTCAACGACTACCTGGCGAAGTACCACGCCGAGTGGATGGGCCGCATCTACCACTTCCTCGGCATGAGCGTGGGCATGGTCTTGCCGAGCATGACCCCCGAGGAGCGGCGGGAGGCCTATGCCGCCGACGTCACCTACGGGACCAACAACGAGTTCGGCTTCGACTACCTGCGCGACAACATGGCGGTCACGCTGGACGAGTGCGTGCAGCGCGGCCACTCGTACGCAATCCTCGACGAGGTCGACTCGATCCTGATCGACGAGGCGCGGACGCCGCTGATCATCTCCGGGCCCACTCAGGACGAGGTGCGCTGGTACGCGCAGTTCTCGTCGCTGGTCGAGGGCATGCGGGTGGACGAGGACTACGAGGTCGACGAGAAGAAGCGCACGGTGGCGGTGCTCGAGCCCGGCATCACCAAGGTGGAGGACCACCTGGGCATCGACAACCTGTACGACTCGGTCAACACCCCGCTGATCAGCTTCCTCAACAACGCGATCAAGGCCAAGGAGCTGTTCCACCGCGACAAGGAGTACGTCGTCATCAACGGCGAGGTGCTGATCGTGGACGAGCACACCGGGCGGATCCTCGAGGGCCGCCGCTACAACGAGGGGCAGCACCAGGCGATCGAGGCGAAGGAGGGTGTGCGGGTCCGCGAGGAGTACCAGACGCTCGCGACCATCACGCTGCAGAACTACTTCCGGCTCTACGACAAGCTCGCCGGGATGACCGGCACGGCGATGACCGAGGCCAGCGAGTTCGACAAGATCTACCGGCTCGGGGTCGTCCCCGTCCCGACCAACATGCCGATGATCCGCGAGGACAAGCCGGACCTCGTCTACCGGACCGAGGATGCCAAGTTCGCGGCGGTGGTCGAGGACATCGCTGCCCGGCACGAGGCGGGGCAGCCGGTGCTGGTCGGAACCGTGAGCGTCGAGAAGAGCGAACACCTCTCCCAGCAGCTGCGCCGTCGCAGCATCCCGCACGAGGTGCTCAACGCCAAGCAGCACGAGCGGGAGGCGGCCATCGTCGCGATGGCGGGTCACCGCGGGGCGGTCACGGTGGCGACCAACATGGCCGGGCGCGGCACCGACATCATGCTGGGCGGCAGCGTGGAGTTCCTGGCCGACCGGGAGCTGCGCGAGCGGGGCCTGGACCCGCTGGAGACGCCGGAGGAGTACGAGGCGGCCTGGCCCGGGGCGCACGAAAAGATCGAGGCTCAGGTCAAGACCGAGCACGACGAGGTCACCGAGGTCGGTGGCCTGGCGGTGATCGGCACCGAGCGGCACGAGTCGCGACGTATCGACAACCAGCTGCGCGGGCGGTCGGGCCGGCAGGGGGACCCCGGGGAGTCGCGCTTCTACCTCTCGCTCGAAGACGACCTGATGCGGCTTTTCAAGTCCGACTGGGTCGACTGGATCCTCACCACGATGAAGATCCCCGACGACGTCCCGATCGAGAACAAGCGGGTGACCAGCTCGATCGCGTCGGCGCAGGCCCAGGTGGAGGCACAGAACTTCGACACCCGCAAGAACGTCTTGAAGTACGACGACGTGATGAGCCGGCAGCGTGAGGTCATCTACGCCGAGCGGCGCCGGGTGCTGGAGGGCGAGGACCTGCACGAGCGGGTCCGCTCGATGATCCGCGAGGTGATCGCGGCGTACGTCGCTGGAGCTACGGAGGGGTTCCCGGAGGAGTGGGAGCTCGAGCAGCTTTGGACCGCGCTGCGGACGCTGTACCCGATCGCGGTCTCGTTGCCGGAGCTGGAGGAGGAGCACGACGGCGTCGAGGGGTTGAGCACCGAGCTGTTGAGCGAGGTGCTGACCGAGGACGCGCTCGCTGCGTACGACCGGCGGGAGGCCGAGCTCGGCGGCGAGATCACGCGGGAGCTGGAGCGCCGGGTGGTGCTGAGCGTGCTGGACCGCAAGTGGCGGGAGAACCTCTACGAGATGGACTACCTGCGCGAGGGCATCGGGTTGCGGGCGTACTCCCAGCGCGACCCGCTGGTGGAGTACCAGCGCGAGGGCTTCGACATGTTCACCGCGATGATGGACGCGATCAAGGAGGAGTCGGTCGGCTTCTTGTTCCACGTCGACGTGCAGGTCGAGGCAGAGGAGCCGGTCGAGCCCGAGGTGGTCCCGGCCGGGGCGGAGGTGCCGAGCGTGGAGGCGGTCGACGCCGAGCCGGCGCCACGGGTTCGGGCGAAGGGACTGGCCGCAGCCCACGCGCAGCCGCAGCGGTTGTCGTACTCCGCGCCGAGCGTCGACGGTGCGGGCGGGGTGACGCAGCTGGAGGAGTCCAAGGAGGACATCTACACCGGCGCCACCCGCAACCAGCCGTGCCCGTGCGGATCGGGACGGAAGTTCAAGCGCTGCCACGGCGACCCCTCCGCCAGGGCGGCGCGCGCGGAGGCCTGAGCCGGCCGGAGCGCCTGTCAGTCCCAGTCGATCGCGGTGCACACCCAGCGTCCGCCGAACAGTTCCATCCGGACTGCGAGGGCTCGGGAACGGGTGCCGTGCCGCACGTGGGCGGAGACCTCGGCCACTCCCCGAAACGGGTGGTAGACCCGCACCGATATCAGCCTGGCCCGAGGGCTGCATGACGTGCGACGGCGGGCGCACATCCGGGACACGAGGTCCTCGTAGACGAGCGGCGCGGTCCAGCGCAGCAGCTGACCGGGAGACCGGTCCCCTTCCACGATCTCGACGAGCGCCTGGACGAAGCGCTGGGCGATCGCCTGAAGGGTCTCCTCGCTTCCGGCCCCCGGCGGGTCGACTAGACGCAACACCCGCGGCTCGCCGCCGCCCGCGGGCTCCTCCCAGGGCTCAGCAGTCATCGCGGCGCGGCCTCTCGTCTGGTTGGGATGGGCCTGCGCGTGGCACCCGCAGCATCGTGCCGGGCAGGATGAGGTCCGGGTCGGGGCCGATCCGGTCGCGGTTGGCGGCGTACCAGCCAGGCCATGCGGCCGCGATGCGGCCGGGGGTGGCGTGATCCCCCAGGCGTTCGGCGGCGATCGCCCACAGGGTGTCCCCGGCGCGGACGAGTCGCCGTGGTGGGGGCTGCGGGTCCTGGCAGGCCTGGGAAGAGGTGGTGGGTGGCGGGCGGCCGGTGGGCCGGTCGGGCAGGGGCAGGCCACGCAGCGACGACGCCGGTGAGCTGGTCTGGACCCGGACCCCTCCCGCGGCGGCTGCGCCGGCTCCGGCGTCGCGGACAGCCGCGGCCGGAGCCGCCGTGAACGCCACCAGGGTGGCACCGAGGATCCATGCCGCCAGCCCGTGGACCGTGTCGGGCACCACCTGGCGCGCCGCCCGGTGCCATCGCCGCGAGCCGGGGCCGCGCAGCGCGACGACGGTGGCTATCCCGGTCGACAGGAGCAGCCACGTCCAGGCCGAGAGCGCGATCAGCGTAGCCGCGTCGGCCAGCGCGTGTGCTGCGTCGGTGGCTGGTCGACCCGGCAGCGGTCGGAGACCTCGCCATGCGTCCGGCGTCGCTGCCAGCAGGGTTCGCTCGACGATCGCACCGAGCGCCGTTGCGGCAAGCATCCGTGCCGCCCGAGTGAGTGATCCCACGATGGCCCTTTTCCTAAACTAGCCTTAGTTTGCTCGCGTTTGATGTCAGTAAACCCTCTTTGGCTTTACTGCGCTACGGCTGTCCACAGGGTCGTACTTGGCTCGTGGCGGGCTCCGTGGCAGCGTTCGGCTGTGCGATGGCAGCGCCTGTTCGCTGACCTCGAGGTCGACGCGCTCGGGCTCGACATGCTCGAGCGGGACGCCGAGATCATGGACCGGACCAGGGCCGAGTTGGCCTCGATCCGCCTCGCTGACCGCTTCCGCGCTGCGATCGGTGTCACCGTGTCGGTACGCGTCGAAGGCGCTGATGGCCTGCGCGGTCAGGTGCGTCAGGTGGCGGCGTGCTGGCTGCTGCTGGCAACCAGCGAACAGGTCGAGTGGTTGGTCGCCTGGTCTGCGCTGCTCGGCGTGACCGGTCTTCCGGCTCAGGCCTCGCCCTCTCGCGGTTCCCAGATCGCCGAGCGGATGGGGTGGCCGGCGACCTGGCGGGCGCTGGCCCGCAACCGCGACGAGGTGCACGTCGTCCGGCGAGACGGCAGCGTCGTCACCGGGGTGCCGGAGCGGGCCGGCGCCGACTTCGTCGAGATTCGCCACCTCGGACCTGATGCCGACGTGCGAAGCCGCCGGTCAGCCGGCCGGGAACTCCTGCCGTACGAGGCTGTGGCCGCGCTAAGGTGCCAGCGGGATACCGGGTGAACCTTGTCAGCGCCCGTCAGCGGTGTCGGGCGCCGAGTTCTCCGCGGGCGCAGACTCCTCGACCTTCCCCCACGGGTTGCGGGAGATGTAGTCACGCGTGTGGGAGTACTGCCGCTCGATGAACGCCTCCAGCTCGTTGGTCTCCACCCGCCACTGACCTCGCCCACCGATCCTCATGGCCACCAGCTCGCCGCGCCGGACCAGCGCGTACACCTGGTTGATGGAGGTGTTGAGGACCTCTGCCACGTCGGCCAGGGCTAAGAAGCGTGGCTGTCCGCCGCCGATGGGCATGCCCGTCATTGTGCCAGCGGCGACCAGTGGCTGGCGGTTGTCCACAACCGAGCCACCTCGCTGTGGACCAGAAGTGGACGTGCATCCCATTGTGAGCAGAATGTCGCTATGGCGACATCGGTTGGCGCAGGGAGGGCGGTGAGCGGGTCCGCTGACGCCTCCCCCTCGTCGACACCGGCGCGGCGCCTGTCCCTGGCCCGGTGGCGCGACCCTCGGCTGGTCGCCGGCATTCTGCTCGTGGCCGGCTCCCTGGTCCTGGGCGTACGAGTGGTCGACGCGGCCGACGACACGGTCGGGGTCTGGTCCTTGCGGGTGGATCTGCCGGCCGGCGCCGCGGTTGGTGCAGACGACGTCACACTGACGCGCGTCCACTTCGCCGTCGCCGGCCAGGTCGGGCGCTACCTGTCCGCGCAGACCGCACCGCCGGCCGGCGTCGTGCTGGCTCACGACATGGCCGCGGGCGAGCTGCTGAGCGCCTCGGCGCTGCAGCCCGCCGCCGAGGCGGCGGCAGCAGAGCTTCCGGTGGCCGTGGCTCGAGGTTCGCTCCCGGCGGATCTCGCACCTGGCGATCGGGTGGAGGTCTGGGTGGTGCCCGGTGACGCCGCCGGAGCCGAGCCCTCCGATGCGGTCAAGGTCCTCGAAGACGTCCCCGTGCTCTCGGTCGGGGCCACCGACTCGGCCCTGTCGGCGACGCAGGACGTCGAGGTCCTGATCGGGCTGGACGCCGCCGCCGCGGAAACGTTGGACACCACGCTGGCTCGGCTCGCCAACGGTTCCGCGGTGCTCGTCCGCCTGGGTCCTCCGGCGTCGTGACCGTCAACGTCCTGCTGGCCGCCGCGGACGAGTCGTGGGAGATTTCGGTGGTTCGCGTCCTGCAGCAGCCCGGCTCGGGCATGACGTTGGTTCGTCGCTGCATCGATGTTGCCGACGTCGTGGCCACGGCCGCCAGCGGCCGTGCTGATGCGGCGCTGCTCAGCGCCCGGCTGCGCGGGCTCGACACCGACGTGCTCGACCGGTTGGTGGAGGGGGGCGCCTTCCCGGTGCTGATGACCGACCCGGACGACGGTACGCAGGCCGATCGAGTGGCCCGGCTCAGCCCGGTCACCGGGGACGCGGCCGTGTTGTCCTGGCCCGACATCACCGCGCTCCCGAGCCTGCTCGCCGCACGGAACGTGGAACGATCCGACGCCGAGCTGCTGCCGCCGGAGCGCGAGGTCCCGTTTGCGGAGCCCACCGGGCAGGCCGGCCGGCTGGTGGCGGTGTGGGGCCCGACCGGGGCGCCCGGTCGCAGCACGGTGGCACTCGGGCTGGCAGCGGCCTGCGCGCAACGTCGACACGCGACCCTGCTCGTCGATGCAGACGTCTACGGCGGTGCGCTGGCGTCGATGCTTGCCGTGCTGGACGAGATCTCCGGCGTGCTCGCTGCAGCCCGCCTGGCGACCACCGGGTCGCTGGACTTGGCCTCGATGCGGGGGCAGGTGCGCGAGCTCGGTCCCTACCTGCGGATTCTCACCGGGCTGCCGCGCGCCGACCGGTGGCCGCAGCTGCGGCCCGGTGCGCTCTCGCAGATCCTGAGCACGGCTCAGCATATGGCGCCACTGGTGATCGTCGACTGCGGCTTCTGCCTCGAGCAGGACGAGGACCTGGCGTACGACACGGCGGCGCCGCGCCGCAACGGCTGCACGCTGCTGGCGATCGAGCGGTCCGACCTGGTCGTGGCCGTCGGGTCCGCGGACCCGCTCGGCCTGTCCCGCCTGGCTCGCGGCGTTCTCGACCTGCGCGAGGCAGTGCCGGGCGTCGATGCCGCGATGGTGGTCAACCGGATGCGGCCGCGCCTCGGCTGGAGCCGGGAGCAGGTCGCCGAGGTCTTGTGCCGCTTCACAGGGTGCGACCCCGTCGCGTTCTTGCCGGAGGACCGGCAGGCGACCGACCGGGCGGCGGTGGAGGGCAAGACCCTCGTCGAGTGTGCTCCGAGCTCCCCGCTCACGCTCGCGCTCGACCAGCTCGCATCCGAGGTGTCCGGCGTACCGGCTTCCACCCGAGGTCGCGCGGCGCGGCGACAACGCTGACATGCGCCGTGCCACGATGCCGCATGCGCGTGTACGTCCCGCTCGACTTCGCCGGCCTGGAGCGGCTGTCCACGGTGGGTGAGCTGGGGCCGCCACCGTTGAGCGCGTACGCCGCGACCCCGGCGTTGGGGGAGGTGCACGGCAGCGACGACGTCGAGGAGCTCGAGTACGCCGCGATGGTGCTGGCCGGGTCGAGAGCCTGGGCAGTGCCCGTTGTGGTGGTCGCGGCGGACTCGGGTTCGGTCCGAGTGGACCGGGCCGCCGAGCCCGGTGCCGTCGTCGTCACCGAGCCGGTGCCGCTCGCCGCGGTGGCGTCGATCCACGTCGCCGAGACCGCGGAGGAGGAGCTGGCGTGGTACGCCCCGCAGGAGCTCGCGCAGCTGTTGTCGAGCCTTTGAAGCTGACGGCTCGATGAAACGCGCATCTGCCATGAACCGCGGTCTGTTCTCGTGAGGCAGGGACCCGAGCGTCGCGCCCCGGCCGCGGGCACGGCGTAGGGCAGCCGCGGCGTAGCCTGCCGGCATGGACGCCCTCACTCGTGTGCCAACCCCGGTGAACGAACCGGTCCTCGACTACGCCCCCGGCAGCGGTGAGCGCGCCGCGCTCGAGGTCCGCCTCGCCGAGCTCCAGACAGCGCGGATCGACCTGCCAT
Source organism: Propionibacteriales bacterium (assembly GCA_038198775.1). Classification (GTDB taxonomy): domain Bacteria; phylum Actinomycetota; class Actinomycetes; order Propionibacteriales; family Nocardioidaceae; genus JACCYJ01. The sequence goes on along the minus strand of JBBPZV010000018.1, from coordinate 155,856 downwards.
GCACGATCGGCGGCGAGCAGCGGATGGGCGGTGGCGAGGCGATCGCGGCGGTGCAGCCGCACGCGCACGACCAGGTGCTGGGGACGATGGGCAACGCCACCGCCACGGACGCTCGCGACGCGGTCGCCGCCGCCAAGGGCGCCGCGCCGGCCTGGCGTGACATGGCCTTCGACGACCGGGCCGCGATCTTCCTCAAGGCCGCCGAGCTCTTGTCCGGTCCTTGGCGTTCCACCCTCAACGCCGCGACGATGCTGGGCCAGTCCAAGACCGTGGTGCAGGCCGAGATCGACGCCGCGTGCGAGCTGATCGACTTCTGGCGGTTCAACGTCTTCTTCGCCGAGCAGCTGAGAGCCGAGCAGCCGTACGCAAACGCCAAGGGCGTGTGGAACCGGATGGACCACCGCGCGCTGGAGGGCTTCGTCTACGCGATCACCCCGTTCAACTTCACCGCGATCGGGGCCAACCTGCCCACCGCGCCGGCGCTGATGGGCAATGTCGTGGTCTGGAAGCCATCGCCGACCCAGCAGTTCGCCGCGCACTTCACGATGCGGCTGCTGGAGGCGGCCGGGCTGCCGCCCGGTGTGATCAACCAGGTCACCGGCGACGGGCTGGCCGTGTCGGACGTGGTGCTGGCCGACCCGGAGCTGGCCGGGTTGCACTTCACCGGGTCCACGGGGACGTTCCGGCACCTGTGGCAGCAGGTGGCGAGCAACCTGGAGGCGTACCGGACCTATCCCCGCCTGGTCGGGGAGACCGGCGGGAAGGACTTCATCCTCGCCCACCCCAGCGCCGACGTCGACGTGCTGCGCACCGCTATGGTTCGCGGCGCCTTCGAGTACCAGGGTCAGAAGTGCTCGGCGGCCTCGCGGGCGTACGTTCCGCACAGCCTCTGGCAGCGGATGAGAGACGACCTGGTCGCCACCACCGAGGGGCTGGCGATGGGATCGCCGACCGACTTCACCAACTTCTCGGCCGCGGTGATCGACGGGCGCGCGTTCGCCAAGCACAAGGCCGCGATCGACCGGGCGCACTCGACGGCCTCGATCGAGGTGGTCGCGGGCGGCAAGTACGACGACTCGCAGGGCTGGTTCGTGCGCCCGACGATCCTGCTGGGCAGCGACCCGAGCGACGAGATCTTCTCCACCGAGTACTTCGGGCCCATCCTTTCGGTTTCGGTCTACCCCGACGGCTCGTACGACAAGGTGCTGGATCAGCTGGAGCCGGCGGCGTCGTACGCGCTCACCGGGTCGATCGTAGCCACCGACCGCGCCGCGATCGCCGATGCCCAGCACCGGCTGCGCTATGCGGCCGGGAACTTCTACATCAACGACAAGCCGACCGGGGCGGTGGTCGGGCAGCAACCGTTCGGCGGCGGGCGGGCATCGGGCACCAACGACAAGGCCGGCGCGATGCAGAACCTGCTGCGGTGGACCTCCACCCGCTCGATCAAGGAGACCTTCGCCCCGCCTACCGACCACCGCTACCCGCACATGGCCTGAGCTAGGCGACGGCCGCCGGTCAGCAGCACAGCGGACGGAGGAGTCAGGCGTACCTCAAGGAGCCGGGCGTGGTCAGCAGCTCGCCGGTCTCCAGCCAGGTCTTGAGGCCCGACAACATCATCGGCCAGCCGCCGTAGAGTTGCTCGTTGGCCCCCTCACGCAGCTCGTCGTGGGTGACCGTGAGCCGGCAGGAGTCTTCGATCTGCTCGATCCGGTACGTCACTCGGGAGGTGCCTTCGGCCTTGACCTCGTCGCTCCAAAGCGCGGTCAAGGACTGCACGAGTCGCCGCGGCGGATCGATCTCAAGTACCTCGCCTCCCCCGAGAAGCCCGTCGGCGCCAGGGTGCGTGACCCGGATCTGCGCGCCGGCTCGCCACTGCGTCTCGAGCCGGGTTCCGAAGGCGTACTTCGCCCGGATGTCAGGGTCGGTGAGCGCCTCCCAAAGCCGCTCGGGGGTGGTGCGGATGTAGAACTCGAAGACCTTGGTGACTGTGCTTGGATACCTACATGACACAGACAGCGATCTACGCACGAATCAGCCGCGACACTGAGGGCACCGCTCTCGGGGTCACCCGCCAGGTCGAGGACTGCCGCGCTAAGGCGGCTGCTCTCGGCTGGACTGTCGTCAGTGAGCGCATCGACAACGACCTCTCTGCCAGCAAGGCTGGCGTACACCGTCCGGAGTATGAGGCTCTGCTGGCCGATCTCGGCTCGGGCAAGGTGGGAGCACTGGTTGTCTTCGATCTTGACCGCCTCACCCGTAAACCGGCGGAGTTGGAGACGTTCATGTCTCTTGCCGATGAGCGGGGCATCGCCTTGGCGAACGTGTCCGGTGAGGTCGACTTGACCACCTCTGGTGGTCGGCTGATCGCCAGAATCAAGGGTGCCGTTGCTCGACAAGAGGCTGAGCGGATCGGTGAGCGGGTCACTAGGGCTCTGCGGCAACGTGCAGAGCGGGGGCTTCCTCAGCCTGGCCCCGTGAGGGTCTACGGGTACTCCCGTGACTGGGAGGTAGTCCCGGCAGAGGCGGCTGTCGTGGTCGAGGTCTTCGAGAGGAAGGCGGCAGGCGAGTCGCTGTACGGCATCGCGGAGGATCTCACCGGTCGAGGGCTGCGCACCGTGTCAGGCAAGCCGTTCGGGTCGGCGATGATCCTGCACATGCTGAAAAAGCCTGGCTACGCCGGAAGGCGGCTCTATCGGGGCGAGGTCATCTCAGCGACCAGTTACCCCCCGATCATCTCCGAGAGCCTGTGGGAGGCCGCTCAGAAATCTTTGAGGAAATCGGGCACTCCCAGTGGGGCCAACAGCCGCAAACATTTATTGTCGGGCTTCCTACGGTGCTCGGCTTGCAGTGGTCCGCTCGGTGGCGGGGTCATGCTGCGCTCGGGGCGGAAGGAGGTTCGCTACTTCTGCACCTCCAAGCATCCGGGACGGGTGACCACTTGGGGCGACTGGTGCGAAAGGGCTGTCGTCTCTGCCGTGCTCCTGCGCGTGAGCCGCTGTGCGCCAATCTCCGGGCCTAGAAATTATGAGGTGGAGGTAGAGGGCGTCGATAGGGAGATAGAGAATTTACGGGCTGCCTATGGGCGTGGAGACCTAGACCTAGCCGACCTGACCCCGCTACTGAAGTCAGCGAGGGACAAACGCCGTGAAATCCTGGCATCCGTACCGACCGTACCTAGCGCGATTGCGGCATGGGAAGACTGGCCCGAGAAGACCCTGAGCGAACGTCGGGCACTGATCAGCCAGCACTTGCACGCCATCGTGCTGTCTCGGGGTCGTGGGGCTGATCCCTCACGGCTGTCGGTGCACTGGAATTCAGGCGAGATCGAAACCCTCGCCGATCCCGGAAACTACGATCCGGAGCGGCGTCTGGTGGATCTCGGCTGGATCACCCAGAACGACGACGGGACGGTCAAACTGGGCATCCTCGGCTGACAAGCATTCCAAACATTCGGGCTTGCATTGGGGCTACTGCGCCCTGCATTGGGGCTACTGCGCCTTGCATTGAGGCTATGACCAACTGGCCTTTGTAGGAAACCTACAAAAGTAGGGCTGTCGGGTCCAGCTCAGTTCTAACTGCCCACGCTTTGTGCTCTATTCTGGAGATAGTCCCTTGGAACAGGTCTGGGGGGTCATCAGAATCGAGGAAACATGGGAGTCAGGGCACAGAGTGCGAAAGGCAGGTACGCCGCTGCCATCCAGTGGCGCAGCGATGACCCAGTAGCGATCGAGAACGCTCGGCGGGATCTCGCCGTGGCGAACGTCCACGATTTCATCCTGAAAACACACGATACCGCTCCACCCTTCACGCAAGATCAGCGGATGGAACTCGCGGCACTGATCCTGAGCGGAGATTTGCCATGAATGCCAAAAGCCGCCCCGAGCGAAGAGGCGGCTGGCAACACAAGTGGATTCCGACCAAGGAATTTCCTATTTCTAAGGTAGCAGAAGAATGAACGTAGAGCGAGAGGTCATCGCGGCAGTCCTAAGGGACCGCGATCTGACTCCTATCAATGATGCCGGGGTCACACCTGGCTACTTCCTGAACCGCGAGGATCGGATGGTCTACCAGTCGATTCTCGACCATCACACCAAGTACGGCCAGATCCCGAGCATGGACGAGTTCCACAAGAACTATCCGGCATCGGCCTACAAGTTGCCGAAGGTCACCGACACAATCTCGGTGTACCTCGATGAGATCAAGGCCGACTACGAGCATTCTCTGGTCGAGAAGGGTCTGACTGACGCTCTGTCCCGGTTCGATTCCGGGGACGTGGAGGGCACCAAGCAGGCCTTTCAGGCGACCCTGTGAGGTGAGCCGGGAGATTGGGGGGGCTGGAAATTCCAGGCGGGTGGTGCTCACTGCCGCCAGTGAGATCGAACCATTGCCGGTCTACTGGCTTTGGGACATGAGGATCCCGGAAGGAGAACTGGCCTTGGTGGCTGGGCCAGAGGGTCTTGGGAAGTCCCTGATTGTCTTCTGGCTGGCTGCCAGGATAAGCCGGGGGGAATTGCCCGGAGAGTTTCTGGGAAAGCCGCGTGGGGTGCTTGTGTGTGCCACTGAGGACTCGTGGAAGCACACGATTGTTCCCCGGCTAATGGCGGCGGGTGCTGACCGTGACCGGATCTTTCGGGTCGATGTGAAGGATGCTGATGATGTCACAGTGGGCTTGAAATTGCCCGCTGATCTCGTGCAGGTTGAAGCAGGCGCTGTCCAAAAGGATGCCGCGCTGATGATCCTGGATCCGCTTATGTCCAGGCTTGACGAGAGACTCGACACGCACAAAGACGGTGATGTACGGCGGGCGCTAGAGCCAACGGTGGAACTGGCTCACCGGACGGGAATGTCCGTAATTGGGCTAATCCACCACAACAAATCCGGCACGACCAATCCGCTGGATCGGGTTATGGCGTCGAAAGCATTCACAGCCGTTGCTCGGTCTGTCCACACGGTTGTCTATGACCCTGATGACGAATCACGCTCGCGGCGGCTATTTGGCACGCCGAAGAGCAATCTCGGCCCTAGTGACCTTCCATCCCTGTCCTTCACTGTTGTGGGGAACGGAGGTTGAGACCAAAATTGGCCCAGCCAAGACCCCCGAACTCCGATGGGGGGATGAGGTCGAAGGGTCGATCTATGAGGTGCTGGAGCGGAGTAACGAGGGTCTAGAGGCCCGCTCTCTCACTACTGAGGCAGGCGAGTGGCTGCTCGACTTCCTGGAAACAGTCGGTGGCAAGGCATCTAGTGCCCAGTGCAAGAAGGCTGGTCGCCAGGTTGGACACTCTGTCGCCACGCTAGGCCGTGCCAGGAAGAAATTCCGGGTGGGAGTCGAGAGTGTGGGCAAACCACGCGAGACGTACTGGATGCATCCAAACACTGACACACAGTCACAGGATGCCGCTGAATCCCCAGTTGGATCAACTATCCCCCGTGTCCGTGAACTTGATCCAACTGAGCCAACTGAGCCAACTGGAGACATTCCTTTATTTACTGATACTACTGCTGATTTACTCCAGTCAGATCAGTTGGATCAGTCAGATCAAGGTTTGGGAGACGGGGGTACCTTGATCCAACTGGAGAGCAAGCGACAACGTAGGGGTGTCCTGTCCGAAGCCCGGAAGGCGTCTGCTGCACGGAAGAAGAATCCTGGCTCCAACGTCAACGGACGTCATCAGTCCCCGTGGGGGGTCGTGTGATGACTCGGCGTCGTGGCGATGCCCGCTCTCTCGGCATCCCCGTCCCACGGCCATATCGACAGCCTCCTCCCACAACCCAGGCCTGGTGCCACTACCTGGCTGAGCGGGAGGAATCGTCGGAGCGGGGTGCAGCGGCATTCGCTGCCTGGCACCAAATGATCGACTGCCCAGCGGAAGCCTGCGGGCATTGGAAACCAAACAATGGAAGGACCGAAGAATGACAACACTTTGCGAGGGACTGACAAAACGCCGCTCCCGCTGCCTTGCGCGGGCGATGCCAAACAGTCCGTTCTGCGAGACGCACGACCCCACGGGCGACGGCCTACGCGCACAAATACGCCGATCAAAGCCCGCCAGGTACCGCGCATGGGTCGAGCAACACAACACAAACACAACCGGAAGGGAACGAAAATGAATGACGACGAACTGACAGAACAGCAGCGCAAACTCTCAGAGCATGATCCCCGGCTGTTGCAGATGGCTGCGGTCCTGGTGGTCCATCACGCCAGGCGGGACATGCAGGCCATCGAGATGGTGATGAGACAGGCGGTCCAAGACGGCCTATGGGGAAACCTGACCCTCTCGATTTTGGGGCTGTATGAGTGGATCATTCCCGAGTTGCGTACGCCTGGCGGGGTATCCCTGATGAATGAAATGATTCTCACTGTGGCTGCAAGCGAGGAAGACGTCCAATGACCTCTCCACCTGATAAGTCCAGTGAAAACCCTAGTGAAGAAGTTGGTAACATCATGAATGTAGTACAAAGACCAGATGACGGGGAAGTCCCTAGACCATCGGAGCCTGACCATGACAGCAGCCAACCAAATAAGTCTGACCCGGATCATCCCGATAAGGCTTCCTCGACTCCCGCCGATGCCGAGAAGTCCGGTGCCGAAGCCGCACGGTATCGCCGCAAACTCCGCGATGCCGAGGCGACTATAAGTGAGCGCGAGGAACGGATTTCCCAATTGGAGTCCCACTTGTCGAACTTGCAAAGGGATGAGGCCGAGCGTATCGCTGGTGAATTCCTTACCGACCCCTCCGATTTCTGGAAGGACGGGCTCGATCTGCCTTCATTACAGGACGACGCGGGCAATCTAAGCCCGGAGAAGGTCACTGCGGCTGCCGAATCCGTAGCCTCAGCGCATCCTCACTGGAAGCGCGAGGAAATCCATGTGCCCACGAGAAAGCCTGTCGAGCAACTCCGCACGACGAATGACGACCGCGAGCCGGTGTCCTGGCACAGCGCGCTCAATCCCAGACGATAGACAAGGAAATGACCATGACCAAGCGGATTGCAGCCGCGATTTTCGGGGCAGTCATAAGTCTCGGTCTGGTCACGCCTACAGCCGCACAGGCAGAGATTGCCCACCCGCAGAAACTGATGGTCATCGTAGAGCACGGCCATTTCGGGCAGGCCAGGAAACATATGACATACCTGTGGTCTCTGGCCCAGCGGTACGCCTACGCATCGGACTATCACGCAGTAGCGGGTACCTACCTGCCGAACCGCCTAGCGATCATCGGAGGATCCACCTACGGGATCAATGACGATAAGTCCCCGGCTTCTCACTACGTCGAAGCCCTGTCCGCACTCGACCAGTCGGTGTACAGGTGGCACACGGCGAAGGTCTATGCAGAGTCGATGCCGAGCAACTGCGCGATGACGAATTCGGCACCGTATGCGGTCAACCGCAACCCGTGGGCCTATTACTGGACCCGGACTAACTGTGGCGACTTCGACATTCCAGCGAATGACTGGACCGGGGATGCACAGAGCAACAGCCTTCCCAACGTCGGCATGCTGATCCCCGACCGTCATCACGACGGGTCAAGCAGCCCACTGCGCAGTGGCAAACTCCACGACGCGGATACGTGGCTACGGACAGTTCTCCCCCCAATGCTTGCCAGTAGCGACTTCACCAGCGGAAATCTGGCGGCGGTGGTGGTATTCGACAATGGCTCTGCAACCAACCAGCACGTGCTGGCCGTAGTGCTCGACAGCAATCTGCACAGTCAGATCGTCACCACACCGCTGGATCACTACTCACTCTCTCGATGGCTGAGTGACACAGTCAACGCTCCACCACTGAATGACGCTGCAACGGCCACCGATATGCGTGCGGAATTCGGGCTCTGATGAGGAACTACCTAGTCACCGCGTGGATCCTGCACCGGACCAGACAGATAGCAGGCCGAGCATTGAGCCAATTGCAACAAATACAGGATCGCCAGTAGAAACAGCATCAGGGGTGGGGGATGACCCTTGCTGAAATCGTTGCGGGGGAGCCGCACGGGGACATGTTCCGTTCTGTCGAGAGGCCCAAACCCCACGGATATCGCGGCCATAGGGGGGTTAGGCAACTAAATCCGTTGTGGTTTCAGCCTGGGGGGAGAAGGGACACTGGCACCGAGAGCACCCTCCGCTTACAGAGAGGCGGGGGTTCCCCCCCACCCCCTGGCAATTGACCAATGGAATGAATTCGTCCTGAGTTGCTACACTAGTTACGAAGCGGAAATCTCCAGCCCGTGGCTGGAGTCCGCCTTCACGTCGCTCCAGGGGAGCAATGCGCTAGAGGCCGGTGGCCTCGCGTAATGCCACTCATCCCTTCTCTCCTTTGGAGCAAATCACATCATGGCTTTCTACGAATCCTCTCCCAACGCAGACTCGATTCTGCCCCCTGAGTACGGGCAACTCGTTATCCAGCCCTTGATGCAGTCCAGCGTGGCTGCCCGAATTCTCACCGTCCTCCGCACCTCCGCTTACGAATATCGCGTGCCCGTGGTCAATACCGACCCTGTCGCGGAATTCGTGAACGAGGGGGACGAAATCACTCCCTCGCAGCCGCTGCTGCAAGAGTTGACGGTCAGACCGGCGAAGTTGGCCGGATTGACAATCATCTCCCGTGAACTGGCAGAGGATTCAAGCCCTGCCGCTGCCAAGATTGTCGGTGATGGTCTCGCTCGGGATATCGCCAGGAAACTGGACGATGCCGTGCTTGGCACCGTTGCCAGCCCTGCTCCTGCCGGTTTGGGCACGTTGTCTGGAATGCAGTCAGTGACTGGTGCTGGCGTATTCAACAACCTCGACGCATTTGCTGAGGCTCTTTCCCTGGCCGAAACTGTCGGTGCGACCGTTACCGCGTTCGTCACCGGCCCGGCGACAGCCCTCGCGCTTGGCAAGGTCAAGAACGCGACGGGATCGAACCAGCCCCTCCTGGGCATGGATGCCACCAGTGCGACCTCTCGCCAGATCCTGGGTGTCCCGTTGTACGTGTCCAGTGCCGTGGCTGCTAACACTGTGTACGCCGTCGATTCCTCCAGGTCATTCTTGGTCATGAGGGAAGGCGTGCAAGTTGCCGTCTCGACGGATGCCTACTTCAGCAGCGACCGGATCGGAGTCAAGGCAACAATGCGCGTTGCTCCCGGCTTCGCTCACCCGGCGTCCGTCGTCAAAATCAGCACGGCCTGACAAATTTCGGGGTAGGAGGGGCGGTCAATCTGAGGGGCTGACCCTTCCTTCTCCCTGAATGGGGCCATAGCGGCTTGGACCCCCGCTGAGCCCCACCGAGAGACCCCTGCATCCAACCTTCCGGGGTGCGGGGGTCTTCTCACGTCCTCGGGAGTGTTGGTCCAGCGACGATCACCTTCTCCATGGAGTTCTCCAGTCTGGTCTTGAGGTCGCTGAGGCCAGCGACCACGGGGCCGCGTACTTGCTGAGCCACCTGTCGTGGACCAGGCGGATCGGGACGGGATTGAGGAAGTGCAGCTTCTCCCGGCCGCGCCGCCGCGTGACGACGAGGCCGGCCTCCTCCAGTTGTCTGAGGTGCTTCATCACCCCGAAGCCTCACCTCGCACCCGGCGGCCCGCGGCGTAGCCAAGCACTTCGGCGCGGTCGGAGGTGATGCCGCCCACTCCCATCACGGCCAGCTGTTCGACCCGCGGGACGCTGTTGACGGTCCAGGCGAGGACCCTCGGGTACGCCGCGAGCAGCCGCTCGACCCTTCGTACCTTCAACAGCGTGTGCCGCACCGTCACCGCGTCGCAGCGGACGGGGTGGGCACGCAGCGCAGCGAGCGACCGGGAGCCACCCACGCTGGCCCAGATCTCGAAACCGGCCGCGGCCAGCGGCCGCAGCGACTCCCAGTGGTGCGAGCTCACCACAAACCGACTCGGGTCGGGGACCTGGGCGGTGATGGCGGCGGCCAGCCGCCCGGCCGACTGGCCCGAGTCGTCCTTGCAGTCCAGCAGCACCCGGCAGCTGGCTGGCAGCTGCGCGGCGAGCTCGAGGGCATGGACGTCGACGCTGTGGGGCGGGCCGAGACGCAGCCTCCAGCCCTGCCTGCGCAGCCGTTCCGAGCGCCACAGCATCCGCACCGTGTGGGTGGAGACGAGACGGCCGCCTACCAGCCGGACGTCCAGCTCGAAGACGCTGGCTCCGGCCTGCGCCAACCTGCGGCGTGCATCCGGGTCCGCAGGGGTGCTGTGGGCAATGGCCAGCATTCAGGGCCACCCCGTCACGGCACTACGGGTCGCGCTGCGAACAGGCAGGGCACGTGGCGTACGAGCGGGCGTACTTCCCATGGCTGAGCATCACTTCCCATGGGATGTGCGCCATTTCCAGTGACGCTACCCCAGGTGAACCTGGGAAAGCGGCACGGTGTCAGCCCGCGAGGTGGGCGGTGGCGAGGCGGTGTTCGACCGCGATGCCGGCGCGGATCGCCGAAGCGATCTCCGGTTCGATCCGGCCGCCGACGAACGGGATCTTGACCCGTACGTCGGCGACCACGTGCTGCTGCGTCCCGGCACCGACCGGCTCCAGCCCCAGCTCGCCGGTGACGGTCGCGGGCTGGCCCCTCACCTGGACGAACAGGCTCGCCCGGCGGGCACCGTCCGAGGCAGACGGCCCCCACCTCTCGGTCTGCACGGTCTCGATCGTCTCCCCGACCATCCGCTTTACCAGGTCCGGCACCCGCGCCGGCAGCACCCGGACTACCTCCACCCGGGTACCGGCACCTTCGGATGCCACTGACACCTCCCAGTGCAGCGCGCCCTGCTCCGCACACACCCGTTCGCGGAACCCCCGGTCGACCAGCATCGCGTAGACCCGCTCGGGCGGGGCCTGGTACTCGAGCGTCTCGCGCAGCTCCATGTCGTCATTGTGGCTGCGCAGACGCATACCCGGCGAGCCGAGGGCTACTGTCGTTCCATGTCCACCGATTCGCTGGACGACCTGCTCGACACCGTCCTCGACGAGGCGGAGCCGGAGCGAACCTCCCCGGACCTCGACCGCCAACACGCGCACGACCTGTTGAGCCACTACTACCGCCACGTCGACCCGGCCGACCTGGCGCCGCGCCCCGCCGAAGACGTGTGCGGTGCCGCCACCAGTCAGTTCCAGCTCGCCCAGCAGCGTCCGCAGGGGACGGCGGCGATACGCACCTTCACGCCGACGCACGAGCGGAACGGCTGGAGCGCGGACGGGCACACCGTGGTGGAGATCGTCACAGACGACATGCCGTTCCTGGTCGACTCGGTGACGTCGTTCCTCGGCGAGCAGGGACACCGGGTCAACCTCGTCATCCACCCCCAGATGGTCGTCGAGCGCGACGTCACCGGCCAGCTCCGCGAGGTGTGCGGGCTGGCGTCCAGCGCCGAGCCGTCGCCGACACAAGAGCAGCTGCGGGAGTCGTGGATCCACGTCGAGATCGACAAGGTCGGTGACCCCGACCGGCTGGCCGAGATCGAGCCCGGCCTCGCCCGGATCCTGAGCGACGTCCGGGAGGCGGTCGAGGACTGGCCCAAGATGCAGGCAAAGGCGCTGGCGATCGTCGACTCGCTGGCGTCCGACGGCCGACCGCTCCCCGGGGTCGAGGTGCGAGAGGGTGAGGAGTTCCTGCGCTGGCTGGCCGACGACCACTTCACGTTCCTGGGCTACCGCGAGTACGTGCTCGCTGTCGATGAGGCCGGCGAGGACGCGCTGCGGGCGGTTCCGGGAACCGGCCTCGGCGTGCTGCGGTCGGACCAGCAGATGTCCGCCTCGTTCGGCCGGTTGCCGGCCCCGGTGCGGGCCAGAGCGCGGGAGAAGAAGCTGCTGATCGTCACCAAGGCCAACTCGCGGTCGACCGTGCACCGCCCGGTCTACCTCGACTACGTGGGGGTCAAGACCTTCGACGCCGCGGGCGAGGTGGTGGGGGAGTGCCGCTTCCTCGGGTTGTTCACCTCCGCGGCGTACACCGAGAGCGTCGCTCACATCCCCGTGCTGGCGCGCAAGGCCGAGGAAACGATGAACCGGCTGGGCTTCGAACCGCGCAGCCACAGCGGCAAGGCGCTGATGGACTTCCTGGAGACCTATCCGCGCGACGAGCTCTTCTCGACCTCGGTCGAGAAGCTCATCGACGTGGCGAGCTCGGTGCTGCACCTGCAGCAGCGCCGCCAGTTGCGGTTGTTCGTCCGGCGCGACGACTACGGGCGCTTCTTGTCGTGCATCGTCTACCTTCCGCGAGACCGCTACAACACGCGGGCGCGCACCCGGATGCAGTCGATCCTGGCCAGTGCCGTCGGTGGCGACCCGACGGTTGACTTCACCGCCCGGGTCACCGAGTCGGTGCTCGCCCGGCTCTACTTCGTGGTGCGCCCCCCGCTGGGTGACGTGGTGCCAGAGGTCGACGTCGCGGCGCTGGAACAGCGGCTCACCGACGCCACCCGGTCCTGGGAGGACGACCTCACCCGGGCGGCCTGTGACGCGCTCGACGAGGCCGCGGCGATGCGGCTGGTCCGCGACTACGCCGACGCCTTCCCCGAGGCGTACAAGGAGGACTTCGGCGCCCGCAGCGCCGTCTCGGACCTGCTGCGGCTGAAGGACATCTCTCCGGATGAGGACATCGCGCTGGACCTGTACAGCCTCGCGCACGCCCCCGCCGGTGAGGGCCGCCTCAAGATCTACCGGACCGGTGAGCCGCTGTCGTTGTCGCAGGTGTTGCCGCTGTTCACCGCGCTCGGGGTCGAAGTCGTCGACGAGCGGCCGTACGCCTTGTCGATGCCGACCGGCCCGGGGTGGGTGTACGACTTCGGGCTGCGCCACCGCGGCCGCATCGGCGACGAGACGGCGAGGCTCTTCCAGGACGCGTTCCTCGCCTGCTGGCGGGGGCTGGCGGAGGCCGACGGCTTCAACCGGCTCGTCAGCACCGCGGAGCTCACCTGGCGCCAGGTCGCGGTGCTCCGGGCCTATGCCCGCTACCTCCGTCAGGCGGGCAGCACGTTCAGCCAGGACTACGTCGAGTCGGCGCTGCTCGCGAACGCATCGCTGACCCGGCTGCTGGTGACGCTGTTCGAGGCCCGCTTCGACCCCGGACCTGACGACGATGTCCCGGCCGACGCCGACAGCCGGGGCAAGCGGGTCGGGGAGCTGCTCGAGCAGATCGGCGCCGGGCTCGACGCGGTAGCCAGCTTGGACCAGGACCGGATCCTGCGCTCGTACCTCACGTTGATCACCGCCACGGTGCGAACGAACTACTTCCAGCCGCAACCAGACGGAACGCCGAAGCCGTACACCTCGTACAAGCTGGCGCCGGCGCGCATCGACTTCCTGCCCCAGCCGCGGCCCCAGTTCGAGATCTTCGTCCACTCCCCACGGGTGGAGGGGGTCCACCTTCGGTTCGGCTACGTGGCCCGGGGTGGTCTGCGCTGGTCGGACCGGCGGGAGGACTACCGCACCGAGGTGCTGGGCCTGGTCAAGGCGCAGATGGTCAAGAACGCGGTCATCGTGCCGGTGGGCGCCAAGGGCGGCTTCTACTGCAAGCAGCTGCCGGACCCGGCCGCCGACCGGGACGCCTGGCTGGGCGAGGGCATCGCCTGCTACACCACGTTCATCAGCGGCCTGCTCGACATCACCGACAACCGGGTCGAGCGCCGCAACGTCCCGCCGGCCCACGTGGTGCGCCACGACTCCGACGACGCCTACCTGGTAGTCGCCGCCGACAAGGGCACCGCGACGTTCTCCGACATCGCCAACGGCATCGCCAAGGACTACGACTTCTGGCTCGGTGACGCCTTCGCCTCCGGCGGCTCGGCCGGCTACGACCACAAGGTGATGGGCATCACCGCTCGCGGTGCCTGGGTGTCGGTGCAGCGCCACTTCCGCGAGATGGGCGTCGACTGCCAGCGGGAGGACTTCACCTGTGTGGGGGTCGGGGACATGTCCGGCGACGTGTTCGGCAACGGCATGCTGCTCAGCGAGCACACCAAGCTGGTCGCCGCCTTCGACCACCGCCACGTCTTCATCGACCCGGACCCCGATCCCGGCGTCTCGTACGCGGAGCGAAAGCGGTTGTTCGAGCTCCCACGCTCGAGCTGGGCCGACTACGACGGTGACCTGATCTCGCCCGGCGGCGGTGTCTTCGCCCGCACCCGGAAGGCCATCCCGGTCAGCGCGGAGATGCGACACGCCTTGGGAGTCGACCCCGAGGTGGAGACGCTGACCCCGCCGGAGCTGATCACCGCGATCTTGCTCGCACCGGTGGACCTGCTCTGGAACGGCGGAATCGGCACCTATGTCAAGGCGGCCAGCGAATCCAGCGCCGAGGTCGGCGACAAGGCCAACGACCAGATCCGTGTCAACGGTGCCGACCTGCGCTGCAAGTGTGTCGGCGAGGGCGGCAACCTCGGCTTCACCCAGTTCGGGCGGATCGAGTACGCCCGCTCCGGCGGGCGTGTGAACACCGACTTCATCGACAACTCGGCGGGAGTGGACACCTCCGACCACGAGGTCAACATCAAGATCCTGCTGGACCGGGTGGTCGGTCAGGGCCGGTTGGACGAGGATCAGCGCAACGAGCTGCTGGCGAGCATGACCGGCGAGGTCGCGGCGCTGGTGCTCCGCGACAACTACGAGCAGAACAACGCCTTGGCCTCCGCCGCCGCCCAGGCGCCGGAGCTGGTCCACGTCCACGCCGACTGGATGCGCCGGCTGGAGAAGGCCGGGCGGCTCGACCGCGCACTGGAGTACCTCCCGACGCAGAAGCAGCTGGCCGCGCTGCGGGCCGAGGGACGCGGGTTGTGCGTCCCCGAGCTGGCGGTGCTGATGGCGTACACCAAGATCGTGCTGGCCGACGAGCTCCTGGACTCCGACGTCCCGGACGACCCGTTCCTGCGCAACCACCTCTACGGCTACTTCCCGACGCCGATGCGGCAGGACTACCGACGGCTCATGGACGAGCACCCGTTGCGCCGCGAGATCGTCGTCACCCAGATCGTCAACGAGTTCGTCAACGGCGCCGGCATCACGTTCTTCCACCGGCTCTCGGGAGAGACGGGGGCCTCGACGGCAGAGCTGGCGCGGGCCCACGTCGTCGCCGAGGAGATCTTCGGTGCCCGGGAGATGGTCGAGGCCATCGACGCGCTCGACAACACGATCGACGCCCAGGTCCAGGTGCGGATGCGGCTGAGCGTCAAGACGCTGTCCGAACGGGTCACCCGCTGGCTGCTCACCAACCGGCGCCATCTCGACGCCGCCGCGACGGTCGAGCACTTCGACCCGGTGATCCGGCATGTCGTCCGTCACCTTCCGGCCCTGCTGGTGGGGCGTCAGCGCAGGGCGCTGGAGCGCCGCGCCAACGCGTTGCGGAACGCCGGTGCCCCCTCCGAGCTCGCCGAGCACATCGCGGCGCTTCCGACCGCCTACGGCGCACTCGGCGTCGTCGACATGGCGCAGCAGGAGGAGAAGGTCGACCCGCTCGAGGCGGCCCGGCTGCACTTCGCCCTCAGCGAGCGGCTCGGGCTCGACCGGCTGGTCGAGCGCATCGTCGCGTTGCCGCGCGACGACCGCTGGCGCACGATGGCCCGCGCGACGCTGCGCGACGACCTCTACGCGGTGCAGGCTCAGCTGACCGCGAAGGTACTCGCCAACACCTCGCCCGACGGCGACCCCCAGCAGCGGGTGGAGACGTGGGCGGAGTCGGAAGGCCCCACGCTGAAGCGCTCGCTGGATACGCTCGCGGAGATCTGGTCCGACGACGACGCCGACCTTGCCCGGTTGTCGGTGGCGCTCCGCCTGGTCCGCTCCCTCCTCTGACCATCCGTGAGTTCCAGTGCGACCATCCGTGAGTTTCGGCACGACCATCCGAGAGTTCCGGCGCCGAGATTCCGCGCCTCAGTGGTGGCAGGACACCAGCCCGTTGCCGCGCTTGGCCCGCAGCACCCTCAGCACGTCGGCGCGAACGAGTGACCGCAAGTGCTCGTGGTTCTTGGCCCGGCGCCAGACGGCGCGCACCATCGCGGGGACCACGGCAGCCGACACGGTCAGCACCACGGTTCCGCCGGCGCGCAGGAAGCGCACCGCACGCTTGCCCGCTGGCAGGTTTTGGACCGCGGCCGCGCTGCCGAAGTCGTCGGAGATCACCACCCCCTTGAAATCCAGATCCCAGCGCAGCATGCCGCGCATCACCGTCGGTGAGAAGGCGGCGAGGTGGGATCGGTCGATCCGGGTATAGCGGGCCGAGGAGACCATGACCAGCGGAATGCCGGCGTCGACCAGCGCCCGGAACGGGCGTACGTACCGGTCGTGACGGGTGGTGACAGCGTCGCGTACGTGTGCGGTGGTGTCGGTGTTGGCCCGGACCCGGCCGAGCCCCGGGAAGTGTTTGGCCGTTGCGGAGACGTGGGCCGAACGCAGTCCTCGCCACGCGGCCCGAGCATGCTTGGCGACACGACCCGGCCGGTGGGCGTACTCGCGGTAGTAACGACCGATCGGGGGGTTACCGGTGCCGAGCGACGCCGGCACCGTGTCGGCGACAGGGGCGAGATCCAGGTTGACGCCCGCCCGGCGAAGCTGCGAGCCCCACTTGTGCGCGCGTGCTCGGAGGTGGTGCGGAGAGAGACGGCCCTGCTGCAACGCGGTCGGGATGTCGGAGAAGCCGGGTCCGCGCAGCGCCTGCACGTATCCGCCCTCCTGGTCGGCGGCGATCCACAGCTTTGCCGGACCTTTGGAGCGCCGCTGGAGGCGGTGCGAGAGCCGCCGAACGGCGTCCACGCCGGCGTTGCTGCGGCCGGTCAGGATCACACCGCCGAGGTGGTAGCGCCCGATGGCACGCAGCTGGTCGTGGGTGGGAGCGCTGCTGTCGACGCCGGAGACGAACAGCTGGCCGACGCGCTCGTGCAGGGTCAACTTGCTAAGCGCGCGGTGCGCGCACGACGGCTTGGCGACGGCTCCGGGCAACGACCGGGTGCCGGCGTCGGTGGGACTGGCGCTGCACGCCGACGCCATCGAGACCGTCAACGCCATAGCGACTGGCACGAAGCGCTGGAACACCATGTCCGATCCCCTCGCCCGTGGCGACGTCGCTCACCCACCGTACCGTCCCGTTACGGTGAGACCCGTGCCGCAGACCTACGCAACGGCGCCACCCAGGGCCGCGAGGAGACGATGTGGCTGAGCCAGCGCGTCACCTCGTCGGTTTGCTGCTCGGCACCGAGAACGACTGGTCGCGGGCCTTCGAGGCGTTGCTGAGCCGCGTCGGGCCGATCACCGATGAGCACGGCCGCGGGCACGAGCTGGCCTGCGAGCGTCTCGCGATCGAACCGTTCGGACTCACCGATCCGGTGCGGGCCGACCTCGTCATCGACCGGCTGGCGCACTGGTACTACCACCCGCGCGAGTGGCTCAAGAAGGCCGCCCTGATGAACGGCACCTACCTGCTCAACTCACCGTTCACCTTCCAGTCGATGGAGAAGCACAGTGCCTACTGCGCGATGCTGCGCCTCGGGCTGAAGATCCCGCCGACGGTGCTGGTGCCCTACAAGAACCCGGTCGACAACTCACGCTGGGCCTACACCGCCGCGGCGTACAACCGCCCCTTCGACCTCGAGGCGATCGCCGCCGAGCTCGGCTACCCGCTCTACATGAAGCCGTTCGACGGTGGCGGCTGGCGCGGTGTCTCGCGGATCGAGGACCCGGCCGGCCTGCACCGAGCGTACGACGACTCCGGCGCGATGCTGATGCACCTGCAGGCCACCGTGGAGTACGAGAAGTTCGCGCGTGCCCTCTCGATCGGGCCCGAGACGATGGTGATGGACTTCCGCCCCGACCAGCCGATGCACGACAGGTACGCGGTGTCGCACGAGTTCCTCAGCCCGGCCGCGGGAGCGGAGTGCGTCGCGGTGAGCCGGATCGTGAACGCCTTCTTCGGTTGGGAGTTCAACTCCGCGGAGATGTTGGTCAACGGCGACGAGGTCCATCCGATCGACTACGCCAACGCCTGTCCCGACGTGGCGTTGACGTCCCTGCACTACTACTTCCCGTGGGCGATCCGGGCGTTGGTGCGCTGGTCGGCGTTCTGCCTGGTGACCGGGCGAGCCGCGACGACGGATCTGCGCACCCGGCGCTACTTCGCGGTCGCGGACGACGACTCGCTCGACTACGGCGCCAAGATGGCCGCGTACCTCGCTCTGGCCGACGAGCACCTCGACACCGAGCGGTACTGGTCGTGGTGCGCCGAGCACCTGCCGCACTTCGACGAGCAGGTGCTCGAGTGGGTGTCGGGCAGGCACTTCGCCGCGTTGTTGCGCGAGACCGTCGAGGCGACCTACCCGGTCCCCGAGCGGGAGCGGTTCCTGGCGCACTTCACCGGGCTGGTGGACCTGTGGGTCGGTGACGAGTCGGCTCGGCTGGCCCGTTGAGGCGCACCTGTGCGGTTCGAAGGCGGTCAAGGCCACGACCGGGGGGGTGCGCCAAACCGACCACCCCTAGGCTGGATCCGAGATGGGGTTGGTCAAGGGGTCAACCCTGCTCGCTCAGCAGTCACATTCCGTGTTCCCCCTCGGGTCCGGGAGGACGACGATGACAGTCACTTTCCGCCGGAGTCGCCGCCCGCGCCACCGGGCCAGCCAGCTTGCCCTGGCCGCCGGGGTGGCCCTGGGCCTGCTGATGGCCGGTACGCCGGGGATCGCGGCGCCCACCCCCACTCGCGCCTCGGCGCACCTCGAGCGGCCCCGCGGCAACCCCAAGGCGTACAACTTCATCGCCAAGATCGCCGGCGAGCCGGTGCACTGGAACCCGTGCGAGAGGCAGGGCTGGCGCATCAACGTCCACCGGTCGCCTAAGCGGGCGGTCGCGCAGGCCAAGGAGGCGGTGGCGCGCATCAAGCGAGCGACCGGGCTGCGTTTCCGGTTCCGGGGCAGGACCCACGTCTCACCGAAGCAGCTTGCGAAGTACCCCAGGGGCACCGACCTGGTCCTGGGTTGGGGCCGGCCGAAGGCAACCGGCGGTGCCGCCGGCCTCGGCGGTCCGCAGTGGCTGTCCACCGGTCAGATCATCACCGGCTACGTGCTGCTCAACTTCAAGGTGAGCCTCCATCCCGGCTTCGGGCGCGGCCCGAGGTACGGCACGCAGGGAACTGAAGGCCAGCTGATGATGCACGAGCTCGGCCACGCGGTAGGGCTGCAGCACGTCAAGGACGACGCGCAGATCATGTACCCGACGCTGACCCGCAAGCGTGCCACCTGGGGAGCGGGCGACCGGCACGGCCTGCGCAAGGTCGGCAAGTCCGCCGGCTGCTTTCCAGCCGTTCCGGGCGACGGGTCCGCGCCGGCTGTCCACAGGACAAATCGACCCCTTCCGTAACCAGTTGCCCGCATGCCAGGATCGCCGGCAGGTGCAGACCAGCCTGGGCCGGCGAAGTGGGGACAGCATGGCGACCACGCGGCTCAACGGGCGCCAGTCGACTCGGATCGACTCCCGGCCGGACGCGACACCTGCAGGCACCCCGCTCGCGGTGGCGCTGGCTGAGCAGGTGCGTGAGCGGGTCCGTGACGGCGGGGTCGACCCGCAGGCCGACCCGGTCGCGGTTCGCGGGATCGCCGATCGTGTCGTCTCGGCGCACGACCAGCGGAGCCTGACCGGCGCGGTCGCGGCGTTGGAGGACACCTCGGCGCTGGTGGACGCCCTCGTCGCGCTGATCTGCGGGTACGGACCTCTCCAAGCCTACCTCGACGACCCGACGGTCGAGGAGGTCTGGGTCAACGACCCCGCCCGGGTCTTCGTGGCGAGGCAAGGGCGACACGAGCTGACCACCACGGTCTTGAGCGTTGAGGAGGTTCGGGAGCTCGTCGAGCGGATGCTCAAGACCAGCGGTCGCCGGCTGGACCTGAGCCAGCCCTTCGTAGATGCCCTGCTTCCTGGTGGGCACCGCCTCCACGTCGTCCTGGAGGGTGTCTCCCGAGGCTTCGCCGCGGTCAACATCCGCAAGTTCGTGGCTCGCGCGCACACGTTGGACGATCTCGTCACCCTGCGTACGCTGTCGGCGCAGGCCGCAGCCTTTTTGCGGGCCTCGGTTGTGGCCGGCCTCAACGTCATCGTGTGCGGAGGCACCCAGGCAGGCAAGACCACGCTGCTCAACTGCCTCGCGGCGGCGATCCCCAGCGGTGACCGCGTGATCTCATGCGAAGAGGTCTTCGAGCTGCGCTTCGGTCATCCGGACTGGGTGGCGATGCAGACCCGCCAGGCCGGGCTGGAGGGGACCGGAGAGATTCGGCTGCGCGAGCTGGTGAAGCAGTCGCTGCGGATGCGCCCGTCCCGCATGATCGTCGGGGAGGTCCGGGCGGAGGAGTGCCTCGACCTGCTCCTCGCCCTCAACGCCGGCCTGCCGGGCATGGCCAGCCTGCACGCCAACTCCGCACGCGAAGCCCTGGTCAAGATGTGCACGCTGCCGCTGCTCGCTGGGGAGAACATCGGGTCGCATTTCGTCGTGCCGACGGTCGCGGCTTCGGTCGACCTCGTCGTGCACATCGGCATCGAGCCTGACGGAACCCGCCGGGTCGAGGAGATCGTGGCGGTGCCAGGCAGGGTCGAGAACGACGTGATCGAGGCCGAGCAGCTCTTCGGCCTCCGGGACGGCCGGTTACGCCGGCTCGCCGGCCTGCCACCGCGGGTGGACAGGTACGAGCGGGTCGGGGTCGACGTCGAGCGCCTGCTGCACCGCGACGCCGACCGCGTGTCCAGCGGCACGAGCTGACGTGGGCGCCGTGTTGGGGCTGCTGCTCGGGACCGGCCTATTGCTGGCCTGGTCGGCGTTGTCGTCCGACCCCCCGGCTCCTTGCGGCGGCCGGAGGGTTTCCAGCGTCTCCAGCCTGCTCCGCCGGGCCGGTGTCGACGGCGTGACGGCCACGAGCGTCTGGCTGCTGTGCGCTGGCAGCGCGGTGGTCAGCGGCGCCGCGATGCTGGCGGTGTCGAGGACCGTACCCGTGGCCGCGGCGTTCACCCTGCTGGCCGGCTACCTGCCGATCGCGGCGCTACGAGGCCGCGCGCTGCGGCGGCAACGCGAGTTCGCCGAGCTGTGGCCGGAGGCGGTCGACAACCTCGCCTCCGCCGTGCGCGCTGGTCTGTCACTGCCCGAGGCGCTGATCCAACTGGGAGAGCGGGGGCCTGAGCCGCTGCGCGAGCCGTTCGTCGCGTTCGCACGCGACTACCAGCTGTCGGGACGCTTCAGCGACTGCCTCGACCTGCTCAAGGCACGGCTCGGCGACCCGGTGGGGGACCGAGTCGTCGAAGGCCTGCGGATCGCGCGCGACGTGGGGGGCGGGGACCTGGGACGGATGCTGCGGGCGCTGTCGGGGTTCCTGCGCGACGACGCGCGCACTCGGGCTGAGCTCGAGGCCCGGCAGTCCTGGACCGTTAACGGGGCCCGGCTCGCGGTGGCTGGCCCGTGGCTCGTGCTGGCGATGCTGTCCTTCCAACCCGACGTCATCAGCCGGTACGCCTCGGCTGGGGGTGCGCTCGTGCTGGCGGTAGGTGCCGCGGTGTGCATGGCGGCGTACCGGCTCATGACCTGGCTGGGCAGGCTACCGATCGAGAAGCGGGTGCTGTCGTGAGCTCCGCGGCGCTGGGTGCGCTGCTCGGCGTGGGTGCCGGCGTCGGCCTGTGGCTTGTGGTCACCAGCGCACTTGGATCCCGCCGTCCGGCACTGGCGGACCGGGTGGTTCCCTATCTGCGGGACCTGCCGCAAGCCTCGCGCACCGCCCCCAGAGGGGTGGGTCCGGCCGCGGTGGGCTGGGCCGTCTTCGGCCCCTCGGTGCGCCGGCTCGCCGCGACCCTGGAGCGAGTGCTCGGCGGGGCGGCCTCGGTGCGCCGAAGGCTGACCCGGCTGGCCTCCGCATCGAGCGTCGAGCAGTTCCGGGTGTCCCAGGTGCAGTGGGGACTGCTCGCGTTCGCGGCGACGGCGGTCCTGGGAATCCTGCTGGCGCTGCGCGGTGCGATCGCGCCCTTGCCGCTGCTGGTCGCCTGCGTCGTCGCGTTCGCCGTGGGCGTCCTGGCCCGCGACCAGGCGCTGACGACCGCCGTGCAGCACCGCGAGGAGCGGATGCTCGCGGAGTTTCCCACGATTGCCGACCTGCTCGCGTTGTCCGTCGCCGCCGGAGAGGGCGCTGTCTCCGCACTGGAGCGGGTGTCACGGGTCAGCCACGGTGAGCTGGCGCGCGACATCGAGCAGGTGCTCGGACACGTCCGGACCGGTACGCCGGTGCACCGGGCTCTGGAGGGTTTCGCCGCCCGTACCGGGGTGCCGGTGATCGCCCGCTTCGCCGAGGGACTGGCCGTGGCCATCGAGCGCGGCACCCCGCTCGTCGACGTGCTCCACGCGCAGGCGGCCGACGTGCGTGAGGCGGGTCGGCGGGCGTTGATCGAGGCCGGCGCTCGCAAAGAGGTGTCGATGATGGTCCCGGTCGTCTTCCTCATCCTGCCGGTGACCGTCGTGTTCGCGTTCTATCCCGGGGTCATCGGCCTGCAGCTCACCACCCCATAACAAGCCGTACGGAGGAAGCGAGTGATGTCGATGACCAGACGAACGAGTATGGCCTGGTGGACCGTGCTGACCGCGGTGGGCTGGGGGCTGGCGCAGCGCCCCCGGGAGGAGCGTGGAGACGTACCCGGCTGGGTGATGATCACGGTGATGACGGCCGGGCTGGTCGCGCTGCTGACCGCGATCGCGGGACCGCAGCTGAAGAGCATGCTGCAAGACGCGCTCTCCTCGGTGGGCGGCTGAGCGTTGGTCGCAGCACGCGGGCGGAACGCCCGCGAGCCGGGCGCCGCCGTCGTCGACTTCGTGCTGGTGATGGTGATCGCGGTTCCGCTGGTGCTGGGCATCGTCCAGCTCGGGCTGGTGCTGCATGTCCGAAACACGCTCGCCGCTGCCGCCTCGCAAGGGGCTCGCTACGCGGCCACCGTGGACCGGGGTCCGGCCGACGGCGCGGCGCGGACTCGCCAGCTGATCGACGGCGCACTGGCCGCCCGGTACGCGTCCAAGGTGAGCGCCGGCGCCTCGAGCGTCGACGGGTACCCGGGAGTGGTCGTACGGGTCCGCGCCGAGGTGCCCGCGCTCGGCCTGTTCGGCCCTGCGGTGGCCATCGAGGTGGCCGGTCATGCAGTCGAGGAGACGGTGCCACGGTGAGCGCCAGGCGGCGACGCGAGTCCGGGACGGCGCTGGTGGAGTTCATCTGGCTCGGCCTGCTGCTGCTGGTGCCGTTGGTCTACCTGCTGCTCGCCGGATTCGACGTCCAGCGCGCCTCGTACGCTGCCAGTGCCGCCAGCCGTGCCGCCGGTCGCGCCTTCGTCCTCGCGCCGAACCAGTCGGTCGCCTATGCACGGGCCGACCAGGCAGCTCGGGTGGCGTTGGGGGACCAGGGGATCGACGCGGCCGCGTACACGCTGGTCGTCCGCTGTGCTCCCGACCCGGTGGGCTGCCTGCGACCGGGGTCGGAGGTGAGCGTGTCGGTGACCGTGCAGCAGCCGTTGCCCATCGCGCCGGCGGTCTTCGGTGGCGGAGCCCCGTCGGTCCGGGTCGCGAGCACCCACGTCGAGCCGTACGGCACGTTCCGGGAGGACCGGTCGTGAGCCGAGGCCGCGACGAGCCCGGGCAGGTGACGTTGATGCTAGTCGGCTTCTTCCTCGTGCTGGCGTTCTTGGCGGCCGCGGTGGTGGACGCGTCGGCGGCCTATCTGCGGCGGGAGTCGCTGAACTCGCTGGCCGACGGGGCCGCGCTCGCCGCCGCCGACGGGGTCCAGGCCGAACAGGTCTACACCGAGGGGCTCGGCGACGTGGCCAAGGTGGATCCGCAGGCCGCGGCCGGCTATGTCGCGGACTACCTGGTCTCGACCGGGGCGTTGGCGCACTACCCCGGGCTGACCTGGAGCGTCCGGGCCGCCGGCGACGGGCTGACGGTCCACGTCGACGCCCCGCTGCGTCTGCCGATCACGCCGCCGGGGTGGGACGCCGTCACCAGCGTCACCGGCGAGGCGTCCGTGCTGGTCCCGGTGCGGTGACCGGTCGCCCGCCACTAGTCTCGGCACGTGTCCGAGCCCCTGCCCGCTGAGCAGCGACGCGTCGGCGACGCCGACCGCGAACGCGTGGCCGAGCAGTTGCGGCAGGCCGCCGGCGACGGGCGGCTGACCCTGGGCGAGCTGGACCAGCGCCTCGACGCGGGCTTCGCCGCCCGGACGTACGCCGAGCTCGCAGCGCTCACCCGGGACCTGCCCGCCACCGGCTTCTCGAGCGCGCCGCTCCCGGCCCGAGTCACCAGACGCAAGGGCCGGGGGTGGTCGCTCGCGGTGATGAGCGGCTCCAAGCAGAGCGGTCGGTGGGTGGTGGGCAGCCAGCACGTCGCGGTGTCAATCATGGGCGGAGTCGAGCTCGACCTGCAGCAGGCGGAGCTGGAGGCGGGCGAGGTGACGATCTGGGCGTTCGCTGTCATGGGCGGTGTCGACGTCGCGGTGCCGCCAGACTGCGCGCTGGAGGCCAACGGTTGGGGGATCATGGGGGGATTCGACTCGGTGGACAAGGCGCCGCCTCCGCCCTCGGCCGCACCGGTCATCCGGGTCCGCGGGTTCTCGCTCATGGGGGCGGTGAACTCTGTCCGCAGGGCGACGGAGCGGCGTTCGGTCGAGCAGCGTGCTCGTGGCGAGCTCGAGGACTGAGCGGCCGGACGGCTGAGGCGCCAGCGGCTGCCCGGCGTAGGCTTGACGCTTGTGGCGGGACCCGACTTCGACGCCCAGCTCAAGACGCTCGACGCGACGCTGACGACGATCGAGCGGGTGCTCGACCTGCCCCGGATGCGGGCGGAGATCGCCGAGCTCAGCCAGCAGGTTTCAGCGCCGGACCTGTGGGACGACCAGGCCAACGCCCAGCGGGTCACCGGCCGGCTGTCGGTGCTGGGCTCGGAGCTGGAGCGGGTCACCGGCTTGCGGCAACGGCTCGACGACGTGGCGGTGATGGCACAGCTGGCCGCGGAGGAGTCGGACGCGCCCACCGCGGCCGACGCGGAGGTGGAGATCGCCCGCATCGCCAAGGCCGTCGAGGCGCTCGAGGTCCGGACCCTGCTGTCGGGGGAGTACGACGCCCGGGACGCGCTGGTCTCGGTGCGCTCCGGCGCGGGTGGTGTCGACGCGGCGGACTTCGCCGAGATGCTGATGCGGATGTACCTGCGGTGGGCCGAGCGGCACGGCTATCCCGTCGACGTGTACGACACCTCCTACGCCGAGGAGGCCGGCGTGAAGTCCGCGACGTTCGGGGTCTTGGCGCCGTACGCCTATGGGACACTGTCGGTCGAGTCGGGGACCCACCGGTTGGTTCGGATTTCCCCCTTCGACAACCAGGGCCGGCGACAGACCTCCTTCGCGGCGGTCGAGGTGGTGCCGCTGCTCGAGCGGACCGACGAGATCGACCTCCCCGAGGACGACGTGCGCGTCGACGTCTACCGGTCCTCGGGCCCCGGCGGTCAGTCGGTCAACACCACCGACTCCGCGGTCCGGCTCACCCACCTGCCCACCGGGATCGTCGTCAGTTGTCAGAACGAGAAAAGTCAGCTGCAGAACAAGGTCGCCGCGACGGTGATCCTCAAGGCCAAGCTGCTTGCTGCCAAGCGCGCCGAGGAGCGGGCCACGCTCGACGAGCTTCGCGGCGACGGCGCCGCGTCCTGGGGTGACCAGATGCGCTCGTACGTCCTGCACCCTTACCAGATGGTCAAGGACCTGCGCACCGGCTACGAGACCGGCAGCACCTCGGCGGTGTTCGACGGCGGGATCGACGA
Source organism: Propionibacteriales bacterium (assembly GCA_038198775.1). Classification (GTDB taxonomy): domain Bacteria; phylum Actinomycetota; class Actinomycetes; order Propionibacteriales; family Nocardioidaceae; genus JACCYJ01. The sequence goes on along the minus strand of JBBPZV010000018.1, from coordinate 130,085 downwards.
GCTCATCGAGGCAGGCATCCGCTGGCGGCGGGGCGCCGACCGGTCCTAGCCGCGCGCCGCCCGCAGCCCGTCGGCCCGCGGCAATCGGTCGGTCGACCGCGCCCTCGAGCGCGGCCCGGGTGCCGATTTTCCGGACGTGACGCTTGCCTCTGGTCACCGCGGAGTGGAGCAACTCCCGGGTCAACCGCAACGGCAACAACGGCATTTGGTGGTCCTCCGAGGGTGGCCCACCGAGATCGCGTACGGGTCAGGAACCGGGACGGCACGCTCCGACGGCGAACATCGTTACCGCGAGGAAGAACTCCCCCGGCGAGCCGACTCCCGCAACTGTGCCAACCAGTCGGCGCGTTGCGCGGCTGAGATCTCCCCTCGCTCCTCCGCATCTGCCGCGGAGCTCGCCAACAGCGGGCTCTCGGCCCAGCTGGCCTGGTTGGTGACCATGGTCTCGGCGCGAATCATGACGTCACGGAGGCCGGACATGGCTAGCAGCGCCGCCAGGCTCGAGCCGGCCCGGCCGTTGACCGCGCCGTCCAGGAAGCAGCGCTGAACGATGTCGGTCATCCGCTGGTCCGCACCGTGCATCGTCTGGGTGCTCCAGTCGGTGTCTATGAGCACTATGCGGCCGCCGGGCCGGGCCGGGTGACGCGGGCCATCTCTGCGACGGCCCGCTCAGGGTGTCTCAGGTGTTGCAGGACCCGCTCGCACCGGCAGCCGTCCACGCTGGCGTCGTCCAACGGGAGGTCCATGACGTCCCCGTGGCGGAACTCCGCTCGCACCGGCATGCCTTCGGTGCGCCGCCGCGCCGCGGCCAACATGGTCTCACTGGGGTCGATTCCGATGACGACCCCGTCGGGTCCGACGAAGGGCGCCAGTAGCCGCACCTCGTCACCCGGCCCGCAGCCGACGTCGACGATCGTCTGACCCGGTTCCGGCTCGAGCATCTCGAAGCCGGCCGCTCGCAGGCGCCGCACCGCCGGGTTGGCGCCGATGCGGTCCATCATCTCGACCATCTCTGTGGCCCCGGCGCTGCTGTCGACGTCGCTGAACGCTGCCGGGCGGACGCGGACCTCGGGGTCCGTGCCCTCGCGGCCCGCCCCTGGCTGGCCTGGTCTCACTGTTCCTCCTCGGCTGTCCTTGCGGGCATGGTCCTACCAGTGCTCGCCACGCTAGACCCGGTGAACACGTCGCTGATGGGTCGCGCTGCGCTGCGCCGTCTCGACCGTGCTGGGTCAACCCTTCGATCGAGAGGACAGCAAATGAGAGACAACCCCATTGGGCATCGGGGCGACCCACTGATGGGCGCGGTGCAGCCGGATGCGCGCGAGGGTGTTCGACCCCGTGGGCATCACCGCGTCCTGTGCTGCTTGAGATCGCTTCGTTCGAGCGAACCGGCTGACCTGCCCAGCGCGAGCCTGCAAAGGGGCGCCAGGAAGCCGACGTAAACTCGACCACCGGTCGGCTGCCGCCCGGATGCGGCTCTCCTGCTCCCAAACCCGGCCTTGGAACCCGTGATCCGCTTCGACGACGTCACCAAGACCTATCCGGGCCAGCACCGCCCGGCACTCGACACCGTCGACGTCGAGGTGGCGAAGGGCGAGTTCGTGTTCCTCGTCGGTGCGTCCGGGTCTGGCAAGTCCACCTTCTTGCGCCTGGTGCTGCGCGAGACCCGGCCGACGACCGGCCGGGTGTACGTGGCCGGCAAGGAGGTCAACCGCCTTGCCGGGTGGAAGGTGCCGGGACTGCGCCGTCAGATCGGGACCGTGTTCCAGGACTTCCGCCTGCTGCCCAACAAGAACGTCAGCGAGAACGTCGCGTTCGCGCTCCAGGTCATCGGCAAGTCGAAGGCAGTGATCAACCGCGTCGTTCCGGAGACGCTCGACCTGGTCGGGCTGGGCGGCAAGGGCCGCCGGATGCCCGACGAGCTGTCCGGCGGGGAGCAGCAGCGCGTGGCGATCGCCCGCGCGTTCGTCAACCGGCCGATGATCTTGATCGCCGACGAGCCCACCGGCAACCTCGACCCGGGCACGTCTGTGGGCATCATGAAGCTGCTGGACCGCATCAACCGCACCGGGACCACGGTGATCATGGCCACGCACGACTCCGGCGTCGTCGACCAGATGCGCAAGCGAGTCATCGAGCTGGACGACGGCTTGGTGGTCAGGGACCAGTCCCGGGGCGTGTACGGCTACCAGAACTGACCCGCCGGGCCTCCCGGCCCCCGACAGCGAAGGACCATCCAGATCTCGTCGATCGTCTCCGAGCTCGGCACCGGCCTGCGGCGCAACGTGTCGATGACGGTCTCGCTGATCGTCACCACGTTCGTGTCGCTGACGCTGGTGGGGTTCGGTCTGCTCGTGATCATGCAGACCAACAAGACCGAACAGTTCTTCGGCGACCGGCTGCAGCTGCAGGTCACGCTGTGCTCGGACTCCTCGATCGCCGGCACCTGCCTCGACGGTGTGGTCACCCCCGCGCAGACCACTGCGATCCAGCAGACCCTCCAGCAGAACCCGGACGTGAAGGCGGTGCGCTACCAGAGCGCGCAGGAGTCGTACGACAAGGCCAAGCAGCTGCTCTCCCAGAGCCCGACGACGCGGCGCTACTTCGAGATCACCAAGCCCAAGGACTACGCCGCGGCGTTCTTCGTCACCTTGCGGGACCCCAACAACACCGCGGGCGTCACCAGCCAGCTGGTCGGCACACCGGGGGTCGACGCCGTGCTTAGCCTCACCGACCAGCTGCGACCGCTCTACCTGACGCTGACGCTGCTGCGGAACGCCTCGCTGCTGATCGCCGGCTTGCTGATCGTGGCGGCCATCATGCAGGTGTCGAACACGATCCGCCTGGCGGCGTACGCCCGACGCCGGGAGATCGGAATCATGCGTCTGGTCGGCGCGTCGAGCTGGCACATCCAGCTGCCGTTCGTCCTCGAGTCGCTGCTGGCCGCGCTGGTCGCCGGCGCGCTGGCGTGTGCCGCGCTCGCTGCCTTCATGCGGTTCGCGATCTTCGACGGAGTGCTCGGCTCGGGCAGTCTGGCTGCGATCACCGACTGGGTCGGGTGGCGGGAGGCGTTCATCGCCGGCGGTGTGACGCTGGCCCTGGGCACCGTGCTGGCACTCGTGCCGACGCTCGTGATGACCCGCAAATACCTCGATGTCTAAGTGATGTGGGTTACGGTCGAGGCAGCAGCCGCGCTCAGCTAAACGTGCGGGCGCGACGAGAGCGAAGGATATCCACCAGCAACGAGCGAAGGTTTCACTGTGGCCCGACACTTCCCCCGCGGTCGTTCCCAGTGGTCGACGGGCAGACCCCGTGAGTGATCGCGGCCGTGCCGCCGGCCGGCTCGGCATGTTGCTCACGCTCGTCGTCGCGCTGATGGTCGCCCTCACCGCGTCGTCGCTCGCCCCGAGCTTCGCCGGACACGACCACCTGAAGAACCGGCGCCACCACGTCAACACCCACCTGAGGTCGGCCAACCACAACCTCGACGAGTCGAGCGCCGCGCTCGTCTTCGCGACCAAGGCGTTGCAGCGAGCCCAGGGCCGGCTCGACACCGCCCGGTCGAAGCTGGCCGCCACCAGGGGCCAGCTTGCAGCCGCGGTCGAACGGGACCGGCAGATGCAGGCCGCACTCACCGAGGCGGAGGGGCGGCTGAACGCCGCAGAGGCAGCACTTGCGGAGGGCCGCCGCCGGGTCAAGCAGGCGGAGGACCGGCTGGCGGCGTTCGTGGTGAACTCCTACCAGTACGGGAGCCCGACCCTCACCAGCCTGAGCGCGCTGCTCGACGGCGGGTCCTCGAGCGACCTCAGCGAGCGGATGAGCATGCTGGACTCGGTGGCCGGTGCCCAGTCGGCCAACGTCGACCAGCTGAACGCCGCGAAGACCCTGCTCACCATCCGGGCCCAGCAGGTCGCCGACGTCCGCGACGAGGTCGCCACCCGGCGAGCCGCCGCAGCGCAGAACCTGCAGCTCAAGCAGCGGCTCGAGACAGCAGCCCAACAGCAGGCGCGAGCCGTCCGGTCACTGGTGGACGACCGTCGCGCCGCCGAGGTCCGAGCCGAGCGCGCCAAGCAGCGCGACCTGAGGCAGATCAGAACGCTCCATCGGGAGCGAGTGCGCATCTCGACGATGCTGACCCGGCTCGCACAGCGCCAGCAGGGCCGCAACCTGCACGTGCCGAACACCGGCGGCTTCTTGAGCATGCCGGTGACCAACACCCACATCACCTCGCCGTACGGCATGCGCCTGCACCCGATCCTGAAGATCTGGGAGCTGCACGACGGCACCGACTTAGCCGCGGCTTGCGGAACGCCGGTCTACGCCGCGGCAGCAGGGACCGTCGTCTCGGAGTACTACAACGTCGGCTACGGCAAGCGCGTGCTGATCAACCACGGGAAGGTCAACGGGGTCAGCCTGGCGACGTCGTACAACCACCTGTCGCGCTTCGTGGTCCCGGCCGGGGCGCAGGTCAAGCGTGGACAGTTGATCGCGTACTCGGGGACCACGGGGTACTCCACCGGTTGTCACCTGCACTTCATGGTCTACGTCAACGGCGCGACCGTGAATCCGGTCACGTGGCTGTAGCGCCGTAGGCGACAATGCCGCATGGCACGCGAGCAGGGACGCCAGGTGGTGGCGCAGAACCGCCGGGCCCGGCACGACTACCACGTCGAGGACACCTACGAGGCCGGCCTGGTCTTGACCGGCACCGAGGTGAAGTCGCTGCGCGCCGGCCGAGCCTCGCTGGTCGACGGCTTCGCCGAGGTCGACGCTGGGGAGCTGTGGCTGCAGGGGGTGCACATCCCGGAGTACACACAGGGGACGTGGACCAACCACGAGCCGCGGCGACGTCGCAAGCTGCTGCTGCACCGGGGCGAGATCGACCGGCTGGCTTCCCGGGTCGCCGAGCGGGGGCTGACGATCGTGCCGTTGTCGCTGTATTTCAGGGACGGCCGCGCCAAGGTGGAGATCGGGCTGGCCCGGGGGAAGCGGACGTACGACAAGCGTCAGGCGCTGGCCGAGAAGGAGGCGAAGCGGGAGGCGCAGCGGGCGCTCGGCCGGCGCGCCAAGGGGTACGGCTAGCCGTTGCCGCACCGGGTCGGGACGGCCTCAGGGGGCGGTGGCGGTGCCACCGAGTACGCTGGACGGGCCGGCGCGAGCCGCGTCGGCGCATACAACTGAACAAGGGGCTGAACGGTTTCGACTTCGGTCGTGCGGTTCAGGTGAAGCGGGTCGAGAAGCCAGGGTCATCTCGTTAACGTTCCTTGGAACCAAAAAGTGCCAACGCAAAGCGCACTGACTTCGCCCTCGCCGCCTGAGGCGAGTAACGCGAAGGGTCAGCCTGGGAGCGCCTCCGTCCCAGTAACTGGCCTCAGCTAGGAGGCTTGCCGAACGGATCCGGCCGCGGGATCCGATCGGGACACTTGCAGCGGCTGAGCCCGTCGGCGACGTGTCTGCGCGAGTGCCGGGGCTGAGAAGACGCCATCGCGGACTGCACCCGGAGAAGACCTGAGTCGACGTCGGAGGACGCGGGTTCGATTCCCGCCAGCTCCACCGAGCCAGCACAAGCGCCGGGTCTTCGTCGTCGCTGGAGGTCGTTGGTGAGCCAATCCCAGGTCACGCCGTACGGCGAATGGCACTCGCCCATCAGCGCCGCAGCCGTCGCCGAGGGTGGGGTCGCACTGTCGTACGTCCGGCTCACCGGCGACACGGTGTGGTGGCAGGAGGACCGGCCAGCGGAGGGGGGTCGCGGCGTGGTCTGCCAGCGGACGCCCGATGGGACGGTCCGCGATGTCGTCCCGCCCGGTTTCAACGTGCGCAGCCGGGCCCATGAGTACGGTGGACAAGCCTGGCAGGTGCTGGCCGACGGCAGCCTGGTCTTCGCCAACTTCGCGGACCAGCGGCTCCACCTCGTCGAGGGCGTCGGGAGCCAGCCTTCCCCGGTCACGCCCGAGCCGCCCGAGCCTCGGGCGCGGCGGTATGCCGACCTGAGGCCGACCAGCGACCACGCCGGGTTGATCGGCGTCCGTGAGCGGCTGGAAGCGGGACGGGTTCGGCACGAGCTGGTGCACGTGTCGGTCGACGGTGGTGAGCCGCGCACGCTCTGGGACGGCGCCCACTTCGTCTCCTCCCCGGCGCTGTCGCAGGACGGCTCCCGGCTGGCCTGGATCTCCTGGGAGCACCCGGACATGCCCTGGGACTCCACCCGCTTGCACGTCGCCGCCTTCGCCGGCGCCGGGCTCACCGACGAGCGGGTCGTCGCCGGAATCGAGCGCCGTGAGGCGCTGCAACAGCCGCGGTGGGCACCCGACGGCACGCTCTACGTGGTCACCGACCGCACCGGCTGGTGGAACCTGCACCGTGTCGGCTCCGGCGACCGGATGGAGCTGGTGTGCGACGTCGAGCAGGAGTGTGGCGCGCCGTTGTGGCAGTTCGGTCTGGCCACGTACCTGTTGCTCGACGGGGAACGGGCGCTGCTCCACCACGGCACCGACGAGTGGCGGCACTCGCTGCTCGACCTGCGTACCGGCGGACTGACCGACCTCGAGTTGCCCTACACCGCCATGACGCCCTACCTCGACGGTCGCGGCGACCGGTTCGTGCTCGTCGGCGCCTCCCCGGTCGTCGGCCAGGAGCTGGCCATGGTGCGGCAGCCTGCCGACGGCGACCCCGCCGGGCCGCAGCGAGAAGTCGTACGCACGGTGCCGCCCCTGGAGGTGGACGAGCGCTTCCTGCCGCGGCCGGAGCACGTCGAGCTGCCGTCGCAGAGCGGTCGGGTCGTCCACGCGCATGTCCATCCGCCGACCAACCCGCACGCCTCCGCCCCGGAGGGGACGCTCCCGCCGTACCTCCTCTTCGTCCACGGCGGGCCGACCGGGTCGTCGACAGCCCAGGTCGCGCTGGCCGGGCAGCGGGCCTTCTTCACCAGCCGCGGAATCGGCGTGGTCGACGTCGACTACGGTGGGTCGACCGGCTACGGGCGGGCGTACCGCGAGCTGTTGCGTGGCCAGTGGGGGGTTGTCGACGTGGCGGACTGCGCCGCGGCGGCGACGGCGCTCGCCGACCGGGGTCGCGCCGACCCGCAACGGCTCGCCATCCGCGGGGGCAGCGCCGGCGGCTGGACGACGCTGTGCTGCCTGACCCGCACCGACGTGTTCTCCGCCGGCGCTTCGTACTACGGGGTGGCCGACGCCAAGGCGCTGGCCGAACAGACCCACGACTTCGAGTCGCGCTACCTCGACTCGCTGATCGGGCCGCTGCCGCAGTCTGAGCGGGCGTACGACGAGCGTTCACCGCTGAGCCACGTCGACGAGCTGTCGTGCCCGGTCCTGCTCTTGCAGGGGCTCGACGACCCGATCGTGCTGCCGGCTCAGGCGGAGGCGTTCGTGGCGGCGCTGCGGCGCAAGGGCCTGCCGTACGCGTACCTTGCCTTCGAGGGGGAGGCCCACGGCTTTCGCCGGGCGGAGTCGAGGGTGCGGGCTCTAGAGGCCGAGCTGTCGTTCTACGGCCAGGTGCTGGGCTTCACACCCCCAGGCGTGCCGGAGCTGAGGCTCGAGCGCCCGCCAGGACAGATTGGGAGCCGCGGCCGGCAGGTGGATTCTGGGCAGGCGTGAATCGACCGCTGGCGGGTATGGGGTGAAGACGCCGCAACGGCGGCGACCAGAGGAGGGGCGGCATGCTCAGGGACACCGAGACCGGCGACGTCACCGGGACCAAGGACAAGGACTACAACATCATCTGGTTCGTCGAGGCCTGCCTGAGCAACGCGCTGCGGCTCGAGGTCTACGTCCAAGACGCCGAGCGGGCGGGCGACAACGAGCTGGCCGACTTCTTCCGCCGCGCGCAGGCCGAGAGCCGCAAGGGTGCCGAGCAGGGCAAGCAGCTGCTGGGGAGCCGGCTCAGCGGCTGAGTAGCCCTTTGGCTGCAGTCACGGCCTTGGGGCATCGTGGTGGGGTGACAACTCAGCAGCCGGGTGCGGTTAAACGAGCAGCGGCTCGCGCCGCCGGACGCGTCCGCGAACGAGGCGGGACAGCGCTCAACCGAGCCTTGCGCCTCACCGGCGCGGCGGTAGCGGCGTACGTCGTCGCGGAGGGGTTCTTCCCCGGAGGCCGATCCGTGGTGGCTCCGCTCACCGCGTTGCTGGTCGTCCAGGTCACACTGTTCAGCACGCTCACCGCCGGGCTCCAACGCATCGGCGCCGTGGTTGCCGGGGTTGTCGTCGCGGTGCTGTTCTCGGACTGGGTAGCGCTGTCGTGGTGGAGCCTCGCGGTCGTCATCTCGGCAGCCATCATCGTCGGTCAGCTGCTTCGGCTGCGTGAGCACCTACTCGAGGTGCCGATCAGCGCGATGCTGGTGCTGGCCGTCGGAGGCACCGAGCCGAAGGCGGAGGCGCGGATCGTCGAGACGCTCATCGGCGCCGCCGTGGGCATCCTCTACACCTTCGCGCTCCCGGGTCCGGTGCAGTCCAGGACGGCCGGTCAGAACATCGAGGAGTTCGCCGCTCGGATGGCTCGGCTGCTGCGCCGCATGGCGGGCGAGCTGGGTGACGGCGTCACGACGGATCGGGCGCAGGGCTGGCTGGACGAGGCCCGAGACCTGAGTCGTCGGGTGAGCCGGGTGGATCTGTCGCTGGTCCACGCCGAGCAGAGCCGACGGCTCAACGTGCGGGCCCTGGGAACGGTCGACCCAGCACCGCTGTTGCGCAGTGGCCTCGACGCGCTCGAACACAGCGCGGTCGCGCTGCGCAGTCTGTGCCGGGCGGTCCTGGAGACAGCGGGCGACGTGCCAGCGGGGAACGACGGCTATCCGCCGGACGTACGCGAGGTCCTCGCCGTCTTGCTTGGCGACCTCGCGGCGGCGGTGGAGGCGTTCGGCGCGCTGGTGCGCGGGGAGGCGGAAGGCGTCGTCGCCGAGCAGGACCGGCGTCTAGCCGCGGCGCTGGAGGCGGTCCGCGAGGCCCGGGTCCGGCTGACCGAGCTGCTCCTCGTCGACCGCTCCGATGACGCCGCCTGGGAGCAGCACGGGGTGTTGCTGTCCAGCGTGCAGCGGATGCTGGCCGAGGTCGACGTCGAAGAGCGGGTACGCCAGCGCCGGCATCGCGAACAACTGGCGCAACAACGCCCGCCGGCTGCCCAGGCCGTTGGCCGGCTCCGGGCCACCTCGCGGGAGGTCGTCCAACCGGTCGCCCGACGACGTCGAAGGCGCGTCCCCGACCGCCGCGGCTGACGCTGCTCTTGTGGCAGGTGGTCGTATCGGCGGGATGTCGTTCGTGGTGGGGGCAGAAGGCGGTCATCGGGACCGCCCGGAATCCGAGGAGATGTGGGATGACGCACTACCTGTTGAGCGTGCACGGCCCCGCAGAGCTGGACGAGTTCGGCAACTACGGCTCGAAGGAGGAGATGGAGGAGGCGTTCGCCGCGACCGGTGCCTTCAACGACAAGCTTCGCGCCGATGGCTACTGGGTCTTCGCCGGTGGGCTTGAGTCGGCGGCGACCGCGACCGTCGTCGACGGTCAGGGTGAGGCGCCGGTGGTGACCGACGGCCCATACCTCGAGACCAAGGAGGTCATCGGGGGTTTCTGGGTCATCGACGCGCCCGATCTCGACGTGGCGCTCGAGCTCGCGGCCGAGGGGTCCAAGGCGTGCCGGGGCAAGGTCGAGGTCCGTCCGTTCGGCGGGCTCGGCTGAGCCGGGCCGGGCACGACGACCGATCGATGCAGGGCGGAACGGCGGCCGTCGAGCGGCTCTTCCGCGAGGAGTACGGCCGCCTGGTCGCCTCGCTCGTCCGCCGCTTCGCTGACATCGACATCGCGGAGGAGGCGGCGGGTGAGGCGCTCGTGGTCGCGTTGGAGAAGTGGCCGGTGTCCGGGGTACCTCCCAACCCCGGCGGCTGGCTCACCACCACCGCGGGCAACCGCGCGATCGACCGGATCCGCCGCGAGAAGCAGCGCGACGCGAAGCACCTGGCGGCCCTCATGTACCACGACGACACGGCGTACGAGCGAACCGGAGCGGTCGAGGACGACCGGCTGAGGCTGTTGTTCACCTGCTGCCATCCGGCGCTCGCACCGGCGGCGCGGATCGCGCTGACGCTCCGCCTCCTCGGTGGGCTGACCGTGGCTGAGATCGCGCAGGCGTTCCTCGTGCCCGAGACCACGATGGCGCAGCGGATCACCCGAGCGAAGCAGAAGATCGCGGCGGCGAAGGTGCCCTACCGGGTGCCCGAGAACGCCGACCTCCCCGAGCGGCTCGGCGGTGTGCTGGCGGTGCTGTTCCTCGTCTTCAACGAGGGCTACCTCGCCACCGGCGACGGCGACCCGGTGCGCGCCGACCTCACGGCCGAGGCCATCCGGTTGACACGGATCCTGCGCCAGCTGCTTCCCGAGGAGCCGGAGGTGGCCGGTCTGCTCGGGCTGCAACTGCTCACCGAGGCCCGGCGGAAGGCCCGCGTGCGGAACGGGCAGCTGGTCCCGCTCGGCGAGCAGGACCGTGCCGGCTGGGACCGCGCGCTGATCGCCGAGGGGCACGACCTGGTCCGCGAGTGCCTCGCGATCAACCGACCCGGCCGTTACCAGATACTCGCGGCGATCAACGCCGTTCACACCGACGCCCCCACCGCGTCGGACACCGACTGGTCGCAGGTGGTCGCACTGTACGACCGGCTGACCCGGCTCGACCCCTCGCCGATCGTCGCACTCAACCGCGCGGTCGCGGTCGCGGAGCTGGACGGCCCCGAGGTCGCCCTCACTCTGGTCGACCGACTGCCGCTTCCGGGCTACCACGCATGGCACGTCGCCCGCGCCGACATGCTCCGCAGGCTCGGCCGGACCGCCGAGGCGAAGGAGGCGTACGACGCCGCCATCGCCGCCACCCAGAACTCCGCCGAGCGCGCCTACCTGAGCAGGAAGCGCGGCGAGCTGGTCTGAGCGGTCTCACCAGTCCGGCATGATCCGACGGCGACAAGTGGCAGAGTGTCGGATCCGGAGCGGGGCGTTCGTAGCAGAGGTGAGCGGCGGTCGAGGTGGCGGCCGGGACAAGGGGAGTCATGGGATGACGCAGTACCTGATCTCGTTCGATGATGGCGCGATGACGTTCCCCGAGGAGGAGCTGCCCGACGTGGCCAAGGTCGCGCACGCCGTGGTCCAGGAGGCCGAGGACGCCGGCGTGTGGGTTTTCGGCACCGGACTGGAAAGCCAGAGGGCGAGCGTCGTGGCCACCGACGGGACCGTCACCGACGGTCCGTACCCGGAGACCAAGCAGGTCCTCGGCGGGTACGCGGTCGTCGACGTGCCCTCACGCGAGGAGGCGCTCGAGTGGGCTGCCAAGATCGCCGTTGCCTGCCGCTGTGCGCAACAGGTACGGGAGCTCCTGCCCGACCCCGCCGTCTGACCGAAGGATCTCAGCCCGTAGATCGGCATGTCAGGACCTTCGCACCACGCGGGGCCGCGCAGATGTGAGCGTCCCGATGGAGCCGGAAAGTTGTTGGCCAGCGGGCCAGCCGCTTTGCCACGATGACCCATGAGCTCGCCTCTTAAGGTCCGGTGGACCGACGACCCGGCCGCGTACCTCGATCGAGTCGAGCAGTTCTTGACCGCGCACCCGGTCGAGCACAGCGTGCTGCTGACCACGGCGCACCGGTCGGTCGCGGCGCCGGTGACGGACTCGGTGTGGATGTGGGTGGAGCTCGACGGGCGGGTGGTCGCGGCGGCGCAGCACACGCCGCCGCACGGCGCGTACGTCTCGCTCGCCCCAGCAGCGGCCAGCGAGGCGCTGGCGGCGGGGTTCGTCGACTTGCAGCGAGCGCTGCCCGGCGTCGGCGGGATGCGGGCCGACTCTGAGGCGTTCGGCTGCGCCTGGCGGCAGCTCACCGGCACTGAGGTGTCCGAGGCGCTGGCGCGCGGTGTCTACGTCGCCGCCGCGGTGCGCCACCCGAAGGGAGTGCCCGGGCGGCTCCGTCCGGCCGTGCCCACCGATGCCGACCTGGTGCAGTCCTGGTCGGATGCCTTCCACGCCGAGCTCGCCGCGCAGCACCTGCCCAGCGTCGACGTGCGGCCGCGGGTCGCGCAGGGCGTGGTGTCGTTGTGGGACCTCGGGGGGCAGCCGGTCTCGGTGGCGATGGTCAGCCCGGCGTACGGGGGCGTCTGCCGGGTGTCGCTGGTCTACACGCCGCCCGAGCAGCGTCGGCGGGGTTACGCCGGGGCCTGCGTCGCCGCGCTCACCGAGCAGGAGCTGCTCGCGGGCAACCGCTGCATGCTCTACACCGACCTGGCCAACCCGACCTCGAACGGGGTCTACCAGCGCATCGGCTACGAACGGGTGCGGGAGTCCGTCGACCTGCGGTTTTCGGTGACCGGTTAGCGCAGCGGCACGAAGCGGTACCAGCCGTGCCGGGTCACCCGCGGCTTGTCACCCGGTCGCGGGCTTACGCGCAGCATCGTGCCGCGCACCGGGATGACCATCACGCCATCCGCGGCCAGCTGGTCGACCAGGTCCTGCGGCAGCCGGCGCGGCTGCGCGGACACCAGGATGCGGTCGTACGGCGCGTCCTGCGGCCAGCCCAGCGTGTCCGGCTGCGCCAGCCGCAGGCTGACCCAGGGCATCGCGTAGCCGGCCACGTTCCTCGCACCCCATCGCGCCAGCTCCGGTTCGAGCTCGACCCCGACCACACAGCCGTGCGGGCCCACCAGTCGCCCGAGCAGTGCGCTGGTCCAGCCGGACCCGGCTCCCACGTCCAGCACCCGCTGTCCGGGCCGGACGTCCAGCAGCCGCAACATGTTGGCCACGGTGCGAGGCTGGGAGTTGGTCTGCCCGTGGCCGATGGCCAGTGGCCGGTCCTCTCCGACGCGGTCGCGCAGCGGCGGGGGCACGAAGTCGCGACGGTCCACGGCGGACATGGCGTCGGCCACCCGGTCCTCGCTCACGGCCCGGTGGTGACCCGAGCATCGTTGTCGCCGGCGGCCATCCGCAGACGATACGCCGCCGCGGGTGCCACGATGGGGCGATGCGCAGCGAGAGCCGGACCTACCGCACCGGCGAAGAGGAGGCAGTCGTCGACGTCACCGACGACTGTGCGGCGTTCGTCGAGGGCGAGGGCGACGGGCTGCTGCATGTCTTCGTCCCTCACGCCACCGCCGGGCTGGCGATCATCGAGACCGGTTCGGGCAGCGAAGACGACCTGCTCAACACGCTGGCGGCCCTGTTGCCCCGCGACGAGCGCTGGAGGCATCGCCACGGCAGTCGCGGGCACGGTCGCTCCCACGTGATGCCCGCGCTGGTGCCGCCGTACGCCACCGTCCCGGTGTCGGCTGGCCGGCTCGGACTGGGGACCTGGCAGCGCATCTGCCTGGTCGATCTCAACGTCGACAACGCCGAGCGCCGGGTCCGGCTGTCGTTCCTGCCCGGCTGACGGTCAGACGGTGGGTCAGGCCGAGCGGCGACGGCCGCGACGCGCGCGCAGGTAGTCGGCGACCACGTACTCCCCGAGCCGGCCGAGCTCCGGGGTGAAGACCCGGCCGCCGTTGCGGCGGGCGACCGCGTCGACGAACCGGGTGAGCCCGGGGTCGTCGCCGAGCATGAACAGGTTCAAGGTGGCGCCGTAGCGCGTCATCGCGTCGACCTCGCCGATCGTCGCCCGCAGCGTGGCCGCTGTGGGTGGCCAGTGGAAGTACGCCACCCCGTCCGGCTCCAGATGAGCAGTCGGCTCCCCGTCGGTCACCACGAGCACGACCGGCTCCGCCTCCGGGTGGCGGCGCAGGTGCCGTCCGGCAAGCAGCAACGCACCGTGCAGGTTGGTGCCCTGGACCCAGTCCGGCTCGGCCTCTGCCAGCTCGCCCGGGCTGAGCCGCCGGGCGGTCCGGTCGAAGCCGATGATCTGCAGCGCGTCCTGCCGGAAGCGCGTTGCCATCAGGTGCCAAAGTGCCAACGCGGTCTGCTTCATCGGTGCCCAGCGGTCCTCCTGGACCATCGAGAACGACAGGTCCACGCACAAGGCGACCGCCGCCCGTGTCCTGCGCTCGGTCTCGGCGACTGCGAAGTCGTCCACGTGCAGCCGGATCGGCAGCGTCCCCGGCCCGGCAGCGGAGGAACGCAACGCCGCGTTGTGCACGGTGCGGACGGCGTCGATGGGGCGCTCGTCGCCGAAGTGCCACGGCAGGCTGGCGCCCGTGCGCTCGTCGGCGGCACCGGTGCGCCGGTCGTCGTGGCGGCCGCTGCCGCGGGCGTCGAGCTGGGCGAAGATCCGCCGCAGCGCGGTCTCCCCGAGCCGGCGCAGTGCCTTCGGGGTGAGCGCGAGGCCGTCGCCGGCGCGGTGTACGTACCCCTGCCGTTCCAGCTCGCGTTCGAGCTCCCGCAACGCCTGCAAATCGTGGACCGCCGAAGGGGCCAGCTGGCGCTCCAGCGCTTCGACGTCGACGTCGTCGAGGGTGGCGCCGGCGTACGCCTGCGACAGCTGCGCCTCCAGCGCCTCGAGGTCGGCCAGGTCGGCCACCGCCCCGACGGCCTCCCCGTAGCCGAGGGGCTGGGAGCCGTCGATGCCGGCCGGGCGGCCGCTACCGCTGCCCGGGCGAAGGGCGTCGAGGTTGTCTCGCAGCTGGGTTAGCTGGCTCTCGAGGTCGGCGTCGCCCAGCGCCTCGCTCATCAACCGGGCCAGCTCGTCGCGCTGCTGCGGGCTCAGTGAGCTCAGCATCCGCTCCGCCGCGGCCTGCCGCCGGGCGAGGAGGTCGATCAGGTCGTCGGTGTCGCGCGGGTTCTCGGGGAAGAAGTCACCGTGTCGAGCCATGAACTGACCGAACTGCTCGGCGGTGTCCTCGCCCCGGGCGTGGGCTGTGAGCAGCGCGTTGAGGTCGGCGAGCAAGTCGCGCACCCGACCCATCGTCTCGGGGTCGTTGCCGCTGAGCGCCTCGCGCATCCCGGCGAACTGCGCGTCGAGCACCTCGCGACGCAGCATCTCCTGGATCGCCTGGAAATCAGCGCGTGCCTCGGGGGAGTGCCAGTCGTACGACGCGAGGTCTCGCACCGCACTGGCGGTGTCGTCGGGCAGCTCGTCGAGTGTCAGCTCCGCCAGCCGAGCCGCGTCGTCGCTTTCCGCGGCGAGGGTGGCACGCTCCTGCGACAGCACCTGGTCGAGAGCGGCCCGTACCCGGTCGATGGTGCCGGCGAGATTGCCGCGCCGCTGAAGGGACCGGCGCCGCCGCGCCACCTGCCTCCGAAGGTCGTCCAACCCCTGGCGGCCGTCGGCGCCGCGCCTCAGCAGCCGGTTGAGCGCGTCGCGCAGGCTGTCGCCGGCGAGCAGGTCATGGCCGATCTCGTCGACGGCGGCCCGCACGTCGAACGGTGCCTCCAGTGGGTCGCGACCGCCTCGCCAGCTGCCGTAGCGGAAGCGGCTGCGCCGGCCAGGGCGCTCGGTCACCGACCTCAGCTCCCATAGACGGTGATGCCGTCGACGGTGTCTTTTGCCAGCCGGCGGGACAGGTGCAGGCCCTCGAGGACGAACTCGACGGCAGCCGCCGCCTGGCCCGGGGAGACGGTGTCCTCGTCGACGCCGAGCCGGTCGAGGACCGTGGCCAAGCCGGGGGTGTTTCCCATCTGGACCAGGACGTCGTCGGCGGCGGTGAGCACGCTGGTCTCCAGCGTCTCGCCTTCGGTGAAGTGGGCGGTGAAGGCGGACAGGTCGACTCCGCGCAGCAGGTCCCGGAACGTCTCGGCGGTCGCGAGTCGCAGCAGGTGGGCGAGGATCTCGTAGTCGCGTCCCTCCTCGCCCATCTCGAACTCGACCTTGCCGCGCAGCGTCGGGACCACGTCGGGCAGGTCGCCGATGCGGGCCACTGCTTCGTCCTCGTCGGTGAGCGTGGCCCGGCGTAGCGCCGAGGCCGACACCGCCTCCGCGGCGGCGATGGCGAAGCGGGCGGACACGCCGGAGCGCTGGTCGACGGCAGCCGACTCGCGAAGCCCGGCCGCGAAGCGGGCGAGCACCTCGACCAGGTGCCGGGGTACGGCGGCAACCACCCTGGCCTCCTGCACGATGAGGCTGACCTCATCGGTGACGTCCAGTGGGTAGTGCGTGCGGATCTCGGCCCCGAAGCGGTCCTTGAGCGGGGTGATGATGCGACCCCGGTTGGTGTAGTCCTCGGGGTTGGCGGAGGCGACCAGCAGCACGTCCAGCGGAAGCCGGAGCGCGTAGCCGCGGACCTGGATGTCGCGCTCCTCGAGCACGTTGAACAACCCCACCTGGATGCGCTCGGCGAGGTCTGGCAGCTCGTTGATCGCGAAGATGCCGCGGTTCGCCCGAGGCAGCAGGCCGTAGTGGACCGTCTCCGGGTCGCCCAGCGGCCGGCCCTCGGCGACCTTCGTCGGGTCGATGTCGCCGATCAGGTCGCCGATGCTGGTGTCGGGGGTGGCGAGCTTCTCGCCGTATCGCTCGTCGCGGTGCCGCCAGGCCACCGGGAGCTCTTCGGCGTGCTTGGCCGCCAACGCTCGGCAGCGTACGCACACCGGTGCGCAGGGGTCGTCGTGGATCTCGCACCCGGCGACGGCCGGAGACCACTCGTCGAGCAGGCCGGCGATCGTGCGCATCAGCCGGGTCTTGCCCTGCCCCCGCTCCCCGAGCAGCACCAGGTCGTGCCCGGCGAGCAGCGCCCGTTCCAGCTCGGGCAGCACGGTGTCGTCGAACCCCACGATCCCTGGGAAGGCGTCCCGTCCCGCGCGGAGCCCGGCGACCAGGTTGTCACGGATCTCGGCCTTGACGGTGCGGGGCCGGTGGCCGCCCGCACGCAGCTCACCGAGCGTCGCTGGGGTCGGCCGATCGGTGGCGGCAGATGTCACGGATCGACCCTACGTCGCACAATGAGGACGTGCCCGAGTCGCTGACCCGCCGCCGGTTCCTGACCGGGGGAGCCGCAGTCGCGGGTGCTGTCGCAGTCGCAGGAAGCCGCGAAGACTAGCCACTGGCGCGCAAGAAAGAAGGTGGTCGGGCGGGTGGCGGCTCCCAGGCCGACGCATGGGTTCGCGGCGTCCGTCCACAGGCGACTCTGGTCGCATGGTCCCCTGCCGCCTCGTCATCGCCCTCGCCAGCTCCGTCACCCTGGCCGTCACCGTCGGGCCGACGGCCCTGGCGGCGCCCGCGTACGCGCCGTTGACCGACCAGCAGCGGGCGCCCGGGCTGCGGGTGAAGACCGTGGTCGGCGGCGCCGACCTGCCCTGGGACCTGACGTTCCTCCCGAGTGGTGCCATGCTCTACACCGAGCGCGAGCGCATCATCTGGCGGGGCAAGAAGGGTGCGAGCCGGGTCCTCGCCGCGACACCCAGGGGCGTCTGGCACGCCAGCGAGACCGGGATGATGTCGGTTCTGGCGGCCCGCAACTTCGTCAAGAGCCGGGCCTTCTACACCTGCTACGGCGGGTTCTCGCACGGTCGGCACGACGTCCGGGTGGTCAGGTGGCGGCTGAACTCCCATCACAACGGCGCCCACCGGACCCGGGTCCTGGTCAAGAACCTGCCGTCCACGACCGGCCGGCACGGCGGCTGCCGGCTGCGTTTCGGCGCCGGCGGGGCCCTCTTCGTCGGCACCGGGGACGCCATAACCGGCACCAACCCCCAGAACCTGAAGTCAGGTGGCGGCAAGGTGCTGCGGGTCAGCCGCAAGACCGGCCGCGGCCTCAGGTCCAACCCGTTCTCGCACGCAAACAACGCGATGAAGCGCCGCGTCTTCACATACGGGCACCGCAACGTGCAGGGGCTGGCACTTCGCAAGGGCGGCCGCATGTGGTCGGTGGAGCATGGCCCCGACCGCGACGACGAGGTCAACCTGCTGCGCAAGGCTGGGAACTACGGCTGGAACCCGGTCCCCGGCTACAACGAGAGCGTCCCGATGACCGACCACTCGCTGCCGGGCAGGCAGCTCGACGCCCGCTGGAGCTCCGGCTATCCCACGCTTGCGACGTCAGGTGCCACCTGGGTCAGCGGCAGACGCTGGGGGGCCTGGCAGGGGTGCCTGGCCGTCGCGACGCTCAAGGACTCCTCGCTGCGGATCCTCAAGTTCACCAAGGCTGGGAAGTTCGTTCGGATGTGGACCCCGAACGTGCTCGACGGCGCCTTCGGGCGCCTGCGCAGCGTCGTCATGGGCCCGCACAACGCCCTGTACGTGACCACCTCCAACGGGGGGAACGGTGCCGGCGGCGACCGGATCTTGAAGGTGACGCCGACCTCGTAGGCTGCCGGGCATGCGCTTCGCCGACCGCGTCGTTCTCGTCACCGGGGCCGCCCGCGGGATCGGGGCTGCCACCGCCCGTCGCTTCGCAGCTGAGGGCGCCCGGGTCGCCGTACTCGATCTCGACGAGGACGCTGCGGCGGCGACCGCAGGCGCCCTCAACGCGACCGCTGCGATCGGCGTGGGCTGCGACGTCGCCGACGGCGACGCGGTCGAGGCGGCGGTGCGGCGCACGGTCGACGCGCTCGGTGGGCTCCATGTGCTGGTCAACAATGCCGGGGTCACCCGCGACAACCTGCTGTTCAAGATGAGCGAAGCCGACTGGGACGCGGTGATCTCCGTGCACCTGCGCGGAACGTTCTTGCTGAGCCGGGCCGCGCAGCGTGTCTTCGTCCCTCAGCGCTTCGGCAAGATCGTCAACCTCTCCAGCGTGTCCGCTCTCGGCAACCGGGGCCAGGCCAACTACTCGGCCGCCAAGATGGGCATCCAGGGACTCACCCGTACGCTCGCCATCGAGCTGGGGCCGTATGGGATCAACGCCAACGCGGTCGCCCCAGGCTTCGTCGTCACCGAGATGACCGACGAGACCGCTCGCCGGGTGGGAACCACCCCAGAGGAGCTCCAACGCGGCGTCGCCGAGGTCACCCCGCTGCGCCGGGTCGGGCACCCCGATGACATCGCGGCGGTGGTGGCGTTCCTCGCCAGCGAGGAGGCCAGCTTCGTCACCGGTCAGACCTTGTACGTCGACGGTGGCCGAAGACTGTGACTGCTCGACGCTGCGTACGACCCTGGTGACGCGCTGCCAACAACAGGTGTGACGGACGTCATGCGGATCCACAGTTCGGCCCGGTGGCCTTGCCCGAACCCCTGCGGTGTGCCTAAGGTCCGGGCGCCGACAACTTCATAGCCGCCAGCGGAACATACGCCGAATCCTGCCCCGTTGCGCGGTCCCATTCGCCGACCCACTCCGGCAGGAGCGGGGGACCCACCCGCAGTCGGCGGTCCTGTACCGGACCGTCCGCCGCACCGCACGGGCAACCGTGCTCGGGGTGTAGTCGCTCCCCAGCGACAGGGCACCTTCTGGCCCCAACCCGACAGCTCACCTCGCAGGCGTGAGAAGGAACCTCATGTCTGCCACCTCATGCTGGCTGCGTCGGATCGCGCTGGCCATCCTCTCCACCGTCTGCTTGACCACCGTCCTCGCGACGACCGCCGGCAGCGCCGATGCAGCGCAGCGACATCGGCGCGATTCCAGGATCGGCCGGGCCGTCGACATCGCCCGCAACCAGATCGGCGACCCGTACGTCTACGGGGCGGCCGGGCCGGGCGCGTTCGACTGCTCGGGGCTGACGATGTTCGCCTTCGACAAGGCCGGCCTCTCGCTGCCGCGTACCACCTCTGCGCAGGCCAACGCCGTTCGACACATCCCCCGTCACCAAATGAAGAAGGGCGACCTCGTCTTCTTCTCCAACGGAGGCAGCGTCTACCACGTCGGGATCTTCCTGCACTGGCGCCACGGGCGCCGGGTCATCTTGCACTCGCCCTATCCCGGCAAGCACGTGGAGCGGGAGCGGATCTGGACCAGCCACTGGTTCGCCGGAACACTGCGCTCTCGACACTGACCACCAGCCGGGCGGGCACGGCCAATCCCCGCCGGCCCCGGCGGATCTCCGGACATCTGGGGTCGCCGTACTTCGACCAGGAGCCAGAGATCCGTTGCGTGTCCGGTCGCCAGTGGCAGCATGGGCGCATGTCCAGCGACGTATCCGGTGCGAACCTGGGCGGCGGCACCAGCGAGTCCGCGCCGTACACCGGGATGCTGATGGTGGCTGCCCCCACGTTGAGCGACCCGAACTTCTCCCGGTCCGTGGTGCTGGTGCTCGACCACGACCACACCGGCACGCTCGGCGTGATCCTCAACCGCGCGCTCGACGTGCCGGTCGCCGCGGTACTGCCGGACTGGGCGCACAGCGTCAGCCGACCGCGAAGCCTGTTCGGTGGAGGGCCCGTCGCCACCGATTCAGCGCTCGCCGTCGGGGTGCTGCACGTGCAGCCCGCGGAGGCGCCGCCCGGGTGGCGGCCGATGTACGGACGGGTGGGGCTGGTCGACCTCGACGTCCCGGTGGAGATCCTCTCCGATGCCCTGGTCGGCATGCGGGTGTTCGCCGGCTACACCGGCTGGTCGCCCGGTCAGCTCGAGGCCGAGATCGAGGCCGGTGGCTGGGTGGTCCTCGACGCACACGACGACGACATCGTCACCGCGGCTCCGGAGCGGCTGTGGCGGCAGGTGCTGCGCCGCCAGCTCGACGACGCGCGATTCCTCGCGACGTACCCGGTGGACCCCGATTTGAACTGAGCCGCTGTCGCCGATGCTTCGCCGCGAGCACTCGGGCGCGTCTAGACTTTGCGGTCGTGACGATCTCGATGAGCCCCGGCGCGCAGACCGTCGAGGACCGCCGTACCCACCCGCTCCCAGACGACGGCGACCACGAACGTCTCTCGCACTACGTGGCCAAGGACAAGCTCACCGCGGCAGTGGTCGAGGGCTCGCCCGTCGTTGCGCTGTGCGGCAAGGTCTGGGTGCCGAGCCGCGATCCGCAGCGCTATCCGGTCTGCCCGGAGTGCAAGGAGATCTGGGGCGGCTTCCAGCCGGGTGACGACGAGGGCGACCAGCCGTGAGCCGGCTGCTGGGGAGGGGACTCGCGGCGGGAGTCGTCGCGGTCGTGGGGTGGTCGACTTGCAGCCCGGCGAGCGCTTCCCCCGGCTTCGACGGCACCGGACCCAGCAGCCCCTGCATCGCAGCGGCGGCAAGCGCTGCCCGCTCGACCCAAGGCCGGCCACAAGACCCGGACGTCATGACCAGAACCCAGGTCCGCCAGCTCGACCGGCAGCTACACCGGGCCCTGAAGCAGGTCCCAGCAACGCGCATCGCCGCCGCCGCCGGCAACGATGTGACGAGGATCCCGGTCGCGGCGCACGTGCTCGCTCCCAACGTCGGCTCGCAACCGCTGGGACCAAACGCGGTCGCCCGCCAGCTGCGGATCCTCAACCGCGCGTACGCCGGGCGCGAACGCGATGCCACCAGCGCGACGCCGTTCCGCTTCCGGCTGAGCAGCACCGACGTGACCGTCAACCGCGCGTGGTATCACTCGGACTACAACACCGCTGCCGAGCGCGCCATGAAGCGGGCGCTGCACCGAGGTGACGCTGGTGTTCTCAACCTTTACTTCGTCTCACCGCCCCGGCGCACCGGCACCCTCGGGTGGGCCACCTTCCCGCAGGCCTTCGCCGGCCACCAGCGCCTGGACGGGGTAGTGGTCAACGTCGGCTCGTTGGTCGGCGGGTCGATTTCCGGCTACGACCGCGGCGACACCGCGGTGCACGAGATCGGCCACTGGCTCGGACTCTTCCACACCTTTCAGGGCGGGTGCAGCCAGGGCAACGACCACGTGACGGACACCCCGGCGGAGGGACGGCCGCAGTTCTATTGCGACGAGAACGCCGACACCTGCGCGGCGCCTGGCGCGGACCCGATTCACAACTTCATGGACTACTCCTACGACTCCTGCATGCGCACCTTCACCCCCGGCCAGAGCGAGCGAATGACGTTGCACTGGTTGGCCTACCGCTCCTGAGTCAGGCCTGCCCCACCGCTCGCAGCAGCGGCAGGGTGCGGTGGGGGATCTGCGTCGCCAGCGCTATGACCGTCGAGGTCCTCTCGATGCCCGCGACCGCGACCACGACATCGATGACGCGCTGCAGGTCGGAGTTCGAGCGGGCCACGCACCGGCACCACAGATCTCCGGCGCCGGTGATGGTGAACGCCTCCAGCACCTCCGGGATCGTGGCCAGGTGGGCTGAGACGGCTTCGTGACCGGCGCCCTGCCGGATCTCCAGCGTGAGGAACGCCGTCACCGGGTAGCCGAGCCGCGCGGGATCCACCTGGGGACCCCATCCCCTCACCACGCCGCCCTCGCTGAGCCGGTCCAGTCGCGCCTGGACGGTGCCTCGGGCCACCCCGAGCCGCCGCGAAGCCTCCAGAACGCCGATCCTCGGCTGCTCGGCGAACACCTGCAGGATCGCCGCGTCAAGGTCGTCGAAGGTTCGACTCATCGGTTCATCCTCCCTGCTGGCCAAGCTGACCAGCCCGTCCGCTGATTGTCGACCAGGACTGGACGATCTGCTCAGTGCAAGTCGCTTCTATTGCGCACAATGCCGTGCCCGGCCATGCTCGGCGGTAACGTTGCCGGCGAGGGAGAACGCTCATGACGCAGACGCTGACCCCACAAGAGCAGCAGGCCGACCTCACCTTGGAGCAGCTCAAGCAGCTAGTCGGGCTTGTGGAGTACGACGCGGACAAGGACCCGTTCCCGGTGACCGCATTGGACGCGGTGGTGTTCGCCGTCGGCAACGCGACACAGGCGGCTCACCTCTACCAGTTGGCCTTCGGCATGGACCTGGTCGCCTACGCGGGTCCTGAGACCGGGCGGCGCGACTCGAAGGCGTACGTGCTTCGCTCGGGCTCGGCCCGCTTCGTCCTCACCGGCGGCGTGGCGCCGAGCAGCCCTCTGCTCGACCACCACCGGCGCCACGGAGACGGGGTCGTCGACCTCCCGCTGGAGGTGCCCGACGTCGACAAGTGCATCGCACACGCCCGAGCTCAGGGCGCCACCGTCCTGGAGGAGCCGAACGACGTCTCCGACGAGCACGGCACGGTCCGGAGGGCGGCGATCGCGGCGTACGGCGAGACCCGGCACACGCTGATCGACCGCCGCCGCTACGACGGGCCGTACCTTCCCGGCTTCGTGGCCGCCGAGACGACGGTCGTTAGGCCCGAGGGCCACCCCAGGCGGTTGTTCCAGGCCGTCGACCACTGCGTCGGCAACGTCGAGCTCGGCCGGATGGACGAGTGGGTCGACTTCTACAACCGCGTGATGGGTTTCGTGAACATGGCGGAGTTCATCGGTGACGACATCGCCACCGACTATTCCGCGCTGATGAGCAAGGTGGTCGCCAACGGCAACCATCGGGTGAAGTTCCCGCTCAACGAGCCGGCGGTGGCGAAGCGAAAGTCGCAGATCGACGAGTACCTCGAGTTCTACGCGGGCGCCGGCTGCCAGCACATCGCGCTGGCTACGAACGACATCCTTCGCAGCGTCGACATCCTGCGCGGCAACGGGGTGGAGTTCCTCGAAACCCCGGACTCCTACTACGACGACCCGGAGCTGCGTGAGCGGATCGGGCAGGTGCGGGCGCCGATCGAGGAGCTGAAGGCGCGCGGCATCCTGGTGGACCGCGATGAGGACGGCTACCTGCTGCAGATCTTCACCAAGCCCGTCGGGGACCGGCCGACGGTGTTCTATGAGCTCATCGAGCGGCACGGGTCGCTCGGGTTCGGCAAGGGCAACTTCAAGGCGCTGTTCGAGGCCATCGAACGAGAGCAGGAGCTGCGCGGCAACCTGTGAGCGGGTTCGCGACCTCTCTGAAGCCTGGGGCGAGCGGCGCCTCTGCGTCAGCCAGGTCAGGCCAGCGGCCGGTACGGGCGCGAATCTCTCGCCGCCCACCTAGTCTCCAGGCACCAGCACGACGGTGTCGCTGTGCACCGTCGCGAGCCCGGCGTCCAGCGTCGCCAGCGTGCCGGAGCGGTTCCGCGCCAGCTGTGCCAGGTATGCGTCAGCCAGTTGGCGATGGCCGAGGACGCCCCGAAGGTCGACGCTGTCGTACCCTACGTCGTCCGGCCAGAACTCATGACCAGGTAGCGAGCTGATCGAATCCAAGACGGCGACCGCCCGCGCGGCTTCCACGCCCTCGCGCAGGGCGAAGCGCAGGAGCGCGCCTTGACTGATGGGGCAGGTGGCGAAGCCGTCGTCGCGGCTCTTGGCCGAAATTGCTCCCGGCCTGTTCGGCGGCGTCCTCCAGAGGGCGGTCGACGGCTTTCCGCCACACTTGGGGCCATGACCCGCTGCTGGCTTCCCGCGATCGCCGTGACTCTTGCGCTTGCGGTCCCACCGGGTGCGGCCGCCATGTCGCCAGCGCGGGCTCATCCTGGTGGTGCGGGCTCGGGCGACTCGCTGTTCCCGCTGGCAGGCAACGGCGGGTACGGCGTCCGCCACTACGCCCTCTCCCTGGCGTACGCCCCCGAGACAGATTTGCTGAGAGGGGTCGCGAAGCTGCGGTTGCGTACGCACTCTGCGCTGTCGCGGTTCAACCTCGACCTGGAGGGCCTTCACGTCGCCACGGTCGCAGTGGACGGCAGACCTGCCACCTGGTCGCGCCACCGCCACGAGCTCAGGATCCGGCCGCAGGCGCCGCTGCACGCCCGGACCGGGCACACCGTGGTCATCCGCTACGGCGGCGTGCCGCGAGCTCACATCGACCCCGACGGGTCGGCCGACGGGTGGGTCGCGACCAGTGACGGCGCCGTCGCGGTCAACGAGCCGGTGGGTGCCATGACCTGGTTCCCGGTCAACGACACGCTCCGCGACAAGGCCACGTACCGGGTCTCGATCACGGTGCCGGCCGGGCTGACTGCGGTGTCCAACGGAAACCTGGTCCGACACCACCGCAGCGGGCACCTCACCACCTGGGTGTGGCGCGAACGCGACAAGCTGTCCAGCTACCTGAGCACCGTCGCGATCGGCCGCTACCGCGAGCTCCACAACCAGGTGGGGGGCGTCCCGGTGCGGTCGTTCGTCGACCCGCGGGTCAAGGGGGCGGCCACGACGGCCCGCAAGGTAGCGCGCGTGCTGCGGGTATGGAGCCAGAGGTTCGGCCCCTACCCCTTCAGTTCCGCCGGGGTGATCATCGACAAGGCCAGCTTCGGTTACGCGCTGGAGGTCCAGACCCGACCGGTGTTCCCGTTCAACCCCAGCACGCTGACGCTGGTGCACGAGCTGGCGCACCAGTGGTACGGCGACTCGGTGACCCCGCAGGACTGGTCGGACATCTGGCTCAACGAGGGCTTCGCAACGTACGCCGAGTGGCTGTGGCAGGCGCGCCATCATCCGGGAGCTCCGCACCGCAACTTCGCCCGGCTGTATGCCAGCCCTCCCGACTCGGCTCTGTGGAGCCCCCCGCCGGCGGTGCCCGGCACCGGGGCGAACCTGTTCGGGCGGCCGGTCTACAAGCGCGGAGCCATGGCCCTGCAGGCGCTGCGCGAACGTATCGGCGGAGCGGACTTCTTCACCGTGCTGCGCCGTTGGGCGGCCGAGCACCGGCAGGGCCACGGAACCACCGCAAGACTGCAGCGGCTCGCCGAGCACGTGTCGGGGCGCTCGCTCGACCACCTGTTCCACGCCTGGCTTTACTCCGACGGCAAGCCGCGGCACTGGTAAGCCCCACCATCCGTGAGTTTCGGCGTGACCATCCGAGACTTCGGGTGCGGGCGTCGGGCCGAAACTCACGGATCGTCGTTGCTCAGCTGTCCGTCTGGTCCGCGTAGGTGGGCCTAGATTGCCGGCATGGCGCATCCGGGCCTGCAAGCGTTGAGGGCCACGCTGCCGAACGAGTGCGTTGTTACCGACGCCGACCGCATGGAGACGTACCGCTTCGATCGGGCGGCGTTCTGCCCCGCCGGTCATCCGCTCTGCGTGATCCGCGTCCGCGACACCGCCCAGGTCAGCGCTGTCGTGCAGATCGCCGCGCAGCACCGCATCCCGGTGGTGCCACAGGGTGCTCGCAGTGGCCTGTCGGGCGCCGCAAACGCCATCGAGGGCGGCATCGTGCTGAGCCTCGAGGCCATGGACCGGGTGCTCGAGATCGACGTCGCCAACCGGTACGCGGTCACCCAACCGGGAGTGATGAACTCCGCGCTCTCGCACGCCGTCGGCGAGCACGGCCTGTTCTACCCGCCGGACCCCAGCAGCTGGGAGTTCTGCACGATCGGTGGCAACGTGGCGACCAACTCAGGCGGGCTGTGCTGTGTGAAGTACGGGGTCACCGCGGACTACGTGCTCGGGCTGGAGGTCGTCCTTGCCAGCGGTGAGGTGCTGCGGACCGGCCGGCGAACGGTCAAAGGGGTCGCCGGCTACGACCTGACTCGGCTGTTCGTCGGCTCCGAGGGCACCCTGGGCGTCGTCACCGAGGTCACTCTGGCGCTGCGATCGAGGACGCAGACACCTGTGACGGTGGCGGCCACGTTTCCTGACTCGCGAGCGGCGGCCATCGCGGTGATGGCGGTCCTGGCCAGCGGCGTCGTCCCGAGCCTGCTGGAGTTCCTGGACCGGACCAGCGTGCGGGCGGTGAACGAGTCGCACCGCCTCGGCTTCGGCCCAGAGGTGGGCGCGCTGGTGATCGCGCAGTCGGATCTGGGTGGTGTCCCCGCCAAGGCGGAGGTGTCGGTGCTGGCGGATCGGCTGGCCGCTGCCGGCGCACTCGACGTGGTCGTGGCCGAGGACCCTGTCGAGGGTGAGCTGCTGCTGGCTGCCCGCCGTGAGGTGCTGACCGCGTACGAACGTCTCGGGTCCACGCTGATCGACGACGTCTGCGTCCCGCGCGACCGGCTCGCGGACCTGGTGGCCGGCGTCGAGGGGCTTGGCACTGCCGCCGGGCTGCTGGTGGGCATCGTGGGCCATGCTGGTGACGGCAACTTCCACCCTGCCGTCGTGTTCGACGCCGCCGATCCCGACCAGGTCAGCCGGGCACACCGGTTGTTCGACGACATCATGGTGCTGGGGTTGGAGCTGGGCGGCACCATCACCGGTGAGCACGGCGTCGGCATCCTCAAGCGCGAGCTGCTTCGCCGGGAGATCGGCCCGGTCGGCCTGCGGGTTCACGGCGAGATCAAGGCGGCGCTCGACCCGCTCGGGATCCTCAACCCCGGCAAGGTGCACGCGGTCCACTGA
The DNA here is from genome assembly GCA_038198775.1 of Propionibacteriales bacterium. Taxonomy (GTDB): domain Bacteria; phylum Actinomycetota; class Actinomycetes; order Propionibacteriales; family Nocardioidaceae; genus JACCYJ01. Next base: position 103,041 of record JBBPZV010000018.1, on the reverse strand, counting down.
CCGCTCAGCGGGCCGGAAGCACCCGACCGGTGACCTCCCCGAGGGTGATCCGGCCGCCCAGCGCTCCTGGCGCGGTCGCCGACAGCGTCACCTCGTCGCCGTCCTCGAGGAACGCCCGAGGGCTGCCGTCGTCGAGCCGGACCGACTCGCTGCCGCCCCACGACAGCTCGAGGAACGACCCCCGCTGGTCCGGCGCGGCGCCGCTGATCGTGCCTGACGCGAACAGGTCGCCGGTGCGCAACGATGCCCCGTTGACGGTCAGGTGAGCCAGCATCTGCGCCGGCGACCAGTACATCGACGCGTAGGGCGGGCGCGAGACCACGGTGCCGTTCCAGCTGATCGCGACCTCGATGTCGTAGCCGGCAGGCTCGCTGACCCGCAGGTACGGCAGCGGCTCCGGCTCCTGCCCTGGCAGCGGCGCCCGCGCCGACGCCAACGCGTCCAGCGGGGTGATCCACGGCGAGACCGAGGTCGCGAACGACTTGCCCAGGAACGGACCCAGCGGGACGTACTCCCAGGCCTGGATGTCACGGGCGGACCAGTCGTTGACCAGCGTCACCCCGAAGACGTGGTCGGCGAAGGCGGAGACCGGCACCGGATGGCCCAGTCGCGACGGCGTGCCGACGACGAATCCGAGCTCGGCCTCGACGTCGAGCCGCTGGGACGGGCCGTACGACGGGACGTCGGCCGTGGGTGGCTTGCGCTGGCCGCACGGACGCACGATCGGGGTGCCCGATGGGACGACGGTGCCGGCCCGGCCGTGGTAGCCGACCGGCAGGTGTCTCCAGTTCGGCAGCAGCGGCTCCGCGTCCGGGCGGAAGATCCGGCCCACGTTGGTGGCGTGCTCCAGCGAACAGTAGAAGTCGACGTAGTCGGCCACCTCGAACGGCAGGTGCAGCGAGACCTCGGAGGACGGCACGAGATGCGGTTCGACCGTGCTGCGCTCGCTGCGGTCGGTCAGCACCGTCGACACCCACTGGCGCACCTCACGCCAGACCGGGCGTCCGGCAGCGAGCAGCGGGCCCAAGGTGGGCTGGGCGAGCAGCACGACCTCGCTCATCAGATCGCTGGCGGCGACCGGTGCCAGGTCGAGCACGAAGTCGCCGATCCGCACCCCGACCCGGGGGACATCATCGCCCACCGACACCACGCCGTACGGCAGGTGGTCGACGTCGAACCCGCTGCCAGCCGCACCTGGCACCCAGGTGGGTTCGCTCACGAAGCCACTCCGGCCGGGTCTCGGCTGAGCAGTCCCAGCTCGACCAGGTCCGTGACCGGCTCGGCAATGCTGCACGAGCCGAACGAGGTGAACCACGAGCGGATCCGACCGGCAGCCTCGGCGTCCAGGTCCGCAGCCGCCGAGGCGACGCTGACCGCGTTCCGGTCGGTGAGGACCCGCACGACTTCGTCGACACCGGCACCGTCGAGCACTGCCCGCGTCGCAAGTGCGACGTTGAGGAACCCGTGCTGCTCGAAGCCGGTTGCGGGCGCGGTGTTGCGCACGGCGTGGTGCAGACCGGCAGTGCACTTGAAGGCCAGCTCGCGATCGAGCGCCGCCACGAGGGAGTGGGCCAACTCTGCGGGGTCCGGGTGGGCTTCGGCGGTCTCGCCACCGGTGCGGAACTTCAGCCGGTGGCCGGCCTCGGCGACTGCGTCCGCGGCGGCTCCCCAGGACGCGGTGCGATCGTGAGGGAGCTCGACGTACGCCGTCACGTCGGCCGGAAGCGTCCCCGCCAGCACCAGCGTTACCCGGTGGGCGTTGCGGGCCAGGTCGTCCTCGTCGCGCAGCGCGATCTCGACGCTGCGCAGGCGCACCCGCTCGTCCCGTTCGGCCCACGTCAGCGCTGGCTCCAGCGCCCCGGCCCCGCCGGTCACGACCAGCGAGACGGCCAACGGGGGCTCGGCGGACAACTCGCGGTCGGAGAGCAACCTGCCGAGCTCGGCGAGACGGGAATCGCTGACCAGGAACGGGCCGACGAGATCTGAGTACCACGCCGTGCGGTGCCCGCGGTGTTCGCGGATCGCCGGCGCCAGTGGGAGGTTGCCGGGTGGAAAGATGGCGGCGTCATCGACCAGGGTGTCGAGCAGGGCCCTCACAGCACCGGTTGACACGCTGGCGAGGCTATCCCATGGTGACAGGGGGAGAACGGCTATCAGACCGCCCCGAGCACGGAGGCATCGGCATGGTCCACTACCAGCGCATCGGGGACGTCCCGCCGAAGCGGCACACCCAGTTCCGTGCCGGCGAGGGGTCGCGGGCCGGTCAGCTGCACTACGAGGAGCTGATGGGGGAGGAGGGTTTCTCGTCGGACTCCTCGCTGCTGTATCACCGCGGCGTGCCCTCGTCGATCGTCGACTCCCAGGTCTGGGAGCTTCCGGACGCCCAGACGACACCGAACCACCCGCTGACGCCGCGGCACCTGAGGTTGCACGAGCTGTTCAAGGAGGGCGAGCACGTCGACGTCGACCCGGTCACCGGGCGACGGCTGGTGCTCGGCAACGCCGATGTCCGGATCTGCTACGCGGTCGCCGGTGCAGCGTCGCCGTACTACCGCAATGCGGTCGGTGACGAGTGCGTCTACGTCGAGGCGGGTGCGGCGAGCGTCGAGACTGTGTTCGGGACGCTCGCGGCGCAGCAGGGCGACTACGTGCTGATCCCGAGGGCCACCACGCATCGCTGGATCCCCGATGTCGGTGCCGGGCCGCTGCGGGCGTACGCGATCGAGGCCAACAGCCACATCGCGCCGCCGCGGCGGTACCTCTCGCGGTACGGGCAGTTCCTCGAGCACGCCCCCTACTGCGAGCGTGACCTGCAAGGGCCCACCGATCCGCTGCTGGTCGACGGCGAGGACGTCGAGGTGCTGGTCAAGCACCGCGGGCACGGACCCAGCGGGCTGGTGGGCACTCGGATGACGTACGCCACGCACCCGTTTGACGTCGTGGGATGGGACGGGTGCATGTACCCGTACACCTTCAACGTGTCCGACTTCGAGCCGATCACGGGGCGGATCCACCAGCCGCCGCCGGTGCACCAGGTGTTCGAGGGCATCAACTTCGTGGTGTGCAACTTCGTGCCGCGCAAGGTCGACTACCACCCACTGGCGGTCCCCGTGCCGTACTACCACTCCAACGTGGACTCCGACGAGGTGATGTTCTACGTCGAGGGCGACTACGAGGCGCGCAAGGGGTCGGGGATCAACCGCGGGTCGATCTCACTGCACCCCGGTGGGTACGCGCACGGGCCGCAGCCCGCGGCGATCGAGGGCGCACTCGGTGCGGAGTACTTCGACGAGCTGGCGGTGATGGTTGACACCTTCCGGCCGCTCGAACTCGGCGAGGGTGGCGTCGCCAGCGACGACGGTGCCTACGCCTGGACCTGGTCGGGCCGCCACCTCTGACCGTCGGTGAGTTTCGATCGGGCCATCCGTGAGTTTTGTTCGTCGCCGTCGGATGGGCGGACCACAAACTCACGGATCGTGGGACCAAGACTCACGGATCGTCGGTTTCGGCTACGCCGGGGCGGCGCGGGGGAGTCTGGCCTCGGCGGCGAAGGCTGGCGTCAGGTGTTGGACGTACGTGCGAGACAGGTGGTCGTCGTCGGCGTACACCGCGATCCCGGAGACGACCATGGGGCAACGCCCGTGCCAGCAGACGTAGCGCGTCATGTCGACCGTGGCGACCCCTCGGGTGGCCGCCGCTACAGCTTGGGTACGCGCGTTGAACTCGCTGATCTGGGGTGGGAACCCCTCGGTGCAAGAAGCCATGGTGGCGCCGGCTGCGCTGAGACAGTCCGCCGGGTTCTGTGACAACGCCGGCGTGTCCAGGACGAGCCGAACCGCATCCGCCGATCTCAGCAGGCGGTCCACCAGCCGTTGCATGCCGGTCTGCCAGGCCGCGAGCGAGGCGTCGCCGGGCGGCATCGGCCCGTCGCCGGCCTCGTTGGCCAGGGTGACCGGCGCCTTGCCTGCCACGACCACGAGATCCGGCTGAATCTCGTCGACCTGCGCCCGGGCCCAGGCGGAGAACTCTTGGCAGAACTCGCCCACGTGAGCGGACGCTGCGTCCCACAACGGCCAGTCCAGTGGCCGGCATCCCATCTTGAGCAGCGGGACCACACGCCAGCCGCGCTCCGCCGCGATCGCGTCCACCGCGGGAAGCCACATCCGAGCGTGGGAGTCCCCGAGCACGACGACCGTGCGGCCGGCCGAAAGGTCACCACTTGGGCACAACCGGGAGACGGTCTCCGCTGCAGCGGCGATGCAGGCCGGCGGCCTGTCGAGGCTGAGCGTGCGCAGGTCTTGCACAACTCGCGGCAAGGGGGCACCGCGCTCGGCCTCACGTACCGCCTGGGCGACGGCGGTTGCCAGCTCGGCGGGGGTGCTCTCCCCCGCGGCAGAGACCGAGGCTCCCATGCTGGTGTTCGCGGCCGTCGCGATCCGGCCGCCGGACCACAAGACGCCAACCAGCACCAGGGTCACCGTCACCGGCCACAACCCGAGGGCGAGCTGCGGCCGTAGGCTCAGCCCTCGCACCGACCGGATCGGGTCCTCGAAGAGTCGGTAGGTGAGGACCGACGTCGCGAGCGCGACCGCTGACAGGGCGAGCGCGGGTACGAGGCCCAGCTCGTGCCCGGCCCATGCCGCCGGAAGCACGAGGAACGGCCAGTGCCAGAGGTAGAAGGAGTACGAGAGGTCTCCGAGCCGAGACAGCGGCCATCCGCCCAGCATTCGAGCGGGGCCTGCGGTCGATCCTCCGGCCCCGCAGGCGATCACCGCGACGGTGCCGAGGACCGGCAGCAGCGCCGCGGTGCCGGGAACCGGTGTGGTGGGTCCGAACCGGGTCGCTGCAGCCACGATGGCGATCAGCCCGCCCCAGCTGAGCAGGCCCCGGGCCGGGAACGGCAGCCGTGCCGGCAGGCTTCCGAGGAGGGCGAGCAACGCACCGGCTCCGAGCTCCCAGGCCCGGGCCAGCGTTGAGAAGTAGGTGCCAGCCGGGTCGTTGCCGACGTGGGTGGCGGCCCAGACGAAGGAGCCCGCCGTCGCGGCCAGGAGGACAACGCAGAGCACGCGAACCCGCCCGCGCGCGCCGATCACCGCACTCTTGGGACGACGCAGACCGACCGACAGCACGAGCGCCAGGACCACCGGCCAGACGAGGTAGAACTGTTCCTCGACGGCCAGCGACCAATAGTGCTGCACCGGAGAGGGCGGCAGGCCGGAGGAGAAGTAGTCCGTCCCCAGCTGGGCGAAGTGCCAGTTCGCGGCGAAGAACGTCGACCACTCCGCGTCCTGCAAGACCCGGTACGCCTGCGTGTACGGCAGGGTCAGCGTGGCCACGAACAGCGTCGCCAGCAGCGTCAAGGTGGCCGCCGGAAGGATCCGCCGTGCCCGACGGGCGTAGAACGATGTCAGGTCCACGGTGCCGGTCGTGGTGGCCTCGCGCAGCAGCAGCGAAGTGATCAGGTAGCCCGACAGCACGAGGAAGACGTCGACCCCGATGTAGCCCCCGGCCAGCCCGGGCACGCCGGCGTGGGCCAGCACGACGAGGAGGACAGCCACGCCGCGCAGGCCCTGGAGGTCGCAGCGGTGCGCCAGCCGGCGGGCGGTGTGAGGCGGGGTGGGGCTCGGGCTCAGGGCGTCTCCCGAAGGCGGTGGCGTCCGCGGACAGATGGCAGCGCTACGTCACTCTTGCACCACGAACACCACCAGCGGTGACGACTCGCCGCCGGATCGCCTGGGCCGCCGAGCGCCCGCCCGGTGACTCCCGCGAGGGGCGGCTATGAGCCGACGGTGACGCCAGCGGCTCGCAGGTCGGCCAAGGTGTCACCGAGACGATCCGCCGCCACGGCCGCGGTCAGGTCGACCAGCACCGTCGCCGCGAAACCCTCCCGGACCGCGTCCAGCGCCGTCGCGCGTACGCAGTAGTCGGCAGCGATGCCGCAGACGTCCACCGCGTCGACGTCGCGCTCGCGCAGCCACTCCGCCAACGGCTGCCCGCCGGCCTGGACGCCCTCGAACCCCGAGTACGCCGCGGCGTACTCGCCCTTGCAGAACACCGCGTCGAACGGACGGGGCGTCAGGGCCGGGTGGAAGTCCTCACCGTCGGTCCCGACCACGCAGTGGCGGGGCCAGGAGTCGACGAAGTCGGGATCCGCGGCGAAGTGGGCGCCAGGGTCGATGTGGTGGTCCTTGGTCGCTACCACCGCGGAATGGCCGTGGCGGCCGGCCAGCACTGCGCCGATCCGGGCGGCCACCTCGGCGCCGCCGGCGACCGCCAACGAGCCGCCCTCGCAGAAGTCGTTCTGCACGTCCACGACGATCAGCGCCCGCGTCATGCTCGCAGACCCTCCTCGTAGACGGTCTCGATCGCGGGCTCGCCCCGAGAGAGCTGGCGCGCGACCACCGGCAGCTCGGAAACCGACCGGACATGACGCTCCCGCATGGCGTCCAGGCCCTCGTCGTACGCCCGTTCCCCGGCGCGCACCAGCGGCACCAGCAGTGGCCTGTTCGTGGCGTCGGCAGGCGGCATCGGCCCGCCGCCGAGCCACTCCGACTGCGCGATGCCAGCCGAAGACAGCCGCCGGACCGCCCACTTGCGCCCTCCCACGGACAGCTTGTCCAGGCTGCGCTTGGCTACCGACTCGAGGCCCTCCCCGGCCCGTCGCTCCCGCGCCACCAGCTTGTAGACGAAGCCACAGGTCGGGTGCCGGGACCCGGTGACCAGCGCCGTCCCGACGCCGTAGCCATCAACCGGCGCCGCTGCCAGGGCGGCGATCGAGTACTCGTCGAGGTCACTTGTGACGATCACCCGCGTCGTGGTCGCGCCGAGGTCGTCAAGCTGCCGGCGTACCGCCCTAGCGAGCATCGGCAGGTCACCGGAGTCGATCCGGACCGCACCCAGATCGGTCCCGGCCACCTCGATCCCGGCGCGCACCGCCGCCGCGATGTCGTACGTGTCGACCAGCAGGGTGGTGCCTTTGCCTAGCGACTCCACCTGCGCGGTGAAGGCGTCGCGCTCGGTGTCGTGGACGAGCGTGAACGAGTGGGCCGCCGTGCCCGCGGTCGGGATGCCGTAGCGGCGGCCCGCCTCCAGGCTCGCCGTGCTGGCGAAGCCCGCGACGTACGCCGCGCGCGCGGCCGCCACGGCAGCCACCTCATGAGTACGCCGCGCGCCCATCTCGATGCACGGGCGCCCCTCCGCGACACCGACCATCCGGGAGGCGGCGGAGGCGATCGCGCAGTCGTGGTTCAGGATGCTCAGCGCCAGCGTCTCCAGCACGACCGCCTCGGCGAAGCTGCCCTCGACCACGAGCAGCGGCGAGCCGGGGAAGTACGTCTCACCTTCGGGATATCCCCAGATTTCACCGCCGAAGCGGTAGGCAGCGAGCCACTCCAGCGTGGCGGCGTCCACGATGTCCTGGTCCGCCAGGAACGCCAATGCCGGGTCGTCGAAGCGAAACTGCGCCAGCGCGTCGAGGAGGCGAGCGGTGCCGGCGACCACGCCGTAGCGCCTCCCGGAGGGCAGCCGCCGGGCGAAGAGCTCGAACACCGAGCGTCGTTTCGCGGCGCTGCTGCGCAGGGCCGCCTGCAGCATGGTCAGCTCGTACTGGTCGGTGAGCAGCGCGGTTGTGACCACCTCGCCAGCGTAGGCACGAGCCGGTCTCGACCGGTGGCCGCCCGTGCGCGGACAATGGGGGTCGTGACCGCCGCACCGACCCCCACCGAGCTCGAGCGCCCGGACGTCGAGGAGATCACCGAGCTCGACACCCCGTGGGTGACGCTGGTGTGGAACGACCCGGTCAACCTGATGTCCTACGTCAGCTACGTGTTCCGGTCGTACTTCGGATATTCCGAAGCCAAGGCAGACAAGCTGATGCTGCAGGTTCACCACGACGGCAAGGCGGTCGTGTCGACGGGCAGCCGGGAGGAGATGGAGCGCGACGTGGAGGCCATGCACGGCTACGGGCTGTGGGCGACGCTGCAGAAGGCGGACGCGTGAAGCCCTGGACACGTCGACGCCGGGGCAGTGCCTATGCCGCCATGGAGCAGTACGAGGCCCGGCTGCTGGCGGGCCTGGCGGCCCAGGTGGCGGAGCTGGTACGCGACGGGCAGGTGGTCGCTGTCGGCTCCGACGACCCGCTGGAGGCCCTCGTCGGGCTGGACGGACCGGAGCAGGCGCCAGAGGACCCGGTGCTCCAGCGGCTGTTGCCCGACGCCTACCGCGAGGATCCGGAGGCGGCCGCCGACTTCCGGCGCTTCACCGAGCCCGGGCTGCGCGACGCGAAGGCCCGCCATGCCCAGGTCGTCATCGACTCCCTCGTCGCAGGCGGCATGGTCGTGGATCCCACGTCGGAGCCAGTGGCACCGGACGCTGAGGTTGAGGTTGCCCTCGACGCCGACCAGGTGCAGTCGTGGCTGCGCTCGCTCACCGACATCCGGCTCTCCCTGGCGACCCGGCTCGGCATCGACGACGACGAGGCCGCGGATGAGATCCGCCACGAGGACGGTCCGGACGCGGTCATGGCTGACGTCTACGACTGGCTCGGGTTCGTGCAGGAGACACTGGTGCTGGTGGCAGGCTGACTGGCGGGCGTCGTGGCGCCGGTGATGGGCGTCGTACGCTGCGGGCGTGCTGCGCATCGAGAAGGCGACGTACGACGCGATCGTCGCGCACGCCCGCCGCGACCACCCCGACGAGGCGTGCGGCGTCGTCGCCGGCCCGGCAGGCTCGGACCGCCCGGTCCGCCACGTACCGATGCTCAACGCCGCCCGGTCGCCCACCTTCTACGAGCTCGACCCGGCCGACCTGCTGCGCCTCTACCAGGACATGGACGCGCGTGCGGAGGAGCCGGTGGTCATCTACCACTCCCATACGGCCACCGAGGCGTACCCCTCCCGCACCGACATCGCGCTGGCGGCGGAACCGGGAGCGCACTACGTGCTGGTCTCCACGCGGGAGTGCGGTCGCGACGACGGGCCGGTGGAGTTCCGCTCCTTCCGCATCGTGTCCGGCGAGGTCAGCGAGGAGGACGTGCAGGTCGCCACCCCGTCGGAACCGGCGGGATGATCGGCGCCGCGGCCGCGGTTGACGTCGGCGAGGCGACGAGAAGGAGACACATGGCGATCGAGGTCAAGGTCCCGACGATCCTGCGCGGCCACACCGGCGGCGCCAAGGCGGTGTCAGGCCAGGGCGACACCCTGCGGCAGGTCATCGACGACGTCGAGTCCTCCCATGCCGGGGTGCGCGAGCGCCTGGTCGACGGCGGCGAGCTTCGGCGCTTCGTCAACGTCTACGTCAACGACGAGGACGTCCGGTTCACCGGCGGGCTGGACACCCCGGTCGCCGACGGCGACGTCGTCGTGATCTTGCCGGCCGTCGCCGGCGGCTGAACCCGACGGCATGCGATTCGACTCGCTGCTCGAGTCGGTCGGGCGCACTCCGCTGGTGGGGCTGCCCCGGTTGTCACCATCGCCCGACGTACGCCTGTGGGCCAAGCTGGAGGATCGCGGCCCGACCGGCTCGGTCAAGGACCGGGTCGCGGTCACGATGGTGGAGCGGGCGGAGAAGGATGGTCTGCTCCGAGCCGGGTGCACGCTGCTCGAGCCCACCTCCGGCAACACCGGCATCGCGTTGGCGATGGTGGCTCGGCTGCGGGGCTACCGCCTCGTCTGCGTGATGCCGGAGAACACCTCACCCGAGCGGCGCCAGCTGCTCACGATCTGGGGCGCGGAGATCGTGTCCTCCGCGGCGACCGGCGGGTCCAACGAGGCGGTACGGGTCGCCAAGCGGCTCGCCGCCGAGCATCCCGACTGGGTCATGCTGTACCAGTACGGCAACGCTGCCAACGCCGACGCACACTACGAGACCACCGGCCCGGAGATCCACGCCGACCTGCCCGAGGTGACCCATGTCGTGGCGGGGCTGGGCACCACCGGAACGCTGATGGGAGTCGGGCGCTACTTTCGCGAGCGCAAGCCGGAGGTCCGGATCGTCGCCGCCGAGCCGCGCTACGGCGAGCTGGTGTACGGGCTGCGCAACCTCGACGAGGGCTTCGTACCCGAGCTGTACGACGCGGCGTACGTCGACGCCCGCTTCTCCGTCGGACCCCGGGACGCGGTGCGCCGGGTCCGTGAGCTGCTGGAGACCGAGGGCATCTTCGCCGGCATCTCCACCGGCGCGATCTTGCACGCGGCGCTCGCGCAGGCGGCGCAGGCGGTCCGCGAGCACCGGCGGGCAGACATCGCCTTCGTCGTCTGCGACGGCGGGTGGAAGTACCTCTCGACCGGGGCATACCACGGTTCCCTCGACGACGTCGAGGCACGCCTGGACGGCCAGCTCTGGGCGTAGCCGCTGTCGCCCCCCGATGCCTGAAATGGGGGGAACGTATCTGCGGACACACCGCCGGCGTGTCGCCCGGAACTTTCCCGCCAGCGACGTGCGGAAGCCGGCGACTGGTCAGGCCGCTAGCCTGGGCGCGTACTCACCTCGACACCGACCGGCAGGGTGACTCGTGCGCGAGATCGTGGTCTTCTCCGGCAGCGCCCATCCCGAGCTGGCGAAGCGCATCTGCGCCGCGCTGCACGTGCCGCTGTCGCCGGCGGGAACCACCCGTTTCAGCAACGACTGCCTGCAGGTGCAGCTGCAGGACAACTGCCGTCAGCGTGACGTCTACGTCGTGCAGCCACTGGTGCCGCCCACGCAGGAGCACCTGATGGAGCTGTTGCTGATGCTCGACGCGGCGAGGGGTGCATCGGCCTCGCAGGTCACCGCGGTGATCCCCTACTACGCCTACGCCCGCTCCGACAAGAAGGACGCCTCGCGGATCTCGATCGCCGGTCGCCTGGTCGCCGACATGCTGGTGACCGCCGGGGCGGACCGGGTGCTGACGATGACCCTGCACGCGCCGCAGGTCCACGGCTTCTTCTCGGTGCCGGTCGATCACCTCACCGCGATCGGCGAGCTCGCCGACCACTACACCGGGCGGGACCTGTCCAACACGGTCGTGGTGTCACCCGACTTCGGCAACGCCAAGACCGCCACCCAGTTCGCCCGCCTGCTGGGCCTGCCGGTGGCGGCCGGCAGCAAGAAGCGGTTGTCCGACGAGCACGTCGTCATCGACGCGATCGTCGGCGAGGTCGCCGGTATGGACGCGATCGTGCTCGACGACGAGATCGCCACCGGAAGCTCCATCGTCGAGCTGCTGGACCGGCTCTCCGACCAGGGCTGCCATCGCACGTCAGTCGCCTGCACTCACGGGCTGTTCACCGGCAGCGCGGTGGACCAGCTGAGCACCCACCCCTCGATCACCGAGGTCGTCACCACTGACACAGTTCCGCGGCCTGCGCCCCCCTGGCCGGCGCTCGGGGTCCGCTCGGTCGCTCCGCTGTTCGCGGAGGCGATCACCCGGATCCACGCCGGCGAGTCGGTCAGCAGCCTTTTCGACGGGGTCGACCCCACCCACGCGCCTCCCCAGCCGCGGCTGCCGTTCGTCGACGCCGCGGACGTCGTACGTGTCTGAGACCCCGTCGACGGTGGTACCGCCCGCCGTCAAACAGGCGATGGGCGCCCTGGTCTGACCCGTAGGTCTCGGACCGGCGCTCGCCCGGCGGCTGAGCGCCGCCGCGCCGACCATGGCCAGGCACCCGCCACCGCCTACGCTCCTCTCGTGGCGGACGCACCCATCGGCATCTTCGACTCCGGGTTCGGCGGATTGACCGTCGCCCGCGCGGTGCTGGACCAGCTGCCGCACGAACCGGTGCTCTACCTCGGAGACACCGCCCGTCAGCCGTACGGCCCGAAACCGATCGGCGAAGTGCGCGAGTACGCACTGGAGTGCCTGGACCACCTCGTCGACCGAGGAGTCAAGGCCCTGGTGATCGCGTGCAACTCCGCCAGCGCCGCGGTGCTGCGCGACGCCCGCGAGCGCTATCCGCTGCCGGTCGTCGAGGTGATACTGCCCGCGACCCGCCGCGCTGTCGCCGCCAGCCGCAACGGGCGGGTCGGCGTGATCTGCACCCGGGCCACTGCCGGCTCGCAGGCGTACGAGGACGCCTTCGCCGCGGCGCCGCACATCGTGCTGCACACCCGGGCCTGCCCGCGCTTCGTCGAGTTCGTCGAGCGCGGAGTAACCGGCGGCCCGGAGCTGCTCGAGCTCGCCCACCGCTACCTCGACCCGCTCACCGCCCTCGACATCGACACTCTCGTCCTCGGCTGCACGCACTATCCGTTGCTGACCGGCGCGATCTCCTACGTCCTCGGGTCCGACGTCACCTTGGTCTCCAGCGCCGAGGAAACCGCCAAGGACGTCTACGCCCTGTTGGTTCGGCACCGGCTGGAACGCCCGCCGGGGCTACCGCCTCCGGAACATCGGTTCGTGACCACCGGCCAGCCCGCACAGTTCCGGGAGCTGGGCGCCCGTTTTCTGGGTCCCGAGCTGGACCGGGTGGACCAGTTCGCCTGGGTCGGCGCATGAGGCTGACCGTCATCGGCTGCTCTGGCTCGATTCCCGGGCCGGAGTCCCCGGCAAGCTGTTACCTGCTCGAGGCCCCGCACGAGGAAGGTGACTTCCGACTCGTCCTGGACCTCGGCAGCGGCGCCTTCGGTGCGCTGCAGCGCTGGGTGGACCCACGGACTGTCGACGCCGTCGCGCTCAGCCATCTGCACGCCGACCACTGCCTGGACCTCACCGCGCTCTATGTGCACCACCGCTACCATCCGCGCGGGCCTCATCCGGCGGTCGGCGTGTTCGGACCACCAGGGACCGGCGCCCGGCTGGCCCGCGCGTACGACGGGAGCGAAGCGGAGCTTGCCAGGCAGCTGGAGGTCCACACCTGGGGAGCACCCGGAACGGACCGCATCGGTCCGTTCGACGTGGCCGTTGCGCAGGTGGCGCACCCCGTCCCGACGTACGCGATCCGGCTGACCAGCGGCGGGCGCACCTTTGTCTACTCCGGTGACACCGGGCCGTGTGACGCGCTCGTCGACCTTGCCACCGGCGCCGACGCCCTGCTGTGCGAGGCGTCATTCGTCGAGACCGGTGACAACCCGCCCGACCTGCACCTGACGGGCCGACAGGCAGCCGAGCACGCCACCAAGGCAGGCGTCGGTCGGCTGCTGCTCACGCACATCCCGCCCTGGTACGCCCCGGACACGGTGCTCGCAGAGGCGCGCGCGGCGTACGAAGGACCGCTGGAGCTGGCCGAACCGGGCGCCTCGTACGAGATCTGACCGCGAATGCCGACCGATATGGTCGTGGCCATGGGTCGGATCGATGGCCGCTCGGCCGACGAGCTGCGCGAGGTTCGGATCACCCGTCACTGGCTCGACCACGCGGAGGGGTCGGTGCTGGTGGAGTTCGGCCGGACCCGGGTGTTGTGTGCCGCCAGCGTCACCGTCGGGGTCCCCAGGTGGCGACGCGACTCGGGATCGGGCTGGGTGACCGCGGAGTACGCGATGCTGCCGCGTGCGACGCACACCCGCTCGGACCGCGAGTCGGTCAAGGGACGGCTGGGTGGGCGGACCCACGAGATCTCGCGGCTGGTGGGGCGGGCGCTGCGGGCCGCCGTCGACGACAAGGCGCTCGGTGAGAACACGATCGTGCTCGACTGTGACGTGCTGCAGGCCGACGGCGGCACTCGTACCGCCGCGATCACCGGTGCGTACGTCGCGCTGGCCGACGCCGTCTCCTCGCTGCGGGACCAGAACGCGCTGCGCGCTGAGCCGCTGGCGCGGTCGGTGGCGGCGGTCTCGGTCGGGGTGGTGGACGGCGTGGCGATGCTCGACCTTGCCTACGACGAGGACGTCCGGGCCGGCACCGACATGAACGTCGTGATGACCGGCGACGGTCACTTCGTCGAGATCCAGGGCACGGCCGAGGCGGCGCCGTTCGACCGCGCCGAGCTGGATGCTCTGCTCGGGCTGGCAGCTGACGGCTGCGCCGAGCTGACCCGCCGGCAGGCCGAGGCGCTGGGGTGAGGCGACTGGTCATCGCGACCCGGAACCGCAAGAAGCTCGACGAGCTGCGCCGCATCCTGGCGGCGGAGATCCCTGGCATCGAGGTCCTCGGCCTCGACGACGTGGAGCCCTACGACGAGCCTCCGGAGGTGGAGAACACGTTCGAGGGCAACGCCCTGATCAAGGCCCGGGCGGCGGTGGCCGCGACGGAGCTGCCGGCCCTGGCAGACGACTCCGGCATCCGTGTGGACGCCCTCAACGCCATGCCCGGGGTGCTGTCCGCACGCTGGTCCGGGTTTCCCCGCGACGACCGGCGCAACAACGAACTGTTGCTGGCGCAGCTGCGAGACGTGCCGGACCAGCGGCGTCAGGCGGAGTTTCGGTGCGCGGTGGCGCTGGTGCTTCCTGATGGCCAGGAGTTCATCGAGATCGGCGTCATGCGGGGCCGCATCCTGCGTGAGCCCCAGGGGGAGGGCGGCTTCGGGTACGACCCGGTGTTCATCACCGACGGGCAGCCGGTCAGCAACGCCGAGCTCTCCCCCGACGTCAAGGACCGTCTCAGCCACCGAGGTCGGGCACTACGCGACATCGTCCCGACCCTGCGCACGGTGCTGGCCCGGGGCTGACGACGCGGAGGTACGGCTACGCAACCAACTGGAGGGCCATCTCGTACCCCTAGCTGCCGAACTACCCGGCGATCACCGGTGGGTCGACGTTCGGAATCACCGACGACAAGAACCCGGTGGCGCACCGGATCAGGGGCCGGTCGATCTACGACCTGGCCATCGGCACCGGCCGGACGGCGAAGGCGTACGTGGACTCGCGGGGCCCGGTGCCGCCGCTACGACGTGCCACTGTCGTCGCTCGCCGCCGACGCCAGGAACGGGACGTTGCCGAACGTCGGCACCGTCATCCCCAACCTCTGCCACGATGCGCACGACTGTTCCCTGTCGGTTGCAGACGGCTGGCTCGCGGCGCACCTGCCGACCATCCTCACCGGCCCCGACTTCACCAGCGGCCGCCTGGCGGTCGTGGTCACCGCCGATTCCGACAACCGCAGCAGCGGCAACAAGGTGCTGACCGTCGTCATGCATGCCGGCACGGCCCCGAAGGTCGTTTCCCGGCGCCTGACCCACTACTCACTGACCCACTACTACGCGCAGGTGCTGTTCCGCCGCTGCGCAAGGCAGCCGGCGCACCGAACATGAAGGCCGCCTTCGGGCTCTGAGGGGCGCGGACCCAAAGGGCTCCCAGGTGCTTCGGCTGTCTGCACGGCACGCGGTGCCAGAGGGGGGACTCGAACCCCCACGCCCGCAGGCACGGCATCCTAAGTGCCGCGTGTCTACCGTTCCACCACTCTGGCCTCGGGCGCAGTCTAGGGACGCAGGCTTCGCTCGCCGGGCGGCTGCCCTGCTGCCGGGTGGCGTACCGGTAGCGTGTCGCCGAGGACCGCCACCACCGTGGCGCCGTCGTCCGAGCCCACAAGATGCAGGAGGTCACCGTGGCCCGCGGCTCCGAACTGAGCGCCAGGCAGGATCCCGACGTCCTTGTACGTGACATCGAGGCCACCCGCCACCACCTGGCCACGACGATCGACGCGATCGTCGACCGCACCAACCCCAAGAACGTGGCTCAGCGCACCTTGGACAAGGTCAAGGCGCAGTTCGTCAACCCTGACGGGTCGCCGAGGCTGGAGCGGATCGTGCCCATCGCGGGCGCGGTCATGGGCACGGTCGGGCTGGGCGTCATGGTGCGCCGGCTCGGCGGGCGTCGCTGAGCGGGCACGAGGCCATGGGCCTGCCCACCGCGGCGGGTGGCGAGGACAAGCTACCGATCCGGATGCTGCACGACCGCGTCCTCGTGTCGCTCGACAGCGAACACGGGGAGCGCCGGTCGTCGGCAGGCATCGTTATCCCGGCGACCGCCGCGATGGGGCGCCGGCTGTGGTGGGCCCGGGTCTGCGCGATCGGTCAGCACGTGCGGACCGTCCAGGTGGGCGACCGGGTGATGTTCGATCCCGAGGACAAGGCTGACGTCGAGGTACGCGGTGAGGACTACGTGCTGTTGCGCGAACGCGACCTGCACGCGGTCGCGTCCGGGCGGATCGAGGACGGGCAGACCGGGCTCTATCTGTGAGCCGGGCTCAGCTCTCCACGGCCCGCAGCGTCGGGGTGTGAAGCGAGTCCCAGTAGCGTACGAACTCCTCGGCCCGCATGGGCGGTGCGATCAGGTAGCCCTGCATGGACGGGCACCCCATCCTCGTCAGAGTGCGCCATTGCAGTTCTGTCTCCACGCCCTCGGCGACCGTCCGCCGGCCAAGGGCCTTGCACAGGCGGAGCACCGCGGCGACGATCTGGGTGTCGACCATGTCCTGGCCCAGACCGGCGATGAAGGCGGCGTCCAGCTTGACCACGTCGACCGGCAGTGTCCGCAGGTACGCCAGCGACGAATACCCGGTGCCGAAGTCATCGACGGCGACTCGTACGCCGATGGCCTGGAGGTCCCGCAGCGTCTGTACGTTGGACTCGATGTCGGCCAGCACCGCGGTCTCGGTGATCTCCAAGCAGAGTTGCTCGGCTGGCATCCCGGTGCGGTTGAGGACTTGGAGCACCTCCTGCGCCAACCGAGGCTGCGCCAGCTGCAAAGCGGAGAGGTTGACCGACACCACGATCGGGCCACGCTCGGGGTGGGCGAGGTTCCACGACTGGACGACGCGGCACGACTCCTCCAGCACCCAGCGCCCGAGGAACACGATCAGGCCACTGTCCTCGGCCAGCGGGATGAAGTCGTTGGGAGGAATCACCGCCTCACCGGGCGGCTCCCAGCGCACCAGCGACTCCAGCCCGGCCAGCTCCCGCGTCTTCGTGTCGACGATCGGCTGGAAGCGCAGGGTCAGCTCTTCCTTGTCGAGCGCGTTACGCAGCCTCGCCTCCATCTCCAGGCGCACCCGCGAGGCGTCGACAAGCTCCTGGGTGGCGAAGCGGATGCAGTTGCGGCCGGCCGACTTCGCCGCGTACGCAGCGGCGTCCGCCGCCAGCATCGCGTCGTCTCGGGAGTCGCCGGGTGATGTCACCGCGACCCCGATGGACACCGTGACCAGCACCGTGTGTCCGTCGATGAGGTAGGGCTGGCGAAGCTCGGCCAGCATGCGTTCGGACAGGTCGAGCGCGTCACGCTCGACTCCGACGTTCTCGACCAGGATCACGAACTCGTCACCGGCCAGCCGCGCCATGGTTTCCGACGCGTCCACCAGCCGTTGCAGCCGATCGCTCATCTGGACCAGCAACTGGTCGCCGACCAGATGCCCGAAGGAGTCGTTGACCAGCTTGAAGCGGTCGAGGTCGACGAAGATCACCGCGTGGTGCGCTCCCGTTAGCACACTGCTCGCGAGCACCTCGTCGATCCGATCGAGGAACAGGCGCCGGTTCGGTAGGCCGGTCAGCTCGTCGTGCAACGCCCGGTAGGTCAGGGCCTCCTGGAAGGCCCGGCGCTCGCTGACGTCACGAAGCACCATCACCGCGCCCGCCCGGTCCTCGTCAAGGCCGGTCAGCGGGTTGAACGAGTACGCCACCTCGATCCGGTTTCCGCGCTCGGTGTAGAGGGTGGCGTCCCCGTCGGGCACGACGGTGCCGACGGCGAGCTCGTGTACCAGGTCGATCTGGTCGCCGTCCGAGCGCAGCGGGCACACCTCGTCGATGGGCCTGCCGAGCAGCTCGCCGACTGACCCACGACGGAGCATCTTGACGGCAGCTGGATTCGCGAATGTGACCGCCCCGGCTGCGTCGAATGCCACCACTGCCTCGGTTTGGGCATTGGTAATTGTCTGGAGCTGCGCGATGAGATCGGCGCTTCGCAAGGCGTCGTCTCCGACGCCGGCAAGCGACAAGAGCGCTTCTCGCTCCTGCGCGGTCCAACTTCCCGGCCCGAGTCGATCCTCCGCAACGAGCACATGCCCTGACGGCATCTTTGCCGTAAGGGCGCCGCTGGGTGGCTCATCATCATGGCTTAGGACAATCGCGTGACGGGAACCGACGAGGTCTTGTGCTGATTGCGTGAGAAGGCTCTCGATTGCTGGTCTCTCGTGCGTTGATCGAAGCGCTGCTGTTGCCTGCTGCAGGTGTTCAGCCTGTGTCCTTGCGGCCTCCTCACGCAATTGAGATGAGTAGGCGCGCTGTACGAAGACCACCAGCGATACTGCGAGCAGCAGGCCCCAAGGATAAGTGAACATCGCTATGGACGCGCTAGCTCCCAATACTGTTGCTCCTAGCCACGCCATAAGGTGATTCGGCACTATACCCAGCCAGCGGGGAAATTCAGAACCTGTCGTATATGCGATCACCAGGGCGACTGCCACGTTGCTTACAAGGGCGATGACGATCGTGCCTATAGCGGCGCCAACCATGTGTCGTGCATCCAGTACGGACCTGCTGGCACCACTCACTTCATAACAAACCAGGGCACCCACCGAGCTGGCTACCACCAACTGCCCGCAATTGAATAGTGCCTTCACAGGCGGACGGTGAACTGTCAGGCTCCCCGCAACTGATGCCAGAGCTGCGATTAGAGGGACTTCGCCAGCAGGCAGACTGAGGAGGACCGGTACAAACAACACCTCATCGAGGTTGATGCTGTCCACCGCTCGGCCTACGGCATATAGCCTTCGAGGAAGCACATGGGCGAGCAAAACGGCGAACGAGAGCAACCATGGCAGATAGTCATGGCCGCTGAGACGCGAGCCCTCTGTCCATTGCGTAACGACAAGCCACGCCAACAGCCCAGCCGCTCCCACGGCCAGGCTGAGTGTGCGTGCTTGGAGACGAGGAACGCCAGGCTGCAACGGACTCCCACTCAAGGCTCATCCATGACTGCCGGGGATCTCCCGGCAGTCAGAACCCGACCAGTGTCGCCCCTTAGGCGTGCTTACGTCCAAGAGATGAGCTAACTGAGCGCGGAAGGCTCAGGCAGCCCACTCGTAGGTATCCCAGTTGTGGGTGAGCTCGTCCCAGTTGTGGGTGAGCTCGTCCCAGTTGTGGGTGAGCTCGTCCCAGTTGTGGGTGAGCTCGTCCCAGTTGTGGGTGCTCGTCTTGGCCCACTCGTACGTGTCCCAGTTGTGGGTAGCGGAAACTTGGCTACGGTGCGTGATCCCGAGGAGGGTCGATTGCGACATGTCGGCTGCCTCTTGTCTGGTGACCACCGAGGAGGTGGTCGAACTCGTTGCTGACAGGGCGACCCGAGATTCGCTGTGCTGGGAATATTGCCACATCTTCGCCTCCGAATGCCAGCCGCAGAAGGGACTTTCTTCCCACTCGCAGCGACTATTACGGAGGCGTTCCGCACGGCTACAGATTGTGCTTGTCGCGTTGCCGAGGCGCCGCGTTTGCCCCATTCGGGGAGGTTGACCGACCTGCTCGTTCTCCGATCGTGTCCTCACTCACAGTATAAAGATGCTGACCATGCGGATTCGCATCCCCCACACGCCTGCTCTTGAGTCACAGCAGCCTCTCGACCACACCAGATGCTGCTTACCCTTCGTGCTCAACCTGTCACAGACCAAGGAGGTCCGCAACGGGCCAGGTGGCCTCCGCGATGGACGCCGCCCAGCCCCAGTTTGGTGCCGGACTACTAGGGGTCTGAGGAGCCGACAACAAGCCACCGAATGCCCTCGCAGTGACGTGCCCGTTTCGCGTGCCCCGCACGGTGGCGCATTTCTCAGGCGAGCTAGAAGCTATGACTCAAGGGGGCTAACAACTATGACCAGTGCAATCTCGCTCGACATGCACTTCGTTACCCTGGTACTCCGCGTCATTGCGAGCGAGACAAACAGTGGCCGAGAAAGACCCAGTTTGCGTCTCGAGCCTTGCCGGCTCGATACTAGAAGGAGCGAGCGGTTGCAGCGTCATAGCCGACGTGAGAAATCCCGCATCCTGTACGCTTGAGTTCGAGAAGGGCGGGGGGCCGCCCAAGGTTGAGCCAACTTGGCGGGGAGCAAACAATTGTCCCTGTCTCTTGGCGATGACGGCGTCCCTGCGGTCGGTCGACGACCACGGATCACACGGCGGCAGAATCGGCCAGGGCCAGGGAGCACGTCGCGTTCCCTCTGGTCTGTGCCAGCGGTGAGTGAACAGCAGCGGACGCCCCTCGATCGGACCGCAAGCCACTCAGTTGGCATGGAGTACCTGGTGATCCATCTCGCCCGATTCGATCCATCAGGTGGCGGGCGTCGTTGACGTGCATCGACTGGCGAGCACCAAGCACGATCGCCACGGTCCCTTCAGCGACTCGGCGACGTACGGGCGTCCCGTCAGCGGAAGGCATCACGGCCTACGGTGACAGCCCTTCTTCGCCGAGGAGCCGATGAATCGTGGCGCGCAGCCACCTGGGATAGGTGTCGCGTCCCACTCGACGATGTGTACGTAAGTGTCGGCGGAGCAGAGCACCGACGTGGTCTCGGCCAGCCAACCGGTGTCGGTGCCTTCAGGCAGCAGTCCATCGGTCGCCGCTTGTTTCCAGAACGCCCGGATCAGCTCGTGGGTGGCTTTACGACCTGCCTGGGCCGCCGCTGCGACGTCTGGCTCGGATGCTTCAGCCCTGATCCACCGGTGCCGGAGGACGGGGTGAGCGTGGCGTAGACGAGTATGCCCTCCTGGGCGGGGACGATGGTGATTGCGACGCCATCATCGGCCCGACCAGGAGGGGCACCTCGTAAGTGAAACCTTCTCACACGATCCGGCCCGTTTTTGATGACCCGAATCTGGTGTCGGCCGCGGGCTTGGTCCCGGAGCTTCGGCTGGCCGGGTCCGCTGGCCTGTACGACTTGCTCGACGGCCTGTCGGTGTGTTCGCCGAACGCCGGGGCGAAGACCGTGAGCGTGGTCGGCGGGATGCTTGCGGGCGCGGACTCGATCGATGACCTCGACCTTCTCCGCCACGGCGGGATGGGCCGGTTGTTCGCCGGGGTCCGAGCGCCCTCGACGCTGGGCACGTTGCTGCGGTCCTTCACCCACGGGCACGTCCAACAGCTCGACAAGGCCAGCGGCGACCTGCTGGCCGGACTCGCGACCCGGGTGCCCGGGCTGCTCGCCGGTGGCGAAGTCGATGGGATCGCGTTCGTCGACGTCGACGACACCATCGGTGAGGTCCACGGCTACGCCAAGCAGGGCGCCGCATTCGGCTACAGCGGGGTCCGGGGCTTGAACCTGCAGTTGGCCACGGTCTCGACTGCGACCGCGGCACCGGTCATCGCCCGTGCCCGACTCCGCACGGGCAACACCGCTTCGGCTACCGGCGTCGGGCGGCTGCTCGCCCACAGCATCACGACTGCCCGGGCTGCCGGCGTCACCGGTCAGGTCCTGGTCCGAGCGGACTCGGCCTACTACGGGTGGGCGTTCGTGGGGACCGCGATCCGGCACAAGGCGTGGTTCTCCGTGACTGCCCGGACGACACCGACCGTGACCGCCGCGATCACCAGCATCGACGCGGATGCGTGGCAGCCCATCGAGTACCCCAACGCGATCTTCGACGACGACGAGCAGCGGTGGGTGTCCGACGCGGAGGTCGCCGAGATCGACTTCGTCGCGTTCACCGGCCGTCGCAAGGCCGAACATGTTCCGTGCCGCCTGGTCGTGCGCCGCGTCAAGCGACTCCCGCCGCTCGCATCCGATGGCAGCGAGCAGGGCGAGCTGTTCGCCACCTACCGGCACCATGCCTTCATCACCAACAGCACCCTCGGCGTGGTTGAGGCCGACCAGCGTCACCGCGACCACGCCCTGGTCGAGCAGGTCATCGCCGAACTCAAAGACGGCCCGCTCGCACACCTGCCATCGGGAAAGTACGCGGCGAACGCCGCGTGGGTCGCGTGCGCGGTGATCGCGTTCAACATCGCCCGCGCCACCGCCGTCGCGGCCGCGATGCGCACCGCCCGCTGGGCGACCCTACGCACCCGGGTCCTCAACATCCCCGCCCGGATCGCCGCGACCGGCCGACGGATCGTCCTGCACCTGCCCACGCACTGGCCATGGTCGCCGGGCTGGCACTCGCTGTGGTTGGCCGCAACCGGCCCCCCGCTCCCGGCCACAACCTGACCACCCAGCCGGCGACGGCACGACCCGAAGACTTCAAAGTGGAAGAGCCGGTACCGGCCGGCCGGTCAGCCACACCCACCTCCCGACGTCAACCACGGCCGATCGAAAATCACAGGTCACGAATCAACGCCGGTGGATCAGGGCTCAGCCTGGGCGCCGACGGCGAAGAGCGCGCCGGCGCGGCGCATGATGCCCGCCGAGCCCTCGATGAACGCGGCCAGCCGCTCGGGCAGCGGCTGAGCCCTGCCGAGATCGAGCTCCAGCAGTCCGGTGTGCCCCGCGCGGATCGGCAGGTCAGCGCCCGCGGCCGCACGACTAGCTCGCTCGTCGGTTGTGTGCAGGACGCCAACGCAACGGGACCGATCTCCGAGGTGGGAATGAGCTGCACGGCCCAGACCGCACTGGAGGTCACGGCTCAACTGCTCGGAGGTCACCGATGCGAGCTACATCTCGCCGCGAAGGCGATCCTGCTCGGGGCCGCCGGCGGATGCGGTGACCTCCACCTTTGCCCAGTCGTAAACCATGGCCGCGGCGAAGTCTCGCAGCGGTGCATCCCACCGGCGGCGCAAGGCAACATAGTGGTCGGCCGCAACGTCGGGGTCGTCGGCGACCCGCAGGCCCGCCGCCTCCAGGCGACGGGCTGCTTCGCGGTGGCGGCGGCGCCACCTGTCCTCTTCCTGGGGATGCGGCGCAGAGGGTTCCCGGACGCCGTTGAGCTCTATGAGGAGTTCGAAGGCGCTGTCCCACAGCTCCTCGACGACGGGAGAGCTCACCAGCGTCCGGTAGCTCTGCCGGTCGAGGGCGCTGCGTATGAGCGTGTCCGTCTCGAACGCGATGAAAAGTACCCGGGCCAGCGCATACCGATCATCGTTGAAATGGAAATAGCGCAACACCGGATACGCACGGTGGGTTTCGAGCGTCTCCGCTAACAGGTGGGCCACGGACGCGAGGTGCTCCCCGGCTTGGGGCATGGAGTGGTCGTCAGCGAGACCAACGAGGAATTCGACGGGGTCGCCTGTGCTATAGGTGCGCCGGTGCAGGGACAAGGTGGCGGTCTTACGCTTGGTCAATGCCGGGTACACAGACATGAAGTAGGTCAGCGTCAGGGTGAGCATGGTGAACCCGATAGCGCCCTCGGTCACGGTCAGTAGTCGCGTGGACCCAGAGGTGGGGACTACGTCCCCGAGCCCGACCGTGGTGAGCACGTACCCGCTGAAGTAGAGTGCCGCGGCCCAGCCAGTCTCGGTCCGCCCACTGGCTGCCACGACTTGGGTGCCAAGAAGTGGCTGGAAAATCATCGCCCAGCCCACCACGAACAGCACCACCCAAGCGATGATCGTGCTGGCAACCTGGACTGGACCGATATAGGTCAACAGGCGTTGTCGCCGGCCCTGCGGCAGAGAGCGAGCGAGGTGTCGTGACGACCGCCACACCGCATGAGCCAGTGGACGGCGGACCGGGCCGCGCCCGCTGTCGGGAAACAGAACGGTGAAGAACACGTCGAGCAGGACGATAAGAACGATGACCGCCCCAACAAGGGCGAGGACCAACTCCATCACAGTCCCCGACGCTCGGCGTCTACCTTAGAACCCACTGCCCCATCTTGGGGATTACCCCGTCCTGGCCGCCAACCTTGATGGCGAGGGCAAGCGTCACCGGCGCAATCACGGCCAATAGGATTCCCAACCACCAGGCCTTTGAGATCTGATACACCCCGAATCCAACGCTAAAAGCGATGCTGACGAGCACCGAGATCAGTGCGACCCCGAGCTGGTAGTCCTCTCCACTGGCCTCGGTCTGGCTCACTGCAAACTCCCGCTGTCGATGTGGAGAGAGGATCTGGCGCTTCTCTGGGACGCACATGCTACGTCCGCCCCTGGCGGCGAGCCACTGCGGCGGACGCCGTCGAACAGCATCGGGGCTTTCATGGCCTTCAACTGTGCGGCGTCGGGGTTGTTCAACCGGTTCGGGTCGAGCCGTGGAGACGACCACGGTGGACCTGACGAGCGGAACCTGGTCGACGGACGCGACTGCGCAGCGGTGCGGTCCTGGTTGGAGGCCAGTCGCGGTGGTGGCGCCGTAAGGTCGAGGTCGTCGCCACCAGTAGCTGACCGTCCGGTCGTACGCGCACTGGAGTCGTTGAGCACTAGCGCGCCGACGGCGGCGAGATGCCGGCGCCGGATACGGTCTGCCCACGTGAGACCGACCGGCCGTGCCCAGGTCGTCGCGGCCAGCCTGGTTGCGGTCGCCGTCGCGGCGTGCAGCGGCGGAGGCCGTACGCCCGCGTCGAGTCCGGAGCCAAGACGGGCCACGGCTTCGCCTTCGCCTTCGCCCGCAAGGCCATCGGGCACTTCGCCGACGGCAGAGCCCGGGTCGAGCCGGGTGTCGGTGAAGGTGCTGTCCTGGGTGCTTCCCGAAGCAGTGGCCCGGGAGGCGGTCATGAACACTTCCGCGGGGGTTGTGGTCGCCGGCGGCCTGGTCTCGGGTGACCGGTCGAGTGCCTCGACCTACCGTCTCGACCTTCACGGGGGGCACGTGGTGAAACTGCCCGACCTTCCGGTAGCGGTCCACGACGTGGGCGGAGCCGTTGTGCACCAGCACGCCTACGTGGTCGGAGGTGGAAATACCGTCGAGCAGGCCGCCGTCCAGGCAATGCGGCCCGGCGGCACCTGGCGCGTTTCCGGGCACCTGCCGTCGCCGCGCTCCGACCTGGCGTCGGTGAGCGCCGGCGGCCGGATCTTCGTCGTCGGCGGCTACGACGGTACGAGTCCCGCGCTCGCCGACGTCCTGGTCAGCACCGGCGCTAGTCGCTTCGGGGTGTTCGCCAGGCTCCGGGTCCCGGTGCGATATCCGGCCGTTGTCGTGGATGGCGGTGCGATCTGGGTGTTCGGCGGAGAACGCAGCGGTGCCATGGTCGACACGGTCCAGCGCATCGACCTGAGCACCGCTCAGGTGCGGCTCGCGGGCAGGATGCCGCACCCGTTGGGCCATGCTTCTGCGCTGGCGTCGGGGGGTCGCATCCTGGTTGTCGGCGGGCGCACGAGCGAGACGAGCATCACCGGCGCGATGTGGTGGTTCGACCCCTCGGGTGACCGCTTCCACCGGGCCGGTGCCCTTCCGACCCCGTTGGCCGACGCCGGTGTGGTGACCGCTGGCACGTCGGCGTACCTGATCGGTGGGGAGACACCGCATCTCAGCGACAGGGTGCTGCAGCTCACGATCCGCTGACCGGGGGAGGCCCGCGCTGGCGTGTTGCGGCAGACTCGTTACCGCCACCGTCGCAGAGGGTTTGTGCGCCATCAGGGACTCGAACCCCGAACCCGCTGATTAAGAGTCAGCTGCTCTGCCAATTGAGCTAATGGCGCGCAAGCGGACCCACCCTACCAGCGCGCGCTCAGGTAGCAGCGGCGAGCAGAGGCGGAATATTGAGTCTTCAACGACCGTTCCAGCCCCGTCTGCCAGGAGGGAACCATGCCAGCCGTCACCGTTGCCGACCGAAGCTTCCTGCCCCGCGTCAAAGCCGGCGGCAAGACGGCCTCCCGTCCTGTGACAGCCGTCGTCACCGCACCGCAGGGGTACGAGGGCGAGGGCTTCCCGGTGCGGCGCGCGTTCGCCGGGGTCGACCTGTCGCTGCTGGACCCGTTCATCCACATGGACCAGATGGGGGAGGTGGAGTACGCCCCCGGCGAGCCCAAGGGCACGCCGTGGCACCCGCACCGTGGGTTCGAGACGGTGACGTACATGGTAGACGGAACCTTCGAGCACGCCGACTCCCACGGCGGCGGAGGGTCGATCAGCAACGGTGACACGCAGTGGATGACCGCCGGTGCCGGCGTGCTGCACATCGAGAAGCCACCCGAGCAGCTCGTCGCCACGGGTGGTCTCTTCCATGGGATCCAGTTGTGGGTCAACCTGCCTCGTGCCCTGAAGTGGACCGCGCCGCGCTACCAGGATCTGCGCGGACGGGAGGCCGGCCTGGCGACGACCCCAGACGGCGGCGTGCTGTTGCGCATCATCGCCGGCGACGTCGCCGGGGTGGCCGGGCCGGGGTCGACGTACACGCCGATGGCGATGGTGCACGCCACCTTGGCCCCGACGGCGCGGATGCAGCTGCCGTGGCGCCGCGACTTCAACGCCCTCGTCTACGTGCTCAGCGGTCAGGGCAGCGTCGAGTCTCGGCCCCTACGCACCGGCCAGCTCGCGGTGCTCGGAGCCGGTGACTTCGTCGCCATCAGCGCCGACGCCGCCCAAGAGACCCGTTCGCCCCAGCTAGAGGTGCTGATTCTCGGCGGGCGGCCCATCGGTGAGCCGGTGGCCTGGGGGGGACCGTTCGTGATGAACACCAGGCGTGAGGTCGTCGAGGCGTTCGAGGACTACTCCGCCGGACGCATGGGTCAGGTACCCGCCGTCCACGGCGTGGCGACCGAGGTCGTCGAGTCCAGCTGAGCCTGCCCGTCCGGCCAGTGGGTAGAAAGGGTGCGTGGGCGACTTCGTCGGCGCGGTCGACCAGGGCACGACCAGCACCCGCTTCTTCGTCTTCGACCACAGCGGCGCCGAGGTGGCGAGGCACCAGCTCGAGCACGAGCAGATCCTGCCGCGAGCCGGCTGGGTCGAGCACGACCCGGTCGAGATCTGGGAGCGCACCACCACCGTCATCCGAGCGGCGCTCGACCGGGCGGGACTGAGCGGCCGCGATCTCGCCGCGATCGGAGTCGCCAACCAGCGCGAGACCGCCTTGGTGTGGGACCCCGCCACCGGGCGCCCCTACTACAACGCCATCGTCTGGCAGGACACCAGGACCGACCGGATCGCTGCCGCGCTGGACCGCGACCGCAGGGGTGAGGTCATCCGACGCCGGGCCGGGTTGCCGCCGGCGACGTACTTCTCCGCGGCCAAGGTGCAGTGGGTCCTCGACAACGTCGACGGTGTCCGCACGGCCGCCGAACGTGGCGAGGCCGTGTTCGGCACCCTTGACAGCTGGCTGCTCTGGAACCTCAGCGGTGGTGTCGCCGGCGGCGCGCACCTCACCGACGTGACCAATGCCAGCCGGACCATGCTGATGAGCCTGGGGACTCTCGACTGGGACGACGAGCTGGTGTCGTTCTTCGACATTCCACGCAGCATGCTGGCCGGAATCCGTCCCAGCTGGGGACCGGAGCCGTACGCCGTCACCGAGCCGCGTGGTCCCCTCGGGGCGGAGGTGCCCATCACCGGCGTGCTCGGCGACCAGCAGGCGGCCACCGTGGGGCAGGTGTGCTTCGCGCGCGGGGACGCGAAGAACACCTACGGCACCGGCAACTTCCTGCTCCTCAACACCGGTCCCGAACGCGTCCGGTCGCGGTCGGGGCTGCTCACCACCGTCGGACACCAGGTGGCGGGGGAGCCACCGATCTATGCACTGGAGGGGTCGATCGCGGTGACCGGGTCCGCGGTGCAGTGGCTGCGAGACCAGCTTGGCATCCTCAGCGGCGCGGCCCAGAGCGAGACGCTCGCGCGCCAGGTCGACGACACCGGTGGCCTGTGCTTCGTGCCCGCGTTCAGCGGCCTGTTCGCGCCACACTGGCGGTCGGACGCCCGTGGCGCGATCGTCGGGTTGTCCCGCTTCCACACCAATGCCCACCTGGCTCGGGCCACGCTGGAGAGCATCTGCTTCCAAAGTCGCGACGTGACCGAGGCGATGGCGCGCGACTCCGGCGTGCGGCTCGACGTCCTCAAGGTCGACGGCGGGGTGACTCGAAACGACCTGTGCATGCAGATCCAGGCCGACGTCCTAGGAGTCTCGGTGAGCCGCCCGGTCGTCGCGGAGACGACGGCACTGGGAGCCGCGTACGCCGCCGGACTGGCGGTCGGCTTCTGGTCCTCGACCGAGCAGCTGCGCAGCCAGTGGCGCGAGGACCGGCGGTGGGAACCGCAGTGGAGCGAGGACCGACGCGAGACGGCGTACGCGCGATGGCAGAAGGCCGTGCAGCGCACCCTCGACTGGGTCGACGTCGACTGACCGGACACCCAATGATGGAGGCGTCGTGCTGAGATGGGCGCCTGCGCCTACCAGCGGAACGGAGACGAGCTTGACAGCGGTCAGGGGAGTCGGGTGACGTTTGCCGCCAGGGACGCGGCGTCGCGGCGGTGGGACCTGGTCGTCATCGGCGGTGGTACGGCCGGCATCGTCGGTTCGCGGACCGCCGCCAGCTTCGGCGCCCGGGTGGCCCTCGTCGAGGGTGCGCGGACCGGTGGTGACTGCTTGTGGACCGGATGCGTGCCCAGCAAGGCGCTGCTCGCGGCCGCCCGCCGGGCGGCCACCGCACGGACCGCATCTCGACTCGGTGTCCACGTCGACGGCGTCAGAGTCGACTTCGCCGCCGTACGAGCGCACGTGAGGGCTGCCATCGCAGCCATCGAGCCGGACGACTCACCCGAGACCCTGCAAGCCGCCGGCGTCGCCGTCGTCAAGGGATGGGCCCGGCTGACCCCGGAGGCCGACGTCGAGGTCGACGGTCACGTGCTGCGTACTCGGCAGGTGCTCCTCGCGACGGGTTCGACACCGGAGGTTCCCGACGTGTCCGGCCTGCGTGCTACGGGGCCGTGGACGACGGAGACGATCTGGGCGCTCGAGCGGCTCCCGAACCGGCTGACGATCGTGGGTGGCGGCAACACCGGCTGCGAGTTGGGCCAGGCCTTCGCCCGCCTGGGTGCCCGGGTGTCCCTGGTGGAGCGGGAGTCGCGGCTGCTGGCTGGCGAGGATCCGGAGGCGGCCGGGATCGTTGCCGCCGCACTGCGCGCCGAGGGAGTCGAGATCCATCTCGGCAGTGGGCTGGCCGGCGTCACCGGCAGCGCCGACGCCGGGGAGGTGCAGCTGGCCACTGGGCGTCGGATCGAGCACGACGGGCTGTTGGTCGCGCTCGGCCGGCGTCCGGCAACCGGCGATCTCGGTCTTCGCGAGGCCGGCGTCCGGCTCGACGATCGGGACTTCGTGATCACCGACCCGCGGCTGCGCACCACCAACCCCCGGGTGTGGGCTGCCGGGGATCTCACCGGGCATCCGCAGTTCACCCACGTCGCCGGGGTGCACGGCAGCATCGCCGCGACCAACGCCGTACTCGGTCTGCGCCGCACCGTGGACACCACGAGCGTCCCCCGCGTCACCTACACCGACCCGGAGATCGCCGCCGTGGGAGCAGCGACCGGGCCGTACGGCCGCGACGGTGACCTGGACATGGTGACCGTCCGCCACGACGACGTCGATCGCGCGGTTGCCGACGCTGAGACGACCGGCTACACCCGGCTGGCGATCGACCGCCGGCACCGGATCGTCGGGGCCACCGTGGTCGGTCCGCGGGCAGGGGAGACGCTGCCCGAGCTGGTGCTGGCCGTCCGCGAGGGCTGGCCGAGCCGCCACCTGGCCGAGGTGACCCACGCCTATCCCACCTATGCCGACGGGGTCTGGAATGCGGCGATCGCCGACGTCCGAACGCGATTGTCGGCCCCGGCGGCTGCCCGCGCTATCACCGTCCTCGCCGGGGCCCGACGGCGCTGGCTGGACCGTTCCTGGGGTGAGTGACGGGACTCGAACCCGCGGCCACCTGGACCACAACCAGGTGCTCTACCAGCTGAGCTACACCCACCATGCGCGCGGCCTGCCGGCCGTTCGGCAGCGGCAAGTGTAACCGTGGAGGGCCGCTACGCCGTCGGCCGAGCGTCGGCCGAGGACGGGTCGGGTGGTGTCGCCAGCGCTCCACCGTGCCGGGCCGCCAACTCGCGCGCGACCTCCGAGTCCGGCCCCGGCGGGGGGACGAAGACCGCGGCACGGTAGTAGCGCAGCTCCTCGATGCTCTCCCGGATGTCGGCGAGCGCTCGGTGGTTGCCGGCCTTGGCCGGAGCGGCGTAGTAGACGCGGGGATACCAGCGCCTGGCCAGCTCCTTGATCGACGACACGTCGACGATGCGGTAGTGCAGGTGGCCCTCGAGCTGGGGCATGTCCCTGGCCAGGAACATCCGGTCGGTTCCCACGGTGTTGCCGGCCAACGGCGCTCTCCTGGGCCCGGGTGCATGCTCGCGTACGTACGCCAGCACCCGCTGCTCGGCCTCGTCCAGCGAGACGCCGGCCGGAAGCGCGTCGAGGAGGCCGGAGGCGGTGTGCATCGCACGGACCACGTCCGGCATCTGCTCCAAGGCGCCGGCCGGTGGGTTGATCACGATGTCGACGCCGTCGCCGAGCACGTTGAGCTCGGAGTCGGTCACCAGGGCGGCGACCTCCACGAGGGCGTCGGTGCGCAGGTCGAGGCCCGTCATCTCGCAGTCGATCCATACCAGCCTGTCCACGGCTCGTTACCCTATTGCGGCGACGATCCGGCTGCCTGTCCGGCACGGCGCACCCCGCCGGCCACGTCCGGCAGCGTTGGGTATCACGTACGTTCGAAGCAGTCGCCCGGTGGCCCCGGCACCGGGCCGCGTCCGAGGGAGGCGAGCAGGCGTCGTGGCGGTGACGGTGCAGGGCGCACCCGCCCGAGCGCGGCAGGCGTGGCCCTGGTTGGGTCTGCTGGCGCGTCTCGTGGTCGGGTTGGTGTGGGTCGTCGCGGGCTGGGCCAAGGTCAGCGACCCCGCCGGCAGCGTTCGGGCGGTGCGAGCGTACGACCTGCTGCCGGAAACGGTCGTTCCCGCGGTCGGCCAGGGCCTGCCGGTCCTGGAGATCTGCATCGGCGTGCTGTTGGTCACCGGGCTGGCGCAGCGGCTGTCCGCGGTGATCGCGGTCGTCCTCTTCACCGCCTTCGTGATCGGGATCTCGTCGGCGTGGGCACGTGGACTGCAGATCGAGTGCGGCTGTTTCGGCGGAGGCGGGGTCGCCGGCGCCGATGCGGCGGCGAAGTACCCGTGGGAGATCGCCCGAGACCTCGGGTTGCTGGTGCTGGCGCTCGGCATCGCGTGGCGCCCGCACACCGCCTGGTCGCTGGACGGAGTTCTCTTCCCACTGGCCCAAGACGGGAGCCCTGACAGGTGAGTGCAAAGAAGCGGCGTGACGATCGTGCCGCCCGGGCGGCGGCGATGCGCCGAGAACGTGAGCGCGCCGAGCAGCGCCGGGCCCGGCTGATCACCAGCGCCGTCGTGGGAGTGGTGCTCGTCATCGTGGTGGTCGCCGTCATCGCGGTCAGGTCCGCAAGCTCAGGCCCCACCGGATCCAACCCGGCGGGGATCACGGCCGAAAACGGGTTCACCTACACCGCCGCCAATGCCTCGCCCTCCCCGAGCCCGACGCCGAGCGGCGGGGTCGCGCCGGTGCCCGTCGTCTTGTACGAGGACTACCAGTGCCCAACCTGCAAGGCCTTCGAGCAGAGCTCGGGGAGCTATCTGGAACAGCAGGTCACCGAGGGCGCGGTCACCATCGAGTACCGGCCGATCGCGATCCTCGACCGGATGTCGTCGACGAGCTACTCGACCCGCTCCGCCAACGCCACCGCGTGCGTCTACGAGGACGCCGGCGCCGCGACGTACGTGAAGTTCCACGACCTGCTCTACGCCAACCAGCCAGCCGAGGGGTCGTCCGGCCTGACCGACGACCAGCTCACCCAGCTCTCGGTGCAAGCGGGAGCGAGCGACAGCGTCAGCGCCTGCATCAGCAACCAGCGGTACAAGGACTGGGTCACCCAGGCGACGGACGCCGCGAGCAAGGCAGGGGTCACCGGCACTCCCACCGTGCTCGTCGACGGCCAGCCGGTCAACGGCAGCACCGGTGGAAACAGCTCCCCCAGCCAGCAGGACATGATGGCCGCGATCACCGCCGCCCGCGGCTCGGGGACGCCGAACCCTTCGAGCGGCACCCCGTGATCCGCCAGCTACTGCCTATGCTGCCGAGGTGAGCCGCGGCGAGGACCCCCACCCGGGATCCGGGGGCGCACTGCGGGGCCCGCCGGATGCCTCAGATCGGTGCTGGCATGCTGCCCCGCGGCGTTGAGCGGCTGTTCGTGCACTTCGCCCTCGTGCTGGTGGCGGGCTTGGCAGCGGTCGGCTACGTGTACCGGCTGCGGCGGCGGCAGGCGTGAGCAGCGCAACCGCGTCCACGGCGCGGTCCGAGGGCGGGGCGGTGGCGACGACCGGCACGGTGGTGCGCTGGGCCGGAGGGACGCTGGCGATCACGTTCAGCGTGCTGCTCCTCGCGCTGGACCTCGGGCACGGAGCCGGTACGGCGGTGCCTGCGGGCCTGCCCGCCCCCGGACCCGTCACCACATGGGGGCTCCCGGTGCTGCGGACGGTCACCGACCTCGCCGAGCTCGTGGTCGTGGGCATGCTGCTGACCGGTGTGCTGCTGCTGCCGTCGACGCAAGGGCAGCTGCGGGGCCTGTGCCTGCGGGCGTTTCGGACGGCCGGACGGGTCGCGCTGCTGTTGGCGCTGCTGCCGCTCGGCACGTACGTGCTGACCGTGTCCGACATCTTCGCGGTCCCAGCAGGCGAGGCCTTCTCCCTGCCGCTGCTGCGCTCGCTCCTGGACGTCCCGCTCGGCCCCGCCCTGCTCGCGCAGAGCGGGCTGGCCGCGCTGGTCGCGCTGTCGAGCCGGTGGGCGTTGTCGGTCCGGGAAGGCTCGGTCGTGCTCGGCCTGGCGCTGACCACACTGGTGCCCCCCGCCCTGTCGGGTCACACCTCGGCCTCGGGCGGCCACACCCTCGCCAGCGTCAGCCTGCTCATCCATCTCGTCGCGGTCAGCCTCTGGGTCGGCGGCCTGCTCGGCCTGGCCTGGGTCGCGGTCGTCGGCAGCCGGCGGCTGTCGTACGGCGTGGTCCGCTTCTCGGGGCTGGCGGCCTGGTGCCTGGTCACCGTCGGACTGTCCGGGCTGACGAACGCGGTAACCCGGCTCGGGACCGTGTCCGCTCTGATCAACACCTCCTACGGCGTCCTGGTCCTGGTCAAGGCCTCGGCGCTGGTAGCCCTCGGCGCCATCGGCTGGGTGCACCGACGGCGTACGGTCCCGGCCTTCGCCGAGCGGCTGGCGGCGGCCTCGGGGACCGATGTCGGCCGCGTCGCACGGCGTACCTTCGCCCGGGTCGCTGCCGTAGAGCTCTCCGTGATGGCCGCGACCGTGGCGGTTGCGGTGGCCCTGTCGCGGACGCCGACCCCGGTGCTCAGCGACGAGGCGTGGAACCCGGTGACCGCCCTGGCGGGCGTCGCGATGCCGTCGTCCCCGTCTGTCTGGCGCCTGCTGTTGGGCGGCTATCCCGACGGGCTCGGCCTGGCGCTCGTGGCCTTCGGCGGCGCCCTCTATGCCGCCGGTGTGCTGCGGCTGCGCCGGCGGGGCGACCAGTGGCCGGTGGCCAGGTCGCTGTCGTGGGCCGTCGGCCTGCTCGTCATCGGCTGGGCGACGTTCGGAGGGGTGGGGCTGTACTCGCACTTCCTGTTCAGCGCGCACATGGTCTCGCACATGCTGTTGTCGATGGTGGCGCCGATCTTCTTGGTGCTTGCCGCCCCCCTGACGCTCGCGTTGCGCGCCTTGCCCGGACCCCGAGTGCCCGGCGAGCTGTCACCGCGAGGTCTGCTCGTCGCGGTGTTGCACTCCCGGGCCGCCCGGGTGCTGACGCACCCGGTGGTCGCCGTCGCGCTGTTCACCGGCAGCCTGTACGCCCTCTATTTCAGCGGTCTCTTCGAGACGCTGATGAGCCACCCCTTCGGGCACCTGGCGATGGAGCTGCACTTCCTGGCAGTGGGCAGCCTGCTCTTCTACGTCCTCGTCGGAGTCGACCCGGCGCCCCGCCGGGTGCCCCCGCTGCTGCGTTTCGGGGTCCTGCTGGTGACGGTGCCGTTCCACGCCTTCTTCGCGATCGCGATCATGAGCGAGAACACGGTGCTGGCCGACGGCTACTGGAGCGCGCTGCACCGGCCGTTCCTCCCCGATCTGCTCTCCGACCAGTACGTCGGCGGGGCCACCACGTGGGCGCTCGGCGAGCTGCCCCTCGTCATCGTGTTGGCGGCGCTGTTCGTGCAGTGGCACCGCAGCGACTCGCGGGAGGCCACTCGGCTGGGTCGCGCGGAGCGGCAGGCAGCGACCAGCGGCCGCCCGGACGGGGAGTGGGAGCGCTACAACGCCTACCTGGCCAGGCTCAGCGCCCATGACGATGCAGTGGCCGCGGGGGCGCGAAGGCCCGGCGGAGCGGTTGCCGAGAGCAGTGACCGGCGGCACCGGCCCGAGCGGACGCGACAACCCCCGCCGAACGGTCTCGGGGCCGTCAGGCGGGGGTCGCAGCGCAAAGATTGACACCGGCGGGGCCTCGGTCGCAGCGTTACTACCGGACCTGGTGCATGCGGTTACTCACGGTGCGAGCTAGCCGGGGGGGCGGTGCCTAGGCGACCGCTCGGGGACAATGGCTGCCGTGCCGGACCCAGCCCCGTACCCCAGCGTCTTCCTGCCCACCCGGGAACGGCCCGAGCCGGGGCAAGCAGTCGCCGCCTGCGAGCGGTTCGCCGAAGAGATGGCTCGTCGCCGCTCCGTGCGAGACTTCTCCCCCGACCCGCTGCCGGCAGGGGTGCTGCGGGCCGCCGTACGCGCCGCCGCCACCGCGCCCAGCCTGCAGCCGTGGCGGTTCGTCGTCGTCACCGACCCGCTGCTGAAACGGCGGCTCCGCGACGGAGCCGAGGCCGAGGAGCGGGAGTTCTACGCCAGCCGGGCCTCCGAGCGGTGGCTGGAGGCCCTGGCGCCACTGGGCACCGACTGGCGCAAACCGTTCCTCGAGGTCGCTCCCGCGGTCATCGTCGTCTTCGAGGTGCACCGCAGCGAACAGTCTCCGCTGCCGTACTACCCCAAGGAGTCCGTGGGCATCGCGGTCGGACTGCTGCTCGCCGCGCTGCACCAGGCCGGGCTGGTCACGCTCACCCACACTCCGTCCCCGATGCGATGGATCAACGACATCCTCGGCCGGCCACCGCACGAGCGTCCGTTCGTCGTGATCCCGGTCGGTCATCCGGCGCCGGATGCCCGCGTTCCCGACATCTCCCGCAAACCGCTCGACGAGGTGCTGGTCGAGCTGCCGCCGATCTAGGGCTGGCTCTGCGCCGGGTCGCGCATCCGGGGGGTGCCCGCGTCTGATCGAATGGCGCGGTGTCGGTGACGGGAGAACGAGTCGGTGCCCGCCGCGTCCTCGTGGCCACGGTGACACCGCTCGCCTCGATCTTCGGGTCGGGATTCCTCATCATCGTGCCCGCCCTGGAGCGCACGTTGGGGGCGCTGGCGGTCCTCGGGGCCGTGGTGGTGTGCGCCGTCGCCTGGGCGGCCGGCACTGCGATCCGCCACATGGTCCGGGTGGTCGAGCCGCTGGCCGAGCGCGGCGAGCTCGACACGACTTCGAGGCGACTGGATCGGGTGTCGGACGCGGTGATCGTGGTCGCGTACATCATCTCGGTGGCGCTCTACCTGCGGATCATGGCGCAGTACATCGTCCACTACGCGGCCCCCGGCGGTTCGGCACTGGCTGAGCGGCTCCTCGCCTGTGGGGCCGTGCTGATCATCGTGGCCGTCGGGGTGACGCGTGGCTTTCGCGGGCTCGACCTGCTCGAGCGGGTGGCGCTCTCGGCTGTCCTCGTCATCACCGCCGGCCTCGGTGGAGCGTTGCTGATCCACAGCGGCGACCTGCTCTTCGACGGGGGACTGCAGTTGCCGCCGGTGCCCGGAGTCGGTATCGGCAGGGTGCTGCTGGTCCTCGGCGGCATCGTGATCACCGTGCAAGGGTTCGAAACGGTGCGCTACCTCGGTGAGGAGTACGACGCCGAGACCCGTGTCTGGGCCTCCCGGGTCGCTCAGGCCATCGCCACGTTCATCTACGTGGGGTTCGTCGCGGTGGCGACTCCGGCGATGGGTCTGGGCACCAGCGCCGGGCCGGATGCGACGCTGTTGCAGGTCACCAACCGGGTGGCGGCGTTCCTGGCGCTGCCGCTGGTGATCTCCGCCGTGCTCAGCCAGTTCAGCGCCGCGACCGCCGACACCGTCGCCGCCGACGGGAACCTGCGGGGGCTGAGCCGCTGGATGCACGGTCCGCGGCCGTACCTGGTCAGTGGTGGGGCGGCCATCGCGCTGGCCGCCACCGTGCAGACGTTCACTATCGTCGCGATCGCCTCCCGCGCCTTTGCCGCCTACTACGCGCTGCAGGCGGTGATCGCGCTGCGCACGTCCGATGGAGTCGCACGGCGCGTCGGCTACGGGGCGCTGGCTGCGGTGATGGCCGCAGTCACGCTGTTTGCGGCCCCGGCCGATTAGCCGCACCGTTACGGTGAACCGCATGCGCCGGTTGGCTGGCCTGCTCGCGGGGGCGGTGGCGCTGGTGGGTTGCAGCCAACACAGCGCTCCGCCACGACAACCGGCCGCCCCCGACCTGCGCGTCACCGTGCTGCAGCAGCGGGTGGACGAGGCGACCAGGACCGTGGGGGTGGAGGTCACCAACAAGACGGGAGCGGTCGTCCACGTGTCCTCGGTGCGGTTGAGCGGCGGCGGGGTCGACGGGCCCACCACGCCGGTGGACACCGACCTTCAGCCCGGTCTCACGGTGGCGCTGCGCACCTCGTACGGGCGGCCGTCGTGCGGCAGCCGCGGTGGCGTGGTCGACGCGTACCTGCAGATCGCGGGCCGAGACCTGCGGTACCAGGTCAACGACGCCGGTCGGGCCCAGATGCGCAGGCTGTTGGACGCCGACTGCGCGACCATCGCCTTGTTCCAATCCGTGCGGGTGCGGCTGGCTGGACCGTACCGGGAGGTGGTCATAGCCGGGGCGCCGCGGCTGCGGGGTCGGCTGGTTGTCACCCGACGCGCCGCCGGACCCGCGGTTGACCTGCGCTCGCTCGGCGGCAGCGTGCTGATCGACCTTCGCCCGGCGAACGGTCTCGTCGACCTGGCATCGGCCGCCGAGCGAGCCGTGACACCGGTCCTGTTGGGCAGTAACGGGCGCTGCGATCCCCACGCGCTGGGCGGCTCAACGCAGACGTTCCTGCTCAGCGCCTACGTACGGGTGGGTGATGGCCCCGAGCAGCGGGTGGTGCTCACGCCGCCGCGTCGGATCCAGGGCCGTGTCCTCGATGTCGTCGATCGCGACTGTGGCAGGTCGGCGCCCTAGTCTCACGCGTTCCCCCGGCTGCGGTCAGCTGGTAGCCGCACCCAGCAGCAGCCCGAGCAGGTAGGTGACCGCGGCGGCGCCATAGCCGATTGCCAGCTGGCGCAGGGAACGAGACCACGGAGCGCCACCCGAGAGCAGGCCCACGACGGCTCCGGTCGCGAGCAGTGCGAGACCGACGAGGACGACGGACACGACGACGGCGGTGGTGGCCGACAGGCCGACCAGGTAGGGGAGCACCGGGATCGCCGCGCCGGAAGCGAAGAAGCAGAAGCTCGACGCGGCCGCGGACAGGCCGGTGCCGATCGCCTCGTGCTCGTCGGCGGCCCTGCTTGGCTGCCCCAGGTCGGCCCCGAGCGAGGGATCTCGATTGGCCAAGGCGGCGGCGGCGCTGTCGCGGGCCTCGTCGGGGGACATGCCGCGAGCTCGGTAGACCAGCGCGAGCTCGTTCGCGTCGATGTCGAGGTTGGGCAGCACGTCACCGGTGGTCGGATCGGGCGTGGATGCTGCGAGCAGTTCCCGCTGGGATCCCACCGAGACGTACTCTCCGGCGCCCATCGACAGCGCCCCGGCCAGCAGCCCGGCCAGACCGGTGACTAGCACGGTGTGGGTTGAGGCGCCGGTGGCATTGATACCCAAGACGAGTGCCAGGTTGCTGACCAGGCCGTCGTTCGCCCCGAACACGGCGGCCCGGAACGCTCCAGATAGCCGGTTGCGGCCGCGGAGGGCGAGGGCGCGCACGACCTCACCGTGAACCCGTTCGTCGGCCGCCATCCGGGCGGTGGCGTCGCTGTCGCGTTCGTACGGTGAGCGCGCTTCCGCGCGCTGGGCCAGCGCCAGCACGAAGACGCTCCCGAAGCGCCGCGCCAACCACGCGAGCAGGCGAGTACGGAGGCCTCCCGGGCGCGGCGAGCCGACGTTGTCACCGAGGAGTGTCTCCCAATGCGCCTCGTGGCGGCGCTCGGCGGCGGCGAGGGCGAGCAGGATCTGTCGCTCCTCGCCCGACCGCCTCGCGGCCAGGTCCCGATAGACAGCACCCTCGGCACGTTCGTCGGCCAGGTACCTCTGCCAGCGCCGGACGTGGGCCGGGTCGACTCGCTCGGCTCCGGAGCCTTGGGGCGGCCCTGGCTCGGTTGGGGGAGAGGCGGACACGTGCCGCTCCTCTCGTGGGTGATCCGCTAGCGCTGGGGGTAACGAATCTGCGCAACACGCCGGGCGTGTCGCCTCAGAAACGTTACCGCCAGGTGTCAGGGGGCGCGCCCGGCAGGACTCGAACCTGCGACCCGCGGATTAGAAGTCCGCCGCTCTGTCCAGCTGAGCTACGGGCGCGAGGCAGACAGCCTAACGACGGCGTACGAGCGGCGGCGCGCAGATACGCTCGCGCCATGACCACGCCGGTGGCGGGGCTGGCCATCCAGCCGTACGCAGCCGAGCCAAGCCGACTCGGTCGGATCGTACTCGTCGTCGTGGTGTCGTTGGTGTGCGCGGTCGGCGCGGTGGGGGTCGTCCTGCTCGCGAGCCTCGGCAGCGGCGACACCCGGGGTGCCGCGCTGACCCTGCTCTTCGCCACGATCCCGGTCCCGGTGGTCATCAGCTTCTTCATGTGGCTGGATCGTTACGAGCCGGAGCCGCTGCTCTACCTGGTGGCCGCCGTCGCCTGGGGCGGGGTCATCGCCACCGCGCTCGCGCTGGCCGTGGAGTTCTTGTTCGCGCGGGGGGCGCATGTCAGCGACGCGACCATGGCCACGGTGGTCGCGCCGCTGACCGAGGAGCCCGCCAAGGCATTGTTCCTGGTCGTCATCGCCATCAGGCGGCGGCGCGAGCTGACAGGGATCACCGACGGGCTCGTGTACGCCGGGTTGGTCGGGATCGGGTTCGCGTTCACCGAGAACGTCGGCTACTACGCCACCGGGTACGCCGGCAGGCTGAGCGACCAGATCTCAGGCCCGGGCGCGGCCACCGGCCTGTTCGTCGTACGGGGACTGTTCAGCCCGTTCGCGCACTCACTGTTCGCCTGCGCCTTCGGGATCGGCGTCGGCGTCGCCGTGACCACGCGCCGGCGCTGGCTCAAGGTCGCGGCGCCAGTCGTGGGCCTGGCGGGCAGCATGGGGCTGCACGCGCTGTGGAACGGGTCGGGCATCCTCGGCGGGCCCAAGTACTTCCTGCTCGTCTACGCGTTCATGTTCGTGCCGATCTTCTTGGGGTTCGTCGGCCTGGCCGCCTGGGTCCGACAACGGGAGGGTCGTGTCCTGATCCGGGCGCTCGACGACGCCGCGCTCCGGGGTTGGTTGCACCCTGACGAGGTGCCGTGGTTGTCGCGGTTCGGGCTGCGCCGCATCGCGCAGCGCAACGCCCGCTTGGTCAGCGGGAAGCCCACGGCTGCGGCGCTTCGGCGCTACCAGTCGTTGGCCGCCGCGATGGCCTTCGCCCACGACCGGGTGATGCGCGGCCGGGTCGGTCCGAACGGCAGGGTGCGTGTCGCCGAGCGGTTGCACGAGATGGCACTGGTCCGCCCCTACATCGTGCTGCCCCCGCCGCTTCGCCTGCTCACCGCGCCGCCGCCGTGGCCGGTGCACCCGGGCGGCGGCGGTACGACGTCCCCGCCTCCGTGGACGGCCGCTTATCCGGGGCGTCCGCCGCATGTCGACCAGCCCCCCGATGGAACTGCCCCGGCGCAGCCCGCACCGCCACCGGTCCGTCGCCCTTAGGCTGGCCGCACCGGACCGCGAGGCGACGACTGGCACCCCCGCTCGCGGCAAGCACACGTACCGGGGTCGGAGGAACCGTGGGACCAGAGCCCCCCACCACCTCGGACCTCCTGACCGCGCTGATCCGGCTGCGCCAGGAGCTGGAGGACTCCCCGCTCCATCTGGAGGTCCCGGGTGCGGACGCCGTCCGGGACGCTCGGCAGGCGATGGTCGACCAGCTGGAGGACTACGTCCTGCCCCGCCTGCTGCAGATCGACGCCCCGCTGCTCGTCGTCGTGGGAGGGTCCACCGGCGCCGGCAAGTCCACGTTGGTCAACACGCTTGTCGGCGCTGCCGTCACCGCCACCGGGGTGCTGCGCCCCACCACCCGCTCGCCGGTGCTGGTGCACAACCCCGCGGACGCCTCGTGGTTCCGGCCCGAACGGATCCTGCCCGACCTCGCCCGCACCACGTCGCCGTCGACCGACGTCGGCGCCCTGCACCTGGTCGGGCACGGCGCCGTGCCGCCGGGTCTGGCGATCCTCGACGCCCCCGACGTCGACTCCGTCGAGGTGCACAACCGGGAGCTGGCGGCACAGCTGCTGGCCGCAGCGGACCTCTGGCTCTTCGTCACCTCCGCCGCCCGATACGCCGACCAGGTGCCGTGGGGGTTCCTGCAGGCAGCCGCCGAACGCAGTACGGCGGTCGCGATCGTGCTCGACCGCACCGCGCCCGCGGCGGTGGACGAGGTGCGGGACCACCTTGCCGGGATGCTCGCCGAGCGGGGGCTGAAGGACTCCCGGCTGTTCGTGGTCGAGGAGTCGTCGGTCGACGAGCGGGGGCTGCTGACCGTGTCGACCGTCGGCGAGATCCGGTCCTGGCTGCAGGGGCTGGCGGCCGACGCGGACGAACGGGCACGCATCATCGCCCAGACGCTCGACGGCGCGGTACGCCAGGTGGCGTACCGCAGCTACGGCGTCGCGGATGCAGTCACCGAGCAGAGTCGTGCGGTGCAGCGGTTGCGGGCCGACGCCGACGCGGCGTACGCGGCCGCCCGCGCCGACATCGAGGAC
This sequence comes from Propionibacteriales bacterium, assembly GCA_038198775.1. GTDB lineage: Bacteria > Actinomycetota > Actinomycetes > Propionibacteriales > Nocardioidaceae > JACCYJ01. The sequence continues at coordinate 62,174 of JBBPZV010000018.1, read as the reverse complement.
GCGACCGGTGACGGGACCCTGCTGCGCGGCGAGGTGATGGCCCGCTGGCAGGAGTTCGTCGGTGCCGGGGAGTTCGCCCGCTCGCTGGAGCAGCGGGTGGGCCGGCTGCGCGACCGGCTGCTCAGCGCGCTGCGCGGCCGTCCGCAGAACGTCCAGCAGGTCACCTCCGCGGTGGAGCAGGGGCTGCACATGCTGCTGCTCGAGCAGGCCGAACGAGCCGCGGAACGCACGCACGACAGCTGGAGCTCGACGCAGCCGGGCCGGGCGTTGCTCGGGGCCGCCCCGGACGGCCTGGACCGAGCGTCCCGCGGCTTCCGCGACCGGGCCGACCGCACCGTCCGCGACTGGCAGGACGACCTGATGGCGATGGTGCGCGAGGAGGGCGCGGACCGGCGTACGACGGCGCGGGTGCTGGCGTACGGCGTGAACGGGCTCGGCGTGACGCTGATGATCGTCGTCTTCGCGAACACCGCTGGGCTCACCGGCGGAGAGGTGGGGATCGCCGGCGGAACGGCGCTGCTCGGGCAGAAGGTTCTGGAGGCCGTCTTCGGTGACCAGGCGGTGCGCTCGTTGGCCCAGCGGGCCCGCGAGGACCTCACCCGGCGAGCCGGTGAGCTGTTGGATGCCGAGTACCACCGCTACGTCGCGGTGCTGGACGCGGTGTCCGTGCCCGCCGGGGCGGCCGACCGGGTCCGGGACGCTGCCCGGGCAGTGGACGACCTGCGCCATGGCGCGGGTGACGCGAGCGTGGGCGCGTGAGTGTGCTGGTGCAGGGCGCCAAGCGGCTGTTCGGCTCCGGCGATGACGTCAGCACCCGGGTCCGAGGTCTCGAACAGGCGGCGACCGCGGCCCGAGGCCGGCTGGACGACGACTCTGTCGACCAAGCAATGGCGGTCGTCGAGCGGGCCGGCGAGCGGCTGCGGCTGTCCGCCCAGCACACCGTCGTGGCGCTGGCCGGCGCCACCGGGTCGGGGAAGTCGTCGCTGTTCAACCGGCTCTCCGGGCTAGAGCTGGCCGCGGTCGGGGTGCGGCGGCCGACCACCTCCGAGACGCTGGCCTGCGCCTGGGGACCAGACGGCGTGGAGGAAATCCTCGACTGGCTCGGCATCCCGGGACGGCACCAGGTCTCTCGCCTGAGCAGCCTCGACGCAGCGGCCGGGGACGGGGACCTGCGGGGGCTGGTGCTGCTCGACCTGCCCGACCACGACTCCACCGAGGTCGAGCACCACCTCGAGGTCGACCGGCTGGTGCGGTACGCCGACCTGCTGGTGTGGGTCCTGGACCCGCAGAAGTACGCCGACGCGGCGGTCCACGACCGCTATCTCAAACCGATGGCGACCCACTCCGACGTGATCGTGGTGGTGCTCAACCACATCGACGAGCTGTCCGGACCGCAGCGGCGGTCAGCGCTCGACGACGTACGCCGGCTGCTCGCCGCCGACGGGCTCGCCGGCGTCCCCGTGCTCGCGACCTCCGCGACCACCGGGGAGGGGTTACCCGAGCTGCAGCGCCTGCTGGGCAAGCGCATCCGCGCCAAGGAGGCGGCGCGAGAACGCCTCGGGGCGGACGTGAGTGCCGCCGCGCAGCGGCTGGCGCAGCTGAGCGGTTCAAAGCCGGCACCGGGCATCGACACCGAGCGGAGAGCCGGGCTGGAGCGCGCGCTCGCAGCAGCGGCCGGGGTCGAGGTGGTCGTGGCCGCGGTCGAGCGGTCGGTGCGGCAGCGCACGGGCGCCTCGACCGGCTTCCCGCTCACCCGGTGGCTGGTCGGGCTGCGCCGGGACCCGTTGCGCCGGCTGCATCTGGGCGGCGACGTCTCGCTGCCGTCGCTGCCGCGCTCGTCGGTTCCCGCTCCGACGAGCGTGCAGCAGGCTGGCGTCGACGTGGCCGTGCGCAACCTTGCCGAGGGTGCGGCCCGCGGGTTGGCGCCGCCGTGGGCAGCCGCTGTGCGCCGGGCTTCTCTCGCCCACCGCGACGACCTGCACGACGCCCTCGACCAGGCCGTGGTCGGCACCGAGCTCGGCGTCGGGGGGACGCCGTGGTGGGCGCGCTTCGTCAACGCCGTGCAGTGGGTGCTGTTCGCGGTCGCGGTCGCCGGCGCTCTGTGGCTCGCCGGCCTGGCCGCCTTGGCCCTGCTGCGGATCACCCCGCCGGTGCCACCGGACGAGTACGGCATCCCGGTTCCCACGCTGGCGCTGGTCGCCGGCGTGCTGATCGGCCTGGCACTGGCGTTCGTGGCCCGGCTGCTCACCCGCGTCGTCGCACGGGCGAAGGCACGCCGTGCCGACCGGATGCTCCGCGCGGCGATCTCGGGAGTTGCCCACGAGCAGGTGCTGGAGCCCGTCGCGGCCGAGCTCGCGGCATACGACAGCGTGCGGGCGGGGCTGGGCATCGCGCTGCGGCGATGATCGGCGCGCCCTGTCGCACCGTCACGAGCGCTCCGCAGGCGGGCACGTCGAGCGTGACCTCGCGTTAGCCGGTCCGGCGCCACCGCACGATTGGGAGCGGGCGGCGTGCGCCGCCTAGGCTTGGGCATCATGGCGGAGTACGTGTTCACGTTGCGCGGAGTGCGCAAGGCCCATGGTGACAAGGTGGTGCTCGACGACGTCACGTTGTCGTTCCTGCACGGCGCCAAGATCGGTGTGGTCGGCCCGAACGGCACCGGCAAGTCCAGCCTGCTCAAGATCATGGCCGGGCTGGACCAGCCCAGCAACGGCGACGCCATCCTCGACCCTGGGGCGACCACCGGCATCCTGCTCCAGGAGCCGCCGCTGACCGAGGGTAAGACCGTGCTGGACAACGTCGAGGAGGCGGTGGCCGGCATCAAGGCCAAGCTCGACCGCTTCCACGCGATCAGCGAGGAGCTGGCCGACCCGGAGGCCGACTACGACTCGCTGCTGAGCGAGATGGGAGAGCTGCAGGCCGACCTCGACCACGCCGGCGCCTGGGACCTCGACTCGCGGCTCGACCAGGCGATGGACGCGCTGCGCTGCCCGCCCCCCGAAGTCTTGGTCGACACGCTGTCCGGGGGCGAGCGCCGCCGGGTCGCGCTGTGCAAGCTGCTGCTGCAACAGCCCGATCTGCTGCTGCTCGACGAGCCGACCAACCACCTCGACGCCGAGAGCGTGCAGTGGCTCGAGCAGCACCTCGCGAAGTACCCCGGCTGTGTGCTCGCCGTCACCCACGACCGGTACTTCCTCGACAACGTCGCGCAGTGGATCCTCGAGCTGGACCGGGGCAGGACGCACCCGTACGAGGGGAACTACTCCACCTACCTGGAGACGAAGAAGGAGCGGCTGGTCGTCGAGGGCCGCAAGGACGCCAAGCGCCGGCGCATCCTCGAGCGCGAGCTGGACTGGGTGCGCTCCAACCCCAAGGCGCGGCAGGCCAAGAGCCGGGCCCGGCTGCAGCGCTACGAGGAGCTGGCCACCGAGGCCGAGCGCAACCGCAAGGTCGACTTCGAGGAGATCAACATCCCGGCCGGCCCGCGCCTTGGTGACGTGGTGCTCGAGGCCGCGGGGTTGAGCAAGGGCTTCGGTGACCGGCTGCTGATGCACGACCTGTCGTTCTCGCTGCCCCGCGCCGGCATCATCGGCGTCGTCGGACCCAACGGCGTGGGCAAGACCACGCTGTTCCGGATGATCCTCGGCGAGGAGTTGCCCGACTCCGGTGAGCTGACCGTCGGCAGCACGGTGCGGATCTCCTACGTCGACCAGGGACGTGGCAGCATCGATCCTCAGCGGACGGTCTGGCAGGCGGTCTCCGACGGCCTGGACCACATCAAGGTCGCCAACTTCGAGATGCCGAGCCGGGCGTACGTGGCGTCGTTCGGCTTCAAGGGGCCGGACCAGCAGAAGCCGGCCGGCGTGCTCTCGGGCGGGGAGCGCAACCGGCTCAACCTGGCGTTGACGCTGAAGCTGGGAGGGAACCTGCTGCTGCTGGACGAGCCGACCAACGACCTCGACGTCGAGACGCTGCAGTCGCTCGAGGACGCGCTGCTCGACTTCCCCGGCTGCGCCGTGGTGATCGCGCACGACCGGTGGTTCCTGGACCGGGTGGCCACCCACATCTTGGCGTGGGAGGGCACCGACGAGGACCCGGCGCAGTGGTTCTGGTACGAGGGCAACTTCGCCGACTACGAGGCCAACAAGGTCGAGCGGCTGGGTCTGGAGGCGGCGCGTCCCCATCGGGTGGCGTACCGGCGGCTCACCCGCGAGTGAGCACGCTCAGCCACCGCCCAGACGCTCGCCGACCTCGGCGAACACCCGCCGAAGAGCCGCCAGGTCCGCCGCGGAGGCCATCTCGATGAGGTGGGTGCGTACGCCGCCGACGTGCACCGGGGCCGCCGCGACCAGGCAGCGCCAGCCACACTCGGTCAGCTCCGCGATGACCCCTCGGCCGTCGTTCGGGCACGCCCGACGCGCGACGAGGCCCTTGCGCTCGAGGCGTGCGATCGTGTGCGTGACCCGGCTCCGCGAGTGGGACACCGAGGAGGCCAGCACGGCCATGCGCAGCGCGTAGTGCGGTGACTCCGACAGCCGGACCAAGATCTCGTACTCGGGTAGCGACACGTCGAACTGCTCACGCAGGTCGCGGTCGAGGCGCTCGAACAGCAGCGTCGAACCGTTTATGTAGGCCCGCCAGGTCTGCTGCTGCTCCTCGCTCAGCCACTGCACGTCGGTCGTGGTCGCGCTCACCGGCTCATCGTAGGCAAGCCGTTGATCTCCCGACGTGTGGCGGGGTGGCGTCCGACCGTTTTCGTTGACCGGGCGCGAGACGGGATGCATGCTGGGAGTGACTCACCGGTAACCATCGGCAGACTGGGGGACCCGGATGCGCCGCACGATCTACGACAGCGACCACGAGGCGTTCCGCGCATCGGTCCGCGAGTTCCTCGACCGGCACGCCAGGCCGCGCGTCGAGGAGTTCATCGCCGCTCGCAGCTTCCCCCGGGACCTGTGGATCGAGGCCGGCAAGCACGGCTTCCTCGGGCTGGAGGTCCCGGAGGAGCACGGCGGCTCGGCCGCCGGCGACTACCGGTTCAACGCCGTGTTCGCCGAGGAGCTGGCGAAGGTCAGCGCAGCGATGTCGTCGTGCTTCGGGATCCACGGCGACGTCATTGCGCCGTACCTGGTGGAGCTCACCACGCCGCAGCAGCGGCGGCGCTGGCTGCCCGGCTTCTGCACCGGCGAGATCGTCACCGCGCTGGCGATGACCGAGCCGTCCGGGGGCTCCGACCTGGCGGCGCTGCGGACCACGGCCGTCCGCGACGGCGGTGACTGGGTGCTCGACGGGTCGAAGACGTTCATAACCAACGGCTGCTCCGCCGACCTGGTGGTGGTGGCGGCCCGTACCACTCCGTCCGCCGGCGCAAAGGGGATCACGCTCTTCGGCGTCGAGGCCGGCATGGCGGGCTTCACCCGTGGCCGCAAGCTCGACAAGGTCGGCCAGCTCGAGTCCGACACCGCCGAGCTGTCCTTTGCGGGCGTACGCGTGCCGGGGGCCAATGTCATCGGCGAGGTGGACCGCGGCTTCATCCACATGATGGAGAGGTTGCCGCAGGAGCGTCTCGGTGCGGCCGTGTCCAACCTCGCCCACGCGGCGCAGATCCTCACCGAGACGATCGAGTACGCCAGGGGGCGCACCGCGTTCGGGCAGCCGATCGGGTCGTTCCAGCACAACAAGTTCCGGCTCGCCGAGCTCGTCACGTCCGTCGAGGTGACCCAGGCGTACGTGGACTCCTGCGTGCTGGCCCACAGCCGCCGGGAGCTGAGCGCGGTCGACGCCGCCAAGGCGAAGTGGTGGTCGGCACAGGTGCAGAACGACGTGCTCGACGGGTGCGTGCAGATCTACGGCGGCTACGGTTACATGGCCGAGTACCGCGTCGCCCGCGCCTGGCGCGACGCCAGGGTCACCAAGATCTGGGCCGGCTCGAACGAGATCATGAAGGAGCTCATCGGCCGAGACCTCGGGCTGTGACCGCCCCGTCGGAGGGACAACGCACCATGCCTGACGCCGTCATCGTCGCGACCGCCCGCTCCCCGATCGGGCGGGCATTCAAGGGAACGCTCACCGACATGCGCCCCGACGACCTTGCCGCCCAACTGGTCCGGGCGGTCCTGGACCAGGTGCCCGAGCTCGACCCGTACGACATCGACGACCTGCTGGTCGGCTGCGGCCTGCCCGGCGGCGAGCAGGGGTTCAACCTGGCCCGGGTGGTCGCGGTGCTGCTGGGCATGGACCACCTGCCGGGCGCGACGATCACCCGCTACTGCTCGTCCAGCCTGCAGACGACGCGGATGGCCTTCCACGCGATCAAGGCCGGGGAGGGCGACGTCTTCATCTCCGCCGGCGTGGAGATGGTGAGCAGTTACGCGAAGGGCAACAGCGACCACATTCCCGGCCAGGAGACGCACAACCCGGTCTTCGGCGCGGCGATGCAGCGGTCGCAGGCGTACGCCGCCGGCGGCCACACCTGGCACGACCCCCGTGCGGATGGCGCTTTGCCCGACATCTACCTGGCGATGGGGCAGACCGCGGAGAACCTCGCCCAGCTCCGCGGCATCACCCGCGACGAGCAGGACGAGTTCGGCGTACGCAGCCAGAACCTCGCCGAGAAGGCGCTTGTCAACGGCTTCTGGGAGCGTGACATCACTCCGGTCACGACGTACGACGGCACCGTCGTCAGCGCCGACGACGGCCCGCGACCGGGCACCACGCTGACCAAGATGTCGGAGCTGAAGCCGGTTTTCCGGCCCGACGGCACCGTGACCGCGGGCAACTGCTGCCCGCTCAACGACGGTGCGGCCGCGGTGGTGGTGATGAGCGACACCAAGGCGGCCGAGCTCGGTCTCACGCCGCTGGCCCGGATCGTGTCCACCGGGTTGACGGCGCTGTCGCCGGAGATCATGGGGCTGGGGCCGGTGGAGGCGTCACGCCAGGCGCTGGCGCGGGCCGGGATGCGCATCGACGACATCGACCTCGTCGAGATCAACGAGGCGTTCGCCGCCCAGGTGATCCCGTCCTACCGCGACCTCGGCATCGCCCTCGACCGGCTCAACGTCAACGGCGGCGCGATCGCGGTGGGCCACCCGTTCGGCATGACCGGCGCCCGCATCACCACCACGCTGGTGAACTCACTGCAGTTCCACGACAAGCAGCTGGGGCTGGAGACCATGTGCGTGGGCGGTGGGCAGGGCATGGCGATGGTGGTCGAGCGGCTCAGCTGAGCGCTGCGACGACAGTGACAACCCGCCTTCCTCGCGTGAAAGACACCGCCCCTGGTCGCATTCGCCGAGTGGCGCAAATGTGGCGACGGGGAGCCGGTGCTGGTGCCGATTTGCGCCACTCGGGACGGTTCCGGCGATCGGCGCCGGTTGGCGCTGCGGCGGCTCAGACCCCAATGTGCAGCGGCGTGGCCGGGGCGCCGTGGTAGAGCAGCCGGCTCAGCAGCCGAGCCAGGTCGCGCGGGCCGAACAGCGCGTCCCCGTCGTACGCCTCGATCTCGGTGGAGCTCCACCACCGGTGCTCGCGCAGGTCCTCGGCGAGCAGCTGCTCCGGGCTCAGCGTGCCGACTGGCTCGAAGGCTTCGGTCCGGACGAGGAAGTAGTCGTTGACGACCCCGTCGAAGCCGGGCACGTGGTCGCGCGCGACGACGAGCTGGCGCCAAACGTGTGGCGGGTCGGCGGTGAGCACGAGCCCGGTCTCCTCCGCAAGCTCGCGGCGCAGCGCCTGCAGCACCGACTCGCCCGGCTCGACACCACCGCCGGGGGTGAACCACAGCGATGCGCCGCCCGGCAGCACCGACCGGAACAGCAGTACGCGTCCGGCGGGGTCGACGACGAGCCCGCGGGCGGAGTGACGCAGCCGGGGCCGGCTCACCGCCGAAGGTGGGAGAGGTACGTCGCCGCCATGTCGAGGTCGCCGTGCCCCTCGGACACCGCGCGCTCGAGGTGGTCGCGTACGACCTCGACGAGGCCGGCGTCGGTGCCGACCCGATCCGCCGCGGCGACGATCAGGCCGGCGTCCTTGGCCGCTCCGGCGAGGGCGAAGGCCGGGTCCCAGGCCCCCGCCAGCATCGCCTTGCCCTTGAGCTGGAGGTACGGCGAGTCCAGCGGGCCACCCTCCAGCGTCTGCAGGAACAGCTCCGGGTCGAGACCGAGCGCCTCGGTGAGCGCGAGGGACTCGGCGACCCCCTCGTTCACCAACAGCACCCAGGAGTTGACGGCCAGCTTGAGCCGGCTGCCGTTGCCCGCGGGGCCGACCCACAGGGTGCGGGAACCCACCGCCTCGAACACCGGCGCACAGACGTCCCGCGACTCGTCCGGACCCGACGCCAGCACGATCAGCTGGCCGACCTGGGCGGGCTGCTTGGTGCCGAGCACCGGGGCGTCGACGTAGACCAGCCGGAGGCCGGCCGCCAGCTCCGCGAGCCGCTGGGCACCGTCCACCCCGACCGTGCTGGCCTGCACCCATACCGTGCCCGGACGCAGCGACGGGCCAGCATCGGCCATCACGTCACGGACCGCGCCCTCGTCGAAGAGCATGGTGAGCACGAGGTCGGCGCACTCGACCGCTTCCGCCGGGCTGGCGGCAACGGTTGCCCCCGCCGCGGCGAGCGGCTCCGCCTTGTCCCGGCTGCGGTTCCAGACCCGCACCGGCAGGTCGGCCGCGGCGATGTTGCCGGCCATCCCAGCACCCATCGTCCCGGTGCCGAGCACCGCCACCGTCGGGAAGTCGGCTGCCATGTGCCCAAGGCTGCCAGACCAGGCTCCGCGGCGCCGACTCCGCCTGCGACGATGCGCCGGTGCGCCACGTCTACTACTGCCCGCTGCGCTGGGCCGACATGGACTCGCTCGGGCACGTCAACAACGTGACCTACGTGGACTACCTGCAGGAGGCCCGCGTCGCCATGCTCCGCGTCCACGCCCCGAACTCCGCCAGTCACGACCTCGCCGAGGGCGTCGTCGTCGTTCGCCACGACATCGAGTTCCTCGCGCCGCTGGTGTTTCGGCCCGAGCCGGTGCGCATCGAGACCTGGGCGACGCAGATCCGCGCAGCGTCCTTCGAGCTGCGGTACGAGGTCCTCGACGAGAAACCGGACGGCCGCCGCCACGTCTATGCCCGCGCGGCGACGCTGCTGACGCCGTACCAGTTCAGCGCCGAGCGGCCGCGGCGGATCAGCCCGCAAGAACGCGCTACCTTGCAGCGCTTCCGCGACGCCGGGGCGTCCTAGAGATGAGCCACACGTACGACTGCCACGTCCGCTGGTCCGACGTCGACGCCTATGGCCACGTCAACAACGTGAAGTACTTCGAGTACTACCAGGAGGCGCGGATCGCGTTCTTGCGCCGCCTCGGCGACGACTGGGGAGCCGACGGGCACGTGGTGGTCGCCCGGCTCACCGTCGACTACCGCCGGCCGATCCTGTTCCGGCCGGAGCCGTTCCCCATCGACTCCTGGGTGACCCGGGTCGGGAGGTCCTCGTACGAGGTCCGCTCCCGGATCCGCGACGGTGACGAGGTGCTGTCGCAGGCGTCGGCGGTGCTGGTCGCCTTCGACGTGACCGCGGCGCGGGCGCGGCCACTGACCGATCGGGAGCGGCGGGTGCTGGAGCGGGCAGGAGCCGGTTGACGACCGAGGAGCGCCGTCTGCGTCAGCGCCCCGGGGTCAGTCGTCGGGGAGCGTGTTGACCATGAACCGGGCGGCGTACTGGACGTACGCCCAGAACTGCTCGTCGAGGTGGGGCGGGAGCGCTGCCTCGTCCAGGCCGGTGCGGAAGTGACCGAGCCACCGCTCCGCGGCGGCCGGCGTGACCCGGAACGGTGTGTGTCGCATGCGCAGCCGCGGGTGGCCGCGCTCTTCCTGGTAGGTGCTCGGGCCACCCCAGTACTGCTCGAGGAACATCGTCAGCCGGTGCCGGGCACCGGCGAGGTCGGCCTCGGGGTACATCGGCCGCAGCACCGGGTCGCTCGCGACACCGGCGTAGAAGCGGTCGACGATGGCCGCGATGGTCGCGTGCCCGCCGATCGCCTCGTAGAAGGTCTGCTCCCGCACCAGCCCATTGTCGCGGATGTCGCAAAGCCGGCTACCCGTGCCGGCCGGATGAGGCGTGCTCCGCCGCGCGTGCCATGTTGTGCTGCATCGAGGCGAAGACCACTCCGTGGAACGGACGCATCGCCCACCAGTACGCGTGACCGAGAAATCCCCGTGGGTGGAACAGGGCCCGCTGGCGCAGCGTCGACGCGCTGCCTTCGCCGCTCACCTCCAGCTCCAGCCAGGCCAGCCCGGGCAGCCGCATCTCGGCGCGCAGCCGAAGGAAGCGGCCGTCCTCGGCGTCCTCCACTCGCCAGAAGTCCAGCGCGTCGCCGACCACCAGGTCGCGCGGGTCGCGGCGGCCGCGGCGCAGCCCGGGACCGCCGCTGAGGCGGTCGAGCAAACCGCGCACCCGCCAGGCCAGCGGGAAGGAGTACCAGCCGTTCTGCCCGCCCACACCTTCGACCACTCGCCAGGTCGCCTCCGGGGAAGCCGCCACCTGCTGTACCCGCTCGTCTACGTATAGGTCGCCGCCCGCCCAGTCAGGGTCCGACGGCAGCGGCTCACTCGGTGCGCCGCGGGTGCTGGCCGACGACCAACGGGTCGGCACCTGCAGGTTCTGGACCATCGTCAGCGCCAGCCGCACCGCGTCGTCAAAGCCCAGCAATCCGTCGGGCGGGTCGGGGACGTACGAGGCAATGTCCTTCTCGGCGCACACCACGTCATGTCGCAGCGACTCGACCAGCGGCCGGGCCAGCCCGCTCGGCACCGGCGTCACGAGGCCCACCCAGAGGCTGGACAGCCGCGGGGACAGGACAGGTACGGGGACGACCCGGCGCCTGCGCAGGCCGGCGATCGCGGCGTACCGCTGCATCATCTGCAGGTAGGTGAGCACGTCGGGCCCGCCGATGTCGAACCCGCGGTCCACCTCCGGCGGCAGCGTCGCGCACCCGACCAGATAGCGCAGCACGTCGCGGACGGCGACCGGCTGGACCCGGTTGCTCACCCACCTGGGCGTGACCATGCCCGGAAGCCGCTCGGTGAGATAGCGCAGCATCTCGAACGACGCCGAACCCGAACCGAGCACGATCGCCGCGCGCAGGTACGCCGTCGGCACCGGCGAGTCGAGGAACACCCGACCGACCGCGTCGCGCGAGCGCAGGTGCGGGGACAGCTCCTCGTCCGGCGGGGTCAGGCCGCCCAGGTAGACGATGCGCGCGACTCCGGCGTCCGCGGCCGCCGCCGCGAAGGTCGCCGCGATCCGCTGCTCGGTGTCGACGAAGTCCGCACCGGAGCCGAGCGAGTGCAGCAGGTAGTACGCCACGTCGACCCGGCGTATCGCCGCTGAGACGGCCTCGGCGTCCTGGGCGTCGGCCGGCGCCACCTCGACCTGGTCCGCCCAGCGGTGGCCGCGGACCCGAGCCGGATCCCGCACCATCACCCGCACCGGGTGGCCGGCATCGAGCAGCTCTGGGACGAGCCGGCCCCCGATGTAGCCGGTGGCGCCGGTTACCAGGCAGCGCAGCCCGCCCGGCGTCATTCCGCGCCGGCCGCGGTCGCGGCCGGCCGGTCCGTCTCCTGACGGTGCCACACCACCCGTTGCGGCCGGGGGATCTCGATGCCCAGTTCGTCGAACCGGTCCTTGATGCGTTCCCGCATCTCACGGGCCACCCGCCACTGCTCCAGCGGCGCAGTCTTCAACACGACCCGGACCACGACACCGTCGGGATCGAGCCGCTCGACCCCCCACACCTCGGGTTCCTCGATGATGTCGCCCCGGTAGCCTTCGTCCTCCCACAGCCGGTGAGCGACGTCCCGCAGCGCCGTGCGGACCCCGGTGAGGTCCTGCTCGTACGCCACGCGGATGTCGAGCACCGTCCGGGCCCAGTTCTGGCTCATGTTGCCGACCCGAGCGATCGTGCCGTTTGGGACGTACCACACGGTGCCGTTGACGTCGCGGAGCCGGGTCACCCGCAGGCCGACCGCCTCGACCGTGCCGCTCGCCGCTCCCACGTCGACGGCGTCGCCCACCCCGTACTGGTCCTCGATGATCATGAAGATTCCGGACAGGAAGTCCCGGACCAGGCTCTGCGCCCCGAACCCGAGGGCCAGCCCCAAGATACCGGCGCTGGCGATCAGCGGGGCGATGTTGTAGCCGAGCTGGGCCACGATCATGAACAGCACGATCGTCACCAGCACGCCGGTTGTGATGCTCTTGAGCAACGAGCCCATCGTCTTGGCCCGTTGCTCGCGCCGCTCGGCGGTGACCGGGCTGGCCTCCAGGAACATCTGGTGTGCCTTGCTGCGCTGCAGCACACCGGGCACGGTGGCCTCGGCGGCTCGGGCGGTGAGGCGGTCGATCAGCCGAGACAGCGCCCAGCGCAGCACGAACCCCAGCACCAGCAGCCCGAGGATCGACAACGGGCGTGCGACGAAGTACTCCGTCCAGTTGGCGGCGTACTTGCTGTCGCCCAAGCTGTCGAAGAAACCGAGCTGCATTCAGCCAGTCTTTCGCAGCGGTTCGCCGGCGCCCAGCCCGGTCGCCCAGGCGAGGAATCCGAGCGAGTCCGCGCTGGCCGCCACCGCGCGGCTGACCGCCCTGGCGGCGTGGCCGACATCGGTCTCGGTGCGCAGCAGCACCGGCGCCTGACCGGGGGAAGCGGTGGTGGCGTGCTGCAGCGCGGCGCACATCTTGCGGGCGTGCAGCGGGTCGACCCGGGTGTCGGAGTCGAAGACGCTGAACAGCACCGCGGGATACCCGAGGCCGGCCTGGACCCGGTGGTACGGCGAGTACGTCAGCAGCCAGCGCAGCTGCTCGGGGTCGGCGGCGGAGCCGTACTCGTCGGTCCACAGCCGGCCGAGGCCGTGCTCCTCGTAGCGGGCCATGTCGAGCAGCGGCGCGGCGCAGACGACCGCACGGTAGAGGTCTGGGCGCTGGGTGAGCGCGGCGCCGACCAGCAGGCCGCCGTTGGAGCCGCCGCTGATCGCCAGCTGGTCGCGTCGGGTCAGGCCGCCGTCGATGAGCCATTCGGCGGCGGCGGAGAAGTCGTCGAAGACCCGCTGCTTGTGCTCCCGCATCCCGGCTCGGTGCCAGGACTCGCCCTCCTCACCACCGCCGCGCAGGTTCGCGATCGCGTACCGGCCGCCGGCCTCGACCCAGGCGAGCACGGAGGCGGAGTACGCCGGCGTCAGCGAGACGCCGAAGCCGCCGTAGCCGTACAGGACCGTCGGGGCGGGTCCGGCGACATCGTCGCGGCCGAGCAAGAACATGCGCACCGGGGTGCCGTCCAGCGACTCGTACGACACCTGCCGGGCGGTGACGCGGCGAGTGTCCGGAACCGTGCCGGGGGGGCTAGCCCACACGCTGGTTTCGCCGGTGTCGACGCCATGGCGGTACACCGTCGTCGGCGTGAGGTGGTCGGTGTAGGTGAACCACACCTCGCTGCCGCCCTCCGGGCGCTCGGACAAGCCGCCGACCGAGCCGAGTCCCGGCAGCTCGAGCGTCCCGCGGCGCTTCCCGGTCGCCAACGCGTGCACCGTGATCTCTGCCACGGCGTGCCGGGTCCACGCGCACACCAGTGCCGGCTCCTCGGCTGCGTCGAGCACTGCGACGTCCTCGAGCACCGCGGTGTCGTCTTGTGGCACCAGCTCTCGCCATCGGGCCGGGTCGGGACGCTCGGGATCACCGACGAGCAGCCGGCTTCGTGGCGCGGCGCGGTCGGTGTGGGCGTAGAGCAGGCCGTCCCGGGCGACCCACAGGTGGGTCTGGGCGTCGATGCCGACGAGGAGCGGCTGCAGTCGCGGCGCGTCGAGCCTGCCGTTGCCGAGGTCGGCCAGCCACACGTCGTTGCGCGGGGCGGTGCCCTGGCTGGCACTGACCACCAGCCAGCGGCCGTCCCAGCTGACCCGGACGCCGAAGAACGTCGTCTTGTCGAGGTCCGCGCCGAACACCTGGGCGTCCTCGGCCGGGTCGGTACCGAGCCGGTGCAGCCAGACCCGCCGGTGGTACTGCGCCTCGTCGTCGGGCACCGCGTCCACCGGCAGCTGCCGGGCGTAGTAGAACGCGTCACCGGTGGGAAGCCACGCCACCGGGGAGTAGCGGCAGCGGTCGATGGGACCGTCGACGACCGCGCTCGTGTCGCCGTCGATGACGGTGAGCACCGACTCCTCGGTTCCTCCCGCAGAGGTCTGGTAGGCGACCAGCCGACCGTCTTTCGACGGCTGCCAGGCGTCCAGGGTGGTGACGCCGGCGGGGTCCAGCGCCATCGGGTCGACCAGCACGCGTTCGGCGCCACCGGCGTCGCGGGCGAACAGGACGGCGTGCTCGGCGTCGGCGTCGCGGCGTACGAAGAACGCCCTGTCCCCGCGCCAGGCCGGCGCCCCGACCGCACCGGTGCCCATCAGGTCCGCGATGCGTTCGGCGAAGGCGCCCCGGGCCGACCAGCGGTCGCGGTGCGCGGCGAACAGCTCGTCCTGGGCGTTGCTCCACGCCCGAGCCTCGTCGCTGGTGGGGTCCTCCAGCCAGCGATAGGGGTCGGCGACGCGCTCGCCATGGCGGATCTCCAGCACGTCGTCGCGACGAGACGCAGGGTAGGACGTGGGGTCTGGCGGCACGGTCGCTACCGTAGGCGCCATGCGCAACCGGGGCCGCACCGCTCTTGGGATCGGGGTGCTGGTCGTAGGGCTGGGGCTCGCCGCCGCGACCCCCGCGGCAGCGGACACCCCCACCACCTGGGAGAAGCCGCCTGCCATGTCGACGCTGGAGGCGCTGTTGATCTTCGTCGGCATCCCCGCCGGCCTGTTCGTGGTGATCGCGCTGCTGGTCATGGCCCCGTCGGTCGCGAAGGGTCCGCGCTATCGCCCAGGCCTGTCGTGGTGGGCCGATCCGGAGTGGTTCAACGGCCCGGACGGCGAAGGCGAGGAGCGCCCGGCGCTCGAACGCGGGACGAGCGACCCGGTCGGCGCCACCGCGGTGTCCCAGCTGGAGCTGTCTGACGCCACAGTGCACGAAGGGGGCGCCGGTGCCCGCTGGTGAGGCGTTCACCCCGGACCAACGCAAGGCGATCGACAAGGCGATCATGGCCGCGCACCAGGCCAGCGGCTACACCTTCTCGGTCTACGTCGGGCCGTCCGAGGGCGACAGCAGGGAGTACGCCCGGCGGCTACACCACCGGCTGGCCGCTCCGGCCGAGTCGGTGCTGGTGCTCGTCGATCCGTCCTCGCGGGCGCTGGAGATCGTGACCGGCTCGCGCGTACGCCGCGACCTCGACGATGCCGAGGCGGCGCTGGTGGCGCTGTCGATGCAGCAGTCCTTCGCGGCCGGCGACCTGTCCGGGGGCATCGCGATGGGGGTCTACCAGCTCGGCGAGCACTCCCGCCGGCCGACCTCCTTGCACACGGACTCCCCCAGCTAGCCCGCCCGTTCCCGTGGCGGAAACGTTTCTGCCGCAACACGCCCGGCGTTTCGCGCCAATTCGTTACCGCCACGGATTTGGTCGGTGGAAGACGCGCACATCGGCCGGTCGGCGACTACCTCAACGGTGTGACCGACCAATCCGCAGCTCTGCCAGGCCATGCGATGCGGGTAGCCGACTGGGTGACCTCGGGAGTGTCGCCTTCCCAGCTGCGCCACCGGGTTTGGCGGCATCCCTTCCACGGGGTCGTCAGCATGGCCGGCGCGGACGAGGCGCATCCGCAGACGCGGATCCAAGACGCTGCGGCGTTGCTGGGACATGACGGCGCGCTGGGTGGCTGGGCCGCACGATGGTGGCAGGGCGTGGCCTACTGCGACGGGTACGACGGCAACGAGCGACCACTGCCGGTCCTCTTGCACACGAGCGAGCGTTTTCGCCGCCGGCGCCGGCTATTGGTCGAGCCCACCCGATGCGTCCTTCACCCCGACGAGCTGACCGAGTTGGGTGATGTGAGGGTCACGACGCTGGCACGAGCCGCTTACGACGATGCCCGACTGGCTCGTACGCTCACCGACGCTGTCATCGTCTTGGACATGTCGACGAGCCGAGTGGCCCGCGGCGCGCGGACGACGCTGGGCCAGATCGGGCGTGTGGTGGCCTCGCACCGCAAGACCAGGGGCATCCGGCAGGTTCGCCAGGCACTGGAGCTGGCGACCGAACACTCGGCCAGTCCACTGGAAAGCCGTACCAGGATGTTCGCCGTCTTGCGGCTTGGCCTGACGGGCTGGTTGGTGAACGTGCCCGTCTTCGATCGCATCGGCCGGGTGCTTGGGATCGCGGACCTGCTCGATCCCGAGACCGGTCTGGTCCTGGAGTCCGACGGCGGTGCTCACCTCACGGCGGAGCGGCGCGCGCGAGACGGCGTCCGCGACCAAGGTTCGGCTCGGCGAACCTGACCGTCGTACGCATCACGACGGCCGACCACCGAGATCAGCACGGACTGGCGGCCCGGGTGCTCAGCGCCCACCGGCGGGCGAGTCGGCGGGACCGGAGCCTGGACAGCTGGACCCTCGTGGCGCCGCCCTGGTGGTCCGCCTCGGCGCTGGCCCGCCGCTGGGGGTAACGAATCTGCAGACTCGCCGGGCGTGTCGCGGCAGAAACGTTACCGCCACGGTTCAGGGAGGGGTGGCGTCGTGTCGCTGGGCGCGCAGCGCGCGTTCCAGGTCGGCACGACCCTCGCCGACCAGGCGCTTCGCCGCCGGGTTTGCCTCGGTGGTCTCCAGCCACTGGTCGACGCGCTCCAAGACGTCGCGGCGCACCAGCACCCGGGGGAACAAGAACCCCAGCCCCGCGGATGCCCGCTGCGTGCCCTTGTCCTCCCACCAGGTCGTCGCCTGTTCGAGGTACTTGTCGACGTACGGCTCCAGTACCTCGTCCTGGCCGGGCACCTGGAAGGCCATCGCGATGTTGCGCGCGGTCTCGTTGGGTACGTCGTCGCGTACGACGGCGTCGTGCCAGGCGCGCTCCTTCGCGGCGGCCGTCGGCTGCATCGCCCGGGCGGCGGCCGCCTGCTCGCGGCCGGAGATGGTGTCGTCTCGGGCGAGCTCGGCGTCGATCTCGGCGTCACCGAGCCGGCCGGTGCGGGCGAGTGCCGACACCAACGTCCACCGCAGGTCCGCGTCCACGGTCAGTCCGTGCAGCGCGGCGGAGCCGTCCAGCAACCCGGCGAGGCGGCCCAGCGCCAGGTCGCTGCGCGCCGCAGCGGCGTACGCCCGTAGCAGCGCCAGCTGATGATCGCTGCCCTCCTCGGCTTCGTCGATCAACGCCTGGAGGCCCGACTCCCACCGGTTCGCCAGCTCGTTGCGCCGGTCCGGGTCGGAGTAGAGCTGCACCGCGGTCTGACCCTGCCGCAGCACCGATGACACCGCGGTGAGATCGGTCTCGTTCGCGATGCCCTCGAGCGCCAGCTCGACGAAGTCTCGGGCCCGCATCTCCGCGTCCCGGGTCATGTCCCAGGTCGCACCCCAGCACAGGGCACGCGCCAGCGAGTCGTCGATGGCGCCGATGCTCGACACCACCGTCGCCAGCGACCGCTGATCCAGCCGGACCTTGGCGTAAGTCAGGTCCGCGTCGTTGAGCAGGACCAGGTCGGGCTGCCGCTCGCCGACAAGCTCCGGTACCTCGGTCAGCGCCCCCATGACGTCGGTCTCGACACGCTTCCGAAGCACCAGCCCCGAGCCGGTCAGGTCGTAGAGCCCGACCGCGATCCGGTGCCGCCGCAGCGTCGGATGGTCCGGGCTTGCGGTCTGCTCGACGTCGAACGACGTGAACGCACCCTTCGCGTCGACCTCGAAGTGGGCTCGCAGCGTATTGACGCCGGAGGTCTGCAGCCACTCCTTCGTCCACGACGCCAGGTCACGCCCGGATGCCGCCTCGAGCGCGCCGAACAGGTCTCCCAGCTCGCTGTTGTCGTACGCGTGCTCGGCGAAGTACGAGCGCAGGCCGGCGAAGAACTGCTCCTCGCCGACCCAGGCCACCAGCTGGCGCAGCGCGGAGGCTCCCTTGGCGTACGTGATGCCGTCGAAGTTGACCTCGACGGCCCGCAGGTCGTGGTTGTCGGCGGCGATCGGGTGGGTGGAGGGCAGCTGGTCTTGTCGGTACGCCCACGTCTTGCGGGAGCTGCAGAAGGCAGTCCACGCCTCGGTGAAGCGGGTGGCCCGCGTCGAGCTGTGGTGGGAGGCCCACTCCGCGAACGACTCGTTCAGCCACAGGTCGTCCCACCACCGCATCGTCACCAGGTCGCCGAACCACATGTGCGCCATCTCGTGCAGGATCGTGTTGGCGCGCCCCTCGTACGCCGCCACCGTCTGCCGGCTGCGGAAGATGTACTCGTCGCGGAACGTCACACAGCCGGCGTTCTCCATCGCCCCCATGTTGTACTCGGGCACGAACAGCTGGTCGTACTTGCCGAACGGGTAGGCCATCGCGAACGCGGACTCGAAGAAGCCGAACCCCTGCTTGGTGATCTCGACAATGTCGTCGGCGTCCAGGTGCTCGGCCAGCGACCTGCGGCAGAAGACCCCCAGCGGGATGTCGCCGTAGGAACCGGAGTACGAGTCGCGGACGACGTGGTAGTCACCGGCGACCAGCGCGGTGATGTAGGTGGAGATCCGCGGCGTCGGCTCGAAGTCCCAGCGGCTGACGCCGTCGCGCACCTGCTCCGGCTGCGGGGTGGCCGAGTTGGAGACCACCTGCCAACCGCTCGGCGCGGTGACACCGAACGTGAAGCTGGCCTTGAGGTCGGGCTGCTCGAACGTCGTGAACACCCTCCGGGCGTCGGGCACCTCGAACTGCGTGTAGAGGTAGACGCGCTCGTCGACAGGGTCGACGAAGCGGTGCAGCCCCTCACCGGAGCGGGAGTACGCGCAGTCGGCGGCGACCCGCAGCTCGTTGTCTCCCTGGAGGTCATCGAGGCTGATACGGCCGTCGGCGTACGCCTGGGACGGGCTCATCGAGCGCCCGTTGAGCGTGATCTCACGAACCTCGGCGTCGACCAGGTCCGCGAACGTGCTCGCACCCGGCTTCCGGCAGGAGAAGCGGACGACCGTGGTGGACGCGAACGTGGTGTCGCCCCCGGTGAGGTCGAGGTCGACGGCGTAGGAGTCCACCGAAAGCAGCCGTGCCCGCTCCTGGGCCTCGGCGCGGGTGAGGTTGGTGCCTGGCATGGGCGAATCCTCGCACGCGTTCTACCGGGACCACGAAAGACAGCGGACCGTTGCGGTGTTGTGACCAACGACTGCTCACCGACGAAGGGACCGAGATGACCTCCAGCACCGAGACCGCCCGCCGCGAGACCGCCGACCTGTGGTTCGACCCCGTCTGCCCCTGGGCGTGGATGACATCGCGGTGGCTGTTGGAGGTGGAGCAGGTACGGCCGATCCGGCCCCGCTTCCACGTGATGAGCCTCGCGGTGATCAACGAGGAGAAGGATCTGCCCGAGGACTACCGCGAGGGCATGGACAAGGCCTGGGGACCGGTACGGGTCTGCATCGCGGCCGCCCGGGCCTCCGGCGAGGAGGTGCTCGCCGGCCTCTACACCGCGCTCGGCACCCGGTTCCACAACAAGCAGCTGCCCAACGAGCGGGAGACGGTCGAGGACGCCCTGCGCGAGGTGGGGCTGCCGGAGGACCTGGCCGACGCGATGGACAGCGACGCGTACGACGCGGAGCTGCGGACGTCGACCGCCTCGGCGATGGACAAGGTGGGACTGGACGTGGGGACCCCGGTGATCTCGGTGTCCGGCGTCGCGTTCTTCGGCCCCGTCGTCTCGCCCGCCCCCAAGGGCGAGGACGCCGGCCGGCTCTGGGACGGCGTGCTGCTGGTCGCCGGGACCGACGGCTTCTACGAGCTCAAGCGCACCCGTACCCGAGAGCCCATCTTCGACTGAGTCTTTCGCGTGGGGGGAACGATTCTGCACGACACGCGCGGCGTGTGGCGCAGAAGCGTTCCCGCCATCGCGGTGCCGGGTGATCTGAGCACCCGGGGTGCCACCCGCAGCCGGGTGCGACACTGCCGCCCATGCGGGTCCACATCGGCTCCGACCACGCCGGGTACGAGCTTAAGCGGCAGCTGGCCGGTTGGCTGAGCGAGCAGGGCCACGACGTCGTCGACCACGGCGCCCACCGCTTCGATCCCGACGACGACTACCCGCCGTACTGCATCGACGCGGCGGCGGGGGTGGTCGCAGACCCTGGGAGCCTCGGCGTCGTGCTGGGCGGTTCCGGAAACGGTGAGCAGATCGCGGCCAACAAGGTCAATGGCGTACGGGCCGTGCTGGCGTGGAACCTGCAGACGGCCGAGCTCGGGCGGTTGCACAACGACGCCAACGTGATCTCGCTCGGCGCTCGGATGCACTCGGCCGAGGACGCCGTCGCCATGGTGGAGCGCTTCTTGGCCACAGCGTTCAGCGGGGACGAACGGCACCGCCGTCGCATCGAGATGCTGAGGGCGTACGAGCGCTTCGGTGAGCCGCCGAGCGCGACCTGAGGCAGGCTGGGTGCCATGCCCGAAGGCCACACGCTGCACCGACTCGCCGCCGAGCTGGACCGTTGCTTCGCCGGTGACGTCGTCTCGGCCACCAGCCCGCAGGGCCGGTTCGCGGCCGGGGCGGCGCTGCTGGACGGTTGCCGCTTCCGGCGCGCCGAGGCGTACGGCAAGCACCTGTTCTGCCGCTTCGACGGCGGCCACATCCTGCACGTGCACCTCGGCTTGTACGGCAAGTTCGTCACCGCACCCGCACCCGCACCCCCACCGCGCGGTGCCGTACGCCTGCGGCTGGCCTCGCAGCGGACCGTCGCCGACCTGCGGGGGCCCACGGCGTGCGAGGTGCTGAACCCGCAGCAGCCGGCGGGGGTGCTGGCGCGCCTAGGCCCGGACCCGTTGCGAGCCGACGCCGAACCGCGTCGCGGATGGGAGGTCGTTCGCCGGTCCCGACGACCGCTGGCGTCACTGCTGATGGACCAGTCGGTGATCGCCGGAGTGGGCAACGTCTATCGAGCGGAGATCTTGTTCCGGCACCGGCTTGATCCCGCCGCGCGGGGAGCCGGTCTGGCCCCAGGGGTGTGGCTGGCGGTGTGGGACGACCTGGTCGAGCTGATGCACGACGGGGTCGCGTCCGGGCACATCGACACCATCCGTTCCCAGCACGTGCCGCCGGGGGAGGAGCACCGCCCTCACGTCTACGTCTACCGCCGCGCCGGCCTGCCGTGCCTGGTCTGCGGCAGCCGCGTGCGTACGAAGGTGGTCGAGGGCCGCAACCTCTACTGGTGCGCGACCTGCCAGCGCCGGCTTGGCCGGCGGCGAGTGGGCTCCGCTGCCCCGGGTCAGCCGGAGAGCTCGATCGCCCCGTCCGAAGCGATCGGCGTCAGCTCCGCCGACACCGTGTCGGGGGAGAGCAGCCCGCTGCCGGTGTTGAGCAGCACGACCTCCTCGTCGGCGCCGATCCAGCCGGTCCGCCGAAGCGTGCGGGCCGCGGTGACCGTCGCGGCGCCCTCCGGTGACAGCAACAGGCCCTCGAGCCGTCCGACCAGGCGTACGTCGGCGAGCAGGTCGACGTCGGACACTGCCAGCGCGGTGCCGCCGGTCGTGTCCAACGCGTCCAGCACCAAGAAGTCACCCAGGGCCTTCGGGACCGCTAGTCCGAATGCGACCGTATGCGGCTCCGGCCAAGGCTGCGAGTCGCGTAGACCGGCATCGAAGGCCGCCACGATCGGTGCGCAGCCGGTCGACTGGACGGCGACGAGCCGGGGCAGCGGGCCGGCCAGCCAGCCCAGCTCGACGAGCTCGACCAGCGCCTTGTGGATCCCGATGAGCCCGACTCCGCCGCCGGTGGGATAGACGACGACGTCCGGCGCCCGCCAGCAAAGTTGCTCGGCGATCTCGTACCCCATCGTCTTCTTGCCCTCGAGCCGGTACGGCTCCTTCAGTGTTGCCACGTCGAACCATGTGTCGTCGACGGCTTCGGCGATGAGGCGGCCGGCGTCGGAGATGTCGCCGTCCACCAGGGTCAGCTGCGCCCCAGAGGAGACGATCTGCGACCGGGCGCTGACCGGAGCTGCCGCCGGCATCGCGACCGCCAGCTCCAGCCGGGCCCTGGCGGCGTACGCGGCCCAGGCCGCACCGGCGTTTCCGTTGGTCGGCATCGCCAGCCGGGTTGCGCCGAGCTCACGAGCGCGGGAGACCCCGACCGCAGCGCCGCGGGCCTTGAACGACCCGGTCGGCAGCATCCCCTCGTCCTTGATCCACAGCCTGCCCAGATCGAGGTGGGCCGCCAGCCGAGGCGCCGGCAGCAGGGGAGTCATGCCCTCGCCGAGGCTGACGACGCGATCGGGCGCCGACACGGGCAACAGTTCGTGGTAGCGCCACAGGTCGGGCGCCCGGGTGGCTATCGCAGCGGCATCGGTGCCGACGGCGTCGAGGGCGTAGCGCGCCAGCAGCGGGGACCGACAGGCGGGACAGCGGCCGTGGAGCTCGGTCGGGTCCTGACGCTGGTGGCAGCGTGAGCACTCCAGGTGCTCGAGCGCGCTGAAGACGGCCACCGCGTCATCGTCACAGACCGCCGGGGTCAGCGGCTCCTCGCAGGTCGGGCCTGGTCGGGCTCTACCCGGATGGGCGGCGGTGGCTCCGGCCATCCGTAGCGGTCGGATGCCCGGCGCCACATCTCGTGGTAGATGCGCGACCACGCGTCGACGGTGGACTCGTCGCTGCGCAGGAACTCGCCTGGGGGCACCAGCAGGCCGGTCACCCACGATCCGTAACTGCGGCGAAGTGGGCTCAGACGCAGCTTGTCGCGGTCGTGTGCCCAGATGATCGCATGCACCTCCATCGGGACCGACTGTCCCCACATGCTCCACGCCGGCGACGCCAGCATGGCATCGCGCACGACGTCCTCGGCCTCGTCGAAGTCCGGTGGCGCAGGAACCGAGGTGTCCCAGCCGCTGCTCGCGCCGATGCTGGCGCGCGGCTGACTCACGACGCTACCTGCGCTGAACGCTGTTTAGCCCGTCTCCCAATCAATGGCGCACCTCTCGCATCAGATGCACTTGGGCGCTCCCGGTGGACACCTTCCCATCACGCGCACATAGTTGGCGAAGTAGTTCGCCTCCCACATCCTGGCGCGATAGCGTCCTTGGATGTCCTCCTGCCTACGCCGATATTTGCAAAACCACTGTATAGGAGCTCCTGCTTCGCACTTGTTCAGCTGGGATGCGGGGCGCCTGTTTCCGAGCCGCATCTGAGAGATTCCGAATTTCCACGTGAGGGCATATGTCGGCTTTGGAGCGGCACCGCCGGGCCGTAGACTTGATAGACGAACCACTTGCCTCGATTCGCCGTAGGCGCCTTCGGGTCGGGCTTTGGCACTGCGTAGTCGACAATGAGATCTGCGAGCACCTCCTTGAGACTGTGAACATAGATCTGACCAGCGGTCGGCACCCCAGCGGGCCGCCGTCAAATCCCCTCCGGCTTGAGAAGTACGAACTACGGAGGAAGCCCCGTTCGGTGCCAACCACATGAGGCATGCTGGTACGAGAGACTGTCGTCCATCTGCGCCTCTGCCGTCGCACGCGCTGGCAGTGGTCCGTAAGCCTGGTCGACCGAGCCGTCAGATTAATACGTCGTGACGGGGTTTGCGGACAGGAATCCTGGCGCGACATACGCCGAGCCGAAGCCTCGTCCTCCTCGTCTAGGGCGAGCTCCTCCGCCTCCGTCAGGTCTCCCGAAGGCATAGCGTCAATCGAGTCTTCGTTCACGTTCGCGAAAGCGTACGAGTCCGCCGGAAGGACTGCACCCGCTGGAGCGGCAGCGTAAGCAGCGTCGTCACACGGCTCCCGCGCCCTGTCCAGCGGGAGGTTCGAGGCTGTCGAGCGTACTGGAAGGACTCCACGCGCCGTTGGTCACAGACCTCAACGGAAGCGAGGCGCCCAACCGCCCGCGGACATGCCCGGGCAGGAGCTTCGTGCAGCGGCCGCCGCTCGTTGCGGGCCACCCGCGACGGTCCGCTCCGGCTGCCGATCCGCTCAGCGAGACCACGGCCGAGTCGCTAGAGGTCCTCGTCAGCCGCAGTCGGACCCTCCGGCGTACGACGTCACCACCTCGCGCACGATGCCGGGGGGCGCGGGCACCGGACCCCTGGAACACGTCGCCTCGGCCCTGGTCGAAGCGCAGCAGGTACGGGTGTCCGTGGTGGAGCATGACCTGTCTCAAGGGACGTCATGACCATAGCTGTGGTTGGCTTTCCGACGGGGATGGCCTGCCGACGAGAGCGGAGCAGCTGGTGTCGACGACTCCCATCGGTGACCACGCCCTGCTGTCCGACCGGCACTCGAGTGCGCTGGTGGACCGAGCCGGGTCCGTGGAGTGGCTCGGTTTCCCGCGCTTCGACAGCCCGACGGTGTTCGGGAGACTGCTCGGTGCCGACGCTGGTCACTGGCAGGTGGTGCCGACCGGCGAAACCGAGTGCAGCCGCCGCTACCTCGACGAGACGCTGGTGCTCGAGAGCACGTTCGCCACCTCGTCGGGAACGCTCGTGCTCACCGATCTGCTGGCGCTCGGGCCCGACAACGGTGGCCACCGGCTCGGCGCGGATGTTCCGCACCTGCTGGTACGCCGGCTGCACTGCTCCGGCGGCGAGGTCGAGGTGGACGTCGACTACCGGCCACGACCCGAGTACGGGCTCATCGTGCCGCTGCTGGCGGGAGTGGACGGCGGGGTCACCGCCCGCGGCGGCGCCGAGTGGCTGGTGCTGACGTGTCCGGTACGGCTGGACCTGCACCCCGGCCGCGCCGCTGGCCTCCTCCGGCTCGGCGCCGGCGAGACGTACTACCTGGCGTTGCAGCGTTCCACCCTCGAGCAGCAGCCAGCCCGGGTGTGGTCACAGTCGGAGCTGGCCGGGGTCGTCGACGGCACCGTCGCGGCCTGGCGGTCCTGGTCGCGGATGCACCAGTCGTACGAAGGCCCGTGGGCGGACCTGGTGCACCACAGCGGGCGGGTGCTGCAGGGCCTGTCGTACCAGCCGACCGGTGCGATCGTGGCGGCTGCGACCACGTCACTGCCCGAAGGTGTCGGCGGGGAGCGCAACTGGGACTACCGCTACTCGTGGTTGCGCGACGCCAGCTTCACGATGGAGGCCCTGTGGGTCGCGGCCTGCCCGGACGAGGCGGAGGACTTCTTCGGCTTCCTGACCACGGCGGCGGCCTCGCGGCTCGAGACCGGTCAGGAGCTGCAGATCATGTTCGGGGTCGGCGGTGAGCGCGACCTGTCAGAGCGCGAGCTGCCCCACCTCGAAGGCTGGCGGGACAGCCGGCCAGTGCGCGTGGGCAACGGTGCGTGGGCGCAACGACAGGTCGATGTCTACGGTGAGATCCTCGGTGCCGCGCATCGCCTGACCGAACAGCTGGCCGACGTCGACGACCAGACCAAGGCCTTCCTTGTCGCCTGTGTCGACGCCGCGGTGGAGCACTGGAAGGACCCAGATCAGGGCATCTGGGAGATTCGCGGCGACCCCCGGCACTTCGTCTACTCCAAGCTGATGTGCTGGGTCGCGCTGGACCGGGGGCTGGCCATGGCCGAGCTCCTCGGCGCGGCCGACCGGGTCTCCGGCTGGGAGCGGTGCCGCAGCGAGATCCGAGAGACGGTGCTGCGGCGAGGATGGAGTGACGAGGCCGGCGCATTCACCTCGTCCTTTGGCTCGACCGAGCTCGACGCCTCTGCGCTGATGATAGCGGTCGTGGGCTTCCTGCCCGCCGACGACCCGCGGATGCTGGCCACCATCGAGGCGATCGAGGAACGCCTCACCGATGAGCGCGGCCTGGTCTACCGCTACCTGTCCGACGCAGCCGACGGTCTGGCGGGTGAGGAGGGGACGTTCCTGCTCTGCACCTTCTGGCTGGCGCAGGCGCTCGCGAGGGCGGGTCGAGTCGACCGCGCCAGATCGGTCTTCGAGCGGGCGATCGGCTACGTAAACGACGTCGGGCTGATGGCCGAGGAGGTCGACCCGAACACCGGCGAGCTGCTGGGAAACTTCCCCCAGGCGTTCAGCCACATCGGTCTGGTCAACGCTGCCTGGGCCATCGCGGAGGCGGAGTCGTGACAAGTGCGAAGCTGCTGATCGAGCTGTTCGGCCGGATCAGGGACCTCACCCACGAGGTCGTAGCCGGACTCGTTCCAGAGCAGCTGGCGTTCCGCCCCGGTGGGGGCGGGAACTCGATCGCGTGGCTGGTTTGGCACCTGACCCGGATCCAGGACGACCAAGTCGCGGAAGCCGCCGGCATTCAGCAGCTATGGGTCCGAGGAGGGTACCGTCGGCGCCGGGCTTCACCCGTTCGGGCTCGGCGACGGCCTCCGGGCCCTGCTCATGCTGTCCAAGCCGGCCGTCTCGAGCGCCGGGTCGATGGGAGGGACGTCACGTGACGGGTGTGGTCGCCGAGTCAACGGCGCTGGAGCTCGAGGCGTACCGGCGGGAGCTAACCGGCTACTGCTATCGGATGCTCGGGTCCGCCTTCGACGCCGAGGACGCCGTGCAGGAGACGATGGTGCGGGCCTGGCGGGGCTGGGAGGGTTTCCAGGGACGCTCCGGGGTGAGGTCGTGGCTGTACCGGATCGCGACCAACGTGTCATTGGACACGCTCAACGCCCGCAAGCGGCGCGCGTTGCCGATGGACTTCTCCGCCACGCCGTGGCAGCCGGTGGAGGCGTCGCTCGCCGCACCGCTGCCCGAGCAGACCTGGCTCGAGCCGGTGCCGGACGAGCGGGTGCTGTCCACCAGCGCCGACCCCGCCGAGACCGCAGTGGCGCGCGACTCGATCCGGTTGGCGTTCGTCGCCGCGCTGCAGCATCTGCCGCCGCGGCAGCGGGCAGTGCTGATCCTGCGGGAGGTGCTGCGCTGGAAGGCCGACGAGGTGGCGGCGCTGCTCGACACGAGCGTCGCCTCGGTCAACAGTGCGCTGCAGCGGGCCCGGGCGACGCTCGCCCAGCGTGGCGCTGACGCCGACCACCGAGCCGAGCCGATGGACGCCGAGCACCGAGAGCTGCTCGCCCGGTACGTCGACGCCTTCGAGCGCTACGACATCGACGCGTTCGTCGAGGTGCTCCACGAGGACGCCACCCAGTGCATGCCACCGTACCGGCTGTGGCTGCGGGGACCGGACGACATCGTGCGCTGGATGCTAGGCCCAGGACATGCGTGCCGCGGTTCGCGGATGGTGCCGGTTCGGGCAAACGGGACGCCGGCGTACGCGCAGTACAAGCCGAGCGGCCCGGACGGACGTCGGGAACCTTGGGCGATCCACCTGCTCGAGGTCCGGGACCACAAGGTCGCCAGCATCGTCAACTTCCTCGACACCGGGTTGTTCCCGCTCTTCGGTCTGCCGTCACACTTACGCGACTGACCGGGAGTCCCGCGCGGAGGACGCGGAGGCCACTGTCGGCGAGCCGGGCTACGGTCGTGCTCATGCTCGATCACCTTGGCATCCAGGTGGCGGACGTCGAGGCGTCCGTCGCGCTGTACCTGCGTACGTTCGCGGCGATCGGGATGCGCGAGGTCATGCGTTTCCCGTCCGGAGACTCGTTCGTCGTCGGGCTCTGCGGCCCCGACGGTCGGCCGAGCTTCTGGCTGGGCCCGGCCGGCGCCTCGGAGGCGCGAGAGATCCACGTCGGCTTCACGGCCTCCAGCCGGGAGGCGGTCGATGCCGTGCACGCTGCCGCGGTCTCGGCCGGCGTGGAGGTGCTGCACGCGCCCCGCGAGTGGCCGGTGTACCACCCCGGCTACTACGGGGTGTTCCTGCGCGACCTCGACGGCCACAACGTGGAAGCCGTGCACCACGGAGGGGCCGAGGAACCTCACGGCTAACGCTGGGCATCAGCTGTGGCGGAGGCCGGCCGCCAGAGGTCACGCCGCCCGAGTGACGGCGAGCCCGAGCCACGCCGCGAGCCGCTCGATCTCCGCTTCCACGTCGGCGCTCATCGCCTTCGTGATGGGGAGATCCTCGTGCAGGGCGTTAAGGGTGAGGGTTCCGGCCAAGTGGTCGGCTTGGAGTCGAGCTTGCCGATCAGGCGGTCGTGGTGGAGCACCGGCAATGGTGGCGCTGGCGAGTCCTCAGTGAGTGGAGGGACCGCTGCTGATCTCGCGGGTCCGCTGCTCCCGCAGCGCACGCAGGTGGACTGCGGCCCAGGCTCGGTACGGGCGCCAGGCTTGCGCAACATCCTCGAGCCCGCGGCCGGGGCCGTACTGTTCGGCGATCTCGGCGTCGAGCCGACGCTCGTGCCGGGGAAAGGCGTCAGGGGCGTTGGCACCGCGGACGACTACGAGCTCGGCGGCGAACGGGCCGAGACCCTTGACCTCCTGCACCAGGCGGACGGCCTCGTCCGGGTCGACTGACCGCAACGACGCGCAGTCGAGCCGGCCCTCCAGCGCTGCCTCCGCGACGGCATGCAGGTACTCGGTCTTGCGGCCCGGGAGGTCGAGGTCGACACCTCGCAGCACGTCCGGCGCAGGGAACGTACCGTCGTCCCCGTGGCGTTCAGTGAGGTCTGCACGCAGCCGCGCTGCCTGGACGATACGGATGCGCTGGGACAGCACGGACCAGGCGGCGGCCTCGTACGGGGAGTGGAAGCCGCAGGGACGCAGGCCGGGCAGCTGTTCCTGGGCCGCCGCGATGACCTGGTCGCGGCCGGCGACGTCCGGCCACTCGCGAGCGTCGACGTCCAGGGACAGGAAGCGGCACGCCTGCTCGGCGGCACCGTCCAGGTCGCCGTCGCCCCCGACCGTGATGTGGGCGGTGCTGTCTCGCTGAGTCACCACCACCTCGGCGCGGCGCCAGTCCACTTCGGCGCAGAAGGCCGAGCGCAGCTCGTGCGCCTCACTCTGCGCCTGCAGCGCCGCGGGGGCGAAGCCCTCCCAGAAGGCTCTGTTCGTGGCCAGCGACCAAGGTCCGAGCGCCTCGACGTCCAACTCGTGGCGCTTCATCTACGGGCTCGCAACGACACGGCGGTCCTCCGTTCAGGGCATCGTCAACAGTTTTGACCCAGGCGGGCCTTCGTGCTTTGCGCAGCGTTGTCGACGCCGCGAGACGGCCGCGAAACTCACGGTCGCCAGTACGCCGGCTGGAGTGCACCGCGCATCGGGTGGCGTGGCGGAAATGCCGTCCGTAGTGCGCAATGCTGGGCGAGTGAGCGAGCGCAACGTCCTCGGAGACGAGCTGCAACCGTGTGGCACGGACCCGGTTACCGGCTTTTTCCGCGATGGTTGTTGCAGCACCGGCCCTCAGGATCTCGGAAGCCACACCATCTGCGCCGTCGTGACGACCGAGTTTCTCGACCACCAGCGCAGCATCGGCAACGACCTCTCGACACCGCAACCTCAGTACCGCTTTCCCGGGCTCCTGCCTGGCGACCGCTGGTGTGTGACCGCTTCGAACTGGGCTCGCGCCCACGACGACGGGGTAGCGGCGCCGGTCGTGTTGGCCTCGACCAACGAGGCCGTGTTGCAGATGGTGCCACTGGCAATCCTGCGGGAGCACGCCATCGACGTCCCGCCCGACCCCAGCTCACTCGAGCCGTAGGCTGCGCGCTCACCGGCTTGCGCCGCGTACTCGCAGCGAGAGGGCTGGCTCGCGAGGCGCTGACCGATGCGTCCGCCGCTCCCGGACCGAAGGTCACCCGGCGTCGATGAGTGGAACGTCGTAGTCCGCGATTCGACGGTCGGCGGTGACGATCGTCAGCTGCTCGGAACGAGCCTGGGCGATGAGCAACCGGTCGAATGGATCACGATGATGCATAGGCAGGTCCGCGACCGCGAGTCCATGATCGACTTCAAGCCGGAGGACCTGGACACCGCTCCGCCTCACGTGCTCGCTCAGGTCCCGAGGGACCGAGAGCTTGCCGAGCGCCGCCTTCACGCCGATCTCGGCGTACGACACGACGCTGAACAACAACTCCGTCGCCCGCTCGATTGCCTCCTGCGCCACTGGTGAGACACGGCGCGACCCCTCCAGTTCCCAGAGCACGACATGCGTGTCAAGCAACAGCCTCACGTCGCGTCGTCCAGCATGTCGTCGAGCTCGGCGCCAGTGAACTCGAAACCGTCGCTCAGCGAGATGCGGCCGGCAAGCGAACCACGCGCGGCGAGGAAGCGCTGCCCAGCCGATGAAGGCAGTTCGATCCGCACCAGCCGTGCGACGGGGACGCCGTCGCGTGCGATCTCCACGGCCTCTCCGGCCTCGACGCGCGCGAGAAGCTTCGACAGATCCGTCTTGGCCTGGCCGACATTGACGAGCACGACATCGATCATAGGGTCCTTGGCCAAACTTGGCCAAGCATGCGGGTCGGGTTCCGCGCAGCCCCCGCCTCGTCGTGGCGGTAACGTTTCTGCCGCGAAACGCCCGGCGTGTTGCGCAGTCAGGGCGCATGGTGGTTAGCCGCCGATCAGGCAGAACGGGTGTCCGACCGGATCGAGGTAAACCCGGAAGCCACCGTCCTTCGAGGGCTGATGCGGGTGGACCCGTGCACCGGCGGCGATGACCGCGGGCTCGGCTGCGGCGATGTCCGGCACCGACAAGTCCAGGTGGAACTGTTGTGGGTAGTCGCCTCCGGGCCAGGTGGGCTCGACCCAGTCGTCGATCCGCTGAAAGGACAACGTCGTGCGGCCTTCGGGGTTCTCGGGGCTAAGCCCCCCGCCCGGCGGCACAAGCGTGGTGAAGTCCCGGTTCGAGCCTTCCTCGACCTCCCAGCCGAGGATGTCCGCGTAGAACCGGCCGAGTGCCAGCGCGTCGGGACAGTCGAGGATGACAAGATCGAGCTTGGGCTTGGTTTGGGGGGCGTCGTTCATCTGGTCACCGTAGCTGCGGGTGGTGGACTTGGTCGCGGGGCCCTGCGCCCTTCAAGGGTGCGGTAACGGGCGGCTCAGCAGTGGAACACCGACCAGCAGATGTCGTTTCGCAACCGCTGGTAGTCACGTACAAGCGTGCGCGACGGCCGCGGCCTGGCCAGCCAAATACGCGGCGTGCCGCGCAGCACCACACAGCCCTCTGGCCGCGCCCATCGCATGGCCGCCGGCCGCCGGCCTGCATCATCTTGACCTCGCCACGCACCCAGGCGCCTGCGTTCGCTCCCAGTCGTGGGTGTCGCTGATCCACTTCCAGAACAGCATGGGGAACGTGTAGGTCTTGAAGTCAGCCGGATCCACGGGGCCGCGCAGCGCGTTGGCGGCGTCCCACAGACGCCGTTCAAGCTCCCGAGCGTCACGCTCACGTGTCGTCCCCCGCCGTGCTCGTCGTGTTCACTTCGACTGGCTGGACGGTATCGCCGGGGACGGGCACGACGGGCTCGGGAGCCGCGGAGGACCGTGTCCGCTCGGGCCTCGCATCCACGGCCTGCTGAGCTCGTCGGCGCTCGTACTGCGGAGGCGCCTCGATGATCTCGAAGACCTGGCGAGCCACCCAGTACTGGCGACGGCCCCGACCGCGGACCTGGAGGGGCTGGAGCCATCCTCGCGACTCCGCGTCGCGGATGAGGTTGCGCGCGCCCTGGTTGGTGATCTTGAGGGCTGCCTCGACACGTCGGACGGTGACGAAGTGATTGGCAAAGATCAGTGGGACGACCTCGCCGATACGGGAGCGCGAGCGCGCCGCGGCGGTCACGTACTCCTCGCAGACGCGGACCAGCTGGCCGGCGCGGTCGACTCCGTCCTCGGCCTGACGTTGGACGGCGGTGAGGAAGAACTGCAGCCACTGCTGGATCTCGCCGCCATCCCGGACCGCCTGCAGCCGCTCGTAGTACTCGCGTCGGTGGGTCTCCAGGTAGCCCGAGAGGTAGAGCAGCGGCGTCGTCAGGCGGCCCTGTTGGTGGAGCAGGAGGCCGATGAGCAGGCGGCCGATGCGGCCGTTGCCGTCCAGGAAGGGGTGGATGGTCTCGAACTGGTAGTGCATGAGGGCACACCGGACCAGAGCGGGTTGAGGCCCCAGTTCGTTGACGAACCTCTCCCAGTCGGCGAGCAGGTCGCCCAGGTGTTCGGGCAGCGGGGGAACGAAGACCGCGGTGTCGGGACTGTCCGTCGGGGACCGCACCCAGACCGGTCTGCGACGCAGCTCACCGGGCAGCCGGTCCTCGCCAAGGACTCCGGTGCGCAGCACGCGGTGCACATCTAGGACCAGCCGCTGGCTGATCGGCAGCGTCTTGATCAGTTCGAGGCCGCGGTAGGTAGCCCGCACATACGACTGGACCTCGGCGACGTCGTCGGTCGTGTGCTCGGTCTCATCGACTTCGGCGCCAGCCTGAAGAACCCCGGCCAGGGATGCCTGGGTGCCTTCGATTCGCTGGCTCGCGAGCGCCTCGCGGGCGACGTACGGGCCGATGAGCAGCTGCGGGTCCGTGATCAGATGCCCCAACCCCCGCAGGTGCCCCAGGGCCGCGTCAGCCTCGGACAGCGCGAGCACGTTCGCTGCGTCGAGCATGAGGTCTCGCGGGATCGGCGACGGTTCGAAGTACCAGAACGCCCAGCGATCACCCACGCGGCGGGTCGCACGGCCGAATGCCGGTGCCTGGAAGTCCGTTGGATCCACGAGGTGACGCTCCAACACTTGACCCTTTTATGTTGGAATAGACGCCAGAGACTCCAACGATCTTTGGAGTCAGCGGGCCGGACTCCAACGGGCGGAGGTCAGCTCGACAGGTCGGAGACGGTGGCGAAGATCTGCTCGACCTCGGCCGCGTCGAAGGCCTCGGAGTCGAAGCCTCCGCCGATCCACTCCAGCAGCTCCCCGTGCAGCTCATGCTTGGGGTCGGTGATCGCGTCGAGGAAGTCGGCGTACCCCCACGGACCGCCGACGTCCTCCGGCGGGCAGGCCCGACGTCCGGCCAGGCAGACCGGCCGAGAACGCCCGGCTGCGTGCAGCACGTCCTCCACGACGACCTGGTGTTCCCAGCCGTCGCCGAAGTCGTACTCGAAGGTGAACTTGTCGCTCGGCCCGACCAGATCCCCAAGCCGGACCGAGGCCGGGTCGACCGAGTCGTCCGGCCAGTCGTCGTCAATGTCCAGGTAAGACGTGTGGCCGATCTTGAAGGCGTACAGGTGGTAGCCGGACCAGCCCATCGCGGTCAGCAGCACCTCATGGACTTGGGTCAGGGTGAACTCGGACGGTATGAGCAGCCGCCTCCAGATCGGAGGCTTGACGCCCTTCAGCGTGATCTTCAACTGGTGACTCCTGCCCATTACGACATCCTGGCGTAGCCGCCCCCGTCATGAGCGCTGGGAGGTCTGGGCCAGACCTCATCGTCAGGGGTCGCGCGTTGCCTGGTCCGGCGGGCGCGGTGTCGGCGAGCTGCTCCAGACCCGCTACGTTGTCGAGCAGGCGCGTGTAGGGGATGCGCCGAGAGCGGCCGATCTTGACCGTGTGGATCTGACGATCGCGCAAACTCGTACACGCGGGCCACGGCCGAGCTCGACGAGGGTGTCGGCGGCCTGTTCCGGGGATCAGCTGAAGGAGCGACTCGGTGATCGCGGGTCTCCATACGGTCCCCTTCAGTGAGTCGTCGGTATCGGTGGTCGTTCCGGCTTGCCCGAGCCTCGCCCGTGGCCGTCCTGAGGGCTGAGGGCATCACGGGCCGTACCGGTTACGGGCGGCCTGACGGCTGGCACCGAGCGCAACAGCGAGCTGCGGCCAGGTCGCGCGGAGGCGTCGCAGTCTGCGCACCCTCGGCGTGGACGGCGACGGCCGCGGTCTCGCGTGGTCGCTTGTCGATTCGGCGGCGTTTGTTCGCAAGGCCCGGGCACGGTGGGATGAGCCGGCACTTCGCGCGCGGTCGCTCCAGTGGTGGCGGCCAGTGTTGACGAGAGGTGACGCAGATCGTGGAACCTGACCGCTTCGAGTCCGGCCTCGGCACGGCTTTGGTCCAGTGGACGGTGAAGTTGCGCCGGACGAGCGGGGCACCCAGCAGACCGCAGAACAGCCAGGCGTCCTGCTCTGTCCCGACCCAATGCCGGAGGTGGTCTGCGAGCTCGGGGAGCAGGTGCGGCGGCAGGTGCACGGCGCGTCGGCCGGCGTCCGTCTTGGGTGGTCCGAGTCGAACACCGCCTGCTGTCTCGACCAGTTGGGCTGTCACCGTCACGCGGCCGTGCTCGAGGTCGACACTGGACCGCCTCAGGGCGACGAGTTCGTCCCAGCGCAGCCCCGACCAGGTGGCCAGCAGGACGAGCATCCGCCAGCGCGGCTGGATGGCGGCGGCGAGCGCATGCGCCTCGAGCAGGGTCGGCGCGACTCGCTCAGGGGCCCGTTCGCTCCCGGCTCCGCGTAGGAGGCACCGGTTGCGGGGAAGGACCCCGTCGGCCACGGCGGTGTTAAGGATGGTCTTCAGCAGCCGGTAGGCCTTGGCCACGGTGGACCGCCCGACCCCGCCTTGGAGCCGACCGGCATGCCACCGACGGCTGCCGCGGGAGTCAGCCGGGCGAGGGGCACGGCGCCGATGTGGGGGAGTAGGTGCCGGTTGAGGAGGCCCGCGTACAGCTCCGCGGACCGCGGCCGAAGGTCGTCGCGTTGGGCGAGCCAGGTCATCGCGTACTCCCCAAAGATCTCGGCTCTGGCAACCGGGTCGACGTACGCCCCGCGGTCGAGGTTTGCCTGCATGCCGGCGAGGAAGGCCGCGGCCTCGGCGCGCGTCGGGAACGTGCGCTCGGCCGGGATGCGCGCGCACCGTATGGCGCGATGTACCTCGCCTGCCATCGGCCGGACGGCAGCCGCCGCACTGTGCCGAAGTCGCGCCTGGTCATGTGTCCTCCACACAGAGGTGCGCGTGGAAGGCGTCCGACCAGGAGCTGCGCCGCGACCACTTCGGGGCACGGTTAGGGCACGCGAGGGGTCTTCGGTCGCTGGCTGCACGTCGCCGCATACAGGCTGACGTGCGCGTTCGATGTGAGCGGGTGACGGGAATCGAACCCGCATGACCAGCTTGGAAGGCTGGAGCTCTGCCATTGAGCTACACCCGCGTACGGCCGGGGACACCGCGCCCGGGCAGACAAAGCCCATGATCGCATGTCGGAGCGGGCAGCCGGCGGACGCGGCCCGGCGCGGAGCAGGCCTGCCGCTCCTCGGTCGGCGCGGCCTTCCCCGCCGGTCCACTAGACTCGGTCGGTCGTCGCGGGGCGTGGCGCAGTGGCTAGCGCGCCTGCTTTGGGAGCAGGAGATCGCAGGTTCGAGTCCTGTCGCCCCGACCGCCTAGAACCCCCCAGATCCGAGGAGAGCCGCGTGAAGAGCGCCGCCGAGCCGTTGAACCCGACCAGGGTGAAGCTCACCGTCGAGGTTCCGTTCGAGGATCTCAAGCCCAGCCTGGACGCGGCGTACAAGAAGATCGGACAGCAGATCAACGTCCCCGGGTTCCGCCGCGGCAAGGTCCCGTCCGTGATCGTCGACCAGCGGATCGGCCGGGACGCGGTGCTGGAGGAGGCGGTCAACAGCGCGCTGCCCAACCTCTACCTGCAGGCGCTGCAGCAAAACGACGTCAAGCCGCTGTCCTCACCGCAGATCGACGTCTCGACCTTCACCGACGGCCAGCCGCTGGAGTTCACCGCCGAGCTCGACGTGGTCCCGCAGATCGTGCTGCCGGGGTACGAGGGGCTAGAGGTCGGTGTCGAGGACGCCGTCGTCACCGACGAGGACGTCGAGGAGCAGGTTGAGGCGCTGCGGGAGCGGTTCGGGTCGCTGCGCGACGTCGAGCGACCGACCGCAGCGGGGGACTTCGTCACCATCGACCTCGTCGCGGCCACCAAGGACGGAGAGCCGATCGAGGCCGCCCGCACCAGCGACCTGTCGTACCGGGTCGGGGACGGCTCGATGCTCGACGGGCTCGACGAGACCCTGCTCGAGATGAGCGCCGGGGACGACGCCACCTTCGACACCACGCTCTTGGCCGGTGAGTACGCCGGCCAACCGGTGGACGTCACGGTGACGGTGACCGCGGTGAAGGAGCAGGAGCTGCCGGAGGTCGACGACGACTTCGCCCAGACCGCCAGCGAGTTCGACACGGTCGTCGAGCTTCGCGACGACCTGCGCGAGCGCCTGGTCCGCGCCCGGCGCATGGAGCAGGCCAGCGCCGCCCGGGACGCGGTGCTGGCACGGCTGCTCGAGCTGGTGGAGGTCCCGCTCCCCGAGCAGGTCGTTGCTGACGAGATGACCGCCCGGCGCCAGGAAATCGAGTCGCAGGTGTCGTACGCCGGCATGACGATGGAGCAGTTCCTGGACTCCGAGGGCCAGACGCGGGAGGAGTTCGAGGCGGAGCTCGACCAGCGGGTGCGCGACACGCTGCGCGCCCAGTTCGTGCTGGACGAGGTGGCGCGCTCCCAGCAGCTGGGCGTGGACGAGTCCGAGCTCACCCAGCACATCGTGCGCCGCGCCCAGCAGGCCGGCGTACCCCCTGAGGAGTACGCCCAGCACGCGATGGAGCACCATCAGGTGCCGGCGCTGGTGAGCGAGGTCGTACGAGGCAAGGCGCTCGCGCTGATCGTGGAGAGCGCCGTCGTAACCGACGCCTCCGGCGAGGTGGTGGACCTGAAACGGCTCCGTTCCGACGGTGCCATCGGTGACGCCGTCGCCGACCAGTCCGCGGAGGACGCCGACGGTGAGGCGGCCGAGGACGCCGACGGCTGACCGGCGTGGCGCCGCGCGCGGCTGCGCCGACAGCGAACAGCAACCCACGCCGCGTGGGAAGGGCGGCGCCCACCGCTAGTGTCGATGAGGTGAACGCCTCGCCCTCAGCCCAGTCCAGCAACGGTCAGGCTCTCGGCCTCGACGACCACATCTACCAGCGGCTGCTCAAGGAGCGCATCGTCTTCCTCGGCTCGGAGGTGCGCGACCAGAACGCCAACGCGATCTGCGCTCAGATGCTGCTGCTAAACGCCGAGGACCCCAAGGCCGACATCTTCCTCTACATCAACTCCCCCGGTGGCTCGGTCGACGCCGGGATGGCGATCTACGACACGATGCAGTACATCTCCAACGACGTGGCGACCGTGGCCATGGGCCTCGCGGCCTCGATGGGGCAGTTCCTGGTCTGCGCCGGGGCGGCCGACAAGCGGTACGCGCTGCCGCACGCGCGGATCATGATGCACCAGCCCTCGGGCGGGCTCGGCGGATCCGCCAGCGACATCAAGATCCAGGCCGAGCAGTCGCTGCACATCAAGCGCCAGCTGTTCAGCCTGATCGCCGAGCACACCGGGCAGTCGGTCGACCAGATCGAGCTGGACGCCGACCGGGACCGCTGGTTCACCGCCGACCAGGCCCGTGACTACGGCTTCATCGACCACGTCGTCTCCAGTGCTCGCGAGGTCAGCGAACAGGGCCGACCGGCAAAGAATTGAGGACCCGTTGAACTACTACATTCCGCAGTGGGAGGAGCGCACCTCCTACGGCTTCCGCCGGATCGACCCCTATGCCAAGCTGTTCGAGGACCGCATCGTCTTCCTCGGTACGCCGATCTCCGACGACGTCGCCAACGCGGTGATGGCGCAGATCATCTGCCTGGAGTCGATGGACCCCGACCGCGACATCATCCTCTACATCAACTCGCCGGGCGGATCGTTCACCGCGCTGACCGCGATCTACGACACCATGCGCTTCGTCAAGCCCGACATCATGACCGTGTGCCTGGGGCAGGCGGCGTCCGCGGCGGCGATCCTGCTGGCGGCGGGGGCGCCGGACAAGCGGCTGGCCCTGCCCAACAGCCGCATCCTGATCCACCAGCCCTACACCGAAGCGTCGTACGGCCAGGCGTCCGACATCGAGATCCAGGCCAACGAGATCTTGCGCATGCGGGCGCTGTTGGAGCAGATGATCGCCGAGCACACCGGCAAGTCACCCGACGAGGTGGGCCGCGACATCGAGCGCGACAAGATCCTCACCGCCGAGCAAGCCGTCGAGTACGGCTTGATCGACAGCGTGCTCAAGTCCCGCAAGGCCTCGTTGGTCAGCGTCTGAGCCGGTGGCTCCTGACGTGCCCACCACCGTCCTACCGGGCGCGGGCGTTCGCCACTGGCGTACCCCCTGCCGGAGCGTTGTCCCGCCGAATCGTCGGGAGCAGGCGGTACGGTCGTGACCTGCATCTGGACGCGCGACGCCGGCCGGCGGGCGCGACGTCGACCAGGAGGGACGTCTCGCGGTGGCACGCATCGGTGACGGTGGCGACCTGCTGAAGTGCTCGTTCTGCGGCAAGAGCCAAAAGCAGGTGAAGAAGCTAATCGCCGGGCCCGGGGTCTACATCTGCGACGAGTGCATCGACTTGTGCAACGAGATCATCGAGGAGGAGCTCTCCGAGGGCACCGAGGTCGGGCTTGACGAGCTTCCCAAGCCGCGGGAGGTCTACGACTTCCTCAACGCCTACGTCATCGGGCAGGACGCGGCCAAGAAGGCGCTGGCCGTCGCCGTCTACAACCACTACAAGCGGGTCCAGGCCGGTGTCGCGGGTGGTGGACGACACGCCAAGGACGAGACGGTCGAGCTGGCCAAGTCCAACATCTTGGTGATCGGGCCCACCGGGTGCGGCAAGACCTACCTGGCCCAGACGCTGGCCCGGATGCTCAACGTCCCGTTCGCGATCGCCGATGCCACCGCCCTCACCGAGGCCGGATACGTCGGGGAGGACGTCGAGAACATCCTGCTCAAGCTTATCCAGGCCGCCGACTACGACGTTAAGAAGGCCGAGACCGGGATCATCTACATCGACGAGGTCGACAAGATCGCCCGCAAGAGCGAAAACCCGTCGATCACCCGGGACGTCTCCGGCGAGGGCGTCCAGCAGGCGCTGCTGAAGATCCTGGAGGGCACCACCGCCTCCGTGCCGCCGCAAGGCGGCCGCAAACACCCCCACCAGGAGTTCATCCAGATCGACACCACCAACATCTTGTTCGTGGTGGGCGGCGCCTTCGCCGGGCTCGAGGGGATCATCGAGCAGCGCAGCGGCAAGGCGACCCTCGGCTTCAACGCCGACCTGCAGACGATCACCAGGGCGGACCCGGGCAAGATCTTCTCCCGGGTGATGCCGGAGGACCTGCTGAAGTTCGGCCTGATCCCGGAGTTCATCGGCCGGCTGCCGGTCATCGCCACCGTCGACAGCCTCGACCGGGACGCGCTGATCGAGATCTTGACCACGCCGCGCAACGCGCTGGTCAAGCAGTACGCCAAGCTGTTCGAGCTCGACGGGGTGGAGCTGGAGTTCAGCGGCGACGCCATCGAGGCCATGGCCGACCAGGCCATGCTGCGTGGCACCGGGGCACGCGGGCTCCGCGCGATCATCGAAGAGGTCCTGCTCAACGTCATGTACGAGGTGCCGAGCCGCAGCGACGTGGCCAAGGTCGTCGTCACCGGTGAGGTCGTCCTCGACAACGTCAACCCCACGCTGGTGCCTCGCGAGACCGTGAAGAAGTCGCGCAAGTCCGCCTGAGTCGTTTACCAGTCGCAGGCAACCAGAAGCGTCACCGCGGCGTCTGAGGGGCAGCGGCGACTCGTTCGGGCCGCCCACCGAGAGGGGACCTCACCATGCCTGGACATCCACCGACCCCCGCGGGCCCACATGCGGTTCGGCTGAGCGCGCTCGGCGCCGCCATAGCAGCTCTCGTCGTGGCCGCGCTGCCAACCGCACCGGCCCAGTCGGCCGCCGCTGCGGCCTGCCCGCCACCGGTACCCGCTCGGCAGATCCACGACGGCATGGCGGTCCACGGCCTCACCGTCACCTCCGGAACGACGCCGCAGCGCTTCACCGGCAACGTCCTCGGAGTGCTCCGGGACGGGATCGCTCCAGGTCTCGACATGATCATGGTGCAGCTCTCCGGCGCCCAGATCACCGACGGCAGCGGCGGCGTCGACAAGGGGATCTGGGCTGGGATGTCCGGTTCCCCCGTCTACGACCGCAAGGGCAGGCTGCTGGGCGCCGTGTCGTACGGGCTGTCCTACTCTCCGAGCGACGTCGCGGGGCTGACCCCGGCGTACGAGATGCTCAAGCTGCTGCAGGGGCGGCCCGCCGCGCTGCACGCCACCCGCGACGCCCACCAGGTGGCGATCCCCGCTGGTCTCGCGAGGTCGCTGGTCGCCGAGCAAAAGATGTCCCGGGCGCAGGCCGACCAGGGATTCCACCGGTTGCCGATGCCCTTCGGCGTCTCCGGTGGCTTCACAGCCAAGCAGCTGGCGCACCTGGCGAAGAAGTTCGACATCAAACGGCCGTTGGTCACCGGTGGCTCGGCATCGACCGGCTCGCCGACATCGCCGATCGTGCCCGGCGGCAACCTGGCCGCATCGCTGTCGTACGGCGACATCACCTACGCCGGGGTCGGCACCGCCACCGCGGTCTGCAACGGCAAGGTGCTGGCCTTCGGGCACCCGCTGCTGTGGTCCGGCCGCAGCTCGCTGAGCATGCACAACGCGAACGCGATCTACATCCAGCAGGACACCGTGTTCGGGTCGTTCAAGGTCGCCAACCCCACCGCGCCGCAGGGGTGGATCACCCAGGACCGGCTGGCCGGGATCGTGGGCAGCGTCGGGTCGCTTCCGCCCACCACCGACGTGCACTCCCACCTGAGGTCGACCGCCGGCAACTCCCGTAGCGGGGCGACCCACATCAGCGTCCGTGGCGCGGTGCCGTACCTCGCGGCCACCCACCTGGTCGCCAACGCGCTGCGGGTCCTGGACAAGGCGGGCGCCGGTTCGGCCACGCTGACCTGGACCGCCCAGGGAACCCGGGCGGACGGTTCAGCTTGGCAGTACTCCCGGTCGAACACGTACGCCAGCCGCTGGGACATCGCGTACGAGGCGCCGTACGAGTCCTACCGCCAGCTCGGCGCGATCCTGCGCAACAAGTTCGAGCGGGTCCAGGTCACCGACATCAGTTTCACCGGTACGTACTCGCCGCGCTACCAGGCGCTCGAGCTCAGCAAGGTCGAGGCCAAGCAGGGCGGTCGCTGGGTCGTCGTCGGCCCGAAGTCCGACCCGATCAAGGCGAAGGCCGGAACCGACATCGCGCTGCGGGTGACGCTGACCGCGAACGACCGCGCCAGGTCGACCCGGCGAGTGCTGCTGTCGGCCGCCGTGCCGCGGGGCGCACGAGGCAGCTCGGACCTGACCGTCGGCGAGCCGGCCGACGTCAGGGCGGTGAAGGCGTCGTCGTTCGGCGGCCTCCTGCGCTCGCTGAGCAACGCTCCCCGCAACGACACCGTGGTGGCGCAGCTGCGCACT
This sequence comes from Propionibacteriales bacterium, assembly GCA_038198775.1. Lineage (GTDB taxonomy): Bacteria > Actinomycetota > Actinomycetes > Propionibacteriales > Nocardioidaceae > JACCYJ01. The sequence goes on along the minus strand of JBBPZV010000018.1, from coordinate 20,965 downwards.
GACACCAGGCACGGCCACAAGCAGACGCTCGACAGCTTGGTCGTAGGCGAGGTCGTCTCCGGTAGCGAGCACCTGGCGGTGCGGGTGACTCGGTGAGGTCTCCGGTGCTGACCGGTCCAGGTGGTCTCCCGGGTAGGGCAGGATGGGCGGGTCGTCGAGCCGCCTGACCGGGAGGAGCAGCCGTGGCCACACCGGCGCCCGCGCAGCCGCAGCGGCTCTCCGAGAGTCTGGCCGGCCGTCGGTTGCTGCTGACCGGAGCCACCGGTTTCGTCGGGGAGGCGCTGCTCCACCGGATCCTCGACGCGCTGCCCCGGACGCACGTCAGCGTCCTGGTCCGCCCCAAGGGGGCCACGTCGGCAGCCGACCGGGTCCGTGAGCTGCTGGCCAAACCCATCTTCACCGAGGCAGTCGAACGCGGTGGCGGGATCGACGCGGTGCTCGCCGAGCGGGTCCGCGTTCTCGTGGGCGACCTCGACAACGTGCCGGCGCTGCCGTCCGACCTCGACAGCGTCGTGCACTGCGCCGGCGACGTCTCGTTCGACCCGCCGGTCGACGTCGCCTTCGCGACCAACGTGGTCGGCGTCCAGCGACTGCTCGAGCGGGTCTCCGCCCTGGAGGGCGTCCACTACGTCCACATCTCGACCGCGTTCGTCGCCGGCCGCCGGCGGGGCGCCATCCTCGAGCGCTCGGTCGAGCACTCCGTGGACGTCGCCGCCGAGACCGCCTGGGCCCTGGCCGAACGCGTCAGCGTGGAGGCGGCGTCCCGGAACCCTGACGTGCTGGGTGAGCTGCGGCGCAAGGCCGAACGCGATCACCGCCGGGCGGGACTGCTGACCGCGGCCTCAGCCACCGAGGAACGGCGCCGGGAGTGGGTGAACCAGCGCCTGGTCGCGATCGGCTCCGAGCGGGCCCGCAGCCTGGGGTGGACCGACTGCTACACGTTCACGAAGGCCCTCGGCGAACGCGTCGTCGAGGAGTACGCCGCCCAAGCACCCGCGTCGATCGTGCGTCCCAGCATCATCGAGTCCGCACTGCAGATCCCCCACCCCGGGTGGATCGAGGGCTTCAAGATGGCGGAACCGCTGATCTTGGCGTACGGCCGCGGTGAGCTTCCGGAGTTCCCGGCCGCACCGGAGATGGTCGTCGACATCGTGCCGGTGGACCACGTGGTGGCGGCGACGGTGGCGGTGCTGCGCGACCCGCCACCTGCTGGTCACCCCCGCTACTTCCACGTGGCCTCCGGTTCCCGCAACCCACTCACCTTCCACCGGCTCTACGACCAGGTGCGCGGCTACTTCGCCGCTCACCCCTTCCACGTCGGAGACCGCGGTGCCGTCGCGCTTCCGGAGTGGCGGTTCCCCGGCGCCCAGGCGGTCGAACGCCTGCTGGTCGCCAGCGAGCACGCCCACCGGGCCGCCGACTACGTCGTCACCCGAGCGCCGAGGGGCCGACGCACCCTCGCCATGGCCAGGTCGTTGGACCAGCAGCGCCGGCGGCTGGAGTTCCTGCGCCGCTACATCGAGCTCTACCGCGAGTACGCGCAGGCGGAGCTGCGTTTCGTCGACGACGCGACGTACGCGCTGTCCGCGTCGCTGCACCCCGGCGACCGGGAGGCCTTCTGCTTCGACACCGCGGTGATCGACTGGGCCCACTACCTCAGTGAGGTCCACTGCCCCGCGGTGACCGAGCCGCTGCGGCGCTACGACGAGGTCCGCGCGCAGCGGCGGGCCTCGCGTACCGGGATGCCGCCGGTCAGCCAGGAGCGCGACGGCGTCGTCGCGATCTTCGACATGGACGGCACCTTGCTCTCGTCCAACGTGATCGAGACCTATCTGTGGATGCGCCTGCAGGACCTCGACCCGGCTGGCCGCGTCGGCGAGGTGGTGCGGATGGCGGGCCGGCTGCCGTCACTGCTGCGGGCGGAGCGCCACGAGCGCAGCGGCTTCCTGCGTGCGGTCTACCGGGAGTACGCCGGCGCGGAGCTGGCCGCGCTGGAAGCGATGGTCGATGCGGTGCTGGCCGCGCACGTCCTCACCCGCCTCTCACCGGAGGCCGTGCGCCGGGTCCGCGAGCACCGGAGCGCCGGGCACCGTACCGTGCTGGTCACCGGCGCCGTCCGTCCGCTGACCCGGCCGCTCGCGCCGCTGTTCGACCATATCGAGGCCGCGGAGCTCGCCACCGACGACCGCGGTGTGTGTACCGGTCACCTGCTGGCTGCCCCGCTGGTCGGGGAGTCCCGGGCCGCCTGGCTGCACCACTGGGCGTCCAGTGCGGGCGTAGACCTCTCCCGCAGCTACGCCTACGCCGACTCCCACTCCGACCTGCCCCTGCTGACGGCGGTGGGCAACCCGGTGGCAGTGAGTCCCGATGTCACGTTGCAGCGGGTGGCGAAGCAGCGCCGCTGGACCATTGTCACCTGGTCCAGCCCGCCGGCTGCCTCGCGCACGCTGCTGCCGGTGGGTGCCTCGTCGTGATGCTGGCGCTAGAGCTTTTCCGCTCGCTGCCGCGCCACGTGGCGGCGCGCGCGGTCGGCGGCCGCCTCCCCGGCATCCTCACCGGACCGGCGGCGCCGCTGCGGCTTGTCAGCCGGGAGGAGCCGCAGGTTCCCCGCCCCGGCTGGACGCGGCTGCGTCCCCGGCTCGCCGGCATCTGCGGCTCCGACCTCGGCGCGGTCAGCGGCCGGACCAGCCGCTACTTCACCGGGCTGGTGTCGATGCCGTTCGTGCCGGGCCACGAGATCGTGGCGGATCTCGTCGACGACTGCGAGGACCTCCCCGCGGGCACCCGGGTCGTGGTGGACCCGGTCCTCAGCTGCTTCGCCCGCGGGATCGACCCCTGCGACGGGTGTCGGACCGGCGCGACCAACCGCTGCGACCGGATCACCGTCGGCCAGGTCGCGCCGGGGTTGCAGACCGGCTTCTGCGCCGACACAGGCGGAGGCTGGGGAGCCGTCCTCGCCGCCCACCGCAGCCAGCTGCACCCGGTTCCCGAGGCGCTGAGCGACGAGCAGGCGGTGCTCGTCGAACCGGTCGCCTGCGCCGTGCACACCGCGCTGCGGGCACGCGTCCCACGCGGCGCCCATGTCCTGGTCAGCGGCGCCGGAGCCGTCGGCCTGTTCACCACGCTGGCGTTGCGGGAGCTGACGCCGGCCGGCGACCTGACCGTCGTCGCCAAGCACGGTCTGCAGCAGGAGCTGGCCCGGGCCTTCGGCGCCACCGATGTCGTCTCACCGGGCGAGGTGCTGCGGGGCGTACGCCGCTCCACCCGCGCCTTCTTGGTCGCACCGGAGCTGAGCCGGCCCTTCCTGCTCGGCGGGGTCGACGTGGCGGTCGACGCGGTCGGCTCCAAGGAGTCCCTCGGCACCTGCCTGCATGCCACCCGGGCCGGCGGTCGTGTCGTACTCTCGGGCATGCCGATCGGTGCCGACCTGTCGGCGGCGTGGTTTCGTGAGCTGGAGGTCGTCGGCGCGTACGCCTCGGCCGCCCGAGAAGCCGCCGCCGACGGCCGACCGGCGTTCGACCTGGCGTTGGAGCTGGCCGCCAGCCCGGTCGTAGCGGCGCTGCCGGTGGCGAGCTACCCGTTGCACCGGTGGCGGGAGGCGATCGACCACGCCCAGTCGGCCGGTCGGCTGGGCACGGTCAAGGTGGCTTTCGACCCGAGGAGCAGCCGGTGAGTCGTCCAGGGTTCGTGTTGGAGGTCGACGACAGGACTCCCTCGCTCGTCGTCCACGAGGGGGAGGGCTTCCGGCTCGAGGACTTCCCGCTCGGCACCAGGGTGGTCTATCCGCCCGAGAGGCTGCCGGCGGTCGACGACGTCGTTGAGGCGATCCGCTCCGCCCTGCTGCACCCCCAGGGGTCGGAGCCGCTGCCGGCGCTGCTGCGCCCGGGCATGCGGCTGACTATCGCCTTCGACGACATCTCGCTACCGCTGCCGCCGATGCGCAAACCGGACGTGCGCCAGCAGGTCATCGAGGCCGTGCTGACGTACGCCGCGGACGCCGGCGTCGACGACGTCGAGCTGATCTCGGCCAACGCCTTGCACCGGCGGCTCACCGCCGGTGAGCTGAAGGACATCGTCGGCGAGCGGGTCTTCCGGTCGTTCTACGCCCAGGGCAGGCTGACCAACCACGACGCCGAGGACCGGGCCAACCTCACCCACGTCGGCCTGACCGACCAGGGCGAGGACGTCGAGATCAACCGCCGGGCCGCCGAGTCGGATCTGCTCGTCTACGTCAACGTCAACCTGGTCGCAATGGACGGCGGACACAAGTCCGTGCCGGTCGGGTTGGCCTCCTACCGCAGCCTGCGCCACCACCACAACGCCAAGACGATGGTCCGCTCGCACTCGTTCATGGACCCGGACAGGTCTCACCTGCACCACTCGGCGTGGCGGATGGGCCGCCTGCTCGCCGAGCACCTGCGCATCTTTACGATCGAGACGACGCTCAACAACGACGTGTTCCCTGCCCCGTACACGTTCTTGCAGAAGCGCGAGTGGGAGTGGAACCTGCGTGACCAGGCCGCAGTGCTCGCCGCCCGGCGCGCGCTGGCCCTGGCGCCGTCTCGGGCCCGGCGCTCGGTGTTCCAGGGGATCCGGGCGCCCTACGGCGTCACCGGTGTGCACGCCGGTGAGACCGAGGCCGTGCACGCGAGGACGCTCGGCAACGTGCACCGCCAGCACCTGGTCGAGGTCGACGGCCAAGCCGACGTGCTGGTGCTTGGGGTCCCGTACCTGTGCCCGTACAACGTCAACTCGGTGATGAACCCGATCCTCGCGACCTGCATGGGTCTTGGCTACTACTTCAACTCCTACCGAGGCGCGCCCGTGGTGCGGCGCGGGGGAGCGGTGATCCTCTACCACCCGGTGCCGCGCCAGTTCAGCCAGCTGCACCACCCCAGCTACGTCGACTTCTTCGAGGAGGTGCTCGCCGAGTCGACCGACCCGGCGGTCATCGAGGCCAAGTACGAGCAGGCGTACGCCACCGACCCGTGGTACGTGCACCTCTACCGGACCTCGCACGCCTACCACGGCGTCCACCCGTTCTACATGTGGTACTGGGCCGCCCACGCGATGGACCACGTCGACGACGTCGTGTGGGTCGGCGCGGACCGGGCTGCGGTGCAACGGATGGGGTTCCGGGCGGCGTCGACGCTGGCCGACGCCTTGGAGATGGTGTCGGGGACCGTCGGACGCTCACCGTCGATCACGTTCCTGCACAACCCTCCCCAGCTGCTCGCGGACGTCCGAACGTGAGCAGGATCGTGCGCGGCGGCGTCGACGACCTGCGCAAGATGGCCCGCGGCTGGCGCTGGGGCCGCCGGCCGCTGGTCCCCCGCTCGGCGGAGCCGTTCCTCGTGCCGGCCGAACAGGCCGTCTTCCCCACCGAGTGGGCGAGGCGCCCGGCGGCCCGGGCGATCCGGGGCGCGGTTCAGACAGCTGGGTTGACACCGTTGTTCACCACTCAGGTGGCGCCGCAGGTCGAGGGCCGCGACGTCCTCACCCGGGTGCAGCCGCCGGTGCTGTTCGTGGCCAACCACGCGTCCCACCTCGACACCCCGTTGATCTTGTGTTCGCTGCCGCAGGAGTGGCGGCGCAACACCGCGGTGGCAGCGGCTGCCGACTACTTCTTCGACACCTGGTGGCGGGCGGTGGGCTCGGCGCTGGTGTTCAACACCTTCCCCATCGAACGCCGGGGCGGGACGCTGTCGGCGACACCCGGTGAACTGCTCCGGCAGGGGTGGAACGTCGTCGTGTTCCCCGAGGGCACGCGTTCCGTGGACGGCTGGGTGGGGCCGTTTCGCGGCGGTGCGGCACGGCTGTCCATCGAGCACCACGTGCCGGTCGTCCCGGTCGCCCACCGTGGGACGTTCGCGGCGATGCCCCGTGGGCAGGGCTGGCCGAGCCGCGGTCGTAGGCCGGTCCGGCTGCGCTTCGGTGAGCCCGTGCGACCCCAGGCGGGGGAGTCGGCCCAGGCGTTGTCCGCTCGGATCCGGGACGCGATCGGAGCCCTGCTCGACGAGGAAACCTCGACCTGGTGGGAGGCACGTCGGCGGCTCGCCGACGGAACCACCCCCGATCCGGCCGGCCCGCAGGTCGCGCAGTGGCGGCGGGTCTGGGCGCAGTCACAGTCGCCGCGGGTGGACGTTCGGCAGCGGGCCTGGCGCTAGGCAGCCGGATCGGCGATCCGGGCCTTGACCGCCAGCCGCTCGGTTCGCGCGTCGGCGGCGAGCGCAAGATCACCTGCCACCCGCCCGGCGGCCCGGACGTCGTCGAGGGCGAACGCCAACAGGTCCAGCCGCGGCTGCGGACCAGACACCGTCAACGCCGACACCTCGGTGCGCATGCCGACCTTCGCGGCGGACTTGGCTCCCCGGATGCCGGCCAGCACCTGCGAGGCGACCGTGAGCAGCGTCGGGTCGTACCGGGGTGAGGTGATGTCTTCCGCGCCCGGCCACGACGACCGGTGCACCGACCCCTCCTGCCACCACGACCACGCTTCCTCGGTGACGTACGGCAGGAACGGCGCTAACAGCCGCAGCTGTACCGAAAGCGCCGTCGCGAGCGCCGCCCTCGCGGAGGTGGCGCCCGCCTCGCCCCGGCTGCCGTACGCGCGCTCCTTCACCAGCTCGAGGTAGTCGTCGCAGAAGGACCAGAAGAAGCGCTCGGTCGCCTCCAGCGCCGAGGTGTAGTCCAGCTCGTCGAGAGCCTGCGTGGCCGTCGCGACGGCCTGTCGCAACTGGCTCAGCATGGCGAGGTCGAGGGGCTCGCTGATCGCTTCGGGGCCGAGACCGTCCACCCCGAGCCCGAGCACGAACCTGCTGGCGTTGAGCACCTTCGTCGCCAGCCGGCGCCCGACCCTGATCGGTGCTTCGTCGAAGGCGGAGTCCTGCCCCGGGCGCAGCGACGCGGCCCGCCACCGCACCGCGTCGGATCCGAAGCGCTCGAGCAGCTCGGTGGGCAGGGTCACGTTCCCCTTGGACTTCGACATCTTCTTGCGGTCCGGATCCAGCACGAACCCCGAGATCATCGCCTTCCGCCACGGCACGACGTCGTGCTCGTACGACGAGCGCACCACCCGCGAGAAGAGCCAGGTCCGGATGATGTCGTGGGCCTGGCTGCACAGGTCCATCGGGAAGACGCGGCCGAACAGATCGGGGTCGCTCTCCCAGCGGCCGGCGATCTGCGGGGTCAGCGACGACGTGGCCCAGGTGTCCATCACGTCGCGGTCGCCGGTGAAGCCGTTCGGCTGGTCGCGCTGCGATTCGTTGTAGCCGGCGGGAGCCTGCGCCATAGGGTCGAGCGGCAGCTGGTCCTCGCCCGGCACCAACGGCCGGTCGCGCTGCGGCTCGCCGTCGGCGTCGAGGGGGTACCAGACCGGGAAGGGCACGCCGAAGAACCGCTGTCGTGAGACGAGCCAGTCGCCGTTGAGCCCCTCCACCCAGTTGGTGTAGCGGGACTGCATGTAGCGCGGCGTCCACGACACCTCGGCTCCCCGCTCGACCAGCCTCGCTCGCAGGGCGGGGTCGCGGCCGCCGTTGCGGACGTACCACTGGCGGGTGGCGACGATCTCCAGCGGCTTGTCCCCCTTCTCGTAGAAGTTCGCGGTCCGCCGCGTCGGCACCGGCTCGCTCAGCAGGTCACCGTCGTCGCGCAGCAGCGCAACGACCCGTTCCCGCGCCCCGAACACCGTCTTGCCGGCCAGCTCTGCGTACGCCTCGACGCCAGTCCCGCTCAGCCATGTCGGGGTGTCGCGGAGCAGCCGGCCGTCGCGGCCGATCACGGTCCGGGTGGGCAGCTGCAGCTCCCGCCACCACGTCACGTCGGTGAGGTCACCGAACGTGCAGCACATCGCAACGCCCGAGCCGAGCTCCGGTTGCGCCGACGCATGGGCGAGCACCGGCAGCTCCACCCCGAACAGCGGCGAACGCACGGTCGTCCCAACCAGCGAGGCGTACCGCTCGTCGTCCGGGTGCGCGATCAGCGCGACGCACGCGGGAATCAGCTCCGGTCGGGTGGTCTCGATGACCACCGGACCGTCCGCGCCGGCGAACCCGATGCGGTGGAAGTGGCCGGGATAGTCCCGCGCCTCCAGCTCCGCCTGCGCCACCGCGGTCTGGTAGGTCACGTCCCAAAGCGTGGGCGCCTCCGCCTGGTACGCCTCGCCCCGGCTCAGGTTCCGCAGGAACGCCCGCTGGGACACCGCTCGGCTCTCGTCGGAGATCGTGGTGTAGAGGTACGACCAGTCAACGGAGAGCCCGACGGTCCGGAAAAGCTGCTCGAACGCCACCTCGTCGTTGCCGGTGAGCCGCTCGCACAGCTCGATGAAGTTGCCGCGGCCGACCGGCAGCTGACGCTTGGGGTCGGGCCGCTCCGGTGGCGTGAAGTCCGGGTCGTACGCCAGCGTCGGGTCGCAGCGCACGCCGAAGTAGTTCTGCACCCGGCGCTCGGTGGGCAGCCCGTTGTCATCCCAGCCGATCGGGTAGAACACCTCGCGGCCCCGCATCCGCTGGTAGCGGGCGATCAGGTCGCACTGGGTGTACGAGCACACGCTGCCGAAGTGCAATGTGCCCGAAACGGTCGGCGGCGGGGTGTCGATCGCGTAGACGGCGCTGCGAGGCTTGCTGCGGTCGAAGCGGTACGTGGCTTCCTTCTCCCAGACGGCGCCCCACTTGGCCTCAAGCCCCTCGAGGCCGGGCTTGTCAGGGATGTCGGCGGGTTTCACGGCGGGGTCACCTCGGCTGGGTACGCGGAACGGTTCGGGTGGGGCAGGCGCTCAGCGGCGCCCGCGTACTCGCCCGGTGAGAGAGACCGTGGTGGTGACCATACGAACTGCAGTCTATGCTCCTCCGCCCGGCGCGGGTTTGCGGCGTACTTGCATTGGCCGAGCAACACTTCGAACAGGTTGCGCGCCATTGGAAGCGTTGCTTTCCCACGTGAACATGGGATAGCGGCACGCCGCCGGGCCGCCCCTAGACTGGGCGGCCCATGACGCTGACGTACGGCGAGGTCGAACGTGCCCTGCTCGCCCGCTGGCCCGAGACGCGGCTGGAACCGTCGCTGATCCGGATCCGAGCGCTGTGCGACCTGATGGGGGACCCGCAGACGGCGTACCCGGTGATTACGGTCACCGGCACCAACGGCAAGACCTCGACGAGCCGCCTGATCGACGCGCTGCTGCGCGGGCTCGGGCTGCGCACCGGCCGGTTCACCAGCCCGCACCTGGAGTCGATGACCGAGCGGATCTGCCTGGACGGTGAGCCGCTGTCACTCGAGCGGTTCAGCGCCGCGTACGCCGACGTCGCCCCCTATGCCAATGTCGTCGACCGGTCCGGGCCCCACCGGCTGTCGTTCTTCGAGACCGTCACGGGTGTCGCGTACGCGGCGTTCGCCGACGCCCCGGTGGACGTCGCCGTCGTCGAGGTCGGGATGGGGGGGACCTGGGACGCCACCAACGTCGCCGACGCCCAGGTGGCCGTGGTCACACCGATCGCGGTCGACCACCAGCGCTTCCTCGGGGACGAGCCCGCTGCGATCGCCGCGGAGAAGGCCGGGATCATCAAGCCGGGTTCGGCCGCTGTGCTGGCGGCGCAGCCGGCCGAGGCGGCGTCGGTGCTGTTGCACCATGCGGCCGAGGTGGGGGCGACGGTGGCTCGCGAGGGGCTGGAGTTCGGCGTCACTGCCCGGGTGCCCGGAGTCGGCGGCCAGGTGGTCTCGGTGCGCGGGCTGGAGACGGCGTACGAGGAGATGTTCTTGCCGTTGCACGGCGCCCACCAGGCCCAGAACGCGGCCTGCGCGATCGCGGCGGTCGAGTCGTTCGTGGGAGGGATCGAGCTGGACGCCGATGCGGTCCGCACCGCGCTTGCGGAGGCGACGTCGCCGGGACGGCTGGAGCTCGTACGCCGGAGCCCAGCCGTGGTGCTCGACGCGGCACACAACCCCGCCGGTGCCCAGGTCACCGCCGAGGCGATCCAGGAGTCGTTCGGGTTCGCGCCCCTGGTCGGCGTGATGGGCGTGATGGCCGACAAGGACGCCGAGGGCATAATCGCCGCCTTCGAACCGGTCATGGCGGACGTGGTTTGTACTCAGAACAGCACCCACCGGTCGATGCCCGCGGACGAGCTGGCCGAGGTGGCGTCCGCCGTCTTCGGGAGCGAGCGGGTCCATGTGCAGCCCGATCTGGTCGAAGCCATCGATGTCGCGGCCGGGCTGGCCGAGCAGGGCGGCTCGTACGGCGAGGCGATCAGCAGCGGTGGGGTCCTGGTGACCGGTTCGGTGATCACGGTCGGCGAGGCCCGCCGGCTGCTGCGCGGGTCGCGCTGATGCGGGCGATGTGCGCCGCGGTACTGAGCTTCGAGGCGGTGGTCCTCGGGTTGTCGGCCCCGGTGATGATCACGGTCTCCGGCGTCGAACGGGGAGTCGGGCTGGCCGTCGGTCTCGGGCTGGCGGCGTTCGCGATAGTGGCCGCCGCCCTGCTGCGTCACCCCTGGGCGTACTGGCTCGGCCACCTGGTGCAGGTCGCCGCGATCTCGCTCGGCGTGGTCGTCTCGGCGATGTACGTGCTCGGCGCCATCTTCGCCGTGCTGTGGGTCGCCGCGATCGCCCTGGGCCGGCGGGTCGAGGAGGTCAAGGCGCGGGCTGCCCGGTCGGTCGGACCCTAGGGTGACGGCATGACCGAGCGCACCCTGGTCCTGATCAAGCCCGACGCCGTACGCCGCGGTCTGGTCGGTGAGGTGCTGCGGCGCTACGAGGCGAAGGGTCTCACGATCGTCGCACTAGATCAGCGCAGGATCGACCCCGAGCTAGCCGATGCCCACTACGCCGAGCACGTCGGCAAGGACTTCTATCCGCCGCTGCGCGAGTTCATCACCTCCGGGCCCCTGGTGGCGCTGGTGCTCCAGGGCGACTCTGCGGTCGAGGTGGTCCGTGCGGTGCACGGCGCCACCGACGGCCGGAAGGCGGCACCCGGGTCGGTCCGGGGCGACCTGTCGCTGTCCAACCGCGAGAACCTCGTACACGGTTCCGACTCGCCGGTCTCGGCCGCCCGGGAGATCGGGCTGTGGTATCCCGACCTGCGCTGACGTGAAGGCCGCGCTGGGGGGAACGTTTCTGCCGACACGCTTTGCGTGTCGTGCCAGAAGCGTTTCCCACGGGAAGCGAGGGGGAGGCGTGTCGCAGCGGCTCGCGGCGCCCCGCCCGACCTAGCCTGAGGCGACGAGTCTGCACCGGAGGGTCGCCCGGCCATGGCCAACAGCTTGCTCGGCCGCGACATGGCCGTGGATCTCGGCACCGCGAACACGCTGGTGTACGTCCGCGGCCGTGGCGTGATGCTCAACGAGCCCTCCGTCGTCGCGCTCAACTCCCGCACCCGCGAGATCCTCGCCGTCGGTGCGGAGGCCAAGCGCATGCTCGGCCGCACGCCCGACAGCATCACCGCGATCCGGCCCATGAAGGACGGCGTGATCGCCGACTTCGAGTCAACCGAGCAGATGCTGCGGCTGTTCATCCGGCAGGTGCACCGGCGTCGCTACTTCGCCAAGCCCCGCCTGGTCGTCTGCGTCCCCAGCGGGATCACCTCGGTGGAGCAGCGGGCGGTGAAGGAGGCCGGCTACCAGGCCGGCGCCCGCCGGGTCTACATCATCGAGGAGCCGATGGCCGCAGCGATCGGGGCCGGGCTGCCGGTGCACGAGGCAACGGGCAACATGGTGGTCGACGTCGGAGGGGGAACCACCGAGGTTGCGGTGATCTCCCTCGGCGGCATCGTCACCAGCCTGTCGATCCGCACTGCCGGTGACGACCTCGACGTCGCGCTCCTGAGCTGGTTCAAGAAGGAGTACTCCCTCCTGCTCGGCGAGCGGACCGCCGAGGAGATCAAGATCGAGCTGGGGTCGGCGTTCCCGCTGCCCGAGGAGCCGCAGGCCGAGATCCGCGGCCGTGACCTCATCTCCGGACTGCCACGGACGGTTACCGTCACGAGTTCCGAGGTGCGCCAAGCTCTCGAGGAGCCGGTGAACGCCGTGATCGACGCCGTGCGCACGACCTTGGACCAGACCCCGCCCGAGCTCGCCGGCGACATCATGGACCGCGGCTTGGTGCTCACCGGCGGTGGTGCCCTGCTGAGGGGGCTGGACGAGCGGCTGCGACACGAGACCGGCATGCCCGTCCACGTGGCGGACGACCCGCTGCACTCGGTCGCCATGGGCGCCGGCAAGTGCGTCGAGGAGTTCGAGGCACTGCAGCAGGTGCTCGTCTCCGAGCCGCGCCGGTAGGGCCGACATGTCGTTGCTGCCCCGTTCCTCCCGGCGCCCTCGGGCCTCACGCCGCCCTCGTACCGCTCCGATCCTGCTGGTGTTGGCGGCGCTCACGGTTATGAGCGTCGACGCCGGAACCGGCGCCGACTCACCCGCGAACCGGTTGCGCACCGTTGTCGGGGACGTGTTCGGGCCCGTGCAGTCCGAGCTGAGCGCGGCGACCCGGCCGCTCACCGCGGTGCGCGACTACGTCTCCGGGGTTTCGCGGCTGCGCACCCGAAACGCCGCTCTCGCGGCCCGTAACGCCGCACTGCAGAGTTCCCTGGAAACAGCTGGTCTGCGCCGCCACCAGCGCGGTGAGCTGGCGACGATGCGCACGCTCAGCCGGAACGCACGACTCTCGCTGGTGCCGGCCGCTGTCGTCGCGGTCGGTCCGGCGCAGGCGTTCTCCCGCACGGTCACGATCGATGTGGGCAGCTCCGACGGCGTCCGGCCGGACATGACCGTCCTCAACGCCGATGGGTTGGTGGGACGCGTGGTCAGGGCTGGCCGCAGCAACGCCACGGTGCTGCTTGTCGTCGACGCGAACTCGGTCGTCGGGGGACGGGTGGGATCGAGCCTGGAGCTCGGGTTCCTCACCGGCGACGGCAACCTCTCGGGGGACGGTCGACTCACGCTCACCACGCTCGACCGCACCGCCCGCCCGCGGCCCGGGGACACGGTGGTTACCTGGGGCTCTCGCAACGGTCGGCCCTACGTCGCCGGGGTCCCGGTGGGACGGGTCGAGACGGTACAGACCAGCCCGCGTGAACAGTCGACGGTCTCGACCGTACGTCCGTTCGTGGACTTCACGGCACTCGACCTCGTTTCGGTGGTCGTGGGCCGCGGCTCCGGTCGCACCGCGGCACGGGCCGCCGGGGCAGGCTCCCGGTGACCGTGCTGCGGACCGCGGTCATGGCGGGGCTGGTGGTCCTCGCCGTCAATCTGCAGGTCGGCTTCTTCGCCACGTTCGCGGTCAACGGTGTGGTTCCCGACGTCGTGCTGCTGGTCGTCGTGGCCGCGGCGCTGGTGCGGGGGCCCGAGTACGCCGCCGCCCTCGGCTTCGTCGCCGGGCTCGCCCTGGACCTTGCCCCCCCAGCCGACCACACCGCTGGGCGTTGGGCGCTGTCGCTGGTGGTGGCCGGTTACCTCGCCGGGCTGGTCCGCCTCGACGCCGACCGCAGCGCCGTCGCTGCAGTGGTGACGGTTGCCGCCAGCGCCTTCGTCGCCACGTCGGCCTTCGCACTGACCGGGATCGTGCTCGACGACCCCGGCGTCAGCGTCGCCCGCGTGCTAACCGTGGTTCCGACGGCGGTGCTGTACGACGTCGCCATCACCCCGCTGGTAGTCCCGGGCGTCGCCTGGTTGCTGGCGCGGCTGGCTCCGATGACCTCCCGCTGGGCGTCCGCGTGACCGGCCCGGTCCGGCCCCGGCTCGTCGTCGTGCAGATCCTTGTCATGTCGTTGTTCGTCACGCTGTTCGCTCGGCTCTGGTACCTGCAGATCGCCAGCGGGGACAGCTACCGAGCCCAGGCCGCCGACAACGCGGTCCAGAACGTGGTGGTGCAGCCGCAGCGGGGGCTGATCGTCGACGCGATGGGACGCCCGCTGGCCGCCAGCCGCACCACGTGGGTCGTCTCGGTCGACCGCACCGCCTTGGCCCGGCTGGCGCCCTCCGCGCAGACGGCGCTGCTGCACCGGCTCGCCGACACCGTCCACCAGCCCTACCGCACCGTGATGGCGCGCACCAAGCTGTGCGGGGAGCCCGGGGCGCTGCGCCCACCGCTGTGCTGGAACGGGTCCCCCTACCAGCCGGTGCCGGTGGCCGAGGACGTCTCCCAGTCGGTGGCGCTGGCCATCCAGGAGCGCGGTGAGGACTTCCCCGCGGTCACCGCCGAACAGCGCAGCGTGCGCTCGTACCCCCACCCGTTCGGTGTGAACGCCGCCCACGTCCTCGGCTACCTGACCCCGATCACCTCCGACGAGTACGCCCGCGCCCAGGCCGACGCCAACCCGACCCTGGATGCCGGGTCGCTGGTCGGCCGATCCGGGCTCGAGCGTGAGTACGACAGATACCTGCGAGGTGTCCCGGGCACGACCGGAGTCTCGGTCGACTCGATGGGCCGCTCCCTCGGTCCGGGCGCGGTCACCGCGCCGACGCCTGGTGACACGCTCGTGACCAGCATCGACGCACGGGTGCAGTCGGTCGTCGAGCGCCAGCTGCACAGCGCCATCACGACCGCGCGCCGGACGCTCGACCCCGTCACCGGCCGCGACTACCAGGCCACCTCTGGCTCGGTCGTGGTCCTCGATCCGAAGAACGGCCGGGTGGTGGCGATGGCCAGCTATCCGACCTACAACCCCGGTGTGTGGGTGGGCGGCATCAGCGACCGGCACCTGCGCCAGCTGTACTCCAAGCGCGCCGACGAGCCGCTGCTGTCCCGGCCGACTCAGGCGCAGCTGGCACCGGGTTCGACGTTCAAGCCGTTCACCACCGCCGGAGCGCTGTCCAACGGCTATTCGCGCACCACCCGGTTGGACTGCTCCTCGAGCTTCACCGTCGGAGGTCGGGTCTTCAAGAACTACGAGTCGGCGTCTCGCGGCATGATCGACTTCGCCCAGGCGCTGCAGTACTCCTGCGACACGTTCTTCTACCGCGTCGGCTACGCGATGTGGGTCGCGCAAGGTGGGAACTCCGCCGGCGTCGACACCAAGGACCCGTTGGTCCAGAACGCCAAGCACTTCGGCTTCGGCCGCCCAACCGGGATCGACCTGCCCGGTGAGGCCAGCGGCCGGATCGCCGACCGGCACTGGCGGATGCGGTACTGGCGTCAGATGAAGGACTACTACTGCAAGGTCGCGAAGGAGCCGGGCAACGACTACCTCCACGTGTTCGCGCGCGAGTTCTGCGTCGACGGCTGGCAGTACCGCGCCGGCGACGCGGTCAACTTCGCGATCGGGCAGGGCGACACCACGCTGACGCCGATGCAGCTCGCGGTCGGGTATGCCGCACTGTCCAACGGTGGCACGCTGTTCGCCCCGCGCGTGGGCCGGGCGGTGGTGGGCAACGACGGCCAGGTGCTGCGGCGCATCCCTCCCGAGCGGGTCGGCCGGGTGCCGGTGCCGCGCAAGGACCTGCACTACATCGACCAGGCGCTGCTGGGGACCGCCAAGGTCGGGACGATGGCGTGGAAGATGGTCGGCTTCCCGCTCGACAAGGTAAAGATCCGGTCCAAGACCGGGACCGCGGAGGTGTACGGCAAGCAGACCACCTCCTGGGTCGCGTCGTACGACAAGAACTACGTCGTGGTGATGATGATCGAGCAGGGAGGCACCGGCTCGGGAACGTCAGGCGACGCCGTCCGCAACATCTGGGAGGCGCTGTACGGCATCCACGGGACGCGGGTGGACACCGCCCAGGCCGCGATCCCGGGCGCCAAGCCGCCCCGGGGCCTGCCCCGGTTCGAGGGCGACGGCAACATCGAACCGCCGGCTGGGCTGCCGCCACGCCAGCCGGACTCCCGGCGCCGGCGAGGCGGCCCGTGACGTCGCTGCGGACCACCACCGCCCCGCAGCGGTCGGCGCAGCGCCCGGTCTGGCGCCGGCTGGACTGGTGGCTCGTCGGGGCTGTCGTGGCGCTGGGTGCGATCGGCTGCCTGCTGGTGTGGTCCGCGACCGCCAACCGCCCCGAGATCACCGGCGGCGACTCCACCGCGTACCTGCGCAAGCAGGTGGTCAACGTGGGAATCGGGGCGGTCCTGGCCGGCATCGTCACCGCGGTCGACCACCGCTCGCTGCGGCTGTGGGCGCCGGTGGTCTATCTCGGCTCGATCGCGGGGTTGCTGCTGATCTTCGCCCCCGGGGTCGGCGCCACCGTCAACGGGTCGCACTCGTGGTTGCTGGTCGGAGGCTTGTCCGTGCAGCCGGCGGAGTTCGCGAAGCTCGGAGTCATCGTCGGGATGGCGTTGGTCCTCGCTGAGCGCACGGAGGGTCGGCTCCGAACCCAGCTGCGTGACTCCGACCTGGTCCCGGCGTTGACGATCGCCGCGATCCCGGCGGTGCTGATCCTCGCCCAGCCCGACCTGGGGACGCTGATGGTGCTGGCCGCGACGGTCTTCGGCGTCGTGGCGCTGTCCGGCGCACCCAAGCGGTGGATGGTGGGCCTGCTGGTCGCGGCGGTCGCCGCGGTGACCCTCGCGATCGCGGTGGGGGTGCTGCAGCACTACCAGCTGCTGCGGTTCGAGGCGTTCACCAACCCCGCGCTCGACCCCCGTGGTGCCGGCTACAACACCATCCAGGCGCGCATCGCGATCGGAAACGGGGGACTGTTCGGGCAGGGGTTGTTCTCCGGGTCGCAGACCCAGTCGGGGTTCGTGCCCGAGCAGCACACCGACTTCATCTTCACCGTGGCCGGGGAGGAGCTCGGCCTGGTCGGCGCCGGCGCGATCATCGGGCTGTTCGCGCTGCTGCTCTGGCGGACGCTGCGCATCGCCCGCCACACCGGCGACCTGTTCGGGAGGCTGGCCGCCGTCGGGATCGCCTGCTGGTTCGGCTTCCAGGCGTTCCAGAACATCGGGATGTGCCTCGGCATCATGCCGGTGACCGGGGTCCCGCTGCCGCTGGTGTCGTACGGCGGTACGTCGATGTTCGCCTCGCTGATGGCGGTCGGGCTGCTGCAGAACATCCACTTGCGAAGCGACCGTCGCCCAGGCCTGGCAACCACCCCCCACCCTCGCCGCTGACGGCTGCCGCTATCCCATGTTCACCTGGGATAGCAACACTCCCAACGGGTTGCACACCATTGCAAGCGTTGCTCCGCCATTGGAAGCGCCGAACCCGTGCCGCGTTGCAGCACCCATAGCGCGGCTACCCTGGATGGCCGCACCCGAGCCGGGAGGACGCCGTGGCCGTTGCATCGCTGTTCGCGCAGCTCGAGCCGCTGCTGCCGCTGGTCCAAAAGCCCATCCAGTACGTTGGCGGCGAGCTCAACTCGGCCACCAAGGACTGGGACGCGGTCAGCGTCCGGTGGGCGCTGATGTACCCCGACGCGTACGAGGTCGGCCTTCCCAACCAGGGCCTGCAGATCCTGTACGAGGTGCTCAACGAGCGTGAGTGGATCCTTGCCGAGCGGACGTACGCCGTGCTCTCCGACATGGAAGCCGCGATGCGCGCCCACGGCATAGCACAGTTCACCGTCGACGGGCACCGCCCGGTGGGAGCGTTCGACCTGCTCGGGGTGTCATTCGCGACCGAGCTCGGGTACACCAACCTGCTGACCGCGCTCGACCTGGCGGGCATCCCGCTGCGCGCCACCGACCGCGACGACCGCCACCCGCTCGTGGTCGCCGGGGGGCACGCGGCGTTCAACCCCGAGCCGATCGCCGACTTCGTGGACGCCGCCGTGCTCGGCGACGGCGAGGAGGTGGTGCTCGCGATCAGCGCGGTCGTCCGGGAGTGGAAGGCCGAGTGCTGCCCCGGCGGGCGGGTCGAGTTGCTGGCCCGGCTGGCTGCCTCCGGAGGGGTGTACGTCCCGCAGTTCTACGACGTCGACTACCACCCCGACGGCCGCCTCGCCGCGGTCCGGCCCAACCGGGCGGGGGTTCCCCGCACGGTGAGCAAGCACACCGTCATGGACCTGGACGCCTGGGCGTACCCCAAGCGTCCGCTGGTACCGCTCGCCGAGACCGTCCACGAGCGCTACAGCGTGGAGATCTTCCGCGGCTGCACCCGGGGGTGCCGCTTCTGCCAGGCCGGCATGATCACCCGCCCGGTGCGCGAGCGCAGCATCTCCACGATCGGCGAGATGGTCGACACCGGCCTGACCGGCTCCGGCTTCGAAGAGGTCGGCCTGCTGAGCCTGTCCAGCGCCGACCACTCCGAGATCGCCGAGATCGCCAAGGGCCTGGCCGACCGGTACGAGGGCAGCAACGTGTCGCTGTCGCTGCCGTCGACGCGGGTGGACGCCTTCAACATCACGCTGGCCAACGAGCTCAGCCGGAACGGGCGGCGCTCCGGCCTGACCTTCGCCCCCGAGGGCGGCAGCGAACGGATGCGCCGCGTCATCAACAAGATGGTCAGTGAGGACGACCTCATCCGTACGGTCGCGGCGGCGTACTCCGCCGGCTGGCGGCAGGTGAAGCTCTACTTCATGTGCGGGCTGCCCACCGAGACCGACGACGACGTGCTGGCGATCGCCGACCTGGCCAAACGCGTCATCGACACCGGCCGGGAGGTGTCCGGCCGGCGCGACATCCGCTGCACGGTGTCGATCGGCGGTTTCGTCCCCAAACCGCACACGCCGTTCCAGTGGGCGGCTCAGCTCGACGCGGCCACCACCGACGACCGGCTGGCCAAGCTGCGGGAGACCGTCCGGTCCGACCAGCGGTACGCGCGCGCGATCGGCTTCCGCTACCACGACGGGAAGCCGGGGATCGTCGAAGGCCTGCTCAGCCGCGGTGACCGGCGGGTCGGCCGGGTCATCGAGGCGGTGTGGCGCGACGGTGGCCGCTTCGACGGGTGGAGCGAGCACTTCTCCTACGATCGGTGGGCCGGCTGCGCCGAGAAGGTGCTGGCCGGCGAGCCCGTCGACGTCGACTGGTACACCACCCGCGAACGCGAACGCACCGAGGTGCTGCCCTGGGACCACCTCGACTCCGGCCTCGACCGGGACTGGCTATGGCAGGACTGGCTCGACGCCCTCGACCCGGCCGGCCCGGTCGAGGTCGACGACTGTCGGTGGACCCCGTGCTTCGACTGCGGGGTCTGCCCCCAGCTGGGCACCGAGATCCAGACCGGCCCGACCGGGCGCACCCTGCTGCCGATCGCCGGTGTCCGCTGAGCGAGCCGACCGGCCGCCCGACGCGGACCGTCGTCTTCGCACCACCGCCGGTGGTCAGCGCCGCCTCGCACATGGAGCGGCACTACCCTCGGAGGTATGGCCGGGGAAGTGCCGCACCCGCAACTGCCGGTGGCACAACGGCTGCGCGTCCGTTACGCCAAGCGCGGCCGGATGCGCTTCGCCAGCCATCGTGACTTCGGGCGGGCCCTCGAACGGGCCGTGCGCAGGGCGCAGCTACCCGTGGCGTACTCCTCGGGCTACCACCCACATCCTCGGATCTCGTACGCCGGCGCAGCACCGACGGGGGCGGCGAGCGCAGCGGAGTTCTTCGAGATCGCGCTGACCCGGCGGTGTGACCCCGAAGAGGTCAGGGCCGCGCTCGACGAGGCGCTGCCGGGAGGGCTCGACGTGCTGCAGGTGACCACGGGAGCCGGGGGACTTCCGGAGCGGCTGGAAGCCAGCCGTTGGGAGGTCGTGCTGCCCGAGGTGGCGGTCGAGGTCGCGAGCCCCGCGGTCTCCCGGTTTCTCGGGCTGCAGCGGGTCGAGGTCGCCCGGATGACCAAGAAGGGGCGGCGGACCTTCGACTGCCGGGCGGCCGTGCAGCGGCTCGACGTGTCCGTGACCGCGCCCGACCCGGACCGACCTGAGGAGTGTGCGATACTCGACATGGTGCTGCGGCACGGTACGCCGTCCGTACGCCCCGACGATGTTCTCGCCGGCCTCGCTGAGGTCGCAGGGCTCCGGCTGCCGCTCCCGGCAATGATGACCCGGGTCGCGCAGGGGCCGTTCGACGCAGCGACCGGCACGGTTGGTGACCCGTTCGTGTCCGACCGCGACACGCCGCAGGAGTGACAATCCTGCCGGCGTCGACCGCGGTCGGATGCACGGCAGGCCACCGGCAAACCGCGCAGAGCAGCGGCGGTCCGAAGGCTTGAGGCCTCGGCGACCTCGGTTGCCGCGGCTAAACGACATGCTCTCGTGTGGCGCGTGCGCCCGGGAGCGAGGGAGTGCAGATGCTCGACGAGCAATCCCCGGGCGAGACCCCGGACACCACAGCGACCACCACGACGACAACCGCACCACGCACCCGACGCCGGGCGGCGTCTCGGCCCGCCGGCCCGCCGGCCGCCGGGGTGGAGACGGCCACCGGAGACGGCAACGAGCCGGCCGCCGGAGCGCCCACCGCTGCGACGAAGCGCAGGACGACTCGCCGCGCACCGAAGGCTGCACCACCACCCGACGCCGAACCCGCACCGCCGCAACAATCTGCTCCGGAGCAGCCGGCGGATTCTCCGGAGCTGGCGGCTCCGGCCGAACCCGCCAAGACGAGCCGGCGCCGAACCACGAAGCGGGACGCGGACGCCGCTGCGAGCACCGAAGCACCCGCCGCGGACTTGGTGTTCCAGGCGCCCGACCCGCTCAACGTCCCACAGGCTGAGCCGGCCGTCGA
The DNA here is from genome assembly GCA_038198775.1 of Propionibacteriales bacterium. Lineage (GTDB taxonomy): Bacteria > Actinomycetota > Actinomycetes > Propionibacteriales > Nocardioidaceae > JACCYJ01. Next base: position 391 of record JBBPZV010000018.1, on the reverse strand, counting down.
AGAAGGCCGTCCGGAGCCGCCCGACGGTTCGGGGCAGCCCGGCTCGCCGCCGGAGGACGACGGTGAAGCGACCCAGACCTCGCGTCGCCGTCGCCGTCGTGGCGGCCGTCGGCGGCGCAAACCCGAAGGCTCCGAGTCGGACGCCGACGCGACGGCGCCGACTGCCGAGCCGGTCGCCGAAGGCAAGCCGCACACCGGCGAGGAGCCAGAGGGGGAGGGGACGGGGGAGCCGTCGTCCAGCAGTAGCCGGCGCCGGCGCCCGCGCCGGCGCAAGGGCGAACCCCCCGCCCCAGCCCCTGGTGAACCGCCCGACACGGTGGGGAGGGTGCGGGAGCCGCGCGGCCACGCGACCGGGATCGCGGTGGGGGGGGGGTGGAGTCGCCTGGGCGCG
>JBBPZV010000017.1:0-235579 GCA_038198775.1 Propionibacteriales bacterium | reverse complement strand
GTCGCCCTCAAGGGCGACTCCTACCGGCTCAAAGACCGCGACCTCGGACGAGTCCCAGGGTCGCCAACCAAGGAAACCTGAACACCAGGGGGGTCAATTTTCAACCGGCGGAAAGGGGTCAGATTTCGACCGGCGTTGACACGAATCCCTTCGAGCGCGCCACGCGGGGCTCAGCAGGGTGCGCGCAGTAATGCGCGCCGACGTCCGGGTGAGCACCTGCAACCTCCAAGCCCCGTCTCCACAGGTGCCGCGCCGAACCTCGAGACTGTCTGCTGGCGCGGCTACTGTTCCATACAGCTGCCGAGTCGTGGGAGAGCGAAACAAGGAGGCGGACGCGGTGAGGGTCGTCGGGCTGTTCGCTGGAATAGGTGGCATTGAGCTAGGTTTCAAACGTGCTCTCGGTCACCAGGTGCACACAGAGTTTTTCTGTGAGTGCTGGCCGCCGGCACAGCGAGTGCTCATGGCACGGTTCCCGGGCGTCGAGGTGCGGCAGGACGTACGTGAGCTGGGTGATCTTCCCAGCGACACAGACGTCCTGGCCGCGGGCTTCCCATGTACCGACCTGTCCCAGGCAGGGCGCACTGCAGGCATTGCCGGAACACAGTCGAGCCTGGTTTCGCACGTCTTCGAAGCCCTGCGGCTGGCTGCGGTGAGTCGTCGGCGCCTTCCATGGTTGATGATCGAGAACGTCCCCAACATGCTCGCGCTTGATCGCGGCCGTGCAATGCGCTACCTCGTCGGGCAACTGGAGCTGCTCGGGTATCGATGGGCCTACCGTGTCGTCGACTCGCGGTTCACGAGCGTGCCACAGCGCCGACGACGCGTCCTCTTGGTCGCATCAAGGTCCGAAGACCCCCGAGGCGTCCTCTTCGCTGACGAAGCTGGTCCACATCACGACTCCCAGCTGGTCGACGACGCGTTCGGTTTCTACTGGACCGAGGGTCGAGGGGGACTTGGATGGGCCCGAGACGCCGTCCCCACTCTTAAGGGAGGCTCCACCATCGGCATTCCGTCGCCGCCGGCGGTCTGGGTCCCCGATGCCCAACCGGGTCGCAAGTTCATAGTGCCCACCGTCGAAGACGCCGAAGAGCTCCAAGGGTTCGCGCGTGGCTGGACGGCCGAGTCAGATGGTCCGGGCAAGAATGGCCCGCGTTGGAGACTCATCGGCAATGCAGTGACGGTAGGAGCCGCAGCATGGGTCGCCCAACGGCTTGCCGCACCTGGCGAGTACCGACAACACCAAGCACCCTGGCCAGGCAAGGGCGCTTGGCCGACAGCCGCCTGGGGTGAGGCAGGCCGGGTGTGGAGCGTCAACGTCTCCGAATATCCGGTCCGCACGTCCTACCGGCACTTGCTGGAGGTCATCGACCCGGAGACCGCTGCGGCGCTGAGTCAACGCGCCGTGACGGGGTTCTGGCGCCGGCTTCAACAAGGGAACCTCGGACGCCATCCACGCTTTCGCTCCGACGTTGTCGAGCATGCCCGGTTCACTGAGCTCGGCATGGAGCCTCTGGCCGTCTGAGTCGAGCCAACCCCCGAACGGGGGAAGGCGTTATAACCTCCGAGGGTGCACGGTCCCGACGTCCTGGTCAGATTCCTCGCCCGCCCCGGGCCTCCGGACAAGTACGGCAATCTTTGGCAGTACCACTCGCGCTCGGACCGGCACTCGAAGGTTGGGTGCTGGGGGGTGGCTCTGGATCTGCTCGCCACGTCTTCGCTACTGCGTCGTCATGTCAACGCCAACAAGGTGGTCCTCGGTGTCAACCATCCGATGACCGATTTTGCCACTGGTCGAAGGAAGGAACTCGATCTGGTGATCGCCCGGCCGACGTGGGTCGCCACGACAAGAGATGGCACCTTCGCTGACCTGGTAGAGCGTTACGGTATCCAGTTGACCGACATCGAGCAGGGCGTCTTGGACGCATTGCCAGATTTCCCGATTGGGCCGGTTGGCGCCGTGCTAGTCGCCCTCGAGGCGAAGGCCTGTATGACTGCACACGTCAAGTCGTTGCCGCGCCTGTACGACGAACTGAACTCCTCCCATCTGTGCGTGCACGGTGCGTCCCGACAGGCGATCGCGATCGGTTATGTTCAGGTGAACAGCGCGGAGGAGTTCATGTCCCCAGTTGTGAACAACTTTCGACTGGCTGGCAGTGAGCCGCGCGTGACCATTCATCGGCAGCCATCCGATACACATCGGGTGTTGCAGAAGCTTGCCGAAGTCCCTCGTCGGTCGGCTTCGTCCGGAGTTGGCTTCGACGGCGTCGGGGTTACGGTGCTGAGGCTCCGCAACGATGGCGGACCGGTCGAGCTCGTGACCGATCCACCTGCACCGGCGCCCGGGGATCCGTTCAACTACGGCAGCATGATCGTGCGCATGGCGAACGAGTACGACACCACCTTCGCTTACGTCTGATGGCCGTTCCCCGGGCGTCGTCACCTGAGTCGTCGCAACGGATGCGGCGCCAGCGTCGCCGCGACACCCGACCGGAGCTCGAGCTGCGTCGAAGACTCCATCGGTTGGGCCTCCGGTTCCGTGTGAACCGACAGGTTCTGCCGTTTAGCCGTCGCCGTGCCGACATAGTGTTCGTTCCCGCCAGGGTCGCGGTCTTCGTCGACGGCTGCTTCTGGCACAGCTGCCCAAAGCACGCGACCGCCCCCAGGGCCAACGGCGCCTGGTGGGCAGAAAAACTTCAACGCAACGTCAAGCGTGACCGCGACACCGACATCTTGCTCGAACGGGCCGGCTGGCTGCCGCTGCACGTCTGGGAACATGAGGACACGACCGAGGCCGCCGAGACCGTACACCGGGTTGTCGTCCAGCGCAGAACGCTGCTGAAGACGGCATCCCGGTCCGCCTTGTGACCGCTTTCACGAGCCGGACCATAGCGGCTGGCGCCCCCCACGGCGTACGCTGTGCGGGTCGTCCGCTCGGCAGTGGACGGCCAACCACATCCTTCGCCGGACAACCCGGCGGGCGGGGTCGTTGTCGGACGCCGCGGTGCGCGAGAGGGAAGTCGGCATGACCACGGATACCGACCCGGGCACGGAGACTGCCTACCGATCGACCCACGCCGGACTCCAGGCGTGGGTCGACGACGTTGCGGCCCTCACCGAGCCAGCCCAGGTCCACTGGTGCGACGGGTCCGACGCCGAGTGGGACCGGCTCGGCGACGAGCTGATCGCCGCCGGCACGTTCGTCCGGCTCGACGAGTCAAAGAAGCCGAACTCGTTCTGGGCGCGCACCGACCCGAGCGACGTCGCCCGCGTCGAGGACCGCACGTTCATCTGCAGCCGCGAGGAGTCCGACGCAGGGCCCACGAACAACTGGATGGCCCCCGACGAGATGAAACGGCTCATGACCGGGCTCTACCGCGGGTGCATGCGCGGCCGGACCATGTACGTCATCCCGTTCGTCATGGGCCACCTCGACGCCGAACAGCCCATGTTCGGGGTGGAGATCACCGACTCGGCGTACGTCGCGGTGTCCATGCGGGTGATGGCTCGGATGGGGCGCCGCGTGCTCGACCGGATCGAGGAGCTGGAGGCAAGCTACGTGGCCTGCCTGCACTCGGTGGGAGCACCGCTCGAGCCGGGTGAGCAAGACGTCCCCTGGCCCTGCAACGACACGAAGTACATCACGCACTTCCCTGAGGAACGCGCGATCTGGTCGTACGGCTCGGGCTACGGCGGCAACTCGCTGCTCGGCAAGAAGTGCTATGCGCTGCGCATCGCGTCGGTGATGGCGCGTGACGAGGGCTGGCTCGCCGAGCACATGCTGATCCTCAAGCTGACCTCGCCGCAGCACCGCACGTACTACGTGGCGGCGGCGTTCCCGAGCGCCTGCGGCAAGACCAACATGGCGATGCTGGAGCCGACCGTCCCCGGCTGGAAGGTCGAGACGCTGGGCGACGACATCGCCTGGATGCGGTTCGGACGGGACGGGCGTCTCTACGCGATCAACCCCGAGTACGGGTTCTTCGGAGTCGCGCCAGGCACCGGCTGGGGCACCAACCCGAACGCCATGCGCACCGTCGCCAAGGGCAACTCGGTGTTCACAAATGTGGCGCTGCGCGACGACGGGGACGTCTGGTGGGAGGGGATGACCGAGGAGCCTCCGTCGCACCTGACCGACTGGTTGGGGCGCGACTGGACCCCCGACAGCGGCGAACCCTCCGCGCACCCCAACAGCCGCTTCTGCACGCCGATCAAGCAGTGCCCGATCATCGCACCGGAGTTCGACGACCCCAAGGGCGTGCCGATCGACGCGATCCTGTTCGGTGGCCGGCGCAAGACGACGATCCCGCTGGTCACCGAGGCCCGCGACTGGACGCACGGGACGTTCCTCGGTGCGACGCTTTCGAGCGAGACGACCGCCGCCGCCACCGGCGCCGTCGGTGTCGTACGCCGCGATCCGATGGCGATGCTGCCGTTCATGGGGTATCACGCCGGCGACTACCTCGACCACTGGATCACCGTCGGCAAGGAGCACGACGCGGCAAAGCTGCCGCGGGTCTACTACGTCAACTGGTTCCGCCGCGGTGACGACGGCCGTTTCCTGTGGCCCGGCTTCGGCGAGAACAGCCGGGTGCTGAAGTGGGTGGTGGAGCGTATCGAGGGGACCGCTGAGGCCGTCGACACCCCGATCGGCCGGGTGCCGACCGTGGACAGCATCGACCTGGAGGGGCTCGAGCTGTCCCGCGAGGACCTCGCCGAGGCGCTGGCGGTCGACCGCAGCGAGTGGATCGACGAGGTCCCGCAGATCAGCGCCTGGTTCGACCGCTTCGGCGAGAAGCTGCCCGCGGTGCTGTGGACCGAGCTGGACAGCCTCAGGGCGCGCCTCGACAGCTGACTTCACCCGAGCACGGGTGGGTGGCGGAGGTGGCGGGATTTGAACCCGCGAGAGGGGACAACCCTCAACCCGCTTAGCAGGCGGGCGCCATCAACCGGACTAGGCGACACCTCCACGCCGCGGCGGAGCCGTCAGCGACGAGCCAGGCTACCGGTCGCCGCCACAGGGCGGTAAAGCGGCTCAGCGCAGGCGCCGCTGACCGTGTGCGGTGTTGAGACGCGCCTCCATGTCGACCAGCCAGCTGCTCGGAGGTTCCTCGATCAGCCAGGTCGGGAGCGTCGTCGCGCGCCCGTCCCGCAGCCGGATCCGTACCACCGGCCGGCGATCGTCTCCCGAACGGGACACCCCCGACACGTCCTTCCAGGCCGCGCTTCGCGCTCCCACCCCACGAAGTCCGGACACCGCGTATCCGGAGCGGTCGAAGAGGAGTACCGGGCTGGTACGCAGCAGCCGGATCGCGGCCAGCACGGCCAGCGCGGCGAAACCCAGGGCGAGCCCGAGCACGCACCACCCGGCCGATCGCCACCCGGTCGACTCCAACAAGACACCGCCGGCGACACAGATCCCGCAGCACACCAGCAGCGCTCCGAGCGTGCGGGCGACGACGGCGCGAGCGATGTGGTAGCCGGTCACGACAACAGAGGCCGCAGAGGGGGCGGGATTCGAACCCGCGGCTGGCGTTCATGCCAGCGACCGCTTTCAAGGCGGTTCCGATAGGCCACTCCGGCACCCCTCCTTCGCAGCCGAACGGCTGCGGGAGGCGATTGTCCCATCAGCTGATGACCGCGAGGATGTCACCTTCCTGGACGACGTCGCCCTCGTGTACCCGCAGCTCGGACAGCGTGCCGGGACGCTCGGCGAGCACCGGGATCTCCATCTTCATCGATTCCAGGATCAGCACCGTGTCGCCGGCGGCCAGCGGCTGGCCCTCACGCGCCACGACCTTCCAGACGTTGGCCACCATCTCCGCGACGATGTCGCCCGCCATGCACCAGCCTCCTCGCGGGTGGGGCAGCCGTTCCAGACGACGGTACAGCCGCGAGGCCGACACCTTCCCAATCGACGGGTCGATGGCGCAAGATCAGGTCACCGGCTCTGGGCCGCGACCGGGATCGGGGGTTATGTGTCGCTTCGTCGCTGGGTACCTGCCCTGCTGGTTGCGGCGTCGGTCGCAGGGTTGTCGGGCTGCCCGGGTGGGCCCGACAACCCAAGTCAGCGGCCCCTGGACGCACCGCACAGCTCCGTCGACAGCGACCCGACGCCGCCCACGCCCCCAGCCACCACGATCTCGCCGACTCGCCCGCCTGCGCGGCCGGTCACGATCGCCTTCGCCGGCGACGTCCACTTCGCGGGGCAGCTCGCCGGCGGGCTCCGCGACCCGGCGACGGCAATGGGGCCCCTCGCCCGGAGGCTTGCCCGAGCCGACCTCGCGATCGTCAACCTGGAGACGGCGGTGACCACCCGCGGCAGGCCACAGCCGAAGGAGTACGTGTTCCGGGCACCCCCGGCGGCCTTCCGGGCCTTGCGCGACGCGGGGATCGACGTCGTCACGATGGCCAACAACCACGCGCTCGACTACGGTCCCGCCGGCGTGCCGGACGCCCGGGCGGCGGCCGGCCGTGCGGGCGTCCCGGTGATCGGCTTGGGCCGGAACTCCGCCGCGGCCTACCGGCCCTGGGTTGCTTCGCTCCACGGGCAACGCATCGCCTTTTTCGGCGCCACCGCCGTCCTGGACAGCGGTCTCGTCGACTCCTGGTCGGCGGGTCCGCATCAGCCCGGGGTCGCCACCGCACTCGACGGCCACAACGCCGCGCTCGTCGCGGCGGTCAAGGCGGTACGCCCGCATGTGGACACCGTGGTCGTGGACATGCACTACGGCAGCGACCTGATGTCCTGTCCCACCTCGATCCAGCGCACCGTCGTGCGCGACGTGGTGCGCGCCGGCGCCGACATCGTCGTCGGGCAGCACGCCCACGTCCTGCTCGGCGCCGGTTATCGGGGGGCGGCGTACGTGGACTACGGGCTTGGCAACTTCGAGTTCTACTCCGCCAGCGGCCCGACGGCCGAGACCGGGGTCCTCCAGCTCACCGTGGCGGGCCGCAGTATCACCAGCCCACGATGGTTCCCAGGAAGGATCGAGGGCGGGACGCCGATCCCGCTTCGGGGTTCGGCGGCGCGGCAGGCGGTCACCTCCCATGCGCAGCTGCGGTCGTGCACCGGCCTGCGCGCAGTGCCTTCCGGCTAAGGTCGCCGTCGGGCTCGACAGCGGCCGGTCACCGTACGAGACACTGCCCGTGTGACCACACCAGCGCCCGGTGGCGGATTCGACGCGATCGTGCTCGCCGGCGGCGCGTCGACGCGGCTGGGCACCGACAAGACCAGGGTGCAAGTCGGCGGCCGGACCGTGCTCGACCGGGTCCTGGAGGCGGTGGCCGGTGCCGGCCGCCGGATAGTGGTTGGCGACGAGCGGCGGGTTGCCGTTCCGGTCATCTGGACCCGGGAGCGGCCGGTGGGCTCCGGCCCCGCCGCCGGCGTCGTGGCGGCGGTCGGACTGGTCAGGGCACCCCGGGTGGTCGTCCTGGCCGCCGACACCCCGTACGTCACCGCCGCCACCATCGCACGGCTGCTCGCCGCCCTCCCGGGGGTCCAGGCCGCCAGGTTGGTCGACCCGGAAGGACACGGCCAACACCTCGTGGCGGCAGTGACGACCGAGTCGCTGCGCCAGGTCGCGGCGCTGCGCGCCACCTGGGCCGATGCCGCCATGCACGAACTGTGGCAACCGCTGCACATCGCGTCGGTGCTGGCCGAGCCCGGCGAGACCGGCGACCTGGACACCGCCGACGACCTGACCGCCTTCAAGACGCGCCACGACACATAGTGGGAGACCAATGACCATGTCCAACTGGCTCGAGACCGTGAGCGAACGGCTGGCGACCGGGCTGGTCGTCGACGACCGCGAGCTCCTGGCGCTGGCGCGGGACGTCGCGCACCGCGTCGACCGGCCCGCCACCCCTTTGACGACGTTCCTCGTCGGCTACGCCGCCGGTCTTCGCGGTGGGGGGGCAGCGGAGGTTGCCGCGGTGATCGCGCAGGTGCGCGGCGCCCTCGACGCCTGGCCTTCCCCGAGGGAGGACTGAGTCGTGCGGGCGGTGGTCTGCGACGGTGCCGGCGGGGTGGAGGTCCTGCGGCTGGCAGAGGTCGCCGACCCGCGCCCAGGCGACGGTGAGGTGGTGGTCCGGGTTGCCGCGGCCGGCCTCAACCGGGCCGACCTGCTGCAACGCCAAGGCCACTACCCACCTCCACCGGGTGCCTCGACCTTGCTCGGTCTCGAGTGCTCCGGCGTCATCGGCGAGCTCGGACCTGGCGTCGACCGGTGGCAGGTCGGCGACGAGGTGTGCGCGCTCCTCGACGGTGGCGGCTACGCCGAGCAGGTGGCCGTTCCCGCCGCCCAGCTGGCCCCCGTCCCGGCAGGGATCGAAGTGGTCGCCTCGGCGGCGTTGCCGGAAGTGGCGGCCACCGTCTGGTCGAACGTGTTCATGCTGGCCGCCCTTCAGCCCGGCGAGACGCTGCTCGTGCACGGCGGAGCCGGTGGCATCGGCACGATGGCGATCCAGCTGGCGTCGGCCCTCGGCGCCAGGGTGATCGCCACCGCCGGCTCGCCCTCCAAGCTCACCGTCTGCCGTCAGCTCGGTGCTGACGTCGCGATCGACTACCACGACCAGGACTTCGTCGCGGTTGCCCGTGAGGCGACCGGCGGTGCCGGCGCCGACGTGGTCCTCGACAACATGGGAGCGGCATACCTTGCGCGCAACGTCGCGGCCCTTGCGGACGCCGGTCGGCTGGTCGTCATCGGCCTGCAAGGAGGCGCCCGCGGTGAGCTTGACCTGGGCATGCTGCTGAGCAAGCGCGGCGCGGTGCTGGCGACTTCGCTGCGCGCCCGTCCAGCGTCGGAGAAGGCGGCCATCATGGCCAGCGTCACAGAGCACGTGTGGCCGCTGGTGGCCGACGGTACGGTCCGACCGGTCGTGCACGCGACGTACGAGCTGGCGGCCGTCCGAGACGCCCATCGGGTCCTCGAGGAGGGGAGCCACGTCGGAAAGGTGCTGCTTGTCCCGTGACCTTCGGGCCGTGACGCGGTGGTTACAGTGACCGACATGACCCAGCAGCCGAGCGAGCGTCCCGACACCGACCAGGGCCGCGTGATGGTCGTGGGACCGGACGGCAGGGCCGTCGAGGAGCCTGCCGGTGACGCCCAGGGGCAGGAGGCGGCCCGGACGCTCACCGACCTCGTCGAGCAGCCCGCCAAGGTGATGCGGATCGGCAACATGATCCGCCAGCTGCTCGAGGAGGTGAAGGCGGCTCCGCTCGACGACGCCAGCCGGACCCGGTTGCGCGAGGTGCACGCCGTGTCGATCCGGGAGCTGGAGGACGGGTTGGCGCCCGAGCTCGTCGAGGAGCTGGAACGGCTGAGCCTGCCGTTCTCGAGCTCGACACCCTCCGATGCGGAGCTGCGGATCGCGCAGGCTCAGCTGGTGGGGTGGCTCGAGGGGCTCTTCCACGGCATCCAGACCGCCATCTACGCGCAGCAGATGGCGGCCCGGGCGCAGCTCGAGCACATGCGCCGTGCCTTGCCGGGCGGAGCGCCGACAATGCCCGGTCAGCCGGGAGCACCACGTCCCGACGGTGAACCCGGGACCGGTGGCGGGATGTACCTGTGAACCCGGCCGGCGCGGCCGCGGTCAGAACCACCGGCTGAGCTCGGTGACCACGCCGTCGGCCGCGAGCGAGCCGGTGACGTCGTCGGCGCACGCCTGCACCTCCAGCGGGGACTGCCCCATGGCGACCCCCCGGCCGGCCCAGGCGAGCATCTCGACGTCGTTGCGGCCGTCGCCGATCGCCAGCACCTGCGACTGCGCCACGCCGAACGACGCCGCGAGCTTCGCCAGCGCGTACGCCTTGGAGACGCCCTCCGGTGCCAGGTCGAGCCAGGCGGTGTACCCGACGTAGTAGTTGGTCCCGTGGAGGCCCAGCCGCTCGGCCAGTGCGACGAACTCCTCCGCCGACTGGTCCGGGGATCGGATGATGACTCGCGTCACCGGCTCGGCGACCAGCTCGGCGACCGACTGCAGCCGCACCGTCCCGGTGAGCTCCCCGGAGGGAAAGTTCCGGTTGACGCGGTAGCCGTGGCCGACCTCCTCCACCGCCACCGCCGCGTCCGGGACCTGCTCCAGCAGCAGCCGGACGGTCTCGCTGGCGTCGAACGTCACCGTGTCCAGCACCTCGACCGGCCGGTAGCCGACCGTCACCGCGCCGTTGCTGGCCACCGCCGACCCCGATTCCAGCCCTAGCTTGTCGACGGCGTCCATGACGCCGGGCACGGCTCGGCCGGTCGACACGACCACCGGCACGCCGGCGTCGGCCACCGCCCGGACCGCCGCCCGCACCGCCGGGGCCATCACGTTGTCCCAGTCCACCAGGGTGCCGTCAACGTCCAGCGCCACCAGAGCGGGGCGGAAGCTCACGCCGTGGGTTCCAGCACGGCCCGGCCCTGCAGGTACGGCTGCAACGCAGCCGGAACGCGAACCGAGCCGTCTCGGTCCTGGTGGTTCTCCAGCAGCGCCACGATCGTGCGGGTGGAGGCCATCAGCGTCGCGTTGAGCGTCGCTGCCGGCTCGTTCCCCCGTGTCCCGCGGACCCGGACGTCGAGACGGCGGGCCTGGAACTGTGTGCAGTTCGACGTGGACGACACCTCACGGTAGCGGCCCTGGCTCGGCAACCAGGCCTCGCAGTCGAACTTGCGCACCGCCGCCAGGCCCAGGTCACCGGTGGCCACGTCGATCACCCGGTACGGCAGCTCGAGCTGGTCGAGCCACTCGCGTTCCCACCCGAGCAGCCGTTCGTGCTCGTCGTACGACTGCTCGAGGCTGGTGTAGCTGAACATCTCCACCTTGTCGAACCAGTGCACGCGGAAGATGCCACGGGTGTCCTTGCCGTACGAGCCTGCCTCACGCCGGTAGCAGGGGCTGAACGCGGCGTAACGGCGTGGCAACGACTCGGCGTCGAGCGTCTCGTCGCTGTGGTAGGCCGCCAGTGCCACCTCGGAGGTTCCGACCAGGTAGAGGTCGTCCTGCTCGACGCGGTAGACATCGGCGGCGGCCTGCCCGAGGAACCCGGTCCCCTCCATCGCCCTGGGCTTGACCAGCGCCGGGGGGATCATCGGGGTGAAGCCCCAGCCGAGCGCCCGCTCCATCGCCAGCTGCACCAGCGCGAGCTCCAGCAGAGCGCCCACGCCGGTCAGGTAGTAGAAGCGCGCCCCGCTCGTCTTGGCGCCGCGCTCGACGTCGATCGCGCCCAGCCGGCGACCCAGCTCGACGTGATCTCGCGGTTCGAAGCCTTCGGCGGCGAAGTCGCGGGGTGAGCCGGTCTCCACCAGTACCCGGAAGTCGTCCTCACCGCCTTCCGGTGCCTCGTCGCTGGCAAGGTTCGGCACGGTCGCGGCCAGGTCGCGCAACCGGCTCTCGGCTCCGGCCTGTGCTGCCTCCGCTCGCTTGACCTGGGCCGCCAGTGCCTTCGTCTGCCGCAACAGCTCGTCGCGAGCGCCCCCGCTGGCCGAGGCGATCTCCTTGCCGAGCCGCCGCTGCTCGGCCCGCAACCGCTCGAAGTCGGCGATGGTGTCGCGCCGGGAACGGTCGGCGACAATCAGCTCGTCCACGACCGACTCCGACGCCCCGCGCCGCTGCTGAGCGGTGCGCAGGCGGTCGGGGTCGTTTCGTACGACGCGCAAGTCGATCACCGCGCCAGGGTATCGAGGCGGTCGAGCCGGTTTCCGCGTCGTGGCCCTAGGGTGAAGTCTCGCTGCCGTCTCGCCGACTCGCCCTCGCACCTTGCCGACAGGACCCTCCGTGCCTTCCGAACCCGGTCGCGTCCAGCCACCGTACGCGCGAGGGTGGTCGGGCCTGCCCACGGCGATGCTCGTCGTGGTCGCGCTGCTAGGTGCCGCCGTGGCCGTGACTTGGGACCCGCTCATCGACGCCGACGCGACCATCGCCCGCGCGGCGTACGACCTGTCGTACGGACACGACGGCCTCGACGGCGCGTTGCTGGTCGTCGCAGCCGTCGGGGATCCCGGCGTGCTGCGGCTCGTCCTGGCGGTCGCCGCTGTGCTCCTTGCCTGGCGACGGGCTTGGCGGTCGAGCCTGTGGATCGCGGCCGTCGCGGTCGTCGAGGCCGCTGCGAGCCCGTTGCTGAAGGATCTGGTGGGCCGATCGCGACCGGCGTGGAGCAGTCCGATCACCACGGTCGGCGGCTACTCGTTCCCCTCCGGTCATGCCGCCGGCGCCGGTCTTTTCGCCACCGTAGCGATCGTGGTGACGCTGTCAGCCCTGCCACCGGGGCGCCTGCGCGCCGTGCTGTGCGCCGTGTGGGTGCTTGTCGGCGTCGTCGTCGGGCTGGACCGCGTCTTCCTCGGCGTGCACTACGCCTCCGACGTGGTCGCGGGGTGGCTGCTCGGCTCGGCGATAGCACTGCTCGGCTGGCAACTTGTCCTCAGGCGACCGGGGGTCCCGCTTCGGCCGGGAGGCGAGGCCGCCGGTGGCGGCGTGGCCCGCTTCGCCGTCGTCGCCAACCCGGTGCACGTCACGAACGTCGCCGACTTCCGCCGCTCGATAGTGGCCGCGGCGACGCGTTGGGGCTGGGAGCAGCCGCTGTGGCTGGAGACCCGGGCCGACGATCCCGGTGTCTCGATGTGCCGGCGTGCGCTGGCGGAGGGGGTGGGCCTGGTGCTGGCCGCGGGGGGGGACGGGACCGTTCGCGTCGTCTGCTCGCAGCTGGCGCACACCGGGGTGGCCGTGGGGATCGTGCCGCTCGGCACCGGCAACCTGCTGGCACGCAACCTCGGGCTGCCGCTGCACCCCGGCGACGCGGTGGATGTCGCGCTCTCCGGCTCCGACCGCAAGGTCGACCTGGTCCGCATCGGCGGGGACGAGCTGCCCGAGACGTGCTTCACGGTGATGGCCGGCCTGGGGTTGGACGCCGCCATCATGGCCGGCGCACCCGACCAGCTCAAGGCCCGCATGGGGTGGCCGGCGTACGTCGTCTCCGCGCTGCGTCAGCTGCGGCACCCGGCCACCTGGGTCGAGGTGCGCGTGGACGAGGACACACCGATGCGGCGCAAGGTGCGCACCGTGGTGGTCGGCAACGTCGGCCTCCTGCAGGCCGGCATCCCGTTGCTGCCCGACGCGGTGATCGACGACGGCCGGCTCGACGTCGTGGTGATCGCGCCGGCGCGGACCGTGGGCTGGGTTCGCCTGGTGTGGCGGGTGCTGCGCCGGACCCGGCACACCGACGAGCGACTCGACCGGATGACAGGGCGCCAAGTCCGGGTCCGCGCCGACAAGCCCCTGCTGCGCCAGCTCGACGGTGACCCCGTCGGCGAGGGGCGCGAGCTGTACGCCGAGGTGCTCCCCGGTGCGCTGCTGGTTCGCGTTCCCCAACCGGCAGGCTCGCGGCGGTCGGGGAGAGTCCGCTGACGACGCTAGGCGGCGGCCCCGGCCCGCGCGTGCCCGATGGCCTCGGCCTCCTCGGGCGACAACTGCTGGTGACAGGACCAGCCGGTGACCTGCTTGGCGTAGGTACGGGCGTCGCTACGGCCGTGGATAGAGGTGAGCACCACGCCGTCGCCTCGGTCATCCACCAGCGCCATCGACCATGACAGGTGGCCGCCCATGTCACCGAACGCGTCGTAACGCACCACGGCCAGATGGCGCAGCGTCTCGGCGGCGTCGTCACGCAAGCGCTGGACCTCGTCGCGGATCACCGCGAGATCGGGGGGGATGTCCAGGGCACCGGCTCTGCGGCGCCGACGCGGTTCCGCCGCCCGTCGCAGGCCCAGCACCGCCACACCAGTGCTGATGAGCGCCACGACCAGCGCGACGACTGCCAGGGCCAACGCCACGGCTCGACCCTAGACGGGCTGCTCGGCACCGGTCGCGGCCGCCGCGCCAGCGATAGGTTTCGACCGTGAGCAGCCGTCGGCCCGACCCCGGGTACACCGACCTGGGGTACGCCCGCCTCGACACCGACAGGGCATTCCGCACCGGTGACCCGGAGGTCGTCTACGGGGCGAACAAGAGTCCAGAGCAGGTCGTCGAGCTGCTGTCGGCGCTGCGCGAGCACCATCCCGACCGGGCCGCGCTGGCCACCCGTGTGGGCGCCGACAGCCTGGCGTTGGTCCGGCAGGCGCTGCCGGCCGCGGAGGTCGACGAGGTGGCCCGGACCGTGGTCGTCGGTCCGCTCCCACCCCCGCGCGGAACCGTGTGTGTCGTCTCCGCCGGCACCTCGGACGCGGCGGTCGCCGCCGAGGCGGCCACCACGGTCGCGGTCTTCGGGGCCGCGGCCGTGCGGATATCCGACGTCGGCGTCGCGGGCCTGCACCGGCTGCTGGCCGTGCAGGACACGTTCGCAGCGGCGGACTGCCTCGTGGTGGTGGCGGGCATGGAAGGTGCGCTGCCCAGCGTCGTGGGCGGGCTGACGGGCGTCCCGCTGGTCGCGGTGCCGACCAGCGTCGGGTACGGCTCGTCCTTCGGTGGTCTCACCGCGCTGCTGGCCATGCTCAACTCCTGCGCCCCAGGGGTCACCGTCGTCAACATCGACAACGGGTTCGGGGCCGGTGTCTTCGCCGCCCGGGTTGCCCGTCGCGCCGACCCCGGACGTTCCTCGCGGTGATCGGCTGGGTGGACTGCTCAGCCGGCGCGAGCGGCGACATGCTGCTGGGCGCGCTGGTCGGGGTCGGGGTCCCCGTCGACGTGCTGAGGACGGCGGTGCACGCCGTGGCGCCGGAGCACGTCGAGCTCAGAGCCGAGCAGGTGGCACGCGGCGGCTTGGCCGCCACCCGCGTAAACGTGGAGACGGTGCAGTCGTCGACGCCGAGGACCTGGGCCGACGTCGAAGCCGAACTGATCCGGGCGGAGCTGGATGAAGGGGTACGCGCAACGGCCAGGCGGGTCTTCACGGCACTGGCTGACGCGGAGGCCGCGGTCCACGCGACGACCCCCGACCGCGTGCATTTCCACGAGGTCGGAGCCCTGGACGCGATCGCCGACGTCGTGGGGGTGTGCGCCGGGTTCGAGCACCTGGGTCTGACCGCGCTGACCTGCTCCCCGATCCGGCTCGGTGGCGGATCGGTGTCCACGGCGCACGGCTGGCTCCCCGTACCGGTGCCGGCGGTCGTCGAGCTGTTGCGGGGGAGGCCAACCGCTGGAGGGCCAGTCGACGTGGAGCTGTGCACGCCGACCGGAGCAGCGTTGCTCTCCACGTTGGCTACCGGTTTCGGCCCGCAGCCGGCGATGAGCGTCGAACACGTCGGTGTGGGCGCGGGAGGTCGCGAGACGCCGGGCCGTCCCAACGCGCTGCGGTTGCTGGTCGGCACGCCGTCGTCGGGCGAGGCCACCTCCGTGGCGAGCGTGCTCGCGGCCAACGTCGACGACCTCGACCCGCGGTTGTGGCCGGTGGTCCTCGAACGGCTGCTGAACGCCGGCGCGTCCGACGCGTGGCTCACCCCGATCCTGATGAAGAAGGGCCGGCCCGCTCACACGCTCACGGTGCTCGTCGCACCGGAGCAGACGGCGGCCGTCCTCGACGTCGTGTTCGCCGAGACCACGACGATCGGGCTTCGTTCCCACCAGGTCGACAAGGTGGCGCTGCACCGCTTCGAACGCACCGTCGACGTCGACGGCCAACCCGTCCGGGTCAAGCTCGCGTGGCACCAGGGAAGGCTCGTCAACGCCCAGCCCGAGTACGACGACGTCGCCGCGGCTGCCTCGGCGTTGCGACGCCCGCTGAAGTCGGTGCTGGTCCAGGCGGCGGCGCTGGCCATGGCACAGCGGTGATCACCGGACGCCCCAGCGGGACGGCCCGGCTGGCTGGCACCGTGCTGGGAGCTGCGGCGATGGTGACGGCGCTGACCGTGCTCGCCCGCATGGCTGGCCTCGGCCGGAACCTGGTCTTCGCCCGCACGGTCGGCAACACCTGCCTGGCCAGCACCTACCAGACCGTCAACACCGTCCCAAACATCTTGTACGAGATCACCGCTGGCGGCGCCCTGGCGAGCCTGGTCGTACCGCTGCTGGCGCGCGCGGCCGCGGCCGGAGAGCGCGATCACGTCCAGCGCACCGCCTCCGCCCTGCTCACCTGGACCGTGCTGGTCCTCAGCCCGGTGGCGGTGGTCGTGGCGGTCGCCGCCGGGCCGATCGCGCAGTTCATGCTCGCTGGACGTGACTGCGGTGGGGCGGCCGAGGTCGGCGCCTCGATGTTGCGGGTCTTCGCACCCCAGGTGGTCCTTTACGGCGCCGGCATCGTGCTGACGGGCATCCTGCAGGCGCACCGCCGCTTCGGTGGCCCGGCATTGGCGCCGCTGCTGTCGAGCCTGGTCGTGGTCGCGGCGTACCTGGGCTACGGCACGCTCGCGGGCCGCTCCACCGATGTCGCGACGCTCACCGAGACCGAACAGCTGGTGTTGTCGGTCGGCACCACCTTGGGGGTGGCGGCGCTCAGTCTCAGCCTGCTGGTGCCCCTTTCCAGGCTCGGGCTCCGACTCCGGCCGACGCTGCACTTCCCCGCCGGAACCGCTCGCGCCGCCCGCTTGCTCGGCTACGCCGGGATGGCTGTCCTGTTGGCGCAGCAGGCTTCGACCGCAGTCGTGTTGTTGCTGGGCAACGGCGCGTTCGACGTCGCCGTCGCCATCTACGTCCAGGCGCAGACGGTGTTCCTGCTTCCGTGGGCGGTGCTGGCGGTACCGATCGCAACCGCAGTCTTTCCGCGGCTGGCCGAGCGCTGGGACGCTGGCGATCGGGCGTCCTACACACGCCAGCTCGGTGCCGGCAGCTGCGTCGTGGCATTGGTCTGCCTGGCCGCATCGGCTGCGATGGTGGCCGCTTCCAGGCCGCTGGCCAGGGTGGTCTACCAGGGTGTCCCGGGAGTCGACAGCGTGGGGGCCCTGGCGGCGTCGATCTCCGGTTTTGCCTTCGGCCTGCTCGGCTACGGGCTGTTCGCCCTGCTCAGCCGGGGCCTGTACGCCGCGCACGTGACCACACCGACCGCTCTCGCCTGCGTCGGGGGGTGGCTGAGCGTGATCGGGACGGACGTGAGCCTGGCCGGGCTGTTGCCGGTGCGGGAACGGGTGCTGGCGCTGAGCA
The DNA here is from genome assembly GCA_038198775.1 of Propionibacteriales bacterium. Taxonomy (GTDB): domain Bacteria; phylum Actinomycetota; class Actinomycetes; order Propionibacteriales; family Nocardioidaceae; genus JACCYJ01. The sequence goes on along the minus strand of JBBPZV010000017.1, from coordinate 218,536 downwards.
TCGGCAACAGTGTCGGGATGAGCCTGCTCGCTGTTGCCCTTCTCGCGGTCGTGGTCGCTCGGACCGGCCCGGAGGCCGTCGCAGGGCTGGGTCGCGTGACCACGAGCGGTGCCCTCGCCGCGCTCGTCGGCGGATGGGCGGGGTGGCGGCTCGAGCAGGGAATGGACGGCGGCGGCCCCTGGTGGGCGTTGTTGCAGGGCGCTGCCAGCGCTGCCGCCGCCGTGGGGATCTTCGCGCTGCTGGTGACCGCGTTGGCCCGCTCGGTGGTGCTGGACAGCCTGGCGGTGTTGCGTGGGGGGAGCGAGCGGGACCCTGCCAAGGTCGGCGTGCATGAACCCGCCTGAGCCGGGTGCCGGCCCGCTGGACGTCGGGGGGCTCCGGGTGCTTCAGGTGGTGGCCAGCACGGTCGGGGGCACCGGTGCACACGTCCGGATGCTGGTGGAGCGCCTCGTGGACCTCGGTGCGGTCGTCACGGTGGCCGGCCCGGCAGCTGTCCACGAGACCTTCCGCTTCGCCTCCACCGGTGCTCGCTTCGTCGTGGTTCCCATCGGGGACCACCCGCAGCTGCGAGACGGTGCCACGCTCCTCCGGCTGCGCCAGTGGGGCCGCTCGGCCGACATCGTCCACGCCCACGGTCTGCGGGCGGCGGCACTGGCCGGGCTGGCTGTTCCCCGGGCGGTTCCGATCGTCGTCACCCGGCACAACGCGATCCTCGTCACCGGCCGCACGCGTGCCGTGCACGAGCGACTGCAGCGTTACACGGCTCGGCGCGCCGACGTCACGATGTGCGTCTCCGGAGACCTGCTCACGGCGGTCCGGGCCGCCGGAGGCACCAACGTCCGGCGAACCTTCGTCACCGCACCCGCGATGCCGCCCGCCACCCGAGACCCGGCCGTGGTGCGCGGCATGCTGGCCGGGTCGGACCGCCCTCTCGTGCTGTCGGTGGGCAGGCTGCACGAGCAGAAGGACTACCCGACGCTGATCGAGGCCGCCCGACGGCTTGCCGACATGGACCCGATACCCCTCGTTGCCATCGCCGGGGAAGGGCCGCGGCGCGCAGAGCTGCAGGCACTGGTCGACCGCACCGGCGCCCCGGTGCGGCTGCTCGGTGAGCGCCGCGACGTGCAGGATTTGCTGAGGGCGGCAGACGCACTGGTCCTCACCAGCGTCTGGGAGGCGGGTTCGCTCGCGGTGCAGGAAGGACTGCGGGTCGGCGTGCCGTTCGTAGGCACCCGGGTGGGTGCGCTCCCGGACCTGGTCGCGGACGCAGGCCTGCTGGTGCCGGCGGGGGATCCGCATGCGCTGGCCGTGCAGCTGCGCCGGGTCCTGACCGAACCTGAGCTGGCGGCGGACCTGCGGGCTCGCGCACTGCGGCGCAGCGCCGCCCTGCCCACCGACGCCGACGTCGTCGAACAGGTGCTCTCGGCGTACGCCGAAGCGGCCGGCGCGGACCGTCAGGCCGGTCATGCGCCGTAGCTGGCCGACGATCGCCTTGCTCACCGGCTGCCTGCTGTTGAGCGGTGCTGGTGTGTGGCGGTTGGTGTCGCAGCCGCCGACGAGCCCGCTGCCAACCTTCGACCGGGTCGTCGTCGTCGGCGTCCCGGGCCTGCTGTGGAGCGACGTCGGCCCAGCGGGCTCGCCGGCGATGAATGCGCTGAGCCACCTCGCCGCCCTGGGTTCGCTCACAACCCGAGGAGCCACGTCGTACGCCTGCCCGCGCGACGGATGGGTGACGTTGGGCGCCGGGAACCGGGCCTACGCCGAGCCAGCGTCGGGCGGCTGCCATGGGAATCCGACATCCGGGAGCGAAGCCGCGATGGTGGCGCGGCTCAACGCCGACATGCCCTTCGGTGCGGAGCCCGGTCTGCTCGGTCGATCCGTCACCTGCACCACCACCTTCGGGCCGCAGGCGAGACTCGCGGTGCTCGGAGCCAACCGGGTCCGGGCCCTGCCGCTTGGGCAACGCTCGCCGCAGGACTGGTCCGCCGCCTGGGCGCGGTGCCCGTTGGCGTTGGTCGCTGCGCCGACGCTGCGCGGGAACGCGTCGCCGGGGCCGCTGCTCCGCGTCGACCGACTGGTGGAGCGTGTCGCCGCCGCGGCACGGCAGGAACCAGGCACCCTGCTGCTGCTCGTCGGGGTGTCTGACCGCCCAGGAAACCCCCCGCAGCTGCATCTGGCCATGGCCTCCGACGGGTCGACGGCCTGGGACACCGGGTCGTTGACGTCGCCCAGCACCGACCGAACTCCCTACGTCCAGCTCATCGACGTGGCTCCGACGGTGCTGACCGCACTCGGTGCCGAAGTTCCAGCCGCGATGACCGGGCGGGCGTTCCTGACGACGCCGGCCGGCGCCGCCCCGACACAGGTCACCACGAGCCTGGTCGACGACCAGGTGGCCGCGGGTGCGCAGCGAGCGGTCGCGCCGCCTCTCGTCGTGGCCTGGGTGCTGCTGGCCGCCGCCTGCTGCCTGGCGGGACCGTTCATCCTGCGCAGCCGTCGACGCGGGGTGGCCGGAGGCGTTCGGCTTGCCGCGGTGGCGGTGGCCGCAATCCCGGTCGCCAGCGGGCTCGCCAACCTGGTGCCCTGGCAGACCACCGCCCGGCCCGGCTGGTGGCTGAGCGTCGCGCTCTTGCTGGCCACCGCAGCAGTCACCACGGTTGCCTTCGCTGGACCGTGGCGGTCTTCCCGGTTCGGCCCGCCGGTCGTGGTCGCCGCGATCGGTGCTCTCTCGCTCGGGATCGACGTGACCACGGGGTCGTTCCTCCAGTTCAACTCGCTGATCGGGTACAACCCGATCGTCGCGGGTCGGTTCACCGGCTTCGGCAACATGCCGTTCGCGGTGTTCGCCACGTGCGCGCTGCTGACCGCCGCCGCCGCGCTCGGGCGAACTCCCGACCTCGCCGGGGCCGCACTGGTGGCTGCGGCGGGTGCGACCATCGTGTTCCTCGACGGAACCCCCGGCCTCGGCACCGACTTCGGTGGCGTCCTGGCACTGGTCCCGGCACTGCTGGTCATGGGCATGATCGCTGCCGGAGTACGCGTGTCCGCGCTCCGGCTGCTTGCCTCCCTGTTCGCCGGTGTCGTCGTCGTCACCGCCCTCGCCGTCGCCGACTACAGCCGCCCCGCCGACGCGCAGACCCATCTCGGTCGCTTCGTCGGCCAAGTTCTCGACGGGACAGCACCGTCGGTGGTCGAGCGCAAGGCGGCAGCCAACATCGACGTGCTGCTGCACAGCCCCGTGGCCCTGCTGGCCCCCGTGCTGCTCGGCTACCTGTGGTGGTTCTTCAAAGCCGGACCGTCCCTCGGGCACAGGTTCCTGCAGACGACCGGCGTCGCCGGACGGGCCGCGGTAGCCGGGTTCGCGGTCACAGCCGTCCTCGGGAGCCTCCTCAACGACTCCGGGATCGCGGTGTTCGTGGCGGCGGGTGCGGTCGCCGTCCCGATGTTGTTGTCGATCGCCGCCGTCGAGGCCGGACACCAGGCTCCGGGGTCCGACGGCCGAGCCCAGCCGGCTCCCTCCGCCGGGTCAGGAGCGGGCGTTCGGCGTTAGTTAGGCTGCGCAGCCATGACACCAGAACCCTGTAACGGGGCGGACAGCGAGGTCGGCCGCCTCGAGACCGTGGTCCTGCACCGGCCGGGCCCGGAGCTGAAGCGGCTGACTCCCCGGAACAACGACTTCCTGCTTTTCGACGGGATCCCGTGGGTGAGCCGCGCCCAGGACGAGCACGACGCCTTCGCCGCGGCGTTGCGGGACCGGGGTGTCGACGTCCTTTATCTGCTGGACCTGCTCGTGGAGACGCTGCTCGACCCGGTGGCGCGCCAGGCGGCGATCACCGAGGTGACGTCGAGCCTGCGCATCGGCGACACCGTCCGCTCGTATCTCACCGACGCGCTGCACGCGCAGGACCCGACCCAGCTGGCACGCTCTCTGACCGCCGGGATACGCAACGACGAGGTCCGGCTCGACCACAGCATCGTGACGAGCCTGCTCGCGCACGACGACTTCCTCATCGAACCTTTGCCCAACCTGCTGTTCACTCGCGACTCGTCGGTGTGGTTCGCCGACCGCGTGGCGGTGACCAGCCTCGCGATGCCGGCCCGCAGCCGCGAGACGCAGCTCACCGAGCTGGTCTACTCCAAGCACCCACGCTTCCGGGGCACCGAACGCCTGCACGGCGGTGAGCTGGAGCCCCTGGAAGGGGGGGACGTGCTCCAGCTCGGCGGCGGTGTCGTGGCGATCGGGGCCGGCGAGCGCACCACGCCGGCCGGGGTTGAGCGGATGGCTCGCCAGTTGTTCTCCGCCCGGCTCGCCCACACGGTGCTGGCGGTGCCGATCGCGCAGCAGCGGGCCACCATGCACCTGGACACGATCGTGACCATGGTCGACCTCGACCAGGTGGTGATGTACGCGAACGTGGCCGACACCCTGACCACCTTCACCATCACCTGCGCCGAGCTGCCGGACGGCGACCTGGTGCCTTCGGTGGACGTCGTGCTCGACGTCAGCGGGCCCGAGCCCTTCCTGGTGGCGGCGGCCAAGTCCATGCAACTCGACGAGCTGCGCCGGATCGACACCGGTCTCGACCCGGTGACCGCCGAGCGTGAGCAGTGGGACGACGGCAACAACACCCTCGCCCTGGCGCCGAGGATTGCAGTGGCCTACGAGCGCAACGTCGAGACGAACGCCCGGCTGGAGGCATCGGGCATCGAGGTGGTCGCCATCGCGGGCGCGGAGCTGGGTTCGGGACGTGGCGGTCCGCGATGCATGTCGTGCCCCGTGCGTCGCCGGCCGCTGGCCGGTCCTGGCGGTGGCGGCGGGCAAACCGGTTGACGCCAGCGGGTGGCGCCCGGAAGGGTCCGGACATGACCCCTGGGGACACCGGACCCGCGCTGCGCTGGCAGTGCGTGTGCATCGACTCGACCGACCCGCGAGCAACGGCGGGGTTCTGGGAGCAGGCGCTCGGCTGGCGGCGTACGTACGACACCGACGACGAGGTGGTGCTGGAACCGCCTGAGGGCAGCCGGGAGGACGGCGTCGCACCCGACATCTTGTTCGGCCGGGTGCCCGAGAGCAAAGGCACCAAGAACCGGCTGCATTTCGACCTGCGGCCGCTGGACCAGGCCGCCGAGGTGGCCCGCCTGGAGGAGCTCGGTGCCGTGCGAGCCGACGTGGGTCAAGGCGGCGACGAGACCTGGGTGGTGCTGGCCGATCCGGAGGGCAACGAGTTCTGCGTGCTACGCCCGCTGACGGCGCAGGAGTTGGCCGAGGACTGACCGAAGGCGACATTGCCGGCTCCGGACATGGGTCGCCCGGCCGTCGCTGACGGGGGAAACAACGACGACCGGGCTTCCTCCAGGCTAATTGTGCGCTCACATGGGCGCAAGGAGATCATGTATCCCGCTGCGTGGCGGGCTCAGATTCTCAGCGAATCGTCAGTTGCCGAGACAGCAGACCGGATCGGGCGGACCGCTCGACCGAGCTCAGCGAGGTCGGCGTCGACATGGCGTCGGCGAGGTGCGCCGCGATGCGCTGCGCGGGCTCCTCGAGCGCCCCGGCGCCGGTGCCGGGCGGGATCTCCCACACCGGTGCCAGCAGGCCGTGAGCGCGAAACGAGCCGAGCAGCCGGCCGCTCGCTACCAGCGTGTCGTCGCCGCGAACGTGCAGCCGGGCCAGGGCATCCAACAGCCGATCCTCGTCGTGCGGCATCACCCAGCGCAGGAACTCCTTGCCACCGGTGCTGGTCCAGTACGCAGCGTCCACGGCCCGCAGCCGCACCGTCGGTGCGAGCGACGCGTCGGCGGCCTCCAGCGAGGCTGCCAGCTGTCCGGTGGCGTCTTCGAGGTCGGCGACCCAGAACCCGAAGCTGTCGTGGACGGTGACCGAAAACTCCGAGCCAGGATCGACGAGGTCCTGCAGCCGGGGACCGGAGCCGGGGTCAGCGGGAAGGGTCACCTGCGTTCCTGGGGGCGCCCCGAGCGCCAGTTCCAGCACCGCGGCGAGGTCACGGCTGGCATCACCGTAGTCGTGCTGAACCTGCAGACCCAGCCACACCTCGCCGTCTTCGCGCACCAACGCCGGTAGCGCCGCCGGCAGCAGGGAGCACACCCGCACCGGCCGCTCGCGCTGGCCCAGCCTGACGTCGGCGGTGGCGGCCGCGACGATGTCTCTCATCGCGACCCAGTCGCACTCGGCCGGCAGTCCGGCGAACGTACGTGCGATGTAGGCCGCTGGGCCGCCGGACCCGTGACAGGCCCGGTAGCGCTTGCCCGACCCGCACGGGCAGGGCTGTCGGGGACCGGGTTCTGACCGAGCGACCGGCAGCTGTGCGGACATGCAACTCCCCGGTGATCTCGACGGGAAGTCACCTTAGCCCGGAGGACCTAACAGTGTGTCGAGCTGGGCCGTGACCCTGACCCCGCGCTCTCGAGTCTCGACCCACCACCGGCGAGACAACACCGACACGATCGACAGCCCGCGTCCTCCTTCCCCGGACGGTCCGGTACTGATCTCCTGCGGGGTGCGTACCGACCCTCCGTCCTCGACCACCAGCAGCAGCTGCTCTCGCTCGAGCGCCCAGGACACTCCGAGCTCACCATCGTCTTGTGGGGTGGCATGACGTACGGCGTTGCTGACGAGCTCGGAGATGACCACCAGTGCGTCGTCGACGACCGGTTGCGCAAGGCGGCGCTGGCTCAAGAACGCCGAGAGGTGGATGCGCGCGGTGCGGGCCGCGGACGGCACGAACGGCACCCGGACCTGCTCGGGAATGTCCACCGTCACGGCTGATCTCCACGCTTCCGCCCGGTGTGCAGCACCGCGGGCTCTTACCCCTTGGTAACCACCGAAAACCTCACCTCAGGGAGCGTGCCCACCATGCGGCCCTGTCTGTCGGCGTATCCAGGACAGGGTGTCGGCCGGGTGGTCGGTGATGATCGCGTCGACGCCGAGTCGCAGGCACAGGTCGACGTCACGGCGATCGTTGACGGTGAACACATGGACGGCGTTGCCGCGGCGCTGGAGCCGGCGGACGAAGCCCGGATGGGCGCGGACCACCGGGATGGCGACACCACCGGCTCGGCACCCCCGTGGCAGCGTCCCGTCCCCGAAGCGCAGCGGCAGCCGGTCCATCAACCAGACCGTCGGCACCGCCGGCGCCAGCTCGCGCACCCGCCGCAAAGAGATCCGGGAGAAGCTCATCAGGCTGACACGGACCGCATCGTCGGGGCCGGGGCGGGTGAGACCGAAGCGGGCCAGCAGGTCCACGAGCCGCTGTTCGACGAGGCCTGCGTAGCGAGTGGGGTGCTTGGTCTCGACGGCCAGCTCGACCCGGCGGTCGCGACCGCTGAGCTCACCGAGCAGCGCCTCCAGGGTCAAGACCTTGCGCTGATGCGGACCGTCGTCGGCCTCGTCGTCGAGGTCTGCCCATGGGTTCTTCCACGACCCGAAGTCGAGCGCGTCGAGCTCGGCCAGCTGGAGGGCGGAGACGACCCCCCGACCGTTGGAGGTCCGCTCGACCCGCCGGTCGTGCACGCACACGAGGTGCCCGTCGGCGGTCAGTCGGACGTCACACTCGACTGCGTCGGCACCGTCGTCGAGTGCCTGCAGATACGCCGCGAGCGTGTGTTCCGCGAGGGCGCCGCTGGCACCGCGGTGCGCGACGATCTGCGGCCGCTCGGGGCGGCCGGAGGTCATGGCGGAGGTGCTCCCGGTGCTCGCGGCGGCGCGCTGGTCGGGGGCCCGTACGGCTGGGCCGGCCCTCCCTGCGGCGGCGCAACCGGTGGTGGACCGCCGTACGGGGCCGGGCCGGCGTAGGGGTCGGCGTAGGGCGGGTAGGGCGCCGGGCCGGTGCTACTACCGGCGGCAGCTGGCCGGCGCAGGCTCACCACACCCAGCAGCAGCCCGAGTGCCATGACGACGAACCCGATGCCCACCAGGAGGTAGCCGGTGGCACCGTTGCCGGCATCGGACGTGGATCCGACCCCGCCCACCACGATGGCGCCGACGACGGCGACACCGGCGCCCAGCACCACCAGCGCCAGGCCCGCCCAGCCGAGCCCGTTGCAGCCTCGCCGAGCGGCGATCAGCGCCACCACCCACGCGACGAGGCCCACCGCGATCAGCGCCAGCGAGACCCACAACAGCACGGCGTTGAGGGTGTCGCTGTTCTGAGCATCCGCAGGGGTGACCGAGCCGGGGTCGTCGGCGATCGAGGAGTAGATGCCACGCCGGGCACTCAGGGCATAGCCGCCGTAGCCCAAGCCGGCCAAGGCGCCGAGGGCCGCCAGCACTGCCGCCACCGCGGCGAGCGGCGAGCGGCGCCCGGCAGCACTTGCCCCCGAGGCCTGGGGCGGTGGATAGGCCGTCGGGGTGGCATACGCGGGCAGGCCGCAACGGATACAGGCGGCGACGCCGGGCGGGTTGTCTGCTCCGCAGCGTGGACACTGCATGGACGGCCCCTCTCGTCGCTGGCTCGCAGCCTCCCGCGAGCGTATCCGCATCCACCGGCCTTGCGGCGCGTGGCCGACGCGACGGCGCCTAGCCGGGCTGACGGCGTAGGTAAGCGCCGAAGTGCGGGACCGTGAACGCGACCGAGCCACGCTCGGCGGCGTAGACCAGGCCCTTCTTGATCAGCCCGTCACGTGCCGGCGAAAGGCTCTGCGGGCGGCGCTCGAGGATGCCCGCCACCTGGGCCGTGGCCACCGCGCCGTCGCTGCCATCGGCGCCGACGTCGGCCATGGCTCGCATGTAGTCCCGCTCGGCCGGCGAGGCCCGTTCGTAGCGGGAGCCGAAGAAGCCGACCGCCAGCTCGTCCGCAGCCTGCGGGGCTGCTTCAAGGACGTCCGACTCGCGGATCGGGCTGCCCGGCGCCACGTCCCACGTGGCCTTGCCGTACGCCTGCACGAAGTACGGGTAGCCGTCGGTGAGCCGGTACAGGGCCGCCAGAGCGGCGCGATCGTAGTCCGCCCCCTCCGTGGAGGCCGGCACCAGCAGCGCCCGATCCGCGGCCTCGCGGGCGAGCCGGTCGACGACGACGTATCGGAACAGCCGTTCCGCGTAGGACTTGCTGGCGCTCAACGCGGTCGGCAGGTGGGGAAGACCGGCTCCGACGACGACCAGCGGCGCCCCCGCCTGGCTGATCTCGTGGCAAGCGCCGCAGAGTGCGGCCAGCTCAGCGGGGGCGATGTCCTGCATCTCGTCGAAAAACAGCGCCACGCCGACACCGAGGTCGCGACCGAGCTCGGCGACGTCGGTGAACAGCTCGATGAGGTCGAGCTCGAGGTCGCCGGAGTCCGCTCTCCCCCTCGCCGCAGCGACGTCGCTCGGCGGGTGCCAGCGCACCTCGCGACGCTGCCGCGGCGGGGCGCGCAGCGCGTACGCCTTGAGCACCGAGGCGACCGCGTCAACCCGGTCGGGGTCACGGTGTCGATGCGCGACCTCCCGGACGGCGGCATGGACCGCCTGGGCGATTCCGAGCCGTATCCCGGTCTCCGGGCGCGCTTCGAGCTTGCCGGTCCCCCAGGCCCGTTTAACCGCAAGCGATCGCAGCGCGTTCAACAGCACGGTCTTGCCGACCCCGCGCAGCCCGGAGAGCACCATCGACCGCTCCGGTCGCCGCGCCGCCACCCGCTCCAGCGTCACCTCGAACTGCCGCAGCTGATCGTCTCGACCCGCGAGCTCGGGCGGGCGCTGCCCAGCGCCCGGCGCGTAGGGGTTGCGGACCGGGTCCATGTCAGGACGGTATCGGGGTGTCTAGCAGTTGCCCTAGATTGTGTTAGCGAGCCGTAGCGCGTCGCGCTCACTTCAGGAGCCGGGACATCCTCCGGTCGGCTAGCGGCTTCCCACCGGTCTGGCAGCTCGGGCAGTACTGCAGCGAGGAGTCGGCGAACGACACCTCCGCCACCGTGTCACCGCACGCTGGGCAGGGCAGGCCGGTCCGCCCGTGCACCCGCAGCCCCGCCTTCTTCTCCCGCTTCAGCTCCGCCGCGTGCAGCCCGGCCGAGCGTTCGACCGCCTCCCGGAGCGTGGTCCCGATCGCCGTGGACAGCCGGTCGAGATCCTGCCCGAGGACGTGGGAAGCCGGTTTGAACGGCGACAACCGGGCGGCGTGCAAGATCTCGTCGGAGTAGGCGTTGCCGATGCCCGCGATGACCGACTGGTCCCGCAGCACCCCCTTGATCTGGGAACGGCCGGCGGCCCGGAGCAGGTCGGCGAGCGCGTCGCTGCCGAACGAGGGGTCGAGCGGGTCCGGGCCCAGCCGGGCGATCCCCGCGATCTCGGCCGGGGCCTTGACGACGTAGACGGCCAGCCGCTTTTGGGTGCCGGCCTCCGTCAGGTCGAAGCCGCTGCCGTCGTCGAGCTCGACCCGCATCGCCAGCGGCCCCTTGCCCGGCCGCGCTGTTGCCACCGGAACCGTGTCATGCCAGCGCAGCCAGCCCGCTCGCGCCAGGTGAGTGACGAAGTGGAGGCCGCCGAGGTCGAGGTCTAGGAACTTGCCGTGACGCACCACCTGCTCCACCAGCAGCCCGCGCAGCGCGTCCAGTGGTGGGTCGAACGTCTTGAGCGCGCTGAAGGTCACCGGTACCACGCGGGCGAACGCCCGCCCGGCCAACCGGGCCCGCAGCTGCCCCGCCAACGATTCGACTTCGGGAAGCTCCGGCACCCGCCCAGTCTGCCGCGTCGCGCGGCACGGTGACGGCCGGTCAGCGCCAAGGCTGCGGCAGCGGCACCGCGAGCAGCGCCGGCAGCCGGCGCAGGTAGACGTCCCGGGGCAGCTCCTCGGCCCCGAGGCTCGCCAGGTGCGGGGTCAGCCACTGCATGTCGATGAGCCGGTCGCCGACGGACTCGTCACTCAACAGCTCCACGAGCTCGACCAGGGCGACCTTCGACGCGTCACGGCGCAGCGAAACCATCGACTCGCCCGCGAACAGGCCGCCCACCGCGACCCCGTAGAGGCCGCCGGCGAGCTCACCGCTGGGGCTCCAGACCTCGACCGAGTGGGCCCAGCCCAGCCGGTGCAGCTCGGCGTACGCCTCCTGGATCGGTTGGCTGATCCAGGCGCCCGGTCGGCCGGGGTCGGCGCAGGCCGCTACCACGGCCGCGAAGTCGGAGTCGACCGTGGTGACGTACCGCCGCCGAGACCGGCGCAGCGATCGGCTCACCCGCAGCCGCGGCGGTCGGAGCACACCCCGGTGCAGCGGCGACCACCACGCCATCGCAGGCGTCTCGGCGAGCGGCATCGGGAAGCAGCCGCCGCGGTACGCCGCCAGCACCGTCCCCGGCGCCAGGTCGGCACCCACGCCCACCAGGTCGTCTCGGCGGGTTCTCCGGGGGTCGAACTCCCAGCGCGACGAAGGTAGCGGGACCGGCACCCCGCCATGATGCTCGCCGGCCGCGACGTACGCTGTCGGTCTTGCCTGAGGAGGACACATGGGCGTCGGCAGCGCGGCGGCGAAGGGCCTGATCCCGCTCGGCCGCAAGGTCGCACCGCAGCTGACGTCGGCGTACGTCCGGGAGGTGCTCGAGCGGGCGATCGACGGCATCGGACCTGTCAAGGGCGCCGCCGTCGCCGCCGACGCCAAGCTCGCCGAGGTCGGCGGCGACGTGGACCAGGCGATCGGCGACCTGATCGACGGGCATGTCCGGTTGGCTGGCGTGCAAGGTTTCGTGACCAACGTGGGAGGGCTGGTGACGCTGGCCCTGTCCATCCCCGCGAACGTGACCGGCCTGACGCTGCTGCAGTGCCATCTGGTCGCCGGGATCGCCCACCTGAGGGGCTACGACCTGCGCGATCCCCGAGTGCGCAACGCGGTGCTCGCCTGCCTGCTCGGCGAGGACACCGTGCGGGAGCTGCTGAAGTCGCGGCGGCTGCCCTCCAGCCCGATGGCCCTGGCCACCTCCCCGGTGCACGACCCCGAGCTGGACCGCTCGATCGCCGCCGAGGTCACGACCGAGATGGTCGCCAAGATCGGTGGACGCCGGGCTGCCCTCGTCGTGGGTCGACGCCTCCCGGTGTTCGGCGGCGGTGTGGGTGCGGTCACCGACGGCTGGTCGACCTACCAGATCGGTCGGTACGCCCGGCGCGAGCTGCGCGACCGGCGCAGCCGCACGGCTGCCCCGCCGCAGGCCTGAGCGCTCAACCGCGGCGCACTCGTCGGTACGCCCGCAGCGCGAGTCCGACCACCCGGTTGCGGCGGGCCAGGGCCAGCGCCCGGATCTTCGCTCGCTGGCGCACGTCGGGTGGCGCCGGGGCGCTGCCCCGAGCCTCCTCGTAGCCGGCCAGCTCGAGCACGAGCGCCTCGATGATCGTGTACGCCACCTCCAGCTGGTCAGAGGCGCTGGCCGTGTCCGGGTCGTACCAGGGTGACGCCGAGAACGCCGGCGTCACCTCCGCCAGGTCGCCGACCACTTCGTAGCCTCGCCGGTCCAGCTCGGCGACCCACTCCTCGGTGGTCGAGACGACCCAGTCCGCGAGCCCTGGCGGCAACGCGATCGGTTGCCGCTCACCGCGTTCGGCCAGCGTGCGGTGGGCCAGCAACTCGCGCATCAGATGGCGGTACTGCGGGCCCTTGAGCCGGCGCGCCGGCAGCCGGGCGTTCAGGGTCCGCAAGACCGTGGTCTCCACGCTGCCCAAGCTCGGGTTGGCCCGCTCGCTCGGCATCGGAAGCCAGCTGCGGTGGACGCCGAGCAGCCGCAGGAAGCGGCCCACGAGCAGGCTGCGCGGGGCGTCCGGTGGTGGCACCGTGACCACGTGGACCCGTTGCGGCGACAGCGCCGAGCCCCACCGGTCCAGCACCTTCGGCCAGTCCTGAACCGACCAGAACCACTGCAGCACCGGTGTCCGCGGGGTCTCTTGGGTCAGGTCGTCCAGGAACTCCGCGAACGACATCTTGCGTCGGTGCTTGACGCCCTCCTGCCACTCGGCGGGGATCTGGCGCGCCAGGTCGCGGATCGAGTACACGACGTGCACCTCGCCGTCGAGCCCCTCGATCGCTCGGCGGACCTGCCGCCGGCTCGCCGCGGCCAGGATCTCGTGCGAGATCACGACCGTGCCCTCCCACGCGTTGGCCTCGGCGACCAGCGTGTCCCAGGCGCCGACGGCCGACTTCTCCAGCCCGCCCCACTTCTTGCCCAGCAGGTCCAGGGCCGCCAGGAACTGCGAGTCGAACCGGTCCCCCGGATACAGCACGCCGTGCTCGCCGAGCGTCTCGCGGTTGACGAACAGCGTGTCCTGCAGCTGCGTCGTACCCGTCTTGGGGGCTCCGACGTGCAAGAAGACGCGGCTCATCGTTGCGAGCCCCGCGGACCGGTCGGTCCGGCAAGGGCGCGGACCACCCGCGACGGGCTGGGCCGCCCCAAGACCCCGGCCAGCCACGAGCTGGTGGCGACGAGGGCGTCCAGGTCGATGCCGGTGTCGATGCCGAGGCCACGCAGCATCCACACCAGGTCCTCGGTGGCCAGGTTCCCGGTCGCGCTCTTGGCGTACGGGCAGCCGCCGAGGCCGCCGGCGCTGGCGTCGAGGGTCGCGACGCCACACCGCAGCGCCGCGAGGGCATTGCCGAGCGCCTGGCCGTACGTGTCGTGGAAATGCATCGCGAGCCGTGAGCTCGCCACCCCTGCTGCGCCAAAGCTCTCGACGAGCGCGGTCACGTGTCCGGGCGTTCCCACCCCGATCGTGTCCCCGAGCGACAGCGCTTCGGCACCCATGTCGAGCAGCCGCCTTCCGGCGCTGACGACCTGGGCGATGGGAACCTCGCCCTGCCAGGGGTCGCCGAAGCACATCGAGAGGTAGGCTCGGACGCCGACCCCGGCCGCCGCGGCCCCGGCGAGCACCGGCTCGAACATCGCGTACTGCTCCTCGAGCCCACGGTTGAGGTTCGCCCGGGCGAACGACTCGGTGGCGCTGGCGAAGATCGCCACCGTGGTGGCCCCGGCGGCCAGTGCCCGCTCCAGGCCGCGCTCGTTGGGCACCAGGACCGGCATCTCGATGGCGCCGCCGAGGTCCAGCAGCCCCAGCAGCTCGGCGGAGTCGGCGAGCTGCGGCACCCATCGCGGCGAGACGAAGCTGGTGACCTCCACCACGGGCAGGCGAGCAGCCACCAGTCGGCGCACGAACTCCGCCTTGACGCCGACGGGCACGACGGCGGCCTCGTTCTGCAGGCCGTCGCGGGGTCCCACCTCGTAGACCGTGACCCTCGCCGGCAGCGCCGGGTCGGCCACCACCATCGGCAGGTTCACGTGTCCGCCTGGGGCGTCTCGCCGTCCGGGTCGACCCGGAACAGCACGTCGCCGAGCGCCACCTGGTCGCCAGGACCGGCCGCGACCTCGGCGATCGTCCCGTCGTGCGGGGCGGCAAGAGCCAGCTCCATCTTCATCGCCTCCAGCACACCCAGGGTCTCACCGGAGCGCACCCGGTCACCCGCGCGCACCTCGACGGTGAGGACGGTTCCCGGCATCGGCGCGGTCACCGCGCCCCCGGTCGGGGGCCGGTCAGCCGCCGCGGTCGACGCACCCGGTCGGGCCAGCACCCACGGCTGTCCCGCGAGCGACACCGTCACGCTGGCCGAGTCGACGGCGACGACCGCCTCCACCACGACCCCGTCCACCTCCAGCCGCAGCCGTGGGCCGTCCCGGTCGATGAGGACGATGTGGTGCTCCTCGCCCGTGACCCGCACCCGCCCGGTACCGGTCTCCACCAGCCACACCCGCGCCGGCTCTGCCGGCGCGGCGCGAAGCTCCACCGCGACACCAGCGTGCGGGCCGGCGAGCCGCCAACCGTCGGCGGTGCCGAAAGGTGAACCGTCGGTCGCCTCGCTGATGCTCAGCTGGGCCAGCGTCCAAGCCGCGACCGGTTCGGCCGCAGCGGGAAGCGCTGGCGCGTCGCGCAGCTGCGCACCGGCCGGGTCGGAGTCGAGCCAGCCGGTGTGGACGGCCGCGGCCCGGTACGCCTCGGACGCGGCCAATGCTCGTACGAACCCGAGATTGGTCGTCAGCCCGATGATCGCCGTCTCGTCCAGCGCGGCAACCAACCGGCGGCGTGCCGCCTCCCGGGTCGGCCCGTGGGCGATCACCTTCGCCAGCATCGGATCGTAGGCGGTACCGACCTGCTGCCCGGCCTCCAGCGCACCGTCCACCCGTGCGAGGCTCGGCTCGGGCCAGCAGACGACCTCGGCCCGGCCGGCCTGCGGCAGGAAGCCCGCATAGGGGTCCTCGGCGTAGACGCGGGCCTCGATCGCGTGCCCTCGCAGCTCCACGTCCTGTTGGCGGAACGGCAGCGGCTCACCCGCGGCGACGCGGAGCTGAAGGCCGACCAGGTCGAGCCCGGTCACCAGCTCGGTGACGGGGTGCTCGACCTGCAACCGGGTGTTCATCTCGAGGAAGAAAACGTCCTCGCCGGCCACCAGGAACTCGACCGTGCCGGCGTTGAGGTAGCCCACCTCCCGAGCGAGGGACACCGCGGCGCTGGTCAACCGTTCGCGTACCGGGCCGGAGATGGTCGGCGCCGGCGCCTCCTCCAGCACCTTCTGGTGCCGTCGCTGCACCGAGCAGTCGCGCTCGAACAGATGCACCACGTTGCCATGGGCGTCCCCGATCACCTGGACTTCGACGTGCCGGCCGGCCTCGACGTACCGCTCGAGCAGCAACGTGTCGTCCCCGAAGGCGGCGGCTGCCTCTCGCCGGGCTGCCGCCATCGCGGTCGGCAGCTCCCCCGGCGCCCGCACTATGCGCATCCCCTTGCCGCCGCCCCCGGCCGCGGCCTTGACCATCAGCGGGTAGGCCAGGGAGTCGCCCTGCAGCGCGACAACCGGGACGCCGGCTCGTTCGGCGACGGTGCGGGCGCGGTCCTTGCGGCCCATCACCTCGATGACCTCGGGGCTCGGTCCCACGAAGACCAGCCCCGCGTCGGCCACCGCGCGGGCGAAGTCCGCCCGCTCGGACAAGAAGCCGTAGCCGGGGTGGACGGCCTCGGCTCCGGTCCGCTCGGCTGCGGCCAGCACCGCCGCGATCGACAGGTACGACTCCCGGGCCGGGGTCGGGCCGAGGCGGACCGCGCTGTCGGCCAACCGGACGTGGGGGGCGGTCCGGTCGGCATCGGAGTAGACCGCCACGGTCCACAACCCCGCCCGCCGGGCGGAGCGCAGGATCCTAACGGCGATCTCGCCGCGGTTGGCGACCAGGAGCGAGGAGTACGGGCGGGTCTGGGCCGGCAAGGCGCTCACATCCGGAAGACGCCGTACGAGGGTGCTCGGACCGGCCAGCTCGATGCTGCGGCGAGTCCCATCGCGAGCACCCGCCTGGTCTCCGCCGGGTCGAGGATGCCGTCGTCCCACAACCGGGCGGTGGAGTAGTACGGCGACCCCTGGGTCTCGTACTGTGCCCGGATCGGTGCCTTGAACGCCTCCTCCTCCGCCGCCGGCCAGCTCTCGCCGCGCCGCTCGACCCCGTCGCGGCGCACCGTCGCCAGCACCGAGGCGGCCTGTTCGCCCCCCATCACCGAGATCCGGGCATTCGGCCACATCCACAAGAACCGGGGGTCGTACGCGCGTCCGCACATGCCGTAGTTGCCGGCGCCGAACGAGCCGCCGAGCACGACGGTGAACTTCGGCACCACCGAGCACGCGACCGCGGTCACGAGCTTGGCCCCGTCCTTGGCGATGCCCCGGCTCTCGTACTCGCGACCGACCATGAAACCGGTGATGTTCTGCAGGAACACCAGTGGGACGCCGCGCTGGTTCGCGAGCTCGATGAAGTGGGAGCCCTTGAGCGCGGACTCCGAGAACAAGATGCCGTTGTTGGCCAGGATCGCCACCGGATAGCCCCAGATGTGCGCGAAGCCGCAGACCAGGGTCTCGCCGTACAGCGCCTTGAACTCGTGCAGGCTGGATCCGTCGACCACCCGGCGGATCACCTCCCGGATGTCGTAGGGGGTCCGGGAGTCCGTCGGCACGAGGTCGTACAGGTCGGCCGGATCCTCGGCCGGCTCCCTTGGGTCATGGCGCTCGATCATCTCACCGGCCGGATCCCGCAGCGTCGCGACGGCCGACCGCAAGATCGCGAGTGCCTCGGCGTCGTCGGTCGCCAGGTGGTCGACCACGCCGGAGCGCCGAGCGTGGACGTCGCCACCCCCGAGGTCCTCGGCGCTCACCTGTTCACCGGTCGCGGCCCGGACCAGGGGCGGGCCGGCCAGGAAGATCGTGCCCTGCCCCGCCACGATGACGCTCTCGTCCGACATCGCGGGAACGTAAGCTCCTCCGGCGGTGCACGAGCCCATCACGGCGGCGAGCTGGGGAATGCCGGCGCCCGAGAGGGTGGCCTGGTTGTAGAAGATGCGCCCGAAGTGCTCGCGATCGGGGAAGACCTCGTCCTGCATCGGCAGGTAGGCACCCCCGGAGTCGACCAGATAGATGCACGGCAGCCGGTTGTCGAGGGCGACCTGCTGGGCCCGCAGGTGCTTCTTGACCGTCATCGGGTAGTACGTGCCACCCTTGACGGTGGCGTCGTTCGCGACGACCACGCACTCCCGGCCCCGGATGCGTCCCAGCCCGGTGACGATACCGGCGCTGGGGACCGCGTCCTCGTACATGCCGGTCGCTGCCAACGGCGACAGCTCGAGGAACGGGGCACCGGGGTCGAGCAGGCGGTCGACGCGTTCGCGGACCAGCAGCTTGCCCCGGGCGGTGTGCTTGTCTCGGGCCGCCGCCGATCCCCCCTGGCGAGCCTGTGCGAGACGCTCGTGCAGCTCGGCCACGAGCTCGCGCATGCTGGGACCGGCCACGGCGCCCGATCGTAGTGCGGTTGCTCGCGACCCTCGACTATGCGTGGCGCCGGCGAAGCCGCACCGGCGGAACTCCCGGCCGGCGAGCCGCATGCGGCAAGATGAGCGAATGGGAGCCGCCCAGGTGTATCTCCACATCGGCGCGATGAAGACGGGCACGAGCTATCTGCAGCGGCTCCTGAGCCAGAACAAGACCGCGCTGGCAAGGGACGGGATGCTCTTTCCCGGCGCGAGCTGGGGCGACCAGATCCACGGGGTACGTGAGATCCTGCAGCTGAGGGCCGACGACGAGCAGCGCGTCGCGATGCGCGGCGGGTGGGACCGACTGCGCCAGGAGATCGCGGAGTACGACGGGCGAGCCGCGTTGATCTCGATGGAGTTCTTGAGCTTCGCCCGCCCGGCGCGCGCCAGGGCGCTGGTCGAGTCGCTGGCGCCGGCGAACGTGCAGGTCGTGCTGGGCGTACGAGATGCCGGGCGGGTGCTGCCCGCGCAGTGGCAGGAGTCCACCAAGAACCGGGGCACTACCTCCTGGCCGGAGTACGCCGACGCCCTGCTGAGGCACCGGCGCAACGACCCGGCGTGGCGCACCGGCATGCGTTCGCTGCAGATCCCGCGAATGCTGGACGTCTGGGGGCCGCTGGTGCCGCCGGAGCGGCTCCACATCGTCGTGGTGCCTCCGCCCGGATCCGCGTCGACGCTGCTGTGGGAGCGTTTCGCCGCCGCGTCGAGCCTCCAGCCGGGGCGCTACGCCCCGCCCGAGGTGCACCGAAACGAGTCCCTGGGTTACGCCTCGGCGGACCTGATGCGACGGGTCAACCGGGGTGTCGCCGAGCTGCCCCGGTCGAGCTACCGGCGGATCGTCAAGACGTACCTGTGCAAACGGGTGCTGGCGGCTCGTTCCGGCGAACCGAAAGTCCCGCTCACCCCCGGGCTCGGTGAGTTCGCGAAGCGGTGGAACGACAAGATGATCGAGGCCATCTCGAAGTCGGGCGGCCAGGTCCACGGCGGGCTCGACGACCTCGCCGTCGACGCCTCGGTGACCGCCCGCGAGATCGCCCTTCCCTCGGACGAGGCGCTGCTGGATGCTGCGAACCACGCGCTGGCAGCCCTCGCCTGGTTCACACCCGACCGCGGCGACATCGCCGCGGCAGACCGCGCGACCTCCGGTCGGACCAGCCCGAGCAGCGTCGGCGCAGCCGTCGAGGAGCTGACCACGGCGATCTACCGCTCCGCCGACCGCGCCGAGCAGCTGCACCGTCAGGGCCAGCGGGCGCTGCCGCCGTGGGACGGACCCAGCTGATCCTCGGCGACCGGTCGCCCCAGCCGCCGACGAGGCTTCTTGGCAAACTATGAGGAACCGGTGTTGCAGGTGCGCACCGAACGTGCTTGGTTTCAGGTAGTGGTGAAGCAGTTGCCACCTCCTCCTCTGATGAGAGTTGGGTGGCATGACTGCAGCCGTTTCCGACGCGAAGCCTGTCGTCGACGTTCCCGCTCGCAAGGGCGAACGCCGCCGGGCGGAGCTCACCGCCTCGTTGCTGACCAAGATGGCGGCCTCCGAGGGCCTGGAGCGCAAACGCCTCCAAGACGAGGTGGCCCTGCTCAACCTCTGTGTCGCCCGGTCGATCGCCTCTCGCTACCGAGACCGCGGCGAGGCCTACGACGACGTGCTCCAGGCGGCGCACCTGGGACTGGTCAAAGCCGTCCGGCGTTTCGACGTCAGGCATGGCAAGGACTTCTTGTCGTTCGCGGTGCCGACGATCTCCGGGGAGGTCAAGCGGCACTTCCGCGACTGCGGCTGGGTGGTGCGGCCACCGCGGCGGATCCAGGAGCTGCAGAGCCGCATCTTCGAGGCGAACACCGAGCTCGCCCAGGAGCTGCACCGCTCACCGACCTCGTCGGAGGTCGCGGACCGGCTCGGCGTGGACACCGAACAGGTCATCGAGGCGTTGGCTGCCGACGGCTGCTTCACGCCGACGTCGCTGGACAAGCGGCTCGGTGACGACGGCGGCGCCACCCTCGGGGACCTGCTCGGCATCGACGACCCCGACCTGGGGCGTACCGAAGCGCACGTCGCCCTCATCCCACTGGTGCAGCAACTGGCCCCGAGGGACCGCCACATCGTGGCCTTGCGATTCTTCTGCGGCTGGACTCAGGAACAGATCGCCCGCGACATCGGGGTGACGCAGATGCAGGTCTCGCGGCTGCTGGCTCGCATCCTGCGGGACATGCGACTCCAGCTGGTGTGACGCTCGGAGCGCGGTCCGCCGCGCGGATCCTCAGGGTCGCTGCCCGATCCCGGTCGCGACCTCCTGCGCGCGGGCGACGGACTCCACCGTGTCGCCGCAGGGCCAGCGCGCTGACCACCTGGCTGCCGAGGTTCCCGGTGGCACCGGTGACGAGGAGGCGCATCGGGCACCAGTGCCCGACGAGGCGACCGCCAAACACCGGCCGGCGCCGCAGCGGCGGCGGGAGGACCCGGCGCCGCAGCGGCGGCGGGAGGACCCGCCGCCGCTTCGAGCACCTGGCAACTCAGGCGTTGAGCTGAACGCGTTCGTTCTTGGCGCTGATCTCGACCTTGCGCGGCTTGGCCTGCTCGGCGACCGGGATCGTCAAGGTGAGCACCCCGGCGTCGTAGTCGGCCATCATGTTGTCGACATCGAGCGTCTCGCCCAGGAAGAGCTGGCGGGTGAACACCCCCTGCGGTCGCTCGGAGACGATGCGCTCTGCGTCTTCGCTCCAAGAGCTGGAGCGCTCCGCCCGGACGGTCAAGACATTGTGTTCCACGGTGAGATCGATCGAGTCCGACGAGACGCCGGGCAGATCGAAGTGCACGTAGAAGTCGTCGCCCTTCCGGTAGGCGTCCATGGGCATCACGGCCGGGCGGGCCGCAGTGCCGAACATCGCGTCGGTGAGCCGGTCCAGCTCGCGGAACGGGTCGGTCCTCATCAGCATCTGTGCTTCCCTCCTCGCAGCCAGCTCTCGTGACATTTGAGTCCGAGAGCAAGGAATCTCTAACTCCAACAGAGATTTTGTGGCGGATGGACCCGGCTGTCAAGTACGCTGCGGGCAGAAGTTCGAGGAGGGTCGATGAAGCCGCGTCCTGACCCGCACCGCGTTCTCGGACTGCCCCGCGGGGCATCCGCCGCAGAGGTCACCCGAGCCTTCCGCCGGTTGGCGCGCGAGTTCCATCCCGACGTAGCCACGGATACCGACGCGGCCACCCGGTTCGCCACCGGCTGCGAGGCCTACCACCAGCTGATGAGCGAGACCCTCCCCCCAGCACCCCAGACGCACGGCACCCCAATCCCGGTCCGCCACCTCCCCGCGGCGCCCACCTCCGGCGGCGGCCAAGGGCCCCCGCTGGTCGCCGGTCCGGTCTGGATCAGCTCCACCGGTCGCGGATGCGACGATGCCTGACGAGCTGCTTCCCGATCGAGGTGTCTTCGGCATCTCGGTGGCCGCCGAGCTCACCGGGGTGGCGCCGCAGGCGTTGCGCGGGTACGAGTCGAAGGGGCTGATCGACCCCGACCGCTCCGCCGGGGGGACCCGCCGCTACAGCCGGAACGATCTCGACCGGGTTCGCCGCATCAGCGTCCTGCTCGCCGCTGGTCTCAACCCCACCGGCGTCCGACACGTCCTGGACCTCCAAGACGAGGCTGGCGAGCTACGAGCGGAGCTGGCGGGCTACCGGGCTGCCGACCCGGACACCGGCCCTGGGGCCGGCTGAGATCACGCCGTCCGCTGGTCGAGGAGGTGCTCGGAGGCCGCGCGCTCGCGCAACGCCAGCCCGTGTCCCGCCCGCTGCAGGTCGGGGACGATGACCCCGCCAGACGGGTCGAGGGTCCCCTCGAACAACTCGCGCTCGATGCGGACGTGGTCGGCGAACCACTCCAGGTGGCGCAGGTTCGGTGTGGCGGCGGCAAGGTGGGCGTGCAGGTGCGGAGCGCAGTGGCCCGAAACGTCGAGGTTGAACGCGGCCGCGACCGCCGCCGCCCGGGCCCACGCGGTGGCCCCCCCGCAGCGGCTGGCGTCGACCTGCAGGCAGTCGACCGCCCCGGCCTCACACATGCGACGGAAGTAGAACAGGTCGGTGCCGTACTCCCCCGCGGTCACGTCGGCGTCGACTCGTGAGCGCACCAGCGCCAGCCCGGCCAGGTCGTCGCTGGACACCGGCTCCTCGAACCAGACGACGCCCAGCTCGGCCGCGGCCGCCATCACCCTGACAGCCTGCTTCGCCGAGTACGCCCCGTTGGCGTCGACGAAGAGGTCGACGTCCGGCCCGATCGTCTCCCGTGCCTGCCGCATCCGGGCCAGGTCCCGATCCGGCCGCGAGCCCCAACTCTCCCCGATCTTGATCTTGACCCGTGGGATGTCCTCTTCTTCGGCCCAACCGGTCAGCTGCTCGCGCAGCTGATCGTCGTCGTAGGTCGTGAAGCCACCGCTGCCATAGACCGGGACGCTGTCGCGCACCCTGCCCAGCAGCCGTACCAGCGGGAGGTCGCTCAGCCTGGCGGCTAGGTCCCACAAGGCGACGTCGACCGCGGAGATCGCGTACGACACGGTCCCGACGCGCGGTGCGTTGCGGACGGCGCGGACCATCTCCCGGCCGGTGGCGGCCGGATCCAGAGGGTCGCCGGAGTGGATCACCGGCGCCAGCAGGTCGGCCACGACCAGCGCACCCGCCGCCGGCCCGTACGTCCAGCCCAGCCCGGTGTGCCCGTCGCAGCACACCTCGACGACCACCACCGTGGTCGAGGACCAGGCGAGCGTGCCGTCGGCCTCGGGAACCGGTGTCGGGAGCTCGAAGGTGGAGAGGCGTACCTCCTCGATCGGGCCGCACGAGCGCGTCACGACCCCCGCCCCGCCAGCAGCTGGGCCAGGTGCAAGGGCCGGGTGTCCACGCCGCTCTGCGCCACCTGTGTCCGGCAGCTGAACCCGTCGGCGAGCGTCGTGGCTCCGTGCGCGTTGCGGATCGCGGGCAGCAGCGAGTCCTCGGCGATCTTCATCGAGATGTCGTAGTGACCGTCCTCGAAGCCGAAGTTGCCCGCCAGCCCGCAGCAGCCGGGGACCTGCTCTACCACCTCGATCCCGAGCCGCTCCATCAGCCGGCGATCGGTCTCGAAGCCCATGATCGCGTGCTGGTGGCAGTGCGGCTGCACCACGACCCGCCGACCGGCAACCGGTGACGGCGGCCGCCAGTCGTCGCAGCCCTCGAGAACCTCCGCGAGCGTGCGTACCTGGCCCTGCAGCCGGAGCACGTCGTCGTCGTGGGGAAAGAGCTCGGCGGCGTCGGAACGGAAGACCGCCGTGCACGACGGCTCCAGGCCGACCACGGTGGTGCCGGCCCGGATGTCGTCGCGGAGCGCGGCGACGGTGCGCTGCAGCACCCTGCGGGCAGTGGCGAGCTGGCCGGTCGAGATCCACGTCAGGCCGCAGCACAGGGTCTTGGACGGGATCCGTACCCGAAACCCCGCCGATTCCAGCACCTCGACCGCGGCCCGCCCGACCTCGGGCGAGAAGTTGTTGTTGAAGGAGTCGGGCCACAGCACGACATCCCCCTGCGACGAGGGTCTGGCAGGTGCGGGCCGGGCGGCGAACCACTCGACGAACCGCTGCCTGGCGAAGCGGGGGGCCGCGCGCTCGGGGGCGACACCGCCGGCCTTCTTCAGGGCCTGGGACAGCCCGGGGGTAGCCATCAGCGCGTTGACCGCTCCCGGAGCGGCGGACGCGAGGCGGGCAAGGAGGGGCAGCCAGCCCATCGTGTAGTGCGCCATCGGACGTAGCCGCCCCCGGTAGTGGTGCGCCAGGAATTCGGCCTTGTACGTCGCCATGTCTACGTTGACGGGGCAGTCCTTCTTGCAGCCCTTGCAGGCCAGGCACAGGTCAAGGGCCTCGAGCACGTCTTTCGAGCGCCAGCTGTCCCTCACGACCCCGTCGACGCGCATCATCTCCTGCAGCAACCGGGACCGCCCCCTGGTGGTGTGCTCCTCCTCGCCGGTGACGCGGTAGCTGGGGCACATCACGCCGCCGTCCCCGTGGTTGCGGCACTTGCCCACGCCGATGCACCGCATGACCGCGTTGCCGAACGAGTGGTCGTCCTCGGGGTAGGCGAACCAGGTCCGCTCGCGACGCTGCTCGAAGTCCGTGCCCAGCCGCAGGTGGGTGTCGACCGGGTAGGCCCACACCACGCGGCCCGGGTTCATGTGGCGATCGGGGTCGAAGATGGCTTTGAGGTCCCCGAAGGCAGCCATGATCTCGGGTGGGTACATCTTGGCGAGCAGCGCGCCGCGGGCCTGGCCGTCGCCGTGCTCACCCGACAAGGACCCGCCGTACGACACCACGAGGTCGGCCGCCCGCTCCACGAACGAGCGGAAGTCGGCCACACCGGAGGCGGTGCGCATGTCGAACGGGATCCGGGTGTGGACGCAGCCCTGGCCGAAGTGGCCGTACAGGGCCGACTCGTCGGCGTAGTCGTACTCCTCGAGCAGGGCGTGGAAGTCCCGCAGGTAGCCGCCGAGCGCATAGGGCGACACGGCCGCGTCCTCCCAGCCCTCCCACGTCTCACCGCCGCCCGGTGGGCGGGCGGTGGCGCCCAGGCCGCCCTCACGGACCTGCCACAGCTGGTCCTCGGCCTCGGGTTCGTCGAAGTAGGAGTACGCCGGCTCGTGCTCGGTCTGCTTCAGCCGGTCCACCAGCTCCTCGCTCTTGGCGTGGGCGGCGTCGATGTCGTCGGCGACGAACTCGACCATCAGCCAGCCCGACCCCTTGGGGAGCTGTTCAATCGCGTCGGGGTGCAGGTGCTCGCTGCGTTCCTCCCCGATGAGGATGTCGTCCAGGCCCTCCAGCCGGTGGGGGTCGCTCTCGAGGATGCTGGGTACGGCGTCGGCCGCCGCGAAGATGTCGGGGTAGCCCAGCACGACCAGGTCCCGAGCCGCCGGAACCGGCACCAGCTCCAGCTCCGCGTGCAACACCGTCACCAGGGTTCCCTCGCTGCCCACCAGGGCGCGGGCGACGTGGAAGCCGTTCTCCGGCAGCAGGCTGTCGAGGTTGTAGCCCGACACCCGGCGCGGGATCTTCGGGAACCCGGTCCGGATGCCGGACAGGTTCCGGTCACGGAGCTCACGCAGCGACGCGTAGATCTCGGCCCGGCGCCCGCCCTCGGCCGTGATCGCCTCGAGCTCCTCGTCGGAGGTTTGCCCGACCCACATCCGCAGCCCGTCGTAGGTCAGCACCTCGAGCCGGCGGATGTTGTCGACGGTCTTGCCGTACGCCTGGGCGGTCGCACCGCAGGAGTTGTTGCCGATCATCCCGCCGAGCACGCACGACCAGTGCGTGGACGGTCGCGGCCCGAACATCAACGAATGCTCGGCGAGCTTGTCGTTGAGCACGTCCAGGACGATCCCGGGCTCGACGATGCAGGTCCGGGCCTCCTGGTCCACGCTCACCAGGTGGTGGCAGCGTTTGGTCCAGTCGAGCACTACCGCGGCGTTGGTGGTCTGGCCCGCCAACGAGGTGCCGCCGCCACGTGAGAGCACCGGGGCTCCGTGCTCGGCGCAGACCCGCACGGCGGCCGCCCCGGCGTCGACGCTGTTCGGCACCACCACCGCGATCGGAGGGAACCGGTAGTTGGAGCCGTCGGTGGAGTACGCCGCACGACTGCCGGGGTCACTGCGCACCTCGCCGTCGACACGGGCCCGCAGGTCATCGCACAGGGACTCGACGTCGACCTCGGCCGGCGCTCCCGGCAGGGTCTGCGCCGTCACTTCCGGCCTCCGTGCGGTAGGAACTCCTGCACCTTGGTCTTGACCCCCTGTTTGATGACACCCAGCCGGTCCTCGTCGCCCTCGAGCATCGCCTTCGCCGACGACAGCATCTGGTCGAGCGTCGCGTGCGGCGGGATCGGCGGCACGTTCGGGTCGACGTGCACGTCGAGCACGGTCGGCCGGTCCGCCGAGAGCGCCCGTGCCCACGCACCCGACAGCTCGTCGGGCTTGTCGACCTCGACGCCGTCGAGGCCCAGGCTGCGGGCGAAGCCGGCGTACGCGACATCCGGCAGGGACTGCGATTCGGTGAACTTCGGCGCTCCCGCCATGGCGCGCATCTCCCACGTCACCTGGTTCAGGTCGTTGTTGTGCAGCACGGCGACGACCAGGCGGGGGTCGGACCACTCATTCCAGTAGCGGGAGATCGTGATGAGCTCGGCCAGCCCGTTCATCTGCATCGCGCCGTCACCGCTGAAGACGATGACGGGGCGGTCGGGCGCGGCGAACTTTGCGCCGATGCCGTAGGGCACTCCCGGACCCATCGTGGCCAACGTGCCGGACAACGACCCACGCATGTCAGCGGTGAAACGCAGGTCACGGGCGTACCAGTTGGCCGAGGAGCCGGAGTCGGCGGCGAGGATGGCGTTCGCCGGCAGCTGGGCGTTGAGCTCCCAGAACAACCGCATCGGGTTGATCGGGTCGGCCTCGGTCATCGCCTCCATCTCCATCGTCTCCCACCAGCGGGTGACGTTGTCGATGATGCCGTCCTGCCAGCCGCGGTCCTGCTTGCGGTGCAGCTGCCGCAGCAGCGCCCGCAGCGTGACCCGCGCGTCGCCCACCAGGTTGACCTGGTAGGGGTAGCGCATCCCGATGAAGGCGGGATCGATGTCGATCTGGACGGCGCGGGCCTGGTCGAACTCCGGCATGAACTGGGTGTACGGGAAGCTGGACCCGACCGTCAGCAACGTGTCGCAGCCCATCATCATCTCGTAGCTCGGGCGGGTGCCCAGCAGCCCGATCGAGCCGGTGACGAACGGCAGGTCGTCTGGCACCACGTCCTTGCCGAGCAGTGCCTTGGCGATGCCGGCACCGAGCGCGTCGGCGACCTGCACGACCTCCTCGCGGGCGTCACGGGCCCCCTGCCCGACCAGGATCGCCACCTTCTTACCCACGTTGAGGATCTCCGCCGCGCGCGAAATCGAGTCGTCGTCCGGGATCACCGTCAGCCGGGAGAATCCCGGTGGCGCCGAGGGGACCATCTTGAACGCGTGGGGCGGCGCGGAGTAGTCCAGCTCCTGCACGTCGGCGGGGATGATGATCGCGGTCGGGCACCGCCGGGCGAGCGCGATGCGGATCGCCCGGTCGAGCACGTTGGGAAGCTGCTCTGGCACCGTCACCATCTGGACGTACTCGCTGGCAACGTCCTTGTAGAGGCTGATCAGGTCGATCTCTTGCTGGTAGGAGCCACCCATCGCGCTGCGGTTGGTCTGCCCGACGATCGCAACCACCGGGACGTGGTCCAGCTTGGCGTCGTAGAGGCCGTTGAGCAGGTGGACGGCGCCGGGACCGGAGGTGGCCATGCAGACCCCGACCCGGCCGCTGAACTTCGCATAGCCCACAGCTTCGAAGGCCGACATCTCCTCGTGGCGGGACTGGATGAACATCGGGTCGTCGTCTGCCTCGCCGAAGGCCGCGAGGATGCCGTTAATCCCGTCGCCGGGATAGGCGAACACGTGTCCCACCCCCCATTCCCGCAGGCGCTGGAGCAGATAGGCGGCGACTGACTGCGACATGGCGATTCCCTTCGTGTTCTCAGCGTGCTGATGGCCACGTACCCCCGTCCGGGCCGACGATGCGGTGGTTCATCCGGCAGCCGTCACGGCGGCGAGGATGGCGGAATAGACACCCACCCCGGTGACGAACCACCCGAAGCTGGACCGGTGACTTGCCGGCACCTCGTCCTTGAAGACGTTGAGCAGCACCGAGCCCGCCAGCAAGGCGGTCAGCAGGCTGACCACCAGCACACTGGTGGGGGATGCCACCGCGGCGAGCAGCCATCCCAGCACGAGCGCAGCGGCGAGGAGCACTCGTGACCTGCGGTCGAAGAGCTCCCCGTAGTGCTCCTCGAGACCGCGGTCTGTCAGCACGAAGTGCAACGCCATCGCGATCGTGAACAAGACCGCGAACGCCAGCCCGGTCCGGACCCGTAGCGGCATGGTGTAGGTGATCAGGGCGTTGTAGACGAAGAACGCTCCCAGGTGCAGGACGAAGACACCCCGGTCCGGGGCCCCCACACCACGTTCGGCTGAGTGCTGCGCGAGACGCTCCAGCCCGTAGAAGACCAGGAACCCGACCAGTGCCACCAAGAAGATGCCCAGCTCGGTCAGCGGTGTCAGCGACGTGACCGAGCGCAGCGCCCGTCCGATGTTCTCGTTGCCGTCCGCCAGCTCTGGCAGCAGGTGCAAGAAGACGTACGCCACCGCGAGCCCTCCGGCGAAGGAGCCGGTCGCCGATTCGGGAACCATCGGCAGCTTGCGGATCGAGCGGGCGAGGACGTGGAGGACGGCCAGAAAGCCGGTCAGGCCCGCTGCGATCCAGATTCCCGCCGTAGTCGATAGCTCCATCTCGGTTCCGACCGTAACCGGCGGAGGACCGACGGCGACGGCGCGGGTGGCGGCGGTCTGGCGCGGGTACTTCGGGGGCATGCAACTGCACTGGTACGCCGAGACCCGCCTCCGCCGCACCCGCCAGCTCGTCGCCGACATCGTCGCCGTCCTGGCCCTAGCGCTCTGCTTGTGGGTGGGCCACTCCGTCCACGATGCCACGACACGGCTCGCTGGCCCCGGCCGCTCCCTGGAGTCGGCCGGGGCTGGACTCGCCGACCGGCTGGGCCAGGCCGCCACGGCCGCCGGCGGTGTTCCGCTGGCCGGTGATGCGCTCCGCACCCCGCTGGACGCCGCCGGCGGGGCGGCCCGGTCCATCGAGCAGGCCGGTGTCGACCAGCAGCACGCCGTCACCAACCTGGCCCGAACGCTCGGCCTCGTCACCGGCGGAGTGCCGGCGGCGTTCGTGCTGGTGCTGTGGTTGCCCCGACGCATCCGCTTCGCCCGGACGGCCTCCGCCGCCGCCCGACTCCGGGAGAGCGGGCTCGGGCTAGACGTGTTCGCCGTCCGCGCCCTCGCCCGCCAGCCGATCAGCGTCTTGGCCCGGCTCCCGAAGGACCCGGCAGCCGGTTGGCGTCAGCGCGACCCCGAGGTCATCGCGGCCCTGGCCGAGCTCGAACTCCGCGACCTGGGCCTCCGGCGCCCCGCCGCTTTCCCACGTTAACCTGGGGTAGCAGCACTTCCAATGGGGTGTGCACCGTTTGAAGTGAGGCGCAGCCGCTGGATCTCCTCGGCTCCTCGCGCGACCGGTGCTCTTCCCCGCTCTCGGCACTCCGACAGCAGCAACAGATGACCGGACGACAATCGTCCGGAACGCGCTCTAACCTGTCCGTATGGCTGCCGAGACTTCGATGGACAACCTCACCATCCGGTCCCTCTCCGCCGACACCTGGGCCGCCTTTGCCGACCTCGTCGCTCGGCACAATGGTGTGTTCGGCGGGTGCTGGTGCACCTGGTTCCACACACTGTCCCGCGACAAGGACCGCACCTACGAGAGCAACCGCGACCTCAAGTGCAGCCTGGTCGAGCAGGGGCGTGCACACGCCGCCCTGGTCTTCGACGGCGACGAGGCGGTGGGCTGGGCGGAGTATGGGCCGCCCGAGGAACTGCCCAACATCCACCACCGCCAGGAGTACGAGGAGGGACTGGTCACGTCGCCCGACTTCCGGATCACCTGCATCTTCGTGGACCGGCGCTATCGGCGGCGCGGGGTTGCAGCGTTGGCCCTGCGAGGAGCCCTCGACCTCATCTCAAAGGCCGGCGGCGGGGTGGTCGAGGGCTACCCGCACGACATGTCGAAGCAGCCGGAAGGGAAGAAGATGTCGTCATCCTTCCTCTACAACGGCACCCGCAGGATGTACGAGGAGGCCGGCTTTACCTACGAGCGGTCCAAGGGACAGAAGAACTGCGTGATGACCCGGACGGTGGCGCCCGCCTGACCGGATCATCAGATGTGTCATTCCGGCTCCCCTCTGTTGTCAAGGGACTGGCATGAGGGGTTGATCGTTGCCGGCGTTCCGGCGACGTGAGGTCGGTTAGCGTCGACAAGAAACGCGGAAAGCGCCCGTGTCGGCCTCGGTGTGTCAGCCGCGGGGCAGTTTCCGGCCGTCGGGCAGCGTTCGGCCGCTCAGGAGTGCCACCAGGGAGCCGCTGTCGGCGCGAACGAGCTGGCCGTTTCCCCAGCTCCAGTCGTTATCGGCGGCCTCGAGCCGGAGACCGGTCAGGTCGACCCCGAACCAGGTGCCGCCTGCGGCGGTGAGCTGGTCGAGGACGGCGGTTTCCGCCTCTGTCGGTGCGACCGCGGGCCCGTCGAGTGCGATCGTCACATCCAGGGAGTGAATGACTGCATGGCTCAGCGCACCGGCTGCACCGCCGCCCGGCGGCTGCCACGCGTGCAGTCTTGGCGATCGGAGCTGGTCGAGGAGGTCGGTGACGGGCAGCGAAGCATCCCGCGTGGCCACGGTGTCGGAGAGTACGGAGAAGTCGCCGCCGGCCGCTGCCATCTCGGCCCCGAACTGCTCAGGAGTCAGCAGCGCAGGCATCGTCACGTGCGCGATCACATGGCGCACCAGCCACTTCTCGCACAGAGACTGGGCGTCCCAGGTGTCGACGGCCGTAGCGGTGAGAAGATCGGCGAGCCCCTTGTAGGTCGGCGCTACCCAGGACTGCGGGTCGGTCACGATCGGTCTCCCTGTATGAGGTGAGCGAGGTGGCTCTCGAGAACGGCGAGGTCGCGCAAGGCATAACGGAGATGCTCGGCCTCTTCCTTCAGCACCACCTTGAGGCAGCGGCGCACGACATACTCCTGGTCGGGATACGGATCCGCCGGCTTGCGACCGCATATCCGATCCAGCTCGGCCTCGGTGAGCCCGTCGATGACGCGACGCATCGTGGCCATGCGGGCGAGCCGCGGCGTGAGTACCTCGTCGAGCGTCGGGGTGGCTTCGACGGTGAGCCCGAGCTTCGCCGTCGCGTCGGGCGGCATCCCACCGGCAGGAAAGCCCAACGGGTGGTACGGCGCTGCCTCCTCGAGCACGGCATTGCCGAGCCAAGCATCGCTGGCGAACAGCAGGTGACGTTGCGTCTCGACCAACGACCACTCCCCGTCGACCCGCTCGTGCAGCTTTGCCGCCGGCAACAGCCTGGCGCGGTCGAGCGTCGCCTCCCACAGCGTCTCGATGGCACGCCAAGCAGCCCGGTAGTCGTCGGGGGACGCGGCGTCACGCGCCAGCACCCGCGTGGGATGCTGCCGGTCGAGCTGGGCCTCGACATAGGCGGTCACGTCGACGTCGTTGACGACGACACGCTCGAAGTCGCCACCGAGATAGACGTCGCTCCCATAGCAGTCGACGATCTTCAGACCGCTGACCTCACAATCGCGGATCTCGAGGCCAGCAAGTTCGCACAGGTGGATGCGGCCACCGCGGAAGCGGTCGGTCTGAGCGTACTCGGCAGACATCGAGGCAGTCTCGCGCACCCGGTTCCGTCGGCGCCACCGGGCGGCGCCTGACCACGCTGGCGCTCAGCTGCGCTGAGCCGTAGCGGCCCAAATCAGCGGCGTTGGCGTCCTCGTGAGTTACGCGCCGCGAGCCACGAACTCGGCGACCTGGTGGGCGCGCTGCTCCAGGTCCCGGGCAAGCTCGCCGAGTGCGGCTCGGTCAACCGGGCTCGCTGATTCAGCGCGGCCGCGCGGATGAACGAGGTGACCTTGACGCCGGCTTGCTCGGCACGGGCACGAAGCTCCGCGAGCTCCTCATCGGAGAACCGCACCGAGATCGTGACCGACCGGTTCGCCGTGACGGGCAGCGCGTTCTCGTTGTCGAACTCCGACAGCTCCTTGGTCTCGTTGTAATAGTCCGCAGACTTGGCCTCGGTCTTCTTCTTCACCATCGTCACGCCTCGTCCGGTGATCGGTCGTACGTCCGTCGTCGACGATCTCGACGATGACCACGGCGGACTTCCGCCGTCAGTCACCGACCGGAACAGGGTCCGACTGGGGTGCTCCCGGTGAGGGACCATCCGACCCGAGTCCCAGATCGCCTGCTCGATCTCTGCGGCGGTGAGTCTCCTGGTCGCGTGGTCGAGATTGTGCTCGTTCCATTCGATCCGGTGACCACCGTGCTACCTCGGGGCAACAGGCCCGGAAAAGGACAAAGCCCCAGGTCAGGCCCGGGTCTGGGTGGTGCGCGAGGGGGGAGTTGAACCCCCACGCCCTCTCGGGCACACGGACCTGAACCGTGCGCGTCTGCCTATTCCGCCACTCGCGCCACCGCCGCGGCAGCCTAACACGCGACGGCCACGGCAGCGGCGGCCGCCACTACCCCGCTGACCTGCGCTGACAGGGGTAGAAACGACGTCTTCAACCCGGCCCAGCGGCCGCGGCTCGGCGCTCGGCTCGAACTGGCCCGATACCATCCGCAGCAGGCGTTCCGGGCCGGCCGCACGCCGCTGGAAGCGAGAGGAGGTCAGCGCCTTGGGGGTGCTGCACCGCTTCGAGCAACGCCTCGAACAGGCCGTGACCGGAGCCTTCGCCCGCGTCTTCCGCAGCGCCGTCCAGCCGGTGGAGATCGCCGCCGCGCTGCAGCGTGACATCGACAACTCCGTGCAGATCGTGTCCCGGGACCGGTTGCTCGCGCCCAACAGCTTCACCGTCGAGCTGTCAGGCACCGACTACGACCGGCTGGCGCCGTACGGGGAGGCGCTCTCTCACGAGCTCAGTCAGATGGTCCGATCCCACGTCGCCGAACAGCGCTACACCCTCGCCGGCCCGTTGGCGATCGGCTTCGAGCGCCACGAGGAGCTGGCAACGGGCCGCTTCCATGTGCGGGGGAGGGCAAGTGCCCGCGTGGGTCCGCGTGCGGGCCAACGACTGACCGACACCGCGGTACGCGCCGCGCCGGTGGTGATCGAGGTCAACGGGATGCGGCATCCGGTCGCCGAGCCGGGGCTGGTGGTCGGGCGTGGCAGCGAGGCCGACCTGCGGATCAGCGATCCGGGGGTGTCTCGCCGCCACGTCGAGATCCGGGTGGAGACGCAGGGGGGCCGGATCAGCGTCCGCGCCGTCGACCTCGAGTCAACCAACGGCACCGTCGTGGACGGCTGCCGGGTCGACCAGGCACTGCTGCGGGACGGGTCACAGATCGTGGTGGGCAACACCACCTTGGTGGTACGGGACCCGCAGCGGCTCGACGCCAAGGGGGCGTGACGAGCCGTGTCGGAGCTGACGCTGACGCTGATCAAGCTGGCCTTCCTGGCCGTGCTGTGGCTGTTCGTGCTGTCTGCGGTCTCGGTGATCCGATCCGACATCTTCGGCGCCCGGGTCGAGACGGCGCGTGCCAAACCGGCGAGGCCCGCCAAACCGGTCCGGCAGCCGAGGGCCGCGCGCACGGCCCGCAATGTGCCGCGCGCGCTCGCGGTCACCGAGGGGCCAAACTCCGGGCAGACGGTCGCACTGGACGGCGGTCCCCTGGTGATCGGACGCGGAACAGACGCGGCACTGCGCGTCGACGACGACTACGTCTCCACCCGGCACGCCAGGATCGCGACCAACGGTGAGCAGTGGTTCGTCGAGGACCTCGGCTCGACGAACGGCACCTACCTCGGCAGCCAGCGGGTCACCACGCCGGTCCCCATCTCGGTGGGCACTCCGGTACGCCTCGGCAAGACCGTCGTCGAGCTGCAGCGGTAGCGACCGATGGCGATCCTCCTTCGCTTCTCGGCACTGTCCGACCTCGGGCGGCTGCGTCGCAACAACCAGGACTCCGGCTACGCCAGCGCCCGGCTGCTGATGGTCGCCGACGGCATGGGCGGCGGCCCAGCTGGCGACGTGGCGTCCGCGACGGCGGTCGGTGCGGTCCGCCGGCTCGACGCCCCTGCGCCGGAGGACCTGTTGGGAGCGCTGGCCGGCGCGCTACAACGCGCCAACGACAAGCTGGCGGAGATCGTGGAAGCCGATCGCAGCGTCGAGGGCATGGCGACCACCTTGACTGCGGTCCTCGCCGACGGCGGAACGGCGGGCCTCGCCCACGTGGGTGACTCCCGGGCGTACCTGCTGCGAGACAACGAGCTGACCCAGCTCACCCACGACCACACGTTCGTGCAGACACTCGTCGACGAGGGACGTATCAGCAGCGCCGAAGCACGCGTTCACCCCCACCGGTCGCTGATCTTGCAGGTGCTCGACGGACGACACGACATCGACCCGGACCTCCAGCTGCTGACGCTGAGCGCCGGTGACCGGCTGTTGCTGTGCAGTGACGGGTTGAGCGGCTTCGTCGAAGACGAAGCGATCGCCCGACTGCTCGCAGCCGAGACCGTCGACGCCGCCGCCCTGGGACTGGTCGAGGCCGCTCTGGATGCCGAGACCAGCGACAACGTCACCTGCGTGGTCGCCGAGGCCGTCGAGGAGGAAGCGCCGGCGGCGAACCAGCCGCCGATGCTGGTCGGTGCCGCCGCCGAACAGGCCCGGCCCAGGGACCGGAACCAGGACACGTCGATCACCCCCGCCGTACAGCTCGGCGCCGCAGACGCCGAAGCGGACGGCCCGGCCGACCCCGAGGAGCTGCGTTACGCACCCCAGCCACCCAGCCGCTTCGCCTGGCTTCGCCGGCTGGCCGCTGTGGCGGTGGTGCTGGCCGTCCTGGTCACGGGCGGCTGGCTCACCTACCAGTGGACCCAGGGTCAGTACTACGTGGGAGCGGCCGACGGCAAGGTCGCCATCTATCGAGGCATCGACCAGCACATCCCGGGCATCGACCTCGACTCCCTCTACGAGCAGTACGACGTCGCGATCGACCAGCTTCCGGCCTACCAGCGGGGTCAGGTCGAGGCGGGCATCACGGCGAACAGCCTCGCGGCCGCCCGCACCACGGTTGCCCAGCTGCAGGTGGACGCCCGGCAGTGCGCCAGCGGTCAGGGCACGGCGGCCGGCACCGGCACCGGCTGCCCCGAAAGCACCACGCGTCGAACGACGAACCCGCCCGCATCCCCGGCGCCGACGGCCTCTGCGACCGCGGCCCCCCGCCGCACCCACTCCCCGCCAAGGCACCGGCGGCACCACCAGGGCCGGCAACGATGAGCGCGTTCTCCGGAGCCATCGCGGTGAGCGGCGGCGTGGCTCCCCGCAAGCGGCGCGGCGCAGAGCTGCTGTTGCTGCTGCTCGGGCTGGTCGTCGGACTCGCGGCCTACGTCGCCGTCGGGCTCGGAGTCTCCGGTGAGATCCCCACCGACGTCTACCTGCTGGGCGGCGGCCTGGCACTGATGGCCCTGCTCGCCCACGTCGTCGTGAGGTGGCTCGCACCATATGCCGATCCGGTCCTGCTGCCGTTGGTCGTCGTGCTCAACGGACTCGGCCTCGCGATGATCCACCGCATCGACCTGGGGTTCGCAGAGCTCGGCTCGGACTCCGGTCCCTTTGCCGGGGCGCAGCTGACGTGGACCGCAGTAGGCGTCACGGTCTTCGTGGCGGTCCTCGTCGTCGTCCGAGACCACCGCCGGCTGCAGGCCTTCACGTACACGTTCGGGCTGCTGGCGATCTTGCTGCTCTTGCTGCCGATGCTGCCCGGGATCGGCCTCAACATCAACGGCGCCCGCATCTGGGTTCGCCTGGGACCGCTCAGCTTCCAGCCCGGCGAGGTAGCCAAGATCTGCCTGGTGCTGTTCTTCGCCGGATATCTCGTCGTCAAGCGCGACGCCTTGGCGCTGGCCGGACGGCGCCTGCTCGGCGTCGACCTCCCTCGCGGGCGCGACCTGGGACCCGTGCTGGTGGCGTGGCTGCTGAGCCTCGGGGTGCTCGTCTTCCAGCGCGACCTGGGCTCGTCCCTGCTCTTCTTCGGGCTGTTCGTGGTCATGCTGTACGTCGCCACCGAACGCCCCGGATGGCTCATGGTGGGCGCCCTGCTTTTTGCTGCCGGCGCCTACTTCAGCTATCTGAGCTTCGGCCACGTGCAGCTTCGGGTGCAGGGCTGGTTGGACCCGTTCAGCCGCCCCGACACTTACTACCAGATCATCCAGGGACAGTACGGCTTGGCCTACGGCGGCTTGCTCGGTCGCGGCCTCGGCATGGGGGACCCGATGCTGACGCCGTTCTCCTACTCGGACTTCATCGCCACCTCGTTGGGCGAGGAGCTTGGGCTGGCCGGGCTGATGGCGATCATCGTCGTCTACGCGCTGATCGTCGAGCGGGGCCTGCGGACAGCGTTGGTGTGTCGCGACACGTTCGGCAAGCTCATCGCCACCGGGCTCGCGGTCTCGTTCGCGATCCAGGTGTTCGTCGTGATCGGCGGGGTCACCGAGCTCATCCCGTTGACCGGGCTGACGACACCGTTCTTGTCGTACGGGGGGTCGTCGCTGGTCTCCAACTGGGCGATCATCGCGCTGCTGCTGCGGATCAGCGACCAGTCCCGGCGTCCCGCCCCACAAGTCCTGCCGCTGGACTCCGAGGACGCCACCACCGTGCTGAGAACGCGATGAACCGGCCGATCCGGGTGATGGCCATCGGCTGCATGCTGATGTTCGTGGCACTGTTGGTCAACGTCAACTACGTGCAGTTCATCCACGCCGACGCACTGAACTCCCACCCAGGAAACCGCCGGGTGCTCAACGACGAGTTCTCCCGTGACCGTGGGCCGATCCTGGTGGGCGGCCAGCCGATCGCGGAGAGCGTCAAGAGCAACGACGAGTTCACCTACCAACGGACGTACGCGCATGGGCGGCGCTACGCCAACATCACCGGCTACTACTCCTACCTCTACGGCTCCAGCGGGATCGAGCAGGCCGAGAACGACGTCTTGTCCGGCAGCGACCCACGGCTGTTCGTGAACCGGGTCATCGACCTGGTGGGCAACCAGCAGCCGAACGGCGGAAGCGTGACGCTGACCATCAACCCGCGGGTGCAGCGGGCGGCGTACGACGGGCTGAAGCGCCTGCCCGGCGCCAGCAGTGGTGCCGCCGTCGCACTCGACCCCGCGACCGGCGCGGTCTTGGCGATGGTGAGCCTGCCGAGCTACAACCCGAACTCGCTGGCCAGTCACCGCTTCGGCGCCGTCAAGAAGGCCTGGAGGCAGCTCAGCAAGGACCGCCGCAACCCGCTGCTCGACCGCAGCCGCAACGAGATCTTCCCCCCGGGCTCCACGTTCAAGCTGGTGACGGCGGCCGCGGCGCTGTCCAACGGCTTCCGGCCCGACACGCTGGTGAACGGCGGCTCGACCCTGACCTTCAAGGACAGCGGCTACCAGCTGCACAACGAGAGCGGCGGCAGCTGCGGTGCCCCCAAGATCACCCTCACCCAGGCGTTGGACGTGTCGTGCAACGTGGCGTTCGGAGACGTCGGCCGGACCCTCGGGGAGGGGGTGCTGCGCCGGCAGGCGGAGGCCTTCGGCTTCGGCGACAGCAACCTCATCGGCGACCTGCCGACGGCCACCAGCCAGTTCACGCCGCCGGGAACGAGCCCGCTGGACGAGTCGCAGACGGCACTGAGCGCCATCGGCCAGTTCGACGTGGCGGCGTCACCACTGCAGATGGCCATGGTCGCCGCCGGGATCGCGAACGCGGGCACGGTGATGAAGCCGTACCTCGTCTCGCAGCTGCGCTCGCCCGACCAGCAGGTGCTCCAGCAGACCACCCCGGAGCGGCTGCACGAGGCGGTTTCCCCCGAAGTCGCCGGGCAGCTGACGACGATGATGCAGTCGGTGGTGACCAACGGGACGGCAGGTTCCGCGGCCATTCCCGGTGTTCCCGTCGCCGCCAAGACGGGCACGGCGCAGTCGTCGGCGAAGCGCAAGCCGTACGCCTGGTTCGTCTCGTTCGCCCCGGCGAAGAACCCGCAGATCGCGGTGGCCGTCTTCGTCCAGGACGCCACCGGCGTCGCCCGAACCGATGTCTCTGGTGGCGGGCTGGCCGGGCCCATCGCCAAGGCGATGATGGAGGCTCAGCTACGCCCATGAGGCATCCAGAGGAGCGCGGTCACGATGGCGGTTGAGAGCACCCGCAGGCTGGGTGACCGCTACGAGATGGGCGGCTTGCTCGGACGTGGCGGAATGGCCGACGTGCGGGTGGGTCAGGACCTGCGGCTCGGCCGGACCGTGGCGATCAAGGTGCTGCGCAGGGACCTCGCCAACGACCCGACCTTCCACACCCGGTTCCGGCGGGAGGCGCAGTCGGCCGCGTCGCTGAACCATCCCGCCATCGTCGCCGTGTACGACACCGGGGAAGACGTCCACAGCGACGACTCGCTTCCGTACATCGTCATGGAGTACGTCTCGGGCCGAACCCTGCGCGACATCCTCCGCGAGGGCCGCAAGATCCTGCCCGAGCGGGCACTCGAGATCACCGCCGACGTGCTGTCGGCGTTGGACTACAGCCACCGCATGGGGATCATCCACCGCGACATCAAGCCCGCCAACGTCATGCTGACACCATCCGGCCAGGTCAAGGTCATGGACTTCGGCATCGCCAGGGCCGTGGCGGACACGTCCGCCACCGTGACGCAGACCGCCGCGGTGGTGGGGACCGCACAGTACCTGTCGCCGGAGCAGGCGCGCGGCGAGCACGTCGACGCCCGCACCGACATCTACTCGACCGGTTGCCTGCTCTTCGAGCTGCTGACCGGGCGACCGCCTTTCCTCGGGGACAGCCCCGTCTCGATCGCCTACCAGCACGTGCGCGAGGAGGCGCGGTCGCCCTCGCACTACAACCCCGAGATCCCGGCCGCGATCGACGCCATCGTCGCCAAGTCACTCGCCAAGCCGACCGGGGACCGCTACCAGAGCGCGGCGGAGATGCGCGCCGACATCGAACGGTTCCTGCTCGGTCACGCGGTGGCGGCGCCCGTCGTCGAGACGGCGACCGCGGTAGTCCCAGCCGTGGTCGCCGGCTCCGACACGACGTTCCTGCCGTTGCAGGACCCCCACGACGGCATTGATGACCGTTCCCGCAGCCGTACCGGGCTGTGGCTTGCGCTGAGTGTGCTGCTGCTGGCGCTGATCGCGGGCGGCGCCTTCGCCGTCCCCGCGCTGCTCGGCAGCGGCTCACCGCAACGCGACATCCAGGTGCCCAACGTCGTCAACATGACCGAACCCCAGGCCAGAGCAAAGATCAAAGCGAGCAACCTGTCGGTCACGGTCACTAGCGAGCCCAGCGACGTCGTCGGCGAGGGTCGGGTCATCAGCCAGGACCCGAAGCCCCCGAGCTTCCTCGCGGCCAACGATCTGGTTGCCCTCGTGGTCAGCACCGGCCCGGCGACCATCCCGGTGCCCGTCGACCTGGTCGGGAAGACCCGCGCCGCCGCGGCCGCCGAGCTGCGTTCGCTCAACCTGCAGCCCGCCTTCGCGCCACAGGAGTCCGGCCGCCCGAACGGCACCGTCCTGCAAACCGACCCGGCGGGCGGGACTCCGGTCAGCAAGGGCTCCACGGTGACGCTGACGTACTCCTCCGGGCTGCCACCGTCCATCCCCGACGTGGTCGGCATGGCGAAGCCGGAGGCGAAGGCGACGCTCAAGGCCGCCGGCTACCGCGTAGACGTCGTCAAGAGCGCCGACACCTCACGGCCGCAGGGGACGGTGATCGACCAGGCCCCAGCCGCCGGCGAGTCTGCTCCGGCGAAAACGATCGTCGTGATCACCGTCACCGGCCGAGCGCCCCCGACGACCTCGCCCACGACGGAGCCCACCACTCCTCCGACCACCGAGCCCACCACCCCGCCCACCAGCCCGACGCCCTCGAAGTCGCCCAAGCCGACGAAGCCGACGAAGTCGCCGAAGCAGTAGCCGCGGCCGTCACCTCGCCGAAGCCATCGGCTGGGCGTGCTGCAGCTGCGGCACACCGTCGTAGGCCGCAACTGCCAGCCCCGGAACGGCCGTCACGGTGAGCCCGAGGGAGAACCGGTCGACGTACTCGCGGTAGCGGCGTACCGCCTGGGACTGCTCCAGCGCTGACCGCAGCGTCGCGATGTCACCCACGGCCTCGATGACGTACGGTGGCGAGTACGGGACACCCTGCAAGACGACGGTATTGCCGACGCACTTGACGCCGGTGGTGGAGACGAGCCGCTGCCCCTGGATGCTGATCGCGGTGGCGCCACCGGCCCACAGCGCGTTGACGAACCCTTGGATGTCCTGCTGGTGTACGAGCAGCAGGTTCGGGTCGAAACCCTCCGGCGTGGCCTGGTCTTGGGGTGCGTCGTCGAGGACCACCCGAAGCCCGGGGCCCTTGACGGCGGTGAGTCCGGCGACCGGCGTCAGGGCAGCAACCTTGCGACGAGCCGACGTCATCGCCTCGTTCGACACCGAACCGGTGAGCGCGTTGATCTGCTGGCGCAGTTGGAGCTGCTGGTCACGCAGATCCGCGACCGAAGCGGCTCGGTCGCGGACCAGCGTCGGCAGGTCGGTGATGTTGCTGCGCAGGTCGTACCCGTCGGCGCTGATCGCGCTGGTCGCGAACAGCAGGCCGGCGAGCCCGCACGCGATCGGCACCCCGACCCGCCAACCCAGCGGGCGTCGCCGTGGCCGCACCCCCATGGCCGCTCCGCTCCGAAACTGCGCCTGCGTCGTTGCCGGCGCGTGGTTGACTACGCTAGCCGACGTCACGATGGCGACAAGGAACAATCCGTCCCGAAGGAGCGCCGGTGCCTGAATCGCGGCCGCGCAAGAAGCAGGGCTACACCCCGCCGACGGGGAGTACGCGCGCGCGCGCCCGGGTCGGAAACCGCTGGGCGGCACCACTGATGCTGGCCTGCTGGCTGCTCGGGCTGGTGTGGGTCTCGGTCTACTACGTGGCCGGCAACCGGGTCCCGGTGATGAAGGACCTGGGCAACTGGAACATCCTCATCGGCATGGGGCTGATCGCGTTCGGATTCGTCTTCGCCACCCGCTGGGAGTAGCCCGCCGGCGTCGGGTTGGAATGACAGACCTGTGATTACCCACAGCGGCCGTCCACAGTGTGGACAAGCGCTCAGCTGGTCAGCGCGGCGGTGCGGGCGAGCGTGGCGATCACCAGGCCCACCAGTACGACCGCGAAGGCGCCCGCCTGGATCACGTCGCGCGAGCGCCGGGGGGCGTATCCGAAGACGACTCCGAACAGCAGCCCGCAGGCCAACCCGCCGAGGTGCCCCTGCCAGCTGATGCCGGGCACGGCGAACGTGATGACCAGGTTTAGACCCAGCAGCAAGAGCAGGTTGGTGATGTCCTGCCCGCGCCGAAGCAACAGCACGATCGCCGCACCGAACAGCGCGAAGATTGCTCCGGAAGCGCCGACGGTGAACGTCCGGGGACCGGCGAGCCAGTAGACCGCGACCGACGAGGCCAGCGCGCCGACGAGGTAGAGCGCCAGGAACCGCAACCGCCCCAGCAGCTGCTCGAGCACGGGCCCGAAGATCGCGAGCGCGTACATGTTGAACAAGATGTGGAAGAACTGGAGGTGGAGAAAGGCCACGGTGAGCAACCGCCAGTACGCCCCGTCGGCCACCCCCTCGATGCCGGCACGTGGGGGGAACGGCCCGGCGATCAACCCCGAGTCGAGATAGATCGTGCTCGCGGCGCCGCCGGTGGCGAGCACGAGCACGAACATCGCGACGTTGATAGCGATCAGCGCCATCGACACCAGCCCGGGGCGCTCGGGCAACAACCCACCGGCGTACGTCCTCGCCGGCCGCACGCTGCGGGCACCGGCGGCCACGCAGTCCGGGCACTGGAAGCCCACCGAGGCCTGCCGCATGCAGTCGGGGCAGATGGGCCGACCGCAGCGCTGGCACGAGATCCAGGTCTCCCGGTCGGCGTGGCGGTAGCAGTGCGGCGCCGACACCTCGGAGCCGGG
This sequence comes from Propionibacteriales bacterium, assembly GCA_038198775.1. Lineage (GTDB taxonomy): Bacteria > Actinomycetota > Actinomycetes > Propionibacteriales > Nocardioidaceae > JACCYJ01. Next base: position 177,028 of record JBBPZV010000017.1, on the reverse strand, counting down.
CTCCGGCTCGGCGGGCGGACGGGGGGGTTCGGTCATGTCTCCGAACGCCGCTCGACCACCACCGTCTCGATGACCACGGGGTCACGGGGCCGGTCCTGCGGGCCCGTCGCCGTGGCGGCGATCTGGTCGACCACCCGCCGAGAGTCCTCGTCGGCCACCTCACCGAAGATCGTGTGCTTTCCCTGCAGCCACGTGGGTTCGCCGACGGTGATGAAGAACTGCGACCCGTTGGTGCCTCTGCCTCCCCGGCTGCCGGCGTTCGCCATCGCCAACAGGTAGGGCCGGTCGAACCGCAGGTCGGGGTGGATCTCGTCGTCGAAGGTGTAGCCCGGTCCCCCGGTCCCGGTCCCCAGGGGGTCTCCCCCCTGGATCATGAAGTTCTCGATCACCCGGTGGAAGGTGGTGCCGTCGTACAGCCGCTGCTTGGTGGGTGCGCCGCTCCTGGGGTCGCGCCACTCCTGGGTCCCCTCCGCCAGGCCGACGAAGTTGCGTACCGTCGTGGGTGCATGGTCGGCGAACAGCTCGGCGACGATATCTCCGTGGCTCGTTCGCAACGTCGCGAACATCGCTTCGGTCACTCCGGATCCTCTCGATACGGCGGGTACGGCTCTGGCGGCTGCACCCCGATCCTGCCATGCGGTCCCAGCCCCGAAGACGAGCGCACCGGGTTGGTCCGCCACCCCGATGTCTCGCGCCGGCCCGAGTGGGTACGGTGAGTGTGACAACCAGCCGGGAAGGACCAGCATGTTGTTTCTGCGTCGCAAGAAGTCGAAGGCCGAACTGGTCAAGGAGCGGGTCTACGACCTCACCGAGACCCTGGCGGACCGGGCGGTGGACCTGTCCGGCAAGGCCGCGGTGGCGCTGGCTCCCCGAGTGGAGACGGCCCGCGATGCGGCTGCCGCCGCCTACGAGCAGGCCAGCACCAGGGTCCGGGAGGACATTGCGCCGAGGATGCGCGACGACTTGGCCCCGCGCGTGCGCGACGACGCCGCCCGCATGCGCGCCGCCGCCGCACCGGCGATGGCCGCGGTGCTGCGCCGCCCGGAGGTCGTCGAGGAACCGCAGAAGTCCCATCGGCTGCGCAACCTGCTCATGCTCGTGGGCATCGGCGGCCTGGTTGCCTACGCGGCCAGGAAGTTCGGTTCGGGGTCCTCCGAGCCGTGGGCGTCCTCGGGCGGCGACACGAGCCCGTCCGGTACGACGTACGCCGGCTCCGCCACCGAGACTGCGCCGGCCCGCCCAACCGCCGTGCCTGATGCCCGCGACGCTGCCGACCCGCTGCAAGGCGGCGATGCGGCGGCCGCCGGAGCCACCTTCGCCGTCGGCGAGGCCGAGCTGGACGGCGACCTCGCCGACGAGTTCCATGAGGACAGCGGGGGCGGCCGCTGAGCCCGCGGGCCGGGCTCTCCCTCAGAGGCTGGACCGCGTAGCGGGATCTCGGGCCGGACCTCGATCGGGGTCACTGGCGATGACTGCGCGGGTCCGGGCCGTGGCTCGGCGCTCGGCATAGAAGCTGAGGAACGGCACCGTGCCCATCAGCAGCGTGACCGCGGTGAACCCGAGGGACCACCGGGCGGCCCGCGCCAGCATCGTGGCGATGACGAGAAAGGCCATGTACAGCCAGCCGTGGGCGATGCCCAGGTAGGTCGTGATCCACTCGCCGACATCCTGGGCACTGCTCCCCTGCGCGGACAGGTACTTCAGCGGGACGCCGACGCAGACGAGCACGATGAGCAGGGTGCCGACGACGTACGTCGCGACGCGATAGCGCAGCAGGTAGCCGGACACCTGGTCAGGCTACCTGCGCGCCAGACCCGGTGGCGGGGTGAGCGCGAGCACGCGCCATCTCCTCGCTGCAGGTCCGCCACCACAAGAACGCGCCGAACGCCGCGAACAGCCACCATTGCCCGGCGTACGAGAGGTTGCGCAGTCCCGTGGTCCAGGACGCCGTCGAGGTCGGTGGGGGCACCGGTAACAGGCCGTCCTCGGTGACTGGAGCCTGCCGCGTCCGCAACACGTAGCCGCTGTACAGGTCGAAGGGGACTTCCTGCACCAGTTCGGGGATGCGGATCGAGCCGACGACTCGGCCGGCGGACATCGGCGTGCTCCGCTGCTCGCCTGGCTCCAGCGCCCCGGTCACCGTGACCGGCCCGCGGGGAACCGGGGGTGTCACCGCCGTGGGCTGCCACCCCCGAACCACCAGCAGCGCCGACGCCCCGCCACCAGCCACCGTCACGCCTTTCACAAGCAGCGGGCTCACCACCCAGTAGCCGTCCCGTCCGGCTTGAGTCCGTCCGGCGACCAGGAACTGGTCGGACCGGGCGGCGTACGTCCCCTGCACGACCACTGGCGCTGAGACGGCACTGGCCGAGAACGCGTCGTCGGGTCCGAGGACTCGACCCAGTGGGGTGGGTGGCGCTGCAGCGCGGGCTTGCGACTCCTGGTGCTGCTGAGAGCGGTAGACGTCGAGCTGCCACACGCCGGCCCAGGTCATCGCGGTCACCGCAACGAGCGCCAGCAGGTGCAGGCCGAGCATGCCGGGCCGGGTCAGCGTCCGCAGCGCCGGTCGTCGGTCCGCCCCGCTCACTCCCACGCCCACATTGTGCCGCGACGGCTCGCCGGGGTTCACGCTCGTACTTCCAATGGCTGAACACCACTTCCATGGGCGCAGAACCCATTGGGAGTGTTGCTATCCCAGGTGAACCTGGGATAGCGGCGGCGCTCAGCCGCTGAGCGGGGGGAGGCCGGCGTAGAGCGGGAACTTCTCGGTGAGCCGGGCCACCCGCGCCCGCAAGCTGTCTGAACCATCCAGCTGGAGTCGGAGCGCGGCTGCCACGATGTCCGCCACCTCGGCGAACTCCTCCGGGCCGAAGCCGCGGGTCGCCAGTGCTGGTGTGCCGATGCGCAGCCCCGAGGTCACCATCGGCGGTCTGGGGTCGAACGGCACCGCGTTGCGGTTGACCGTCACTCCGATGTCGTGCAGCCGGTCCTCGGCGTCCTGGCCGGTCAGCTTCGACTCCCGGAGGTCGACGAGGACCAGGTGGACGTCGGTGCCCCCGGTGAGCACGTCGACGCCCGCCGAGCGCATGTCGTCGGCACCGAGACGCTCGGCGAGGATGCGGGCGCCCTCGACCGTGCGGCGTTGCCGGTCGGCGAACTGAGGCGTGGCGGCCGCCTTGAACGCGACCGCCTTGGCGGCGATGACGTGCTGGAGTGGCCCGCCCTGCTGACCGGGGAACACCGCCGAGTTCAGCAGCTTGGCGACATCGTCACGGTCGGTGAGCAGGAACCCGCCCCGTGGACCGCCGAGCGTCTTGTGCGTGGTGGAGGTCACGACGTCGGCGTGTGGGACCGGGTTCGGGTGCAGCCCGGTGGCGACCAGGCCGGCGAAGTGTGCCATGTCGACCATGAGAGCCGCGCCGGCCTCGTCGGCGATCTGCCGGAAGGCGGGGAAGTCGAGCTGGCGAGGGTACGCCGACCAGCCCGCGATGATGAGCTTCGGCGCGTGTTCCTTGGCCAGGCTGCGCACCTCGTCCATGTCGACCAGGTACGTCTGCGGGTCCACGTGGTAGGCGACGACGTGGTACAGCTTGCCGGAGAAGTTGATGCGCATGCCGTGGGTCAGGTGGCCGCCGTGCGCCAGGTCGAGCCCGAGCACGGTGTCGCCGGGACTGAGCAGCGCCATCATCGCGGCGGCGTTGGCGGAGGCCCCCGAGTGCGGCTGCACGTTGGCGTGCCGCGCGTGAAACAGCGACTTTACCCGCTCGAGGGCGAGGCGCTCGGTCTCGTCGACGTGCTCGCAGCCACCGTAGTAGCGCCGGCCGGGGTATCCCTCGGCGTACTTGTTGGTCATCACCCCGCCTTGGGCCTGCAGGACCGCGAGCGGTGCGAAGTTCTCCGACGCGATCATCTCCAGCGTGCTGCGCTGCCGGTCCAGCTCGGCGTCGATGGCGGCCGCCACCTCGGGGTCGAAGTCGGCGAGGCTTCGGTCGAGAATCTCGTCTCCCATGTGTACGCACGCTACCGCCTCACCTCCCGACCGGTTCCCACCCGGCGTTCGGTCAGGACCCGCGGGCGATCCAGTCCCCGAGGTGGGGCTCTTCCGCTCCGATCGTGGTGCTGTCACCGTGGCCGGTGTGGACGACCGTCTCGGGCGGCAGCGGTAGCAGCGTCTCCCGGATCGACTCGACGATGGTCGCGAAGTCGGAGTACGACCGTCCCGTCGCCCCCGGTCCGCCAGCGAACAGCGTGTCCCCGGTGAAGACCGTGCCCAGGCTCGCCAGGTGCAGGCTGGTGCTACCCGGCGAGTGCCCCGGCGTGTGCAGGGCGGTGAGCACTTCGCCGGCGACCGCGATCTGCGCCCCGTCGTCGAGGTTCTCGTCCCACGCGAAGTCGTAGAGCACTTCCCAGAGCATGGCGTCGTCGGGGTGCAGCCACACCGGGGCACCGGTCGCTTCCCGCAGCGCGGCGACGGCGTTGATGTGGTCGTCGTGTCCGTGCGTGCAGACGATCCCCGCCAGCCGGCGGGAGCCCGTTGCCGTCTCGATGGCCAACGCGTCGTGCGAGGCGTCGATCACGACGACCTCGTCGTCGTCGCCGACGAGCCAGACGTTGTTGTCCACGTCCCACGACCCGCCGTCGAGGTTGAAGGTGCCGGAGGTGACCAGCCGCTCGATCCGGGTGCTCACATGACCACCACCGAGCGCAGCACCTCGCCGCGGTGCATCTTGTCGAAGGCCGCCTCGACGTCGTCCAGCCCGATCGTCTCCGAGACGAAGGCGTCGAGGTCCAGCCGGCCCTGCTGATACAGGTCGATCAGCATCGGGAAGTCCCGGCTCGGCAGAGCGTCGCCGTACCAGCTGGACCTCAGGGCTCCGCCCCGGCCGAAGAGGTCCAGCAGCGGCATGTCGATCCGCATGTCGGGCGTGGGCACGCCGACCAGGACTACCGTGCCAGCCAGGTCCCTGGCGTAGAACGCCTGTTCCCAGGTCTCCGGACGCCCCACCGCGTCGATGACGACGTCGGCGCCGAAGCCGCCGGTCAGCTGCTGGACCGCAGCGACGACGTCGGGAATCTCGCGGGCGTTCACGGTGTGCGTCGCACCCAGCCCCCGCGCCCACTCGAGCTTCCTCGCGTCGACGTCGACGGCGATGATCGACCGGGCCCCGGCGAGCCGGGCGCCGGCGACCGCGGCGTTGCCCACTCCGCCGCAGCCGATCACGGCGACCGTGTCGCCGCGCCCGACGTCGCCGGTGTTGAGCGCCGCCCCGAGGCCGGCCATCACCCCACAACCCAGCAGGCCGGCCGCGGCCGGTGAGGCCTTTGGGTCGACCCTCGTGCACTGCCCGGCCGCGACCAGTGTCTTCTCGATGAAGGCACCGATCCCGAGCGCCGGTGACAGCGGCGTCCCATCCTCGAGCGTCATCTGCTGGCCGGCGTTTTGGGTGTCGAAGCAGTACCACGGCCGGCCCCGGCTGCAGGCGCGGCACCGGCCACACACCGCCCGCCAGTTGAGGATGACGAAGTCTCCGGGTGCCACGCCGGTCGCGCCGTCGCCGACCGCCTCGACGACACCCGACGCCTCGTGGCCGAGCAGGAACGGGAACTCGTCGTTGATGCCGCCCTCACGGTAGTGCAGGTCGGTGTGGCAGACCCCGCAGGCCTGGATGCGCACCAGGGCCTCCCCCGGACCGGGGTCGGGGACGACAACCGTCTCGACACCAACCGGCGCTCCCTTCTCGCGCGCGACCACTCCGCTAACGGTGTGCGACATGGACGGCTCTCCTTCTCGGCTGGGCGGGCACCCAAGGTGACGTTAGAGCGCGCCTGCCGCGGCTGCCAGGGTGGGGTGCCTCAACCGGACGGACGGACCACCCCCAGCACCAGCAGTCCGGCCGTGCCGAGCGGGACGATCCACCAGACGGGGACGCCGGCCGAGGCCAACGCGGCGACCAGCGTCAACAAGGCGACGACCCCGACGGTCATCCGCCAGTCGTCACCGATGACAAGGTCCTTGATGACCTCCCCCACGTACCGCAGGAGCGTCATCTGGTGAGCACCGGCTCGCGGCTGGCTCCCCGGAGCCGAACGACTAGCGCCATCGCGAAGGCGGCGGTGCCGAGGGCCAGGACCGGCAGTGCCAGATCGCCGCCCGGCCAGGCCACCCCGGCGCCCTCCCCGCTCCAGAACATGCCGAAGGTGGTGAGCAGCACCCCCACCGTGAACTTCAGCTGGTTCTCCGGCACCCTGGCCAGCGGACCGCGAATCGCGGCCCCGGCGGCGACCACCACCAAGACCGCGGCGGCGGCACTCGCGGCGGCGAGGGGGATGTTGGCGGCATTCGACCCGAAGGTGAGGACGATGAACGCCACCTCGAGTCCCTCGAGCAGCACGGCTTTGAAGCAGAGCGTGAACGCGTAGCCGTCGACGGATCCCCCCTGCCGCTGCGCGGTTCGAGCCGCTGCTGCCTGCTCGCGGAACTCCTCCTCCTCGTCGTGCAACGCCTTCCGGCCGGCCGCGCGCAGCACCGCTTTGCGCAGCCACTGGAGCCCGAAGACCAGCAGCAGCGCCCCCACAAGCAGCCGCAGCGCGTCCAGGGGCACCAGGCTGAGCGCCGGCCCGAGCGCCGCCACGATCGCGACAAGCACTGCCAGCCCGGCCAGCACTCCGTACCCGCTGGATCGCCATCCCCGCGTGACCCCGATGGCCAGCACAACGGTCAGCGCCTCGACCGCCTCCACCGTGCAGGCCAAGAAGACCGCGATGACCAACGCCCAGGCTGCACCCATCCGCGGCTCCTCACACCTCGCAGGGAAGGCTTTCCAGCGTACGGTGCGTTCCGATGCGGTTGTCTCGGCCCGACCGTCAGTGCGGGACCTGTGGAGACGAAGGGACTCGAACCCTCAACCCCCGCCTTGCAAAGGCGGTGCTCTGCCAGTTGAGCTACGTCCCCAGGTGGCGGAGCGCGCGGCTACTGTCCCGGCTGGACGGTGTCGGTCGCCGCAGCCCACAGGTCAGCCTCCGCGCGACTTGCGTTGGCCCGGCGCAACATCCACATGGCGCCGGCGGTTGCCGCCGCCAGGGCGAGGACCTTCTTCATGTCGTCTCCTCCGGCTCGGTGCTCGACACGGTGGGCCTAAGAGGACTTGAACCTCTGACCTCTTCCTTATCAGGGAAGCGCTCTAACCGTCTGAGCTATAGGCCCGTACGCCGCCGACCTGATCGGCCACGGCAGGCTATCCCACGCCGCGACCACCCCCAACTCCAGTCAGGCTGGCTCAGCGGGTCTCGGCGAGCGTGACCTCGTAGCCGCCGAGCAGGGCGGCGGCGAGGTTGTACAAGAACGCCCCAAGCGTGGAGATTGCGGTGATCAAGACGACATCGGCGACCGCGATGATCATGGTGAGACCGACGACCCGGCCCGACCCGACGTAGTCGTTGATGTTGAAGCTTTGGTTGTTGGTCAGGATCCCGCTCGCGGCGACGCTGGCGTTGATCGAGTCCCAGACCCCGGCGGCGCCCAGGATGCTCCAGACGATGGCGACCGCGACGATCGTCACGATGGCCAAGGCGATGGACAGCGCGAACGCGATCTTCATTACCGACCACGGGTCGACGCGCGCGACCCGCAGCCTGGCGCGGCGCGGACGTCCGGTCGGGGCGGGCGGAGCCTGGGGGGTCGTAGCCGGCCCGGCCGTCACCACCGATTCCCCCGGGCGGGGTGCCGGTGCGGCGGACAGCGCCGCACCGTTGCCGCTTGCTGGGGCCGGGCGGTCGCCGAGCGGCGGGGCGGGGAAGCTTCGGGTCTGCTCCACGTCCGCCGAGACGGTCCTTGCCGCGTTGCGCGTTCCGTGGACGTCGGAGGGCTGCGCCGGTCCCGTCAGCGTTCGCCGCGGCGCCAGTGGTGCGGTGTCCTCGGCCTGCGGGTCCTTCATTCGGTCTCCTGCTGGGAGTCGAGCGCGTCGGCGACGTCCTTGTCCGCGTTACGGGCGATGGCTACCACCTGGTCTCCCTCAGCCACGTCCACGAACTTCACCCCCATGGTGTCACGGCCCTTGGCAGGAACCCCGGCTGACGTCGTGCGCGTCACCTGCCCGCTGGCCTTGATCGCCATCACCTCGTCGTTGTCGCTCACCACCAGGCCTCCCACCAGGACTCCGCGCTGGTCGGCCAACCGCATGGCCTTGATACCGAGGCCGCCGCGGCCCTGCCGCCGGTAGTCACCGACACGGGTGCGCTTGGCCCACCCTCCGTCGGTGACCGTGAAGACGAAGTGGTGAGCTTGTTCCTCCGAGGTCTGTTCGGCCGACGGGATCACCGACAAGCTGAGTAGTTCGTCGCCGGCGCGAAAGCGCATTCCGGTAACACCGGAGGTGGCCCGCCCCATCGGGCGCAGCTGCGCGTCGTCGGCCCGGAAGCGGACGGCCTGCCCCTTGCGGGAGATCAGCAGCAGGTCATCGTCGGGGGAGACCAGTTCGGCCCCGATCAGCTCGTCCTCGGCATCCCGGAAGTTGATCGCGATGACACCGGCCTGGCGCGGGCTGTTGTAGTTGGCCAGCCGGGTCTTCTTGACGTACCCGCGTTTGGTGGCGAGGACGAGGTACGGCAGGAAGTCGTAGCCGCGGATGGCAAGCACCTGCGCGATCCGCTCGTCCGGGGCGAAGCTCAGCAGGCCGGCGACGTGACCGCCCTTGGCGTCGCGCGCCGCCTCCGGCAGGTGGTAGGCCTTGATGCGATAGACCCGGCCGGCGGTGGTGAAGAAGAGGATCCAGTGATGACTGGTGGTGGGAAACAGGTGGTCGACGACGTCGTCGACGCGCAGGGCGGCACCGCGGACACCCTTGCCGCCGCGCAGCTGCAGGCGGTAGAGGTCGGTGCGGGTGCGTTTCGCGTAGCCGCCGTGTGTGATCGTCACCACGACATCCTCGTCGGGGATGAGGTCCTCCATCGACAGGTCGCCGTCGGCGGGGACGATCTGGGTCCGGCGAACGTCGCCATACCTGTCGACGATCGCTGCGAGTTCCGCTGAGATGATCTGCCGCTGCCGCTGCTCGCTGGCGAGGATGTCCTCGAGGTCGGCGATCAGCCGCTCCAGCCTGGTCAGCTCGTCGGTGATCCGCTGCCGCTCGAGCGCGGCCAGGCGACGCAGCTGCATGTCGAGGATCGCGCGGGCCTGCACCTCGTCGATGTCGAGCAGGCCCATCAGGCCCTCCCGAGCGTCGTCGGTGGTCTGGCTGCCCCGGATGAGGGCGATGACCTCGTCGATGGCGTCGAGCGCCTTGACCAGCCCGCGGTAGAGGTGCGCCTGCTGCTCGGCCTCTCGCAGCCGGTATCGGGTGCGCCGTTGGATGACCATGACCTGGTGCGCGACCCAGTTGCTGACGAACGCGTCCAGGCTGAGCGTGCGAGGCACGTCGTCGACCAACGCCAACATGTTCGCCGAGAAGTTGTCCTGCAGCTGGGTGTGCTTGTAGAGGTTGTTGAGGACCACCCTGGCCACGGCGTCCCGCTTGAGCACGACGACCAGCCGCTGGCCGGTCCGGGACGACGAGTCGTCGCGGACGTCGGCGATGCCTTGGACGCGACCCGAGTCGGCGAGCTCGGCGATCTTCAGCGCCAGGTTGTCGGGGTTCACCTGGTACGGCAGCTCGGTGATCACCAAGGTGGTCCGGCCCTTGGCGTCCTCCTCCACCTCGACGATCGCCCGCATCGAGATCGAACCGCGTCCGGTCCGGTACGCCTGCTCGATCCCGTGGGTGCCGACGATCAGCGCCCCCAAGGGGAAGTCCGGTCCCTTGACCCGCTCGAGCAGCGCTTCCAGCAGCTCCTCTCGACCGGCGTCTGGGTGCTCCAGCGCCCATTGCACCCCGGCGGCGACCTCGCGGAGGTTGTGTGGCGGGATGTTGGTCGCCATGCCCACCGCGATGCCTGCGGAGCCGTTGACGAGAAGGTTGGGAAACCGGCTGGGCAGCAGCACCGGCTCCTGCCCGCGCCCGTCGTAGTTGGGCCGGAAGTCGACGGTGCCCTGCTCGATGTCCCGGACCATCTCCATGGCCAGCGGCGCCATCCGGCACTCGGTGTAGCGCATGGCAGCAGGCGGGTCGTTTCCCGGTGAGCCGAAGTTGCCCTGGCCCTGCACCAGCGGGTAGCGCATCACCCACGGCTGCGCCAGGCGGACCAAGGTGTCGTAGATGGCGGTGTCGCCGTGCGGGTGGTACTGGCCCATGACGTCGCCGACGATGCGGCTGCACTTGGAGAAGCCCCGGTCGGGCCGGTAGCCCCCGTCGTACATCGCGTACAGCACCCGGCGGTGGACCGGCTTGAGCCCGTCGCGCACGTCTGGCAGCGCCCGGCCCACGATCACGCTCATCGCGTAGTCGAGGTAGGAGCGCCGCATCTCCTCCTGCAGCTCGACCGGCTCGACGCGCCCGGCCGACCTCTCTGGTGGGGTGTCGCTCAACCTGGATCCCTTAGATGTCGAGGAAGCGGACGTCCTTGGCGTTGCGCTGGATGAACGAGCGGCGCTGTTCGACGTCCTCGCCCATCAGCACCGCGAACAGCTCGTCGGCGTGGGCTGCGTCGTCCAACGAGACCTGCAGCAGGACCCGGTTCTCGGGATCCATGGTCGTCTCCCACAGCTCGTTGGCGTTCATCTCCCCGAGCCCCTTGTAGCGCTGTATCGCGCTGTCCTTGGGTAGCTTCTTGCCGGCCTGCTGGCCGGTCGCGATCAGCCCGTCGCGTTCCCGGTCGGAGTACGCGAACTCATGCTCGTGCGGCTTGTTCCACTTCACCCGGTACAGCGGGGGCTGCGCCAGGTAGACGAACCCCGCCTCGATCAGCGGACGCATGAAGCGAAAAAGCAACGTCAGCAACAGCGTCCGGATGTGCTGGCCGTCAACGTCGGCGTCGGCCATCAACACGATCTTGTGGTAGCGCAGCTTGTCGAGGTCGAAGTCCTCCTGGATGCCGGTGCCGAGCGCGGACACGATCGCCTGCACCTCGGTGTTGGACAGCACCCGATCGATGCGGGCCTTCTCGACGTTGAGGATCTTGCCGCGGATCGGGAGTATCGCCTGGATCCTCGGGTCGCGACCACCCTTGGCCGAGCCTCCTGCGGAGTCCCCTTCGACGACGAAGACCTCGCACTCCTCGGGATTCGTCGACTGACAGTCGCTCAGCTTGCCCGGCAGCCCACCGCCCCCGAGCAGACCCTTGCGGTTGCGGGCGAGGTCGCGGGCCTTGCGCGCGGCTATCCGCGCCGACGCAGCGGCCATCGCCTTGCGGACGATGTCTCGGCCCTCCCCGGGGTTCTGCTCGAGCCAGGTCCCCAGCCGGTCGTTGACGACCTTCTGCACGAACGACTTGGCCTCGGTGTTGCCCAGCCTGGTCTTGGTCTGGCCCTCGAACTGCGGCTCGGCGAGCTTCACCGACAAGATCGCCGTCAGCCCCTCCCGCACGTCGTCGCCGGAAACCTTGTCCTCGGGCTTCTTGATCAGGCCCCAGCGTTCGCCCCAGCCGTTGACCAGGCCGGTGAGCGCGGCCCGGAAGCCCTCCTCATGGGCGCCGCCTTCGTGAGTGTTGATGGTGTTGGCGAAGGTGTGGACCGACTCGGTGAAACCGGTGTTCCACTGCATCGCCATCTCCAGGCTCAACGTGGCGGTGGCGTTTTCGGCCTCGAAGTTGATGATGCTGCGATGGGCTGCGTCCTTGGCCCGGTTGAGGTGAGTCACGTAGTCGACTAGGCCGCCGTCGTAGCAGAAGCGGCGCTCCATCCCACCGGCGGTATCCGGCTTGACTCCGTCGGCGGCGCCGTCGACGGTGGGGGCGATGGTCGCGTCGGCTACGGCCTCGGCGATCTCGTCGGCGCCCGGTCGGTCGTCGCGGACGATGATCTCCAGGCCCTTGTTAAGGAAAGCCATCTCGCGGAACCGGGAGGCCAGGGTCTCGAACGAGTAGTGGGTGGTCTCGAAGATCTCCGGGCTGGCCCAGAACGTGACGGTGGTCCCGGTGAGCGGCGTCGGCTCCAGCTGCTCGAGCGGGCCGTCGGGCTCACCGTAGCTGAACGTCTGCCGCCAGTGATAACCACGGTTGCGGACGTCGACCTGCAACCGAGAGCTGAGCGCATTGACCACCGACACGCCGACCCCGTGCAAGCCACCGGAGACCTTGTAGCCCCCGCCGCCGAACTTGCCGCCGGCGTGCAGCACGGTCAGCGCCACCGTGACCGCCGGGATGCCCTCCGCCTGGTGGACATCGGTCGGAATACCGCGGCCGTCGTCGACGACGCGAACTGCGCCGTCGGGCAGCAACGTCACCTCGATCCGGCTGCAGTGGCCGGCGAGTGCCTCGTCGACGGAGTTGTCCACCACCTCGGTGACGAGATGGTGGAGGCCTCGCTCACCGGTCGACCCGATGTACATCCCCGGCCTCTTGCGCACCGCATCGAGTCCCTCGAGGACCTGGATGGTGCTGGCGTCGTAGGCAGCGTCTGGTTCCGTGCCGGGGGACGTCACGCGGTCGGGCCTCCAGATGCCGGGTGCGGCCCAGCGGACCACACGGGCCGGCGGCACCGCCGCCGGACACGTTTCGGGACCGTCTCGTCTAACAGATTCCAAGGTGTGGTGGCAGTCGGACGGAACGATCCCGGTACCTTCGCAGTGTAGCGCGGGTAGGCGCCACAGCGGCTCATCCACAGCTAGACGAGCGCTCATGGGCGGCGCTGACTGGCGCGCAATTGGCGCCTGCGGGCCCCCGCACGGTCTCGCCAAGGTCCCCCTAAGGGCGCCGCGGATCGCCGTGCCCTGCAGCGATTCCTCGGGCCTCACCCGTAGGTGTCGCGAGGCCCCCGGCCGCGTACGCTTCGCCGGCCCCGTCGCCACGACGGCGGCTGTGGTCCGGTGACCTTGATCGAGTGCACCAAGGATTCTCCGAGCTCGGCATCGAGGCGGCGTACGACCGTCTCGGCGAGCCACCGCATCTGGGTCGCCCATGCGGTCGAATCCGCCTCGACCACCAGCTCCCCCGCGGCGTACCGTCTTGGGTGACAGTGTTGCGCGACCTCCACGCCTACGACGGACTCCCAGCGGCCGAAGACTCCGTGGACGGCCACGTCCTCCGACCACCCGTGCTGGGCCACCAGCCGATCGATGGTCGACCGCAACGGCTGCGGGTCCCGGTCGTCCGGGCCGGACCCGGACGTCTGGTCAGCCGGTCCTCGGCGACCCCGCCGAGGCGACGCGCGCGTCCCCGAGCGGACCGACCCACCCACCTGGCGATATGCCCGGGCGATGCTGCGAGCCAGTTCCAGCCCACTGGGCCGGTCCTCCGATCCTGGAGCAGCGTCTTGGTCACCGGGCACGGGAGACCACACCATCCATGACCTCGAAGCGGGCGCCCGCCACGGCTTGCGGAACGTCGTCGGCGACGGCCGCGGTGACGAGCAGCTGCTCGGCCGGTTGCACGAGGTTCGCGAGCTGGTGGCGACGGTCGGGGTCCAGCTCCGCGAAGACGTCGTCCAATATCAGGATGGGATCGTCGCCGGACGCTCTGAGCAGATCGTACGCTCCGAGTCGCAGTGCGAGTGCGAACGACCAGGACTCACCGTGGCTGGCATATCCGCGCGCCGGGAGCTCGCCGACGCTGAGCTCGAGCTCGTCGCGATGCGGTCCCACCAAGGTGACGCCCCGTGCGATCTCCTCGGCTCGGCGCAGGTTGACCTCCGCCAGCAAGGCGGCCGCGATGTCACCCGGTTCCAGATTGTCGTCCGGCAGCTGGAAGGAGGGGCGGTAGGACAGTCCAGCAACAGTTCGCTCGACCGGTGTCCCGGACGAGATCTGGGCGTACGCCGAAGCGACGTGCGCTTGCAGCTCGGCTACGAGCCGCGACCGGTGGCTCATCAGCTCCGCTCCGGTCCGAGCGAGGTGTTCGTCCCAGGTCTCGAGGGTCTCGAGCTGGCCGGCGCCACCACCGTAGCGGCGTGCCGACGCTGCCGTCTTGAGGAGTGAGTTGCGTTGCCTCAGCACCCGGTCGTAGTCGGCACGGACCCCGCCGAGGCGCGGGGCTCGCATGCTCAGCAGGGTGTCCAGGAAGCGACGACGTTCGCTCGGATCGCCCTTGACCAGGGCCAGGTCCTCCGGCGCGAAGACCACGACCCGCAGCAGGCCGAGCAGCTCACGAGGGCGCGGCAACCCCGCCCGGTTGACCCTGGCCCGGTTGCTGCCACCCGGGTTGATCTCGACCTCCAGCGTCGCCGCCCTCCCGGCCCGAACCAGGACCGCCCGAATGACTGCCTGAGCGGCACCGGCCCGCACCAGCGGAGCGTCGGTGGCCACGCGATGTGAGGCCAACGTGGCAAGGTAATCGATCGCCTCCACCAGGTTGGTCTTGCCCTGGCCGTTCGGCCCGACGAACACGCTCACCCCTGGCTCGAGGGCAACCTCCATCGCCTTGTAGGACCGGAAGTCGTGCAGGGCCAGGGTCGAGACGTGCACCCGAACTCAGGCTCCGTCGCCGGCATCACCAGGCGGTGGGCCCGCCTTGACCGCGTGGCCACCGAACTGGTTACGCATGGCCGCCACGGCCTTCATCGAGTACGACTTCTCCTGCCGGGAGGAGAACCGGGCGAACAGGGAGTTCGCGATCGCGTTGAGCGGCACGGCGTGGTCGATGGCCGCTTCGACGGTCCAGCGTCCCTCTCCGGAGTCCTCGGCATAACCCGCGATGCCTTCCAGGTCGGGGTCTTCCTGCAACGCGGCGACGAGCAGATCGAGCAACCACGACCGGATCACCGTTCCGGACCGCCACGATGCGAAGACCTCGGTCACGTTGTGGACGACGTCGACCTTCTCCAGCAGCTCGAAGCCCTCACCGTAGGCCTGCATGATCGCGTACTCGATGCCGTTGTGCACCATCTTGGCGAAGTGTCCCGCTCCGACCTTGCCGGCGTGGACATAGCCGTCGTCCCCGTCCGGCTTCAGCGAGTCGAAGGCGGGTTGCACCTTGGCGATGTCCGCCGGCTCACCCCCACTCATCAGGGCATACCCGTTCTCCAAGCCCCACACACCGCCGCTGACGCCGCAGTCGACGAATCCGATGCCTCGCTGCGCAAGCTGCTCGGCATGAAGCCGGTCGTCGGTCCAGCGCGAATTGCCGCCGTCGACCACCACGTCTCCCTGCCCGAGCAGCTCGGCGAGAGCCGAGACCGTCTCGGCGGTGGGCCCCCCGGCCGGGACCATCACCCACACGACCTTGGGCGCGGGAAGTTCGTCGACCATGTGCTTTAGCGAGTCCGAGTCGCTGAGCTCGCGGTTGCGGTCGAAACCGATGACGGTGTGCCCGTCGCGGCGTAGCCGCTCCCGCATGTTGTTGCCCATCTTGCCCAGGCCGACCAGACCGATGTGCATGTCACGTCTCCTTCGAGCGGCTGGTTGTGTCCACGGTGATCGGGTGTCACCCCTGCATGCGCACCGGCATGAGCAGGTAGCGGAAGTGTGCCTGCGGGTCGTCTCCACTGTGCTGCGCACCGGCGAGCGCGGCGGGGCGTTTGCCGTCGGTGAACGAAATGTGCACGACCGGGGCGGACATCACGCCCAGGCCGTCGAGCAGGTACTGCGGGTTGAAGCCGATCGCAATGTCTGGCCCCTCGATGCGTGACTCCACCGACTCCGAGGCCTGGGCCTCGTCCCCACTTCCGGCCTCCAGCAACACCCGGCCCGCACCGAAGCTCAGCCGCACCGGCGTGTTCCGCTCGGCTACCAGGGCGACACGTTTGACGGCATCGGCGAAAGCCGCGGCGTCGAGCCAGGCCACCGTCGTCGACTCCGTCGAGAACAGCTTCCGGACCTGCGGGAACTGGCCCTCCAGCAGCCTGGTGGTGGTCCGCCGGCGCCCCGAACCCGTCAGCCCCTCGAACCCGATCAACCCATCACCGGTGCCGCCGGCGGCGAGCGCGATGCTCACCTCGCTGCCGGACGCGAGAGCTTTGGCGGTATCCGCGAGGACCTTCGCTGGGACCAGTGCGTGGACCGCGGCATCACTGCGCTCGGGACTCCAACCCAGCTCACGCAGGCTCGCGCGGAAACGGTCGGTCGCCAGCAGGGACATGGTGGCGCCCGAGATCTCCACCCGAACGCCGGTCATCAGCGGCAACATGTCGTCGCGACCGGCAGCGGACACCGCTTGGTTGACCGCTGCGGCAAACTCCTCTGCCCCGACGGTCCCAGCGGTGGTCGGCATTTCAGGAAGCGTGGGGTAGTCCTCCACGGGCATCGTCTGCAGTCTGAAGCGGGCGGTCCCGCACACGACGGAGATCCTCGTTCCGTCCTGGGTGACCTCAACCGTCGCGGGCGGCAGGCTCCGGCAGATGTCGGCGAGCAGCCGGCCCGACACCAGGCCGCGGCCTTCGTCGGCAATCTCCGCAGCCACCATCGCCTGCGCCGATGTCTCGTAGTCGAAGCCCGACAACGACAGTCCCGCCGAGGTGGTTTCCATCAGCACGCCTGCCAGCACCGGGACGCTGGGCCGAATCGGCAGGCTGCGGGCGGTCCATGCCACCGCGTCGGCGAGAGCATCGCGTTCGATACGGAACTTCACTGCCGCCCCTCCTCCCGTGAGCCTGCCAGCGGTGGGCAGCGCATGAGCTTTGGCACTGCCGCGCAGACACCGATCCTGCCAGGCAGCGGCGACGGACGAGCCGGCCCGGACCACCGAAGCGCTTGTCCACAGTCGCTGTCGGGGATTGCTTGTCGAGTCGATTTGGATACCAATATTCTGGTGATCGTCATAACGGCTGTGGAAACTGTTGACGGGCTCGATAACCCGAGGTCAGCACCGCAACACGATGTTCCGGCCGGCTGTGGACCGGGCTGTGGTTCCGGTGGCTCGAAGCACCGGGTCGCACCGACGGCCCCGCCTCGAACCGCACCGTGCCCAACCCGTCCCAGGAACTTGTTGACATGTCCACACCGGCGTCCACAGCCGATGCCGCTGGCCAGAACCCAGCGCTGGTGCGAAGCCGAGCGACTGGGGTCGGCTCGGTCTGTCACGGCTGGCTGGCCTGCTGCTTGATCCGGTTCGTCAGCTCTGTGACCTGGTTGAACACGCTGCGTCGCTCGGCCATCAGCTGTCGGATCTTGCGGTCGGCATGCATCACCGTCGTGTGGTCTCGGCCGCCGAACTGTTGGCCGATCCGCGGCAGGGACATGTCAGTGAGCTCTCGGCACAGGTACATGGCGATCTGACGAGCCGTAACCAGGACCCTGCTCCGGCTGGCCCCGCACAGGTCCTCGATGCTGAGCCCGAAGTACGCCGAGGTCTGCGCGATGATGACAGCGGAGGTGATCTCGGGCTCGCCTCCCTCGGGGATGAGGTCCCTCAACACGATCTCCGCCAGCGGCAGGTCAACCGGCTGTCCGTTCAGGCTGGCGAAGGCGGTCGCCCGTATCAGCGCGCCCTCGAGCTCGCGGATGTTGGTGTGGATTCGGCTGGCGATGAACTCCAGCACGTCCGGCGGTGCCGTGAGCCTCTCGATCGCCGCCTTCTTTCGCAAGATTGCGATGCGGGTCTCGAGGTCCGGCGGCTGGACGTCGGTGATCAGCCCCCACTCGAACCGGTTTCGCAACCGGTCCTCCAGCGCAGCAAGCCGTTTCGGTGGCCGGTCGGAGGTGATCACGATCTGCTTGTTCGCGTTGTGGAGGGTGTTGAAGGTGTGGAAGAACTCCTCCTGGGTCTGAATCTTGCCTTCCAAGAACTGGATGTCGTCGATCAGCAGCACGTCGACCTCTCGGTAACGAGCTTTGAACGAGATCGCTCGATCATCGCGGATCGCGTTGATGAAGTCGTTGGTGAACTCCTCGCTCGAGACATACCGCACTCGGATCCCGGAGTACAGGCCACGGACGTAGTGGCCGATCGCGTGGAGCAGGTGGGTCTTGCCGAGCCCGGAGTCTCCGTAGACAAGCAACGGGTTGTACGCCTTGCCGGGGGCCTCGGAGACGGCAACGGCAGCAGCGTGCGCGAAGCGGTTCGACGATCCGATGACGAACGTCTCGAAGACGTAACGGGGATTCAGCCGGGCCTGCGCCGCCCCAGATGACGCATTCGGACGTCCCCCATCCGTCGCCGGCCGGTGAGACGGCGCCGATGGCTGCATGCTCTCTCGGACGTGTGTTGTCGACAAGTCGCCTTCGAGGTCCCGGAATGTCGCCAGCACGGCCTCTGGAACCTGCAGCTGGGGCTCGACGGTGACGGCCAGGCGCACCTCGCGGCCCAACGTGCGACTGAGAGACTCCTCCAGCTGGGGTCGCAGCCGGGTCTCGAGCTGACTTCGCGTGAAGTCGTCCTTGACTGCGACGATGACGGTCGTTCCGTGGACCGTCACAGGTGCGGACGCAGCGAGCCAGGCCCGCTGACTCGAAGGCAGGTCCGAAAGCAGCTCGCGCCAAGCGGCGTCCAGGTCGTCGACCGCCATCGTCACGCTCGTGTTGTCCGGCACGGGCCCTCCGCCCTCCGAGTCCTCGTCCCACGACCCGGCTCGATCCACACCGTTATCCACAGGCTGTGTACGCATCGTGTCCGGGTGTGGTGACGGGCAGCGGTGCTCGGCGGCGTGGCCGGACGCTAACAACGATCTCGGGCGTGTCACAAGCGGCTGTCCACAGCCGGACAGCGAGGCCGCCGACAGGTGGGTCTTCCTCGCTGGCAAGCGGCGCAGCCCGCAGCCCGCGAGGGTTTCGCCTGATCCCTGCCGGGCCTAGGGGAAACCGGTTGTCAACGCTCCGACTATCCTGCACACAAGGGCGGCGAGGCGGGAACGGACGCCCGGGCCGGTCGTCGAGTCAACCTGGAGCCATCGGTGAGCAAGCGTACGTTTCAGCCGAACAACCGGCGGCGTCACAAGACGCACGGCTTCCGGCTGCGGATGCGGACCCGAGCGGGGCGCGCGGTCTTGTCCAGCCGACGCCGCAAGGGCCGTAGTCGGCTCGCGGTCTAGAAGTCCACGCCGTCATGCTTCCGGCGCCGCACCGGCTCAGCTCGCGACGTGATCATGTCGCGACGCTGCAGCACGGTCGTCCGGCGCGCTCAGGAGCGCTGGTGGCCCACTACTGGCCGAGGGCGAACACGCCAACCCCGGCGAAGGTCGGCTTCGCGGTCAGCCGGCGAATCGGCAACGCCGTCACGCGCAACCAGGTGACGCGCCGGCTTCGGCACCTCATGCGGGCTCGCCTAGGGCGGCTCCCGGCCGGTGCGACCCTCGTCATTCGCGCATTGCCCCCGGCAGCGACACTGGACTTCGCTACGCTGGAACGCGACCTGGAAGGCTGCCTGCGACGAGCGCAGGAGCGGTCGACATGAGGTTGATCCTGGTCGGCCTGCTGCGCGCCTACCGGGCGCTGATCGCCCCGCTGTACGGGCAGGTCTGCCGCTACCATCCAACTTGTTCGGCCTACGCGCTGGAGGCCGTCACCCGGCATGGTGCATTGCGCGGTACCGTCTTGGCTGCGCGCCGGCTGGGCCGGTGCCACCCATGGGCCGCCGGTGGGTACGACCCCGTGCCGCCGGGCTCGACAACGACGCAAGGTCCTCCGGCGACCCTGCAGCGAGGACTGTGACTGGTGGATCTTCTGCTGGCGTTGGGCACGGCGGTCATGACGCCGCTGTACTATCTGACCTCGGCGATCCTGTCGGCCTGGCACTGGTTCTTCACCAACGTGTTCTCACTCGGCTATGACTCGGGGTGGACTTGGGCGCTGAGCATCATCGGCTTGACCGTCACCATCCGGGCCGCGCTGATACCGCTGTTCGTGAGGCAGATCAAGAGCAGCCGGAACATGCAGGTGCTGCAGCCCAAGGTCAAGGAGCTTCAGAAGAAGTACGGCCATGACCGGGAGCGTCTCGCGCAGGAGACGATGCAGCTCTACAAGGAGGCCGGCACGAACCCGTTCGCCTCCTGCTTGCCGCTGCTGCTCCAGGCGCCGATCTTCATCGCCTTGTTCCGGCTCATCGACAACGCCGCCAACGGCCGGGAAAAGGGAATCCTCAGCCATGACCAGGCGGTGTCGATCCAGGAGGCGTCGCTGTTCGGCGCCAAGATCGCGGACAAGTTCCTCGGCGCGACGACCTCGAACGTGCAGATCCTGACGATGACGCTGGTGGTCGCGATGACCATCACGACGTTCACCACGCAGCGACAGCTGATGCGCAAGAACATGCCGGAGTCTGCGCTGAGTGGTCCGTACGCGCAGCAACAGAAGCTGCTGCTGTATGTGCTGCCGGTGGTGTTCGCGGTCGGCGGGGTCGCCTTTCCGCTCGGGGTGCTGTTGTACTGGACCACATCCAACCTGTGGACGATGTGTCAGCAGTTCTACGTCATCCGCAACAACCCCGCGCCGGGCACGCCCGCGTTCCGCGCCAAGCAGGAACGCGACCGAAAAAGGGGCGCACCCGTGGCTACCGACCCGGTGGCAGCGGCGGACGCCCCGGCCGTGACCGCTGACGACAGGCCACGCCAACAGCCGAAGAAGCAGTCCCGGTCACAACGGCGCGGAGCTCCCAATCGGCGCAACGCCGGCCGGCCGTCGGGCTGAGCCGCTCGTGCCGATCGACCTCGGGAGGGACACGTGATCGACAACACCGATGGCACGCCCGTCGCGGGAGACGCGGACCTGACCACCCGACTAGAACACGAGGGGGACGTCGCCGCGGACTTCCTGGAGGAACTTCTCGACATCGCCGACCTGGACGGTGACATCGACCTCGACATCGAAGGGGACCGAGCCGCCGTCTCAGTCGTCGGCGGCGACCTGGTCCGGTTGGTGGGAGCGCGGGGAGAGGTCTTGGACGCGCTGCAGGAAGTCACCCGACTTGCGGTGTATCGAGAGACCGGCGAGCGCAGCCGGCTGATGCTGGATGTGGCTGGGCACCGCCAGCAGCTGCGCGCGAGCCTGACTGCCCGCGCGCAGGAAGCGGTCGACCGGGTGAGGTCGTCAGGGAAGTCTGAGGCGCTGGAGCCCATGTCGGCCTTCGAGCGCAAGGTGGTGCACGACGCGGTCGCCGCCTCCGGGTTGACCACCCGGTCGGAGGGGGAGGAGCCCCAGCGGCGGGTGGTCGTGCTGGCGTCGGCGTGACGCCGGTGCCGTGACCGGCCGGGTTCCACGTGAAACCCGGGCCGTCGCCGCAGCCGTCTTCGGTGAGCGCCTTCCCGCCGCGGTCGAGTACGCGCGTTTGCTCGGCACTGCCGCGGTGGAGCGGGGACTGATCGGGCCGCGAGAGGCACGGCGGCTGTGGGACCGGCACATCCTCAACTGCGCGGTCGTGGTTCCCGCCCTTCCCCGCACGGGGTCGATCGCGGACGTCGGTTCCGGGGCGGGACTGCCCGGCGTCGTCTGGGCGCTGTGCCGCCCCCACGCGGATTTCACGTTGATCGACTCCTCCGAACGCCGGGCACAGTTCCTGCGCGAGGTCGTCCACCGGCTCGAGCTGGCTCAGGTGGCCGTGGTCAGGGCACGCGCCGAAGACCTCCATGGCTCCCTAAGCTTCGACGTCGTCACGGCTCGCGCGGTCGCGCCGCTGGCGCGGCTGGTGCCGTGGTGCCTGCCACTGGTCGCCCCCGGTGGTGCCCTGCTGGCGTTCAAAGGCCGCACTGCGGCCGCCGAAGTCGCCACTTTGGGCGCGACGCACCCGGCGATGAACGCGACTTCGACCACCGTCGCCACCTACGGTGAGGGCATGGTGGAGCCGCGTACCACGGTCGTCGTGATCACCCGCACCGGACCCGAGGAGGCGTCTCGGTGAGCAACGTTGGGGCCGTCGTGGCCGGTCTCGGGTGGCCCGGGCAGGCGGGGGACCGTCAGCGGCTCGGCTGGCCTGTTGACCAGGCGGCCCCACCACGCCGGGACGCGCCGGCTACCGCGGGGGCCGGCGAGCCGGTTTCACGCGAAACCGAGCCGGACGTGCACCGGCGGCGTTTCGGACCGGCCCCCGCCCCGGGTACCCGCGCCCGCTTCGATCGGGGGCTCTTTCGTCGACTCACGCAGCGGGAATCGCCGCGGTCTCGAAGCGCCCCCCTTCCCGCGGCACGCCAGCGAGAGCTGCCGCATCCCGGCGCCACGAGGGTCGTCGTCGTCGCCAACCAGAAGGGAGGGGTCGGGAAGACCACGACGGCGGTCAACCTTGCCGTCGCTCTGGCTCAACAGGGTCAGCAGGTCCTTGTGGTGGATCTCGACCCCCAGGGGAACGCCTCCACCGCGTTGGGAGTCGAGCATGGCGAGGGAACTCCTGGCAGCTATGACGCTCTCCTCGAGCGGGTGCCGCTGTCGCAGCTGGCACGGCGAAGCCCGGCGGTATCAGGGCTCGACGTCGTTCCCGCCACGATCGACCTGGCCGGTGCCGAGGTGGAGCTGGTGTCGCTGACCGGGCGGGAGTCCCGGTTGCGATCGTCGCTTGGAGAGCACCTTCAGGAGCGGCCCGGCGTCAACAGCCCCGACTACGTGTTCGTGGACTGTCCGCCGTCCTTGGGACTGCTGACCCTCAACGCCCTAGTCGCGGCATCGGAGCTCCTGGTGCCGATCCAGTGCGAGTACTACGCGCTGGAGGGAGTGGGCCAGTTGCAGCGCAACATCGACTTGGTCCGTTCGCACCTGAATCCCCGACTGGAGATCTCCTCGATCCTGCTGACGATGTACGACGGACGCACCCGGCTAGCGGCCGAAGTAGCCAAAGAGATACGTCGACATTTCGGGGACCGGGTGTTGCGCACTGCCATCCCCCGGGCAGTGCGCGTCTCCGAGGCACCGAGCTATTCCCAAAGCGTCATGACCTACGACCCGTACTCGCCGGGCGCGATGTCGTACCGGGAAGCCGCTCGCGAGCTGGCCTTCCGGGCAGGCCCGAGCAGCCAGGAGGCGCCATGAACTCCATGAATACCCGCCGTGGACTCGGTAGGGGACTCGGTGCGCTCATTCCCCCCGCTCCTCCGCAGTCCAACGGCGCGGGGCCCGGGCGGGCCGAGGCAGCGGACTGGATTGCGGCCGCGGACCCAACCTCCCCGCCCGACGCGGCCGTTGGCGGCGCGTTCTTCGCCGAGATACCGACCGCAGCCATCCGGCCGAACCCGAGGCAACCGCGGCAGGTCTTCGACGAGGAGTCGCTGACGGAGCTGGCGCAGTCCATAGCCGAGGTCGGGCTCCTGCAGCCGGTCGTGGTCCGCCAGCACGGTGAGGACTACGAGCTGGTGATGGGGGAGCGACGCTGGCGGGCCTGTCAGCGGGCCGGCCGAGCCCGGATCCCGGCGATAGTGCGAGCGACCGGCGACGAGGAGCTGCTCCGGGACGCCCTGTTGGAGAACATCCACCGGGCCCAGCTGAACCCGCTGGAGGAGGCCGCCGCCTATCAGCAGCTGCTCGACGACTTCGGGTGTACTCACGAGGAGCTGGCCACCCGGGTGGGCAAGTCGCGCCCCCAGATCAGCAACACGCTGCGGCTGCTCCGGCTCTCGGTTCCGGTGCAGCGGCGGCTGGCGGCCGGCGTCCTTTCGGCCGGCCACGCCCGCGCCCTGGTCGGCCTCGAGGAGCCGGCTGCCCAGGAGCGGTGGGCCGCTCGAGTGGCCGCCGAACAGATGTCGGTACGGGCGCTGGAGGAGGCGTTGGCGGCCACAGCTGACCCCCCCGGCGGGGAACCTGCGGGCGCCGTGCGCTCAGCCGGTCAGCCCCGGGTGGTGTCGCCGCGACTCGTCGAGCTCGCGGCCCGGCTTTCCGACCGCTTCGACACCCGCGTCAGCGTCACCCTCGGTCGGCGCAAGGGCCGGGTCGTGGTCGAGTTCGCATCGCTGGACGACCTGGAGCGCATCGCCTCATTGCTTGATCGACCCAGCAACAACCCGACATAGCCGTTTGTCGCTGAGACGCTTTGTCGACTCCCCGCCCGGTTGACCAAGGACCGCGCGAAGAACGCGCCCCGGTCGGAACTGCCGGCCTCAGCCGATGAAGTCGCGAAGGTCGTTGAGCAGCGCGGCCTTTGGCTTGGCCCCGACGATGGACTTGACGACGTCCCCGCCCTTGTAGACGTTCAGCGTCGGGATGCCGGTGACGCGGTACTGGGCCGGCGTCTGGGGGTTCTCGTCGACGTTGAGCTTGACGATCGTGAGCTCCTCACCGTGCTCGGCGGCGATCTCCTCCAGGATCGGTCCCACCTGGCGGCACGGCCCGCACCACTGCGCCCAGAAGTCGACCAGCACCGGCTTGTCGGAGCTGAGGACTGTCTGCGCGAAGTCGGCGTCGGTAACGGCGGGAATGGTGGCCACGGTGAGCTCCCTGAAGGGCGTTGAGGTTTGGTGGGTCCAGTGGGTGCAACGATGTCCGACCCCGCCGACATTCCGGTTCGGCTCAGACGGGTACCCGAGCCGCCGCGATCGCCGCCGTACCGACGTCGTCCAGCGCGGCCAGGTATCGCTCGGCGTCCAGCGCAGCCGCACAGCCGGTGCCGGCGGCGGTTACCGCCTGCCGGTACGTGTGGTCGACCAGGTCCCCGGACGCGAACACGCCGGGGACGTTGGTGCGCGTCGACGGTGCGTCCACGAGCACGTACCCTTCGGCGTCCAGAGCGACCTGGCCGGTCAGCAGCTCCGATCGGGGATCGTGACCGATCGCGATGAACAGGCCGCTGACCTGCATTTCTCGGCTTCTGCCGGTGATCGTGTCCTGGAGCGTGAGACCGGTCAGCCGGTCGGCTCCGTGCAACGAGCTCACCGTGCTGTTCCAGGCGAACTGGATCCGGTCGTTGGCGAAGGCCCGGTCCTGCATGATCTTGCTGGCTCGCAGCTCGTCGCGGCGGTGCACGATCGTCACCCGCTTGGCGAATCTCGTCAAGAACGTGGCCTCCTCGACGGCGGAGTCGCCGCCGCCGACGACGGCGATCTCCTGTTCGCGGAAGAAGAACCCGTCGCAGGTGGCGCACCAGCTGACACCGTGCCCTGACAGCCGCTCCTCATCGGGCAGGCCGAGCTTGCGGTACCGCGACCCCATAGCGAGCACCACGGATCGGGCGACGTGCTCGCGCTCTGCGGTGCGGACGATCTTGGTCTCTCCGGTGAGATCGACCGCTGTGACGTCGTCGGCCACGAGCTCGGACCCGAACCGCTCGGCCTGCGCGCGCAGGTCGTCCATAAGTGCCGGACCCATGATGCCCTCGGGAAAGCCCGGGAAGTTCTCGACGTCGGTGGTCGTCATCAGCGCCCCTCCGGCGGTTACCGAACCCTCGAACAGCAGCGGTTGCATCCGGGCTCGGGCGGCGTAGATCGCCGCCGTGTAGCCAGCCGGCCCGGAGCCGATGACGATGACGTCGCGCACCGCCTCACCCTGCTCGGACACGCAGCCTCCTTCAGGCATCTTGTTCGGGGTCTGGAACACGTCCTATGCGGCGGGGATTCCCCAACGCCTCGGCGCGGTCACCCGGTGCCGGCAGTCAGCGTAGATGGTCGGCGCGGGCCAGGACCGTGGCGCCACCGGCACGGCACGATACGGCGAGGGCGGTGACATCTGTCCTGTTGCCGAAGAGTGCCAGGAGAACCGGCCGCCCGTCGAGCCGTGCCACCAACCGGACGGCATCGCTGGGCAGCAAGCCCGGTGGGCACATCCTCAGCTGCTGCGGCAGACCGGTTCCCCCCCGCGCGAGGGGAGGGACATCCAGTGCCCTTCGCCCCCGCAGCACCTTGCGCTGGACGTCTCGGCGGAAGTGAGCCGACGACAGCGAAGGTGTGCCGAGGGCATCGGTTGGTCGCTGCGCACCGGCCGCGCCGCCGGCCACGAACGGCGCGGACGTCTCGGCGGCAGGGCCGCTGGTGCTGTTGCCGAGGTCTCGGTCCGGCGCGACCAGGGCGATGACCGCGACGACCGCGGCGGCGGCGGCCAATGGCACCAAACGACGGCGCCAGCGAGCCGGTGGCAACAAGCGGGTCGTGGGAGCAAACGCGGTGGCTCGCTCGGCCACCGAACGGGTCACCGCGGTGTCGAGCCGGGCAGCCACCTCGGGGGGCAGGGCCGGTGAGGGTGCGGCCGCCAGCAGCCGGCTCACCTCGGCAAGGTCGGCGTGCAGCGACCGGCACGTCAGGCAGCCGGCGAGGTGGGTGACGACCTGCGCCTCCCGGCCCGGGTCGAGCAGGCCGGCGTCGAGATCGGCGAGGACGTCGCGGTCCGCATGGTGCCGGGCTTCAGTCATCGTCCTCACCCCCTAACGGCGCTGTTTCGGCGAGCCCTTCGGCGGCCCGGTTGCACGTCGGTGCGACGGACGGCGGCGCGTTCTGGTTCCGCCTCGCCTCCCGCGCCCGGGCGTCGGTGCGAAGGTGTGCCAGCAGCGGCACCAGCCGAGCCCGGCCACGGGCGCAGCGGCTCTTCACGGTGCCCACCGGGCAACCGAGGATCAGCGCCGCCTCCTCCACCGGGTAGCCCTCCATGTCGACGAGCACTATCGCCGCTCGCTGCTCGGCGGTGAGTCGTCGCAGCGCGGCCAGGACGTCCAGCCGGTCTTCTTGCTCTAGCACCGGGTCCCCCGGCAGTGCGCTGCCGTCCACGAGGTCGAAGTCGGCCGGAAGCGTGTCGGCCTGGCGGACCTTGCGTCGCCGCAACCGGTCGAGGCATGCATTGACCACGATCCGGTGCAGCCACGTGGTCACCGCCGCCTCGCCGCGATAGGAGTCGGCCCGGCGACACGCAGCCAGCAGGGCATCCTGTAGCGCGTCCGCGGCCTCCTCGGGTTCGCCCAGCGTCCGCACCGCGACCGCCCACAGCCGGTCGCGGTGCCGGCGCACCAGCACGCCGAACGCGGTGTCGTCGCCCGCCACGTGCCAGGCGACGAGCTGCTTGTCGTCGGCCTCCTCGAGCTCGTCCGCGGCTCGCCTCACCCGACCCCCTGCACCGCGATCTCGTCGATGACGCCGCGATACAGGCCCGGTGACTCCTCGGGCAGCCTTGTCAGCCAGACCAGCAGATAACGAGTCTTCACCGATGTCGCCGGAAACGCGGTGCGACTCGTGGCAGGGGCGTGCCGTCGCACCGCCACGCGCCGCAGCTCGGTCAGCGCAGTGGGGAACTGGCTGACCCGCGGGGGTGCGGCCCAGAGCTCGTAGTTGGTCGGGGAGGCCCCGAAGTCCACCTCGACCTCGGTGATGTCCTTGGCGGCACCCAGGTCGACGAGCAGTCCGACGCCGGGCTTGAGGTTGCCCAGATGAGGATCGGTTTGGTACTGGGATGTCGTCCAGCCGGTGGCTGGGTTGCCGTCGATCGCATTGGGAGCCTCCGCGGGATTCTCGGTGAGGTCTCCCAACGGATCGAAGTCGACGATCCCCCTCGGATGAAGCGGGTGTGACTCGGCGGCGGCCGGCGAGGTGGGGCCGGTCGACTCCGGCGACGATGACGCCGACCCGGTGGTGGAGTGCCGGCCCACGAAGTACGCCAGCACCGCCGCCACGGCGATCAGCAGCGCCACGGCGGCCGCGACCAGCGCCCGGGCCACGACCACCGGGCGTCGCGAGCTCGTAGCTCGCGAGGATCCGGTGGGCGGCGTGGTCGCTTGCGAAGCCCCGGGCCCTTCCGTCGGGGGAGGCCCGGGAACTTCGGGTGCGTCGTTCGCCTCTCTCCCGGCCGGAGACGACGCGACCGTCGCCGAGGCACCGCCGATGAGGCTCGGCGCGCTGTCGTCCAGCAACGACTCGTCCTCGCCCGCCAACCGCGTCGACGCCGCGATGTCGCGGGCGCTCCGCAGCGGTGCGGCACCGTGCCGGGGAGGGCGGCCCAGGATCTGGTCGCAAACCGCGTCGACGTCACGCGACACCCCCGCGCGCACCTGCCGTGGGCGCAGCAGCCGAGCGTGCTCGGTCGGCGCCGGCGGCAGGCCGAAGTCGCGTCCACCCGGCCACCGGGCAACCAGGCAGGCGTAGAGGGTCCGGCCGAGCGCGGACACGTCTGCTTGCTCGGCGAGTACGGCGGCGTACGTGCTGCCCTGCCCGGTCGAACCGGTCGCATCACCACCGTCGCGGAGCCCCTGGCCGGCGACGTGGCCGGCCAGGCAGAGGACGTGCTCGGTGCCGAGGCCGGTGACGCGTACCGCATCGTTGTCCTTGACCAGGATCGTTCCCGGGCCCAGCTCCTGGTGGTAGACACCGACCTCGTGCGCGCGGGCGATCGCGTCGGCGACCTCCGCGACGATGATGGCGGCTCGCCGGTTGCCCAGCGGGCCCTCGCGAAGCAGCACCGCCAGCTGCACGGCACGAGTCCATTCCCGCACCACGTACGCGAAGCCGGCCTCCTGCGCGACCACGTCCAGCACCCGGAGGAACCGCGGGTCGGGAACAGCGGTGGACTGCCTCGCAGCCTCCAAGAAGGCGAGCGCGCGGGGGTCCTCACTCGGCAGCGCCTGGACCCCGACCGAGCGGTTCAAGATCACGTCGACGGCGCGCCACGTGCGTGAGCCGCCCCGTTCGCCGACGAGATCTTCGATTCGGTAGCGACCGGCGAGGGTGGTGCCGGATTGGAGGGGGTGACTGTCCACAGTCGGCTGCGAGCTTCCTTTCCGCTCTTTCGGGCGCGCAGCGGCACGGGCGGGCCTCGCGGCCGTACCCGCTACGACGCCATCCCATGCTAAGAGGTTGCCCCGCGCGGGCCCCTCGAACGGGTCAGCGACGCCGGATCGCCTGGGCCATCGCCGCGATCTCGGTCAGGCCGAGCAACTTCGCCACGGCTAGGTACGCCATCACGCCCGCCACTCCAGCGAGGGCGATCATCACGCTCGCACCCGCGGCCTGGAAGCCGTCGACACCGGCGGCGCCGAGCCCGTAGCTTCCGGCCAGGGTCACGACCGCACCGGCGGTTGCCGCGGTCCCGAGCCGCCACAAGAACCCGACCAGTGCCCGGTCCACCAGGCCTCCGAGGCGCCGAGACAGCACCGCCCCCGACGTCGCCGCGCCCACCAGATACGCCGCGGCGTACGCCAGCGCCAGCAGCATCGCGATGCGACCCGGAGGAGCGACGACGGTGAACGCCACCGCACACGCGATGTTGGTCGCTCCCAACAGGGTCTGGATGAGCAGGGGGGTACGCGTGTCCTCGTTCGCGTAGAACCCGCGCAGCATCAGGTAGTGGACACTGAACAGGACCAGGCCGGGAGCGAACGCCGCGATGGTCTCGCCGACCACCTCGGTATCCCCGGCGAGCGCGCCGTGTGAGAACAACACTGTCGCCACCGGTTGCGCGAGACAGGCCAGCGCCACCGCGACCGGCACGAGGACGCTCAGCACCAGGCGCATCGTCGAGACGATCTCGGCTCGCATCGAGGCGAGATCGCCACCGGCACTCAACCGCGACAACAGCGGCATGGTGGCGGTGACCACGGAGACGGTGATGATCGCGTGGGGCACCTGCGTGATCAAGAACGCGTTCTGGTAGACCGTCGCCCCCGCCGCCTCGCCGCCGTGCAGCTCTGCGTCGGTCGTGCTGGACACGGCGATGCGGGTGACCGCGAAGTAGGCGATCTGGTTGACGATCACGAACAGCACCGTCCACATGCTGAGCCGCAGGGTGTGGCCCAGGCCGGTGCCGCGGAAGTCGAACCGGGGTCGCAGCCGGACGCCGGCAGCACGCAGGTACGGCACCAGCACCGCAGCCTGGATGGCGATCCCCACTGTCGAGCCGATGCCGAGCACCGCCTGCTGCGACGAGCTGAACCCGTCGCTGCCGTCCTCCGCGCCGTAGGCCACGAGGTAGCCGATCAGCACCGCCGACATCACCAGGTTGTTGACGATCGGTGCCCACATCATCGGGCCGAACCGCTCCCGAGCGTTGAGCAGCTGTCCGACGAGAACGAAGGCGCCGTAGAAGAACACCTGCGGCATGCAGTAGCGCATCAGCGCGTACGCGGACTGCCGCTGGGCGTCCAGGTCGCCGCCGAAGAGACTGCCCGGGAACGCGATGTGTGCGAGCACCGGCACCGACACCAGCAGGGCCGCCGTGGCGCCGGCGAGCACGAGCAGGCCGAGGGTGACGATCCGATCGGTGTAGGCGGCTCCACCGTCGGCGTCGTTGCCCATGGCACGGACCAGTTGGGGAACCAAGACGACGTTGAAGACGCCCCCAGCGACAAGGATGTAGAGCGAGTTGGGGACCGTGTTCGCCTGCGTGAACAGGTCGGCGTTGAGGGACTTGCCCAGGGCCGCCAGCACCAGCGCCGCCCGCAGGAAGCCGGTCAGCCGCGAGACCACCGTGCCGGTGGCCATGAACGCGCCGGCGGACAGCAGCGCCGACCGGGTGTCCGGCTGCGCGGCACGACTGGTCACGGGGCCGTCCGGATGGGCCGGCCGCGAGCGGCCCCCCGCCGAGTGTCACCGCCCCGGTCGCGGCGCAGCACCCGGCGGACGATCGCGAGCAGGACCAGCGCGGCGGCTGCCCCCAGCGCGATCCACACCACGACCCCGACCACGCTGGTCCGCAGGCTGAACGAGGCGGCCTTCCCGAACACCCGCCCGCCCGGCGCGGTGAGCCGGGCGGAAACACCCGTCACGCCTAGCTTCCCGGCGCTGGTTCGCACCGTGAACGTGGTGCTCTCGTCCTTGCGCAGGCTGACCGGGCCGATGTCGTCGAAGTGCAGGCTGGGGTCGTCGGCGGTGATGTGGACGCCAACCTGGACTGGTTCGTCGAGGGTGTTGGTGATCGTGATCGGGAAGCGCCCGGTGCTGCTGGACAGCGTCACGAAGTCGGGTCCCTCGACGCTGATGCGCCCAAGCTGTTCGGTCACGCTCGCCAGCGTGGCGCGGGCGAACCACAATGCGGTGGCGGGGTCGCTGCGCCAGTACTCCGACAGCGACAGCGCCACCTGCTGGTCGTAGTACGCGGGCAGTCCGGGCCCGCTGCCGATGACGGCGGTGAGCGTGCGGGAGCGATGCTGCAGCCGCTGCGCTGCCGTGACCAGCGCCATCGGCAAGGTTGCCGGGGCGGGACGAGCCGGCGCGAGGTGCAGCACTGCGCCAGTGGGACCTCGCGCCACCTGGTCGTCCAGCGGGACGACGTGCAGCCAGGGTGCGCTCAGGGCGGAGAAGAAGTTCGCCGCCGGCCACGCAGGATCAAGGTGCCAAGACGGTGAGGCGAGGAACACCAGGCCCGCCGGGCCGTCGCTCGCAGATGACTCGAGTGACAAGATCGCCGCCTCGCTCAGCAGCCGCTGCCGGACCTGCAGGACGGTATCGGTTGGACCAGGGACTGGGCCGCCGTCGGTGAGGGCCCGGTCGACAACCACCACGTCAACCGGTTTGCTGGCGGCTCGCACCGCGACGACCGGCCCGTCCTCCGGCTGCCACCCGCGGACCTGGTCGGCCGAGAGGACCGGGACCGATCCCGGGTCGAGGTGCCGCAGCGAGCCGGGATCGAGGGCCGAACCGGGTAGGTAGGTGCGCTGCGCACTTAGCCCGAGCGCGTCCAGGGTGTCGACGGTCGCGCTCGAGATCGTGCTCCGCAGACCGGTACCGGGCCGTTGGGCGAGGGCGCTCAGGTCCGGCCGCCCGTACTCCTGGGCCCACAGCGCGCCGGTGCGCGCCAAGGAGGTGAAGTCGCTGAGGAACTGGCCGGCGCTGCGTTGCTGCGCGGTCCCGCCGTCGGCCGCCGAACCGCTGCTCTGGGTGGGGCCGGGAGTGGCAGCACCCGCCGCCGGGGTGGGTGGACCGGGCGTTCCCGAGGCGAGCCGGGACAGCGCGTCCAGCAGCGCCGGGTCGGTGAGCAGGGTCAGCGGGATCGAGCCCGCGGTCTTGGCCATGTCGAGCATGCGGCGCAGGTGACCGCCGCTGCTCACCTGCGAGGTCAGGTCGGCGGCGTTGGCGTACGTGCCGTTCGCGGTCCGCTCCACCTGGGCCTGAAACGGCCAGACCAACGACAACTCGACCGGGGCCGCGTCGTTCGCCAGCATCGGGATGAAGCTGCGCGCGCGGCCCGTCGCTTCTGCGGAGTTGCGCACCCCGAACTGGTCGGTCGCGATCACGTGGACCCCGATCGAGTACACCCCGCTGGCCCGCGACAGCAACCCGAGCCGGGCAAACGGCACGTTGAGCCGGTATCGAGCCGACTCCCCAGGAGCCAGGTTGCCGAGGGATGCATAGAACCCGGGGTCGGTGATGCGGTTTCCGCTGTAGGCGGTGGCAGGGCTGGCCAGGGCCGCGTCGAGTTGCTCCCGGGAGGTCATCGGACTAGGGGACATCACGAGGTAGACCTGCAGGTCGCTCCACTCGTGATCGTCGACGTTGGTGATCCGCCCCCGTACGTCCACCGGTTGCCCGGGACCGAGGTACGCCGGCGACATCGAGTCGATGCTCACCGCGAGGCCGGTGCGGGGGCGGTTGTCGCTGCGACTCTGGCCGGGGCCGTGTCCGCGGTCGGCGGCCAGCGCCACCCCACCGGGACTGGTAACCAGCGACACCAGCACGAGCGCCGCCAGCGTCGCCAACCAGCGAGGCCACGTCCGGGCGCGGCTCACCCGGCCTCCCCGGTGACGCTGTCCACGCGGGCCATGGTAACGGCGAGGCGGTCGCTCACTGCCCGACGCGACCCCGGTCGTCCTGACCGGGATCGGGTCGTCGACCGGCCCGTACAGTGGTCACCCGTGTCCGGCCAGCCCTCCGCAGCGACGCCGCTCGCGAAGCTTCAGGAGGCGGCGGTGCGGCGGTTGCTCGAGATTGCACCGGTCGTCGACGAGCTGGGCCAGATCTTCGCCGCCGCTGGTGCGGAGCTCGCGCTGGTCGGCGGAACGGTGCGCGATGCGCTGCTCGACCGGCTGGGCGAGGACTGGGACTTCGCCACTTCTGCCAGGCCGGCGGAGACCGAGCGAATCGTCCGCGGCTGGGCCGACGCCGTCTGGGACATAGGTCGCGAGTACGGCACGATCGGATGCCGCAAGGACGGCCATCGGATCGAGATCACGACGTACCGTTGCGACGCCTACGACGCGGGGTCCCGCAAGCCTGAGGTGGCCTACGGCGAGAACCTCGAAGGGGACCTGGCGCGCCGCGACTTCACCGTCAACGCAATGGCGGTGCGGCTGCCGGGGCGACTCTTCGTGGACCCGTTCGCTGGTCAGGAGGATCTCGCGCGGCGCGTGCTTCGGACCCCGGGCACCGCCACCCGGTCGTTCACCGACGACCCGCTGCGCATGATGCGGGCGGCGCGGTTCGCCGCCCAGCTAGCCCTGGTCCCGGCTCCCGAGGTCGTGGTCGCGATGCGCGACATGGGGCAGCGTCTGGCAATCGTGTCAGCCGAGCGGGTCGGTGACGAGCTGGTCAAGCTGGTCAGTGCTCCGGCTCCCAGGCGGGGACTGTCGCTGCTGGTCGACACCGGCCTGGCCGGCGAGGTGCTTCCGGAGCTGCCCGCGCTGAGGCTGGAGCGGGACGAACACCACCGGCACAAGGACGTCTACGAGCACACCTTGACCGTGCTGGACCAGGTGATCGAGCTGGAGGACCGCCTCCCGGTGGGGGGGCCCGACTTCGTCACCCGGTTCGCGGCGCTGATGCACGACGTCGGCAAACCGAGGACGCGCCGGTTCGCCGACGACGGTACGGTCACGTTTCACCACCACGACGTGGTCGGAGCCAAGCTGACCCGCCGGCGGATGCGGGCGCTGCGCTTTTCCACCCACACGACCGAGGCGGTGGCCAGCCTGGTGGGGCTGCACCTGCGCTTCCATGGCTACGGCACGGGGGAGTGGACCGACTCGGCGGTCCGCCGCTACGTCCGCGACGCCGGGCCCTACCTGCAGCGGCTGCACGTGCTCACCAGGGCCGACTGCACGACGCGCAACCGCCGAAAGGCCGAGCGACTGCAGCGCACGTACGACTCGCTCGAGGAGCGGATCGAGCGGCTCGCGAAGCAGGAGCAGCTGGCGGCGTTGCGTCCCGACCTGGACGGGAACGCGATCATGGCGCTGCTCGGCATCGGGCCGGGGCGCCTCGTGGGCGAGGCGTACCGGTTCCTGCTCGAGCTGCGCATCGAGCACGGGCCTCTCGAACCGGAGCGGGCTGGAGAGGAGCTGCTGCGCTGGTGGAGCGAGCGGGGCGAGACGAGGTGACCGCTGCGGCCAGGCATCGCGACAACAAGTCGCCCGCTGCCCCGTACTTCCCACGGCTCAGTGACACTTCCTATGGGATGCGAGCCATTGGAAGCGCGGCAACGGCCCCCCGGCGCGTCAGCGCTCGACGTCGCCCCGGATGAACGCCTCGATGTCGGCGCGCCCCTTGTCGTCGGGCCGTTGCACCGGCGGGGACTTCATCAGGTAGCTCGACGCCGACAGCAGCGGCCCGCCGATGCCGCGGTCCTTGGCGATCTTGGCCGCCCGGACCGCGTCGATGATGATTCCGGCGGAGTTCGGCGAGTCCCAGACCTCCAGCTTGTACTCGAGGTTCAGCGGTACGTCGCCGAAGGCGCGGCCTTCGAGTCGTACGTACGCCCACTTGCGGTCGTCGAGCCAGGCGACGTAGTCCGACGGGCCGATGTGAACGTTGCGCGACCCGAGGTCGTGCTGGATGTTGCTGGTCACCGCCTGGGTCTTCGAGACCTTCTTGGACTCCAGCCGCTCACGCTCGAGCATGTTCTTGAAGTCCATGTTCCCGCCGACGTTGAGCTGGTACGTGCGGTCGAGCACGACCCCCCTGTCCTCGAACAGCTTGGCCAGCACACGGTGGGTAATCGTGGCCCCGACCTGGCTCTTGATGTCGTCGCCGACGATCGGCACCCCGGCGTCGGTGAACTTCTGCGCCCACCGCGGATCGGATGCGATGAACACCGGCAGCGCGTTGACGAACGCGACCCCGGCATCGATGGCGCACTGGGCGTAGAACAGGTCGGCGTCCTCGCTGCCGACCGGCAGGTACGAGACGAGAACGTCGGCAGCGGTGTCGCGAAGGACCTGCACGACGTCGACCGGCTCCGCGTCGGATTCCTCGATCGTCTCGCGGTAGTACTTGCCCAGGCCGTCCAGTGTCGGCCCTCGCTGCACGATGATCCCGGTCGGGGGGACCTCGCTGATCCTTATCGTGTTGTTCTCGCTGGCGCGGCTGGCCTCCGCCAGGTCGAAACCCACCTTCTTGGCGTCGACGTCGAACGCGGCCACGAACTCGATGTCGCGGACGTGGTAGTCGCCGAACTTGACGTGCATCAGCCCCGGGACGGTGGTGTCCGGGTCGGCGTCATGGTAGTACTCGACGCCTTGGATCAGCGACGTCGCGCAGTTGCCGACACCGACTAGGGCGACACGGACCGAGGCCATAGGGCTCTCCTTCACTCGTGGGATTGCGGGCGGCCGGCCGAGCGCTTCGGCTCGGTGCCGCCGGTGGTGGGGTTCGGTTCTGCCGGCCCGGGCAATCGCCGGCCGGGGTCTGCGCCGGAGCGCTCGACGTCGATCAGCTCGGTGAGCCACCGCACCTCGCGCTCCACCGACTCGAGCCCGTGGCGCTGCAGCTCCTGGGTGTAGGAGTCGACCCGCTCACGGGTGCGGGCGAAGGCGGCGCGGACACCCTCGCGGCGGTCCTCGAGGCGGCTGCGCCTGCCCTCGAGGATGCGCACCCGGGTCTGCGCGTCGGTCCGGGCAAAGAACGCGAAGTGGACGTCGAAGTTCTCGTCGTCCCAGGCCGACGGGCCCGACTGTGCCAGCAGCTCCCCGAAGTGCTCCTTGCCGTCCGCGGTCAGCTTGTAGACGATCCTGGCCCGCCGCCCGGTCAGGCCACCCACGTCGTGGGCCGAGCCGTCGACCGCGATCAGACCCGCCCGCAGCAGCTGCTTGAGGCAGGGATACAGCGTCCCGTACGAGAGCACCCGATTCCAGCCGAGCAGCGCGGTGACCCGCTTGCGAAGCTCGTAGCCGTGCATCGGGGTCTCGTGCAGCAGGCCGAGCACGGCCATGTCGAGTGCCGGACCGCGTCGGGCCACAGCGGTCCCTCCCTCGCCGTCGGGGCGCGGGGCCGATCAGGACCATGCGCCGATGTATCGTGATGATACATCGTGAGCGTGGCGGCCGGGATTCTGCCCCCGGCGACGCGCGCGGGTGCCGCCAGGTTGCGGCCCGGTTGACACACTGGTCAGGACCGGAGGGCCCCGGGCAGCGGGCGCACGAACCCCGAGGAGTGACGTGAGTCATCGGCAGGCCGTCGAGCCCAAGCCTCGCCGGGCACCCGCCAAGACACCTCGACACCCCCGGTTGCGGCGGGTGCTCAGGTGGACCGGGCTGGTCTTCCTGCTCGGGATCGCCGCCGCCGCCGCCGCGTTCTTCATCGCCTATGCGGCGATCGACATCCCCAACCCGAACTCGGTGTTCCAGACCCAGACGACACTGGTCTACTACTCCGACGGCAAACATCTGCTCGGACAGTTCGAGGTGCAGAACCGCCAGCCGGTCGAGCTGGCCCAGGTGCCGCAACATGTGCAGGACGCCGTCATCGCCGCCGAGGACCAGAGCTTCTACGACAACAGCGGGATCGACCTCAAGGCCATCGTCCGGGCGGCGTGGAACAACGCCAGCTCCGATACCACCCAAGGCGCCTCGACAATCACCCAGCAGTACGTCAAGGTGCTCTACCTCACCCAGGACCGCACGTGGACGCGGAAGGTACAAGAAGCGTTTCTCTCGCTGAAGATCCAGCGGCAGCTGTCCAAGAGCGAGATCTTGCAGGGATACCTCAACACCATCTACTTCGGCCGCGGTGCGTACGGCATCGAGGCCGCGGCTCAGGCGTACTTCCGCGAGGACGTCCAGGACCTCACCATCGCGCAGGGCGCAGCGCTGGCTGCGATCCTCAACTCACCGGCCAGCTACGACCCGGCGGAGGGCAAACCCCAGCGACAGGCGCTGCTGGCGCGCTACCGCTACGTGCTCGCCAGCATGGTGGACATCGGCAGGCTCGATGCCGCTACGGCGACCACCGCGGCGCGTCACCTTCCCAGCTTTCCGCAGATCCCGCAGACCGACCGGTTCGGCGGCCCACAGGGCTACCTCCTCAAGCTGGTCCAGGCAGAGCTGGCGCGCGACGGGTTCAGCGACGCCGACATCAACGGCGGGGGGTTGCGGGTCGTGACCACGATCGACTACCACGACCAGCGGGCGGCCCAGCGCGCGGTCCGTCGGCAGCGCCCCGGCGGGCTGAAGCAGCTGCATGTGGCGCTCGCCTCGGTCGAACCCGGAACCGGCGCGTTGCGGGCGATGTACGGCGGGGACAACTACGTCGGCAAGCGGCCGGGCAGCCAGCTCAACTGGGCGCTGGAGGGCGCTCAACCGGGGTCCGCGTTCAAACCGTTCGCGCTGATCGCCGCGCTGGGGCAGGGTTTTAGCCTCGACGACGTCGTCGACGGGAGCTCCCCGTACACCCTGCCCGGCGGGGGCACCATCGAGAACCAGGGAGACAGCGGCGGTGAGTCCTTCGGTCCGGTCTCGCTGCTGTACGCGACCGAGAGGTCGATCAACACCGCGTTCATCGACCTGACCCTGCAGCTCAAGGACGGCCCGGCGCGGATCGTCTCGGCCGCCGAGGACGCCGGCGTGCCGGCCAGCGTGATGAAGCGCTGGGGTGACCCGCCTGCGATCGTCACCCCCCTCGGCTACGAGCGGGTGCCCACGGTCGACATGGCCGACGCGTACGCCACGATCGCGGCCAAGGGTCAACAGGCCGACTGGTTCGTCGTGGCGAAGGTGAGCGGCCCCGATGGCGGGCCGCGCTACGACCACTTGGTGGT
Source organism: Propionibacteriales bacterium (assembly GCA_038198775.1). GTDB lineage: Bacteria > Actinomycetota > Actinomycetes > Propionibacteriales > Nocardioidaceae > JACCYJ01. Next base: position 139,289 of record JBBPZV010000017.1, on the reverse strand, counting down.
GAACCGGCAGGCGTTCCCGGCCGCGATCGCCGCCGACGTGAGCTACGCGCTGCAGCAGGTCGTGCTGCAGGGGACCGGCGTGAACGCGGCGATACGCTGCCCGGCTGCGGGCAAGACCGGCACCGCGACCGGCACGAACGCCCGAGGCGGCGAGGTCGTGTCTTCGTCGTGGTTCGTGGGCTACACCCCGCGGCTGGCCACCGCGGTGACGTACACCCGAGGTGACGGCAACAACCAGCTGAACGGCTACCTGCCGACGTTCTACGGGGGGGAGTACCCGGCCCGGACCTGGAAGGCGTACACCAGCCGAGCCCTGGCCGGGCGGCGCTGCGTCCCGTTCCCACCACGGGCGTACCTGAACAGGCCCACCGCGACACCGAGCACAACGGCGACGTCACCGGCGCCTCCGGCGACCACACCACCTCCTACCACCACCTCCCCCACCTCGCCCCCGACGACGAAGCCACCGCCCACGACGAAGCCACCGCCCACGACGACCCCACCGCCGACGACGACCCCACCGCCTACGACCACGCCCACACCTTCAGGCGGCGGTGGCCGTGGCGGCCCATAGGCCGTCGCCGTCTCCGCAACGGGTGGCCTGGGCACATCCGACGCTCGAGGACCCGGTGGCGGCCGCGGCCAGCGACGCGATCGGCGGCACGTTCGGCGCGCACGCGCGTCCGCACCGCTGGCTGTCGCCGGTGGCCGTGGTGCTGCTCGTCACCGCGGCGATGTTCACGCTCGGGCTCGCGACGAAGAACGCCTGCGCCCAGGGCGACTGGTGGGAGCAGTCCCGGCAGTTCGCCAACCTGTGCTACAGCGACCTGCCGCACGCCTACGCCGACCGGGGCGGAGCGGAGCGGGTGCCGCCGCTGTCCGACGACGAAGGCCGCTACCCCCAGCCCACCCAGACGCCGCCCACGGCGGTGCTCTCGTACGCCGGGACCTTGGTGGCCCAGGGGCTGACCGGCTGGCCGGACACGTCGGCTCTCAACGACCGACCGGTCGCCAAGGTGGCGACCGACCCGCAGGTGCAGCACGAGGCGGTCGTCTACGTCGGCGTGGTCGCGGTGATGTTGTTGCTCGCGGCCCTCGTCAGTGCGCTGGCGCTGACGAGAGCGCAGCCGAACCGGCCGTGGGATGCGGCGCTGTTTGCCGGTGCTCCGGTGCTCGCCCTCACCGCCACGATCGGCTGGGACCTCGTCGGGGTCGGGTGCGTAGCGGTCGCACTGTGGGCGTGGTCTGCGCGATGGCCGCGGCGGGCCGGAGCCGCGATCGGAGTGGGTGCGGCGTTCAGTGTCTATCCGGGCCTGCTGGTCGTCGCGACCACCGCGCTGGCGATGCGGGCGGGGCGCGGCCGGGACGCCTGGCAGTGCCTCGGCTCGGCGCTGCTGAGCTGGCTGGCGTTGGCCTGGGTGCTGCCCGGTGTGCTGCTGGCTCCCGGTTCGGAGCTGGCCCTCGCTGACCAGTACGCGAGCGCGGCCGCGAGCGGCTCGCTGTGGCAGGTGGTCGGAGCCTTCGGGCTGCACCTCGACACCACCTTGACCAACCAGCTGGCGTTCGTCAGCGGCGCGGCGCTGGTCATCGGCTTGGTCTGGTTCGCCACCACCGCAGGCCGCCCGCCGAGGCTGCCGCAGCTAGGTCTGCTGCTCGTCGTGGCCGTGGTGCTGGTCGACAAGCAGTATGCCCCGCAGCACGCCTTGTGGCTGCTGGGCTTCGCAGCGCTCGCCCGACCGTACTGGCGTGACCTGCTGATCTGGCAGGCAGGCGAGATCATCTTCTTCCTCGCGAGCTGGTGGCATCTCGGTGGCTACACCAACGGGGGCAGCAACGGCGTCGACGAGGTCTACATCGGGGCGATCTGCGTGCGCATCGCGGCACAGCTGTGGCTGGCTGGCACCGTCGTCCGCGACATCCGGCAGCCCTGGCTCGACCCCGCCCGCCCCCGCCCCGCCCGACCATCCGTGAGTTTGGGCCCCACCATCCGTGAGTTTGGGCCCCACCATCCGTGATTTTGGATCGGATGGTCAGGTGATGGCGACGGTGTCGAAGCGCGTGGTGGTGTAGCGGACGTCGACCGGAATCTCGTCGCCCACCCTCGGCGGGTCCACGTGTCGGGGCAAAAAGAGCAGCGAGACCTGCATGTGTGGCGGCTCGGCGAACCAGCGCTGCCGGCCGCCGACGGAGAACGGGGACAACGCGAACCCGGCGGCGTCGAGTCCGCCCCGCGCGAGTGGGATGGCCCGGCTCCGAAGTGTCGTACCGGCGCTCGGGGACTCCAGCCCGATGCCGTGGCTGGTGCCCCCGGCAACCACCAGCAACCACCCGTTGCCGGGCAGCCGGCGCTGCCGGTACCCCACCCGCTGGCCACGCCGGACACCGTGGACATCGAGCACGGTGGCGCACGGGTGGAGTGCGCTGCGGTCCCCGAGCCACAGTGCGGTACCCACCCGGGGCCGCACCCGAAGCCGCGGGTGGCGGCCCGCCACAGCGGTGAGCTCGTCCTCGGCGAGGTGCGAGACGTAGACGGTGGTGGTGCCGAGTCGCGAGCCCTCGAGCACCGCACACCAGTGATCCGCCTCACCCGAGCGGTCGCCGCTCATCGGCAGGTGCAGCGCGAGGCCGCCCAGCCGAAGCGTCCCCAGGGCGCGCGTCGCCGCCGGCAGCTCCTGCACGGTCAGCCCGTGGCGGGTCATCGAGGTCACGCCCTCGAGGACCACCCGGGCTCGGGAGCGCTGCCGCGACAACTCGAGAACGTCCTCGACGCGGCCCAGTGTGTGGATCACGCGACGGTCGTCAGGCGCCTGCAGAAACGGCCGCCAAGGTTCCATCACGAGCACGTCGCCGGTGAACCGCGACAGCATGTCGGGCACCTCGTCGTACGTGCCGACCGCCACGGTGTCGGCGCCGAGCCAGCCCGACCTCCGGGCCAGTCGGGATGTGCCGAGGCCGTACCCGTTGCCCTTGACCACGGGGACGACCCGGGGATAGTCCCGTGCTACCGCCTGCAGGTGCTGGCGCCACCGCTCACCGTCCACGCGGAGCGTGAGGGGCACCGCCGTTCACCGCCGCCGCAGGTAGGCGTCGAAGCCGCGGTAGAGCAGCGGTGAGACGGGCAGATCCCACTCTCCTGCGTACTCGACGGCTTCTCCGCCGGTTCCGACCTTGAACTGCAGCAGTCCGACGTGCGGGTCGTCCTCGGCAAGCGTGTCGGTGATCCCGCGCAGGTCGTAGACGGCGGCGCCGGCGGACATGGCGTCACGGATCATCTGCCACTGGATGGCGTTGGAGCCACGGACCTCGCGCTTGGCGGTCGTGGAGGCACCGTACGAGTACCACGCGTGGTCGCCGACACGGACCATCGTTGTGGCCGCCACCAGGTCACCGTCGTGGGTGGCGAGGTACAACCGGAGCCGGTCCGTCTCCTCGGCGTTCAAGGCCTCGTACATCGCCTCGAAGTACGCCAGCGGCCGGGGCGTGAAGCCGTCGCGACGGGCGGTCTCGAGGTAGAGGGCGTGGAAGTCCGCGAGGTCCTCCCGCCCACCCACCCGGGTCTTGACGCCGGCCTTCTCGGCGCGCCGGATGTTGCGCCGCCACTGCTGGTTCAGGCCGGCGAACACGTCGTCCTCGCTCCGCCCGGCGAGCGGCAGCCAGAAGTTGTAGCGCGGCTGGCCCAGGCCGAAGCCGGCGCCGTCGACCGACGGCCGCCGCCAGCCCTGCTGCTCGAGCACCGCCATGACGCGGGCACCGGCGTCGACCGACTCGTCGGCCGGCACGTCGCTCAGGCGGCGCAGCGCGGGGTCAGCCAGCGCCTGCTTGACGGTGGCCGCCCGCCACCGCCGTGCCACGACGGGTGCTCCGAGCCGGATGGCGAACGCCCGTCGCTGCCCGAGGTGGGTCGCCAGGCCGCCCAGCAGCTCGGCCAGGTCGTCGCGGGACCAGTCGAGCACCGGTCCCTCGGGCAGGTACGCCAGGTAGCGGCGCAGCCGGGGCAACCGCCGATAGAGCACGAGGCCCGCCCCGACCATGATGGGCCCGGCGAAGAACCCGACCGACTCGGCGTCCCAGTCTGCCTTGACCCTCGCCCATGCCGGCGTCTGCAGGAAGCTGGCGGACGGGAGCGACCGCAGGTACGCCAGGTGCTCGTCGGCGCTTATCGTGCGCACGGCGCCACCGGCTGCGCTCACAACCGGCGAGGCTACCGGAGTCGAGGAGCTATCCCAGGTTCACCTGGGATAGCGACACTGGCAATGGCATGCACCCTGTTGGGAGTACCACTCCGCCATGGCAAGCACGGCCCGGCGGCGGCTCGCTCGTACGGGCCGGGTCGGAGCCGGACGGTGCGAAATCGCGTTGCGACCGCGGTGTTGCGCCATCTAACGTGCGCTCACATGGCAGCGTTCGTGATGGCGCGTCGTGCCCGCGGGACCGGCCCGCCGGTGGGGTTGGCACCGCCTCCAGCCCGAGTGGGCCGAGCGGGTCGTCGTCGCGGCGCAGGTCCGTCCAGCTGAGCTGGTCGTGGACCTCGGCGCCGGCACCGGTGCTGTCACCGTGGCGCTGCGAGCGGCCGGCGCGCGCGTGATCGCGGTCGAGCTGCACCCGGCCCGCTCGGAGCGGTTGCGGCAGCGCTTCGCCGCCGACGCCGGCGTGCAGCTGGTGAGCACCGACCTGCTGCGCTGGCGGCTTCCCACCCGGCCGTTTCGGGTCGTGAGCAACCCGCCGTACGCGCTCACCGCGCAGCTGCTGCGCCGCCTGCTCCGGAACCGGTGGATGTACGCCGCCGACCTGGTGCTGCAGCCGGCGGTCGTACGCCGGAGCGTCGAGCGGTACGACGGGCGCAGCGGTTGGCAGGCGAGCACTGGGCTGCGGCTGCCCCGGTCGGCATTCGTGCCCTCGCCGCCACGGGGCTCGGCAGTCTTGGTGCTGCGGCGTGGCCGTCGCTAGCCGAGGTTGGCCCGCAGCCAGGCGATGTCGTCGGCCTGGCCGTCACCGGGCGTCTCGACGACGACCGGCGCCTGCGCAGCGCGCGCAACCGCGATCAGGTCCGACTCGGCGATCCGTCCCGAGCCGAGGTTGGTGTGGCGGTCCGCGCCGGAGTCGAAGGCGTCCCGGCTGTCGTTGACGTGCAGCAGGTCGATCCGACCCGTGATCGCACGGACCTCGGCCACCACAGCACCCAGCGGGATGCCTCCGGCATGGGCGTGACAGGTGTCGAGGACGAACCCCACCTCGCCGCCTCCCTCGGCGTCGGTGACCGCTGTCCACAACCGGGCGATGCGGTCCAGCCGGCGCGCCATCGCGTTGCTGCCGCCGGCGGTGTTCTCGATCAGCAGCGGCACCTTGGCATCCAGCCGCTGGACGCACTTGCGCCAGTTGTCGAAACCCTGCCCCGGGTCTTCGTCCTTGGACACATGACCGCCGTGCACGATCAGCCCGCGGGCGCCGATGGTCGCCGCGGCGTCCATCTGCTGCTGCAGCAGCTTGCGGCTGGGAATGCGGATCCGGTTGTTGGTCGTGGCGACGTTGATGACGTACGGAGCGTGGACGTAGAGCCCGACTCCCGCGGAGTCCGCCGTGGTACGCAGCGCCTCGGCACCGCCTGCGTACGCGATCTTCGGCCCCTTCCAGCCCTGCGGGTCGCCGAGGAAGAACTGCGCGAGGTCGGCACCGCGCGCCGCAGCCTGCGCCAGCGGGTCCACCTGGTCGACGTGCGCGCCGATCGGGGGCGGCTTGGAGCGCTTGACCATGGCCCCCACCCTAGAAGGGACACCCGACACCGGCGTCGCACAAAACCGTTGCCAGTACGTGACGAGGCGCCGCTAGCGTGACTCACGATCGAAGCGAGGGAGCTCGGCGAGATGTCAGACACCACGGTCGCTCCACGAGTCGCGGCGCGGGCCGAGCAGCTGTCCAAGGTCTACGGCAGCGGCGCGGCCGCCGTCCGGGCGCTGGACGAGGTGTCGATCGACTTCTGCTCCGGGCAGTTCACCGCGGTGATGGGACCTTCCGGGTCGGGCAAGTCCACGCTCATGCACTGCCTGGCGGCGCTGGACAGCCCGAGCTCCGGTGAGGTGTACGTCGGCGACACCAGCCTGAGCGGGCTCGGTGACAAGGGTCTGACCGCCCTGCGGCGGGACCGCATCGGCTTTGTGTTCCAGGCGTACAACCTGGTCCCAACGCTGAGTGCGGAGGAGAACATCGCCCTGCCGCTGGCTATCGCCGGCCGCAAGCCCGAGCCGGACTGGTTCGACACCGTCATCGACACCGTCGACCTGCGCGACCGCCTGTCTCACCGGCCCAACGAGATGTCCGGAGGGCAGCAGCAACGGGTGGCCTGCGCCAGGGCGCTGGTGAGCCGCCCGGAGATCGTTTTCGCCGACGAGCCGACCGGCAACCTCGACAGCCAGGCCAGCGCGGACGTGTTGGGGTTCTTGCGCCGCAGCGCCGACGAGTTCGACCAGACGATCGTGATGGTCACCCACGACCCCTTGGCGGCGGCGTACACCGACCGGGTGGTTCTGCTCGTCGACGGCCGGGTGGTCGGCGAGCTGCTGGCGCCCACCGCCGACCGGGTGCTCGAGCAGATGAAGCGGTTGCAGGGACCCCACCACACCGTTCCCAGGACCGGCTGACCGTGTGGCGGGCAACCTGGCGCAACCTGGTCGCGCGCAAGCTCCGGCTGGTGATGAGCGCCTTCGCGATCGTGCTCGGGGTGTCGTTCGTCGCCGGGTCGTTCGTCTTCACCGACACGCTCGGTCGCAGCTTCGACGGGCTCGTCAAGGGCACCACCGGGGACGTCGTCGTGCAGGTGCGGGGCGCCGGAGACGCGGCCGACCCGAGCGGTGGTGGTGACACTCGTACGATTCCTGCCGCGTTGGCGACCAGGCTGATGGGAGCACCAGGGGCCGCCAGGGTGGACGGCAACCTCACCGTCGGCAACGTCTTCGTCGTGGACAAGGACGGCAAGGCGGTCGGTGGCAACGGCCCGCCGTCGTTCGCGGTCAACTACAACGACGCGCCAGCCATCACCGGTGAACCGGCGCTGACGATCGTCGCCGGCGACCCACCCAGCGGACCGGACCAGGTCGCGCTCGACCAGGGCACAGCCGAGCGGGCCGGCTACTCCGTCGGCGACACCGTGCCGCTGGTGTCGATCGGTGCGCAGCCTCGGCTAGCGGCCACCATGGTCGGCATCGCCAGGCTTGGGCAGGGCTCTCTCGGCGGGCAGTCGGCCACCGTCTTCGACACCGCCACCTTGCAGCGGTTGTTCTACGACGGCCGCGACGTCTACACCGACATCTGGGTCACCGCCACCGACGGTGTCAGCCAGACCCAGCTGCGCGACCAGGTGGCAGCCCTGCTTCCCAGCGGGCTGGTGGCGCGCACCGGTGACGCGGTCGCGAAGCAGAACCAGGACGCCATCGGCCAGGCGCTGCAGTTCATCAACATCTTCCTGCTCGTCTTCGCGTTCATCGCCTTGGTGGTCGGGTCGTTCCTCATCGTCAACACCTTCTCGATCCTGGTGGCCCAGCGCAGCCGCGAGCTGGCGCTGCTGCGCGCTCTCGGCGCCGGGCGGCGCCAGGTGACCCGGTCGGTGCTGGCCGAGGCGCTTGCCGTCGGCTTCGTCGGGTCCACGATCGGGCTCGGGCTCGGGTTCGCGCTGGCGGTCGGGCTGCGCGCGCTGCTCGGGTTGTTCGGCATCGACCTGTCGAGCACGGCACTGGTGTTCGTGCCGCGCACCGCGGTGGTCGCGTACGCCGTCGGCCTCGTCGTCACCGTGGTGGCGGCGTACCTGCCGGCCAGACGGGCCAGCCGCATCGCTCCGATCGCTGCGCTGCGTGACGACGTGGCCCTCCCGGAGTCGTCGATCAGGCGCCGCGGCATCCTCGGCGCCTTGTTGGCGGCGCTCGGAGCGGCGCTGATGGCCGCCGGGCTCGCCGGCAGCGGCGGACGCGGCGCGGCCGTCGTCGGGGCCGGGATCTTCGCGGTGCTGGTGGGGGTCGCGCTGCTCAGTCCGGTGCTCGGTCGCCCGGTGCTCGCCGTGATGGGGTGGCTCTACCGGCCGTACGGCGCCGTCGGCCGGCTGGCGTCACAGAACGCGAGGCGCAACCCGCGGCGCACCGCGGCGACGGCGTCGGCGCTGATGATCGGGCTCGCCCTGGTGGCGACGATGTCCGTGCTCGGCGCCTCGGTTAACGCCAGCATCGACCACACGATCGACCAGACACTGGTCGCCGACTATGTCGTGTCCAACGCGATCGGAGCGCCGTTCTCCCCGACCGTGGCGAAGCAGATCACCTCGATCGACGGTGTCGCCGCCGTGGCGCCGTTTCGCTACACCTCGGCCAAGGTCGCCGGGAAGGACGGATTCCTCGCGGCCACGGATCCGGCCGCGTTCTTGCGCATGCTGGACCTGAGGCCCAGCAGTGGCTCGCTCGGCGACCTGCAGGGGGAGCGGCTCGCGTTGTCCAGCACGCGAGCCGACGAGCTCGGGGTGGGGGTCGGTGACACCGTGCGGGTCGAGTTCCCGGCGGGTGTCCAGCGGCTCCGGGTTGCCGCGACGTACCAGAGCAGCCCCGCCCTCGGCGACTACCTCGTCCCGATCAGCGTCTTCGACCGGGCCAAGGTGCGCCCCGCGGACTCCTACGTCTACGTCCTGCGCGACCCGGTGGCTTCCCCGGCGGCGGTCTACGACGCGATCAACCAGGTCGTGCGGCCACTGCCGACGGTCACGCTAAAGGACCAGGACCAGTTCAAGGCCGAGCAGCGTAAAGGGGTGGACCAGGCGCTGTACCTCATCTACGCCCTGCTGGGGCTTGCCGTCGTCATCGCCGTGCTGGGGATCGTCAACACCCTGGCGCTGTCGGTCATCGAACGCACCCGCGAGGTCGGGCTGCTGCGAGCCGTGGGGATGAGCCGGCGACAGCTGCGCACGATGGTGCGGCTGGAGTCGATCGCGATCGCGGTGCTCGGCGCGGTGCTCGGTGTCGTCATGGGCGTCGTCTTCGGGGTCGTACTCCAGCGGGCGGTGGCCGGTCAGGGCATCGAGGTGCTCTCCATCCCCGCCGGGCGGTTGGCGCTGTTCGTCCTGCTCGCCGCGGTGGTGGGTGTCCTCGCCGCGGTACTGCCGGCGCGGCGGGCGGCCCGGCTCGACGTACTGCGAGCGGTGACAACGGATTAGGAGCGGCATGGCTACCTTTGACGAACCTGACTTCTACGGGCAGAGATGGGCCTCGGTCTACGACGAGCGGCACGCGCAGCGGCACGCGCAGCTGGACCTGGAGGCGGCGGTGGGCTTCCTGGCCGGGCTCGCGGGGGACGGGAGGGTGCTCGAACTCGGGATCGGGACCGGTCGGGTGGCGATCCCGCTGACTCGACGCGGCGTGCGGGTCGAGGGGGTGGACGCCTCACAGGCGATGGTCGACCGGCTCAGGGCCAAGCCCGGCGGCGAGGGCATCGCGGTGGCGATCGGTGACATGGCCGAGGTGCGGGCCTCCGGCCCCTACCAGCTGGTGTATCTCGTAGCCAACACGCTGTTCGGGCTGTTGACCCAACGCCGCCAGGTCGACTGCTTCGCGGCGGTGGCGCGCGAGCTGGAGCCGGGTGGTGCCTTCGTCATCGAGTGCTTCGTGCCGGACCTGAGCAGGTTCGACCGGGGTCAGCGGTTGCAGACGCTCGGGGTGAGCGAGGCGTCGGTCAGCGCCGAGATGTCCCGGCACGACCAGGCGGCTCAGCGGGTGACGACGCAGATCCTCACCGTCGACGAGGGCGGGACGACCCTGCACCCGGTGGCGATTCGGTACGCCTGGCCGAGCGAGCTGGATCTGATGGCGCAGCTAGCGGGGCTGCGGTTGCGCGAGCGCCATGCGGACTGGGATCGGCGCGCGTTCGACGACGCCAGCACCAAGCACGTCTCGGTGTACGAGCCGAGCTGAGCTGGCCCGCTGGTGCCTGCACCGAGCGCTCGCCGCGGCGTACTCCCAACGGCGCGGCTTCACTTCCAGCGGTGCGCATCCCATTGGGAGTGTCGCTGTACCAGGTGAACATGGGATAGCGACCGCCCGACCGGGGATTGGTCCGCACCGGGTCGCCTCGGCTAGAGTGGGGGGCTGCTCGATTCACCGGGCACCCCTCGTACGGCAAGCCCCGTACGCCCTCCTGTCACGGAGACACCGTGACCGCCTGAGTCCGAAGGAGGTGGCGGCCTTGCGCCGCTACGAAGTCATGGTGATCCTCGACCCCGACCTCGAGGAGCGCACCGTCGCCCCGTCGCTCGACCAGTACCTCAACCTGGTGCGCCAAGACGGCGGCAGCGTCGAGAGCGTGGACGTGTGGGGTCGGCGCCGGCTGGCGTACGAGATCCGGAAGAAGTCCGAGGGCATCTACGCCGTGATCGAGCTCGACGCCGAGCCGGCCACGGTCAAGGAGCTCGACCGGCAGCTCAGCCTCAACGAGTCGGTGATGCGCACCAAGGTGATCCGACCCGACCGACGCTGAGCTGTGGACAACCGGCGCCGTTGTCGGTTCGCTGCGCTTGACTGACCTCTGAACCCGAGCACACACCCCAGGAGACCTCATGGCTGGTGAAACCGTCATCACCGTCGTCGGCAATCTCGTCGACGACCCCGAGCTGCGGTTCACGCCGTCTGGTGCCGCCGTGGCCAACTTCCGGCTCGCCTCCACGCCGCGCATCTTCGACCGGCAGACCAGTGAGTGGAGAGACGGTGACACCTTGTGGCTCGGCTGCTCGGTGTGGCGCCAAGCGGCGGAGAACGCCGCCGAGTCGCTGCAGAAGGGCATGCGGGTCATCGTCCAGGGGCGGCTGAAGTCCCGGTCGTACGAGACCCGTGAGGGTGAGAAGCGCACGGTCTTCGAGATCGACGTCGACGAGGTCGGCCCGAGCCTCAAGAACGCCACCGCCAAGGTCAACAAGACCAGCCGGGCGGGCGGGTCGGGCGGCGGCTTCTCCGGAGGCGGTGGAGGTGGCCGACCCGGCGGGGAGGACCCGTGGGCGACTCCGGCGCCGGCGGCCGCCGAAGGTGGCGGTCAGGCCCCCGCCAACGATCCGTGGGCCAGTGGTGGTGGCACGTCGGTTGAGGAGCCACCATTTTGACCGTTTTCCGGCCCCCGACCACTCCGGCGTCCGCCGGGCACGCGAAGGAGTAGCACCACAATGGCGAAACCTGTCATCCGAAAGCCGAAGAAGAAGCAGAACCCGCTCAAGGCGGCCAAGATCACCCACATCGACTACAAGGACACCGCCCTGCTGCGCAAGTTCATCTCCGACCGCGGCAAGATCCGGGCGCGGCGGGTGACCGGGGTCTCGGTCCAGGAGCAGCGAAAGATCGCCATCGCGATCAAGAACGCCCGCGAGGTGGCGCTGCTGCCCTACTCGTCGACGACTCGCTGAGGGGCGCTGCGATGAAGCTGATCCTCACCCATGAGGTCGCCAACCTCGGCGCCCCCGGAGACGTGGTCGAGGTAAAGGACGGTTACGGCCGCAACTTCTTGGTGCCGCGCGGTCTCGGTATCCGGTGGAGCCGCGGCGCCGCCAAGCAGATCGACTCGATCAAGAAGGCGCGCGTGGTGCGCGAGGTGCGCGACCTCGACCACGCCGAGGAGATCCGGCGCCAGCTCGAGGCGACGCCGGTACAGCTTCGGGTGCGGGCGGGCGACGGTGGCCGGTTGTTCGGTGCGGTCACGGTCAACGACATCGTCGTTGCGGTCAAGGCGGGGGGAGGCCCCGACCTCGACAAGCGCAAGATCGAGGTCGGCAAGCCGATCAAGAGCGTCGGCAGTCACACCGTGACCGTTCGCGTGCACCCCGAGGTAGCCGCCAGCCTGACCCTCGAGGTCGCACCCGGCTGAGCCCGTGGCTCCCCGCTCATCGGGTGGCGCCCCGCGTCCGGGCCGGCCCGGTGGCCAGCCATGTGCTGCCCCGCTCCCGCAGCAGCAGCGTTACCATCCGGGCCGCGATGAACCCCCCGTACGCGGCCCACAGCCAGCCCAAGCCGCCGCCGGACACGAGCACTGCCAGCGCCAGCGGAACGTACACCCCGAGGGTGACCAGTCCGGCGCGAGCCAGGTAGCCGCCGTCACCGGCACCGATCAGCACGCCGTCGAGAACGAACACCACGCCGGACAGCGGCTGCACCAGCGCGGCGACCACGAGGGCCGGTACCGCGCGTGCCCTGACGTCACCGTCACCGGTGAAGGCCCCCGCCAGCCACGGCGAGACGGCCAGCAGGGCGATACCGGCCAGCCCGCCGGTCCACACGCCCCAGCCGAGCATCCGGCGGGTCACGCGCCGAACGCCGGCGACGTCACCGGCGCCCAGCAGCCGACCGGTCATCGCCTGGGCCGCGATGGCGACTGCGTCCAGACCGAACGCCACGGTGGTGACGACGGTCGCCGTGATCTGGTGGGCGGCGGTGGACGCGGCCGACATGGTGCTCGCGACGTACGTCCCGACAAGCAGTGCGGCGCGCAGCGTCAGCGTGCGCAGGACGAGCGGGACGCCCGCGCGGGCCACCTTCTGGACACCTGCCGGCTGCGGGGTGAGGCGAACGCCTAGGGTGACGCCGGCCCGGCCCACGACGACCGACAAGACGGCGGCTGCCCCCAATTGCGTGGCGGTGGTCCCGAGCGCGGAGCCGGCGATGCCGAGGCCCAGCCCGTAGACGAGGGCGAGGTTGAGGGCGACGTTGACCAGGTTGGCGACGACCGCCACCGCGAGCGGGGTTCGGGTGTTCTGCAGGCCGCGCAGGACGCCGGTGGCGGCCAGCACGACCAGCATGGCGGGGAGCCCGGGGGCGGCGAAGCGCAGGTAGGTGATTGCCTGCGCATCCACCTGAGGTCCGGCCGCGAACAGGTTTACGAGACCCGGCGCCGCGAGTCCGAGCACGGCCGCGGCGACGGTTCCCAGCAGCAGGGCCAGCCAGATGCCGCTGAGGCCGTCCTGCAACGCTGCCTCCAGGTCCCCGCCGCCGAGTCGGCGAGCCACCGAGGCCGTGGTGCCGTACGCCAGGAAGACCGCAAGTCCGACGGCGGCCTGCATGAGCGCACCCGCGATCGCGATCCCAGCCAGCGGCGCCGCCCCGAGGTGACCGACGATCGCGGTGTCGGCCAGGAGGAAGACCGGTTCCGCGACCAGCGCGAAGAACGCCGGTATCGCGAGCCGAAGGATCTCCCGATCGTCGCCGCTGAGCCTGGGCCGGCGGCGGGGAACCACCTGTCGCACGCCGCTACAGTAATGGCCAAGAGGCGGTCGAGCCGCTGACCGGGGACTGCTGGGCGGCGCGGCACCGATCCCGGCAGGAGTTCCGGACTTTGTTGCCTCCACAGCGCCGGGCATCGATCCGCACAGGTCAGAGTGCCCCTCGCAGCCGAGTCCCCCGCTGCGTCCACAGTCCGGTGAACACGTTGTGCACGGTTTTCCCCATGGTTGTGCACAGCGTGTGGGTCATGGTCCACAAGGGCTGTGGACTTCTGTCTTCCCGACACGCCGACGCCGTCCCTACGGTGATCCGGCCCGCCGGACCACCGGCCGGGCGGTTCGGAGGGCACGATGTCGGAGGCCGCGGCTAGCGTGCGGTTTGGGGTCGTCTCACGGTTCCAGGCAGGCAGGAGGCGGCAGTGAGCGTTGCTGATGTTCGCAGCGCGGTACGGCAGGCGGATGGGCCGCCCGATGACTTCGACGCGTTCCTCGGGGGGCAGGGAGGTCGGAGCGCCGCTCGCGTCCCGCCGCAGGACAACGCTGCCGAGCAGAGCGTGCTGGGAGCGATGCTGTTGTCAAAGGACGCCATCGCTGACGTCGTCGAGACCGTCCGGGGCACCGACTTCTACCGCCCGGCCCACGAGTTGCTGTACGACGCGATCATCGACCTTTACGGCCGCGGCGAGCCGGCGGACGCCGTCACGGTCGCCGCCGAGCTGACCCGCCGTGGCGAGGTCGCCAAGGTGGGCGGCGCTCCCTACCTGCACACGCTGGTCGCCGGGGTCCCGATCGCGGCCAACGCGGCGTACTACGCCAACATCGTGCGCGAGAGGGCGATCCTCCGCCGGCTGGTGGAGGCCGGCACCAAGATCGTCCAGCTCGGGCACGCCGGCGAGGGGCAGGTCGACGACGTCGTCGACCGGGCCCAAGCCGAGGTCTACTCCGTCACGGAGAGACGCGCCAGCGAGGACTATGCGCCGCTGAGCGAGATCATGGCCGCGACCCTCGACGAGATCGAGGCGATCAGCGCCCACGACGGCGGGCTGGCGGGCGTCCCGACCGGCTTCGCCGACCTGGACGAGCTCACCAACGGCCTGCACCCGGGTCAGATGGTGATCGTCGCCGCCCGCCCAGCGCTGGGGAAGTCGACGCTGGGCCTGGACTTCTGCCGAGCCGCCAGTATCAAGAACGGCCTGACCAGCGTGATCTTCTCACTGGAGATGAACCGCACCGAGATCACGATGCGGCTGCTCTCGGCGGAGGCCCGCATCGCCTTGAACCACATCCGCAACGGCCACATGAGCGACGAAGACTGGACCCGGCTGGCGCGCAAGATGCCCGAGGTTTCCGAGGCGCCGCTGTTCATCGACGACAGCCCGAACATGACGATGATGGAGATACGCGCGAAGGCCCGGCGCCTCAAGCAGCGCCACGACCTGCGGCTGGTGGTCGTCGACTACCTGCAGCTGATGACCTCCGGGCGCAGAGTCGAGTCCCGCCAGGTCGAGGTCTCGGAGTTCTCGCGGCAGATGAAGCTGCTGGCCAAGGAGCTCGAGGTGCCCATCGTCGCGATCGCGCAGCTGAACCGCGGCGCCGAGCAACGTACGGACAAGCGCCCGCTGCTCAGCGACCTGCGCGAATCAGGCAGCCTCGAGCAGGACGCCGACGTGGTCGTGCTGCTCCACCGCGAGGACGCGTACGAGCGGGAGTCCACCCGTCCCGGAGAGGCAGACCTGATCGTCGCCAAGCACCGCTCCGGCCCGACCGACACCATCGTGGTCGCCTTCCAGGGCCACTACTCGCGCTTCGTCGACATGCAGCAGGTGTGACGGGGGGGGGGTGGTGTCGAGATGCAGGAAAGGTAGGCGACGTCCGCGCGCGGGAGGTCGCTGGACTGTCCCGCACAGCGAGTATCTTGGCGTCGTCCGCTCTCAGGCGGGCCCTCCCCATGCGGTCGTCTTCGAAACGACGCCGATCGCGTTAGCCCTGCGAGACATCGTTCCCGGCACCGATCTTGCTTCCGTTGCTCATCCCGGCATCGGTACCGCGATCTGGCTCCACGCCACCGACGTGCAGGCCATTTCACGACGCTCTCGTCGCCGACCGAGGTGATCGACTGGGGGGAGGCGGGCAAACCCAACCTCATGGTCACCCTCAACGCATTGCGCGTGCTCAGCGCTGCTGGACGCGTGGACCTTACTCGGTGAACGGCATGACTTCACCGATCATGGAGCGGCTTTAAGCGTTGCTGTCAATCACGCAGAACAGGTTGCCGCGCTTCTTGGCGGCGGTTGAGCTTGGGCTGCTTGCCGCGCAGGCGACCCTTGGCCTTGGCGACCTTCATGCCCTCGCGGGTGCGGAGCCGGATCAGGTCGGATTCACAGGCTGATCTGGCGCGCGGCGAGCTCGTCGGCGATCGCGCGGGCGTCGGGCAGGGACCGGGCCAGGTGGTCGAGCTTGGTCACCACCAGGGTGTCACCGGTGCGGCAGGCGGCGAGTGCCTCGCGGAGTCCGGGACGCTCGCGGTCGGTGCCAGTCAGACCGTGGTCGACGTAGATCCGCTCAGCCTCGACGCCCAGATCGAGCAGGTCGTCGCGTTGGGTGGTGAGGTCTTGTTGATCTGTGGACCATCGGGCGTACCCGACAAGCAGCGCGCTCATGGCGCACCTCCAGAGGTAGGCCAGCGTCCAGCTCACCCCTGCCGGAAGCCAGGTACCGCCACCCAACGGGCGTGGACTCTGATACGTGGCGGCGGAGTTGGCGGCAGCACCTGCCTCCGGCTCTCGGGCGATCACCGGATGCGGATCCTTGGCATCCATCCACGTGCCCGAGCGTTCGAGTGGCTACTGCGACAACTTCAAGGGCGTCATTCCTCCTCATGGAGAACCTCCCGTCGTTCATCACGACGACCGCCTCTACGTAATCCTCGCTCACTCTGGTCAACCCGACTCGACACGTCTAGGCGCGGCGTGGCAGACGATTCCCCATGTTCACTTCCACGTCATCCCGGTAATGCGGTACGAGGGACTGGCCACCCGACCCGAACAACTGGATCGAGGTGACGCCGAGTGACCAGCGCAAGGAGCAGGCGGCGCTGTTGGCGGAGGCACTGGCGCTTGTCTAGCCGTGAGCCCGCACGGAACGCGTCGCCTGCTCGTCATCATTCGCAGCGAGACGCTCCACCCGCTCATTGGCGGATACGGTGGCTCCCCAACCGAAACAGCTGCTGCGTCGCCCGCGGCTCACTCTGGTTCGGTGCACAGGACTCGCGAGGCGCAACTGCGCTCTTCGGCGGATAGGGAGATCCCTCACCGGTCAGAGGATTTGGTCGAACGCGCAACGAGGTCCGCTCGCGTTGACGAGCCTGGTGTCGCAGGTGACCAGCACCGCGTCGAGCCGTTCGGCCAGGGCGACGTAGGCGGCGTCGTAGGCGGTGATGTTGTGGCGCAGCTCCCAGACCCGGCCCAGAAGCGGAGGCATGGGCATGCGCCGGATCGGAAAACCCGCCAGGTGCGCGAGCGCATCGGGTACGACCCGCTCGAGTCTCGGGTTGCTTTGAGCCAAGCCACGCAGCGCCGACACGACCTCGACGTCCAGGTGCGCGGGCGAGAACAGTGCGTCGCTAGCGCTCAGGCGCTCCGCGACGAGAGAGTGGCGTGGATCGTCGGCAGCATAGAACGCGACCAGGACCGAAGCGTCGACGACGGCCAGGCTCACGAGGCCTCGCGAACCTCCCTGACAGCCGAGACCGCGTCGTCGGTCGTCACGCCGGTTCCCTGTGGTGCCGGGTAGGCAGCGACATAGTCGGCGACGCGGACCGCCTGGGCAACCTCCGAGAGTCGGTCGACGACGAACGCGCTGAGCGACTGCCGACTGTCCTCGGCCGCAGCGACGAGGACGGCGTAGACGTCGTCGGGCACGTCTCGTAGGTTCATCCTCTTCATGGTGCCAGTGTGGCACCATGAAGTCATTGGCGCCACCGTGCGCGTCGGGGCAGATGTCGTGCGCAGACGTCGTCCCGGTTGTGGATCCACTTGAGAGAAGGGATCTGGGGTGGGGAGTGTCATGGCGGCGACGGCGGGCCGCGCCGACCCCACGACTGCTCGGAGCGTCCGCTGCCTGCGGAGAGCGCTCGACCAAGATTCGCCCCTGCCGCACGGAAACCGCTCGCCCCGCAGCCAGGCGCACCACTAATGTCCTGACCCGGGGCGCCCGGACCCACGAAGGAGCACTTGGACATGCGGCAACTGCTCGGACAGATCGCTTTCCCTCATCCGAGCGACCAGAAGGCAGCCCATGCCCACCCTCAACCTGGGAATCGTCGCCCACGTCGACGCCGGTAAGACCACGCTGACCGAACACCTCCTGTTCGAGGCTGGCGTCACCACCCACCTCGGCCGCGTCGACCACGGCGACACCACCACCGACGCCGACGACCTCGAACGAAGGCGGGGCATCACCATCCGCTCCACCGTGGTCTCGTTCGCGGTCCCGGGCGTCGACCGCGCGGACATCAAGATCAACCTGATCGACACCCCAGGTCACTCCGACTTCGTGGCCGAGGTCGAGCGCGCCCTCGGTGTGCTCGACGGTGCTGTGCTCGTCGTCTCGGCCGTCGAAGGCGTTCAAGCCCAGACTCGAGTGCTGATACGCATCCTGGAGCGACTCGGGATCCCGTTCCTGGTCTTCGCCAACAAGATCGACCGGGTCGGGGCTGCGTACGACTCGACGATGGAGGCGCTCAACCAGGCAACCCTCGGGCACGCAATCGCTATCACCGAACCGAGCGGGCTCGGCGGCCGGGCCGCCGACGTCACAACCCGCTCCGGCCCCGGCTTCCTGGAGGAGTTGGTCGAGAGGCTTTCGGACTACGACGAACAGCTGCTGCAGGAGTACGCCGAGGGCACCCGGCCACCCTCGGAGCAGGAGGCACTCGCCTCACTCGCCGAGCAGACCCGACGCGGACGAATGCACCCGGTCCTGTTCGGGTCGGCGCTCGGTGGCGTCGGTGTCACGGACGTCGTCAACGCCGCGGCGGCGTACCTGCCCGCCGCCGACGGTGACGCCGAGAAGGCCCTGCACGCAAGCGTCTTCAAGATCGTGCGGAGTCCGACAGGGCACAAGGTCGCGTACGTACGACTCCACGACGGCACTCTGGCGACGAGGGATCACCTGGCCGTCCAGCACCGCACGCCAGCGGGCACGATCGAGGAGCACCGAGCGCGCGCCCAGAACGTCAGCATGTTCGAGCACGGCGCCGACCCGATCGAAGCTCCGGCCCGGGCCGGTGACATCGCGACGATCGTCGGAGTGCCCGACCTCGCCATCGGGGACCAGCTCGGACGCTGGGACCCGACGCGCAGCGGCCGGCTCTTCCCGCCGCCGGGCCTGGAGTCCGTCGTCAAGACACGACACCCGGCAGAACGGACCGCGCTCTTCCGGGCGCTGCAGCAGCTGTCGGAGCAGGACCCGTTGATCGACGCGCGACTCGACGGCGTCGACCAGGAGATCACCGTCAGCGTCTACGGCGAGGTCCAGAAGGAGGTCATCGCCGCCCGACTCGAGGCGGAGTACGGCATCGTGGCGGAGTTCCGCCCCACCCGGACCGTGCACATCGAGCGGGTGGCAGCGACGGCCGAGTCCTATGCGGAGACGGACATGGGGAACGCCTCGGTCGGCCTGCGCCTGCAACCGGGCCCGGCCGGGTCGGGGGTCGAGTACGTGATGGGCGTTCAGCGCGGCTACCTGCTTCCCTCCTTCCACGTCGCAATCGAGGAGACACTCTCGACCGTGGTCGACGAGGGACTGTTCGGTTGGCGCGTCACCGACTGCCGGGTGACCCTGGTCCACGGGCGCTACCACGCGCCGACTCCGTCTGCCGGGGAGTACCGCCGACTGACCACCGCCGCGTTCGGCCACGCACTGCGGCAAGCCGGGACGAAGGTGTGCGCGCCCTTCAGTTCCTTCGAGCTCGAGGTCCCCGCCGACGTACTGACGTCGGTGCTCGCCAAGCTCGTCGCGATCGGCGCCACGCCTGACATCGCCGAGGTGGGTACCACGCGTTGCCGCGTCACAGGAACCATGCCGACCGAGGAGGTCGACGAGTTCGAGCAGCGCCTCCCCGGCAACACCTCGGGCCAGGGCGTGTTCTTCTCCGAGCCTGCCGGCTACCAGCCCGTCCAAGGACTCGCACCGACCCGGGAAGTCCGCGGTGACCGCCCAGCGAAACGCCGCCCCACCTGATGACGACGGCTGGACGACGACTGGCGGCAAGCACCGCTCGGGACGCAAAGCTCGAGCAGGACCTGCTCAGCGCCACCCCGATGCTGGAGCGGGCGGCTAACGCCGGTGAGTCTCGCTGCTCGGTCCGACGTTGCAGCCGAGCCACTCGACCAGCGGCTCGCTGCGATCCCAGAGCTCGAGCAGTCGGGCTCGCAGCTTCGCCGAGCGGGTCACCGAGGCGGCCGTGATCTCTGTGACCGCCAGGCAGCCCTTCCACTGCAGCAGCTCGATGCGCGGGTGGTCCCTCGGGTAGCCGCGAGGCGCTGTGGCCAGCGGGGGGTCATGACCGGCGTCGACAGTGAGGCCGGCCTCCCGGACGTCGCTGACGACGGCCTCGAGCTGCGGGCCGGTGCGGTCGTCGGCGACCGCGCGGCGGAAGCGGTCGAGCTGGTCGCGCTGGAGCTGGTACATCCCGGCCGCGACCAGCACCCCGTCGCCGGACACGTGCACGTAGTGGCTGACGCCCGCGTCGGACTCGCTTGCGGCGCCCTGGATCGTCTTGTACGGCGACTTGTCCTGGCTGAAGCGCACGTCCCGGTACGGCCGGAACACGTGGAAGGGCTGAAGCCGCTGGGGCAGCTCGGCGAGCAGCGCCTCCAACGGGCGCCGGACACACTCGTCGTACGTGGCCTTGTGGCCGTGCCAGTACGTCTTCGAGTTGTCGGCCTCGAGCCCGGCGTAGAAGTCGAAGGCCGCTTGTGGGAAGCCGCGGAAGCCCGCGGTCATGCCTCGGGTTCGCCCTCGACCTCGACCCCGTGCCAGAACGCCACATGGTCGCGGATCTTGCGGGCCAGGGGGCTCGGGCGGGGGTAGTACCAGGCTGCGTCCGGGTTGGTCTCGTCGTCGACCACCACGCTGTAGTAATGCGCCACACCCTTCCACGGGCACAGTGACGTCGTGGTGCTCGCCTCCAGGTGGTCTCGGTTCAGTGAGTCGGGCGGGAAGTAGTGGTTGCCCTCCACCTGCTCCGTCCGAGCCGCCTCCGCGAGCACGGCTCCCTTCCAGGTCGCGCGGATCATGACCCTCACCTCCGCGGCCCATTCCACACCCGGCCACCTGACCGCGCGTACCCGCCTGCGAGCCTCCCGACGCCTCGGGGCCTCGAGCGTCGCGAGATCGAGCCCAATCTCCCGGCATGTCGTTGGCCGGCGCCACCGAAATGTCGGGAGGTTCGCGTCAGCCTCACCGGCCAGACCTGCGCGACTCGGCTAGCCGGGTTACCGTGCTGAAGCGGCAGTGGCCGCCCACCCGAGCGACACAGAAGGAGACTGCATTGAGCACCCACGAGGAATCGATCGAGGTCGACGTCCCGGTCAGCACGGCGTACAACCAGTGGACGCAGTTCGAGTCCTTCCCACAGTTCATGGAGGGTGTCGAGCGGATCGACCAGGTCGGCGACACCATGACCCACTGGGTCACCAAGGTCGCCGGCGCCGAGCGCGAGTTCGACGCCGAGATCACCGAGCAGCACGCCGACGAGCGGGTCGCCTGGCGCAGCGTCGACGGCTCCTCGCACGCCGGAGTCGTCACGTTCCACCGGATCGAGCCGGCGAGGACCCGGATCATGCTGCAGATGGACTTCGAGCCCGAAGGCCTGGTCGAGCGAGCCGGCGACAAGTTAGGTGTCGTCAACCGTCGGCTCAAGGGCGATCTGGAGCGGTTCAAGGAGTTCATCGAATCGCAGGGCGCCGAGACCGGCGCGTGGCGGGGCGAGGTTCAGCCGCCGCCGACCGCCTGAGCGTCGGCGGCTCACCCCGCCGGCGGCCGGCTCCGGCCCGTCCGGGCCACCAGCAGCGCGGCCGCCGCTCCGCCGGCCGGCTCCGGCCCGTCCGGGCCACCAGCAGCGCGGCCGCCGCGCCGCCGGCCGTGCCCAGCGCCTCGTCGCCCAGGGTGTCCTGGTACGCCGTGGCCAGCTCGGTGCCATGGCGGATGAAGGCGTACCACTCGGCCAGTTCCCAAAGAATCGCCAGCAGCGCCCCCGCGCCGACCACCACCACTCCCAGCGCCCAGGGCGGCGTCAGCGAGGCCCGCCGCAGCAGCAGGCCGATGCCGGCGCACAGCAGGAACCAGTTTGCGAAGTGGTTTGCGTCGTCCCACCACACCACCCGGTCGTAGAGATCGAGCGTGTTTCCGGTGACGTCGACCAGGAACGGCGCCATGACCAGGGCAAACGCCGTCCACGGCAGCGGCGACGGGGGCGGCCCACCGCGGCGGGCCGCCAGCCACCACATCACCGGCAGGGCCAGCATGAGCACCGGGTACGCCGCGAGCCGGGCTCCGAACGCCTTGCCCTGCGCCTGTGGCAGGTCGGGGACCAGCGTCAGCACAGCCAGCTGGGCAAGGGTCAGCGCCAAGATCGCCACGCAGCTGACCAGCCCGGCGCGATCGGACCTGGCGCCCGCCGAGGGAACTGGCTCCACCGGCCGTAGTCTGCTGCAATCTTCGACCTGCGGTTCGGCCTGGCCCACCGGTCCCGCCCCTTCGCTCTGGTCGCCCCCCGCTTCACGCAGCTGGACCTGACCGACGTGGGGAGGACCGGTGAGCTGCAGCGGGCGGCGGCGGTTCCTCCCGCACCGTTCGTGGCGGTCGAGCTGGACGTCGTCGACGTCGGCGCCGGCGGGGTGTCCGCCGGGCTCGTCACCGCCGCCGGGGACGGGGTGTTCGCGGCGTACGACCCGCGCCGTTCACAGGCCACGGTCGAGTTGCGCCGGAAGGGACGCTGGCAGCGGGTGGCTCGTCGCCGGGCCGCACTCAGCCCACCCTTCCGCTTCGCGTTCACGCTCTGCGAGAACCAGGTCACCGGGCTGGCCGACACCGGCCAGGGATGGCGCCCCCTGGTCACCAGCCGCGACCGGATGGCAGCGCTGATCGACCTGCGCGAGCCCGGCACGCTCGCGGCGCACGGGTACGGCTACGGCCCCCGACGTGGCGGCGACGGACCCGTCCTGGCCGGTGTGCGGGCAGGCAGCTTCGGCATGGTGGGGGTCCGCGACCCGCACCTGGTGCAGCACCCGGACGGATCCCCGTACTTCCGCGACGGCCGGCTCTACCTCACGATGACCTGTGCCGGGATGGGATCGTTCCGGCAGGCGCACTGGGGTGTCTTCGCGCTCGACCCCGCCGACCTCACCCGGCTCGAGCACGTCGCGCAGCTGTACGCGATCCGCGGTGGTCGGGTGCTGGGGGACCACGCCGGCCAGCTCGTCGTGGCGGCCGACGGCCGGTGCACCCTGGTGGTGAGCTCGTGGGGGGACTTCGACCCGGGGACCGGTGTCCACGTGCGCCACCTGAGCACCCACAGCGACCTGCTGGCCGGCGTGCACCTGCTCGCGACCGAGCCGATGGCCCTGCCCACCGAGCTCAGCGCCTGGGATCCGGGGCTGACCCGCATCGACGACCGCTGGTACCTGAGCTTCGCGGAGAGCCCATCGCAGGACCCGTTCGAGTTCCGCCCGGGCCTGGCCGTCGCGGACCCAGGTGCCGGGCCCGACGGCCCGTTGCGGCTGGTCGGCACCGACTCCACGGTTGCCCGGTGCGAGGGGCCGATTCTGCAGCGCGTCCAGGGGGAGTGGTGCCTGCTGGCCAGCGACGGGAAGCGCCGCGAGTACCGGGTCTACGACCTGGCGATGCGGCTGCGGGGGACGCTGGACGCGCCGTACCTGACCAACATCCCGCACCCACAGGTCGTCCCGCTACCGGACGGCAGCCACCTGATGGTGACCTTCGACGGCACGCCGTACGGAAGACCCGTGCTCGGCTACGGCTCGCACGGCGACCTGGTGATCCTCGCTAGCCGGCCACCAGGCGCCGCCTGATCGCTGCCAGGTCGGCTTCACTGACACCGGCGTCGGCCAGGTATCCGGCCGGACCGCCCCAGCGCCGGTCGACGTACGCCAACACCGCGGCCATCGTCTCGGGGCGGGTGCGGTTGAACCGGTCATCGCCGGTGAGCTGCAGGCACTCCTCGCTGCGGGCGTAGTCGTCGCAGACGACGTCTTCGGGAACACCGACCAGGCGCAGCAGCAGCGCCACCAGCAGGCCGGTCCGGTCCTTGCCGGAGGCGCAGTGCACGACGACGGGCCCCTCCGGGGCGGCAGCGATCGCCCCGACGAGCTGGGCGATCTGGGCGCCGTTGCGGTCGAGGTAGCGGCAGTACCGGTCGGCCAGCGACCCGTCCACCGAGCCGTCACGTTGACTTTCGGCCGCCGGGTCGATGAACGGAATCGCCCGGTATGCCGGCTCAGAGCCGAGCGGATGGTCGGCGGCCGCTCGCTCGTGGTCCCAGCGAAGGTCGAGCACCAGCACCGGGCCGACGTCCCGGACCGCCCTGACACCCTGCGCGTCGAGCCGGTCTAGCGAGTCGGTGCGCAGCAGCGCACCCGTCAGTACTCGCCCGCCGTCCCGCGTCGGCAGACCACCCACGTCTCGTGCGTTGCGGCAGCCCGACCACTGGAGCAGTTGGCCACGGGCGAGCATGGCGCGACCCTACAAGCGCGTTGCGCGGCGTGGCACGGTCGTCGTCACCGCACACCCTCGGCGAGCAGCAGGACCAGAGCCGCCAACACCGCGACGACGAGGACCAGCGCGGCGCGGAGCGGTCCGGTGGCCTGGCTGCCGGTCACGTACCTGCCGGCCTCCAGCTCGCGGCTCACGGCGCGGTAGCGACGGCCGCCGTAGAGGACGCCGGCGGCCCCCACCACCACGAGCAGGCCGCCGGCGCCCAACGTCGGGGCGGTCACCCGCCCACCGGCCCCGAACCGTGCCACCACCAGACCAACGATCATGATGTTCGCCGCCGTTCGCAGCCACGCCAGGAACGTACGCTCGTTGGCCATGTGGTCGCGCGCCCGACTGGACTGCTCCACGGAGTGGTCCGCGGTGACAGCGTCCGCGTCGTCCACCCCGTCATTGTGCCGGTTCAGCCCGGCCAGGTGACGACCTCCAGGCCCCGAGCGGCGAGTTCGTCGACGAGCGCGTCCGGGTCCCGGATCGCGGCCCGCGGCAGCGTGGGGGAGTCCTCGAGCAGGCAGCGGACGGTGTCGCGAGCGTCCCGCTTGTTGGTGCCGATGATCCCGGTGGGACCGCGCTTGATCCAGCCGGCGACGTACTCACCGGGGACGACGTCGCTGCCGCACACCACCCGGCCGTCCCGGTTCGGAACGATTCCCCGGTCGGGGTCGAAGGGCAGGCCCGGGATCGACAAACCCCGGTAGCCGACGGAGGCGAGCACCATCTCGGCGTCAGCTGTCTCGGTCAGCCCGGTCCCCACCAGGCTGCCGTCCGTAGGGTCGAGGCGGGTGCGCTCGAGCCGTAGCGCGCGTACCCTCCCCGGACCCTCGACGGCGACGGGCCGCAACCAGAACCGCACGTGTATCCGGCGAGGGCACCCCCGCGGCGGGCGCTCGGCCCACTGCCTGAGCACCTCGAGATTGCGCCGGGCAACCGGCGTGGCATCGGGGTCGCCGGAGCCGGCGGCCGCCTCCAGCTCGGCGCGGTCGACGAGGACGTCGGCGTTCTCGACCTCGCCGAGCTCGCGCAGCTCCTTGGTCGTGAACTTGGCCTGCAGCGGCCCCCGCCGACCGATCAGGTGGATCTCCTCGACGCTGCTGGCGGCGAGCACCCGCCGGACATGGTGGGGCAGCTCGACATCGCGCAGCTCCGCCTCGGACTTGGCCAGCATCCGTACGACGTCGAGCGCCACGTTGCCGACCCCGACCACCGCCACGCCGCGAGCCAACAGCGTGAATGCGTCGATCGGAGCGTCCGGATGGCCGCAGTACCAGGCCACGAAGTCGCTGGCGGCGAAGCTGCCGGGCAGCTCGTCACCCGGGACGCCGAGCCGGCGCCCGACCGCGGAGCCGTAGGCAAAGATCAAGGCGTCGTAGTGGCGGTGCAGGTCGGCCAACGTCACCGAGGTGCCCACCCCGACGTTGCCGAGGAACCGCACGGCCGGGTCCTCCACCACCTGCTGGAGGGTGGCGCTGATCGACTTGATCTTGGGATGGTCCGGCGCCACCCCGTAGCGAACCAGCCCGAACGGCTGCGGCAACCGGTCGAGCACGTCGATGCTGGTGTCGGGATGGCGGGCCAGGGCCTCCGCCGCGTAGAGGCCGGCCGGGCCCGAGCCGATCACAGCCACCCGCAGCATGGCGCCTACTCTGTCACTCCGGGTCGAGGCGGGCGTGCACGAACTGCATGAGGTTCGCCATCGCCACCACGCTCAGCATGCCCATCGCCCAACGGGTCGGCCGCGGCTGCCACAGGTAGCCGAAGACGAGGCCGGTCGCCACCCACTGGGCGAGGCAGAACGGGCAGGTGACGAGCTCACCCACGGCGTGCGTGACGCCGGTCCCCCGCGGCGCTTCCGCCACCTCGCCGGGCCCCGCCGGTTCGACGTATCGGGTGAAGCGGGCCCGCAGTGGGCTGGTGATCGAGTCCTTGCCGATGATCCGGGTGAGCTGGTAGGTCGCGGCGCCCATCAGCACCACGTCCGCGGGCGGCACCGACGCCGGCAGCCGCACCCCTCGCCGCCAGGAGACCAGGGCGGCCGTTCCGGCGAGTCCGGCGTACGCCGACATCGTCTGGAGGTAGCCGCCCAGCGGGCGATCGTCGGTGGCGTCGGCGGCGTAGGCGGCGGCATGCCGCCGGGCTGCGGACTCGGCGCGTTGCCAGGTGGACCTGGCGGACTGAAGCACGGAGGTCACGATGCGCTGGGTACCCGTGTGACCGCCGGCTCAATCGCGCGAGGCGGGGTGGCTCCCCGCTCCGCCAGGAGATGGGGCGTAGGGTCGAACGCATGAGCGACCAACCCGCCACAGACGCGACCAAGCCCACGACGACGTGGGCGACCGGCGACGAGCCGATGACCGGCCCCCAGCGCAGCTACCTGGAGACGCTGGCGCGCGAGAGCGGCGAGCAGGTCCCCGACGACCTCACCAAGGCGCAGGCCTCGGAGCTGATCGACCGGCTGCAGAACAAGTCGCCCCGCCTGGACGGCTGATAGCGCCGAGAGGTTGGGCCGCACCAACGGGTGCAACGACCTTTTCGGCCCCCTACGATCACCCCCATGTCTGCGCGCCAGTTCCTTCGCCGCCGCGCTCTCGTCGCCACGGCGCTGCTGGTCGCCGTCGGGGCGGCCTGCGCCCCCGCCGACAACACCACTCCCACCGCGTCGTCCGCTCCGCCTGGCTCTGGTGCCAGTCCGAGTGCAGATGCGTGCGCCACGGACAACCTGCCGCTGTACCAGCCAGGCGAGCTGACGATCGGCACCGACTCCCCGGCGTACGGGCCCTGGTTCCGGGGCGACGACCCCACCAACGGCAGGGGTTTCGAGTCCGCGGTCGCGTACGCCGTCGCGCACCAGCTGGGCTTCAGTGACGCTCAGGTCCACTGGGTGACCGTGCCGTTCAACTCCAGCTACCAACCCGGACCGAAGAAGTTCGACTTCGACATCAACCAGATCTCAATCACTCCGAAACGCGCCCAGTCGGTGACGTTCTCCGACGGCTACTACTCGGCCGCGCAGGCCGTCATCACGCTCAAGGACTCCCCGTACGCCAGCGTCACGACGCTGGCCGAGCTGTCCCACGCCAAACTCGGTGCGCAGGTCGGCACCACCTCGCTGGACGCGATCACCAACGAGATCCACCCGACGTCCCAGCCGTACGTCTACGACGACACCAACAACGCCAAGCAGGCGCTGCTCAACGGTCAGGTGGACGGGATCGTCGTCGACCTGCCTACCGCGTTCTACATCACCGCGGTGGAGATCCCGCAGGGCACCGTCATCGGACAGTTCCAGCCGACCACGGGCGCCACCGAACAGTTCGGGATGTTGTTCGAGAAGGACAGCCCGCTCGTCGACTGCGTCAACAAGGCACTGGGCGCGCTGAAGCAGGACGGCACGCTCGCGGCGATCCAGAAGCGCTGGCTTTCCGACGTCGTGAACGTGCCCGAGCTGAAGTGACGGCGGCACGGGCAGCCGTCGAGCCGCCCTGGACGCCGAGCCCGCAGCAGGCTCGGCGGGAGGCCTGGCGCCGCGCTCGCGCCCGCCGTCGCTCCGCGGTGTCGCTGGCTTCCACCGTGGTGGTGCTCGGCCTGCTCGGCTGGCTGGTCGTCGCTTCGCCGGGGTGGCAGCGGGTGCGGGACACCTTCTTCGACCCCTCGGAGGCGCGCACCGTGGCGCCGGAGATCATTCGGGCGTTCGTCACCAACATCGAGATGTTCTGCGTCGCGGAGGTGTGCATCCTCGCGCTCGCGCTGGCGGTGGCGGTGGTCCGGGTGCTTCCGGTCCCGGGTCTCGCACCGCTGAAGGTGCTGGCGATCGCCTACACCGACATCGCTCGCGGAACCCCGACGCTGCTGGTCGTGCTGCTCGTCGGGTTCGGGTTGCCGGCGCTGCGCCTGAGTGGCCTCCCGACCAGCCTGTTCTGGCTCGGCGTCGTGGCTCTCACCTTCTCCTACGGCGGCTACGTCGCCGAGGTGCTTCGCGCCGGGATCGCCTCGGTCCATCCCAGCCAGTGGGCCAGTGGACGCTCACTCGGATTGTCGTACCGCCAGACCCTGCGCGACGTGGTGCTGCCGCAGGCCGTCCGGCGGGTGATGCCACCGCTGCTGAACGACTTCGTCTCGCTGCAGAAAGACACCGCGCTGGTGGCCGTCATCGGCGTTGTCGACGCGCTGCGAACGGCGCAGATCGACTCCAGCCGCGACTTCGACTACACCCCGTACGTCGTTGCCGCGGCCGGCTTCGTCGCGTTGACGCTGCCGTTGGCGCGGCTCACCGACTACCTCGCGCTGCGGGCGGTGCGACGCGAGCAGGGCGTGTCCGGGTGACGCTGCTGGCGTTGAGCGGAGTGCGCAAGCACTTCGGCAGCAACCAGGTGCTGCGCGGGGTCGACCTCGCGGTCGCCGCGCATCAGGTCGTCGGCCTCATCGGTGCCAGCGGCTCCGGCAAGTCGACGCTGCTGCGGTGCATCAACCTCCTCGAGACCGTAGATGACGGGTCGATCGAGTTCGACGGCCACGACATCAGCGACCCGCGGGTCGACGCCGATGCGGTGCGCCGCGACATCGGCATGGTCTTCCAGGCGTACAACCTTTTCCCGCACCTGCCGGTGCTGGCGAACGTCACGCTCGCCCCACGCCGGCTGCGGGGACTGGACCGCCACGAGGCCGAGGCAGACGCGCAGCAGCTGTTGCATCGGTTCGGACTGAGTGACAAGGCTGCGACGCACCCCGACCAGCTCTCGGGCGGACAGCAGCAGCGCGTGGCGTTGGTGCGGGCGTTGGCGATGCGCCCCCGGTTGCTGCTGCTGGACGAGATCACCTCCGCGCTGGACCCGGAGCTGGTGGGTGAGGTGCTGGATGCGATCACCGAGCTCAAGGCGGACGGTATGACGCTGGTGATGGCCACCCATGAGATGTCGTTCGCCCGCAGCGTTGCGGACCGGTTGGCGTTTCTGCACGACGGACAGGTGCTGGAGGAAGGCCCCCCGGCCCAGCTGCTGGACAACCCGCATCACGAGCGAACCGCCAGCTTCCTGCGCCGGGTGCGAGCCGGCTGACGGCACGCCCGGCGGGTCGCTGCTATCCCATGTTCACCTGGGATAGCAACACTTCCAATGGCGCGCATCCCATTGGGGGTGTTGTGCAGCCAGTGGAAGTGCCCCGGCGAAGCCGGTACCCGCTCAGCGGCCCGTCGCCGCCAGTGTCCGACCCCGCTAGAGGCGCCATCGCCGGCGTTGGCCAATCCACAGGCGGTACGGGAACGAACACCGCACGTGAGCAGCCGTCAAGTAGCGACGCCCGTCGCCGCCGCCGTGTCGGGAATCCTCGCCGCCGCGGCCGGCGTGACGGTGTCGAGCGCAGCGGCGGGACTGCTCACCGGTGTCCCGGCACCGTTCATCTCGGTCGGCAACCGCGCCATCGACCTCGCGCCCCCCGCGCTGAAGGACTACGCGGTCAGCACCTTCGGAACAGCCGACAAGCCGATCCTGCTTATCGGCGTCGGGCTCGCCATCGTGGTGGTGGCCGCCTCCGCGGGGTTGATCGGGCTGCGAAGCCTGCGCCTCGCGCTCGCGATCACAGCCGCGCTGGGCCTGGTCGCACTGGCTGCCGCAGCGACCGACCGCACCGCCACCGCTGCAGCGCCGTTGGTGGTGCTGCCCTCGATCCTTGCCATCGTGGTCAGCCTGGCTGCCTTGGCCTGGCTGCTCACGACACTGCGCCGCAGACGCCAGCAGCAAGCCGATCGCTGGCTCGCGGTGCGCCCCGGGGATGAGCTGCCCAGTGGTTTCGACCGCCGCCGGTTCCTTGTTGCCGCGCTGGCCACCGGAGCGACTGCTGCGGTCGGCGGGATCGTCACCCGGCTCGTTGGCGGGTCGGCCGCCGCCGCGTCTCGGGCCGACGTCGCGGTACCCATCCCGACCAGCCCTGCGCAACCGGTACCCAAGGGCGCGCAGGTAGATCTCAACGGAATCACCCCGTATCTGACACCCAACGCCGACTTCTACCGGGTCGACACAAATCTGCAGGTCCCCGACGTGCCGGCCGACACCTGGACGCTGCGCATCCACGGGATGGTGGACAACGAGCTCGAGCTGAGCTTCTCCGACCTGCTCAACGAGCGCCTGATCGAGCGACGCATCACGCTGACCTGTGTCTCCAACGAGGTCGGCGGTCACCTCGCCGGGAACGCGACCTGGATAGGTGTCCCACTCAAGGACCTGCTGGATCGCGCCGGCGTGCAAGACGGTGCGGATGCGCTCCGCTCGGTGAGCGTGGATTCCTTCACGATCGGTACGCCGGTCGAGGCGGTGATGGACGGCCGCGACGCGATGATCGCGATCGCGATGAACGGGGACCCGCTCCCACTCGAGCACGGCTTCCCGGCGCGGATGGTCGTTCCCGGGCTCTACGGCTACGTATCCGCCACCAAGTGGCTGAGCGAGATCGAGGTCACCCGGTTCGCGGACTTCAGCGCGTACTGGACCGACCGTGGGTGGGCCGCCAAGGCGCCGATCAAGGTTGCCTCGCGCGTCGATGTCCCCCGCTCCTTCCAGTCGCTGCCGAAGAACGCGGTGCGCACCGGCGGCGTCGCCTGGTCGCAGCACACCGGGATCTCCAAGGTCGAGGTCCGCGTCGACGACGGTGACTGGCAGGCCGCCGACCTGGCGGCCCAGGACACCCTCGACACCTGGCGCCAGTGGTCGTGGCAGTGGAGCGACGCCACGACCGGAACCCACAGCCTCACCGTCCGGGCCACCGACAGGTCCGGCAACACCCAGACGTCCGAACGGGTCCCACCCCGGCCCGACGGAGCCACCGGATGGCACAGCGTGCAGTTCACGGTGGCGTGATCCATCGGGGAGACGAGTACCACCGAAGCAAGTACAGAGAAGGGAAAGACAATGCGCAGGACCTCTTCCAAGGGCCTCGCCGTGGCGGCTGTCGCCTCCTTGGCGATGTTCGCGGCGGCGTGCGGGTCGAGCAACAGCGACAACACCGCCGGCAGCGGCGGCAGCACCAAGCCGTCATCCAGCTCCAGCAGCGACGCCGGGACCACCGGCGCCAACTCGGCGGGGACGAACCTCGTCGGTCCGGGTTGCGCCGCCTACGCCAAGGCCGTTCCGTCCGGTTCTGGCTCGGTCGAGGGCATGGCCCAGGACCCGGTCGCGACGGCGGCGAGCAACAACCCGCTGCTCAAGACGCTGGTGGCGGCCGTGTCGGGCAAGGTGAACCCCAAGGTCAACCTCGTGGACACGCTCAACGGTGGCAAGTTCACCGTCTTCGCCCCCGTCGATGCCGCCTTCAAGAAGATTCCGGCCTCGACGCTGAAGCAGCTTGCCCAGCCGCAGAACGCCAAGATGCTGTCCTCGATCCTGACCTATCACGTCATCGCCGGTCAGCTGAGCCCCGACCAGATCGTCGGGACCCACAAGACCGTCGAGGGCGAGACGGTCAAGGTCACCGGATCTGGCGACAACCTGAAGGTCGACGGCAACGCCACGGTGATCTGCGGTGGCGTGCAGACCGCGAACGCCACCGTCTATCTCATCGACTCGGTGTTGATGCCGCCGAGCATGGGCTGACGCAACCCCATCGCGGCGCGGTGTCCGGCTCGGGTCGGACACCGCTGCGCGTTTCACTGCCCCGACCCGGCGATCTCCCGACGAGTCGCAGGTCAGGACCATCCAAAGGTCGGGAGATTAGCCGTACGCCGAGCGCTGGGCGCGGCTGGCTATGGCTGCCCGCCAAAAGTGGCGGTGCCGGCGTGGCGCAGCCCGAGCCACCCGGCGGCGGCGCCCAGCCCCAGCAACACCGCGCACACCACCATCGCAGTCCGGAAACCGGCGCTGAACGCAGCCGGGTTCTCGTAGTCGTTGCCGGACAGGCCGACGGCCACCGGCAGCGCTGCGACGGCCAACAGGCTCCCGGCCCGGGCGACCGCGTTGTTGACACCGCTGGCCACCCCGGCGTATCGGTCCGGGGCCGCCGCCAGGACGGTGGCCGTCAACGGCGCGACCAGGGCCGCCAGGCCGAGCCCGAACACCAGCACCCCGGGCAGCACCCGGGTCGAGTACGAGCCGCTGCCGTCGACCATCAACAGCAGCAGCGCGCCGGCGGCACACAGCAGCGGGCCGACACTCATCTGCAGGCGGGGCCCGATGCGCGTCGCCAGTGCACCAGAGCGACTGGACAGCACGAGCAGCAACAGGGTCACCGGAAGCAGCGAGATCCCCGCCTGCAACGGCGTGTAGCCGGCAACCACCTGCAGCTGCAGGGTGAGCAGGAACAGCAGGGCTCCCAGCGCCCCGTACACGAGGAACGTCAAGACGTTGCTGGTCGTAAAGACCCGTGAGCTGAACAACGCCGGAGGGACCATCGGCGCTCGGCGCCGGTGCTCGGTCAGCACGAACGCCGCCAACGCCAAGAGGCCGAGCCCCGCGGCGGAGTACGTACGGGTGCTGGCGTCCCACCCGATCAGGGCATAGGTGATCCCCGCCAGGCCCACACAACCGAGAACCGCACCGGGCAGGTCGAAACTGTGCACCGCCTGCGGGTCGCGGGTCTCGGGAACGTGGCGGGCGGCGACCAGCACCACCGCGACCGCCAGCGGCACGTTGATCCAGAACACCAGCCGCCAGGTCGCGACAGCGATCAGCCAACCACCCAAGAACGGTCCGACCGCGGTCGTGACACCGGCCAACCCGGACCAGATGCCTATCGCGCGGGCACGGTCGTCGGTCGCGAAGGCGCCCTGGATCATCGCCAGGCTTCCCGGGGTCAACAGCGCACCGCCAACGCCCTGGACCGCACGGGAGGCGATCAGCACCTGGGGTGACGGTGCCAGCGCGCAGCCTGCGCTGGCCGCCGCGAACCACACCACCCCGACGACGAACACCCGGCGCCGGCCAAGGCGGTCGCCGAGCGACCCCCCGATCAGGATCAGCGCGGCCAGCATCAACGTGTAGGCGTTGAGCACCCACTGCAGGTCCGCCAACGACGCGTCAAGGTCGGTGCCGATGACCCGGATCGCGACGTTGACGATCGTGCCGTCGAGGAAAGCCATCCCGGAGCCGAGGATCGCTGCGGTCAGGATCCAACGTCCCTGGCCGGTCCCCAACCGGACCGCGGCTGCCGAAGTCGAGGCCGTGGTCATGGCGCCTTGCAACACAGCCCCTCGGTGAGGTGTTCCAAAGCCGCCGCAGCGACGCCACCTGCGTACGCGATGATCACACCATGACCTACGCCTCGGAGCTGGTACGGCTGGAGGTCATCGTCCGCGGAGCCGACACAACGGTCGCCACCATCACGCTGGACAGCCCGGCCAAGCGCAACGCGCTGAGCCGGGCGCTGCTGGAGCAGCTTCGAGAGCGGCTCGACGAGGCAGACCAGGAGCCCGACGTCCGCGCTGTCGTCCTCGCCGCCGAGGGGCCGGTGTTCTGCGCCGGCGCCGACATGACGGAGGCCGTCCGGGACGGCATGGAGCAGGGAGCCCGGGCCATGCTGGCGCTGCAGCGCCAGCTGCTTGCCCTCAGCAAACCCGTCGTGGCGCGGGTCCACGGCCCGGTTCGCGCCGGGGGGCTCGGCATCGTCAGCGCCTGCGACGTGGCGATCGCCGCCCGGTCGGTGTCGTTCGCGTTCACCGAGGTCCGGCTGGGCCTGGCACCGGCGGTCATCTCACTCCCCACGCTGGCGCGCCTCACCCCCCGGGCGGCCAGCGAGACGTTCCTCGGCGGTGAGACCTTCGACGCACCAGAGGCGGCGCGGATCGGCTTGATCACAAGGGCCGTTCCCGATGCCGACCTGGACGCCGCCGTTGCGACAGTGGTGGCGGCGTGGTGCCAAGGCAGTGCTCAGGGGCTGCGCGAGACGAAGGCGCTGCTCAACGCCTCGTTGTTGGAGCGCTTCGCCACCTCCGGCGAGTACCTCGCTGCGCTGTCCGCTCGGCTGTTCGCCTCGCCGGAGGCGCGGGCCGCGATGAACGCCTTCCTCCACCCCCGGGCCTGAGCGCCGGTTCTCGCTATCCCATGTTCACCTGGGATAGCGGCACTTCCAGTGGCGCACAGCCTGTCGCAAGTGCTGCTCAGTCAATGGAAGTACGAGGGGTAGCGCCGCTGTGCTGCCGGCCCTCCTCGTAGCCATTCGGGTGGCATAGACTTCCCGGTTCGCGCGTCCGCCCCGGGCATGAAGGAGCCAGGTGTCAGCCGCCGAGCGGGAGATCAGCTCCGAGCAACGCTACGTCGACGCCGTGTACGAGCGGCTCGCGGAAGCGGCGAAAGCCGCGCAGGCGCTGGCCGCGGAGGGGCACGGCAGGGCTCGCCTCGGCCACGAGGGCGGACTGGTCGAGCGCGATGCCATGGTCTATCAGGCCGCTCGGCGAATCGCCGCGCTGGACGCCGCCCACGAGGGGCTGGTGTTCGGGCGACTCGACCTCATCAACGGCGAAGAACGCTACATCGGTCGGAACGGCTTGCGAGACGCCGAGCGTGAGGTGATGCTCATCGACTGGCGGGCACCGGCGGCGGCGGTCTTCTACCAGGCCACCGCGCATGAGCCGTCCGGGGTCGTGCGCCGACGGGTGCTGCGGTGCAAGGGCGAGCGGGTGGTAGGAGTCGAGGACGACCTGCTGGACGCCGCCGCGGCGCCAGCCGACATGGCTGTGGTCGGCGAAGGGGCGTTGCTGGCCGAGCTCGGCCGAGCTCGCGACTCCTCCATGCACTCGGTGGTCGCCACCATCCAAAAGGAGCAGGACGAGGCGATCCGGGCGCCGAGCCGAGGGGTCACCACGATCGGCGGCGGGCCGGGCACCGGGAAGACCGTGGTGGCGCTGCACCGGGCGGCGTACCTGCTCTACACCGACCGTCGCAGGTTCGAAACCGGCGGGGTTCTGGTGGTGGGGCCGTCGAGCGTCTTCATGTCCTACATCGATCGGGTGCTACCCAGCCTGGGTGAGGCCAGCGTAACCCTGCGCTCGCTGGGCGAGGTGGTCGACGGTGTCAGCGCAACTCGCCACGACCCGTTGGACGCCGCGGTGGTCAAGGGTTCCGGGCGGATGCGCCGGGTGCTACACCGGGCGGTACGCGGCGCACCGCCCGGTGCCCCGGAGCGGTTCCGTTGGTTCTATCGCGACGACGTCCTCGTGCTCGAGCCCCGGGACCTGCACCGGCTGCAGCGCACCCTGCTGGGGTCCGGCCAACAACGCAACCGGGCGTTGCCCAAGGTGGAGCGCCAGCTCGTCGAGCTGCTCTGGCAGCGGGTTCAGGGGGAGCGGGGCCGCGAACGTGGCCGCGACGACTTCGTCGACACGTTGAAGAGCAGCGCGACGTTCCGCCGATTTCTCGCCGAGTGGTGGCCGCCGCTGGATGCGGTGCAGGTCTGGGGCTGGTTGCACCACCCCGGTCGGCTTCAGGGCTACGCCGGTACGGACCTCTCGCCGGCGGAGGTGGACACCCTGAGCGACTCGTGGCGAGGGCATGCCGATCCCGCGGTGGAGGACGTCCCGCTGATCGACGAGCTGCGCTACCTGCTCGGCGACGTACCGGATGCATTCCCGGCGGCCGAGCCCGAGGACGTGCCACGACAGCTCACCTCGTTCGAGCGCGAGGAGGCCGCGCTGGCGTTGCGGGCGACGACGCCCACGGAGGACGACTCGTACGCGCACGTACTGGTCGACGAGGCGCAGGACCTCTCCCCGATGCAGTGGCGGATGCTGGGTCGGCGCGGCCGCCAGGCGAGCTGGACCGTGGTCGGTGATCCGTCGCAGTCGGCGTGGCCGCTGACCGCGGAGTCGGCGGCCGCCCGGGCCGAGGCGCTGGGAGACAAGGCCCAGCACGCATTCCGGCTGTCGACGAACTACCGTAACTCCGCGGAGATCTTCGAACTCGCCGCCGAGGTCATCAGTGCCGCCGTGCCCGATCCGGACCTGCCGCAGGCAGTACGCCGCAGCGGCGTGCCGCCCGAGCATCGGGTCGTCGCGGAGACCCACCTCGCGGGCGCGGTACGCGATGCCGTGCATGCCTTGACGACCGATCTGGAGGGCACCGTCGCCGTCGTGGCTCCGGTCTCGTTGCGCGCTCACCTTGCTCAGGTCATGGCAGCCGACCCGCCACGACTGTCGGATCGGGTGGTCGTGCTCGCCGCCCTTGACAGCAAGGGGCTGGAGTTCGACGGCGTCGTCGTCGTCGACCCGGCAGCGATCGTCGCCGAGGGAGGAGGGGCCGAGACCGGCTGGCGGACCCTTTACGTCGTGCTCACCCGTGCGACCCAACGGCTCGTCACGCTCGGCACCGACCTCGGGTGGCTCGCCCGGCTCGGCCGCTGAGCGCGCGATGGAGGCGCTGGGCAAGGTGCTGGCCGCACCGGCCTGGGCCCTGATCCGCGGCCGGAACGCCGACACCGCCCGCCTGCTCGGCGGCACACGGACCGACTTCAGCGAGCTGGCGGACCTCCCCCTTGAGGGCGGACCGCCGCCGCCCGGACGCCGCGCCGACTCGCTCGTGCTAGTTCCGTATGCCCAGCTGCGAGAGCGCGGTTTCGGCGCCCACCAGGACGGGACGCCGTTGACCCGTATCGCCGTCGAGCTCGAGTCCGAGGTACCGCTCGTCGACCTGCTCGCAGCGCTGCCTACCGATCCGCCGCGGTTCGCCGACCGCGGTGGCTTCGAGACCAGCGACGAGGAGTACGCGCGGGCGGTGGCGGCGGTCATCCGCGACGAGATCGGCAACGGGCAAGGTGCCAACCTCGTGATCGCCAGGCGCTACGCAGCCCGGCTGGCCGGCTGGGGAACCGCGTCGGCGCTGTCGGTGTTTCGCCGTCTGCTGACCGGCGAGCGGGGGGCGTACTGGACCTTCTGCGTGTTCACCGGCGACCGCTACCTGATCGGGGCGAGTCCCGAGCGCCATATCAGCGTCGAGCACGACAGCGTGCGGATGAACCCGATCAGCGGGACCTTCCGGCTTGGTCCGTCGAGACCGGTGGCCGACCGCAAGGCTGCCCTGCTGGAATTCCTCGCTGACGAGAAGGAGGTCTACGAGCTCTTCATGGTCGTCGACGAGGA
This sequence comes from Propionibacteriales bacterium, assembly GCA_038198775.1. GTDB lineage: Bacteria > Actinomycetota > Actinomycetes > Propionibacteriales > Nocardioidaceae > JACCYJ01. Next base: position 102,225 of record JBBPZV010000017.1, on the reverse strand, counting down.
GCTGAAGATGATGTGCGACATCTGCTCCGAGGGCGGTCTGGTGCTCGGCCCGTATCTCAAGCAGATGGCGCACCTGCTGCACACCGAGTACCTGCTCGCCGGTCGCACCCGCCGCGACCCGCGGCAGGTGCTGCGAGACTCGATGTTTGCCGCGACCGTGACCGGCAGCCCGGTCCGCAACGCCTGCCGCCTCATCCAGCGGTACGAAGCCACCGGCCGGGGATACTACGGCGCGGTGGCGGCCCTGTTCGGCCGCACCGAGGACGGCGGCACCGCGCTGGACGCGCCCATCCTGATCCGTACTGCCGATGTCGACGTTGAGGGACGGCTCAGTGTCATGGCCGGCGCCACGCTCGTCCGGGACTCCGACCCCCACTACGAGGTGGCGGAGACTCATGCGAAGGCAGCCGGTGTGCTCACCGCCTTCGGTCTGGTCGATCCACCCGTACCGGCGGAATCGGCGGTCGCGGTGTTGGAGGAGGACGAGGACGTCCGGATCGCCCTCGGCTCGCGCAACTCCCGGCTCAGCCCGTTCTGGCTCACCGATCAGGCGACGACGCCACCGGACCCACGGCTGCGCGGTCGCCGGGCACTGATCCTCGACGGCGAGGACGACTTCGTGACGATGCTGCGGCACGTCCTGGCGGTCATCGGGGTCGAGTCAGCTGTGGTCAGCCACCGGGACTGGCCCCGGGCGCCCGACTGCGACCTGGTCGTGGCGGGGCCTGGACCGGGCGACCCGCGAGACACCTCGGACCCCAAGATCGCCACGTTCGGCCATGCGATCCGGGCCTGCCTGGACCAGTCGCGGCCGTTGTTGGCGGTGTGCCTGGGGCACCAGGTGCTCTGCTCGCAGCTGGGCATGCCGCTGGTCGCCAAGGACATCGTCTTCCAGGGCACGCAGGCCCGACTACCGGTGCTGGGACGTCAGGAGCTAGTCGGCTTCTACAACACGTTCGTAGCTCGGGTGCCCGAGTCGGGGCTGGCGCCGGGCGTCGTCGTGGAAGTCGATCCCGGCAGCGGCGACGTCCACCTGGTCAGCGGGCCGGGCTTTCGGGGGGTGCAGTTCCACGCCGAGTCGATCCTCACCCAGCACGGTCCCGCGATCCTCACCCGGCTGGTCGCCGACCTGCTGCTCCCCTGACCGCGGCTGAGCGCCACGTCCAATGGCGCGCATGCCACGGGAAGTGACGCTCAGCCATTGGAAGTTGGCGTCCGCCGGAGCGTGTCAGCGCCAGACCGGCCAGCTAGCTGTCAGGACGCTGGCTGGCCTTGGTCGCTCTCCAGGGTCGCTTGGGTCTGGTGGACGGTGCCGCCACGGCGGTACGTCAGCGTGACCGTCTCACCCGGCCGGTGGCTGCGCACCGCGGCGACGAGGCCGTCGGCACCGCTGACCGGCTGGCCGTTGACGCTGGTGATCACATCACCTGGCTGGAGCCCGCCCGCCGCGGCGGCGCTGCCGTTGGTGACGTCCTTGACCAGTGCTCCGGTGCTGGTCAGCCCGTCCTTGGCGACGGCATCGGTGACCGACACGCCGAGGCGTGCGTGCGTCGGCGCCTTGCCGGCGATGAGCTGCTCGGCGATCGAGCGGGCCAGGTCGATGGGGATGGCGAAGCCGAGCCCGATCGAGCCACCCGGACTGCCCACCTGAGTCGACGCGGTCTTGATCGCGGAGTTTATCCCGATCACCTGCCCACCCATGTTGACCAGCGGGCCACCGGAGTTGCCGGGGTTGATGGCCGCGTCGGTCTGGATGCCAGGGAAGATCGTGCCGGACCCGCCGCCCGTGGAGCCGGCTGAGACGGGACGGTTGAGGGCGCTGACGATGCCACTGGTAACGGTGCTCTCCAAGCCGAACGGCGAACCCACCGCGACCACCGGCTGGCCAACCTGCAGGTCCGCCGACGACCCCAACGTCGCCGGTGTGAGACCGGACGCGCCCTTGGCCGCGATCACCGCGATGTCGGTCAGCGGGTCCCGTCCGACGATCTTGGCGCGGGCGGTCTTGCCGTCGCCGAACAAGACGGTGATCGTCCCCCCGTTGGCAGCGGCCTCCACGACGTGGTTGTTGGTCAGGATCTGCCCGTTCGAACTCAAGATGATGCCGGTGCCGCTGTCGGCGATCTGGGGGCCCTTGACGTTGATCTGCACCACCGACGGCAGCACCTTGGCGGCCACCTGCTGGATGCTGCCGCGCGCGAGCGCAGTCCCGTTCGCGCTGGCCACCGGGGCCCCGAGCGAGCTGGTGGTGGTCGTGGCCGGTGAGTCGGTGCTGACCGCGTCGTAACCGGCTGCACCGCCGATCCCGGCGAGCGCGCCGGCGAGGACGGCGGCCGCCACGACGACGCCACCTCGTCGTGGCGAGCGCTGCGGGTCGCGAATCGGCTGCGCTGGTCCTCCGTACGGCTGTCCGTGCGGCTGTCCCCACGGCTGTGCTGGTGGCAGTGGTGCGGTCGGCTCGTAGCGGTGAAACGAGCCGGGCTCGGGAACCGGGGGCTCGCTCGGTGGCGTAGTCATGACCCCATCGTCGGTGACCACGCTGAGATGCGGCTGAGACGGTTGTGTGACCGCACCAAGACTTCGCGGACGTGCCTCACGGGCGCGCCACCCGTTCACCGGCCACCGGCTCGCTCGCGACCTGCTCACCCGCCACCGGTTCGGCGAAACCCGCTTCACTTACCGGCTCACCGGGAAGCCGCAGCGTGAACAGGGCACCGCCATCCGCGGTCCGCCCGGCTGCGACGCTGCCACCGTGGCGGTGTGCGGTCTGATGCACGATCGCCAGCCCTAGCCCGGACCCGGGCAGCGTTCGGGCCTCCGGCGAGCGGTAGAACCGCTCGAAGACATGGGGGAGGTCTTGGTCGCTGATACCGGGGCCCTGGTCTGTGACGCTCAGCTCGCCGTCCCGCAGCCGGACCGTCACCGTTCCCAGGGGGGGACTCCACTTGGCCGCGTTGTCGAGCAGGTTGGTGACCGCGCGCTCCAGCAACTGCGGCTCGCCGATGACCAGCCACGGCTCGGTGTCCACGTCGAAGTCGATGCCGGGTGCACGGCGCCTCACCCGCTCGACGCAGCTGTCGACGAGCTGTCCGAGATCGGTCGGCTCGGGCGCTCGGGTGAGCGGTTCGTCGCGTGCGAGCTCCACCAGGTCACCGACCAGCGTGGATAGCTCCTCGACCTGGGCGCGGACGTCGGCGAGCAGCTCCCCGCGTGCCTGCGGAGCGAGCCCGCTGCCACCCGCGGTCTGCGCCAGCAGATCGATGTTCGTCCGCAGGCTGGTCAACGGTGTGCGCAGCTCGTGCCCGGCGTCGGCCACCAGCCGCCGCTGGCGTTGCTGAGAGGCGTCGAGCGCGGCCAGCATCGAGTTGAACGCGACCGTCAGCCGGGCCAGCTCGTCGTCACCGGTCACCTCGATCGGCGCCAGCTGCTGTGTCCGAGCCACCCGTTCGGCGGCGGCTGTGAGCCGCCGCACCGGGCGCAGGCTGTTGGTGCCCACGACCCATCCGGCGATCCCGGCGACGATGACCCCGGCGACCCCGACGATCCAGAACACCAAGCCGAGCCGGTCCAGCACCTCGTACGTGGGCTGCATCGACTGTGCGAGCACCAGCGCCGAGCCGCTGCCCGCGGGCACGGCGACGACTCGGTACATCGTCTCGTCGACGGAGACCGTGCGGATGGAACGGGGGAGCCCCCCCTGGGCGACCTGCGACTCCTGCGCCCCGACGTAGTCGAGGGGTTGCGCGTCGGGCGCTGAGAGTACCTTGTCGTTGCCGATCACCGCGATCTTGATGTCCGCGGCGGCGAACGTCCCCGGTGGGATGCCACCGAGGCCCTGGGCGATCAGACCGGCGTCCGCTGCGGCGTACGCCCGGCGAAGCAGCGACTGGTCCAGCGAGTCGGTGAGCTGCTTGCGCACGGTCAGGTAGACCGCCCCACTGACCACGGCGACCGTGAGGCCCACCGCGATGGTCGCGAGCAGCGTCACCCGCGAGGCCAGTGAGATGCGAGCCGAGAGCCGTTCTCGCAGGGTCATGGTGCCGTCTCGCGCAGCACGTACCCGACGCCGCGGACGGTGTGCAACAGCCGCGGTTCACCCTCCTGCTCGAGCTTGCGGCGCACGTAGCCGACGTAGACCTCGAGCGAGTTGGCAGTGGTCGGGAAGTCGAAGCCCCAGACCTCCTCCAGGATGAACGAGCGCTGCAGCACCAGGCGGGGTCGGCGCAAGAACAGCTCGAGCAACGCGAACTCGGTGCGGGTCAACGACACCGGCCGTTCACCGCGGCGGACCTCCCTAGTGGCGACGTCGAGGCTGAGGTCGGCGAAGGTGAGCGGCGTCTGCTCCCCCTCGGAGTCCCGGCGGGCCACCCGGCGCAGCAGCGCGCGCAACCGCGCCAGCATCTCCTCGAGCGAGAACGGCTTGGTGAGGTAGTCGTCGGCGCCGGCGTCGAGCCCGTCCACGCGGTCCCGGACGGCGTCGCGCGCGGTCAGGACGAGAATCGGTACGTCGTTGCCGGCGGCCCGCAGTGCCTTGGTCGTCTCCAGCCCGTCCAGTCTGGGCATCATCACGTCCATGACGATGGCGTCCGGGCTGATCAGTGGCACCCGCGCCAACGCCTCGGCGCCGTCGGCGGCGACGTCGACGGTGTAGCCGTTGAACTCCAGTGACCGCCGCAGCGAGTCGCGTACGGCTCGGTCGTCGTCGACGATGAGGACGCGGGCGCGCTCGGCCATGGGATCAGCGTGCCACCGCCGGCAAAGCGGCGGAGCGGATCACCTGGCTCAGCCGCGCCGTGCGCGGGCTGCCCCGCTCAAGGCGGCCCGGGCGGCGGCGCCGGCACGGGCACCGTAGCCACCGCCGCGCTTGACCGCGTGGACGAGCAGCGGGTGCAGCTGGTGCAGCGAAACCCGCGTCTGCCACCCGGACGCCAGCGGCGCGGCCTCCTGGTAAGCGTCCAGGACACGCGACAGGTGCGGGCAGCCGAACAAGACCAGCGTGGCCAGGTCGCTCTCGCGATGGGCCCCATGAGCAGCGGGGTCCACCAGGTACACCTGACCGTCGCCACCCCAGACCATGTTGCCCGCCCAGAGGTCTCCGTGCAGCAGGGCGGGCGGCTCGCACGGTGGCGCGAGCTCCTCGATCCGGTCCACCACCTGGGCGATCGTCGTCGCTTCCTCCTGGCTCAACCGGCCGAGGCGGGTCGCAAGCTCGAGGCAGGGCAGCAGCCGCCGGGTCGCGTAGAACTCCGCCCACCCCGTCGTCGGCCGGTTCGACACCGCGACGGCTTGGACGTAGCCGTCGCGGGAGGCACCGAAACCGGCCGCACCGGCGGTGTGGGTGGCCGCCAAGCCGACGCCGAGGCGCTCGGCGGCCTCCGCGGTGGGGCGCCCCGGCTCGACCCAGCCGACCACCAGGCAGTCCTCGTCGACAGCGAGGACCTCCGGGACCGCGGCGCCAGCCGCGGCCGCGAGCCAGCGCAGGCCAGCCGCCTCCACCTCGAAGAAGTCCGGCGGTGAATGCGGACGGGTCTTCATCAACGCGCTGCGCCCGTCGCTCAGCCGCAACCGGGTGGCGGTACAGGTGTCCCCTCCCGCGACCGGTGTGGTGGCGACGACCGTGGTGCCGAGCAGCTGCTCGGCCCGAGCCGCGATCGTCGCTAGGCGTGCCACGGATCGACCGTATTGCGCTCCGCGCTCAGCCGTCGAGTGCGAGCTCCAGTGCCCAGCTGACCAGCGAGACGACGAGCGCTCCGCCGACCGCCGTCCAGAAGCCCCGGACGTGAAAGGCGACCCCCACCGCGTCGGCGATCTTCGCCGCCAGCAGCAGCATCCCGGCGTTGATCACCAGCAGCAGCAAACCGAGCGTGAGCACGATGAACGGCAGCGCAAGGAACTTGATGACCGGCGCCACGATCGCGTTGACCGCACCGAGGATGCCGGCGACCACCAGCAGGGTCACGACCCGGTCGGTGGTCGTGGCGCCGCCGATCCGGATGCCTGCGAACAGCCACGCCGCCGCCGCCACCGCGCCAGCGTTGACGACCACCGCCGTGACGATCCGCCTCACTGCGGCATCCTGGCATGCTCGACGCCGGCACCGAGACCGCCACGTCGGCCGCCCGCTCCGGCGGGCCGGCCGTGCGGCACGATGAACACATGGACGTGCTTGTCGTGGGGGATCGCGGCGACGACCACCCCGGTTTCGTCGGTGAGCGTCTGATAGCCCGGGGAGCGGTGTTGCACGCGCTGGATCGCGACGCCCTGGCGGAGCCCGAGAGAGTCGATCCGGGCGATCTGCTCTATCTGCTCGGCTCGTTTCGATCGGCCCGCGACCCTGTGCATCGCGCTGTGGTCGACGCCGAGACTCGGCTCGTCCGACATGCGGTCGCGTCGCAGGTGCCGGTGCTCGGCATCTGCTACGGCGCTCAGCTGCTGGCGCTCTCGCTGGGTGGCGAGGTCCGCCGGTCCCCGCACCCGGAGGTGGCCTGGGGGCAGGTGGACAGCAACGACCCGGTGCTGTGCCCACCCGGTCCGTGGCTGCTGTTCCACGAGGACACGTTCACACCGCCGCCGGGGGCCCGGGTGCTCGGCAGCACGGCCGGCGGTTGCCAGGCCCTGGCCTTCGAGCGGGACGGTACCCGCGCGCTCGGATGGCAGTTCCACCCGGAGACGACCCCGGAGGAGCTGGGGAGGTGGCTGGTCAGCTCGCGCCAGTTCGTGCTCGACCACGGGGGTGACCCGGATGCGCTGACCGAGCAGGCCCTTGTCCGCGCCGAGGTGTCTCGGGCGGCGGCGTACGACCTCACCGATGCCGCGCTGCGATGGCTGGGCCTCGACGGCTGACGCCCCCCGACTTCGACTCACTGCTAGGGCATGGCGCTCGACGTGGAGGCGTACTGGGGGGCTGGCTTCCTCGCCGGGCGCTACCTGCCCGGTGAGCTGTCTTGGCGCTGGGTAGACATCGTCCGCCCCTATCTGGCGGGCGCCTCACGGCTGCTGGACCAGGGAACCGGTGAGGGCTCGCAGTTGCTGAGCCTGCGGCCCCTGCCCGGGTTCACCGTCGGGTACGAGGAGTGGTTGCCGACGGTGCAGGCGGCGCGGGCGGCGCTGAGGCCGCACGGAATCCAGCTCGTGGTCTGCCTCGGCTCCGACGACAACACCAGCACCCTCCGCACCAGGCCGATGCTGCCCTTCGCCGACGCGTCCTTCGACGTCGTGACCAACCGGCCCGAGGCCTTCGACGCCGCAGACGGCCGGCGACTGCTGCGCCCCGGCAGGTGGTTCGTGACCCAGCAGGTGGGTAGCGGCCGCGGCTCCGGGCTGAGCGAGGACCGCTCGCCGAGGTCAGCGGCCGTCTCGGGGACCGAACGCGCTGAGGGCGTCGGCGTCACTGTTGGCGGAGCGGACGTACTCGTCCGCCCACGCCTGCCGGTCCGGATACCCAGAACCCCGCACCACCTCGGCGATGGCGGCGTCGACGTCCACGTCGGTGTGACGCAGCTCGACCTGCCCGGATCGCAGCAGCGCCCAGGCCCCGCCGCTTCGCCCGTACGGCATGCCGACGCTGCCGGGATTCACGACCAGCCTCCGGTCGACGAGCCGTACGAACGGCATGTGCGTGTGGCCGCAGGAGACGGTGCCGACCTCGGGTGGCAGCTCGGCGAAGGCCTCGGCCCACCGCTCCAGGCGGGTGTCGACCAGTACGACCTCCTCGTCGTCGCGGGGTGTGCCGTGGCAGAACGCGACCGGACCGAACCCGTCGATCTCCAGCACCACCGGGTGCGGCAGGTTGGCGAGCAGGTCCACCTGGTCGGGGCGCAGCTGACCGGCGGCCCACACCGACTCCGGATGTTCGCTCGTGCCGCCAAGGGCGACCTCGACCAGCTCCCGGTCGGCGTTGCCGCGCACGAGTACACACCGCGGTCCCACCCCCGCGAGGCGGTCCAGCACCTCGACCGGCATGGGCCCGGCGGCGTGGTCGCCGGTCACGACGATCCGATCGGCGCCGGCGACATCGGGTTCGGCCAGTACCGCATCCAGCACCGGGAGCACGCCGTGGATGTCGGACAAGACGGCGACGGACGCGACCACGGGTTCACCGTACGCGGAGGCGCACCCCTCATCCGATGGGGAGCGGCTCGGTCTCGACACCGGGACGTGCGGTCTGCGCCAACAGGATCCCCCCCACGACGGCGGCGGCACCGGCGACCTGCAGCGCGGTCAGCGCCTCTCCGAACCAGACCCAGCCGAGGACGGTAGCGCCGACCGGCTCGAGCATGGCGACGACGACGACAGCCGTCGCGGGCAGGTGCCGCAGCGCGAACAGCTCCAGCGCGAACGGCACAACCGTGCCCAACACCACGATCCAGCCGAGCAGCAGCCACACCGGGGCGCTCAGCCCGGACAAGGCGCCGAGCAGCGTCACCGTTTGGCCCGGCAGGTCGGTGCCGAGAGCGGTCACCGGGCGGACCAGGTTCAGCGCCACCGTGGCGGCGGCGAACGACCAGAGGATCACCCGCAGCGGGTCCTCGGCGTTGACGCCATGCTCGCCGAGCAAGAAGTACGCCGCGAAGGCCACCGCCGCACCCAGACCGGCCGCGACGCCGACGCCGTCGAAGGCCAGGCCCTGCCAGACCTGACCGACGGCTGTGAGACCGGTCAACGACAACCCGAGCGCCAACCAGACCCGGTCGCGGACGGCTTCGCCGCGCACGAAGCGCGCCCAAAGCGCCACCATCACCGGGGCGGTGTACTCCAACAGCAGCGCAACGCCGAGCGGCAGCCGTTCGATGGCGACGAAGTAGGTCCACTGCAGCGCCGCGACCCCGACCAGGCCGAGAGCGACGACCAGCACGAGTACCCGACCCCGCGGCAGGCGCAGCGCCGCGCGCCGATGCAGCCCGGCCCAGATCGCGAAGACCAGCAGCGAGCCGGTGACCCGCACCGACGTCAGCGTCACCGCGTCCACGCCGGCGCGCAGGGTCGCACGGGATACGCCGGCGTTGAGGACGAACAGCAGCCCCGCGACAACCACGAGCACGTATCCGAAGCGGGGCCGCCGGGTCACGCTCGGCAGCGTAGGCGGCGCCACTTACAGCGACCCGACCCGCCCGGCACACCGTTACCCTGCCCTGCATGCAGCCCCCGATCCGCTCCGCGCTGGACGCGGTCCCGACGTACGTCCCGGGAAAGCCGCCGGCTCCGCGCGAGGGACTCGCGACGTACAAGCTCTCGAGCAACGAGAACCCGTACCCCCCGCTGCCCAGCGTGCTCGAGGTGATCCGCGACGCGGCGGGGCAGGTCAACCGCTATCCCGACATGGGGGCGTCGGCGTTGTACGAGGCGATTTCCGAACGTGTCGGCGTCCCGGTCTCCGACCTCGCCGCGGCGACCGGCTCGGTCGCTGTGCTCTACCACCTGCTGCAGGCGGTCTGCGCCGACGGTGACGAGGTCGTCTACGCCTGGCGGTCGTTCGAGGCGTACCCGATCGCGGTCCAGCTGACCGGTGCCCGTGGAGTGACGGTGCCGCTCGCCGCCGGGGCCCGGCACCACCTGGCCGCGATGGCCGACGCGATCACCGACCGCACCCGGGCGGTCCTGGTCTGCACGCCGAACAACCCGACCGGCCCTGCCGTGACGCAGGCCGAGCTGGCCGGCTTCCTCGATCGGGTGCCCCCGGAGGTCGTCGTGGTCGTCGACGAGGCATACCGCGAGTTCGTCCGGGACCCCGCCGTCGGCAACGGCATCGACTTCTATCGCGACCGTGACAACGTCGTCGTGCTGCGTACCTTCTCCAAGGCGTACGGGCTCGCCGGGCTGCGGGTCGGCTTCGGGGTGGCGCCGGCACGGCTTGCGGAGGCGATCCGCAAGGTGGCGCTGCCGTTCGGGGTGTCCCAGGTCGCCCAGTCGGCCGCGATCGCCTCACTGCAGGCGGAACCGGAGCTGTTCGGCCGGGTCGAGGCGCTGGTGGGCGAGCGCACCCGGGTGCATGCCGAGCTGAGAGCGCAGGGCTGGGACGTCCCCGACAGTCAGGCGAACTTCGTGTGGATGCCCCTGGGCGAGGCGACGTCGGACTTCGCGGCGGCATGCGACGACGCCGGCATCATGGTGCGCCCCTTCGCCGGGGACGGGGCACGGGTGAGCATCGGCGAGAACGCCGCCAACGACGTCTTCCTCACCGTTGCCGCGCAGTGGCATGGCAAGCTCGCATGACCGACGTCCCCGCCGAGCGCCTGGACGTCGCGGCGCTGCTCGAGCTGCGGACGTGGACCGCCCACGACGTCGACGATGCCGGTCGGGTGCTGGCCGGCTACGACGGCAGCGGCTCGGTGCAGCTGGTCGAGATCGAGCCGGACGGCCGCCGGACCGAGCTCACCGCACTGCCGGGGCGGTGCAGCGGGCGGTACCTGCCGGGGCAGCGCGCCGTGGTCGTCGAGCACGACGAAGGAGGAGACGAGCGGGCGCAGCTCTCCCTGTTGCGCCTGGATCCGCCGCAGGTACGGCCCGCGGGGCTCGACGGTCTGGAACCGCTGGTCCGTGACCCCGATCACGTCCACACCCTCGTCGACGTGCGGGACGGCCTGGTCGCGTACGCCACCAACCGCCGCAACGAGGTGGACTTCGACGTTGTGGTCAAGGACCTGGCGACGGGCGCGGAGCGGGTTCTCTACGACGGCGGCGGTTACGTCGCCGAGACCGCGGTGGCCCCGGACGCCTCGACGGTCGCGGTGACGCTGCACTCGCTGCAGCCGTGCTCGACGCAGGTGCGGGTGGTCAGCGGCGACGCCGGCGTACGAGACGTGACCCCGCCGGGGGAGCACGCCCTGCACGAGCAGGTGCGGCTGCGGCCGGACGGGTCGCTGGTCATGGCCTCGAACTCCGGGCGCGAGTTCACCGGGGTGGCCGTCGTGGCCGGCGACGGTTGCTGGACCTGGCTCGTCGAGGACGACGACCACGATCTCGCCGTGTGGTCCAGCCCGGACGGCCAGCACCTGGTCGTCGGCCGTTGGGTCGACGGGGCGATGTCCTTGCGCGTGCACGCCGGGACCGGCGAGCCGGCGTACGAGGTTTCACTGCCCGCCGCCGGGGACCTGCAGGTGCGGTGGTCGGCGGGGTCGACGCACGCGGCGATCAGCCTGCTGGCGCCGGCCGTGCCGGGGGACGTGTTCGTACTCGAGCTGGCGACCGGGTCGTTGCGCCGGGCCGTCTCGGCGGCCGACGAGGCGCCGCGCGGACTGGTCGACCGGCTGGTCGCCCCCGACGTGCACCGGGTACCGACCCGAGACGGGGAGCAGATCCCCTGCCTGGTGTACGCGCCGGCTGCGCCGGACGGCTCGGTCGTGCTCACCATCCACGGCGGCCCGGAGGGGCAGGCGCTGCAGTCGTGGAGCCCCGTCGTGCAGGCGATGGTGGCGGCCGGGCACACCGTGGTCGCGCCCAACGTGCGTGGGTCGACCGGTTACGGCAAGCGGTGGTACTCCCTCGACGACGTGCGGCTACGGCTGGAGTCGGTCGCCGACCTGGCCGACGTCCGGGCGTGGGTCCCGACCGTGGGGGGCGATCCCGGCCGGGTGGCGTTGTACGGCGGCAGCTACGGCGGATACATGGTGCTCGCCGGGCTGACGATGCAGCCGGACCTGTGGGCTGCGGGCGTGGACGTCGTCGGCATCTCGTCGCTGGTCACCTTCTTGGAGAACACGTCTGCCTACCGGCGGGCGGTCCGCGAGCGGGAGTACGGCTCGCTCGAGCGGGACCGCGACTTCCTTGTGGCGGCGTCGCCGATGACCCACCTGGACCGGCTGCGCCGGCCGCTGTTCATAGTCCACGGCGCGAACGACCCGCGGGTGCCGCTGTCGGAGTCGGAGCAGATCAAGGCCGCTCTCGACGCCAAGGGCGTGCCCTGCACGCTGCTGGTCTACGACGACGAGGGCCACGGGCTCGCCAAGCGCCCCAACCGGCTAGCCGCGTACCCCCAAGCCCTGGCCTTCCTCGCCACCCACCTGCGGGTCTGACGGCGGTCGCTATCCCATGTTCACCTGGGATAGCAACGCTTCCAACGGGTTGCATGCCATTGGAAGTGATGTCGTACCAGGTTCACATGGGATAGCGACACCGCGGAACCCGCTCGCGGGTGTCATGGGCGGGGCGTAGCCTGAGCATTACCGCCACGAACCTGTCAGGACCTCATGCCGCCCCGCTCCGTCGCCACCGCACTCCCCGCCGGCGCGCGAACCCGTTCCGTCACCTCGTTGTGGCGGCTGCGCGGTTACCTGCGCCCGTACGCCGGTGCGATGGTGCTGATGGCGACCGCGGCCGTCGTCGGGGTCTTCGTGTCGATCTCGATCCCGCTCGTGATCAAGGCGATCATCGACGGCCCGATCACCGACCACGAACGGTCGGGGATCGTGCCGTTGGGCCTGCTGGCGCTGGCACTCGGCGTCGTCGAGGCCGGGCTGATCCTGCTGCGCCGCTGGGTGCAGGCGCGGGCGGTGCTCGGTGTCGAGACCGCCCTGCGCAACGACCTCTACCACCGGCTCGACGTGCTGCCGATGGCCTTCCACTCGCGCTGGCAGAGCGGCCAGCTGCTGTCGCGGGTGACCGGGGACCTGGCGACGATCCGCAGGTTCTCCGGCTTCGGGCTGCTGTTCCTTATCATCAATGTGCTCCAGCTCACCGCCGTGACCGCCCTGCTGCTGCACCTGTACTGGCCGCTGGGCCTGGTCGTCGCGGTGGCAGCGGTGCCCGTGGTCTACCTGTCGATGTCGTTCGAGAACCGCTACGTGGCGGTCTCCCGGCGCGTGCAGGACCAGAAGGGTGACGTCGCCACCCGGATTGAGGAGTCGACGCTCGGGATTCGGACGATCAAGTCCTTCGGACGTAGCGAGTACGCCTTCGAGTCCTTCGACGCCCGGCTGCGCGAGCTCTACGACAGCCAGGTCGCGAAGGTCTCGCTGCAGGCGAGGTTCTTCACGTTCCTCGAGGTCCTGCCCAACCTTGCCCTGGTCATCGTCTTGCTGCTCGGGGCCATCGCGGTCGGCGGCGAGGGGCTGAGCCTCGGCACCCTGGTCGCCTTCATCACCTTGATGCTGCAGCTGGTCTGGCCGATCGCCGCGCTCGGCTACATCTTGTCGATGGCGCAGGAGGCGATGACAGCCGCGGACCGGGTCGTCGAGATCTTCGACACCACACCGGCCATCGTCGGCGGCAGCCGTACGCTCAGCCGACCGCGCGGCCACCTGCGCTTCGAGGGGGTGGGTTTCCGCTTCCCCGACGCGGCCACCGAGGTGTTGCACGATGTCGAGCTGGACGTACGCCCCGGCGAGACCGTGGCCGTGGTAGGCGCGACGGGGTCCGGCAAGACCGTGCTGACCTCGCTGGTGCCACGGTTGCACGACGTCACCGCCGGGCGGATCACGATCGACGGCGTCGACGTCCGGGAGCTGACGCTGCCGTGCCTGCGATCGGTCGTCGCAAGTGCCTTCGAGGATCCGACCCTGTTCAGCATGAGCGCGCGGGAGAACCTCACCCTCGGCCGACCGGATGCGAGCGAGGAGGACGTCCTTGCCGCGCTGGAGATCGCCCAGGCCGGCTTCGTGCTCGACCTGCCCTGGGGACTCGACACCCGGATCGGCGAGCAGGGCATGGCGTTGTCGGGTGGCCAGCGGCAGCGACTGGCGCTGGCGCGTGCCGTGCTGGCCCGGCCGCGGATCCTGGTCCTGGACGACACCCTGTCCGCGCTGGACATCCACACCGAGGCGTTGGTGGAGCGGGCGCTGCGTGCGGTGCTCGCGGAGGCAACCGGCATCGTCGTCGCCCATCGGGCGTCCACTGTGCTGCTGGCGGACAAGGTGGCGCTGCTGCAGGGCGGCACGATCACCCATGTCGGGCACCACCGCGAGCTGCTCGCCGAGGTCCCGGCGTACCGGGACCTGCTGGCTGCCGACGCCGAGGTGTTCGCGTCGTGACAACCACCGCGCCGCCGACTCCTGACGAGAGCCGTGCCGACTGGCGGGGCGTCGCCGCCGAGAACCGGAACGAGATCCCCGACCGGGTCTCGCTGCTGCTGCGGGACCGCTCCCGCCGGCTGCTCGGCTCGTTGCTGCGCCCCCACCGCCGGATGCTGGGGCTGCTCGGGCTCGTCGTGCTGGTCGAGAACGGGTCCCGACTGGCGATCCCCTACCTCGTCAAGGAGGGAATCGACCGGGGCATCCCGCCGATGCGGGCCGGGCAGGGAAACGGCACGCTGGTGACGATCGTCGCGATCGTCTTGGCGATGGTGGTCATCCAGGCGGTGTTCCGGCAGGTTTTCCTCTTCGTCAGCGGCCGGCTCGGACAGCAGGTGCTGCTGGAGCTGCGGCGCCGCCTCTTCCGCCACTTCCAGCGGCTGTCCACGGCCTTCCACGACCGCTACACCTCCGGGCGGGTGATCGCCCGGTCGACCTCGGACATCGACGCGATCGAGGAGATGCTGGACACCGGCTTCGACGGGCTGGTCACCGCGGCGCTCACCATGATCGGCACGGCGGTGTTGCTGCTGGTCCTCGACCTGCGCCTGGGCCTGGTGGCCCTGGCCTCGTTCCCGCTGCTGACCTGGTTGACGAACTGGTTCCGGCGCGAGTCGGGGCTCACCTACCGGCGTACCCGGGAGACCGTCGCGGTCGTCATCGTCCACTTCGTCGAGTCGATGACCGGCATCCGTGCGGTCCAGGCATTTCGCAGGGAGCCGCGCAACGAGGAGATCTTCGAGGCCGTCAACGACGACTACCGCGCCGCCAACGAGCGGGCGTTCCGGCTTGTCGGGCTCTTCATGCCCGGCATCAAGCTGATCGGCAACGTCACCATCGCCGCGGTGCTGCTCTACGGCGCGTACCGGGCGTTCCACGGGGCCGTGACGATCGGCGTCCTGGCGGCGTTCCTGATCTACCTGAGGCAGTTCTTCGAGCCGATGCAGGAGATCAGCCAGTTCTACAACTCGTTCCAGTCCGCCAGCGCGGCGCTGGAGAAGATCTCGGGGGTGTTGGAGGAGGATCCCGACGTCGCCCAACCGGAGCAACCGGTCCGGTTGCCCGCAGCCCAGGGCGAGGTGCGCCTCGAGGGGGTCAACTTCGCGTACGCCGCCGATCGGCCGGTGCTGGCCGACCTGGACCTCGTGGTACCGGCCGGCCAGACCCTTGCCCTGGTCGGTGCCACCGGGGCCGGCAAGACCACGATCGTCAAGCTCGTCTCGCGGTTCTACGACCCGCTGGGCGGTCTGGTGCTGCTGGACGGGGTCGACCTGAGGGAGGTCTCGGACACCGACCTGCGCCGGGCGGTCGTCATGGTGACCCAGGAGAACTTCCTGTTCGCCGGGTCCATCGCGGACAACATCCGCTTCGGGCGGCCGGGCGCGTCGGACGCCGAGGTGCACGCCGCGGCCGCCGCGATCGGAGCGGACGCCTTCATCTCCGCGCTTCCGGACGGTTATGACACCCAGGTCGAGTCCCGTGGCGACCGATTGTCGGCCGGCCAACGGCAGCTGGTGGCGTTCGCACGCGCGTTCCTCGCCGACCCGGCGGTGCTCATCCTCGATGAGGCGACCAGCTCACTGGACATCCCCAGCGAACGGCTGGTGCAGCGGGCGCTGCGCACGATCCTGGCGGAGCGGACCGCGATCATCATCGCCCACCGGCTGTCCACGGTCGAGATCGCCGACCGGGTGCTGGTGCTCGAGGACGGCCGGGTGGTCGAGGACGGCCCGCCGTCGGAGCTTGTGGCGACCGGCTCTGGTCGCTACGCCGACCTACACTCCGCCTGGCGCGACTCGCTGGCCTGAACTGGCCCTCGAGCGGGTGAGCGAACGCGATGGCCGGCGGGTGGTCCCGGCAGGGGGCGACGTTTCTGCTGCGACACGACCGGCGAGTCGGCAGATTCGTTACCGCCACCGCACAGAAGGGGTTCAGCTGTGCGGATCGGTGCACGGGTCGGCGGGCGGTGGGGGCCGGCGGTGACGTTCCGAGCCGACCACTACCGCGACGCCGAGCAGGATCACCGCGGTCGCCACCAGGACCGAACCCGTGAGCGCCTCGCCCAGCACGACCCAACCGAGGAACAGCGCGACCACCGGGTTGACGTACGCGTACGTCGCCACCAGCGAGATCGGTGCGTTGGCCAGCACCCAGACGTACGCGCTGAACGCAACCAGGGAGCCGAAGACGACGAGGTAACCCCACGCCAGCCAGGATCGGCCGGAATACGCCGCCAGGTCGATCCGCTCACCGGTCGCGGCGCCCACCACCAGCAGCGCTGCCCCACCGGCGAGCATCTCGTACACCGTGGTGACGAACGGGTCGGCCGCCAACCGCAGCCGGGGCTGCAGCCACGAGCCGAACGACCAGCACATCGCCGCTAACGCCACCAGCAGCGTCGGCCACAGCGGGATCGTCCCGGTCACGCCGATGGCAGCCACCAGCCCGGCCAGGCCACCGAAGCCGACCAGCACACCACCTGTGGTGGCCCACCGTGGCCGGTCGCCGGACAGCAGCCGGTACGCCACCACCCACAGCGGGACCGAGGCCACCATCAGCGCCGCGATGCCGGTCGGGGTGCCGTGTGCCTCGCCGACCGTGACCAGGCCGTTGCCCGCCGCCGGGAGCAGCGCGCCGAGCAGGCTGGCGCCGAGCAGCTGGCCTCGGGTGACCGCGAGCCGTCGCAATCCTGATCGGGCCGCCAGCACCGTGGCCATCAGTGCTCCGGCGAGCAGGAACCGGCTGCCCGCCGACAACAGCGACGGCATCGTCTCGACCGCAACTCCGATAGCAAGGTAGGTGGAGCCCCAGACCACGTAGACGATGCCCAGCGCGACCGCCACCGCCGCCGGGCGGGTGACCGTCGGGGCGGGTGGTCGGGCGATCGCCTGGGTGCGCACGACCGCCAGGGTAGGCAGCCGCCACCCGGTTGCTCTGGCGGGTTTCCGTCCTCCTCCCGCCACGCCCCTCGGACTTGTCAACGCGAGCGCTGGTCCCAGCGCCCGCAGCCGGTGACGACCCGCGGCGTACGTCGCGGGCAGGCTCGGGCGCGGTCCGGTCCCCGGAGAATCGCGGCAACGGATATCGTGGCGGGAGCTACCGAGCTTCGACGCCGAGCCAGAGGAGTGCAGGTGAGTGACCCTGCTCTTGCCACAGTCTTCGGACCGTCATCGACGGGCGACGAGCCCGAGCTGGTGCAGCTGCTCACCCCCGACGGCGAGCGCCGCGAGCATCCCGAATACAGCACCGACCTGGACGAGGCGGCAGTCAAGGACCTCTACCGCGACCTGGTCCTGACTCGGCGGATCGACACCGAGGCCACCGCGCTGCAGCGGCAGGGCGAGCTGGGCATCTGGGCCGCCTGCCTCGGCCAGGAGGCGGCGCAGGTCGGGTCGGGTCGGGCGCTGCTGCCGCAGGACTTCGCCTTCCCTACGTACCGCGAACACGGGGTGGCCTGGTGCCGAGGTGTCGACCCGCTGCGCCTGCTCGGACTGTTCCGCGGCGTCGACCAGGGCGGCTGGGATCCCCGCGAGAGCGGTTTCGGCCTCTACACGATCGTGATCGGCGCCCAGGCGCTCCACGCCACCGGCTACGCGATGGGGCTGCAACGCGACGGGGTGGTCGGCTCCGGCGATGAGAGCAGGGACGCTGCGGTCATCGCCTACTTCGGCGACGGCGCCACCGCACAGGGGGACGTGAACGAGGCGTTCGTCTGGGCCAGCGTGTTCAACGCACCGGTCGTGTTCTTCTGCCAGAACAACCAGTGGGCGATCTCCGAACCGATCGAGCGGCAGACGCGGATCCCGCTCTACCTGCGGGCTTCAGGGTTCGGCTTCCCCGGCGTCCGGGTCGACGGCAACGACGTCCTTGCCTGCCACGCGGTCACGTCGGCCGCGCTGCGGCGGGCCCGCGAGGGCAGCGGCCCGACCCTCGTGGAGGCGTACACCTACCGGATGGGCGCGCACACCACCTCCGACGACCCCACCCGCTACCGGCTCAACGACGAGCTCGCCCAGTGGCAGGCCAAGGACCCGATCGCCCGCGTCAAGGCGTACCTGGACAACGCCACCGCTGACGACGACTTCTTCGCCGGCGTGGAGCGTGAGGCCGATGAAATCGCCGCGCACGTGCGGGAGGGCTGCCTGAGCATGCCCGACCCGAGCGTGCTCGACATCTTCGACCTGGTGTACGCCGAGCAGACACCAGAGCTCGCCGAGCAGAAGGAGCAGTACGCCGCGTACCTGAACTCCTTCGAGGGGGCGCACTGACGATGGCACAGATCACGCTGGCGAAGGCACTTACCAACGGCCTGCGGGCCGCGATGGAGTCCGACCCCAAGGTCCTCATCATGGGTGAGGACGTCGGCAAGCTCGGCGGCGTGTTCCGCGTCACCGACGGGTTGCAGAAGGACTTCGGCGAGGAGCGCGTGATCGACACCCCGCTGGCCGAGTCCGGCATCCTCGGCACCGCGGTCGGGTTGGCGATGCGCGGCTACCGCCCGGTGTGCGAGATCCAGTTCGACGGGTTCGTCTACCCCGCGTACGACCAGATCGTGAGCCAGGTGGCCAAGCTGCACTTCCGCAGCCTGGGCAAGCTGCCGATGCCGATCGTTGTCCGGATCCCCTTCGGCGGCGGCATCGGGGCGGTCGAGCACCATTCCGAGAGCCCGGAGGCGCAGTTCGCGCACACCGCTGGCCTCAAGGTGGTCGTGGTGTCGAACCCGGCCGACGCCTACTTCATGATCCAGCAGGCGATCGCCTCCGACGACCCGGTGGTGTTCTTCGAGCCGAAGCGGCGCTACTGGGAGAAGGCCGAGCTCGACGAGTCCGCCGAGCCGGTGCCGCTGCACTCCTCCCGGGTCGTCCGCGAGGGTACGGACGCGACCGTGATGGCGTACGGCCCGATGGTCAAGACCGTGCTGGAGGCCGCGATCGCCGCCGAGGAGGAGGGCCGCAGCCTCGAGGTGATCGACCTGCGGACGCTGTCACCCCTGGACATGGGGCCGGTCGCGGAGTCGGTCCGCAAGACCGGCCACGCCGTCGTGGTGCACGAGGCGGTGGTCAACCTGGGCCTGGGCGCCGAGCTCGCCGCCCGGATCGGTGAGTCGTGCTTCTACGCCCTCGAGGCGCCGGTGCTGCGGGTCGGCGGCTTCGACACGCCGTACCCGCCGAGCCGGGTGGAGGAGGAGTACCTGCCCGACCTCGACCGGGTGCTCGACGCGGTCGACCGCTCGCTGGCGTACTGAGGAGGTCCGGCATGGCAGACGTCAAGCAGTTCAAGCTCCCCGACGTCGGCGAGGGGCTGACCGAGGCCGAGATCGTCAGCTGGAAGGTCAAGACCGGAGACGCGGTCAAGGTCAACGACGTCATCGTCGAGATCGAGACCGCCAAGTCGCTGGTGGAGCTGCCGTGCCCGTTCGCCGGCATCGTGGCCGAGCTGCTGGTCGGGGAGGGGGACACGGTGGCGGTGGGAACGCCGATCATCACGGTGTCGAGCGGCGGCTCGGCGGTGGAGTCGCCGCCGGACGAGGGATCGGTGGAGCCGGGCCTGATCGGCGGGCCGGCGCCGGGCGGGCGCACCTCGGTGCTCGTCGGATACGGGCCGCGGACCACCGAGGCCAAGCGCCGTCCCCGCAAGGGTGGCGCGGTTCCCGACGAGGCAGCGGCAGCCGCGGCGCAGCAGAACCTGCAGACCGCGATGGGAACCGCCGAGCTCGACTCACCGGAGGTGTCGGTCGAGGAGGCGGAGCCGGTCACCCCGGCGGTCACACGGGAGGACGCTGCGGTACCCGGTGCCGCTGCGACCCGGGTGCTGGCCAAGCCGCCGGTGCGCAAGCTGGCCAAGGACCTCGGGATCGAGCTGGGCGAGGTTGCGCCGAGCGGTCCGGGCGGGGTCGTGACCCGTGCCGACGTCGAGGCCCACGCCGGCGGAAGCGCCTCGGAGCCGGCTGAGCCCGCCCGTCCACAGGGCGGACGCGAGACCCGGATCGCGATCAAGGGCGTGCGCAAGGTGACCGCGCACGCGATGGTGTCCAGCGCGTTCACCGCGCCGCACGTCACCGAGTGGGTCACGCTCGACGTCACCCGCACGATGCGGTTCGTCGCCCGGCTGCGCGCATCCCGGGACTTTGCCGGGGTGCGCGTCTCCCCGCTGCTCGTGGTCGCCAAGTCGGTGTGCCTCGCGACCCGGCGTACCCCCGAGGTCAACGCCACCTGGGACGAGGACGCCCAGGAGATCGTGCTCAAGCACTACGTCAACCTCGGCATCGCCGCCGCCACGCCGCGCGGACTGGTGGTGCCCAACGTCAAGGACGCCGACGCGATGTCGCTGCGCGAGCTGGCGCAAGCACTGGGTGAGCTGACCGGGACCGCGCGGGAGGGGCGTACGCAGCCGTCACAGATGAGCGGCGGCACGTTCACGATCACCAACGTCGGCGTGTTCGGTGTGGACTCGGGAACCCCGATCCTCAACCCCGGCGAGACCGGGATCCTAGCCGTGGGCGCGATCCGCAAGCAGCCGTGGGTGGTCCGGGGGCGGGTGAAGCCCCGAGACGTCACGACGCTGGCGCTGTCGTTCGACCACCGGGTCGTCGACGGCGCACAGGGGTCGCGGTTCCTCGCCGACGTGGCAGCCATGCTGGAGGACCCGGCCAGCGCCCTGCTGTTCTGAGCTGGGGGAGGGGAGCAGTCGGCTCAGGGCCACTCGAACTGCGTGATCTCACCACCCACGATCTCGACGGTTCCCACGGGTTCGGCGTCGAGACCCCAGACGGTGTAGCTACCGGCCGTCAGCGACGAGAAGATCCCGGCATACCGCGTCGGCCCCTGTCCCCGTCGCTCTCGGATCGCCACATGCGTGCGAGGCGCCGACGCTTCCGTGCCACTGATCTCGATCTCCGCACCTGCGAGCCGGGCAGGTGCGGAGATGACCAACGCGCCGCGGTCACCGCCGATGTCGACCAGCACGCTCCCGTCCTGGCTCGGTCCCAGCTGGCTCGTCTCGCTCACGTCACTCCGTCGGACGGTCAGCGCGGTGGCGCCGGGGCCGGCTCGTTGTCCTCGGGGTTGTAGAAGCCGCTGTGCGGGGTGCCGAGGTAGGGGAACCGGGGCAGGTAGTGCACGGTGTTCTCGGCGGTGACGTCGGTGTTGCTCGACGTGAGACCCTCGGTGATAACCCCGGCTGCCGGGTCCGGCTGGTAGCTGGGGTCGACGAGCGGATAGGTGACGCCGGCCAGTGCCCTGAGCTCGATCGTCGTGACGTCGTCGAAAACCCGGCGGCCGTTGGGGAACCCGGCCGGGTCCCCACCGATGAGCCCGAGGTTGCTCGGCTTGTTCCGGGTCGGAGGGATGGCCATGTTCAGCCGCTGCTGGTCTGCCTGGACCGGGCCGGTGTAGTTCTGGAAGCCGGGAATGATGCCCGGTGGGATGCCGGTGAGCAAGATCGCCAGCAGGTCGGTGCGCGGTTTGCCGGAGGCGTTCAGCTTCGCCAGATGGGGGAAAACCCCCGGGTAGAGGATGGGCAGCAGCCGGGAGAGTTCCGGGTGCGCGACGTACCTCGCGAACTGCTTGTCCCGCACAGGCCGCTGGGAGTTCCAGTAGTCCTTCCTTGCGATCGGGATGAGCACCTCGTTGAACAGCGGGTTGGCCAGCCGGGAGACCTGCACGAACGGCCCGGTGTTTACGACGTCGCCGTCCCGGTCGTACATTCGCGAGCGCTGTCGGCTCGCGGAGGCCCATACTCCGATCGTCGAGCGCGGGTCGGTCGGATCCTTGGGCCGGTACCCGTCTCGGGTCAGATCGGTCTGCGGCAGTTGCAAGGCGATCGACTGGACGTTGAGCGCCTTGAGGCCGTTGATGCCCGGGGCCTTGGGAAGGTTCGACCCGATGTGCAGGTCCTGGAACGGGCGCAGGTCGCCGAGGTCGAAGATCGCGCCGATGTCGACGTAGAACCCCTCGGCACGCTGGCCGGCGAAGAACAGCCGGTCGCTGGTCAGCCGGTGAATCCCCTGGTCGGCGAGGCGAACGTAGTCCGGGGTGGAGAACGGCCCGACGTTGCAGGGCGGCAGGGGAAGGTGGCGGCCCAGGTGGGTGCGCCGCTTCGCGCCATGGTCGACCCGGGTCACGGTGGCGAACTGGCGCCGGTTCCAGTTCTTGGAGTCGATGGAGTCGATCGGGCCAACGTTGTACAGGAACGAGTCCGGGATCGTGTACTCGGTGTCGAACCGGAACTGGTAGCTGATGTTTGGCTTCCCGTCCCCGTCGTTGTCGACGTGGATCTCGTACAAGACGTCGTCGCCGAACTCGTAGAAGTTCGGCCCGCCGGCAGGGGTCTCGAACGGGAGGTAGTTTGCGATCAGGGTGACGTCGTCGTCGTCGTTGGCAGGGACGAACGCATAGACGTCGGTGTTGTCGGCAGCCGGATCGAAGGAGATCCCGGGCGCTTCCTTGTGTGAGGACATGAGGGGGCCTTTGTCGAGAGGGGGTCGGGAACTAGGACTGCGCTCGGGCAGCGATCCTGGCCAGTCTTTGCGCCAGCAAGCGGTCGTGCAGGGTTACTTCGTGCTCACCGGCCAGCACCGATATCTCCCCGGTTCGGTGGTCGCGGATGTACGCCGTCACGGCCCCGTCATGGGTCGGCCCCGTCGGCTCTTGGCCGTTCGACGGCCGTTCGCTGCTCGCGAAGGCGGCCGGAGCTCCGGCGGAGACGCCGACTGCGGCAACGCCAAGTGAAGCAGTCTTGAGGAAGTTACGGCGGGAGGGTTGTTCGGTCATGACGAGACCTTTCGCAACGCAGGAGACCCGGCCAAGGCGTGGGCAAAACGGAGGTAACCGGGTCAATATGCGCCCGAAATCGGCGCAACGCAAGAGGGGGCAGGGGATTCCACGCCGCGGATGACTGGCTGCGTCCGACTCCTCACGCATTGGTTCCACAGGGTGACTCAGCCGTCAGCCGTCGGACTCCGCTGGCAACGGCCTTCCCACCAGCCGCCCGCCGATCTCTCGGGAGGTCCCGCGAAACTCGGCCACCACCTTGGCACCGCAGCGTACGGTCACGTCGCAGATGCCGTTGCGTCCCTCGCGGAACCGCTCGACCGCCTCGGCGACCAGTACGTCACCCTCGCGCACGGCCGCCAGGTAGTGGATGTCGCAGCGGTACGCCACTGTCCGCCGGTTGTGGCTGTTGCACGCGAACGCGAACGCGGAGTCGGCCAGCGCGTAGGTGAAGCCGCCGTGCCCGATCCCGTGGCCGTTGCTCATGTCTTCGCGCACCTGCATCTCGACCACCGCCCGCCCGGGCGCGACCACGACGAGCCGCATGCCGAGCGCCTGACTGGCCCGGTCGTCGGCCCACATGGCCTCGGCGCACGCCCGCGCCAGCGCCTCGGTGTCGTCGCTCACCGTCGCCCCGGGTGATGTCTGCGCATGCGCGGCAACCTACCGGGCGCTCAGGGGCTGGTGCGGCTCTCGATCCGGGTCAACCCCTCGACGAGGGTCAGCACGATGACCACCCCGCTGTCGGACAACGCCGTCGAGACGCTCTCGTACCGCGCCTGCGACCGGAAAAGCGCTGTCGGTTCGTGCAGGCGACCGATCCGGCCGCGCAGCGCGGACACGGTGTGGCACGTGGTGCCCGGATCACTCGGGCACGGCGTCAACTGGCTGAACGTCACGGCTGCCTGGCCCGAGTCGTTGACCTGGACGCCGAACGCCAGGCGGCGTCCGTCCGGGTCCACATTGCTGGCCAGCCGGCGGATGTCGCTCGACGGTCGGGACGGCCACACGATCGCGCTGTCGAGGTCCACCCGCCCCGCGTAGTTCGGGGGAGTGCTCCAGACGACCAGCGCCTTGCCTTCCCCAGAGGTCTCGACTTGTGGCGCGCCGAGGGGCCGGTTGCCGTCGCCACCGGAGTTGACCACCGTGTGCGGTCTGCTCCACGCTCCGCCGCTGGGCTGCCGTATCGCGCGCACGACGTCGAGCCGGCGCTTCTCGCGGTGGCGGACGCTCCAGACCAAGTCGACGTCGTCGCTGGTGTTCGCGTCGATGTCAAAGCCGGTGACCTTGCCATCCGGCTCGAGCAGCACGTCCCTCCTCGCGGAGCCGGTGGCCGCGTCGATTCGTCGCACTCGCAACGTGTGGGCGGCTCGATAGAGGCCGTCATCGTCGTCCACCGCAAGATAGACCAGCTCGTTCCGGCTGAGCGTGAAGCGCAGCCCGAAGCCCAGGTACGTTCCGAGGAACTGCGGCGCTGCGCCGCCGTCGGAGTACCAGGTGTAGTTCTCGCAGGCACAGCGGTCGTACTGGCGTGCGGTCGCCAGCCAGTCGCCTTCGGCGTCGGCGACCAGTCGCCACTGCATCTCCGGGCCGCTGAGAAGCGGAGCGCTGACGGATCCGTTCGTACCCAGCTTGACGACCCGGCCGACGAAGTCGGCCCCGGCGTCGGCGTCGTACTCCTGGTAGGAGATGAGCGCGGCACCGCGTGGAAGGACGACCATGGCGTTGAGCCCGACCCGACCGCCGGTGACGCCTGGCGCCTCTGACACGTCGTCGACCAGCAGCGGGGGCCCCCATTCACCGCCGACCGGCCGTCGGGCGGCCATCACGCGGGCGTCGGCGCCGCGCCACTCCAGCCAGACGGCGACGGCGCTGCCGTCATCGGCCGTTGCGACGTGCGCGCCGTCGATGTCTGTGACCGCCGTGACGGCTGAGTTGACTTGCTGTGCTGGCTGCCAGGCCGCCTGAGCCGGCGATGCGGTCACCAGCGTGATCGCTGTGGCGGCTAGGACGGTGGCGGCTCGGCGCAGGCGCATCGGTTCCCCCTGAAGAAGTGGTGCGGTGCTGCCACACTACGCCGCCGCGCCGGCCGGCGCAAATGGGCGAGGGACCTACAGCAGCCCACGGCGGTCGTCGATGCGCTGGGCCTTCCCGAGCGAGCGCTCCAGTGACGTCGGCTCCAGCACCTCGACGCCGATGCTGACGCCGACGCTGTCCTTGACCCGGTTGGACAGCGCCCGCCCGAGCAACCCGCGCGCGTCCGCGCCGACGTCACCGGCGGCCTCGACCCGTACGGTCAGCTCGTCCAGCGGTCCGGGCCGGGTCAGCACGCAGACGTAGTGCGGTGTCAGCCCGTCGATCCGCAGGATCTGCTCCTCGATCTGCGTCGGGAAGACGTTGACGCCTCGCACGATCATCATGTCGTCGCTGCGGCCGGTGATCTTGCGCATCCGCCGGAAGGCCGGATGGGCCGACCCCGGGAGCAGCGTCGTCAGGTCACGGGTGCGGTAGCGCACGACCGGCATCGCCTGCTTGGTCAGCGAGGTGAACACCAGCTCGCCCTCCTCCCCCTCGGGGAGCACCTCGCCAGTGGTCGGATCGAGGACCTCGGGGTAGAAGTGGTCCTCCCAGATGTGCAGCCCGTCCTTGGTCTCGCCACTCTCCTGGGCCACGCCGGGACCCATCACCTCGGACAGGCCGTAGATGTCGACGGCACTGATGCCGCTTCGCCGCTCCACCTCGGCACGCATCGACTCGGTCCACGGCTCCGCGCCGAAGATCCCGATCTCGAGCGACGTGCTCGCGGGGTCGATGCCCTGGTTCTCCATCTCGTCGAGGATCGCCAGGAAGTACGAGGGCGTCACCATGATCACCCTCGGCTCGAGGTCGCGGATGAGCTGCACCTGCCGCTCGGTCATGCCACCGGACAACGGAACCACCGTGCAGCCCAGCCGTTCGGCGCCGTAGTGCGCTCCAAGTCCGCCGGTGAACAGCCCGTACCCGTACCCGACGTGGACGATGTCGCCGGGGCGGCCGCCGGCGGTCCAGATGGAGCGCGCCATCACCTCGGCCCAGGTGTCCAGGTCCGCGCGGGTATAGCCGACCACGGTCGGCCGCCCGGTGGTGCCGGACGAGGCGTGGATCCGCGCGACCTGCTCGCGCGGCACCGCGAACATCCCGTACGGGTAGTGCCGGCGCAGGTCGTCCTTGCTGGTCGTGGGAAACCGCGCCAGATCGGACAGCTCCTGCAGGTCGTCGGGGTGGACACCGGCCGCGTCGAACGCCTCCCGGTAGTGGGCCACGTTGTCGTACGCGTGCCGCAGCGACCAGCGCATCCGCTGGCGCTGCAACTGCCGCAACTCGCCGCGGCCGATATCTGGGGGCGCGCAGTCGGTCATGACAGCTCCTTGACCAGCATCGAGCAGACCTTGCCGTCGGCCTGCGCCAGGCGGCCTACCTCCGCGTAGCCACGGCGCTCGTGGAACTCCAGCGAGACCTCGTTAGGTGGCTCCACGTAGACCTCGGCGGCGAGCCGGCCATGTGCGCGGGCCCGCTCCTCAGCGGCGTCGTAGAGGAGGTTTCCCACCCCGCGGCGCCGGTGCTCAGCCGCGACGACGATCCGGTCCAGGTACAAGAAGTCGTCATAGCGCAGCCCGAACCACCCGTAGTTGGCGCTGTCGTACGCGGTCCCCGGCAGCAGCGTGATCGCGAACCCCGCCAGCGCGCCGTCGTCGTCGGCCACCAGGCAGTCCTGCGCGAGCCCGACCAGCCAACGCAGCCGGTCGGCGTCCAGCCACGCCACCGCCTCCAGGTTGGCCTGGTTGAGCCCCAGCACCGCGTCGGCGTCGCTGGGGTCGTACGCACGCAGCCGCATCTGCGCATCGTGGCACGTCCGGGACTCGACCATCCGTGAGTTGTGGTGCGACCATCCGTGAGTTGTGGCGGCATCCGGTGCGAGACTGACGGGGTGACGACGACCGAGCTGTTCTCCCGCCACCGCGAGCTGCTCGAGCAGGCGCTGGCCGCGATCCGCAAGCGTGACTACTTCTCCGCCTACCCGGAGTCGCCGAGCCCGCGGGTCTACGGTGAGGACGCCGCAGCGCAGGGTGCCGAGGCGTTCGAGTCGTGGCGCGGGCGGGACTTCCCGCTCTCGACGCCGGGCGCCGACGGCCTGGTGGCCACGGAGACGTCGCCGTTCGGCCTCGAGCTGGACGTGACGTACCCGCGGACGCGAGCGGACGGTGTCGCGACAATGCTGGCGTCCGCGACGGCCGCCATGCCGGCGTGGCGGGACGCCGGCCCCCAGGGGCGGGCAGATGTGTGCCTGGAGATCCTGGACCGGCTGCACGGACGGGTCTTCGAGCTGGCCAACGCGGTCATGCACACCTCCGGGCAGGCGTTCGTGATGGCGTTCCAGGCCGGCGGCGCCCATGCCCTGGACCGGGCGCTGGAGGCGGTTGCGTACTCCTACGACGAGATGACCCGCCACCCGGTCAGCGCGGTCTGGGAGAAGCCGGGCCGCGGTGAGCCGCTGCGGATGGAGAAGACGTTCACGGTGGTGCCGCGCGGTGTGGCGCTGGCGATCGGGTGCAACACGTTCCCGACGTGGAACTCCTGGCCGGGCATCTTCGCTTCGCTGGTGTGCGGCAACGCGGTGGTCGTCAAGCCGCACCCGCGGGCGGTGCTTCCACTGGCGATCACCGTCCAGGTCTGCCAGGAGGTGCTCGCCGAGGCCGGCTTCTCCTCCAGTCTGGTCACGCTGGCCGCCGAGGACCCGGCCGACGGGCTGGCGAAGGTGCTGGCCGTACGCCCGGAGGTGCGGCTGGTCGACTTCACCGGCTCCAACGCCTTCGGGAACTGGCTGGAGCGCCACGCCACACAGGCGGTGGTGTTCACCGAGAAGGCCGGCGTCAACACCGTCGTGGTCGACTCCACCGACTCGTTTCGGGGGATGTGCTTCAACCTGGCGTTCTCGTTGGCGCTCTACACCGGCCAGATGTGCACGGCCCCGCAGAACGTCTACGTGCCAGCGGACGGGATCGAGACCGACGAGGGGCACAAGTCGTACGACGAGGTAGCGGACGGGATCGGCGCCGCGCTGGGCAAGCTGCTGGGCGACGACGCCAAGGCGGTCGAGCTGCTAGGCGCCGTGGTCAACCCCGAGGTGCTGAAGCGGTTGGAGGCAGCGCCCTCGCGGGGCCGGGTGCTGGTGGAGTCGCGCGCGATCTCGCATCCGGCCTACCCGGACGCCGTCGTACGCACACCGCTGCTGCTGGGGCTGTCGCTCGAGGACGCCGAGGTGTTCGCCGAGGAGTGCTTCGGCCCGGTGGCGTACCTGATCGCGACGCCGTCGACGCAGGTGTCGATCGAGACGTTTCGGAGCACGGTGCGCGAGCACGGGGCGATGACGGCATCGGTGTACACGCGCGAGGAGCCTGTGCTTGCCGCGATGCGCTCGGCGGCGTTGGACGTCGGCGTCGCGCTGAGCGAGAACCTCACCGGGCAGGTGTACGTCAACCAGTCGGCGGCGTTCTCGGACTTCCACGGCACCGGCGCTAACCCGGCGGCGAACAGCTCGTTCACCGACGCCGCGTACGTCGCCTCCCGCTTTCGCATCGTGCAGTCCCGCCGCCACGCCTGACGCGCCGTCCGCCCCACGCCAACCGGGAACCAGTCGGGGGAAGCCGGCCCGGCGGAGGTCGGCGGCCAGTTCAAAACCCTGCGGCCGCACCTCGCTCGCGGCGCATGTCACACCGCCAGTGCTCGACCGCATGTGGTGGGACCCGTCGACCTCGAGCACCAGCGTCGAGCCGTCGTCGAGGCCCCACTCTGCGTCGAGACAGCGACGCCCCGGGTGTGGACGCGCCCTGCCCCGAGCTGTCACCGGGTACGGGCGCCACAGCCCCCGCTCCAGGCGACAACTGCGCCAAGGCCGGAGGGTCACCGCCGTTCAGCGGGCGCGACGGCCAGAGCGACGGCCCAACCCGTACGCCACCAGCGCGATCGCGCCCACCACGCCGGCCAGCGCCTGCGGACGTTGCAGCTGGACCGACACCACGGTGCGTGCCAGTGCGAGCGCATCCAGGCTGTCGGCGTCGTCCGGGCCCGCCGCTGGCCGGTCACCGCTGGCCGAGGGCTGGTCGGACACCCGCGCGCCCGGCATCGACTGCGCCCCGCCGGACGCTGGCGCCTCCGGCATGGCACCGGACGGCACCTCGACCCCGGAGTCGTCCGACTCGCCCGGGCCGTCGGCGGCCCGGCCCTCGGTCAGGTCGGGGTCACCCTTCACCTGCTCGACCGGCGCCTTACGGGGTCTGGCGCGCTTGGGCGGCTTCGCCACCCCGGCGGACTTGGTCTTCTTGGCCGGGGCCTCGACGCCCTCGACCACCGATTCGCCGCTGCGGCTGGCGTCGGCGGGCGGGCCGGCTTCGGTGGCGGGCGGTGGCTGGTTCATCAGTGCCTCCAGGGGTGTCCGGAGTGTCGCCCGCCACGGCACACCCCGTCAATGGCGCCTCACGAGAAGCCGTGGCTGCCGCTGGTAGCCTGTGCACAGGCGCCGCTCTCGCACTTGCCGGTGCCCCGCCGGTTGCAGACGCTCGTGTCGTGTGGTCGGACCCCACCACCGCACGAGCCTGGAGTTCTTCTGTGTCTGTCGACACCCCTGCCCTGCCAACCACCGACTTCTCGGGCCTCGGCCTGAAACCTGCGTTGGTACGAGCCCTGCAACGGCAAGGGATCACTGCGCCTACCCCCGTCCAGGCGGCCGTGATCCCAGACGCACTCGCCGGTCGCGACGTGCTGGCCCGAGCCCGTACCGGCTCTGGCAAGACCCTGGCCTTCGGTCTTCCTATGGCGGCCCGCCTCAC
Organism: Propionibacteriales bacterium; assembly: GCA_038198775.1. GTDB lineage: Bacteria > Actinomycetota > Actinomycetes > Propionibacteriales > Nocardioidaceae > JACCYJ01. The sequence goes on along the minus strand of JBBPZV010000017.1, from coordinate 72,585 downwards.
GGCCGGTCGCACTCACCCCAGGTCTCCGCGCGGCCTGGTCATCGTCCCCACCCGCGAGCTGGCGACGCAGGTGCGCCGGGCGATCGAGCCCGTCGCCGATGCCGCCCGCCTCCGCCTGGTCACGGTCTACGGCGGCACGTCGTACGAGACGCAGATCCGCGGGCTGCGTGCGGGAGCAGACATCGTGGTGGCGACACCTGGCCGGCTCGACGACCTGATCCGCCGCGGCGCCTGCCGCCTCGACGCCGTCGAGGTCGCGGTGCTCGACGAGGCGGACCACCTTTGTGACCTGGGCTTCTTCCCGGCTGTGAACGCATTGTTGCGCCAGACCCCGTCCGGCGGTCAGCGCCTGCTTTTGTCGGCGACGCTCGACGGCGACGTCGACCGGCTGGTGCGCTCACATCTGACCCGGCCCGTGCGCCACGAGGTCGACCCCGTCGAAGGGGGCGATAGCACGCTGTCGCACCACGTCCTGGTCGTCGGGCAAGCAGCCAAGCGGCAGGCGACGGCGGCGCTGGTGACCGCTAACCCCCGCTCGATCGTCTTCACCCGTACCCGGCACGGCGCCAGCGCGTTGGCCAAACAGCTGCGCACCGCCGGTGTGGGTGCGGTGGACCTGCATGGAAGCCTGACCCAGCGCGCCAGGGAGCGGAACCTGCAGAAGTTCACCTCCGGAGCGGCGAGCGTCGTCGTCGCGACCGATATCGCCGCCCGCGGAATCCACGTCGACGAGGTCGGGCTGGTGGTGCACTACGACGCGCCCGCCCAGGCAAAGGCCTACCTGCACCGGTCCGGTCGCACCGGCCGGGCCGGGCACAGCGGTGCCGTCGTCACCGTGACGACCCCGGAAACCGTGGACGTGGTCGTACGCCTCCAGCGCGCGGCCGGAGTGGCGGCACGCCATCACGACATCGCGACCGTGACCCAACCGATGACCGCCGCAACCCTGGCAGCCTCGGGGAAGGCAGCGCCGGAGCTCATCGCCGGTCCACGGGCCGGCCAGGGCCGGCGCCCGTCACGCCAGGCGAGCCGCAACCGCCGCCGCCGCCACCAAGGTTCTGCCGGCAGGTGACCCGGGCCAGCGGGTCAGGCTGGCGGCGGCGGATCCTCGATTCGCCGCTCCTCGACACGTGAAACGTGGGATGTGTTCGCCCGCTGCTGGTTGTAGAAGAACGCCAAGATGATCGACAGCAGGCCGACGACGATCAGGATCCAGCCCAGCGAGAAGTTCTCGACGCCGGGGATGTTGACGTCGAGGGCGAAGACGAAGATCGCTCCCACAGCAATGAGCAAGATGCCGAGTCCGATGCCCATAATGCCTCCCGGTCCGGCAGGTGGCCCTGCCGCTCGCCCGCGACGTTACACGGGGCAGGCGACCGTATCGGGTTGCCACGAGCGAATCGGTGACCGGTTCAGCGCCGCCGCGCAGCCGTTGTCCGGGCCTGCACGAAGGCCGGCGTCCGGTCCGGAGGCTGGCGGCTGCTTCTGACAGGCTTGGCCCATGAGGGTGTCGGCGAAGGCGGACTATGCCCTGCGGGCCCTGATCGAGATCGCCCGCCAAGACGACGACGCCATCTCCGCGGAGGAGATCGGCCGCCGCCAGGACATCCCGCACGGCTTCTTGCAGGCGATCCTCGCCGACCTCCGCCGCGCCGACATCGTCTCCAGCCAACGGGGACAAGCCGGTGGCTGGCGGTTGGCCCGACCCGCTTCGCAGCTCACGATCGCCGCCGTGATCCGGGCCGTAGAGGGTCCGTTGATGAACGTGTCGGGGCGGCGGCCGGAGACGGTGGCGTACAACGAGGCGGCCAAGGTGCTGCAGCTGGTGTGGGTCGCTGCCCGCAGCAGCCTGCGCGAGGTGTTCGAGCAGGTGTCCATCGAGGACCTCGCCGGCGGCACGCTACCGGGTGCGGTGGCGGCGTGGACCAGCGACGAGGAAGCCTGGCGACCGCACTGAGCGGCCTGTTCAGCGACGCCGGCGCAGCAGCCGCCCGGCGCGGCCGCTCATTCCTGGGACACCCCGCGGCGCGCCGTGCGCCGCTTCCAGCTCGCGGCGCAGCCGTGCCACCTCGAGCAGCAGCTCGGCGGTAGCGGCGGTCGCGGTGTCGATCACGTCTTCGGCCTCCCAGTCGTCTGGCTCCGGTCCTTCGGTCGGTGCCGGAACCAGGTCGGCCAGCTCGCCCCGCACGTCGTACCCCCGCTCGGTGATCGTCTGCGTCCACCGGGTGCCAAGTGTCTGCAGCTCGGAGAGCAGGCCAGCAGGCGCCACCGGCGCAGCGCTGCGCGACACTCGGGGCAGGATGCCCTGGGCGTAGCTGTTCTTGACCACCGCGCCGAACTCCGCAGCGACCAGCCGCTTGGCCAGGAACTCGCTGACCCGGCGCATGACCTCGATGTCGGCCACCCCCAGCGAGGGGTTCGCCCGGACGTCGTCGCCGGGACGGAACCGGTCGGGGTCGGTGACGTCGAGAACACCGGCGAAGCGTCGCCAGAGCAGTCCCGGCTCGGCGCCGGGTCGTGGCACGGTGACGACGTGGACGCGCTCGGGTGGCAGGTCGCCGCCCCAGTTGTCGAGGACGTCGGTAAGGCGCTGGGCGCGGAACGGGGCCGGCCCGTTCTCCGGAGTCCGACCGCTGCCGTTCCCGAGCCCGGCGTTGCGTGCGTACTGGCTGAAGCGGTGGCGGCGGCCGTGCTTGACCGACTCCTGCCAGTCGGCGACGACCTGCCGGGCCGGGTCCCGGGCGGTCACGACGACGTGCGTCTCCACCCCCCTCGTGAGCATCGACAGGGCGGCTCGCGCCTGCTCGGCCGACGCGGTCGCCATCACCTCGTGCCCGATCACGGCGGTGCGCTGTTCGCAGCTGAGCGTGAGCTCGACGAGTCGGGGCCACGCACCCCGCGCGGCCGGTCGTACCCCACCGGCGAACGTGTGGTCGCCTCGCGCGTCGAGCGCCGCAAAGAAGTGGTCGCGGTGGCCATCGTCGGGGTAGCAGACGCCGACCTCGCGCAGCGCCCCGCGGTGTCCGCGCATCAGATCCTGCAAGAACGTGGTACCGGTCTTGGGTAGGCCGACGTGGACGTAGACGCGCTCCGGCCCGGTCGCCATGCCAGCGCAGTGTAGGCGCGGGCGAACGGTTGCCGCCTTCCCATGTTCACCTGGGAAAGCGCCACTCCCAATGGTATGCAGCCCATGGGAAGTGACGCGCAGCCATTGGAAGTGGCCGCTGCGCGGTGAGGGCCAGCGTGCGGCTATCCCGAGCGCGGGTGCGGGTACTCCTCGGCGCGGCCCTGGAAAGACAAGATCCTGGTGTTCTGGATCACGCCGTTCCGGATCTCGATGGCCCGCGAGATGGTCGCGTCGCCGTCCCAGGCAACCGGACCGCCCATCACCACTGGCAGGTACGGCAGCAACGCCTCGCTGTTCTCCCAGGTGGCAGCGTTCCAGAGGTACGAGGGGCTGTGATCCACGGCGTAGTAGTGGACCCCGTCCCCGACGTCTCGGACCGGGTCGCGAAACGTCGTCGGGCGGGCCCACTCGAAGCCCATGCCCTCGTCGCAGGAGATGTCGATCAGCAAGCTGCCGGATGCGAACATCGCCAGGTCGGGCGTGGTGACGAACATCAGCGGAGCGTCGGTGTCCTGGAGGATGCAGTTGACGACGACGTCGTACTCGGAGAGGTACTCCGCCGCGGGCACCGGTCCATCCTCGGTGACGACGACGCAGCCGCCCGAGCTCTCACTGGCCCGCTCGATCTGGCGGAAGTCGACCGAGGGGGTCGGCGCCGCGATCGCCGCGACCTCCCGTTGGGTCAACACGGTGATGTCGCAGATGCCGAGGGCGGTCAGCGCGGTCACCGCCCCGCGGGCCGTCGCGCCGAAGCTGATCACCGCCGCTCGCAGCGTCCGGCCGTAGTGCCCGGTGGAGCCGATCAGCGACAAAGCGTGCAGCACCGAGCAGTAGCCGGCCAGCTCGTTGTTCTTCTGGAAGACGTGGACGCCGAACCCGCCGTCCTCGGTCCAGTGGTTCATGGCCTCCCAGGCGATGAGGGTGAGCCGACTGTCCACGGCGACCTGGGTCATGTCGGCGTCCTGCACGCAGTGCGGCCACCCCCAAAGCACCTGTCCCTCGCGCAGGTCGGAGGCGTCGACCGCGGTCGGCTTTGGCAGCAGGACGATGTCGCTGCCGGCGAGGATCTCCTCGCGGGTACGCAGCCCGGCGACCTGGGTGGCCAGCGAGTCGTCGCTGACACCGAAGGAGCTCCCGTATCCGTGTTCGAGGTGGATACGGGCCCGGAGCTCGCTGTCGATGCGGTCGAGGTGCCGGGGGTGGATCGGCAGCCGGCGCTCGTTCTCCTTGCGGGAGGTCGCCAGCACCCCGAGACTCAACCGGTCGGTTCGCGCGGTGGGGTTCACCGCCCCTTGCTACCACGGGCCCACCGGCAACGAGACGTGTGGGGAGTGCCGAGCCGACATCGGCCCCCGGTTGGACGGCCGCTCACCGTGCCGGGCCGTAGGATCGCTGTCGTGCCCGAACACAGCTCGTCCTCGGCGAGCCGTGGCCAAGCCCGGCGGGCACTGATCGCCAAGATGGGCCGGTACGCCGCAGGCTCGGCGGTCGCCACGGTGTGCAGCGAGGTGACGTTCCTGGCGCTGTACGGCGGGTTCAGCGCGGCCCCGGCGATCGCCTCCGGGTTCGGGTGGCTGGCCGGCGCGGCCCCGAACTACTGGCTGAACCGCAGCTGGACGTGGCGACGCCGCGGGCGCCCCAGCCTGACCGGTGAGGTGCTGCCGTACGCCGGGATCATCTTGGGCACGCTGCTGCTCGCGGCGGTCGCCACCAGTGCGGTCGATGCGACCCTGAGCGGCAGCCAGGTCTCGGACCGGGTACGTCTGGTCCTGGTGGGCGGCACCTTCCTCGTCGTCTACGGCGTGGTGTTCGTGCTGCGCTTCGTGCTGCTCGACCGGTTGTTCCGGCGAGCCCCGGAACCCGTCGCGCGGGCGGAGACGGTCGGCCAGGTGTCCGCTCAGGAGAGCGGATGAGCGAGGAGCCCGGCGCCGGGGCGTTTCGCCGCGCCACCGGGCGCGGGCTCGACGAGGAGTCCGGCCGGGACCAGCAGCGGTACCGCGCCTACCAGTTCGAGCTGATCTCGCGTCACTGCGGCCCCACCGTGCTGGAGGTGGGCGCCGGGCTGGGCGAGTTCGCCAGCCAGTTCAGCGGCCTGCACCGGCTGGTGGTCACCGACGTGGACCCGGCGGTCGTCGCCGCGCTGGAGCACCGGTTCGCAGCCCGCCCCGAGGTGGAGGCGATGCGCCTGGATCTCAGCGCCGAGCTGCCCGATGCCGGTGCTCCGGTGTCGACCGTCGTCGCGGTCAACGTGCTCGAACACTTCGAGGCGGACAGCGACGTGCTGCGGTCGCTGGCGCGGCTGGTCGAGCCGGGCGGCTGCCTCGTGCTGTGGGTGCCGGGATACATGCAGCTGTACGGCGACTTCGACCGGCGCGTCGGGCATGTCCGCCGCTACACCCCCGCCACGCTGCGGGTCGCGATCAGCAACGCCGGTCTGGTTCCCGAGCGGGTTGCGCCGGTCAACCTGCTGGGTGCGGTGGCCTGGTGGCTGGCGGTGCGTCGCGGCGGGGTCGGCAGTCCGCGGACGCAGCTGGTGCGTGCCTATGACCGCGTCGTGGTGCCCATCACCCGGGCGGTGGAGGCCAGGGCCACCCCCCCGTTCGGTCAGTCGGTGCTGGGAGTCGCCAGGGTGCCGCCTCGCAGCGCGGTGTAGCCGAGCGCCGCGCCCGCCGGCAGCAGAGCCAACGCCGGCAGCTGGTATCGCCAGGAGAACGCCGCCGTCACGGCCGGTAGGAGGATGAGCAGGACGCCGCTCACGGTCAGGAGCAGGCACCGCGACCGCAGGCCCGACGCTCGGGCCCGGCCGACGCCGAGCCCACCGGCCAGCCCCAGCACCAGGCAACCCAACAGCAGCGGTCCCGGCAGGTACCCGACCCGTTGGTAGCCACCGAGCGCAGCGGCGTACGGCTGCTGCGGGTCCAGCTGCGCGCCGCCGAACTCCCGGTACGCCGCGATCGTCCGGTCGCTGGGGTGGAAGTGCGGGTAGTAGCTGAATCGCCACTTGTAGCCCAGGCTGTACTCGAACCGGTCGGCTCGCCACAGGTCGAAGTTGAGGGCGAAGTCCCGCCCCACGGCCGCGGCGTAGTCGTCGGGCTGGGCCCGGATCGCCGCCACCGCGAAGTCACGCATGGCCCGGTCCGGTGTGACTCCTGGAGGTGGGCGCAGTCGCGGCACGGTTCGCGGGTCGGTCCAGGCGTAGTACGACGGGTCGAGCCGCTGCCCGCGAGGCTCCGGTGGGCACAGCACCCGTTCGTACGCCGGCAGGCCAAGCCGCGAGCAGTCGACGAACGGGGTCACCCGCATGTACAGCGCCTTGCCGCTGAGCTCGGTGAGCGCGTAGACCCCTCGCTCATGGTGGTACCACGTGGCGTACGCCGCGATCGGCAGCGAGAACCCGATGCACAGCGCAAGCGCCGTCGTGAGCCGGCTCCGCCACCCCGATGCGACCACGAGGCAGTAGCCGATCCCGACGAGCAGCAGCGGCTCGCCGACCACCCGCACCGTCACCGCCGAACCCAGCACCACGCCAGCCACCAGCGCTCCGGGCGTACGGGGACGGCGGCGCCACCCGAGCACCGCGACCGCGATCAGCAACAACAGCTCGAACAACGTGTCGCTCAGCACCGACTGCTCGAGGATCAGCTGCAGCGAGTCGAACAGGACCGGAAGGGCGGCCAGCGTCGCCCCCCACCGGCCCACGCCCCAGCGTCGCAGCAGCACGTAGAGCAGCCCGGCGCTGACCAGTCCCAGCAGGTGCTGGGCCACCGCGACCGCGAGCACGCTGGAGCTCAGCCACGACAGTGGCAGCAGTGCCAGCAGCGGGTAGCCGGCCGGGCGGTCGGGGTCCGGTGCGAAGGTGTTCAGGAACTGCAGGTAGGTCGGGCCGTCGCTGAAGACGAGGGCGGGGGGGAAGCCTGCCAGCACGACGCCGCGAACGGCCGTGGCGACCAGCAGCGCGATCGCGAACGGGCGGTGCTCGACCCAGCCACCACGGTCACCCGGGGCGGGGCGGTCAACCGCGGTCGCCCCCTGGACGGCGGCGGCGGCCCTCATCCGCCGCCTGACCGTCGCCGTCTCGTCGGGGCAGGGCATCCCTCCCGCCACCACGTGCCGAGCACGACCCGCGCGTAACGGCAGCCGTAGACCAGGTTGCCGCCCTTCTTGGTGGCGCCCGCCGCCCGCAGGTGCATGGTGGCGGGCACCTCCGCGATGCGGTAGCCGCGGGCGTGGACGCCGATGAGCAGCTCGGCGGCCTGGTACTGCGGCTGGTTGAGGGTGACCGCGGCGGTCACCTCCGCTCGCATCGCCCGCAGCCCGAAGGACGTGTCGGTGATCCGCTGCCCGGTCATCCGGCTCACCAGCCACGCGAAGACGTGCACGCCGGCGCGCCGGAAACGGTCGTAGGTGTGCTGGTGTCCCAGCCGGCGAGAGCCGGTCACGAAGTCGGCAGCGCCGTCGACGACCGGGCCGAGCACGGCGGGGAAGTCCCCGGCGTCGTACTGCCCGTCGGCGTCGGTCGTGATGATGAAGCACCCCCCGTGCTCTCGGGCCACCCGGTAGCCGAGCCGCATCGCTGCCCCTTGACCTCGGTTGACGAGGCAGCGCACGACGTAGCCCCGGCCGTACGCCAGCGCCGCGGCCACGGTGTCGTCGGTGCTGCCGTCGTCGACCACCACGACGTCGGCGGCGAGCCCGCACACGGTCGCGGGCAGGCTGGCGAGGACGCTGGGGAGCCCGGCGGCCTCGTTGTACGCGGCGATCACGACGACCACCGGGGCGAGTTCTGGCACCCCGTAACGCTGCTTGAAGTCACCCAGCGCGGCGCGGTCGGCGGCGTCGGTCTGCGGCTGCTCGGCGGTTGCCGAGCGACGGCCCCGGAGCAGGACGGTCATCGTGGAGCGAACTCGGCCCACGTCTCGCGTAGCCCGTCGACCAGCGGGACGCTCGCGCGATAGCCGCGGCTGCGAGCCCGGGCGAGGTCCACGACGACGGCCGGCATCTCACCGTCTTTGGCCGCCACGTGCTCGACCGTGATGGGCCGCCCGGTGGCGTCCCGCGCGGCCGCGGTGATCTCGTTGACCGAGTACGAGCGGCCGCCGGCCACGATCACCGGTCCGGACGGCCATCGGACGGCAGCCGATGCCATGGCGAGAGCGGCGTCAGCGACGTGGACGAGGTCACGGCGCTGCTCACCGTCGCCGTAGATCTGCACGCTTCCGCCGCTCGCGGCGGCTCGCAGCAGCCGGGGGACGAAGCTGTCCTTGTGCGTCATGCCCGGCCCGTAGACGTTGGTCAGCCTGACGGCGGGTGCCCGCATGCCGTACGCGCCCGCGTAGCCGGCCAGCAGCATCTCGGCCGCTGCCTTGGTGGCGCCGTACGGTGTCAGCGGAGCCAGCGGCAGGTCCTCGGTGATCGTGTCCTGCCCGACGTCTCCCACGACCGCGTTGGTCGAGGCCAGCACGAACGTCGAGACACCGCACCTGCGGGCAAGCTCGAGCAGCGCCGCGGTCATCTCGACGTTGGTGCGGTGGACCGCGGCCGGCGCGGCGATGGAGCCGAGCACCGAGGTGGCCGCGGCGAGATGGACGACGGCGTCGAGGTCCGGCGTCACCGCGCCCGCGCGGACCCTTTCTTCGCACAGGTCACCGGTCAGCGTGGGTACGGACTCGTCCGGGAACGGGTGCAGGTCGGCCACCGTGACCGCGTGACCGTCCCGGCGCAGTCGGGCCACGACGTGGCGACCGAGGAAGCCCGCTCCGCCGGTGACCAGGACGCGCAGACCCTGCTGCGAGGTTCGCGCGACCGGTCCTCGGCTCACGACCGGGCGCCGGGCGGGTTGCTCGTCCGGCGCCAGTCGATGGTGGGTTGCAGCATCTCGACGTCGACCCGGTCCCGGTGCTGGTCGATGATGCCGAACATCGAGGTCAGCAGCGTGTCGGAGAGCAGGTGCGGGCGCAGGCCGAGGGCCTCGAGCGCGGTGTGGACGAACGCGTAGTGGTGGTTCTCAGCCTCCACCCGGGGGTTGGCGACGTAGTCGATGTCGACCTGGCCGGGATAGGTGTTGGCGACGGTCTTGGCCATTTCCACCAGTGAGAAGCTCTCGGTGGCCTGGTTGAAGACGCGGAACTCACCGGCGTCGGCGGGGTTCTCGCAGGCGAGCCGGATGCATTCGACGGTGTCGCGGATGTCGATGACGGCCCGGGTCTGGGTGCCGCCGCCATAGACGGTGAGGGGCCTGCCGAGCACGGCCTGGATGGCGAAGCGGTTGAGGACGGTGCCGAATACGGCGTCGTAGTCGAAGCGGGTGGCCAGACCGGAGTCAAGGGACGTCTCGGCGGTTTCCTGGCCGTAGACGATGCCCTGGTTGAGGTCGGTGACCCGCAGGCCCCAGATCCTGCAGCCGAACTCCAGGTTGTGGCTGTCGTGCACCTTCGTCAGGTGGTAGAACGAGTTGGGCCGCTTGGGATAGAGCAGGCGGTCGGTGCGGCCCTTGTGGGTGACCTCGAGCCACCCCTCCTCGATGTCGATGTTCGGCGTGCCGTACTCGCCCATCGTGCCGAGCTTGACCAGGTGGATGTCCCGGTCGATCTCGCCGATGGCGAACATCACGTTGAGCGTGCCGACGACGTTGTTGGTCTGGGTGTAGACCGCGTGCTTGCGGTCGATCATGGAGTACGGCGCCGCCCGTTGCTCGGCGAAGTGCACGATCGCCGCCGGTTCGAACTCCCGCACCGACTCGTACACGAACTCGGCGTCCAGGAGGTCCCCGTGGTAGACGGGGACCGTCCTGCCGCTGACTTCCCGCCAGGCACGGACCCGGTTCTGCAGGGTCTCGATCGGCACCAGGCTCCCCGAGCCGAGCTCGTGGTCGTACTGGCGGCGGACGGCGTTGTCGAGGACGCCGACGTCATGCCCACGACCGGACAGGTACATCGCCGTCGGCCAGCCGAGATAGCCGTCGCCACCCAGGACGAGGATCCGCATCGATGAAACGCCTTTCGGGCATGGGTTGGGAAGCGAACGTGCGCACGCCCATCGTAGTCAGAAGGCGCGGGGCCGATCCGGTCCGGCGCTGCCGCGCGTGTTCGGCCCGGCCGGGACGCCCGGAGTGCCCGGAGTTCCCGGCACCAGGCAGCGGTAGCGCAGCGAGTGGGCGGCCAGCCGGTATCCCTGCGCCCGGACGAAGTCCAGCCGCTGCCGCTCGTCGACGGGCAGGCAGACCTCGTCGACACCGAGGCGTCTCAACGCGGCGCCCACCCCAGCGGTGTCGCCGGCGCCCACGTCTGCATTGGCGTAGTTGACCAGGGTCAGCCGGGCGGCGAAGTGGAATCCCGGCTCGCCGCGTAGGTAGTCCATGAAGTAGCCGCGCGGCGCCACCGTCTTGACGTCGGTGGAGAGCACCGCAATGGTGACCGCGAGGTCGTCCGGTGCCAGCACCACGTCGCCCGGTCGCACCGCGTGGATGGCCAGCCTTGCGGTGTAGTTGGCCTCCGGTCCCCGCTGCCAGTGGGGCGGCAGCTGCCACCACGCGCCGCTGCGCTGGGACCAGATCGGCACCCCGGACAGCGCGCAGACGACCACCAGCGCCAGCGGTGCCGCCAGCGGGAAGCGGTGCGACGGCAGGTGCCTGGTGAGCCAGGTGGCGAGCACCCCCACCAGCGCGGCGACCGAGGCGATCCACGAAACCCGCCACAGCGTCGGGCCCAGGCCCACCAGGTCGTACGACAGCTGGGTGACGCCGGGCACGAACGTGAGCCCGACCATGGCGGCCGCCACACCGGTGGTGACCCGGGCGTGGCGGTTGGGCACGGCCAGTGCGCCCCCGAGTACGGCTGCGACGCCGATGACCGCGAGCGGCCCGGCGGCGAAGATCTCGGGCCCGAACCAGGCCGGGTCGAAGCGGTAGAGCTCGCGGGAGCCGAACAGGTCGGCCGAGTGGCCGCCCAGGAGCACCGTCACGACACCCGCCCCAAGGGGGTACGCCGCCATCGCGGCGGCTCCCTGCAGCGCCTGGCGGGGACGGCGCAGCATCAGGGGTGCGGTGCCGGCGAGGGCGAGCAGCGGCACCAGGAACATCGCCGATGTGCTGAGCCCGGTGGCCGCCACGCCACCGGCGAACAGCCACCCCGCTCGGCGCAGCGTCGGCCGCTCGACGTACCGCAGCGCGTACACCAGCAGCAGCGGCACCAGCAGGCACAACAAGATGACCTTGCCCTGCCACATCCGCGTCAGGAACAGGTTGCCGGGCGTCGCGTAGCCCGGCCCGCCGTCGAACAGCAAGAACGCGATGGCCACCGAGACGGCCACCGCAACCGCCTTGACCTGCCAGGCCCGCAGCAGTCGCCACAGCGCCAGCACGGACAAGAACGTCGCGATCGGGGGCACGACGATGTACGCCACCGTCGCCGCGCGGACGCCGGCCAGCCGCCCCAGCGTTCCGACCAGTGCGTCGTAGGAGGCGATCGGGGGCCAGCTGGTCATCGGAAAGACCAGGTCGGAGAAGATCGTGTCACGCACCGGGAACGTGCCGTGGTCGACCACCCACTGCGAAAGGTTGACGTAGTAGAGGTCGTCTGGGTTGGGACGCAGAATCAGCATCGACAGCACCGCCGCCCCGGTGGCCCACGCCAGCACGACCAGCGCCTCGGTGCGAGGCGAGCCGACGGGGTCCGAGGACGACGCAGGCCCAGGCCCAGGCTCCGGGCGCAGTCGCAGCGCCGCCCAGGCGGTCCCCGCCAGGGCGGCGACGAGCCAGAGCGCGGCGATGGCGGGCCACAGCACGTCGAAGGCGACCAGCAGAGCGGCGGCAGCGCCGGTGGCGACCGTGAGCACGGTCAGGCGGCGCTCGGCAACGGTCGGGCGGGGGCCTGGCATCTGCGCTGGAGGGGATGCCTCTGGGCCGGCCTGCGGTCGCCTGGCGCGACGCGCCAGAACCCCCCAGGCGAACAGGGCCAGCGCCTCCAGGCCGACGGCCCACGGCACCCCGAGCCGCAGCACCAGGCAGGCATGGTAGACGACCGTCCAGGTGGCCAGCACGACCACGGTCAGGTCCAGCGCCCGGTCGCACCGCGCGCTCAGCCGCCAGGGCTCGCTCCGGCTCGGCTCTCGTACCGCTGGCTCAGGCTCAAAAGGCGGTGCCAGCGTGGTCGTCACCTGATGAAATCTACGTGCGATCCAGCGGCCGCGTCAGCGCACTCAGTTCCCGCGCGTCGCGAGGGGCCTGGCGTCAGCGGATCAGCGGCAGGTCCTGGCCGCCGGCGAGCACGCTGCGGAAGGGATCACCCCGCCGCTCGAGCCGGGCCAGCACGCTCCGGATCGTGACCCCTTCCGGCCGCAGCCCCGGGTCGTCCAGCTCCTCCCAGCCGATCGGCGCGGACGCCGGCGCCCCGGCGGCTGCACGGGGGCTGTACGGCGCGACCAGGGTCTTGTTGACCGCGTTCTGGGTGTAGTCGAGGCGCGCCAGCCCTCCCCGCTCCCGGACGTCCCACTTCCAGCTGACCAGCTCCGGCAGCACCGCGCCGATCGTCTTCGACAACCGCTCCACCCAGGCGCGGGTCTCGGCGAACGTCGGCCCCCGCTCGACCGGCACCCAGATCTGGACGCCCCGCCTCCCGGTCAGCTTGGGCTGCCCGCGTACGCCGAGGTGTTGCAGCGCGTCATGGTGCACCCGGGCCAGGGTGAGCACGTCCTCCCAGGAGGTGGTGGCGCCGGGGTCGATGTCGATCAGGGCGTACGTGGGGAGGTGTGGTGCGTCGGTGAGCGAGGTCCAGGCGTGCCACTCCAGCCCACCGAAGTTCGCGGCCCAGACCAGCGCCGCCGGCTCGTCGACGACGAGGTAGGTGGTGGTCTCGCCGCGGTCCGCCTCCGGGTTGTCCCAGCGCGGCAGCCAGCGCGGGGCGTGGCCGGGCAGCTGCTTGTGCCAGAAGCCCTTGGCGTCGGCGCCGTTGGGGTAGCGGTGCAGGTTCATCGCCCGACCGGTCAGGTACGGCATCACCGTCGGTGCGATGCGGGCGGCGTAGCGGACCAGCTCCCGTTTGGTCACCGGCGGCTCGTCGCCGCGACCCGGGAACAGCACCTTGTCCAGGTTGGTCAGCCGCAGCCTGCGGCCGAAGACCTACGAGCTTGTCGTCACCGCGCGCGCTGGCGCGGCGTGTCGCGGAGGTGACCACGCGTCCAGGGTGCACCACGTGGATCGGCAGACGACTCGATGTAGTCGACCGCGGGGGCAAGGATCTCCTCGCGGAGCGTGCTCTCCTGGGCCTTTGTCATCACTTGGGCTCCGTTGCCTGAGCGGCCTCGATCGCTGTGCAGCCGATCGAGATCAGCAGACCGCGCGGCAGTGGCACCTGCATCGTCATCCGCGCCGGAGGGTTCACCGGGAAGAACTCGGCGAAGAGCTGGTTCAGGGCGACGAAGTCTGCCTGGTCGGAGACCAGGACGGTGGTGCTCACCACGAGCTCCGGGCTACTGTCCGCGGCCCGCAACACGAGGTCGAGGTTGGCGAAGGCCCGGCGCGCCTGCGCGTCGAAGGAGTCACCGGCCGGATCGCCGGTCGCGGGGTCGACGCCGGGCTGGCCGGACACGAAGACGAAGCCCCCCGCGTTGACCGCGTGCGAGTACGGACCGATCTGCTTCGGCAGCCCGCTGCCGGTGACCACTCGACGATCCATGACCGAAGCCTCCGCTCGAAGCGACCCGCACCGGAGCCTCCAGGTGTCGCCGCGGTGCGTCAACTTGCGACGACAGATGGTGAGTCGCCCCGCTTGCATCGGTGAGTGGGCCGGCCGCGTCAGCTGGTCGGGTCGCGCTCGGCGTCGGGGAGGCTTGGGGCGTCGGTGGGGTAGAGGCCGGTGGCGAAGCCGTACACCTGGTCGCCGGCCCGCGGGATCTGGCCGAACCTGCGGGCGAGGTCCTGGACCTGCGCCCAGAAGGTCCGTACCTCCTCGATCGGGATGCGGGCGTGCATCAGAGTGCACCGCAGCTCGTCGGCCGCGTGGGCCGAAGCGGACTCGGCGGCCGCTTCGGCAAGCCCGTTGATGGCCGCCACGACCTGCTTGTCCTCCGGGCGGTTGAGCACGCCGATGTAGACCGTACGAGCGACCCGGCCGTAGTAGCGCTCGTCGATCGCCCGCACCCGCCGGGTGCGCACCACGCGGAGCAGGCCGGCGCCGACGAGCTGGTTCACGTGGTAGGCGACTGTGCTCTTTGGCCGGTCGACCGCTTGCGCCATCTCGGTGACCGTGGCGGCCCGCTCGTGGAGCAGGTCCAGGAGGGTGGTGCGGAGCGGGTCGGTCAGCGCGCGCAGCTGCTCGGGCGCCGTGACCACGACCATCTCGTCGAGGTCGTAATCGGGGATCTGCTCATTGACCGACATATCTCAATCATTCTACACTTGTGGATCATTCGATCACCATCGCCCGACGACAGGAGTGTAGAGATGGCCGAAGTCGTGCTGTTCCACCACGTGCAGGGACTGACCGACGGGATACGTGCGTTCGCCGATGAGCTGCGTACGGGCGGGCACACGGTGCACACGCCGGACCTGTTCGACGGCAAGCGGCCGGCGACGATCGAGGACGGCATGGCGCTGTCGCAGCGGATCGGCAGCGAAGTGATCGACGAGCGCGCCGACCGGGCAGTCCTCGACCTGCCAGAGGGTCTTGTGTACGCGGGCTTCTCGATGGGTGGCGGTACGGCGCAGCGGCTCGCCCAGACTCGGCCCGGCGCGCGCGGCGCGCTGCTCTACGAGACGTGCTTCCCCATCACCGGTGAGTGGGCGTTCGGCCCGTGGCCAGACGGGGTACCGGTGCAGATCCACGGCATGGATGCCGACCCCTTCTTCGCGTTCGAGGGCGACCTCGACTCCGCCCGCGAGCTCGTCGACAGGGTCGGCTCCGACCTGGCCGAGCTGTTCACGTACCCGGGAGACCAGCACCTGTTCGCCGACAGCTCGCTGCCGTCGTACGACGCGGACGCGGCGGCACAGGTTTTGCAACGCTCCCGGGAGTTCCTCGACCGGGTGGGCTGACACCCACTTCGGCGCGGCAATGGCCAATGGACGTGCTACAGGTCGAGGACGTCTCGGAGACCTCGGTCGACGTCGTCCATCGAGTAGCACGGGATGGTTGCGACGAGGTCCGCGAGATCGGTCTTGTCCAGCGTGACTATGGCCGTCACGTTGACCACGGAGTCCTGCGGCAGGCCGCTGGCTCCGGCCGGCAGGAACACGTTGCCGGGCACGGACGCCAACGACGTGTTGGACGTGACCACGGCCGCCACGACGGTGCCGAGCCGGCTGGCGTTGTACGCCTCGGATTGGATCACGACGACCGGGCGCCGTTTGGCTGGCCAGCTGCCGCGCGGTTCGCCGAGGTCGACCCAGTAGACGCTGCTGTTTCAGGGGTCCTGACGGTTACTCGGCCGACGCCAGAAAGGGGCTGTTTCGGAGCTCCCTGGGGTCGCTCATGACCGCCACGTGACCTACCGGGATGCAGAGCCGCTGTTGGCCCGCACGATCCTGGCGCTTGATCCGACCGGCCTCACAAGATGACTTGTATGTCGATGGGTGACGATCTGATCATCGCCGAGAGCGCCCACAAGCACGTGTAAGCGATGAGGACATCAGGCACGCGTACGCACATCCGCTCCGGGTCTTCGACCTCGAGGAGGGATTTACGATGGTGATCGGTGCGAACCAGGCCGCGATCATCTACGAGGTCGGCGTCGTCGATGGTGTCTTGTCGCCGGTCGTGGTGCACGCCATGAAGGCCCGCGAGAAGTTTCTGAGGAGATGACCATGCCACGCTCTGTCCAAGACATCCTCGACCATGCCGACGAGCTCGCGAAGCGCTTCGAGGAATACGAGCCGAGCGCCGGCGACGAGCGCGACCCTCAGGTCTTTGCAACCCTGCGAGACGCCGTTGTGTCGAGGTCGGATGCCGAGCGGTCCGTCAAGGACGCGGTCGACGATGCCCGTGGGCATGGCTACTCGTGGACGTTCATCGGCTCCGTCCTTGGCACCTCGGGAGAGGCTGCTCGTCAGCGCTACGGACACAAGCAGGAGGCCTAGTAGCGGTGTTCAGCGCGCGGACCGGTGCGGTGCGCTCGGTCTCCTCGGATCGGGACGACGTCGGCCCCCCGCCGCAAGGGCCCCACGGGGAGGCATCGAGGGTATGAAACGGACACTGGCGGTAACTCGGCCGAGGGTCGAAAACCGGTTCTGACCTGCACAAACACCGGAGCGGGTGACGGGAATCGAACCCGCACTGTCAGCTTGGGAAGCTGATGTTCTGCCATTGAACTACACCCGCGCGCCGTCGCCGGCGGACGCGGGCGACGATATCAGCGGCCGCGTTGAGCGGCGGCGAGGACGAGCGGCAGCGCCTCCTCGACGCTGGCGGCCTCCCGGACCGAGACACCGACCGGGATCGGGGACCCGACCACGACCAGCGGCACCCCGGTCCGCATCGCCAGCGCGATCTCGCTCAGCGTCCCCCAGCTGCCCCCGATCGCGAGCACCGCGTCGCCGCTGCGGACGACGAGCCCGTTGCGCAGCTCGCCCAGCCCGGTGGGAATCGCGACCGTCACTGACGGGTGGGCAGCGGAGCGGTCGAGCCCGGGGAGCAGCCCGACCACCGTGCCGCCTTCCGATGCCGCACCGTCGGCCGCCGCACCCATCACCCCGCCGAGGCCACCGGTCACGATGACGACCCGCCGCTCGGCGAGCCAGGCGCCCGCCGTGTAGGCGTCGCGGAGGTTGGCGTCGGTGGCGGACTCGTCCGCGCCGACGATCGCGACGTACGTCCGGCTCACGAGCGGCAGCCTATGGGCGGCTAGGTTGAGCGGGTGCTGCTGTCCGACCGCGACATCCGGGCGGAGCTCGCGTCCGGACGGGTGAGGCTGGACCCCTTCGACGGGGAGATGCTGCAGCCCTCGAGCATCGACATCCGGCTGGACCGCTTCTTCCGGGTCTTCGAGAACCACCGCTACCCGCACATCGACCCCGCGCAGGAGCAGTCCGAGCTCACCCGCGAGGTCGAGCCTGTGGGCGACGAGCCGTTCATCCTGCACCCCGGGGAGTTCGTGCTCGGGTCCACGTACGAGGTGGTCTCGCTGCCGGAGGACATCGCGGCCCGGTTGGAGGGGAAGTCGTCGCTTGGCCGGCTCGGGCTGCTGACGCACTCGACGGCCGGCTTCATCGACCCAGGCTTCAGCGGCCACGTGACCCTGGAGCTGTCCAACGTGGCGACGCTGCCGATCAAGCTCTACCCGGGGATGAAGATCGGGCAGCTCTGCTTCTTTCGGCTGTCGTCGCCGTCGGAGCACCCGTACGGGTCGAGCGTGTACGGCTCGCGCTACCAGGATCAGCGCGGGCCGACGCCGTCGCGCTCGTACGCCAACTTCCACCGCACCCGCACCTGACTGCCGGCGGTGCCGCCTGCCCGCCCCACCGCCCCGCCGCCCGACCGGTGGCGGTAACGATTCTGCGGACACGCCGGGCGTGGCGTCGCGGAAACGTTTCCGCCACGGGGTGGCCGGGGCGGCGCGGTGGTCAGACTGCGTCGGGGTCGAAGGCGGCGGCGAGGCGGCGCAGCGTCCGCGCGGTACGGCAGCGCAGCGAGTAGGGATCGCGGCACAGCCGCTGCTGCTGGGCGAACGCGACCCGCTGGTCGATGTGGTGGCGGGCGACGAGCTCGACGTCGGTCTTGGACGGGTTGTGCATTGGTCGGTTCCTCTCGGGTTCAGGCGCGGACGAGCGTGATGTCGCCGCTGACGGTGTTGATGCGAACCTCGACGCTGTCCTCTCCTTCGGCCGGGGGCCCGGAGCCGTCGAGTTCGGAGTGCACGGTTCCGCTGAGGCTGTTGACGCTCAGCCAGGCGGCGGTGTCGTCGGCGATGCCGACGTGGACATCACCGGAGGCGGAGTTGGACCGCAGCCGACCGCGGGCGACGCGGCCGATGCGCTGGTCACCGGAGGCGGAGTTCAGCGTCACGTCGGAGCTGGCATCGCCGAGCCGGAGGTCGCCGGAACCGGAGTTGAGCTGGGTGGCGCCGTCCACGTGCTCGACGTCGACGTCCCCGGATCCGGTGCCGACGGTGACCGTGCCCCCGGCGGATCGGATGCGTACGTCACCGGAGCCGGACTGCACCTTGCTCGAGCACCCGGCGCGCTCGATCTCGACGTCACCGGAGCCGGACTTCACGTCGGTGTCCTCGGTGACGGTGTCGAGCCGGACGTTCCCGGAGCCGGACTTCACGCGGGCGTCCGTCAACCGACCCGACGTGGTCAGCTCGGCGGAGTCCAGGCGCGCGTCGAGCTGGGACTGCTGCGGCACCTCGATGCGGACGTGCAGGTGAGGGCCACGGCGCAGGAACGACGAGCGCCGCGGTGCCTCGACGATGATGTCGTCGCCACGCTGCTCGACCCGCACGTCGGCGAGTGCCTGGCGGCTTGCCTCGTCGTGCGAGGCCCGCAGGTCGACGGTCGTCCGGGCGGTGTCGGTCGCATCGATCTCGACCTCGCCCGAGCCGAGCTCGAGCCGCAGTCGCACCGGGTTGGGGGTGGAGAACTCGTACATGACTGGCCTGCTTTCGGGTGTGCTCGACTGACACAGCGGCGGTCGCACCGCTGCGAACGGGATGGGGGACGGGGCGGGCTAGCGGGCCCACCCCTCGAAACGCCGGTTGCCGGTACGGGCGCGGCCGAGGTCGCCGATCCCGAACGGCAGCGAGCCCAGGTCGAGGTCGAGGTGCAAGCCGCCGTCTCTGGTGGCGCGCCGGATCGCGGCGACGATCCAGGTGTTGAGGGACTGACCGCGTTCGGTAGCCAGCTCCTCGGCCCGGGCCTTCAGCGATTCCGGGATGCGGACGGTGACCCGGGCGACCACGTCGCTGTCCTCGGCGTCCGCTTCCTCCGGCGGACCGGGTTCGCCTTCTCGCGGCGGGGCGGCGGAGACCACGAACTGTGGGTCGCGACCCTTCAGCAGCACCTGCACGGCCTCGGCCCGCAGCTGCTGGGTGATCTCGGCGGCGGCGTCCGACAGGGCCTCCATCAGCGCCATCCGCATCGCCGGGTCGAGCGCGAGGGTCAGCCTCTCGGCACCGGCCCGGGCGTCCGCACCCCCGGCCTCCGCGGCTCGCAACAGGTCGGCGCGCAGCGCCTCGACGTACGGTGCAAGCTCCATGACGCCACTTTGACATCACTGTGACGTCATGTCAAGCGTAGTCCGACGTCACGGGATCGGTGCCGGTGTCAGTCGTCCGCCTCGTCGTCCGCCTCGCCTCTCGCCTGCTCTGCGGCGTAGTCCGCTGGAGCGTCCGGCTCGGGTGTCGGCTCATTGCGGGCGTCGGCGCTCGCGGCCTCCTCCGCGCTGCTGTCCGCCGCCGCCCCGACCTCGGTCGTCGCGGTCAGCGACTGTGGGTCCGCGGCGTCGGGGGTCTCGGGCTCGGCGCGGGCCGCCGTGCCGTCGCTGCGCCGCACCGAGGCGAGCAGCAGCTGTGCCACGTCCAGCACCTCCACCTCCTCGCGAGCCTCACCGGCCGCCTGCTTGGCGGTCAGGCCGTCGGAGAGCATCACCCGGCAGAACGGGCAGCCCACCGCCACCGCGTCGGCCCCGGTCTCGACCGCCTCGGTGACCCGGTTGAGGTTGATCCGCTCCCCGATGCTCTCCTCCATCCACATCCTGGCGCCGCCGGCCCCGCAACAGAACGATCGCTCCGCGTGCCGCGGCATCTCCGTGTACGACGCCCCCGGGATCGCCGCCAGCAGCTCTCGCGGTGGGGCGTACACCTGGTTGTGCCGGCCCAGGTAGCACGGGTCGTGGTAGGTGATCCGGCGCCCGTCGGCCGAGCCGTCCGGCGGCGCCACCGGGCTGAGCCGACCCTCGCGGACCAGCCGGTTCAGCAGCTGGGTGTGGTGCACGACCTCGAGCTCGACGCCGAACTGGGCGTACTCGTTCTTCAGCGTGTTGAAGCAGTGTGCGCAGGTGGCGACGACCTTGGTGGCCTTGGCCTCCCGCAGCGTCTCCGCGTTCTGCGCGGCCAGCATCGAGAACACGAACTCGTTGCCGGAACGCCGTGCCGGGTCCCCGGTGCACGTCTCGCCGTTGCCGAGCACCGCGAAGTCGACTCCGGCGACGTGCAACAGCTCCGCCACCGCCTGGGTCGTCTTCTTCTGCCGGTCCTCGTACGCCCCCGCGCAGCCGACCCAGAACAGCCACTCGACCCCGGACAGGTCGTCGACGTCGGCTCCGACCTCGCGTACCGGGAAGTCAAGGTCCTTGGCCCAGTCCATCCGGGCGCTCGGCGACATGTTCCACGGGTTGCCCTTGTTCTCCATGCCCTTGAACAGCTGGTTGAGCTCTGGGGGGAAGTTCGCCTCGACGAGGACCTGGTAGCGGCGCATGTCCACGATGTGGTCGACGTGCTCGATGTCGACCGGGCACTGCTGGACGCACGCCCCGCAGGTCGTGCACGACCACAGCACGTCCGGGTCGATGACCCCGTACGCCTCCTCGTCCCCGATCAGCGGGCGCTCGGCCTCCCGTGCCGCCGCCTCCGGCGCTGCGTCGCCCTCGCTCGCCAGGAGGTAGGGCGCCTTGGCGTACGCGTGCTCGCGCAGGCCCATGACGAACAGCTTCGGTGACAGCGGCTTTTCGGTGTTCCATGCGGGGCACTGACTCTGGCATCGGCCGCACTCGGTGCAGGTGGTGAAGTCGAGCAGGCCCTTCCACGTAAAGTCCTCGATCTTGCCGACGCCCAGGGCGGCGTTCTCGTCGAGATCGTCGAGGTTCTCGAAGTCGAGGGGGGCGCCGCCGACCACGATCGGCTGCAGCGCCCCGAGGCTGGGCCGCCCGTCGGCCCTGCGGCGGAACCAGATGTTGGGCCACACCGTGAAGCGGTGCCACGCCACGCCCATGGTGAGGTTGCGCGACAGCACGACGAACCACGCCATCGAGACCAGGATCTTGACCGTCGCGACGACGTAGACGGTGTCCTTCAGCGCGGACGTCGATAGGCCGGCCAGCGCCGCCCCGATCCATGCCGTGGTGGGGTAGTGGAACAGGCCCGGGTGCACGCCGAGGGCGTACTCCAGGCCGCGGAGCAGCAGTACGCACACCGCGACGGCCAGGATCGTCGCCTCGACGTAGTAGCCCATCCACATCCGCGAGCCAAAGAAGCGGGTGGCCCGCCCCCGGCCGCCGGGGCGGTGGGTCACCCGGTAGCCGAACAGGGCGAGGATCGACACCAGCGCCAGCCAGGAGATCGCCTCCGCGACCCACTCGTAGCCGAACCAGCGCCCGATCACCGGTAACGCGAAGCGTGGGTCGAAGAGCTGGCCGTACGCGGTGACCAGCGTGAAGAACAGCGCGCCGAACGCCACGAACACGAACCAGTGCGCGACGCCGACCGCCGTCCACTGCAGCATCCGGGTGTGCCCGAGGGTCTCGGTGAGCATGGTGGCCCAGCGACGGCCGGGCTCGTCGCGGCGCCCGGCCACCGGCTGGCCGACCCTGACCACGGTCACGATGGCGGCCGCGGCCCGGGCGAACATTGCGATCGCCACTCCCGAGACCGCCAGCGACACCACGATGGCGACGACCTGCATCGTGTCCCCTTCGGCCGGCTGGGGTCCCCTTGTCCCCGGCTGACGATAGCGGCAAGACCGATGCGGCACCGGGCTCTAGTCAGCCGCTGGCGCCGCTGTTAGCGTGCGGCCCGTCAGGCACGAGCCGGGACTTTCTGTGCAGAGAGGACGACATGCGAGCATCTCGTCGAGGGCTCCGAAGGACGTGGGCCGCCGCGGCCGGTCTCGCGCTGGTATGCGCAAGCATCGGGACCAGCGTCGGGGGCGCCACCGCCGACGGCAACGCCCCTAGCAAGTTGGCGGGCACGAAGACGAAGCACCACGTCGTCAAGCTACATGCCATGGGCAGGGGCAATCTGGGTCAGCTGGCGCGGGCCTCCGCGCGCCAGGCGCCACCGGCTCCGGCCACCAACCGTCCGAGGACCGAGATCCCGCCGCGGATTCTCAACATGGACGAGGGCGAGGCCAGTGTGGTGGCCCGCCGGGCGCCCTCTCCCGACCCCACGCGGGTAACCGGGAAAGCGCCAAACACACTTCCGTTCCTGGGTCTGACGGCGACGGACAGCCGCTACGCCAACGGCGGCAACCAGTTCACGAGCGAACCTCCCGACCAGGCGCTCTGCGTCGGTTCGGGGTACACGATGGAGGGCGTCAACACCGCGATCGCCGTCTACGACCGCAACGGTGCCCAGCTGGCCCCGACGGTCGCCATCAACGAGTTCTTCGGCCTGGGCGACGAGTACAACCGAACCAAGAACACCTTCGGGCCGTCGGCCTTCGATCCGGTGTGCTTGTACGACGCACAGGTCAAGCGCTGGTTCTTCCTCGTCACCGAGCTCGATCAGGATCCGTTCAGCGGCAACCTCACCGGAGGGTCCCACATCTACTTGGCCGTGAGCGCCAGCGCCGACCCGCTCGGTGACTACGCGTTCTACTCGATCACCACCACGTCGGGTGACTCCACCGACAAGGGCTGTCCCTGCTTCGACGACTTCCCGCACATCGGGGCCGACGCGAACGGGTTCTACATCACCGCTAACCGTTTCTCGATCTTCAACCGTCCGTACAACGGTGCGCAGATCTACGCGGTGTCCAAGACCGGTCTGGCCGCCAACGCCGCCGACCCGACGGCGCCGGGCCCCTCGTTGGTCAGCATCGACGTGGGACGGGTACACGGTGCCAGGTCGTACACGGTCCAGCCGGCAGCCACTCCTCCGGGCGGGCAGTTCGTCGACCGCGAGTACTTCTTGACCACGACCGGCGAGAACACCCGCCACAAGGGCGGGTCGCACAAGATCGGCATCCTCGCGCTGTCGAACACCGCGTCGCTCAACACGGCGAAGCCGAGCGTGCGACTCACTCGGAACACGGTGCACAGCCGGGTCTATGCGGCCGAGCCGAACGCCAAGCAGCGCCCCGGTCGCCACCCGCTCGGCCGCTCGGTAGGGGAGAAGCTGAACTCCCTCGACAGCGCCAGCGCCATGAGCGAGGTGGAGTTCTCGCAGGGCCGGCTGTGGGCCGCGACGGGCACGGCCGTCACCGGCTCGGGTGCCAAGCGCGACGGTGTGCTGTGGTTCCAGGTGAGGCCGACCTTCAACAAGGGCCGGGTGGACGGCAAGATGGTTCACCAGGGGTACGTCTCGGTCAGGAAGAACAGCGTCTTCTACCCGGCGCTTGGCATCAACGCTGCCGGTAAGGGTGCCATGGTGATGTCGCTCGCCGGGCCGACGTACTACCCGAGTCCCTCGTACGTGCGAATGGACATGCAAGGGGTG
Source organism: Propionibacteriales bacterium (assembly GCA_038198775.1). Classification (GTDB taxonomy): domain Bacteria; phylum Actinomycetota; class Actinomycetes; order Propionibacteriales; family Nocardioidaceae; genus JACCYJ01. Next base: position 49,097 of record JBBPZV010000017.1, on the reverse strand, counting down.
AAGGGGCCGGTGCGGGTGACGCGGTTCGGACAGCGCCCCGACGACGGGTTCACCTGCTACAAGGCCTTCGTCGGCAGCCGGGCTCGGGGGTGTCGCTGGGGTGACTACTCGGCGGGGACCGCCGACGCACGTGGTCACGTCTGGCTCGCAACCGAATGGATCTCGAACTCCGAACGGCTGCCCTTCGCCAACTGGAGCACCGAGGTGATGCGCATCAAGCCGTAGCCTTCGTGGCAAGCGGTGCCGGACGCCCACAGCGGTGTCCGGCACCTCTGCTCGTCGCCGTGATTGCCGCTCAGGACCCGCCGCCCAGGCGGCGGCCGATCTCACGAGCGGTCGCGGCGACGGCGGCGACGGTCCGCCGCCCGGACGGCCGACCCAGCTCGATGTCTTCGGAGGCGGGGTAGGTGAGGGCGACTGCGGCCAGCATCGGAACCGTTCGGGCGGGAATCGCCACCGCGACCGAGGCGAAGCCGGGCGTCACCTCGCCGTTCTCCACCGCGTAGCCGCGCCGGCGGGTGTCCACGAGCAGGGCGCGCAGCGCCGAGAGCGTACGCGGGCCGGTACCGTGCCGGTCGACGAACGCGTCGCGGTCGGGGAACACGGCCCGGACCTGGGCGGCCGGAAGCGTCGCCAAGATGGCCCGCCCGGATGCCGTCAGGTGGGCGGGCAGCCTGACGCCGACGTCGGTGACCAGCGGTGGGCGCCCCGGCGCCCGCTCCTCCACGACGTAGAGCACCTCGGCTCCGTGCAGCACCGCGAGGTGGGCGGACTGGCCGGTCCGGTCGACCAGAGCGGTCAGCGGGAGCCGTGCCAGTCGCTGCAGCGGCTGGTGCCGCCCGTAGCCGCTGCCCACCTCGAAGGCGGCAATCCCGAGTCCCCACCGCTGCTCCTCGACGTAGTGCACCACGAAGCCTTCGCGCTGCATCGCGTGCAGCAGGTGGTAGGCGGACGAGCGTGCCAGCCCGACTGCGGCGGCGAGGCTGGTGGCGGTGACCGGGCCGGGCTGAGCGGCCAGCTGGCGCAGCACCCGGAGCCCCGCGGTGGCCGCTGGTACCGGCCGGCTCACCGGCCCGTCCGCTTGCGGCGCATCGCCCCAGGTTACGGCGACCTGTCTCGGATCCGAGACAGTGACACGGCAAGGGGTCTGGTGCGAGGTTCCGTCCTGGGACTGCAATGGCCGGATGGGACTGGTCGAGGTCGGAGTCGGTCCGGTGACCCAGGCGCAGGTCGTGGCGGTGGCCCGCGGCCGGGCCAGCCTTCGGCTGGGCGACGACGCCGCCGCGGCGATCCGCGCCGGCCGAGAGGCGGTGGCTTCCCTGGCCGACGCACCGGTGCCGGCGTACGGCGTCTCCACCGGCTTCGGCGCCCTGGCAGGAGTGAACATCGCCCCCGAGCGCCGAGAGCAGCTGCAGCGCAGCCTGGTCCGCTCCCACGCAGCCGGCTCCGGACCGGCCGTCGAGCCCGAGGTGGTGCGGGCCATGATGACTTTGCGGCTGTCCACGTTGGCCACCGGGCGTACGGGCGTACGGCTGCAGACCGCTCAGGCGCTGGCCGACCTGGTGAGCCATGACATCACCCCGGTGGTCCCCGAGCACGGCAGCCTGGGCTGCTCTGGCGACCTCGCGCCGCTGGCGCACTGTGCGCTGGCGCTGATCGGCGAGGGCCAGGTCCGTGACTCGCACGGCTCGGTGCGACCGGCCGCCGATGCGCTGGCGACGGCCGGCCTCGAGCCGGTCCACCTGGTCGCCAAGGAGGGGTTGGCGCTGATCAACGGCACCGACGGCATGCTCGGCATGCTCGTGCTCGCGCTTGCCGACCTGGCCGGCCTGCTGGTGGTCGCCGACATCGCCGCCGCGATGAGTGTCGAGGCGCTGCTGGGAACCGACCGGGTCTTCGCCTCCGAGCTGGTCGCGCTGCGCCCGCATCCAGGGCAGCAGGCGTCGGCGGCGAACCTGCGTTCGCTGCTCGCCGGCTCGCCGATCGTGGCCAGCCACCGCAGGCCCGACTGCACCCGCGTCCAGGATGCGTACTCGATGCGTTGCGCGCCTCAGGTGCACGGCGCCGCCCGGGACACCTTCGGCTACGCCGCTCGGGTGGCCGACGCGGAGCTGAGCTCGGCGGTGGACAACCCGGTCGTGCTGGCCGACGGCCGGGTCGAGTCAAACGGCAACTTCCACGGCGCGCCGGTGGCGTACGCCCTCGACTTCTGCGCGATCCCGGTGGCCGACGTGGCCAGCATGTCCGAGCGCCGGACCGACCGGGCGCTGGACCGCGCCCGCAGCGAGGGGCTACCGGCCTTTCTGGCCGCCGAACCTGGAGTCGACTCCGGCCACATGATCGCGCAGTACGCCGCCGCCGGGATCGTCTCGGAGCTGAAACGGCTCGCGGTCCCGGCCAGCGTCGACTCGATCCCCAGCAGCGCGATGCAGGAGGACCACGTGTCGATGGGCTGGGCCGCCGGGCGCAAGCTGCGCCGGGCGGTCGACGGGCTCGCCCAGGTGCTGGCCGTCGAGGTGCTGACCGCGGCGCGGGCGCTGGAGCTGCGGGCGCCGCTGCGACCGGCGGACGCCACCGGCGCCGTGGTCGCGCGACTTCGCGAGCACGTGTCGGGCCCCGGCCCCGACCGCTTCCTCAGCCCGGAGATCGCCGCCGTCACGGAACTGGTGCGCAGCGGCGTGGTCGTCGCGGCCGCCGAGTCGATCACCGGGCCGCTGGCATGACCGACACGGTGGGGGAAACGTTTCTGCGGACACGCCGGGCGTGTCGCCGCAGAAACGTTTCCCCCAGTGAGCGAGGACGCCCATGACCCCCACCATTGCCGCCTCGCGAGGCTCGCGCCTCACCGCTCGGAGCTGGCAGACCGAGGCCCCCCTGCGCATGCTGATGAACAACCTCGACCCCCAGGTGGCCGAGCACCCCGAGCAGCTCGTCGTCTACGGCGGGTCCGGCAAGGCGGCCCGGGACTGGCCCTCGTACCACGCCATGGTCCGTACGCTCACCGACCTGCGGGAGGACGAGACGCTGCTCGTGCAGTCGGGCCGGCCGGTCGCGGTGATGCGCACCCACGAATGGGCACCCCGCGTGCTGATCGCCAACTCCAACCTGGTCGGCGACTGGGCCACCTGGCCGGAGTTCCGCCGGCTGGAGGCGCTGGGGTTGACCATGTTCGGCCAGATGACCGCGGGGTCGTGGATCTACATCGGCACACAGGGGATCCTGCAGGGCACGTACGAGACGTTCGCGGCCGTGGCGGCGAAGCTCCGCGGCGAGCGGAGCACCCTGGCCGGCACCATCACGCTGACCGCCGGGCTCGGTGGCATGGGCGGCGCCCAGCCGCTGGCGGTGGCGATGAACGACGGCGTGTGCATCTGCGTGGAAGTCGACGAGTCCCGGATCGCCCGGAGGATCGAGCACCGCTACCTCGACGTCCGCGCCGACTCGCTCGACGAGGCGCTGCGGCTGGCGCAGGAGGCAAAGGCGGTGCGGCGACCTTTGTCGGTCGGTGTGCTCGCAAACGCTGCCGACGCGGTGCCCGACCTGCTGGCCCGCGGTGCAGAGATCGACGTCGTCACCGACCAGACGAGTGCACACGACCCGCTGATGTATCTCCCGAGCGGCGTGGCCTTCGACGACTGGTTGGCGCTGCGGGAGAGGGACCCGGCGGGCTTCACCGAGCGGGCCCGTGAGTCGATGGCCCGCCACTGCGAGGCGATGGTCGGTTTCGCCGACGCCGGTGCCGAGGTCTTCGACTACGGCAACTCGCTGCGCGCCGAGGCACGAGAGGGCGGGTTCGAGCGCGCCTTCGACTATCCCGGGTTCGTCCCGGCGTACATCCGGCCGCTGTTCTGCGAGGGCAGGGGACCGTTCCGCTGGGCTGCGCTGTCGGGTGATCCGGCCGACATCGCCGCCACCGACCGGGCGGTCCTGGACCTCTTCCCCGACAACGAGCCGCTGGCCCGGTGGATAGCCAAGGCGCGGGAGCGGGTCGCGTTCCAGGGGCTGCCGGCGCGGATCTGCTGGCTCGGGTACGGGGAGCGACATCTGGCCGGGATGCGCTTCAACGACATGGTGGCCTCCGGCGAGCTGAGCGCGCCGGTCGTCATCGGGCGCGACCATCTCGACTGTGGCTCGGTCGCCTCGCCGTACCGCGAGACCGAGGCCATGCTCGACGGGTCGGACGCCATCGCCGACTGGCCGCTGCTCAACGCCATGGTCAACGTGGCCTCGGGCGCCACCTGGGTGTCGATCCACCACGGCGGCGGAGTCGGAATCGGCCGCTCCATCCACGCCGGCCAGGTCGTGTGCGTCGACGGTACCGAGCTGGCCGGCCGCAAGGCGGAGCGGGTGCTGACCAATGACCCGGGCATGGGGGTGGTTCGCCATGTCGACGCCGGATACGGACGCGCCGAAGAGGTCGCTGCCGAGCGGGGCGTACGCGTGCCGATGCGGGAGGAGTGATGACCTGCGCGCCGTCGGCGGTTCGTACTTCGGGTTGCTCAGGCTTCCCTCGCCCGCCCGTACTTCCCTTGGCTGAGCGGCGCTCCGAACGGCATGCGCGCCATTGGAAGTGTTGCTAACCCAGGTGAACATGGGATAGCGGCAGCACCTCCTTCAGGGCTGGCGATGTTGGTACCACGCGAGGAACGCCGCGACTATCGAGTCCACCGGAAGGTGTCCGTCGAACGCCACGCCGGGCTCGTCCGGTTCGAGCGGCTCGAGCGTGTCCAGCTGAGAGGAGAGCATGGCCGCGGACATGAAGTGCCCCCGGCGCCCCAGCAGCCTCCCCTCGAGCAGGGGGCGGTCACCGGTGACGTGCAGAAAGGTCGTGGGGGCGGCGGCGTAGACGAGGACGTCGCGGTAGCGGCGGCGCAGCGCCGAACAGCTCATCACCGCGCCCTCTTCCTCATGCTCACGAAGCCACAGCCCGATGGCAGCGAGCCACGGTGCCCGGTCGGCGTCGTCGAGAGGCTGACCGGAGCTCATCTTGTCGACGTTGGCTTGGGAGTGGAAGTCGTCACCCTCGCCGTAGGTGACGTCGAGGCGGGTCGCCAGAGCCGTCCCGACGGTGGACTTGCCGGAGCCGGCGACGCCCATGACCACCACCAGCGGGGCTGCGGCGAAGGTCACCAGGGCATGTCACCACTGATCGTGGCCCTTCACCACCCCCCACGGTGGACGACCTCGGCGAGTTCTCGCCGTGACCGCGTGACCGCGTGCGCACACCGCCGGCGCCCGGGTGCCCGATCGAGATCACCCCGATCGGCTGGTGGTCGGCCGGTACCCCGAACGCCTCCCGGAACGGCTCCTCGCGCTGCGGCGGAATGCCGAAGAAGCAGGCACCGAGTCCCTCGTCGACGGCGCCGAGCAGCATCAGCAGCGCCGCCATGCCGGTGTCGATGAGCCAGTACGGCACCGGCCAGTGAGCCTCGTCGCGGTCGCGCCAACCCTTGTCGGGCTCCGCGTAGCGCGACAGGTAGGCGTCCTTGCACGCCAGGGGAACGATGAGGACGGGCGCCCGGCGCATGCCCTCGTACCACGGGTTCCTCCCCTCCTCGGCCGAAGCGGTCACCTGCCAGAAGCGGGTGACCGACAATGGGTCGTCGAGCAGCAGGAAAGCCCAACCCTGGCTGAACCCGGCGCTCGGGGCCCGGATCGCGTGGGACAGGATGCGTTCGACGGCATCCGGGGCGAGCGGCTCGTCGGTGTAGTTGCGCACCATGCGGCGCCGGCGTACGACGTCGGGGAAGTCCATGCCCGTGAGCATGGCGGTGGAGGAGTCGGCGGAGGACATGGGGTTCGAGTCGATGTGGGGCTCCCTGCTGGGAGTGGGCCGCGATCCCGACTCCGGCGGCTACCACCGCTTCGCCTGGAGCGACGCCGAGCTCACCCTTCGGGAGTGGTTCGCCGGGCAGGCCGCCAGCCGCAGTCTCGACCTGGTCGAGGACGCCAACGGCAACCAGTTCGCCTGGTGGGGGGACCCAGCAGCTGGCGAAGCGGTGCTGACCGGTTCGCACCTCGACTCGGTGCCCGACGGCGGAGCCTTCGACGGACCCCTCGGCGTGGTATCGGCCTTCGCCGCCTTGGACCTGCTGCGGGCGGCGGGAGTGCGGCCGTGCCGCCCGTTGGTGGTCGCGAGCTTCGCCGACGAGGAGGGCGCCAGGTTCGGGGTGGCCTGCACCGGTTCCCGACTGTTGACCGGGAGCCTGGCACCGGACCGGGCGCTCGGGCTGCGCGACCGGGACGGGCTGAGCCTGGCGGAGGTGTTGCGCCGCCGCGGCCGTGACCCCGGCGCCCTCGGTCCGGACCCGGACCTGCTGGCCGCGCTCGGGTGCGCCGTAGAGCTGCACGTCGAGCAGGGCAGAGGGCTGGTAGGCGCCGACCAGCCGGTCGGGGTGGCGAGCTCGATCTGGCCGCACGGACGGTGGCGGTTCGACTTCCGTGGTGAGGCCAACCACGCCGGTACGACCGCGATGTCCGACCGGCGCGACCCGATGCTGGCGTACGCGATGACCGCGCTGGCGGCGAACAAGCAGGCCCGGCTGGCGGACGCCCGGGCCACGTTCGGGCGCGTGGAGGTGACCCCGAACGGAACCAACGCCGTACCGTCTCGGGTGCAGGCCTGGTTGGATGCCCGGGCACCGAACCCGGACGCGATGGCCCAGCTGGTCGCGACGGTGTCCCGGCTGGCGGGCGAGCGGGCCGCTCGAGACGGGACCGCGGTGGCGGTGACGGCGGAATCGGTCACCGACTCCGTCGAGTTCGACCGGTCACTGCGCGACCGGGTCGCGGCGGTCCTCGGCGGTCCCGCTGTGTTGCCCACCGGCGCCGGCCACGACGCCGGCGTGCTCCAAGCCGCCGGCGTGCCAAGCGCCATGCTCTTCGTCCGCAACCCGAGTGGGATCTCGCACAGCCCGCAGGAGTACGCCGAGGACGCCGACTGCCGAGCCGGTATCGAGGCGCTGGCGGCGGTCCTGACCGACCTGGTTGCGACGTGACCGCGATGCCTCGGCAGCGGCTCCTGGCCGCGGGCCTGGTGCTGTGCCTGGGGCCGCTAGCGGTCGCGGCGGCAAGCGTGGCGCTGACCCCGCGGCTCCCGGAGCTGAGCCCGCTCGGTCAGCTCTGCGCCGGGATCGGTGCGGTGGTGGTCAGCGTGGGCTGCGGCGTGGGGTGGCAGGTCCGTGGCCGGGGGTGGGTCGTGCAGCGCAGCTTCCTGGTCGGTGCCGCAGGTGTGTGCGGCCTCGTCGCCGGGGTCTGGTGGAGCGTCGCCACGCTCGCGGTGACTGGCGACCAGGGGATGCCGGCCACGTGGGCACCGGTGTGGCTGTTGGTGTGGCCGCTGCTGGTGCTCGCCGCCGCGCGGACGGCGTGCGGCGCGGTGCCTCTCGTGGCTGCCGCCACCACGCCCGACCCGCGCCTGCCGCGGGTGCGGCTGCCGTCGGGGGCGGGTGAGGATTGGGAGCGTTCGCTGACGGCGGGGACCTTCCTCGCCGGGGCCGGCCTGCTCACCGTCCTCGGTGCCGGCGTCTCCACGCTGAGCCGGCCGGTGACCGCGGTCTGCTGGACGGCGGCGCTGCTGTCGGTGCTCGTCGCGCGCCTGCGGCTGCGGCTCGATTCCGAGGGCCTCACCCTGAGCCCCTGGGGGCTGCCGATCGGGACCCGGATGTGCTACGAGCACATCGCCGCGGCGCGGGTCGAGTGGCTCTCGCCGTGGCAGTGGGGCGGTCGGCAACGGGTGCTGGCGGGCGCCTCGGGGGTGCTGCCCCGTCCGGGCCCGGGGCTGGTAGTCGAGCTCGCCGACGGACGCCGGCTCGGCATCGTGATGCCCGACCCCGTGGTGCCCGCAGGCATCATCAACGCCAGGCTCGACCGGCTCCACGCGACGGAGGCGGCAGCCCGATGAGCAGCCTGCTGCTGACCGGGTGCGGCGAGCTGGTCAGCAACGACCCGGGCCGGGGCGTCGGTGGCCGGCTGGGACTGCTGAGCGACGCCGCTCTGGTCGTCGACGAGCAGGCCGTGGCCTGGGTGGGCCGGCGCCAGGATGCCCCCGCGGCTGACTGCGTCGTCGACGTCGGCGGTCGGGCGGTGGTCCCGGGGTTCGTCGACTCACACACCCACCTGGTGTTCGCCGGTGACCGGGCGGGCGAGTTCGCGGCCCGGATGAGCGGTGAGGCGTACTCCGCCGGTGGCATCCGCTCCACGGTCTCGGCGACGCGAGCGGCGGGCGACGAGGTGCTGGCCGCGAACCTCGCCCGGCTGGTCGCGGAGATGGCGAGACAGGGGACGACGACGGTCGAGGTCAAGAGTGGCTACGGCCTCACCGTCTTCGACGAGACCCGTTCGCTGGCCATCGCGGCTCAGGTGACGCCGGAGACGACTTTTCTCGGCGCCCACGTGGTCCCGGACGACTACGCCTCGGACGTGGCGGCCTACGTCGACCTGGTGACGGGTCCGATGCTGGACGCCTGTGCTCCGTACGCCCGCTGGATCGACGTGTTCTGCGAGCGAGGCGCCTTCGACGCCGACGCGTCCCGGGCGGTGCTGGCGGCGGGGCAGCGGGCGGGGCTGCGCCCGCGGATCCACGCCAACCAGCTCGGTCCCGGGCCGGGTGTTCAGCTGGCCTGCGAGGTCGGTGCCACCGCGGCCGACCACTGCACCTACCTGGACGACGCGGACGTGGACGCCCTCGCACAGGCCGGTGTGGTCGCAACGCTGCTGCCCGGTGTCGAGTTCTCGACCCGTTCGCCCTATCCGGACGCCCGGCGGTTGCTGGCCGCCGGTGTCACGGTGGCGCTGGCGACCGACTGCAACCCGGGCTCGTGCTACACGTCTTCGATGCCGTTGTGCATCGCGCTCGGCGTCGCCGAGATGCGGTTGAGCCCGGGCGAGGCGCTGTGGGCGGCCACCGCCGGGGGTGCCGCCGCCCTGGGCCGCTCGGACATCGGCCGCCTCGTGCCAGGCGCACGGGCCGACTTCACCGTGCTGGACGCGCCCTCGTACATCCACCTGGCCTACCGCCCGGGAGTCCCCCTGGTGCACGGGGTGTGGCGCGCCGGGCGGCGGGTGGCCTGAACACCGGCCGGGTCGCGCCGGGAGATCGGTGGCCGGGGTGTAGCGTGAAGCGAGAAGACAGGGGAGCGCCAACGGGCGCTGAGAGTGCGGGAAACGCCGCAGACCCTCGAACCTGCTCCGGTTAGCACCGGCGAAGGGAGTCGATGCACCCATGTCCACCTCCACCAGTCCCCCGCGCGCGGACAAGTGGCGCTCGCGGTTCGGCTACCGCACGATCGACCTGGTGACCGCTGCCATGCTCGGCGTCGCGTTCGGCGTCGCGTACTGGGGCTGGGCGTTCGCCTACAACGGGATCAGCGTCGCTTTTGCGGCGTACCAGCCGGCCACCGGGCTGCTGTCCGGGCCCTGGCTGCTGGCGGGGGTGGTCGCCGGGCTGGTCGTACGCAAGCCGGGTGCCGCCCTGCTCGCCGAGCTGCTTGCCGCCAACGTGGAGTACCTGATCGGCAACCAGTGGGGGGCATCGACGATGATCGCCGGCCTGCTCCAGGGCGTCGGTGTCGAGATCGTCCTCGCGCTCTTCCTCTACCGCCGGTTCGGCCTCGTCGCGGCCGGTCTCGGGGGAGCCGTGGCGGCGACCCTGGAGTCGGTGTACGAGTGGGGCGCCTACTTCAGCTCCTGGGGGATGGCCTCCAAACTGGTCTACCTCGGCTGCTTCTCGCTCTCGGGCGCCGTCGTAGCCGGAGCGGGCGGCTTGTACCTGGTGCGGGCGCTGGCCGGCACGGGGGCGTTGGACGCGTTCTCGGTGGGACACGAGCGGCGTGAGCTGCGTCCCGGCTGAGCACGGGAGGCCGGCCTCGCTGCGGTTCGCCGGCTTCGGCTGGCGCCCGTCCGGCCGGCTGCGCTCGGTCGTGTGCGACCTCGACCTGGCGGTCGAGCCCGGGGAGCGGGTGCTGCTGACCGGCCCGAACGGGTCCGGCAAGTCGACGCTGTTGCGCGCCGCCGCTGGGGTGCTGGGCAGCGACGCCGGTGGTGACCGATACGGACGGGTCCTCATCGACGGCGCCGAGGTCACCTCGACCCCTCCGAACGCCGGCCTGGTGCTGCAGAACCCGGCCGACGCCGTCGTCGCCGACCGGGTTGGCCGCGACGTCGCCTTCGGACCGGAGAACCTGGGGCTTCCCCGCCAGCAGATCGCCGAGCGGGTCACCGAGGCGCTGCGGCTGGTGCGCTTCGAGCCGCCGCCGCAGACCCCGACCCGAAGTCTCTCAGGCGGCGAGGCCCAACGGCTGGCGCTCGCCGGCGCGCTCGCGATGCGCCCGGGGCTGCTGCTGCTGGACGAACCGACAGCGATGCTGGACCGGGAGTCGGCGCAGGTCGTACGCGCCGCGATCATCGAGGTGGTGGCCGCAACCGGGGCGACCTTGGTCGTCGTCGAGCACCGCATCGGACCCTGGCTGGACCTCGTCGACCGGATGGTGGTGCTCGACGCCGCGGGTCGAGTCGTCTGTGACGACAAGCCCCTCGAAGCCCTCGCGGCGCAAGCGCCCACGCTGGAACGGGCCGGGCTGTGGCTGCCGGACCTGCCGCCACCGCAGCCGCTGCCGGTCGATCCCGCGGTGGTGGCTCCCGCGGCCCGACCGCCCGGAGATCTGCTGCGCGCCGAGGCACTGGAGGTCCGGCTGCGGACCCGCGGTCTGCGCGGACGCCGGGAGGTGGTGGCCTTGCGGGGCGTGGACGCCGCGGTGACCGCCGGGGTCGTCCGGGCGTTCTCCGGCGCGAGCGGCGCCGGCAAGTCGACGCTGCTGGCGGCGCTGGCAGGTCTGCTACCGCCCAGCTCCGGGGGCGTCCGGGCCAGCAGCGGGCTGGCGGGCGCCGAGCAGCGGTCGCCGTCACTTTGGTCGTCGGCGGCTCTGGCGGCTCGGGTCGGTTGGGTGCCCCAGGTGCCCGAGCACGGCTTCGTGACCCGCACGGTCGCCGACGAGGTCACGGCGACGGCGGCACGGCTCGGCCGCCGCGTGAACGTGCCGGCACTGCTCGCCGCCCTGCGGCTGGAGCGGCTGGCCGGGGCGGACCCGTACCGGCTCTCCGGCGGGGAGCAGCGCCGCCTAGGGCTGCTGGCCGCGCTGGCGCACCGACCGGCCGTGGCCCTGTTCGACGAGCCCACCGTCGGCCAGGACCGGCACACCTGGGTCGCCGTGGCGGGGTGGGTCGCGGCGATGGCGGAGTCCGGCTGCGCGGTCGGGGTCGCGACCCACGACGACGAGTTCGTCCGAGGCGTCGCCTCCGACGCCCTCAGGCTTCGTGACGGGCAGCTGATCGAGTGCTGACCAAGGTGCTGGCGCGCGCCAACCCCCTGGCGCTGCTGAGCTTGGGCCTGCTGGCGATCGCCGGCTCGGCCGGCGTCCGCAGCCTTCAGGTCGCGGTGGTGACGGTCGGGGTCGTGGTGTGCCTCGGCGTGGTGTTCGTCCCCGGGCTCCGGGACGGGGCGTGGCGGCTGCTCGGCCCCGGTCTCGGTGCCGCGTCGGTGGCGTTCTCGACCTGGCTGCTGGCCGGACACGACCCGCGGCTCTCGGCGACAGCGGGGTTGCGTGTGCTGGTGCTGGCGCTGCCGGGAGCCCTGGTCGCCCCGCTGATCGACCCGCAGCGGCTCGGTGACTACCTGGCGCAGCGGCTGCACCTGCCCGGGCGGCCGGTCGCGGCCATGACGGCGAGCCTGCAGCGGTTCGAGGCGCTGTCAGGGGAGTGGGCGCAGCTCGACCAGGCCCGCCGCGTGCGTGGTCTGGGACCCGGCCGCTCCCCGGTCGCCCGGTTCCGGCACGCCGCTGCGCTCACCTTCGGCCTGCTGGTGGCGACGCTTCGCGGTTCGGCCCGGATGGCGGTGGCCATGGACGCCCGCGGGTTCGCCACCGCGACCGCGCGCACCTGGGCCGAGCCGGCGCCGTGGCGCGTCATCGACAACGCGGTCGTGGCCGGTGCCGTCGCGCTGGCGGCTTTGCCGTACGCGTTGTCGCACTGGCTTTGAGACGGACGCGGGTGGCCGGAATAGCCAGCAAGGCCCCCAGGTTGAGCCGTACGGACTCAAGTGATGCGATGAGCCTGCTGAGCAGGAAGCCGGGGCTCTCGAAAACGAAGGGACGCACGAAATGGCTCGAGCGGTCGGAATCGACCTGGGAACGACGAACTCCGTCGTCGCCGTGCTGGAAGGTGGCGAACCCACCGTCGTCGCCAACGCCGAGGGGTCGCGGACGACGCCGTCCGTGGTGGCGTTCGCCAAGAACGGCGAGGTGCTCGTGGGCGAGGTGGCCAAGCGGCAGGCGGTCACCAACATCGACCGAACGATCCGCTCGGTCAAGCGCGAGATGGGCACCGACTGGAAGCGCGAGGTGGATGGCAAGGCGTTCACGCCGCAGCAGATCTCGGCGTTCGTGCTGCAGAAGCTGAAGCGTGACGCAGAGGCCTACCTCGGTGAGCCGGTCACCGACGCTGTCATCACAACGCCCGCGTACTTCAGCGACGCGCAGCGCCAGGCGACCAAGGAGGCGGGCGAGATCGCCGGCCTCACGGTCTCGCGGATCATCAACGAGCCGACCGCCGCCGCGCTGGCGTACGGCCTCGACAAGGGGGAGACCGACCAGACGATCCTGGTCTTCGACCTCGGTGGTGGGACGTTCGACGTGTCACTGCTCGAGATCGGCGAGGGCGTGGTGGAGGTCAAGGCGACCAGCGGCGACAACCACCTCGGCGGGGACGACTGGGACCAGCGCATCGTCGACTGGCTGGCCGACAAGTTCAAGGCCGCGCACGGCATCGACCTGGCCAAGGACAAGATGGCCATGCAGCGCGTCCGCGAGGCGGCGGAGAAGGCCAAGATCGAGCTGTCGAGCTCGCAGCAGACCGCGATCAACCTGCCGTACATCACCGTCGATGCCGAGAAGAACCCGCTGTTCCTCGACGAGACGCTGTCGCGGGCGGAGTTCCAGCGAATCAGCGCGGACCTGCTGGAGCGGACCAAGCAGCCGTTCCGCAACGTGATCAAGGACGCCGGCATCAAGGTGAGCCAGATCGACCACGTGGTGCTGGTCGGCGGTTCCACCCGGATGCCGGCGGTCACCGACCTGGTCCGCGAGCTGACCGGCGGCAAGGAGCCCAACAAGGGCGTGAACCCCGACGAGGTCGTCGCGGTCGGTGCGGCCCTGCAGGCAGGTGTGCTCAAGGGCGAGGTCAAGGACGTCCTGCTGCTCGACGTGACGCCGCTTTCGCTGGGCATCGAGACCAAGGGCGGGGTGATGACGAAGCTGATCGAGCGCAACACCACGATCCCCACCAAGCGCTCGGAGGTCTTCACCACCGCCGACGACAACCAGCCGTCGGTGGCGATCCAGGTCTATCAGGGCGAGCGGGAGATCGCGGCGCGCAACCAGATGCTCGGCACCTTCGAGCTGACCGGGCTGCCGCCGGCGCCGCGGGGGATCCCTCAGATCGAGGTCACCTTCGACATCGACGCCAACGGCATCGTGCACGTCTCCGCCAAGGACCGCGGCACCGGCAAGGAGCAGTCGATGACGATCACCGGCGGCTCCGCGCTGTCCAAGGACGAAATCGACCGCATGGTCCGCGACGCCGAGCAGTACGCCGAGGAGGACCGGCAGCGGCGCGACGAGGTCGAGACCCGCAACCAGGCCGACTCGCTGGTGTACTCCACCGAGAAGTTCCTCGCTGACAACGCCGACAAGATCGGCGACGACGTCCGGGCCGAGGTGCAGACCGACGTCGACGCGCTCAAGAAGACGCTGGAGACCGACGACCTCGACCAGGTCCGCTCGGCAGTCACCAAGCTCGGGGAGTCCAGTCAGAAGATGGGGGCGGCGATGTACGCGGCCGCCGGAGGGGCCGAGCAGGCCGGTCCCACCACCTCCGGTGAGGAGGACACCGATGCCGAGGACGTCGTCGAGGCCGAGATCGTCGACGAAGACGAAACGCCGTGAGCGAGGCCACGGACGAGGCTCGGGAACCGCAGGAGGTTGCGGCTCCCGACGCCTCGCTGGCTCAGCCGTCGGCAGAGCAGGCGGAGCCGCTGGTCGACGACGTGGTGCAGCAGCTCACGACCCAGCTCGGTGAGCGCACCGCCGACCTGCAGCGGCTGCAAGCGGAGTACGTCAACTACAAGCGCCGCGTCGACCGGGACCGGCAGATGGTGCGGGAAACCGCGACCGCGGTGGCATTGACCGCCTTGCTGCCGGTCCTCGATGACCTCGACCGGGCTCGTGAGCACGGCGAGCTGGAGGGCGGGTTCAAGGCGGTGGCGGACTCCCTCGAGCGGATCGTCAACGCGTTGGGGCTGGAACGCTTCGGGAGCCCGGGGGAGCGGTTCGACCCCCGGGTACACGAGGCTCTGCTGCACGACTATTCAGACGACGTCGACGAGCCGACCGCCACGGCCATCTTGCAACCGGGCTATCGGGTGGGCGACCGCGTCGTCCGCCCGGCGCGGGTCACGGTCAGCGAGCCGTCGCCGTCGACCGAGCCCGCTGACGCTGCGACGGCCGAGCCGGCGCCCACAGACCCGGCTCGAGACGAGACCGGGTGAGCACCACCCACCGGCGGAGGAGGTGCGTGCATGGCCAGCAGTGACTGGGCCACCAAGGACTTCTACCAGGTCTTGGGGGTGGGCAAGGACGCCTCCGCCGACGACATCAAGAAGGCCTACCGCAAGCTTGCCCGGGCGAACCATCCCGACTCACGGCCCGGTGACAAGCAGGCGGAGGAGCGTTTCAAGTCGATTTCCGAGGCGTACGCCGTGCTGTCCTCGCCCGACAAGCGCAAGGAGTACGACGAGCAGCGTTCGCTGTTCGGCGGCGCGTTCCCGCCGGGGGGCGGCTTCCGCTTCCCCGGAGGCGGGGGGGCCGGCGGCTTCGACATCTCCGACCTGTTGGGGGGCATGTTCGGCGGTGGGCAGCGGACGCGTACCACCGCGCAGCCGCGGCGCGGCGCCGACGTGGAGACCGAGGCGAGCATCAGCTTCGCGCAGGCGGTCGCCGGCGTGACGGTGCCGTTGCGGATGACCAGCGACTCGGCCTGCTCGTCTTGTCACGGCACCGGTGCGCGGGCGGGCACGGTGCCTCGGGTGTGCCCGAACTGCGAGGGCAGCGGGATGCAGACCAGCACGTCCGGTGGGGTCTTCGCGCTCACCGAGCCCTGCACGCAGTGTCGAGGCCGGGGGCTCGTCGTCGACGACCCCTGCCCGGTGTGCCTCGGCTCGGGTCGGGCCACCTCCAGCCGGACGATGCAGGTTCGCATCCCGGCAGGGGTCAAGGACGGTCAGCGGATCCGGCTTCGCGGGAAGGGTGCTTCCGGGGAGCGTGGCGGACCGGCCGGCGACCTGCTGGTGACGGTGCACGTCGACCCCCACGCGCTGTTCGGTCGCCGCGGAGACAACCTGACGTTGACCGTCCCGGTGACGATCGACGAGGCGGCGCTGGGAGCCGAGATCACCGTCCCGACGCTCGACGGCACTCCGGTCCGGCTGAAGATCCCCCCGGGTACTCCGAACGGGCGCACCTTCCGGGTGCGCGGCAAGGGCTCCCCGCGCAAGGACGGCATCCGGGGCGACCTGCTGGTCACCGTCGAGATCGCCGTGCCCTCGCGGCTGAGCAAGGAAGCCGAGTCGGCGCTGGAGGCGTACCGCACCGCTCGCGGCGACGACGACCCGCGCGCCCGGCTGTTCTCGGCAGCGGTGTGACGTGGCGGCGCCCCCGCTGGGACCACCTGGCGCCAAGACACCGGTCTACGTCATCAGCGTCGCCGCGGAGCTGACCGGGCTCCATCCTCAGACGCTGCGCGCGTACGACCGGCTCGGGCTGGTCAGTCCCGGCCGCGCGGGGGGAGGCGGCCGCCGGTACTCGCGCCATGACGTCGAACGGCTGCGCGAGGTGGTCCGGCTCACGGCGCAGGGCCTGGGCCTCGAAGGCGTACGCCGGGTCCTCGAGCTGGAGGACCGGGTGCGCGCCCTTCAG
The DNA here is from genome assembly GCA_038198775.1 of Propionibacteriales bacterium. GTDB lineage: Bacteria > Actinomycetota > Actinomycetes > Propionibacteriales > Nocardioidaceae > JACCYJ01. The sequence goes on along the minus strand of JBBPZV010000017.1, from coordinate 33,072 downwards.
GAGCGGGTCCGGGAGCTGCAGGCGGAGCTCGAAACCGCGCACGAGGCGCTGGCCACCACGCCCAACCTGCCGGTGCCGGTCGCGGTGGGTTCACAGCTGATGGTGTGGCGAAGGCGCTGACCGGGTGCCCTGACGTGGTGTCATGGGCCGATGAGGCGCTGGGCCCAGCTCGTCGTGCTGAGCGTTGCCGCCGCGACCAGCGGCTGCGCTGCCCCGGCGGCCGATGTGGCGCCGGCCGTCACACCGACGCCTTCGGCGCAGCAGGTCGCGCCGCCTCGGCGGGTGGACGCCGCAGCCGACCTCAGCAACTTCGGGTGCCTGCGCCGCCGCGACGGCCGATGGAGAGCCTCGGGAACGATCACCAACTCCGCCCATCGACCGGCCGCGTACACGGTCAAGGTGGTCATCGCCGGCGCCGCGATGTCGAGCGCGGAGGGCAAGCAGCGCACCTTCCGTCCGGTCCAGCCCGGCGCCACCAAGGCGTTCGTGATCAAGGGATTGCGGGCGCCCGTTGGCACCGCGCCGACCTGCTCGGTCCAGGTCGCGCGCCTGCGCTGACCGGGGTCGCGCGAGGCTGAGTTGAGCGGAATTGGCTCAACTTCGAGGACGTTGGCACCGTTGACGTGTGGCCGACCCGAAGGAGGAGACTTCCCAGCATGGACGCAGCGCGGATGACGACCCGCAGCCAGGAGGGTCTCTCGACGGCGGTACGCGAGGCCGCCGCCGCCGGCAACCCGAACACCGAACCGGTGCACCTGCTCGGTGCGCTGCTCGGGCAGCCCGACGGCATGGGACCCGCCTTGCTGCAGGCGGTCGGTGTCGCCGCGGACGCCGTGGCCAAGGCGGTGGGCGAGGAGACCGCGAAGCTTCCGGCAGCCGCCGGAAGCAGCGTGGCAGCGCCTTCACTGTCTCGCCCGCTGTACGAGGTGTTGCAGCGGTCCGCGGACCTCGCCGAGGAGCTCGGCGACGAGTACGTCTCGACCGAGCACCTGATGGTCGGCTTGGCCACGGTCGACAGCGCCGCCCGTCGGATCCTGCACCAGTTCGGTGTCGACGCCGACGGGCTCCGAGCGGCCTTCGCGAACGTCCGCGGCTCCGCCCGCGTCACCACCCCGGACCCCGAGGGCACGTACCAGGCGCTGGAGAAGTACGGCATCGACCTGACCGCGCGGGCGCAGGAGGGGTCGCTGGACCCGGTCATCGGCCGCGACTCCGAGATCCGGCGGGTCATCCAGGTGCTCAGCCGCCGCACCAAGAACAACCCCGTGCTCATCGGCGACCCCGGCGTCGGCAAGACCGCTGTCGTCGAGGGCCTGGCGCAGCGCATCGTGGCCGGTGACGTCCCCGAGTCGCTGCGCGGCAGACGGCTGATCTCCCTCGACCTGGCCGCCATGGTGGCCGGCGCGAAGTACCGCGGCGAGTTCGAGGAGCGCCTCAAGGCCGTGCTCGCCGAGATCAAGGACTCCGGCGGCCAGGTGATCACGTTCATCGACGAACTGCACACCGTCGCCGGCGCCGGCGCGTCCGGCGAGGGCGCCATGGATGCCGGCAACATGCTGAAGCCGATGCTCGCGCGCGGCGAGATGCGCATGATCGGCGCGACCACGCTCGACGAGTACCGCGAGCGCATCGAGAAGGACCCGGCGCTGGAACGCCGGTTCCAGCAGGTCTTCGTCGGCGAGCCAAGCGTCGAGGACACCATCGCGATTCTGCGCGGCCTCAAGGAGCGGTACGAGGCGCACCACAAGGTGGCGATCGCCGACTCCGCGCTGGTTGCGGCCGCTACCCTGTCCGACCGCTACATCACCGGCCGGCAGCTGCCCGACAAGGCAATCGACCTGGTCGACGAGGCCAGCAGCCGGCTGCGGATGGAGATCGACTCGAGCCCGATCGAGATCGACGAGCTGCGGCGCGCGGTGGACCGGATGAAGATGGAGGAGCTGCACCTGTCCACCGAGACCGACGAGGCCAGCCAGGAGCGGCTGGCCCGGCTGCAGGCGGAGATGGCCGACGCCGAGGAACAGCTGCGCGGCCTGGAGGCCCGCTGGGAACGCGAGAAGCAGAGCCTCAACAGAGTCGGTGAGATCAAGGAGCGCGTCGACGAGCTGCGCAGCACCGCGGAGCGGGCACAGCGCGAGGGCAACCTCGAAACCGCCAGCAAGCTGCTGTACAACGACATCCCCGCGCTGGAGAAGGAGCTGGCGGACGCCACCGCCGCCGCCGAGGACGTCGACACCGCCGACCTGATGGTCCGCGAGGAGGTGGGGGCCGACGAGGTGGCGGAGGTGGTCGCGGCCTGGACCGGCATCCCCACCGGCCGGCTGCTCGAGGGCGAGACCGGCAAGCTGCTGCGGATGGAGGACGAGCTCGGCCGCCGGATCATCGGCCAGGGCAAGGCCGTGGTCGCGGTGTCCGACGCCGTACGCCGGGCGCGGGCCGGGATCTCCGACCCGGACCGGCCCACCGGGTCCTTCCTCTTCCTCGGCCCGACCGGGGTCGGCAAGACCGAGCTGGCCAAGGCGCTCGCGGACTTCCTCTTCGACGACGAGCGGGCCATGGTCCGCATCGACATGAGCGAGTACTCCGAGAAGCACTCGGTGGCCAGGCTGGTCGGCGCGCCTCCCGGCTACGTCGGCTACGACGAGGGCGGTCAGCTGACCGAGGCCGTACGCCGGCGGCCGTACTCCGTCGTGCTGCTGGACGAGGTCGAGAAGGCGCACCCGGAGGTGTTCGACATCTGGTTGCAGGTGCTCGACGACGGGCGGCTGACCGACGGGCAGGGGCGCACCGTCGACTTCCGCAACACCCTGCTGATCCTCACCTCCAACCTCGGCTCGCACCTGCTGGCCGATCCGAACCTGGACGACGAGCACAAGCGCGACGCGGTGATGGGAGTAGTACGCGCGTCGTTCAAGCCGGAGTTCCTCAACCGGCTGGACGAGATCGTGCTGTTCGACGCGCTGACGACCGAGGACCTCGCCCGCATCGTCGACCTGCAGGTGCAGGCGCTGGCCCGGCGGTTGGCCGTCCGGCGGATCACGCTGGAGGTCAGCGACCCGGCGCGGGAGTGGCTGTCGATCACCGGCTATGACCCGGCGTACGGGGCGCGGCCGTTGCGTCGGCTGGTCCAGTCGGCGATCGGCGACCCGCTGGCGCGGTCGCTGCTTGCCGGTGACGTGCGCGACGGCGACACGGTGGTCGTGGACCGTGCCGAGCAGGCCGACGAGCTGAGCGTGCGTACCCGGGAGTGAGACCCGTGGTGGGATGAGGCATGACCGCCGATCCGCGTCCACGTTCGGTGACGCGGGCCTGCGTGCTTGCCGGCATCGGCGCCGCGATAGTGCTCGGCAGCGTTTTTTCGCTGCTGTCGCAGTGGGTGCCCGCCACGTTGCGAGCCGACCTGGAGCCGGTTCTGTCCCCCTCCGGGGTCTCGGTTGACTCCGTGCTGGGGGTGCTGCGCCTGTTGCTGATGGCGGCAGCGGCTGGGTGCGTGGCGACGATCGTGCTCGCGGTCTACACCGCCCGCCGCCACGCCGGTGCCCGGGTCGCGTTGACCGCCGTGACGCCGGTCACCGCGGTCGCGTCGCTCGTCGTCGGCATCGCCGACATCCCGCTGATCGCCGCGTCGATCCTGTGCGGGGTCCTGCTCTGGGACGCTCACGCGGCCGCCTGGTTTCTGACACCATCGGAGCGGGCGCGACCAGGTGCGGGACCGATCCCGCCCCCGCCGCCACGCGTGCCCGCGAGCCAGATCCCGAAGGAGCGCCCCTCCGCGATGTCGACGCCGCCAACCGAGCCCGAGGGCCAGCCGCCCGCCCAGTCCTATCCGCAGTACCCCGGACCCTCCTACCCGGCCTCGCCTGGGCCACCGCCGCCACCGCAGTACGGCTCCCCGCAGTACGGCGGCCACGGCGGACCGGTGGTGCCCAGGAGTCGCCCGGGTACGGTGACCGCCGCCGGGGTCACCACGATCGTGATGGCGGCGATCACCGGGGTCGGTTGGGTCGTCATCGGGCTGGTCTGGGCCGCCAGCCGGGACCAGATCGAGCGCCGGCTGCTCACCGACCCGCAGTTCGACTCCTTGAACCTGACCGCCTCCGACCTCGACAACGTGTCCAGCGGAATCTACGTAGGGGCGGTGCTGGCGGCGCTCATCTGCCTGGTCGCGGTCGTCGCGGCGGTCCTGATGCTGCGCGGCCGCAACTGGGCCCGCATCGTGGTCGTCGTCTTGTCGGCGGTCACGGCCCTGCTGGGCCTGGTGTTCGTCCTGGGCGGCGGGTTCCTCGCCCTGCTGTGGCTGCTCGCCGGGGCCGCGGTCATCGTGCTGTGCTTCGCCGGCGGGGCAGGCGCCTGGTTCGACGCGCGCGGCTACGCCGCAGACTCCGCGCCCCGGCCGTACTGACTCCCAGGTGAGCGACCGGGACCTGCTGCGGAAGCACATCGGTGACCTTGCCCTCGTCCACGAGCAGGTCACGCTGTCCTCGGGCCTGAAAGCCGACTACTACGTCGACCTGCGACGCGTCACGCTCAGCGCGGTTGCGGCGCCGCTCGTCGGCAAGGTCATGCTGGAGCTGGTCGCCGACCTGCACCCCGAAGCTGTCGGCGGGCTGACGCTGGGCGCGGACCCGGTTGCGGCAGCGATGCTGCATGCCGCTGCGATGAGCGGGTGGCTGTTGGACGCCTTCGTGGTGCGCAAGGCGGACAAGGCGCACGGGCTGCAGCGGCGGATCGAGGGGCCGGAGGTTACCGGACGCCGGGTAGTCGCCGTCGAGGACACCTCCACGACCGGTGCCTCCGTGCTGAGCGCCGTCGATGTGCTGCGGCAGGCGGGGGCCGACGTACTCGCCGTGGCGGTCGTCGTGGACCGAGACACCGGAGCACGAGAACGGGTCGAGAAGGCGGGACTGCGCTATCTCGCCGCCTACGGCGTCGCCGACCTGGGCCTGGCCTGAGCCGCTGAATCAGTCGTCTTCGACGCCGACCGGGTCGGCCTGCAGCTGCCGCGACGAGGACCTGCGCTCCCGGAGCAGGTGCATCGCCACCGGGAGGACCGAGATGACCACGGCCCCGAGCAGCAGCAGCTCCAGGTGCGGCTGGATGTGGTCGCGCACGAACGGGATCGTGCCGAGGAAGTAGCCGAGCAGCCCCACCCCGAAGACCCAGATCACCCCGCCGGCCGTGCTGTAGAGCAGGTACCGGCGCCGTCCCATCTCCGCCACGCCGGCGGTGACGGTGATGATCGTCCGCACGATCGGCACGAAGCGCGCCAGCACGATCGCCGGCGCGCCGTACCGCTCGAAGAAGTCGCGGGTGCGGGCGACGTGCTCGGGTCGCAGCAACCGGCGGTCCTCGCGTTCCAAGATCACCGGTCCGACCCGGCGGCCGATCTCGTAGCCGACCACGTTGCCGAGCACGGCTCCGAACGTCAGCACCACACACACCAACCAGATCGAGTGGTCGATCACACCCTGCGACACGAACAACCCCACGCTGAACAGCAGCGTGTCACCGGGAAGGAAGAACCCCAGCAGCAGGCCGCACTCGGCGAACAGGATCCCAAAGGTGACCCACAGCGCCCAGCTGCCGGCCGAGGTGAGCAGCTGGTTGGGGTCGAGCCAGCCGGGAAGGAGCCCGGAGGCGAGGACGGCGGAGCGCGCGAGCACGGCCCGAGACTACCCGCGAGGTGTCTACGCTCCGGGGATGAGTGCGGCACACGAGGTCGGCGTGGGCCCGTGGCAGGGGGCCTGGCCCACCGCAGACCACTTCGACCCCGACCTCCTGCGCGACGGCGACGACCGCAACGTCGCCGATCGGTACCGCTACTGGCGGACGGCCGCGATCGTCGCTGACCTGGACCAGCGCCGCCACCCGTTCCACGTGGCGATCGAGAACTGGCACCACGACCTCAACATCGGATCGGTGGTCCGGACCGCGAACGCGTTCCTGGCCTTGGAGGTGCACATCGTCGGCCGGCGGCGATGGAACCGGCGGGGGGCGATGGTGACCGACCGCTACCAGCACGTTCGACATCACGAAGGTGTCGCCGAGCTTGCGGCGTGGGCACGGCCACGCCGGTTGGTCCTGATCGGGATCGACAACCTGCCCGGCTCCGACCCGATCGAGGCCGCCCGGCTGCCCCGCCGGTGCTTGTTGGTCTTCGGCCAGGAGGGGCCGGGGCTTTCGCCGGCCGCCCGGGCGGCGTGCGCGGCCACGCTGTCGATCGCGCAGTACGGCTCGACCCGCTCGATCAACGCCGGGGCGGCCGCCGCCATCGCCATGCACACCTGGGTGCGCCAGCACGCGACCCCGCCGCGCGGCTCGTAGGGTGCCCGCCATGACACGAAGGCTCGTAGTCGTCGGCGGCGACGCCGCCGGCATGAGCGCGGCCTCAGTCGCCAAACGCACCTCCGGGGACGACCTCGACGTCGTCGTGCTCGAGCGAGGCCACCACGTCTCGTACTCCGCTTGCGGCATCCCCTACTGGATCTCCGGCGACGTCGCCGACGCCGAGGCGCTGATCGCCCGGACGGCGGCGCAGCACCGCCGCAACGGCATCGACGTCCGGATGCGAACCGAGGCGACCGCGCTGGACCTCGACCGGGGCCACGTGAGCGCGCGTTGCGAGGACGGGTCGAGCCTGCGGCTGGGCTTCGACACGCTGATGGTCGCCACCGGGGCGGTCCCGCGGCGGCCGGACCTGCCAGGCATCGACACCGGCGGGATCTACGGGGTGCAGACCCTCGACGACGGTGAGCGGCTGCTGGCCCGGCTGGTCTCCGCGGCGCCGAGAACGGCCGTGGTGGTCGGGGCGGGCTACATCGGCGTCGAGATGGCCGAGGCCTGCCTGCAGCGCGGACTGCGCGTGACCGTGGTGGAGCAGGCCGCCGAGCCGATGGGAACGCTGGACCCGCAGCTCGGCCGCCTGGTGCGCGAGGCCATGCAGGGGATGGGCATCGACGTACGCACCGAGACGGCGGTGAAGGGCTTCGAGGCGGGCCAGGACGCTCAGGTGCGCGCGGTGGTGACCGACGACCACACCCTGCCCGCGGACCTGGTGCTGCTCGGGCTCGGGGTCCGGCCGCTTACCGAGCTGGCCGCCGCCGCTGGGCTGCGCACCGGCACCTCCGGCGGCCTGCGCACCGATGCCAGGATGCGCGCGGAGGGCCACGACGAGACGTACTCTGCGGGAGACTGCGTGGAGACCTGGCACCGGATCGCGAAGTCCTGGGTCCACGTTCCGCTCGGGACGCACGCGAACAAGCAGGGCCGCGTCGCCGGGCTCACCATCGCCGGCCGGGAAGCGGAGTTCCCGGGAATCGTCGGGACCGCTGTCAGCAAGGTCTGCAACCTCGAGATCGCCCGCACCGGGTTGCGGGAGGCCGATGCCCGCCGCCTCGGACTGGACGTCGCCGTCGCGACCATCGAGACGACGACGCGGGCCGGGTACTTCCCGGGGGCGCAGCCGATGACCGTGCGGATGATGGCCGACCGGGCGACCTCCCGGATCCTCGGCGCACAGATCGTCGGTCGGGAGGGGTCCGCGCTACGGATCGACACCTGCGCGATGGCGTTGTGGTCGGGCCTGGGCGTCGGCGAGCTGGCGATGGCCGACCTGGCGTACGCGCCGCCGTTCTCATCGGTCTGGGATCCGGTGCAGGTGGCGGCCCGGGCGGTGCTGGCAGAGCTCGGCTGAGAGCCGGGCTGCCGGCCGTGACGCCGGAGGTCCCGGCGGCGATACTGGGGCTGTCGTCCGTTCACGTCCGAGGAGCCGGTCCATGCCCATCGCCACCCCCGAGGTCTACGCGCGGATGCTCGACAAGGCCAAGCGCGAGTCGTTCGCCTACCCGGCGATCAACGTCACGTCCTCGCAGACGTTGCACGCTGCGCTGCGCGGCTTCACCGAGGCGGACAGCGACGGCATCGTGCAGGTCTCGACCGGGGGTGCGGAGTTCCTGTCCGGCGCCACGATCAAGGACATGGTCACGGGCGCGCTCGGGTTCGCCGCTTACGCGGCCGAGGTCGCGAAGAACTACCCGGTCAACGTCGCCCTTCACACCGACCACTGTCCCAAGGACAAGCTGGACGGCTTCGTTCGTCCGCTGCTGGGTCGCTCCCGGGAGCGTGTCGAGTCCGGCGGCGAGCCGTACTTCCAGTCCCACATGTGGGACGGCTCGGCGGTGCCACTCGACGAGAACCTGCGGATCGCCGCGGAGCTGCTCGAGCAGTGCGCCGCCGCGCGGGTGGTGTTGGAGATCGAGGTCGGGGTGGTGGGGGGCGAGGAGGACGGTGTCGTCGGGGAGATGAACGACAAGCTGTACACGACGCCGGAGGATGCGCTGGCCGTGGCGGAGGCACTCGGGACCGGGGCACAGGGCCGCTACCTCACCGCGCTAACCTTCGGCAACGTGCACGGGGTCTACAAGCCGGGCAACGTCAGGCTGCGCCCCGAGATCCTGCTCGCCGCTCAGGAGGCGGTGGGGGACAAGGTCGGGCAGGATCGGCCGTTCGACCTGGTCTTCCACGGCGGCTCGGGCTCGTCGGCACAGGAGATCTCCGACGCCGTCGACTTCGGAGTGGTGAAGATGAACGTCGACACCGACACCCAGTACGCCTTCACCAGGGCAGTGGCGGGGCACATGTTCACCCACTACGACGGCGTGCTGCGCATCGACGGCGAGGTCGGCGACAAGTCGGCCTACGACCCGCGCTCGTACGGCAAGGCGGCTGAGGAGTCGATGGCGCGCCGCGTGGTGACCGCCTGCGAAAACCTCCGGTCCGCCGGCACCGCGCTGCGCTGACTCGCCGACCTGGGCGGCTGGTGCACTGTGCCGCTTTCCCAGGTTAACGTGGGAGAGCAGCACTCCCCATGGCTCGCATCCCACTGGGAGCGTTGCTAAGCCATTGCAAGCAGCCGCCGGGACGCGGGTACGATTCGGCGGCCGTCCACAGATTTCCCGAGGGTCTGGCCGCTACGCTTGGCGGCGCCGACGATCGGGCCATGTCGACGTCGCTGACCGAGATCGCCCGCGCCAACGGTGGCTACTTCACGACCAGCCAGGCCCGTGACTGCGGGTTCGACCATCGGGCGATCCGCGAGGCGATCCGCGCTGGGGAGTGGCGGCACCTGCGCCGAGGTGCCTATGCCTTCGCCGAGACGTACGACCCGCTTTCCGGCGTCCAGCAACACCTGGTGCTAGCCCGGGCTGTGGTCTCCAAGCTCGGCGCCGAAACCGTGGCGGTGACACACCAGACCGCCTCCTGCGCGCACGGGCACGACCAGTGGGGCTGGGACCTGGGCGTCGTCAACGTCACCCGCCTCGACGGCGGGTCCGCCCGGGAGGAGGCCGGTATCCGGCACCACGTCGGACAGGTCGATGTCGCCAACCTGGAGGAGTGCGAGGGGCTGCGGGTCGTGCCCGAGCAGCGCGCCGTCGTCGAGGCCTGTACCCAGATGCCGGTCGAAGCCGGACTGTGCATCGTCGACTCGGCATTGCGCGCCGGTCGTGTCGACCGCGACATGTTGGAGGCGTACGGTTCTCGGTTCCGCGCCTGGCCCGCCTCGCGCCAGGCCCGACTCGCCGTGTGGCTCGGGAACGGCCGGGCGGCCAGCGTTGGCGAGTCAAGGGCGCGGTATCTGTTCTGGCGCTTCGGGGTGCCGGTGCCGGAGCTCCAGTTTGAGGTACGCGACGCCAGCGGGGCACTGCTCGGCACGTGCGACTTCGGTTGGCTCGCGTACCGTCACCTGGGCGAGTTCGACGGGCGGCGGAAGTACACCCGGGACCTCAGGCCGGACGAGGACGCCGGGGAGGCGGTGTTTCGCGAGAAGCGCCGCGAGGACGTCCTGCGCGCCGAACGGCTCGGCATGTCACGGCTCGTGTGGTTCGAGCTCGATCCGCCCACCAACCGGCTGACGGCCCACCGCTTCCGGCGCGACATGGAGCTCTCCCGCCGTCTCTACACACATAACCGAGTCGTGATCGCCTGAGGGCTCGCCACTTCCAATGGCAGCGCAGCACATCCAATTGGTTGTGCGCCATCGGGAGTGCCGCTATCCCAGGTGAACATGGGATAGCGGCCGGGGGCAGACTGGGGGGGTGACAGAGCGGAGCCTGCTTGGTGAGCCTCCGGAGACGCTGCTGCCGCAAGACCCGGTTGCAGCGGCCGCCGAAGAGGGCGGCGACCCCACCGACCTGGCCCGCCTGCACCCGGACTCCAGCCTGGCGTGGGCGCTGCTGGCTGAACGGGCGCTCGGCGGCGGTGCCGAGGTCGAGGCGTACGCCTATGCCCGCACCGGCTATCACCGGGGCCTGGACGCGCTGCGTCGCAACGGATGGCGCGGTCACGGACCCGTGCCGTGGGCCCACCGGCCCAACCGGGGGTTCCTGCGTGCCGTGGCGGCCCTGGCGGCCGCCGCGGAGCAGATCGGCGAGAGCGACGAGGCGCACCGCTGCCGGGAGCTCCTGCGCGAGTCGAGCCGGGAGGGCTACGACGCGCTGCTCGATCCCGGCTGAGGCTGCGAGCGCGACCGCGATGTCGGAATCGTCCCCGGCTGCGGTTCCGGCACCGCGACCGCGCGGACACATGATCGCATGAGCTCCAGCCGTACGTTCGACACCTTGCTGTCAGTGGCATTAGCCTGCCAAATGTGGCGCAGACGACGGAATCCGTATCCTGCTTGGCGGTGTTCGGCCTGGATCCCTTCGACGAGACCGTCTATCGCGCTGCATTGCGTCACACCAACGCCTCCGTACGGGTCCTCGCGGACGCGGTGGGGTCGTCCGTGGCCGTTCTGCGGCGGTCGGCCAGGCACCTGCAGGAGCGCGGGCTGGTGCGCGTCACGACGGATTCCGTCGTGGCGGAGGAACCCGAGGCCGCGCTCGGTCGGCTCGCCGAGGACGAGGCACAGCGGCTCCGGCTCGCCGAACAGGGGCTGGCGGCGGCGCGGGCGGCGATACCCGAGCTGCGGGCCGAGCTGCGACGGGGTGCGGAGCGGGAGTCGCCGACCGGTTTGGAGGTCGTGCCCGCATCGGAGACAACGCGGACCATCGCCACCCTGGTCACGCAGACCCGTGGGGAGATGGTGTTCGTGCGTCTCGACCAGTGGGCAACCCACGGTGCGACGCAGGTCGATCCGGTCGTCATCGCGGAACTGCGGCGAGGACGGCCCTCACGGGCGCTGTACCCGCAGCACGCACTGGACGCCGCCCCCGAACCGATCCGGGCTCGAGCGCGTGCCGGTGAGCGGGTCCGGACGCTTCCGGAGCTTCCGAGCCGGTTGATCGTCTTCGGGGACGAGGCGGCGCTGATCACCGACTCGTGGCGGCACCTGCACGGTGACCGGCTGCTGATCCGCACGCCCGGTGTCGTCCACGCGCTGCGCTTCCTCTTCGACGAGATGTGGCAGCGGGCGACGACCCCGCCCGGTCTTCAGGGCGAAACCGGGCCGGACAGCCGCCAGCTGCTGCGACTGCTGGCCGCCGGTGCCATCGACGAGCAGATGGCGCGAGCGCTGGGCATCTCGCTGCGCACGGTCCGGCGACGCATCGCAGCACTGATGGGAGAGCTGGCGGTCACCTCCCGCTTCCAGCTCGGTGCCGAGGTGGTCCGCCGCGGCTGGCTGTGAGCTCAGCCGGGCGGCAGCACCATCGACAACGCTGCAGGGCGCACCCACCACGACGCCGACCGGGTCGGCCCGGAAAGCTCGCCGTCGGCGTTGCACCAGAACGGCTCGCCTTCGACGGTCACCGCGGAGCCGCGCACGGTCACCACGTCCGCGCGCTGGGGATGTGTGCCCCGGCGGAGCCGCAGGGCGTAGCCCAACCGGGCCAGCGGCGCGTCAGCGTACGAGACCACGACGTCCACCATCCCGTCGCCGGGCCGGGCGCCGGGGGCGATCTGGGTTCCGCCACCGACGTACGCGCCGTTGCAGACTGCCACCTGCAGCACCTTCTCGCGACCTCGTACCTCCTCGCGGTCCACCTTCACCCGTAGCCGCAGCCCGGGCGCGGTGACACCGGCCTTGACGGCACCGAGCAGATAACCGGCCGGGCCGAGCCGGGACTTCCAGCTGCCCGCCTCGCGGGCCGCGTCGGCGCCGATGCCGACGTGCACCGCGTTGACGATCACGGTGTCGGCGTCATCGACGATGACATCGAGGCGGCGGACCTTGCCGGTGAGGTGCTGGCGTGCTGCCTGCACTGGGTCGAGCGAGAGGCCGACGCCGCGGGCGAAGTCGTTCCCTGTTCCCAGCGGGATCAGCCCGAGCACGGTCGAGCCGAGCTCGCCGCGGCGGTGCACCGCGTTGACGAGTGCGTGCAGGCTCCCGTCACCTCCGGCGGCGACAACCACCCGCTCGCCAGCGGCGTGCGCGGCCAGGATGCGGTCGAGGTCGGCGGCGTCGCCAGAGGGGGTGACGTCGACCCTGCCGGCCTTGCGCAACACCGCAACGGCCGACTCGACGGCCGCCTCGTCGCTGCTCCCGGCAGCGGCATTGGTGATCACCAGCAGCGGTCCCACGCCACCACACCCTACGCGGGCGCCGGGCTACCCTGGCCGGCATCAGCCCAGGCCCGGCCCACGCGGGTCGGAGCCTGGCCGGCGGCGAGGGGACGGCATGCCCGCGGTCGTGATCGTCGGCGCTCAGTGGGGCGACGAGGGCAAAGGCAAGGCGACCGACCTGCTAGGGGGGGCGGTCGACTACGTGGTGAAGTTCAACGGTGGCAACAACGCCGGTCACACCGTCGTGGTCGGCGACGAGACGTACGCGCTGCACCTGCTCCCCAGCGGTGTCCTGACCCCCGGCGTGGTGCCGGTGATCGGTAACGGCGTGGTGGTGGACCTCGGCGTCCTGTTCGAGGAGGTGGAGGCGCTGGCGGCCCGGGGGGTCGACACGTCCCGGCTGGTGGTCAGCGCCAACGCCCATGTGGTGGCGCCGTACAACCAGGTCCTGGACACCGTCACCGAACGCTTCCTCGGCGCCCGCCGGATCGGAACCACCGGCCGCGGCATCGGGCCGACGTACGCCGACAAGATGAACCGCATCGGGGTGCGGATCCAAGACCTGTTCGACGAGAAGATCCTGCTGCAGAAGGTCGAGGGCGCGCTCGAGCTCAAGAACCAGGTGCTGGCCAAGGTCTACAACCGCAGGGCCATCGACGTCGAAGAGGTCGTCACCGAGCTGCTGTCCTACCGCGAACGGCTGGGCCCGATGGTCGCCGACACCGGACTGCTGCTGTCGAGGGCGCTGAGCGCCGGGAGCACCGTGCTGCTGGAGGCCGGCCAGGCGACACTGCTCGACGTCGACCATGGGACGTACCCGTTCGTCACCTCCTCCAACGCCACCGCTGGCGGCGCCTGCACCGGCTCGGGGATCCCACCGACCCAGATCGACAAGGTGGTCGCGATCCTCAAGGCCTACACGACCCGAGTCGGGGAGGGGCCGTTCCCGACCGAGCTGGCCGGGGAGGCCGGTGACGCCCTGCGCACGACCGGTCGCGAGTACGGCACCACCACCGGTCGCCCCCGCCGGTGTGGCTGGTTCGACGCGGTGCTGGCTCGGTACGCGGTGCGGGTCAACGGCGTCACCGACTTCGTGCTGACCAAGCTCGACGTGCTCACCGGGCTGGAGCGCATCCCGATGTGCGTGGGCTACGACGTCGACGGCGTGCGCCACGACGAGCTCCCGATGTCGCAGAGCGACTTCCACCACGCCGTGCCGGTGTACGAACACCGGCCGGGCTGGGAGGAGGACATCTCGTCCTGCCGGCGGTTCGCCGACCTGCCGGCACCGGCTCAGGCGTACGTACGCGCGGTGGAGGAGGTGTCTGGCGCGCCGGTCGCCGTCATCGGCGTCGGGCCGAAGCGCGACCAGACCGTCGTGGTGCGCGACCTGTTGTGAGTCGTCGTTAGGCTCTCGGACCGATGAGGGTCCTGGTCGTCGGTTCCGGCGGGCGCGAGCACGCGCTGTCGCTGTCGCTGTCGCGTGACGCCAACGTCGCCCAGGTGCACGCGGCTCCGGGCAACCCGGGCATCGGTGAGGTCGCCGAGTTGCACGCCGTGGACCCGCTCGACCCGGCCGCGGTGGCGGCGCTGGCCGAGCGGCTCGAGGCCGACCTGGTGGTGATCGGTCCGGAGGCACCGCTGGTGATCGGGGCCGCGGACGCCGTACGAGAGGCCGGGAAGGCCTGCTTCGGCCCAGGCCGCGACGCCGCCCGACTGGAGGGCTCGAAGGCCTTCGCCAAGCAGGTCATGGCCGCGGCCGGGGTACCGACCGCGCTGGCGCGCGTGTGCGACTCCGAGCCGGAGGTGGCGGCGGCGCTCGACGCCTTCGGGCCACCGTACGTCGTGAAGGCCGACGGGCTTGCCGCCGGCAAGGGGGTGGTGGTCACCGACGACCGGGCGGCGGCGCTGCAGCACGCCGCTGCGTCAGGGCGAGTAGTGGTAGAGGAGTTCCTCGACGGCGCCGAGGTCTCGGTGTTCGGGCTCACCGACGGGATCTCCGTGCTGCCCCTGCTGCCCGCGCAGGACGCCAAGCGGGTCGGGGACGCCGACACCGGGCCCAACACCGGCGGCATGGGAGCGTACGCGCCGTTGCCCTGGGCACCGACCGACCTGGCGCAGACGGTCACCGACCGCGTCCTGCAGCCGACCGTCGACGAGATGCGCCGGCGGGGCACGCCGTTCGTGGGAGTGCTGTACGCCGGGTTGGCGCTGACGTCGCGAGGCATCCGCGTCGTGGAGTTCAACGCCCGCTTCGGCGACCCGGAGACCCAACCGTTGTTGGCGCTGCTGGATTCCTCGCTAGGAGCGTTGTTGCAGGCGGCGGCGACCGGGCGCCTCGATGCGGTGGAGGAACCCCGGTGGCGAGGCGGCGCGGCGGTCGCCGTGGTGGTGGCCGCGGCGGGCTATCCGGGCGCTCCACGTACCGGTGATCTCGTCGAGGGAGTGGCCGAGGCCGCCGGCCTGGACGGGGTCAGCGTGATCCACGCCGCCACCCGCCGCGACGGAGCCGGCCGGCTGGTCAGCGCAGGCGGTCGGGTGCTCGCGGTCACCGCCCTTGGGACCGACCTCGGGCAGGCCCGGGACCGGGCGTACGCCGGTGTCCGGCTGATCCGCCTCGACGGTGGCCACTGGCGTGGCGACATCGCCGCGCGGGCTGTGCGGTCCGGGCCGGCGCATGACGCAGTGCAGCGCTGAGGCTGCCGATCTGCGGATTCCGTTCCCGGGGGTGCGTACTTCCCATGGCTGGGCAGCACTCCGAATGGGGTGTACGCCGTTGGCAGTGCTGCTATCCCAGGTTCACGTGGGATAGCGACGCCCCTGCGACAATCGGCGGGTGATCCCCAACGTGCTGGCGCAGCGGTACGCCTCCGCGGCGCTGGTCGAGCTGTGGTCGCCCGAGCACAAGGTGGTGCTCGAGCGCCAACTGTGGGTCGCGGTGCTGCGAGCGCAGCACGACCTGGGCGTCGACGTCCCCGAGGGGGTCTTCGCAGCGTACGAGAAGGTGCTCGACGACGTCGACCTCGACGCGATCACCGAGCGGGAGCGGGTGACCCGCCACGACGTCATGGCGCGCATCGAGGAGTTCAACGCCCTCGCGGGCCACCAGCACATCCACCAGGCGATGACGTCGCGTGACCTCACCGAGAACGTCGAGCAGCTGCAGGTGCGCGCGTCGCTGGAGCTGCTGCGAGACAAGTCCGTGGCCACGCTGGCCCGCCTGGCCGAGCTCGCCTCCGAGCACCGCGAGCTGGCCATCGTCGCGCGCAGCCACAACGTCCCCGCTCAGGTCACCACCCTCGGCAAGCGCTTCGCCACGATCGCCGAGGAGATGCTGCTCGCCTTCGAGCGGTTGGAGGATCTGATCGGGCGGTACCCCTTGCGAGGCATCCAGGGCCCGGCGGGAACGGCCCAGGACCAGCTGGACCTGCTGGGCGGTGATCCGGTCAGGCTGGCCGAGCTGCAGCGCCGGGTCGCCCAGCACCTCGGCTTCGACCGGGTGCTGACCAGCGTCGGCCAGGTCTATCCCCGCTCCCTCGACGTCGACGTCGTCTCCGCCCTGGGGCAGCTGGTGGCCGCGCCGTCCAACCTCGCGACCACGATTCGCCTGATGGCCGGCCACGAGCTGGCCACCGAGGGCTTCTCCGCCGGGCAGGTGGGCTCGTCGGCGATGCCGCACAAGATGAACGCCCGCTCATGCGAGCGCATCAACGGCCTAGCGGTCGTCGTACGCGGGTCGCTGTCGATGCTGTCACAGCTCGCCGGCTCGCAGTGGAACGAAGGCGACGTGTCCGACTCGGTCGTACGCCGGGTGGCGCTACCCGACGCCTTCTTCGCCGCTGACGGGGTACTGGAGACGATCCTCACCGTGGTGGCCGAGTTCGGTGCCTTCCCAGCGGTTGTCGCACGCGAGCTGGACCGCTACCTGCCCTTCCTGGCGACCACCAGGGTCTTGACGGCCGCCGTCCGGCGCGGGGTCGGCCGGGAACGGGCGCATGCGGCGATCCGTGAGCACGCGGTTGCGGCCGCGCTGACGATGCGCCAGCCGGGTGCGGACGGCACCGATCTGCTGGAGCGGTTGGCGGCCGATGAGCGGCTCGGACTGACACGGACCGAGATCGACGCCGCCGTCGCCGATCCGCTGTCCTTCACCGGTACGGCCGCGGCGCAGGTGGACGCCGTCGTACGCCGGGTCGAGCAGCTGGTCGCGCGGCATCCCGGCGCCGCGGCTTACCGTCCGGCGGCGATCCTCTAGCACCCGGCAGACGGCCCGGCGAGACGGTGCCCCTCGCCGGCGCCAGGTTCCCCTGCCAAGATGAGCCGGTGACAGCCGCCCCTGCCTTGGCCGGCGCCCGACACGTCCACTCCGGCAAGGTACGTGAGCTCTACGAGCTGCCCAGCGGCCGGCTGCTGATGGTGGCCTCGGATCGGATCTCCGCGTACGACCATGTGCTGGATCCGCCGATTCCCGACAAGGGCGAGGTGCTCACCCGGCTGTCGCTGTGGTGGTTCGCCCGCCTCGCCGACCTGGCGCCCAACCACGTGGTGGGCACCGAAGTGCCGGCGGGGGTGCGGGGGCGAGCGGTGGTGTGCGAGCGGCTCGAAATGGTCCCGGTGGAGTGCGTGGCCCGGGGATACCTCACCGGGTCCGGCTGGGCTGAATACGTTCGGTCGGGCACCGTCTGCGGCCTCCGGCTGCCGCCCGGGTTGACCGAGGGGTCCCGGCTGCCGGAGCCGATCTTCACCCCGACGACCAAGGCGCCGGTCGGCGAGCACGACGAGGCGATGACGCACGAGCAGGTCGCCGGAAGGGTCGGCACGGATTTGGCCGGGCGGTTGCGCAGGCTCACCTTGGCGGTCTACGCGCGGGGAGAGCGCACCGCCCGTGACCGCGGCATCCTGCTCGCCGACACCAAGATCGAACTCGGCAGGCGGCCCGACGGCACCCTCGTGCTCGCCGACGAGCTGCTGACCCCGGACTCGTCGCGCTTCTGGCCGGCCGACCAGTGGCGCCCGGGCCGCCCGCAGCCCTCGTACGACAAGCAGTTCGTGCGCGACTGGCTCACCTCGCCGGCGAGCGGGTGGGACCGCGCCTCCGGGGCACCCCCGCCCCGGCTGAGCGACGAGATCGTAGCGCGCACCCGTACCCGCTACCTGGAGGCGTACCAGCGCCTCACCGGCCACCCGTTCCAGCCCGGCTCCCGGTCCTGACTAGGAGGAGTGCCTTGCTGAACCTGGCGATGCTGCTCGAAGACAGCGTCCGCACGGCGCCCGACCGCGACGCGGTCGTGCTCGGAGCGATTCGGATGAGCTACGCGCAGGTCGGCGCGGCCGCGAACCAGGTGGCGAACCTGCTGGCGTCGCTGGGCGTCGAGCCCGGTGACAAGGTCGCGCTGACCTGCCCGAACATCCCGTACTTCCCGATCGCCTACTACGGGATCCTCAAGGCCGGAGCGGTCGTCGTCCCTCTCAACGTGCTCTTCAAGCGCCGTGAGGTCGCCTACCACCTCACGGACTCGCAGGCGCGGGCGTACCTATGCTTCGAGGGCACCGACGACCTGCCGATGGGCGCCGAGGGGTACGCCGGCTTCGAGAAGGTGGAGGCGTGTGAACACTTCGTCGTCATCACCGCCGACCCGTCCGCGGGGTCTCCACTCGGCGGTGCCCCCACGCTCGGGCAGCGAGTCGCCGACCAGCCGGTGACGTTCGCCTCGGCCCTCACCGAGGCCACCGACACCGCCGTCATCCTCTACACGTCGGGCACCACCGGCCGGCCGAAGGGCGCCGAGCTGAGTCACGCCAACCTGGTGCTCAACTGCGTCGCCAACGAGCGGTTGTTCGGCCGCCACCCCGATGGCCACGACGTCTACCTCGCGACGCTGCCGCTGTTCCACTCGTTCGGTCAGACCGTCGTGATGAACACCGGCTTCGGTCTCGGCGGCACGCTGGTGATGCTGCCACGCTTCGCGGCGGCCCAGGCGCTGGCGCTGATGCAGTCCGAGGGCGTGACGTTCTTCGCCGGCGTCCCCACTATGTACTGGGCACTGCTCGGAGCACTCGACGAGTCCGTCGACGTCGAGGCCCTGGCGGGCCGGCTCCGGGTCGCGGTCTCCGGCGGGTCGTCGCTGCCGGTTGAGATCATCAAGGACGTCAAGGCACGCCTCGGCGTACAGATCCAAGAGGGCTACGGGCTGTCGGAGACGTCGCCGGTGGCGACGTTCAACCCGCCCGAACGGGAACCTCGAGCTGGCTCCATCGGCACCCCGATCTGGGGAGTGGAGTGCAAGCTCGTCGACCCCGAGTGGCGCGAGCTCGGCGAGCCGGACGCGGTAGCAGAGATCGCGATCCGTGGCCACAACGTCATGAAGGGCTACTACCGGCGTCCGGAGGAGACCGCGGCGGTCATGCGCGACGGCTGGTTCCGCAGCGGTGACCTGGCCCGGCGCGACGAGGACGGCTACTACTACATCGTCGACCGGGCCAAGGACATGATCATCCGCGGCGGGTTCAACGTGTACCCCCGGGAGGTCGAGGAGGTGTTGATGACACATCCCGCGGTGTCGCTGGCGGCGGTCATCGGCGTTCCCGACCCGGCGCTGGGCGAGGAGGTCAAGGCGATCGTGATCAAGTCCCCCGGCGACGCCACCAGCGAGGCCGAACTCGTCGCCTGGGCCCGCGGGCAGATGGCGTCGTACAAGTATCCGCGGGTCGTCGAGTTCCGCGACCAGTTGCCGATGACCGCAACCGGCAAGATCCTCAAGCGCGAGCTCGGCTGAGGGGGTCCATGCTTCCAACGGCTGAGCGTCACTTCCCGTGGGTTGCGCGCCACTGGGAGCGTGGCTATCCCACGTTAACGTGGGATAGCGGCAGCAGCCGTATCCTCGAGCGTCCCATCCGCCCGCGGTGAGGAGCTCGCCAGTGGCCCGCGTCGTCGTCGACGTCATGCTCAAACCCGAGATCCTCGATCCGCAGGGCAAGGCGGTGCATGGGGCGCTGCGACGGCTGGGATTCGACGGCATCCGGGACGTCCGGCAGGGCAAGCGGTTCGAGCTCGAGCTGGACGGCGAGGTGACCGAGGCCCACCTAGACCAGGTGCGTGAGCTCGCCGCGACGCTGCTGGCCAATCCCGTTATCGAGGACTTCACCGTACGGGTGGGTCAGGTCGCCGGATGAGGGTCGGGGTCGTCACGTTCCCCGGCTCGCTCGACGACGTCGACGCGGTCCGCGCGGTCCGCCTCGCCGGGGCGAAGGCGCGACAGCTGTGGCACGGCGACTCCCACCTCCACGGGGTCGACGCCGTCGTGCTGCCCGGCGGCTTCTCCTACGGTGACTACCTCCGCTGCGGTGCGATCGCCCGGTTCGCACCGGTGATGAGCGCTGTCGTCGCGGCGGCGCAGCGGGGGCTACCGGTGCTGGGCATCTGCAACGGCTTCCAGATCCTGTGCGAGTCCCACCTTCTTCCCGGGGCGCTGGTCCGCAACAACCACCGCCGGTTCGTGTGCCGCGAGCAGCAGCTGGCCGTCGAGAGCACGCGTACGGCGTGGACGTCGGCGTACGAGCAGGGGCAGCGGATCGTGGTTCCGGTGAAGAACGGCGAAGGCGCCTACACCGCGGACGCCTCGACGCTCGACCAGCTCGAGGGCGAGGGCAGGGTCGTCGTCCGCTATCTCGGCGACAACCCGAACGGCTCCGCCCGCGCCATCGCCGGCATCGCCGGCGAACGGGGCAACGTGGTGGGGCTGATGCCGCACCCCGAGCATGCGGTCGATGCGCTGTGCGGGCCGGGAACCGATGGTCTCGGCTTCTTCACTTCGGTCCTCGCCGCCCTCTCGGTGGACCTCGGTTAGCGGCAGACGCTGTGCCGGGCCTGGCGGGCCTGGCGAGTGTACGAGTGCACCTGCCAGGCTCCCTTGCGCCAGCTGCGCAGCCACCGTTTGGTTGCCCGGTGCGGGGTGATCCGGCCGGCGAGCAGAGCGTCCATGTCGTGGATGTGGTGGCTCCAGCTCGCAATCGCCGCCCTGGCAGCAGCGAGCGAGCCGGTCAACGAGCCGCTCGCGTTCCGGCAGGAGCGCAGGCTGCTGCGCTCGTACGAGGTCAGCCCCTCCCCGACCGGCCGGGTGCACGTCCCCACCGAGGGTCGCAGTGCCTGGTCGAGCATCCGAAACTCGCGCACCTTGCGGTGGGCGCCGTGCCTGGTCCGGGTCCAGTAGCGCGTCACCGGCGCAAACCCCATGTTGTCGGCCAGCAGCCGGTTCATGGCCTTGCTGTGGCGCCGCCACTGGTCTATCGCGGCGTCGGCGGCGAGCTCCACCTGCAGCTGGCGGACGAGCAGCCCCCGGCACCGGTCGAGGGAGTCCGACGTTGCCACCGAGAAGGCGGTTGGCGACGACGCCACGGTCGACGCGGCCACGGGCTGGCGAGGACTGGGAGCGTAGGTGCGCGTGGTCAGCACCCAACCGATCGCTCCGGCGGACGCAGACATCGCCGAGATCACCAGCACGAGGAGCAGGGAGGGTGCCCAGCGGCGGGTCGCGGTGTGACGTCCGTGCATCGTCAAGGCCTCAGCGCTCCCTTTGAGTCGCACCGCCAGGCTAGGCCAGCCGATGCCACGGGGGTGGCAGGCGCGACGGGGCGGAAACGTTTGCCGGCGCTCAGCCAGCGGCCACCATGACGACGGCGGCGAGAGCCAGCGCCAGACCCACTCCCTGCACCCGATGCACCCGCTCCCGCAACAGCAGTACGGCAAGCACCACGGTGACCGCGGGGTAGAGCGACGACAGCACGCTGGCGACGCTGAGCAGCCCGGTCTGGGTAGCGAGCAGGAACAACGTGGTCGCCAGCGCGCCGAGAACGCCGATGCCCAACGCGCGCACCGCGTATCGGTCGTTGGGCACCCACGGCTTCCGCGCCAGGACCGCGAGCGCGACGACGGCGACAACCGAGGTCGCCTGGGTCAGTGCCAGTGGCCACAACCCGGCTCCGTCGGGGATCTGACCGAGGGCGGCGAAGAGCACACCGAAGCCGAGCCCGGCGAGCAGGCCGTCGACCACGCCCGAGCCCTCGTCGGACGAACCGGTCCCGTCGCTGCTGCGGGAGACCAGCCAGATCGCCGGGAACGCGCACCCGAGCCCGACCCAGGTCAGCGGGCTGGGTCGCTCCCCGGTTGCTACCCCGACGGCGACCGGCAGCAGCGCGGCCCCGACCGCCGACAGCGGGGCGACGACGCTCATCCGCCCGCTGGCGAGACCGCGGTAGAGGAAGACGCCCCCGGTGCCGTTTCCTATCCCTGCGAGCAAACCCCAGGCAAGGTCGGTCTTGCTCGGGTGTCCGTTGCCGAACGTCGCCACGAGCGTTACACATGCGGCCGAGGCGCACTGCCCGACAACGGCCACCGTCCAGGCGCTCAGGCGTCGGGCCAGCATCCCGCCGAAGAAGTCCGACAGGCCGTACGCCAGCGCCGATCCCAGCGCCAGCGCGACGACCACCCGGTGAGCCTAGGGTCCGGGTTCCGGCGTACTGCACCGGGCGAGTTGACACCAGCCCTACCGTTGCGTCTCGTGGCGGCGACGGCTCGGTTGACCACGCTCCGGCTGGTGATGCGGCGCTGGGCGGACGCCGACCGGGAGCCGTTCGCCGCGATGAACGCCGACCCGGAGGTGATGCGCTTCTTTCCGGCGCCACTGACGCGAGCCGAGTCGGACGCGTTCGTGGACCGGATCCAGGCGCGCTTAGCGCGTGACGGCCACGGCTTGTGGGCGCTCGAGCGACGAGCTGACGGCGCCTTCCTCGGCTTCACCGGCCTCTCCCCAGCGTCGGAGTCACTGCCCTGCGCCGGGGCGATCGAGGTCGGCTGGCGCCTTGCGAGGGCGGCTTGGGGCCAGGGGTACGCCACCGAGGCGGCCCGCGAGGCGCTGCGGGTCGGCTTCGGCGAGGTCCAGCTGGCGGAGGTGGTGTCCTTCACCGCGGTGCCCAACACGCCGTCTCGCCGGGTGATGGCGCGTCTTGGACTGCACCGGGATCCGGCCGAGGACTTCGACCACCCGGCGCTGCCGGCCGGCAGCCCGCTGCGCCGCCACGTCCTGTATCGCCTGCGCCGCGACGAGTGGGCCGCCAAGTAGCCTGCGGTCGTGAACCCGGTGGACAGCGTGGAGCGCGCCACCGCGACACCGGACCAGCCCCAGCCGTGGGCCGAGCTCGGGCTCAGCGCCGACGAGTACGCACGCATCCGGGCGATCCTGCGGCGCCGGCCCACCAGCTGCGAGCTCGCGGTCTATTCGGTGATGTGGAGCGAGCACTGCTCGTACAAGTCGAGCAAGACCTTGCTGCGCAAGTTCGCCGACCTGCCGCCGCAGACCCCGATCGGCAAGCTGCTGGCCGGTATCGGCGACAACGCCGGTGTGGTCGACATCGGCCAGGGCCACGCCGCGACGTTCAAGGTCGAGTCGCACAACCATCCCAGCTACGTGGAGCCGTACCAGGGTGCGGCCACCGGGGTGGGCGGCATCGTCCGCGACATCCTTGCGATGGGGGCCCGACCGGTGGCGGTGATGGACTCGTTGCGCTTCGGTCCGCTGGAAGTCGAGGACACCGCTCGGGTACTGCCGGCGGTGGTCGCCGGCGTCGGCGGCTACGGAAACTGCCTGGGGCTGCCGAACATCGGCGGGGAGACGGTCTTCGACGCGTCGTACGCCGGCAACCCCCTGGTCAACGCGCTTTGTGTCGGGGTGATGCGGCACGACCAGCTGCACCTGGCGCGGGCCTGCGGCGTCGGCAACGCCGTGATCTTGTACGGGGCCCGAACCGGAGGTGACGGCATCGGCGGGGTTTCGGTGCTGGCCTCGGAGACGTTCCAGCCGGGCGGCTCGGCGAAACGGCCAAGCGTGCAGGTAGGGGATCCGTTCTTGGAGAAGCTGCTGATCGAGTGCACGCTCGAGCTCTTCGAGCGGGGCCTGGTCGCCGGCATCCAGGACCTAGGTGGCGCGGGGCTGTCGTGCGCCACGTCGGAACTGGCCAGCGCCGGCGACGGTGGCATGTCGATCCGGCTCGACGCCGTGCCGCTGCGGGACTCCTCGCTGGCGCCGGAGGAGATCTTGATGAGCGAGTCGCAGGAGCGGATGCTCGCGGTGGCCGAGCCCGGTGACGTCGACCGCTTCCTGGAGACCTGCGCGAAGTGGGAGGTGGATGCGACCGTCATCGGCGAGGTAACCAGCGGTGAGCGGCTGGTGGTCACCTGGCGGGGGGAGGCGGTGGCCGACCTGCCACCACGCACGGTGGCGCACGACGGACCCGTCTACGAGCGCGCGTACTCCCGTCCCGCCGGCCAGGACGCGTTGGAGGCGGACCGCGCCGAGCAGCTACCGAGGCCCGCGACCGGTCCGGAGCTGCGCGAGACGTTGCTGCGGCTGGTGGCCGCGCCGAACCTGGCCGACACATCGTGGATAACCGACCAGTACGACCGGTACGTCCGCGGCAACACCGTGCTGGCGCAGCCTGAGGACGCCGGCGTCGTCCGTGTCGACGAGGAGACCGGCCTGGGCATCGCGGTAGCGCTCGACGGCAACGGCCGCTTCACCATGCTGGATCCGTACGCCGGCGCGCAGCTGGCACTCGCGGAGGCGTACCGCAACGTGGCTGTCACGGGTGCCCGGCCGGTCGCGGTCACCGACTGCCTCAACTTCGGCTCCCCGGAGGACCCCGGCGTGATGTGGCAGTTCGAACGGGCGACGACCGGGCTGACCGACGGCTGTCGCGAGCTGGGTCTTCCCGTCACCGGCGGCAACGTGTCCTTCTACAACCAGACCGGCGACCGCGCGATCCTGCCCACGCCGGTGGTCGGGGTTCTCGGCGTGCTGGACGACGTGACCCGGCGGGTCTCGCAGGGATTCCGGCGGCCCGGCGACGCCATCTACCTGCTCGGGGACACCTACGAGGAGCTGTCCGGAACGGAGTGGGCGGACGCGCTGCACGGGCACCTCGGCGGTGTCCCGCCGCGGGTCGACTGGGGGGCGGAGCAGGCGCTGGCCAACCTGGTGGACCGGGCCTCGCGGGCCGGGCTCGTGGGAGCCGCGCACGACCTGTCGGGTGGCGGGCTCGGGCAGGCGCTGGTCGAGTGCTGCCTGCGGTACGGCGTCGGTGCCCGGGTGCGGCTGCCGAGCGACCTCGACCCGTTCCTGGCGCTCTTCAGCGAGTCCAGTGCCCGCGCGATCGTTGCGGTGGCTTCCTCGGACCGTCGCGGGTTCGTCGAGAGCTGCGGAAGGTCGGCGATCCCACACCGCCATATCGGCTGGGCCAGTTCCGATCCGGTCCTCGACGTCGAAGCACACTTCGCGCTGCCCCTGGATGAGGTGCGGGCCGCCTGGTCGTCGCCCCTGCCCACCGCGCTGGGCTGATACCCCCCGAGGAGGAGGGTTGACCTCGTTACCGTGGTCCTCGTGCCCGGGCGCCTGCGAACGCTGCCCCCAGCCGAGTTCGCCGCGCTACGGGCTCGGGTGGACGCCGCGCAGGCGTCGCGAGCCGACCTGGGCGCGCTGACACGGCATCTGCTAGCACTGCTCGCACAACGCGCGCCGGGGCGAAGTGTCGAGGTGCGGGTCCCCCCGTACGCGGCTGTCCAGTGCCTGGCCGGGGCCCGGCACACGCGAGGGACGCCACCGGCCGTCGTCGAGACCGACGTACACACGTGGTTCGGGCTGGCGGCTGGGAGCTTGTCGTGGTCGGAGGCGGTTCGCGACGGGCGAGTTCGGGCCTCCGGTGAACGCTCGGACCTGTCGGCGTTGCTGCCGCTGGTTTGAGCGCCTCACGTGGGGGCGCCGGTCCGCACTTGCAATGGCGGAGCGTCACTTCCCATGGGTTGTGCACCACTGGGAGTGCTGCTATCCCAGGTGAACATGGGATGGCGGCACCGGGCGGCAGCCGGGCGGGGCGGGGGCGCCCTAGACTGCGATGGTGCCTCGTCGCGACGGACGCCTGACGCACGATTTGGATCCCCAAGACCGCGGCCCGCAGGACGCCTGCGGGGTCTTCGGGGTCTGGGCACCCGGCGAGGAAGTCGCCAAGCTGACCTACTTCGGGCTGTACGCGCTGCAGCATCGTGGTCAGGAGTCAGCCGGGATCGCGGTCAGCAACGGCTCCCAGATCCTCGTCTACAAGGACATGGGTCTGGTTTCGCAGGTCTTCGACGAGCCCACGCTGAACTCGCTGTCCGGCCACCTCGCGGTGGGGCACACCCGCTACTCGACGACCGGCGCGAGCAGGTGGGAGAACGCACAGCCGACGTTCCGCCCGACAGCGACCGGGTCGGTCGCGTTGGCGCACAACGGCAACCTCACCAACACCACTGACGTCGCCGCACTGGTCGTCAAACGTGCCGCCGAGGCCGGCGAGCTGGATCTGAGCCGCGGCCCTGACGTCACCACCACCGACACCGGTGTCATCACCGCACTGCTCGCCTCCTATCCGGACCGGAGCCTCGAGTCGGCCGCCCCGGAGGTGCTGCGCGAGCTGCGCGGTGCGTACTCGCTGGTGTTCATGGACCAGGGCAGCCTCTACGCGGCGCGCGACCCGCAGGGCATCCGGCCGTTGGTGCTCGGACGGCTCGAACGGGGCTGGGTGGTCGCCAGCGAGACCGCCGCGCTCGACATCGTCGGGGCGTCGTACGTCCGCGAGATCGAGCCCGGGGAGCTCGTCGTCGTCGACGAGCACGGCTTGCGCAGCGTGCGGTTCGCGGCCGCTCAGCCCAAGGGGTGCCTGTTCGAGTACGTCTACCTGGCGCGGCCGGACACCGTCATCTCCGAGCGCCGGGTGCACTCGGTGCGGTTGGGGATCGGCCGGCGCCTCGCGAGAGAACACCCCGCCGACGCCGACTTGGTGATCCCGGTTCCGGAGTCCGGCACGCCGGCCGCCATCGGGTACGCCGGGGAGAGCGGGATCCCCTATGGACAGGGTTTCGTGAAGAACTCGTACGTGGGGCGGACGTTCATCCAGCCCAGCCAGACGATCCGCCAGCTCGGGATCCGGCTGAAGCTCAATGCGCTGCGCGACGTCATCGAGGGCAAGCGGTTGGTCGTCGTGGACGACTCCATCGTGCGGGGAAACACCCAGCGGGCCCAGGTTCGGATGCTGCGGGAGGCTGGCGCCCGGGAGGTGCACGTACGGATCTCCAGCCCGCCCGTGCAGTGGCCGTGCTACTACGGCATCGACTTCGCCAGCCGGGCGGAGCTGATCGCGAACGGTCTCGGGGTGGAGGACATCCGGCGGTCGATCGACGCGGACTCGCTCGGCTACATCTCGCTCGAATCGCTCGTCGCGGCCACCTCGCTGCCGGCCGACCGGCTCTGCCGGGCCTGTTTCGACGGCCACTACCCGGTGCCGTTGCCGGCCGAGGACCAGCTGGGCAAGCACCTGCTGGAACCAGGGACCGACCGGTTCGGCGGCCCGGACGGGCTGCCCACGCTCACTGTGGGCGGCGGAGCGGTCGACGCGCTGAGCCGACCGTGACCGGGCCGACGGTGGCCAGCTACGCCGCCGCCGGAGTGTCGGTCGACGCCGGGGACCGCGCGGTCGAGCTCATGCGAGCGTGGGTGGAGCGGGCGAGCAGGCCGGAGGTCGTGGGGGGGATCGGCGGTTTCGCGGGGCTGTTCGACGCCAGCGCGCTTCACAGCTACCAGCGGCCGCTGCTGGCCGCGTCCGCCGACGGTGTCGGCACCAAGGTGGTGATCGCCTCCCAGCTCGACCGCTACGACACCATCGGTTACGACCTGGTGGGAATGGTGGTCGACGACCTCGTGGTGTGCGGAGCGGCACCGCTGTTCCTCACCGACTACATCGCGTGCGGTCGGGTGGTCCCGGAGCGGGTGGCGGCGATCGTCGGTGGCGTCGCCGAGGCCTGCCTGGAGGCGGGCTGCGCGCTGATCGGAGGAGAGACGGCCGAACATCCTGGGCTGCTCGGACCCGACGACTTCGACCTGGCCGGTTCGGCTACCGGGGTCGTTGAGGCGGCCGAGCTGTTGGGCCCAAAGCGGATACGTGCTGGCGACGCCGTGATCGCCCTCGCCTCGTCCGGGTTGCACTCAAACGGGTTCTCGCTGGTGCGGCACGTGCTCAGGGATCGCGCTGGCTGGTCGCTGGACCGGGTCGTCCCGGAGTTGGGCCGCCGGCTGGGGGACGAGCTGCTGGAGCCGACGCGGATCTACGCCGGGTCGGTCCTGGCACTGGCGCGCAACGGCTGGGTGCACGCGCTGGCTCACGTCACCGGCGGTGGGCTGGCGGCCAACCTCTCCCGTGTCCTGCCTGCGGCCGCAACCGCACGGATCGACCGGTCGACCTGGACCCCGCCGCCGGTGTTCGGTCTGGTCGAAGAGGTGGGAGACGTTCCTCGAGAGGAGCTGGAGAGGACGCTCAACATGGGGGTGGGGATGGTGGCGGTGTCGGCACCAGCTCACGTCGAACCGGCGTTGCAGCTGCTGGCCGACCACGACGTACGCGCCTGGGTGTGCGGCGAGGTGGACGACACGCCCTCCGGGGCGGCGATATTGTCCGGTTCGTACGCCTGAAGCGGAAATCTGGCCGGGTCGGCGTGCGAGCCAGTCGGGTGGGCAGGTACCGTTGTGCCCACGAGATGACTTGTGCGTCCGGGCGCCCGGGGCCCCCGGCTGGAACCTGTGCGAGGGGGTCGACCCTATGGGGCGCGGCCGTGCGAAGGCCAAGCAGACGAAGGTGGCCCGGGAGCTGAAGTACCGCCACCAGGACACCGACTTCAGCGAGCTGCAGCGCGAGCTGCACGGCGACGGGTTGCCGCCATCGCGAAACGGTGATGGCGAGCCCGAGGCAGACGGCGAGGGCACCGAGGCCTACCACTACTACGACGACTCGGAGTCGACCGCCAGCTGAGGTGCTCAGCGCGTCGGCAACCAAACCGAGCGCAACCGCCCTACCGCTGCCATGCGTTGCTCGGCCAGGCGGTCCGCGGCGATCGACGGGGGCACCCCCTCCGCCGCCGCCAGCGTGAGCACCCGTTGGGTGGTCTCGAAGATGCCCGCCGCGCGGGTCTTGGCCCGCTCGAAGGAAAACCCTTGCAGCTCGTCGGCCACCTGGATCAGGCCGCCGGAGTTCACGCAGTAGTCAGGCGCGTAGACGATGCCGCGGTCGGCGAGCCGCTTCTCGATCCCGTCGTGTGCGAGCTGGTTGTTGGCCGCTCCGCACACGATGCGCGCCGTCAGGGTCTCGGTGACCTCGTCGCTCAAGGCTCCCCCGAGGGCGCAGGGAGCGAAGATGTCGAGCCCGTCGGCGACCAGGGCATCCACACCCGTCGCGACCTCCGCGTCGCCGTAGGTGGCGACCACGGCGGCCACCGCCTCCGGGTCGACGTCGGTCACCACGACGCTGGCCCCGTCGGCGAGCAGGTGGCCGACCAGGTGCCGCCCTACCTTGCCCACCCCGGCCACCCCCACTCGCCTGCCGCACACCGTCGGCTCGCCCCACACCACCTCCGCTGCCGCGCGCATCCCCTGGAAGACGCCGAAGGCCGTGAGCACGGAGGAGTCGCCGGCGCCACCTTGGGCGAGGGTCCGGCCGGTGACGAAGGCGCACTCTCGCGCGACCACGTCCATGTCCGGCGGATACGTCCCGACGTCACAGGCGGTCAGGTAGCGGCCGCCCAGTGACTGCACGAAGCGCCCGTACGCCCGCAGCAGCGCCTCGGACTTGTCTCGTTTCGGGTCGGCGATGATCACCGCCTTGCCGCCGCCTAGATCGAGCCCGGCCAGCGCCGCCTTGTACGCCATGCCCTTGGACAGGTTCAGCACATCGGCCAGCGCGTCGTCCTCGCTGGCGTACGGATAGCAGCGGGTCCCACCCAATCCTGGGCCGAGCGCGGTGCTGTAGAGCGCGATGATCGCCCGCAAGCCGGTGGGTTCGTCGAAGCAGTGGACTACCTGTTCATGGCCGGTTTGGCGACCGAACACCCCGCCGGCGGACTCCCCAGTCACCAGTTCGCGCCTTTCCCGTCAGACCCGCGTCGAGCCCGCGGGAGCTGTGGGGCAAGCGTACGGCGCCTCCCGGGGAGGCGTGCGAAGGTCAGCCACGCCACCGGCTTTCACTACTCCTTGCGGCCGGAGTCTGACGCGACGTGTGCTATCCGGTCTTTGGCGCTAACGTGGTCGCCGACAGGGTTGTCCTGTTTGGTCGGGTCCTCGAGAGAAGTTTCGTGCGGTGCGGAGCGGCCCGTCCGTCCACCTCGGCGGTAGTGGAGGCCGTACCTATGGACGCTCGACACTCCGAGGCTGAGGTCCTGTTGACGCCGGCCGAGGTGGCCGCGTTGTTCCGGGTCGATCCCAAGACGGTCACCCGGTGGGCCAAGGCGGGCAAGCTGAGCTCGATCCGCACCCTTGGCGGGCACCGGCGCTACCGCGAGTCGGAGGTCAAGGCGCTGTTGACGACGGGGATGCTCCCGACCCAGCGCACGCCGGAGGAGTGACCCCGCGTCGTCCCACGTCTGCCACCCGACTCGCCTGTCATCGCGCTTGCCAGGACCCGTGGGAATGTCGCAGCCGGCAGCATGAATGTGTGCCCGTGGGGTAATCCTGAGGTTCCTGGAGCCGCACAGCGAACCTTGGGAGGGCAGTGATGACTTCAGACGAAAGCGGTGGTG
The DNA here is from genome assembly GCA_038198775.1 of Propionibacteriales bacterium. Lineage (GTDB taxonomy): Bacteria > Actinomycetota > Actinomycetes > Propionibacteriales > Nocardioidaceae > JACCYJ01. Next base: position 2,927 of record JBBPZV010000017.1, on the reverse strand, counting down.
CTACAGCCGCGGGAAGAACCCCCAACGAACCGCGTCACCAAGGCAGCGAGTACGAGGTGGGAAACGACGCAGGCCGCACGATTCCGGTGCGCGAGGAGTATGTCGAGCCGCGACACACTGCCGTTAGAGAGCAGTCGGTCGTTCGCCAGGAAACGCGTCCCGTTGCCGCCGATCGGGAGCCGGAGCCGGTGAATGTCGCCGTTGGGGCCGAGCGCAAGGACGGGGTTCGGTGGGGCCCGATCTGGGCAGGGTTGCTCACGGCTTTGACGACCTTCATCCTGCTCGAACTCCTGTTCTTTGCGTTGGGTTGGCTGACATTGGACTTCGGTCAACAGGAATCGGGCAACTCGCGGGCCCTGGTGACCGGCATCTTGGCGCTGGTCGCCTTCTTCCTCGGCGGTCTCGTTGCAGGTGCAACGGCGCTTTGGAAGGGCTCGTTGAGCGGGCTGCTCCACGGCTTTTTGGTCTGGGCACTCGGCGTGGTGGCATTCATAGCGCTGACATTCTTCGGCGGCAGTGCCCTGCTCGGCAGCTTCGGCAGCCTCACCAGTCAGCTCGGGGTGGGTCCGCAGCAGCTCCAGTCCGCCACGACCGTCACGAGCGCGGAAGCCGACCAGGCCCTCAGTCAGGCCAAGGACTCTGCCGGACCCGCCTTCTGGGGGCTGTTCCTGCCACTGGCCGCCAGCATGCTCGGCGGTCTGCTCGGCTCGAAGATCTGGCCTCGCCAGGACCAGAGCGATCCGGAGACCGTGCGCTTGCGGGCACCGTGACGAACCAGGTCGACTACTTCGAGATCGGGTCACCGGACCCCGAGGCGTCCAAGGCCTTCTACGGTGGGTTGTTCGGCTGGGAGATCGAGGAGCCCACGGGTCCCGTCCCTTACCGCATGGTCGACGGTGGGCGGGGGGGCGTGTGGGACACCGCTGGCCTGGGCGGGAACCATTGGGCGATCTTCTACGTGCAGGTGGAGGATGTGCCTGCAGCAGTCGACCAGGCGGTGCGGCTCGGCGCCACCGTGGCGATCCCGGTCACCGACAACGGGCGGATCGAGTTCGCCCACCTGCTCGACCCGCTCGGGAGCCGGTTCGGCATCTGGCGACCGAGAGCCTCCTAGCCGGTCTCACGGAACTACGTCGGGGACGATGTGCTGGGTTTCCATTGGGGGGCGGACGTAGCCTTCGCTGCTCACCGCCGGCCGTGGCGCGAGCTCTGGCGGCTCGGGGGTGAGATCCTCGTACGGCACCTGGGTTAGCAGGTGTGACATGACGTTGAGCCGGGCGCGCTTTTTCACGTCGGCTTCGACGACCCACCAGCGGGCCTGCGGGATGTCGGTCGCGGCGAACATGGCGTCCTTGGCCTTGGAGAACTCCACCCAGCGGTTGCGGGCCTCGAGGTCCATGGGACTGAGCTTCCAGCGCTTGGTGGGATCCTTCAGCCGGGCCTGGAAGCGCTTCTCCTGCTCGGCGTCGCTGACCGAGAACCAGTACTTGATGACCTGGATCCCACTGCGCACCAGCATCCGCTCGAACTCCGGGCACGAGCGCAGGAACTCGTCGTACTGCTCCTGCGTGGCGAACCCCATCACGTGCTCAACGCCGGCGCGGTTGTACCAGGACCGGTCGAACAGCACCATCTCCCCAGCGGCGGGCAGATGCGTCACATACCGTTGGAAGTACCACTGCGTCTTCTCGCGCTCGGTGGGTGCCGCCAGTGCCACCACCCGGGCGGCCCGCGGGTTGAGGCTCTCGGTGATGCGCTGGATGGCACCTCCCTTGCCGGCGGCGTCGCGGCCCTCGAAGATCACGACGACCCGCCGGCCCCGGGCGCGGATGAACTCCTGTTGCTTGACCAGCTCGACCTGCAGTCGGGCCAGTTCCTTCTTGTAGTACTTGGATTCGACCTTCTTCGTCGACTGCGGGGACTCCTCCACGGAGGCGGATCCGGACGGAGCACTGGCCACAACCGGATCGTCGCCTGAACCGCGGAGTCTTGGCAACCTCCGGCAGCGCCGGCCGGAGTGCCGCGCCCGGGAGTAGCTGGCCTCAGGGGGGCGGGGGGTTTGCCCGCCGGCTGTCGAGGAAGAAGGCACCGAGGCTGGCCGCCAGCGTGGCGAAGACCACGACGGAGAAGACCGCCAACCCCACCTCGAGCAGCTGCGAGAAGCCGTCCGAACGACCGAGCGGCTCGCCGGTGATCGACGCCAGCGCCGCGGCGTGGAGTGCCTCGGAGTATAGGTCGAAGCGACTGAACTGGTAGAGCAGCTGGCTGCTGCCCAGCACGGTGATCACCGAGACTGACGCCAGCCATCCGATCCGGCTGCCCAGCACGCTGTGGGCGCTACGCGAGGACCGCACCGCCGACGACAGCACCCGCCCGCTGCGAAGCAGGCGCAGCGAGCGGACCAGCCGCAGGACCCGCAGGAATGGCAGTACCAAGAACAGCACCTGCCACCAGTTGCGCCGCAGAAAGCGGCCGATGTCCGGTGCGACGACCATTCGGGCCACGAACTCCACGACGAACACCCCCCAAAGCACCCACCCGACGACCGTCAAGAGCAGCCCGAGGATGCTGTCGGGGCTGGTGAGCTGCTCGCCGAACACGATGAGCAGGAAGACGATCCCCAGAGCGCTCATCGCCGGGGTGAGCCGGTCGAGCAGCTCGTTTGCCCAGGTCTCACGTTCACTCGGCGGACGTTGTCGCAGCGGCGTGGTCATGAGGGGGTCGTACCCGCTTCTCGCCGCTCTCGACGCCAGTGCCGACAACGGTCCCTGGTCGTCCAGCTGTTGCGTGCGTTTCGTCAAGATCTCCGGCCCCACCTGTCTGCGTGAATGTTGGCCCCGGTGGCGGTGGTCAGCTGGCTCGGCGACGGGTTCTCTTGCTGGTGCGTAGCCGGTAGGAGTGGGTTCCGGTTTCGAGGATGTGTGCGT
>JBBPZV010000016.1:0-17954 GCA_038198775.1 Propionibacteriales bacterium | reverse complement strand
ATCTCGGCAAGGCCTTCAAGGGGAACGTGAAGGCGGTCCGGCGGGTGGACAACAACATCACCTTCCGCGGCGGGGCCAAGGCGAAGCCGGACAAGCCCGCCAAGTTCGGCATCACGCTGAGCTCCGGGCGCTACCTCCTCGCCGACCAGAACGGTCAGGCCACGAAGTGGCTGCGCGTCAAGGGCTCGGCCGCTCCGCGGGCCGGGATCGCCCACTCCAGCACGATCACCGCGTTCACGTACGGCTTCGGCACCACGCCGCGGAAGCTTCCCGCGTCCGGGTGGACCCGGGTGTACGACCGCAGCGACCAGCCGCACTTCGTGGTGCTCAACCGGGTGAAGAAGGACACGACCCGAGCCATGGTCGCGAAGTACTTCCGGTCCGGGACTCACGGCAGGCCGGCGTTCGCGCTGCGCGCCAACACTGAGACCGGCGTCATCTCGCCGTACAAGGGCCAGGTCTTGAAGTACAACCTGCCGGCCGGCAAGTACCTGCTGGCCTGCTACTGGCCCGACGACGACACCGGCGCGCCCCACGCGTTCAAGGGGATGTTCAAGCTGGTGAAGCTGCGGTGAGCTGACGCTCGTCGCTGGAGGCCGGCGGGAACGGAACCGCCGGCCTCCGCACGTCGAGATCACCCCAGATCGACGGTGATCGGGACAGTCTTTCCTTGCTTGGCGGTGACCTTCACCACGTCCTGCGCGTGCCATGCCGAGACCGGGTGCAGCTCGTCGTGTTCGCGTACGAGCACCGGGCGGTCGTCCCGGGCGGTGGTTGACCGAACACCGCTGCCTACGCGCGCCTTGCCTGCCCACAAGTCTGCGCGTACCGGCCAGAGCGGTCGCGGCGACCGCCAACACGGCCGATGCCAGCGCCGTCAGGACGGTCCGCGACGCGGTGGCCCGGCGCTCCGTCGCCTCGGTGAGGATGGCTCGCTGCGGGTTGCCCGGTTCCACCCGCCACGCACCAAGCACGGCTACCCGCGGACGAGTCGGACAGCGGCCGGGTCAGCTGCGACCCTGACGGCAGCGCCCCCGCCCCTGGCGGCAGCGGTGGGAAACGGTGGCCGCCGGGGTCGATCCGCTCGCGGTCTTGGTGCTCGTGTCGTCGCGGAGGTGATCCAAGGTGACCGGCCCGACCTCGTCATGGCGGACCCCGAGGGCAACGAGCACTGTGTGCTCTGAGCGGCCGACAGCATGAACAGTACGAGTGAGGCCGTAGGCGACCTGGTGGCTCGATTGCATGCCGCGGGATGCGTCTACGCCGAGGAAGAGGCCCGGGTGCTGCTCTCCACGGCGACGGGGCGAGGCGCTCTGGAAGCCATGGTGGAACGTCGGGTAGCCGGTGAGCCACTGGAGCACGTCGTTGGGTTCGCGATGTTCTGCGGCGTCCGGGTCGCCGTTGACCCTGGCGTCTTCGTGCCTCGCCGTCGTACCGAGCTGCTGGCCCGGCAGGCCGCGGCCGTGGCGGGTCCGGACTCCGTCGTGGTCGACCTGTGCTGCGGGTCCGGAGCGGTAGCTGTCGCCGTCGCGGCCATTGCCGGTTCGGTCGAGCTCCACGCCGTCGACATCGACCGCGCCGCGGTCCGGTGTGCCCGCCGCAACCTCGCGGCCGTCGGAGGGCAGGTCTATCAGGGGGACTTGTTCGACCCGCTCCCCGGCTCACTGCGGGGCGGCGTCGACGTCCTGGTGGCGAACGTGCCGTACGTTCCCACCGCCGACTTGCACCTGCTGCCGACTGAGGCCCGCCGTCACGAGCCTCGGGTCGCGTTGGACGGTGGTTCGGACGGGCTTGACGTGCTGCGCCGGGTGACCGCGGCGGCACCGGACTGGCTGGCGCCCGGCGGCTGTCTGCTCACCGAGCTCAGCGAGCATCAGCTGCCGGCGGCCGTCGCGGCGTGCGCCGATGCCGGCCTGTCAGCCACGGGTGTCAGCGATCCCGACCTGGGCGCCACGGTCGTCATCGGGGTTCGTGGTCGTCAGCGGTGACCAGCCGCTCCGCGGCGAGCCAGCCGGCGGTGGTGAGCGCCGCCCGCACCTCCGCAGCCCACGGCTGGGTGCCGCCTCCCGACGGGTCGGAGCTGACCGCGACCATGGTGCCGAGGGCGGCCACGTCCTCGCCGCGGCGCACCTCGAAGGCGTACCGGATCGACGTCCGACCCAGCTCGGCCACGCCGATCGCGATTTCGACCACGTCGCCGAACCACAGCCGGGCCCGGTAGTCCACCTCGTAGCGCACCCGTGGGATCCGGCCGAACAGCGCCGACAGGCCGAGCCGCTCGAAGAGCACCGCCTCGGCGGCCTCCACCCAGCGCACCACGCTTGAGTGGTGATAGTGCCCGGCGGCGTCGGTGTCGGGCCACTCGACGCGGCGCTGCACCGCCACCGCGGCGTGGCCCGGCGGCAGTGAGCCGATCACGCCTGCTGCTCGCGGAGCCGGAAGCGCTGCAGCTTGCCGGTGTTGGTCCGCGGCAGCTCGTCGACGAACTCCACCCGCCGGGGGTACTTGTACGGCGCGATCTGCGACTTGGCGAAGTCCTGCAGGGCCCGGACCGTCTCCGCGGAGGGAGGGACGCCGTCGCGGAGCACCACGTACGCAGCCACCACCATGCCGCGCTCGGAGTCCGGCAGCCCCACGACCGCGCACTCGAGCACGTCGTCGTGACCGATGAGGGCGGACTCGACTTCTGGCCCGGCGATGTTGTACCCGGCGGAGACGATCATGTCGTCGCTGCGCGCCTGGAACCAGAAGTAGCCGTCGGCGTCGCGGACGTAGGTGTCGCCGGTGATGTTCCAGCCGTGCTGGACGTAGTCGCGCTGCCGCTGGTCGGCCAGGTAGCGGCAGCCCACCGGCCCGCGCACCGCCAGCCGCCCGATCTCACCGTCGGCCACCGGCTCGCCGCCCGGTCCCAGCACGGTGGCGGTGAAGCCTGGCACCGGTTTCCCGGTCGCGCCGGGGCGGATGTCGTCGCCGGCGGCGGAGATGAAGATGTGCAGCATCTCGGTGGCGCCGATGCCGTCGATGATCCGGACGCCGGTCGCGGCGTGGAACGCCTCGGACGTCGCCGCGGGGAGCGCCTCACCGGCCGACACGCACTGGCGCAATGTCGAGAAGTCTATCTGGGCGAGCATCGGGAGCGCCGCTCGGTAGGCCGTCGGCGCGGTGAAGACGGTCGTGACCCGGTGCCGCTCGACGTGACCGAACAGCTCCTCCGGCGTCGCCCGCTCCAGCAGCAGCGTGCTGGCGCCGGCCCGCAGCGGGAAGACCACCAGCCCGCCGAGCCCGAAGGTGAACGCCAGCGGGGGAGTGCCGGTGAAGACGTCGTCGGGCGTCGGTTGCAGCACGTGCCGGCTGAACGTGTCGGTGATCGCCAACACGTCGCGGTGGAAGTGCATCGTGGCCTTGGGCTTGCCGGTCGTGCCCGAGGTGAACGCCAGCAGTGACACGTCGTCCGCCGCGGTCAGCAGGTCGGCAAAGTCGCCGTCCTTGCCGGCCGCCATCGCCGCCAGCTCGCCGCCCTCGCCGTACGTCACGGTGCGCAGGTCGTGCAGCCCGGCGGCCGACAGGTCGGCGACGAACCGGGCGTCGCACAGCGCCAGCCCGATCCGAGCCATCTCACCTATCGTGCGCAGCTCGCCGGCGCGCAGCAGCGGCATCGTGGTGACGACGATGCCGCCGGCCTTGAGCACACCGAACCAGCACGCCACCAGCTCCGGGTTGTTCGGTCCTCGCAGCAGCACCCGGTTGCCGGGCACCAGCCCGAGGTCCTCCACCAGGACTGCGGCGATCCGGTTGGCGCGGCGCAGCAGCTCCGCGTACGACCAGGTCTGCGTCGCTGACATGACGCACGGCCGGTCGGAGCCGTGCTCGGTTATGACGTCGTCGAGCAGGGCGGTGGCGCAGTTGAGGCGCTGTGGGTAGTGCAGCTCGGGCAGCTCGAAGACCAGCTCCGGCCACTCGTCGAACGGCGGCAGGTTGTCGCGGGCGAAGCTGTCCGCGTACGCCGAGGGGCTGAGCTCCATGGTGGTCAGTATTCCGCCGGTGCTTCGGCGGTCAAGGTGGGCGGGTCATCCGAGGTCGCGCCGCACGAAGCGGGCGGTTCCCAGCGCGTACGCCGTGGCAATGACCACCAGCGGCAGCACCCACAGCTGCCACGCCCAGCCCCGCGCCAGCGGATCTGCGGCCAAGAACCAGTCCCACGGTGAGACCCAGCGAACGCTGTGCAGGGCGTCGACGAAGGTGGCCAGCCCCTCCAGCAGGTACGTGACCCCGGCAAGGCTGGAGCCAGCGGCGATGGCCACCGCGCGGTGGCCGGTCGCGGCTCCGACGGCGAACGTCACGGTGGAGAAGGTGAGGATCAACAGCAGCATCCCGACCGTGACCGCCGCCCACTGCGCCGCGCCGATGCCCGCTGCGAGTCCGACCGTGGGCGCCAGGGCGATGAGCGCCGCCTGAGTGAGGACGACGACGACGGACACCACGATCACGACACCGGCGAAGCGCTCGGCGGCCATCCGCGCCCGCGGTACCGGGTTGGCCAGCAGCATCTCCAGCGTCCCCTCCTCCTCGCTCCCCGCGAGCGCCCAGGCCGCCAGCCCGATACCAAGTACGAGCAAGAGGGCGGGCCCGAAGGCGGAGTACCACTGGCTGTTCAGATAGCCGATCGGGTCCGCGAACCCGCCGGCCGCGCCGAGCAGCTGGGTCAGGCCCTTGGGCAGGCTGGCAGCGTACTCGTCGAACGTCGTCGCCGAGTCGGCCACCGATGGGTACGCCGCGACGATGACGCCGAGCAGAACGACCAGCCCGAGGGTCCACAACGCCGTCGACCGGAGCCGGTCGCGCAGCAGCCCCCTCAGCACCAGCATCACGACGCCTCCCCGGGCGCCGCCGACTCCTCGTCTCGGGCCTCGGCATCGCGGTAGTAGTGGAAGAAGATGTCTTCGAGGTCCTCGGCGTGACTGGTCACGCGCTGGACGTCGAGGCGCACCGCCCGCTCCAGCAGCGGGCGCACTGCTCCGTCGACCACGGCCCGGACGGTCGCCCCGTCCACCTCGACGGCTGTGACCCCGGTGACCCCGCGGAAGGCGCCGGCCGGCACGTCAGCGGGGAAGCGCAGCTCATATCGTTGCCGCGCGAGGTCCCGCAGGCCGTGCACCGGGGCCTCATGCACTAGCCGGCCGCGGCGGAGCATGCCGACCCGGTCGGCGATGTCCTCCACCTCGGGGAGGACATGGGAGGAGAACAGCACGCCGGCCCCGGCATCGCAGCGCTCGCGGACCAACGACAGCACCTCGCGTTGCACCAACGGGTCCAGGCCGGCGGTGGCCTCGTCGAGAACCAGCAGGTCCGGGGCGTGCATCAGCGCCTGGACGATGCCGAGCTTGCGCCGGTTGCCCGTCGACAGCTCGCCGATGCGGCGGGAGCGGTCGAGCGAAAGGCGCTCGCACAGGGCGCCTATGCGCTCCCCGGAGCCGCCGCCGCGCATGGCGGCGTACCAGTGCAGCAGCCGGTCGACGGTCAACCGCTTGTCGAGGGCGGCGTCGCCCGGCAGGTAGCCGGTGCGCCGGCGCAGGGCGGGGTCACGCAGGTCACCGCCGAGACCTCGGGCACTGCCTCCGGTCGGTGTCAGGTAGCCCATGAGGACGCGGATCGTGGTGGTCTTGCCGGCGCCGTTCGGACCGAGCAGGCCGTACACCTCGCCGGGTGCCACGGTGAGGTCCAGCGAGTCCACCCCCCGGACCTCGCCGAAGCGCTTGGTCAGCGAGCGGATCTCGATGGCCGGGTTCATCGGGCGCCTCGGCCGGATTGATGCACTAGCACCTGATGCAAGCGCACAACCTTACAGATCGACGACGATGTCCTGCTAGCCGTGCCGGAGCGGGCAAGGCTCGAGAAGCGCTCAACGGGCGATTGCGGGGGCGGGCGCGGGGCGGCTGCGCGTCCGATCAGGGGACGACGGCGATGCCCTCCAGCTCGACCAGCGCCGGGTCGTCCCAGAGCCGGGTGATCCCGATCAGCGCCACGGCGGGGTAGTCCCGTCCCGCGACCCGCCGCCACGCCGCACCGATCTGGTCGGCATGCGCTCGGTAGTCGGGCACGTCGACGGCGTAGATCGTCAGCCTGGCCAGGTGCTCTGGGCCGCCACCGGCTGCCGCCAGTGCGGTCAGCAGGTTGGCCAGCGCCTGCTCGAACTGCTCGACGACGCCGCCTGGTACGACCCTGCCATCGGTGTCCAGCCCGGTCTGCCCGGCGAGGAACACCAGCGACCCGCCGCTGGCGGTGACCGCGTGGCTGAAGCCGCTCGGTCGGGGAAGCCCGTCCGGGTTCAGCCGGTGCAGGCTCACGACTGCACGGCTCCGCCGTCGACGTTGACGGCCTGACCTGTGACGGCGGCGTTGGCGACGCAGAACCACACCGCCTCGGCGACCTCGTCGACGCTGACCAGCCGTCCGATCGGTTGCTTGCGCTCCAGGAGCCGCCGGGCCTCGTCGGGCGTACGGCCGGTGCGGCTGACGATCGTCTCGACCGCGCCGTCGGTCATCGGGGTGTCGACGTAGCCCGGGCACACCGCGTTGGCGGTGACGCCGGTGGTCGCGAGCTCCGCGGCCACCGACCGGACCAGCCCGAGGACGCCGTGCTTGGCGGCGGAGTACGCCGCGAGGTACGGCTCACCACGCTTGCCGGCGACCGACGACAGCACCACGATGCGGCCCCAACCGTGCGCGACCATCGCCGGGACCACCCTCCGGATGCAGCGGAACGGCGCGGTCAGGTTGAGCTCGAGCTGGCGCTGCCACGAGTCGTCGCTCAGCCTCGCGATCGGATCGGACTCGCCGGCGCCGGCGTTGGCCACCAGCACGTCCACGCGGCCCCAGGCGTCCTCGACCGCGTCCACCACCCTGTCAGGCGTCGCCGGGTCGAGCAGGTCCCCGGGCAGCACCAGTGCCGACGGCCCGACCAAGCTCGCGGTCTGCTTCAGCTCGTCCTCGCTGCGGGCCGTCAACGCGACCCGGTAGCCCTCGCGGGCCAGCCGTACCGCCACCGTTCGCCCGATACCTCGCCCGGCACCGGTCACCAACGCGCTGCGGGCCGGGCTCGACACGCAGCGGAGGTTGGCACACCGCGGTTTCGGCGGTCAAGATGGCGAGATCATGGACGCCTACCTCCTGGACGCGGTCCGCACGCCCTTCGGCCGCTATCGCGGTGGCCTCTCCGCCATCCGCACCGACGACCTGGCGGCCCTGCCGCTGCGGGAGCTGATACGCCGCAACCCCGGACTTGACCCGGCCGACATCGACGACGTGCTCCTCGGCGACACCAACGGCGCCGGAGAGGACAACCGCAACGTGGCTCGGATGGCGGTGCTGCTGGCCGGCTTGCCGGCCACCGTCCCTGGCGTCACCATCAACCGGCTCTGCGCCTCCGGCGGTGAGGCGGTGGTGCAGGCGGCCCGAGCGCTCGCCGTCGGGGACGCCCGCTACGTCGTGGCCGGCGGCGTCGAGGGCATGAGCCGGGCGCCGTACGTACTCCCCAAGCCCGACGAGGCGCTGCCCAAGGCGATGTCCCTGCACCAGACCGTGGTGGGGTGGCGGCTTGTCAACCCGCGTTTCCCGGGTCACTGGACCGACTCCCTCGGAACCTGCGCGGAGCGGGTGGCGACCGAGCTGGGCATCGCACGTGAACAGCAGGACGAGTGGGCGCTGCGCAGCCACGAGCGGGCTGCGGAGGCCCAGGACAAGGGGCTGCACGACGACTACTTGCTCCCGGTGGGCGAGGTCACCCGGGACGAGTCGGTCCGGCCCGATACCAGCTCGGCCAAGCTGGCCGCGCTGCCGTCGGCGTTCACCGCGGACGGGACCGTCACCGCCGGCAACTCCTCGCCCATCAATGACGGCGCCATCGCGCTGCTCATGGGAACCAGGCAGTCGGCCGACGAGCTCGGCGTCGTCCCGCTGGGCCAGCTGGTCGCCAGCGCCACCGTCGCCGTGGAGCCGGACCGCTTCTCGGTCGCACCGGTGCCAGCCATCGACAAAGTGCTCGGCCGGCTCGACATGACCCCGGCCGACGTCGACCTGTGGGAGATCAACGAGGCGTTCGCCGCCATGGTGCTCAGCACCCTGCAGGGGCTTCCGGCCATCGATCCGGAGCGGGTCAACCCACACGGCGGCGCCATCGCCATCGGCCACCCGCTTGGCGCGTCCGCGCCCCGGGTCATCGTGGACCTGTGCCGGGAGCTACGCCGCCGTGGCGGAGGCGTTGGCGTCGCGGCGGCCTGCATCGGGGTCGGCCAGGGCACCGCCGTGGTCTGCCGGGTGGGGGCCTGACCTGTGATGCGCTTGGTGGACTTCACCGACGTCAAGTACGACGTGACCGACGGGGTCGCGGTCATCACCATCGACCGCCCGGAGCGCTACAACGCGTTCCGCGGCCGTACCGTCGACGAGCTGCTGACCGCGTTCAAGACGGCGTGGGCGTCGAGCCAGGTGGCTGCCGTGGTGCTCACCGGTACCGGCGACAAGGCCTTCTGCGCCGGCGGGGACGTGAAGGAGCGGGCCCAGACCGGCGGGTACGGGCAGACCGAGTGGGGCACGTTCGAGATCGAGCGGCTGCACCGCATGATCCGTGACATCCCCAAGCCGGTCATCGCGGCGGTCAACGGCGTCGCGGTCGGCGGCGGGCACGTGCTGCACGTCTTGTGCGACCTCACCCTCGCCGCCGAGCACGCCCGGTTCGGGCAGTCCGGCCCGCGGGTGGGCTCGTTCGACGCCGGTTTCGGGTCCGCATACCTGGCCCGCGTGGTGGGGGAGAAGCGGGCCCGCCAGATCTGGTTCCTGCTGGAGCAGTTCGACGCAGAGACCGCCGAGCGGTGGGGGCTGGTCAACGCCGTCGTGCCCCTGGACGACCTGCTGCCCAAGGCGCTGGAGTGGGGCCGGACCATCGGCTCGTACTCGCCGACCGCTCTGCGCTTCCTCAAGCACTCCTTCAACGCCGACACCGACCACATCGGCGGGCTGTCGCACCTGGCCTTCGACGGGCTGGAGCTGTTCGTGGACAGCGAGGAGGGTCGGGAGGGCGCGGAGGCCTTCGCGCAGAAGCGGCCGCCGGACTTCGGCCGCTTCCGCTGATCGGCCCGGCGCAGCGGGGCCTGTCGGCGAGGTCGGGCCGCTCGAGCGGGGGGGGCAGCTCACCCCAGCCACGTGGCGAGGGCGACCCCGCCCGCCGCGGCCAGCAGCCCGAGGCCGACGTTGCCCAGCGCGTTCGCCGCGCCCAGCAGCCAGGCGCCCGAGCGCAGCAGCCGGACCGTCTCGTAGCCGAACGTCGACACGGTGGTGAACCCCCCGAGGCCTCCGGCTCCGACCAGCGCCGCGGCCTCGACGCCGCTGGTGCTGGTGGCCAGCAAGCCCAGGCCGAAGGAGCCGAGGACGTTGACCGTCAGCGTCCCCCACGGGAACACCGACGGGAACCGGATCGACACGTTGCGGTCCACGACCAGCCGAGCCGCGGCGCCAAGACCGGAGCCGACCGCGACCAGGAGCGCGATCACGACGAAGGCTCGTCGCGGAGGCGCCCGGTGTAGCGCACCACGGTCACGTCGTCGAGGGTGACCAGCCCTTCGATCGCGAGGTCGTCCAGCTGCGGCAGGAACGCCTCGATCCGCGCCCGGGCGTCCACGATCACGATCACCACCGGCAGGTCTTGCGACAGGGCGAGGATGCGTGTGGTGTGGATGTGGTGCGAGGGCCCGAAACCCTCGACCCCGTGCAGCACGGTGGCGCCGGCGAGGCCGGCCGCGTGGGCTCGGTGCACGATCTCGGTGTACGCCGGCTTGTGGTGCCACCGGTCGCTCTCCCCGAGGAAGATCGTCAGCCGGCAGGCTTCGTCGGGCAGCGTGTTCACGGTCTCCTCCTTCGCAGCCGTGTCGTCCCGGTGGCGATGGCAGCGCCGACCGCGGTGGCGACCAGGCAGCCGGCCAGCGTGGCGGACACGTACCCGAACGCCTGGTACGGCCGTCCCTCCCGCGCCAGCGCCACCGCCGCCACCGTGTAGGTCGAGAACGTGGTCAAGCCACCCAGCAGGCCGATGCCCAGCAGTGGCCGGACCCACGGCTGGACCGTGAGCCGCTCCTCGACGACCACCATCAACATGCCGACGAGCAGGCATCCGGTCGTGTTGATCGCGAGAACGGGCCAGGGGATGGCGCCGGCTCCAGGGGGCCAGGTGACGAGCAGGACGTGGCGGGCGAGACCGCCGAGCGCGCCGCCCGCGGCAACCGCCGCGAGCAGCCCAAGGTCGGAACGACCGGACCGAGCAGCAGGCATGGGTCCCCTACCAGGAGTGGATGCTGGCAGGGACTGTTGGCGCTCGAGGACGCGGTTGCGGCGAGCCCCTCCGCCGTGAGCCGAATGCTACTGGGTCCCGGTCACGTACTGGTTGAGCTGGTCCCGCTCGAACTCGAGCTGGCTCATCCGTTGCTTGACCGCGTCACCGATGCTGACCATGCCGGCCAGCCGGCCGTCGCGTACGACCGGGACGTGGCGGATGCGGTGCTCGGTCATCGTGGCCATCAGCGACTCCAGCGTGTCCTCGGGTTCGCAGACCTGGATGTCGGCGGTCATGATCGCCGACACCGGGCGGTCGAGGACGCCCGGGTCTTGGTGCAGCTGTCGGACCACGTCGCGCTCGGAGACGATGCCGAGCGCGGTCGCGCCGTCCTCGCTGACCACGAGCGCGCCGACGTTGGCTTCGGCCAACCTGTCGACCAGCTCGCGAACCGGCGCGTCCGGTGCGATGGTCTCGACGGCGTCGCTGCCCTTTGAGTGCAACACGTCGGAGATGTGCATGCCCGGCAGGTTAGCCCCGAGCCTCGCCACCGCGATAGGACAGACTGGGCCGGTGAGCCTGGCCCGGACCGATGCTCTGCTGCTGCGAGCGGAGGCCGGGCAGCGACTGCGGTGGGGAGCCTGGCCGACCGCGGCGGTCGGGGTGCTGGCCTGGGTCACGACCGTGCTGGTGCTGGACTCGACCGGCGGGCTGCTCGAGCAGCGGGCGCTGGGCGTTGGCACGTGGGCGATCCTGATCGGCGTGCTGGCGCGGGAGCGGGCGCTGGTCCGCATCCAGACCGGGGTGGTGGTCGCCTTCGCCACCGCGGTGGAGTACACCTTCTCACCGCTGCTGGGGGTGTACGCCTACCGCTTCGACAACGTGCCGGCGTACGTCCCGCCGGGTCACGGCCTGGTCTATCTGGCCGCCTTGGGGCTGGGACGTTCGGCGTGGGTCCGTGGTCACCTCGGCCAGTGCGTGACGGCCGTCGTGGCGCTCGGTGGCGGATACGCCGTATGGGGACTGCTGTTGGCGCCGCGCCCGGACGTGCTGGGCGCGTTCTGGTTCGTCTGCCTGGTGGGCTTCCTCGCCTGGGGGCCGTCGCGGACCCTGTATGTCGGGGCGTTTGTCGTCGTCACCTATCTCGAGCTGGTGGGTACCACCCTCGGGACCTGGACGTGGTCGGCCCACGACCCGACGGGACTGGTGCCGATCGGAAATCCGCCAAGTGGTGCCGCCGGTGGGTACGGCTGGTTCGACCTCGCCGCCCTGCTCGCCTCCCCAGCCCTGCTGCGGCGGTGTTGCTATCCCATGTTCACCTGGGATAGCGGCGCTTCCCATGGGGTGCAACCCGTTGGAAGCGTCGCTGAGCCATTGGAAGTACGCGCATCCCGCCCGGGTCGGGCATCGCAACCGGCCCAGCGTGACAGGCGTACGTCCTGCGCCGAGGGGCCGCGATGAGCTCCCCGAGTCGCTGGCGACGGTGCGGGCCGCCTGTTCTTGACCTCAGTCGCTGCCGCGGCGCCGTGACGCCAGGTCGCGGACGTTGCCGCCCGGTCGGGCCGGTGGCTCGTCGGGACCGTCCGGGAAGTGGCCGAGGAACGCCATGGCCGCGTCGTGCAGGTGGCCGTTGGTGGCCAGCGCGTTGCGCCCGAGCGGCCCAGGCCGTCCGTCGAGCCCGGTGAAGCGGCCGCCGGCCTCACGCACGATGACGTCCAGGGCGGCCATGTCGTGGACGGCCAGCTGGGGATCGGCGGCCACGTCAACGGCACCCTCGGCCAGCATCGTGTACGACCAGAAGTCTCCGTACGCCCGCGTCCGCCAACACCGGCGGGTCAGTGCCAAGAAGCTGTCCAACCGTCCGATCTGCTCCCAGCCTCCGAGCGAGGCGTACGAGAACGACGCGTCGGCGATGTCGTCGACGGCGGACACGTGACAGGGTCGGGCGGCCATCAGGGAACGGCCGGTCCATGCGCCGCCACCTTGTGAGGCCCACCAGCGCCTTCCCAGGGCCGGGGCCGACACGCAACCGACGACCACCTCGCTCTCGACCGCCAAGGCGATGAGCGTCGCCCACACCGGCACGCCGCGGATGTAGTTCGCGGTGCCGTCGATCGGGTCGACCACCCACCGGCGCGGGCCCCACCCGGTCGGCTCCTCCTCCTCGCCGGAGACGGCGTCACGGCTGCGGGCTCGCGCCAGCGTACGCCGGATGGACTGCTCGACCGCGGCGTCGGCGTCGCTTACCGGAGTCAGGTCGGACTTGGTCTGCACCTGCAGGTCCGGGGCACGGAAGCGGTCCATCGCCAGCGAGTCGGCGTCGTCTGCCAGCAGGTGAGCCAGCCGGACGTCGTCGTTGAAGGGACCCACCACGAGGGCAGGTTAGTCCTCCGGGTCCGCAGACCCGGCCGCCTCGCCGCGACCTCCCGACTGCTGGTGGGCGCGAGCCGCTCGTCGGTCGGGAAGCCAGCCGCCGCCCGCGGGGCCTCCCGACGGCTCTGCCGTCGGGGCAACCGAGATGTCGGGAGACACCCGCGTCGGCTCTCACCCGGTTCTCAGCCGATGGTCGTAACGTGGAGCGACCGCAGCCGCGCCACCGGAGGAGGTCGAGGTGTTCGGTGAGTTCAGAGGGCTGCCGGTGCATGCCTTGGTCGTCCACGCGGCCGTGGTCCTGCTTCCGGCGACGGCGCTGTTGGGTGTCTTGTTCATCGTTCCGCGCTGGCGCGCTCGACTGCGGTGGCCGCTGCTCGTGGCCACGTTGATCTCCCTCGGGACCTTGTACGTCACAAGGCAGAGCGGGTACTCGCTCAAGGCGTCACTCAACCTGGGTGGGCCGGTGGCGCAGGCGGTCGCCGTCCACCAGCAGCTCGCCAACCAGCTGGTCGTGCTGATGCTGGGGCTGACCGTTGCGGTCGTGGCCGCCTTCGTGGCGACCAGGCCTGACCGGGCCGTGCCTCCAGGGGATGCCTCTCGCCGAGGCGGCAGTACCCGCGTCGACGCCCAGGGCGGCCAGACAGCCGTGGCAACGGTGCTGGCGGTCCTGGTGCTGGTGGGTTCGATCGCCGTCGCCGTGCAAACCGCCCGGGTGGGTGAGGCCGGCGCCCGAGCGCTGTGGAACCCGACGGGTCAGGCGACCTTCAACGGAGGCTGACCCGGCGCTAGTCGTTCCGGCTCGCCAGCAGGCGGCGAAACGAGTCCACCCGGGCGACGGCGACTCGGCCGTCAGCGGCGGCCGCGTCAAGCTCACACTCGGGCTCTGAGTCCGTGTGCGAACATCCGCGCGGACATCGAGCTCCGACCGCGGCCAGGTCCGAGAAGGCCGCGAGGACGCGGTCCGGCCGGACGTGGGCCAGCCCGAACGAGCGGACACCCGGCGTGTCGATGACCCAACCGTCGAAGGGCAGTCGCAGGGCAAGCGCCGAGCTGGAGGTGTGACGTCCACGGCCGGTGACCGTGTTCACGTCGCTGGTAGCCCGCTCAGCGGCCGGGACGAGGGCGTTGACGAGCGTGGACTTGCCGACGCCGCTCTGCCCGACCAGCACGCTGACCCGGCGCTCGAGCCGTGCTCGCAACTCGTCCAGCCCTCCGGCCGGAGACGTCGCAACGGTCGACACGCCGAGCGGTCGGTACGCGGCGAGCAACCGGTCCGGCGAGGCGAGGTCCGCCTTGGTCAGGCAGAGCAGCGCATCCATGCCGGCGTCGTACGCCGCCACCAGGCACCGGTCGATCAGCCGCGGACGTGGCGGCGGGTCCGCCAGCGCGGCGACGATCACCAGCTGCTGGGCGTTGGCGACCAGCACGCGTTCGACGCAGTCGATGTCATCGGCGCTGCGACGCAAGACCGTGCGCCGCGGGCCCACGGAGACGATGCGGGCCAGCGACCCCTCGGCTCCGCTGACGTCTCCGACCAACCGCACCTCGTCCCCCACCACCACGCCCTTGCGTCCCAGCTCCCGCGCCTTCACAGCGGACACCGTTGCTGCCGGGGCGGGACCGTCTCGGCCCACCGTGAACCTCCCGCGGTCCACAGTGAGCACACGGCCGGAGACGGCGTCCTCATGAGCAGGTCTTCGCTTCGTACGCGGCCGCGTGCCGCGACCGGCACGCTCATAGCTGTCCACGTCGGGATCGAAACCGCTCAACCGACGAACCGTTCCCAGCTGGGCACGAACGCGGGAAACGTCTTGGCGCTGGCTTCGGGGCCAGCGATTCTAAGGCCTCCCACGACGAGCCCGAGGACGGCGCCGGCCTGCGCCATGCGGTGGTCGCCATGGGTCGAGAAGAGACCGCCATGCAGCTTCCGCGGCACGATACGCAGGCCGTCGGGCAGCTCGGTCACCCAGGCCCCGAGACCGGTGAGCTCGCGGGTCAGTGCGGCGAGCCGGTCGCTCTCGTGGCCTCGAAGGTGCGCGACTCCCCGCAACCGAGACGGCGTGGCTGCAAGCGCGCACAAGGCGGCCACCACGGGGGTAAGCTCGCCGACCTCGTGGAGGTCCAGGTCGACACCGTCGATGCGGTCGGCTCCGGTGACCACGAGGTCCCGGTCGTCGCGCTCGACGCGGGCGCCCATTGCTCCGGCCACGTCGCGCATGCGGTCCCCGGCCTGGTCGGTGTGCGCGGGCCAGCCCACGACACGTACCCGTCCACCGGTCACCAGCGCGGCCGCCACGAACGGCGCGCCGCTGGACAGATCGGGCTCGACGACTGCGTCCACGGCTCCGATCGGTCCCGGCCGCACCACCCAGTGGTCCCGGCAGGAGTCGTCCACGACGACGCCTCGTTCCCGAAGCTGCGTCACCGTCATGGCGATGTGCGCAAACGATGGCACCGGCGCTCCACGATGGAGCACCTCGACGCCCTCGTCGAAGCGAGCCCCTGCCAGCAACAGCCCGGAGACGAACTGGCTGGATGCCGAGGCGTCGATGACCACCCGGCCGCCGCGTACCCCGCCCGTCCCGGTGATGCGAAACGGTAGGCGGCCGGGCTGGGGGCCGGTCACGTCGACGCCCAGGTCTCGCAGCGCCTGCAACGCCACAGCCATGGGACGTTCACCGGCGCGAGCGTCACCATGGAACTCGACCGGGCCGTGGCCGAGGGCGGCCAGAGCCGGTACGAAGCGCAGCACGGTGCCCGCCAGGCCGCAGTCGACGGCAGCCGGACCTCGCAACGGTGCCGGCACGACCCGCCAGTCCTCCCCGACCTCGGCCACGTGCGTGCCGAGCGCGCGCAACGCGGCGGCCATCAGCCCCGTGTCACCGGCGCGCAAGGCGGAATACAGCGTCGACGGGCCGTCGGCGAGAGCCGCAAGCACCAGTGCCCGGTTGGTGAGCGACTTCGAGCCCGGAAGCGTCACGGGTGCATCGAGCGGGCTGACCCGGCGCGGGGGCGCCCACGTGTTCACTGGGACGCCATCATGACGCCCTGGCTCAAGACGGTGCGAGCTCCATCACCTTGTCCTTGGCGCGTCGTACCAGCATCTTCTTGTGCGGGTCCGGGTCGATACCGGTCATCAAGAGCCCCCCGATCAGCGAGAGGTTCTTGAAGAAGTGCGCACGTTGGTTGTTGCGCGCAACCGGGTCGCTCTGGTTCCAGAACGCATGCCCCATCGCGGTTGTCGGCACCATGCTGCCGGCGAGTATCCACGCCGTCAGGCGCGGCAGGTGACCCGTGGCCAGCATTGCGCCACCGACCACGTGCACCACGCCGTTGATGCGGACCCACGTCGTCGCGTCCGTGGGCACCGGAAGTTGCGGCATGGCCTGGGCCAGCGCTGGAGCGACCCGGTCGGTCACCGGCTTGGCCTTCTGCGCCAGCGCCGGCGCCTCCTTGACGGCGTTGAGGCCGCCCACCACGAACATCGAAGCCAGCATCGGACGGGCGACCACTCGTATCAGGCTCATGGACCCTTTCTACCCTGAACCACACGTTCAATGGCAGCCGGTCAGGGTTCCAACCTGTGGAGGTCGCGCGGAAACAGGGTCGTCGTCCGGATGTTCTCGACCTCGAGCAGTCGAGCGGTCCACCGCTCGAGCCCGATGGCGAAGCCTCCGTGCGGGGGCATCCCGGAACGGAAGGCGTCCAGGTACGACTCGTACGCCGCCGTGGACTCGCCGCGGGCGCGCAGGGCCGCCACGTAGTCGCCGTAGCGGTGCAGCCGTTGGCCCCCCGTCACCAGTTCCAGCCCGCGAAACAGCAGGTCGAAGGAGTTGGACCAACGGGGGTCGTCGGGCTGGGGATGGGTGTAGAAGGCTCGCTTGCGCAGGGGATACCCCTCGACCGCGACGAAGTCGCTGCCGTGCTCGGCCAGGGCCCAGGCGCCCACGGCCCGCTCGTGTGCCGGCGCCAGGTCGGGCTCGTCGGCGTCCGCCCCGGCGATGCGGAGCGCTTGGGAGAAATGCACCAGGGGAATCTGCGTGGGCGCGCTCGGAAGCCTCACACCGAGCAGGTCGACGGCGGCTCCGGCGTGGGTACGCAGCGCCCCGAGCATGCCGGCGATCACGTCCCGGAGCACCGTGAGGACGGTGCGGTGGTCGTCGATGAAGCCCAGCTCCACGTCGAGCGAGACGTACTCTGCGAGGTGCCGGGCGGTGTCGTGCGGCTCGGCGCGGAAGACGGGGCCGACCTCGAAGACCCGCTCGAACACCCCGACCATGATCTGCTTGTAGAACTGCGGCGACTGCGCGAGGTACGCCCGTCGGCCGAAGTAGTCGACGCCGAAGACGTTGGCGCCGGACTCGGTTGCGGAGCCGACCAGCTTGGGCGTGCTGATCTCGGTGAAGTCGGCCGCGATGAGGGTGTCGCGGAAGCCGCGCAGGGATGCCGCTGCCAACTGCCAGACGGCTCGCCGGCGAGGATGACGCCAGGTCAGCGCGGCATGGTCCAGCAGCTGTGGTAGTCCCACCGGTAGCGTCGGCCGCCACAGCTCGACCGCTGGACTGGACGCGGGCTCGCCGAGGACCCGGATCACCGGGTCGACGATCTCCACCCCGTCCGGGGCGGCGCTGTTGGCGATCACCTCGCCGGTGACGCCCACCACGGTCTCCTCGGCCAGTCCGCCTGCGGACGCGAGCGTCTCGGGGTCCTTGACGACGACCTGGGCCAAGCCGGTGCGGTCGCGCAGGACCAAGAAGGTGAGCGCCGAGAGCCGCCGGCGCCGGTGCACCCAGCCTTGTACGTCGACGACCTGGCCCACCCGGCGGGGCAGGTCCTTGACCAAGGTTCGAGAAGTTTCCATCACACACCTCGGGGCAGAACCGTTCCCGGGGGGCGTGGGCGAGCGGGGCCTCGCGGTACCACCACGCCTTCACCGCTCGGCGCTGCCAAGCGAGCGACCTCGTTTGCGTGCGGGCTATGAAGTGTCTTCAGCGACCGGCAGGGCTCCGCCGTCTCAGCTCGTCGGCGGCTCTCTGTGCCCCTGGCCCGGACGCATACTCGTCTTCGTCACTGCCCGCAGCCAGAGTACCGGGAGAACAGCCAAGGCGTCGGTCAACTCAGTGGTGGCCGCGGTTGGCGTGGTGGCCGTGCTCGCCGTCGTTTCCGTGCTCGGGTTGCGGGTCGGTGCCGGGGGTGTGGTGGCCGCGGTTGGCGTGGTGGCCGTGCTCGCCGTCGTTTCCGTGCTCGGGTTGCGGGTCGGT
>JBBPZV010000015.1:0-2723 GCA_038198775.1 Propionibacteriales bacterium | reverse complement strand
CGCTCGTCTTGTTGAGCATCTGCGGCCAGGCCCGCTGCGGGTCTATGCCGTGGTCGGCGAGCGCGGTCGCGCTGACGCGGCGCGAGATGTACCAGGCGGAGAGGATTGCCGGGTCGAGCCGTTCGCGGGCCTCGGCCAGCGTGATTGCTTCGGGCACCTCGACGCTGATGATCTCGGCGGCCGCAGTGATCAGTTCGGTGATTGTGGCGGTGTCGGACACGGCGTCGTAGGTCCCGGTCAGGCCGTGCTGCAGGGCGGTGACCACGATGGCGGCGAAGTCCTCGGGGTCTAACAGCGATAGCCAGACGCCGCGGTCGCTGATCGGCGCCAGCGTCCGGTGGCGCACCCCGTCGAGCAGTCCCGCCCTGACTCCGGTGCCGGGGCCGAACAGCAGTCCCTGGCGCAGCACCAGCGAGTCGACCGGCGAGGCGTCGACCATGCGTTCGGCGTCGAGCATCGACGTGAGGTTGTCGGCCGGTTGTAGCTGGGCGTTGGACGCGTCGATCCAGTCCTCACCGGCCGCGGCATAGAGCATGGTCACGCTCTGCAACACAAGCCGCGCCCCGCTGCGCGCGGCCGCGGCGAGCAGGTGCCGGGTGCCCTCACGGCGGATGCGGTCATTGAGCCGCCACCCCTCGGGAGGCGCTGCACGCTGTTTAGGAATCGCCGAGGCGACGTGCACGATCACGTCGTTGTCGCCAACGGCAGTGACGACCGCTGGATCGAGCAGGTCCGCGAGCACCGGCTCGACGCCATCAGGCAGGCGTTCGGCATCCGGCTGGCTGCGCACAAGCGCCTGAACCTGCCAGCCGGCCCCGACCAGGACGGGCGTGAGGCGGGACCCCACCCCCCCGGTGGCGCCCGCGACCAGGACGCGGCCCGTCACGCCGTGGGAGCCAGCGTCGCCGCCAGCTGGCTGGCGTGGAGCTGATCGAGCAGGCTCAGGCGGTCCCAGAAGAACTCCTCGCCGGCCATCAGCCCGTCGCGGATCGGGACCTTGATCAGTACCGGCACGTCGATCTGGCGTCCGGTCGCCTCGATGCCCCAGAACGCTCCGACGTGGCGCCCGGTCCAGCGGGTTTCGACGATCGCAAGGTCCGGCGCGGGGAAGTGACGTACCTCGGTGCTGACGTGGTTGTCAAAGGCCGTCCACCAGGCTTGGTAGTAGGCGCCGACCTCGGCATGGCCGCCCCAACGTTCGCCAGTGCCGGTATCGACGAACACACAGTCCGCGGCGAGCGTGGCCAACGTGCCATCCAGGTCGTGAGCGTTCTCGGCCGCCAGGTGGCGTTTGAGCAGCTCGAGGTGCTCATCGGGGAAGGCAGGCATTCGCAAGACCTCCAGAGTTGTCGGATACCCTGACAACATTGAGACTACCCGAGCCGTGCTCACACCAACCGCCGATCGCGTCGATCCGGACGCGAACCTTGGCTACCTGTTCCGCCTGGCGCACCAGCGCTTCCGCGCCCGCCTCGACGCCGAGCTCAACCCGTTGGGACTGACCGCCCAGCAGTACGGGATCCTCAGCGCCTTCGACCTGCAGCCGGAGCTCTCAGCCACACAGCTGGCGCGCATCGCCCAGGTGACCCGTCAGACCATGCACGCCACCGTCACCCACCTCGAGTCGGTGGGCTTGCTCGAGCGACGCGAGGCCAACCAGCGAGTCATACGGTTGAGACTCAGCGACCGTGGGCGGGCAGCGCTCCGCGACGCGACCGCCAAGGTCCGCGCCGTGGAAGCGCAGGCAATAGTCGGCGTAAGCGACCGCGACGCCCGGATCATCCGAGCCTGGCTGGCCCGACTCACCACCTGAGGTGCCGCCAGCCGTGCACGCAGGTCCCCGTCGCTGAACGCCAGCACACATCGGAGGCGGCGTCCTCACGAGTTGTCAACGGTACGCGAGACTGTTTCGCAGGCCGAACGGTGAGCGGCACCGCAGTCGATCCTCACAAGGCGATCGGCTACCGGACCCGCTCAGGTGACGCAGACGGTCCGGTCGTTGGGGACGAACTGTCTGGGTGGGCCATGTCGTCTCGCTGTTCCGTTACCCGCTCAAGAGCGCCCGTGGCGAGCAGCTGCGTGCGGTAGTCGTCGACGTCGAGGGTGTGCGCGGTGACCGGAGCTGGGCCTGCCTTGACGACGCCGACGGCACGGTCGGCAGCGCGAAGCACCCGGAGAGGTGGGGGCGGCTGCTCGGGGTGATCGCGCAGGTCGACGAGCACGGCGGCGAGGTCGTCGTCCAGGTGCAGGGTCGGCGTGCGGTTGCCGGGAGCGAACAGGCCGACGCGCTGCTCGGCGAGTACCTCGGGCGTCCGGTGCGGTTGACGCGGTCCGTGCCAGAGCAGGCCCGGTTGCACCGCCGGCTCCCCGAGGAGCAGGGGCTGGTGCCGGACTGGATGTCCGGCGCCGTTCCCGGCCAGGAGCTGGTCACCGAGGTGTCCGGTGCCCGGCCGGGCTGCCGTTTCGTGGACTTCGGGTCGGTGCACCTGGTCACCACTGGCGCTCTGGCCGAGCTCGCCGGGCAACTAGTACTACAGCCGCACTTATGGTGGGGCGCCTCGGGCAGTGTAATGACATCGGCGGGCACGTGCTTGGTGTCTGCGACGCCAGCGTGACCAGGCGAAGATCGCGGTGGCTTCGGGTGATTGGGTCCAGATCAGGTGTCCGAGGAGGCGGCGCACCTCGGGGACGGTGAGCGGGATCAGGTCGCTGACCGGTACTGG
>JBBPZV010000014.1:0-2369 GCA_038198775.1 Propionibacteriales bacterium | reverse complement strand
GCTTGCGTCCGGATGCGAGCGGTGCAGATGCTGCATTTCGGCCAAGAGATAGCCAAATGATGTGGTGTGGCGGCCGGAGCGCCCGCCGGTGGGCCGCCAGGACGTTTCCGGGACGGAGAGCGTGGCCTCGTCGAGCACCCCGCGCACGGTCACCTGCCACTGCGGCTCGATGACGCCGGGGTCGGCTGCGACGCCGCGGGTGATCAGCCGGTCCAGCAGCGGATCATGCTCGAAAAGCTCGTAGGCGTAGGGCCAGACGTCGTCGAGGCCGGCCTGTATGCGGGTGTGGCTCTCCGGGGTGCCGTCACCGAGCCGTAGCACCCAGGTCGTGGCGTGGTCGAGGTGGTAGGCGGCCTCCTTGACGGCCTTGCCGGCCACGGCGGCGATGCCTTCGTCGGTCGAGGTGAGCAGCGCGGTCCACAGCGGCAGCTGGTAGGCGCTGACCAGCAGCTGGCGGGCCAGGGTGCGCCCGAAGTCGCCGTTGTCGACCTCCATGAGCAGGGCGTTGGTGTATTCGGGTTCGTTGCGCAGAAACGCGAGGGCGTCTTCGTCGCGGCCGCGCCCTTCCAGCTCGCCGGCCCGCCCCAGCAGGCTGCGCGCGCAGCCGAGCAGGTCCAGGGCGATGTTGAGCAGCGCGATGTCCTCTTCGAGCTGGGGCGAGCTGGTCGCCCATTCGCACAGGCGCTGGGCCAGGATCAGGGTGTCGTCGCCGAGCCGCAGTGCATAGGCGGCCGTGTCGAGATCGACGTCGGTCGCCGCGGTCACAGGTGCGTCAACCCCTCGGGCACCCGGTAGAAGGTCGGGTGCCGGTAGGGCTTGTCCCCGGCCGGATCGAAGAATGCGTCCTTTTCGTCTGGGCTGCTCGCGACGATGTCGGTGGCGGCGACGACCCAGATGCTGACGCCCTCCTGCCGGCGGGTGTAGAGGTCGCGCGCGTTGCGCAGCGCGAGGTGCGCGTCCGGGGCGTGCAGGCTCCCGACGTGGTTGTGTGACAGTCCGCGCTTGCTGCGGACGAAGACCTCCCACAGCGGCTGGGAGCGGGGGTGACCGGCTCCGGGCTCGCTCATGCCGCGCCAGCGGCAGTCGACCTACGCGTCTCGTGCTTGGCCGCGTAGGCGGCGGCGGCCTCGCGTACCCACGCGCCGTTCTGATGGGCGGTGACCCGGTGTGCCAACCGCTCGCGGTTGCAGGGACCGTCGCCCTTCATGACCTGGAAGAATTCGCTCCAGTCGATCTCGCCGGTGCAGTAGTGCCCGGTCGCTTCGTCCAGGCGCAGGTCCGGGTCGGGGATGGTCAGGCCGAGGTACGCCGCCTGCGGCACGGTCGCGTCGACGAACCGCTGCCGCAGCTCGTCGTTGGTGAAACGCTTGATCCCCCAGGCCATCGACTGGGCGCTGTTGGGCGATGCGGTGTCGGTCGGGCCGAACATCATCAGTGCCGGCCACCACCAGCGGTCGAGTGCGTCCTGGGCCATCCGGCGTTGCTCGGGCGTTCCGTTGGCCAGCGTCGTCATCGACTCGAATCCCTGCCGCTGGTGGAAGCTCTCCTCCTTGCACACCCGGGTCATCGCCCGCGCGTACGGGCCGTAGGAGCAGCGGGTGAGCGGCACCTGATTCATGATCGCTGCACCGTCGACCAGCCAGCCGATCGCCGCGACGTCGGCCCAGCTGGTGGTGGGGTAGTTGAAGATGGTCGAGTACTTCTGCCGACCGGCGTGCAGGAGGTCCAGCAGCTCC
Source organism: Propionibacteriales bacterium (assembly GCA_038198775.1). Taxonomy (GTDB): domain Bacteria; phylum Actinomycetota; class Actinomycetes; order Propionibacteriales; family Nocardioidaceae; genus JACCYJ01. The sequence goes on along the minus strand of JBBPZV010000014.1, from coordinate 633 downwards.
TCGCGGTCGATGCCCAGAGTTTCGGCGGCGCTGTAGAGATAGAGCCCGTGACCCGCCTCGTCCTGCACCTTCGCGACCAGGATGGTCTTGCGGCGCAGGCTCGGAGCGCGCGTGATCCAGTTGCCCTCGGGCTGCATGCCGATGATCTCGGAGTGTGCGTGCTGGGCGATCTGGCGGATCAGCGTCTTGCGGTAGCCCTCGGGCATCCAGTCGCGCGGCTCGATCCGCCCGTCGGCGTCGACGCAGGCCTGAAAGTCTTGCTCCAGAAGGTGCTCGGCAGTCTCCGTCGGCACGATGGCTCCTTTTCCGAACGAACGGTCGGTTCAACTATCCTGCTTGGGCCGCCGTGCGTCAACCTCACCGCCGGCCCGATAACGTCAGGGCGTGACCGCGGTCGGCGAAAAGCAGGCGCCGCCGCCCCGGGGGCCGGGGCGGCCGGCCCGCTACACCCAGGACGAGCTGCTCACCGTCGTCGTCCAGGAGTTCCTGACCCGGGGCTACGACGCGACGTCCATGGAGGACCTCGGCCGGGCGACCGGCCTGACCAAGTCGTCGATCTATCACCACGTCTCGGGCAAGGAATCCCTGCTGCGGCTCGCCCTGGACCGGGCGGTCAGCTCGTTGTTCGCCGTC
>JBBPZV010000013.1:0-114754 GCA_038198775.1 Propionibacteriales bacterium | reverse complement strand
CGACTCAGTCCCTGCCGGATCAGGTCGTGGTCATCGATCAGGAGAACCGACGTAGGCATCGGCACCCGTCCTTTCGTAGTGTGGCAACGAGGTGGCGGTGCCGCGCCGTAAAATGATTTCCACCTATAACCTATCGTAATTTGATCCAACTCATCTCAAAACAGAAAACTTGAACCAGCTCTTGACTGTCTACGTCACCGAAACCGGCGACCCGTAGTACAGATGATGGACTCTGTTCACCCGGGTGGCTGGTCTGGCCTGTACTACTACTCAAGAGCGCGTCCCGACCGATCCGCGGCGGGGTCCGCCATTCGTTGAGCCGTTATCTGCGCATCTTCCTCGGCACCACAGTTATTATCCCGGTCGGTTCTTTGCGGCGCATATTACACGCCTAGTTGTCACAATTGTGTATTCCAACAATCTATGCTATTCTGTGCGTCGCGGCTGCGGGGTGAAAAGGCGGGGGCGGGGCGTGGGTGAGGGCCAGGGAAACCTGCGTTCCCCCGCCGGGTCGGGGCGCGATCTCGAGGTGGGCGCCGGTGCGTTGGGCCCGTTCTCGCATGATGCTCAGGCCGTACGAGTCCGATCTTGCAACTCCGAGTCCGTGGCCGTCGTCGCTGATCGTGAGGCTCGCGTGCGGTGGGTCGGCCTCGAACGTGACCCAGAGGTTGCTGGCGCCGCTGTGCCTGCGGGCGTTGGTGATCGCCTCCTGCGCGATGCGCAGGATCTCCGACTCGACCTCGACGCGGAGCCGCTGTGGCGTCTCGTTGAGCGACAGGTGGACGGTCATCCCCGAACGGGTGCCGACCTGCCGGACGTAGTCGGTGAGCGCGGCTCCGAAGCCAGCGCCCTGGGAAACCTCACTTCGCAGGTCGAAGATGGACAGCCGCAACTCGCTCACCAGTCGGGTGAGCTCGTGCCGCAGCTTCTTGAGTCCGGCTTCCTGGTGCTCGTTGGGCGCGGCTGCGATCATCTCGTCGACCGCGTAGCCAATCGACGCCACCTCCTGGGCGATGCCGTCGTGAATCTCCCGAGCGAGCCGTCGCCTCTCGTCGGCTGTGGCCAAAGTCCGCACCTCTTCGAAGACGAGCGCCGTGTCCAGCCGAAGGCTGTGCTCGGAGAGCCGAGCGCGCAGCTCGTGAAGCTTGGACGACGCAATCGTGGCAGCGCACTCCACCACCACGACGCCGATCATTCGCGCACCTACCTGCAGCGGCAGCGCTGCCCGCGTGCGCCGGTTGGCCCGTCCACCCACCGTGTCCTGGGCCGGTGCTTCGGTCGTCCAACACTCCATCACCACTGGGTCGTCGCTGCCCACTTCGCTGAGCCGCTGGCCCTCGTCGAGGGTCAGCGGGACCAACACTCCGCCCTCGGTCCTGACCAGGACGACGGATGCTTCGTTGGCGACGGTCTCGTGCACCTCAACGAGGATCTGCTGTGCGATGCCGACGGCGTCCAGACCGGCGGAGAGACTTCGGGCCACCGTCCGAAGCTCAGCGAGGAGTCGCCGGGCCGAGGAGTACGCGTCCTGGTCATGCGCTGGCACGGCCTGCAGCTGCCGGAGCCAGGCGCCGAGGACGCCGCCACCCACGCTGGTGAGAATCCAGGGCGCTGCCACCTGCATGCGCTGGGTCAGCACGTCCCAGGACGTGGCAGAAGTCGTAGTCAGCACATCCACGATGACGACCTCGACCAAGCAGCTCGCCCCGACGCCGCTCAGGCCGGTCTCCACTGCAGCCGCGAAGGGTGGGACCACAAGGTAGATCAGCGTGAACCGGACGTCGGCCAGCTGGCTGCCGATGAGCACGCTTGCCACCAGCGCTTCGCCGATCGCGACCAACAGGCCACTGAACCCGAAGTTGCGGGTGGCCAGGGTGGCGACAGCCGCCAAGATCGCGAGCAGCAGTGCGATGGTGAGGCCGGCGGCGCTGGGCTCGGTGAGCGCGAGCAGTGCGACGGTAGAAACGCCGAACACGCGCACTCCGCTCACCAACCGCCCGCAGTAGCGGGGAGCCAGGCTCACCGGAACGGCGCTCACATCGTCTCCCGTCTCATACGTAGCGTCATCAAGACTGGACAGACCGTAGTTGATTACGCTGGATGACGCCAGGGATGCGAAGAAAGCGGCTCATCCCGATGCAAGGTGTGGTCGGGGTCTGAATCCGCCGGTCTCGAGGAGGCAGCGGGCGATGTAGTTGGTGGGGTTGCGGAACCCGAGGGCGGAGCCGCGGAGGTGCTCAAGGCGGCCGTTGATGGCCTCGGTCGGTCCGTTGCTGGTGCCGGGGCGGTCGAAGTAGGCCAAGACGTCGGCAGCGCGCTTGGTCAACGTCCGCCCGAGAGTGATGGCCTCGCTGAGCGCGGCGGGGACGCCGGAGCTGACCGCGTCGATCAGCTGTTGCATCAGCTCTCGCCCTCGGCTCCGGTCGGGGTGCCGGTAGGCGGCGATCATCCGCTGGTAGATCCCCCAGGTCGCCTCGACCTCTATGTGCTGATCGCCGGTGAACAAGTTGGTCAACCGGTCCCTCTCTTGTCGGTGAGGAGGTCCGCGCCGGTGTGCAGGGTCCGGCGGGCAGCGTAGAGCGGGTCGCCTTGGTAGCCGCGGTGGCCGTGGATGGCCTGCTGGACCCGGCGTCGGCACCGGTCCAGCGCGTCGCCGGCTAAGCGCACCACATGAAATGGGTCCATGACTGCGACCCCGCGTCGGGGAGCTCCTCGGTGGTGGCGGTTTTGAAGCCGGTGAAACCCGTCCATCGCGACCACCTCGACGCCGCTGCGCCACGCCTCGGACCGCTCAGACAGCCACTGCTGGAAGGCTTGTTTCGAGCGACCCTCGACCATGTCCAGCAGCCGTGCTGGGCCGGTGCCGTCACGGATCGGTGTCAGGTCGATGATCACGGTGACGTACTTGTCGCGGCGGGTGTGGCGCCATACATGCTCGTCGACCCCGACCACCGTGACGCCGTCGAACCGTTGCGGGTCGTTGATCAGTACCCGCTTGCCCTCGGCCAGCACCGCGTTGTTGGCGGTGTCCCAGGCCACCGCGAGGCCTTCGGCGATCCGGGCGACGGTCAGGTGCTGGCACACCAGCGCCTCCAACGCCCACCGCAACGCCCGCCTCGACAGCTTCGCCCGCGGCTCGGCAGCCTTGCTGGCGTCTTGGCGCCACACGTGCCCGCAGCCGGTGCACTGGTAGCGGCGCACCGTGAAGCAGCGTCGTGGGACGCCACCCCAACGGCTCGTGCGCCAACTGCCGGGTCACGCTGTCACGCGGCGCCCCTTCGCACCCGCACCGTCGACACCACCGATCCGGCTCCACGACCCGCCACGCCAGCACCGCCCGGTCCGACTTGACCCGCTGCCCGATGACCTCAAGCCCAAGCTCGTCGAGACCGGTGAGCGTCGTCAGATCAGGGGCAGCGAAGATAGCGTCGACCCCTACCCCCCCACCGACGCGCCGCCGCTCGCTACACCCTCGATTGGGAAGAGCCAAGAAAGCCCCTTACCGCACGCTTCCGCTGAACGCGTTCAACATGGTGAGGACGCCAGGACCCATGACCGCGATGAACAGGGTCGGCAGAATGCAGAAGATCAGGGGAAACAAGATCTTGACCGGCACCTTCTGCGCCTTCTCCTCCGCACGCTGCCTCCGCTTGGTGCGCATCTCGACTGCTTGCACCCGCAGCACCCTGCCGACGGGGATGCCGAACGCGTCCGCCTGCACCATTGAGGTCACGAAGCCTTTGAGCTCCGGCAGTGTGCTGCGCTCACCAAGGGCCCGCATCGCCTCGCTGCGTCCGGCGCCAAGCTGCATCTCCTGAAGCACTCGCGCGAACTCGTCGGCGAGCGGACCATCGGTGTTCTTGGCGACGTGCGCCAGGGCGGCATCGAAGCCGAGCCCTGCCTCAACCGAGATCGTCAGCAGGTCGAGCGCATCGGGAAGGGCTGTCTGCGTCTTCTCTCGGCGCTCGTAGGCCTTCTGGTAAAGCCACATGTTGGGCCCGAGATAGCCGGCAAGCGAAAGCCCCACGGAGACTGCCAGGGTCGGCAACATCGACAGCCCGACCAGCGTGCAGAAGGCCAGAGCCAGCACCAGCCCAGCGCCGAAGCCGCCAGCCTTCAAAGCCGTGAGCCTGTCGACGCTCCACCCCGCCGGATTGCCGGCGGCGTCGAGCTGTCGGCGCAGTCTGGCTGTGTTGTCCTCCGGTGTCAGACGTCGGCCCAGCCCGACGAGCCGGCCCAGGAGCGGATTGAGGACCCGCTGTCGGAAACCCGGGTCGAGCTCGTCGCGAATTGCCTGCGGTGAGGTGGTGAACGCGTCGAGCAGCGCCGTCCTGCGCGAGCTGTCGGAGCTGTCACTTTCGGTCACCGCGGCCAGCAGGCCGGTCAGGATGGCCACGAAGATCGCGGCGGTGCCTGCCACGAGCAGGATTGTCGGTGTCATCTCAGACCTCCACCTTGACCGACTTCTTCAGCCAGAACGCGCCCACGGTCATCATGACTACGGCACTGGCACTCATCAGCAGACCGAGCCCCGTGGTGTACATAGGGGAGAGATAGGTTGGTCGCGCCATGGCCAGATAACCGACGAACAGCGGCGGCAGGCCGCCAAGGATGTAGGCGGAGAGCCGTCCCTCCGCTGAGAGCACCGACACCTGGCGACGCAGATACTCCCGCTCTCGCAAGGTTCCGGCGACCGTGGTCAACAGCTCCGCCAGGTTGCCGCCGACCTCACGTTGGATTCGGATCGCCATAACCACCCAGGCGAAGTCGTCGGAGCTCATGCGCTCGGCAACTCCGGCCAACGCGGTCTCGAGCTCGACCCCCAGACGCTGTTCGACCAGCACCCTGCGGAACTCCCCGGCCACAGGCTCATTGCCTTCTCGGACGACGGTGTCCAGCGACTGCGCCAACGACAGACCGGCCGACAGGCTGCCCGAGATCAGCTGCAGGGTGTCCGCGAGTTGGCCGTTGAAGGCCTTGAGCCGACGGGAGCGCTTGAACGTCAGGTAGATCCAGGGCACCGCCGCGCCAATCAGCAGCAAGAGGAGCGTCGGGATCAGTCGCCCGTTGGTGAGAAGGAAACCCACGACCGCGGCTGCCAATGCGGCGCCGGTGTTCAACAACAGCCATTCGGCGCTGTTCACCTTCAGACCAGCTGCGTCTAGGCGGCGGGCCAGCGAGACGTCCACGCCTCGGCTGATTGCCTTCTCGGCGAGCTCCACGGCTTGCTGCTTGACCGAAGCCGAGTGGGCGGGGGCCGTCGGCCCGCTCCTCGTGCCTCCGCGGAACGCGCCTGCGTACGCCGCCAATCGGATGTCGAGGCTTTGCCGCTCCTTCCCACCGAAGGCGTTGCTCAGCAGCAGCGCCAGCAAGAGTCCCGCCAGCACCATCGCTGCAAGGCCCATCAGCATGACCGTGTGGCTCACGCTCAACAGTGGCTGCTGTGCCGTCTCGGGGGCGGCCTTGGATGGGAGTGGTGGCGCCGTGGTCGGTGGCTTCGCTGCGGCGGGGATGTTGACGAGTGCATCGTCGGCGTATGTCACCCCGTTGGCGCTGACGCTCGCAGACAGCGTCGCATCCTGGCCTTTCCAACCCTCCGGGACGGGAAAGCTGATCAGCAGCTGGGAGGTCAGCTGGGCTGCCTGGGAGCTGAAGGCGGCGGACAACGACGCTGCGTCGGCGCTGATCACCTGCCCGGAACCCGCGCCAGCCAGTCGCCGCAGGGCCGTGAGGGCAGCGCCCGACTGGCCCAGCGTGACCACGTCGATGCTGGTGTCCGAGTGCTGGACTTCGGACAGGAGCGTGGAGAGCGGCTCGCCCGAGGTGTCCCGGCCGTCCGAGAGAACCAGGATGCTGCCCGAACCCTGCCCGGCCAGGATGCCCAAGGCCTGCGAGACCCCCTGGTAGAGCCGGGTCCCGCGCTCGAGGCGGAGCCGGCCCACTGCGGCCCGAACTGCGTCCCGGTTCGTCGTCGGTGCCTGGACCCTGCTGACGTCACCTGCGAAGCTCACAAGCCCGATCCGGACGTCGGCCGGTGCCTGGTCGATGAAGGTGAGCGCGGCCTGTCGGGCTGCCCGGAACCGGGCCCCAGACATCGAGTCGCTGACGTCGATCGCCAGCACAGCGGATCGGGTGACCTTGTTGCCGGCTGCGGAGGCGAGCTCCGCGGTTGCACGCTGGGGCTGCCCGTTGAGCCCGACCTGAACCGACGACACGTCGGGTGTCGCGTTCGCGGGTAGGCCACGCAATGTGTAGAGGACGTGTACGACGCCGTTGCGGGTCTGCACGGAGTCGATCTGACCAGACGGTCCGCCGAGCGCAGGCGGTGCCCAGCAGCCCAGGAGCGTGGCCGCGAGCAGCGCCGGCAAGCTCAGCCAGCCGCCGGGACGGTGCATCACAAGCCGCCGTCCATGGCAAAGAGCATCGGGTCCACGGGGATCCTGTTCTGGGTCAGCGTCTCCGCAAGCTTCGGTCGCAGCCCCGTGGCGCGAAGACGGCCACAAGGCATCCCGTTCTCGTCCTGGCCGAAGGAGTGGTCGTAGACGAAGATGTCCTGCAGCGTGATGACCTCGCCTTCCATCCGCTCCACCTCGGTGATGTGGGTTATCCGCCGGCTGCCGTCGGACAACCGTGTCTGATGCACGATGAGGTCGATGGCACTCGCGATCTGTTCCCGGATGGCCCGCATGGGCAGGTCCATCCCGGCCATCAAGACCATCGTCTCGATGCGCGAGAGGGTGTCGCGAGGGGAGTTCGAGTGCACTGTGCAGATCGAGCCGTCGTGTCCGGTGTTCATGGCCTGCAGCATGTCGAGCGCTGAGGCGTCCCGGACCTCACCGACCACGATGCGGTCGGGGCGCATGCGCAGCGCGTTGCGGACCAGGTCCCGGATGGTCACCGCCCCCTTGCCCTCGATGTTCGCCGGACGTGACTCGAGGCGGAGCACATGCTCTTGGAGCAGCTGCAGCTCAGCGGCGTCCTCGATCGTGACGATGCGCTCGTCTGAGGGGATGAACGAGGACAGCACGTTGAGAGTCGTCGTCTTGCCGGCGCCGGTGCCGCCGGACACGACGATGTTGAGGGCGCCCTTGACGCAGGCTTGGAGGAACTCTGCTGAGCGCGGCGTGAGAGAGCCGAAGGTGACGAGGTCGCTGACCGAGTAGGGGTCGGCAGCGAACTTCCGGATCGTCAGCAGCGAGCCGTCCAACGCAAGTGGTGGGATGACGGCGTTGACCCGGCTGCCGTCCGGCAGCCGGGCGTCGACCATGGGACTCGATTCGTCGACGCGTCGTCCGACTCGGGCGACGATCTTGTCGATGGTGCGGCGAAGGTGCCCTTCGTTGGCGAACCGGGCGTTCACCCGCTGCAGCCGGCCGTCCCGCTCGATCCAGATGTCGTAGGGGCCGTTGACCATCACCTCGGAGAGACTTGGGTCTCGCAGGTAGGGCTCGACGGGCCCGTAGCCCAAGATGTCGTCGGCAATCTCCTGGGTCAGCCGTCCGCGGTCGGACGCCGTCATCGGGACGTCGTCGAAGGACGCCGCATCAGCCAGCGCCTCCCTGACCATGGTCTCCAGGTCGGACGACGTCAGGTTCGCGTCGTAGAGCCGCGGCCCCAGGGAGCTGACCAGGCTGGCGTGCACAGTGGTCTTCAGCTCGCCGAAGGGGTCGGCCTCCGGAACGCCGCGAAGGGAGGTGACCGCCGCCGGCTTCGAGGTCTTGACACTCGCCTGAAGCTGTTCGGTTCGTTCTCGCTGCGCTGACTCAAGCCGCTCGGACAGGTTCATCAGATCCGTCCCTTCCGGGAGAAGATCCCGCCTCGACGCCGGGCTTCCCCGCCGCCGGCAGCCGGCTCCTGGCTGGCGGGCGGGTGGCCGGCTGCGGTGGTGCAGAACGTGGCCAGGGACTGGATCGCGGCGCTCACCGAGTGCCGGGGCTCGGCCGTGACGATGGGCTCACCGCGGTTGATCGAGGCGGGGACGTCGCGGGAGGACGGAATGGAGCAGGTGATCGTCATCGCCAGCGAGGTGCTTGCCTCGTCCGCGGTGATTCCCACCTTGGCGTCGGCGCGGTTGAGCACCAAGAGACTGCGATGCCGGGGGTAGTTGAGCAGCTGCATCGTCTCCAGCGCGATCTTGAGGTTCTTCAGCGCCGGGACGTCTGGGGTGGCCACGAGAAGGATGTGGTCGCTGACGTCGAAGGCCTGCAGCACCTGGTCGTCAAAGCTGGGCGGGGTGTCCACCACCACGTACTCGAAGCGTTGCCGCAGCAGCTCGAAGATCCGTGCCACCAGCTGGGACGAGATCGAGTCCTTGGCGTCGGGGCCGACCGGGGCTACCAGCGCTGAGACACCGTCTCGGTAGGGCGTCAGCAGCGTGCCCAGGCCGTCGAGGTCGAGGTGGGCCTGCATGGGCACGGCGTCGGCGATCGTCCTGGCGGGGAAGATCTGCAACGTGATGGCGACGTCTCCGAAGGCGAGGTCCAGGTCCACCAGGCACACCTGGCGCCGGCCCTTGTCGGCGAGCGCCAGCGCGAGGTTGGTGGCGATCGTCGTCTTGCCGACACCGCCTTTGGCGGAGAACACCGTGAGGATGCGCCCCGACGGTTGGGGCGGCGCGGCCGTCGCCGACTGGGCCCGCATGGCCTCATGCACCCGGCGAGCCCGGGAGACCGCGTCGGTGAGGGCCTCCGGGTCGGAGACCGCGGCAACCTCCCGCATCCCCGAGCGCAGTGCCTCCGCCAGCACCGGTGTGTCGACGACTTCTCGCACCAAGATGACGCCTAACGAGGGGCGCACCACCCGGTAGGTGTCCGCCAGGGCGACCGCCGCCGCGAGGTTCACGCTGGGACCCAGGACCACGGCGTACTCGTCGGGCGCGGAGTCGAGATGTTCCCTCAGGTCCTCGATGGTGGCCAGGTGTGTGCTCGCTCCGACAGCGGCGGCGACGGCCCTGGCGGCGGACGGGTCGGTCTCGATGATCGTTGTCATGGCAGCCTCATTCGAAGATCGAGCCGGAATTGGTCTTGTTGACCGAGCCGAGGCCCTGGTCGAGGTGCACCACCGAGTCCTTCGTCCGTAGTGCGAGGCTGAGCTCACCCATCTTCTCGCCCACGCGCAGCTTCTCCACGTCGCGTTGATCCACCGAGAGAGTCAGGATGGTGAGGGGGATCTGCTCGGTGGTCTGCTGACCGTTCGGGTCGGTCGTGGTCGTGGATGACATCGTCGTCTGGCCGGTCCCCAGCACCGTGACACCCGGCAACAGCATGCGGCTGTGGATGACGCCGGCAGTGTCGCTCCAGGTCACCAAGATGGCCACCTGGGAGCCGGGCGACACGAACCCGGCGACGCGGTTGGGATCGCTGAGCTGGACGCTCACTGCCAGCATCTTGTCGGGGATGCCCAGGGTGCTGACGGAGCCGACGGCACCGAACTTGGCGGCGATGACCTGCTCACCGGGATAGATGGTGTTGGTTGCGACCATCGACTTGATCGGGATGGTCGAGTCCAGTGCCCCGGCCAAGACGGCCGACTCTGGGATCGCGGTCAGCTGGAACTTGCCCGCTTGTTTGGCGTCCTGGACCGACTCCCCGGGATCGATCTGGGCGGTCGCGGTCAGCACCTGCTGGGGCTGCTGCTGGGCAACTGCACGGTTGTCGACGCCCTGCACGTACATGAAGACGAGCAGCGCGCCAACCGTGGCGATCACCAGCGAGACGATGATCAGGATGGTCTTGCGTCCCATGAGGAGTCCTGTGGTGGTAGGGAGTGGGGAGGTCTTAGGTCACTCGACGAGCGAGACGATCCGGGTGCCGGTGCCGAGGTACGGCATCCCGCCGGAGGTCGAGGTGGTTGTCTCCGGAAGTGCGGCCGGGTCGAAGCAGAGCAACTGGACAGAGCTGATTTGCTGCCCGCCGTTGTTGAGGATCACCCCATTCGTGGGTGAGGCGTCCGACGAGTTGCGCTTCGCGTTGAGCCCCTCGTCGGTGAGGAAGCAGGACGCGAAAGTGGAGATCGCCAGCTGGCCTTTGCAACTGCGGTCGTCGCAGCCGGTGACCGGCACCCACACGAACCGGGGCGAGTCGAAGATGGCCGGGTCGAGGATCCCCCGGGGGGTGGAGGGGCCGATGGAGGAGGCGATCCGGCCGGTGGTGTAGCCGGGTGGCAGGAAGCACGACAGCACGTCGTTGTTGATCGGTGCCGACGTCACACCGGGATAGCTGATCGGGGCCCGGCCGCACGAGCCGTTGGGGCGGGTAGCGAGGCGGCCCGGGTTCCCATTGACGCCGGCCAGCAGCCCGCCGGTCAAGCCGGGGCCGTCGTTGCCGGAGTCCGCGTTGAGGCAGTTGCGCCCGTCACGGGCGGGGTTGTCGTCGAGCTGCGCCGGCAGCGAGGATCCGCACACCCCGCCGACCGGCAACGGCGCCGGGTACGGCTGGAACGAGTGGTCCACACCGAGCGCCAGGTTGAGTGCGTACCTGGTCTGCTTGTTCTCGCCGGTGACCCGTGGGCTGTCCAGCTGGCCGAAGTTGCCCCGCTGGCTGGCGCTGCAGCCGAGCGTGCCCGCGTCCCCGACGACGAACGGCACGCTGTCCTTGGTGTACTTCCCGGCGACCACGCCCCACAGCTGCCACAGCCCGGCGGTGTTGCTGACGTTGGTGCCCACCGTGATGCTGACGTCGCGGGAGTCGTTGGTCGTCGACGTCTTTGAGAACGTCACCGGGTAGTTGACCGGACCGGTGCTGTCGTATGTGAAGGCGACCGTGGCCGAGTTGACCCCCTTGTCCAGCCGGTCCAGGTGGACCGCGACCTTGGTAGAACTCCCATACGCAACCGTCGTTGGGTTCGCGGATACCGTCAACTGGCCATCGGTGTCCGGGGGAACGAAGGTGCTTCCCGAGGGGCTGGAACCGTTGCTGCCGGTGTCACCGAGCACCGGGCCGACGGTGCAGCTGGACGGAAGCCACATCGGCATCAGCACACCGGGTGACCGGATTGCTACGGTCGCACGGGCGGCGACGTCGGTCGAAGAGAAACCCAGGACACCAGCGAGGCCGAAGTCGACCCGAGCCGGTGGAGCGGTCACCTGCATCCGGTTGGCGTTCTCGAACACGACCTCGCCGTTGGCGGTGTTGCCGTCCTGAAGCTGAGCGGCGCTCCAGGTCGTCGCCGGCTGGCCGTAGGTGGCGTTGCGCTGCAGGTAGTCCAGGACGGAGGACACCGCGGCAGCCTTGGCCGCGCTCGTGCCCGCCGGAAGCTTGGCGCCGCCGGCCAGTGCCGCCAGGTCGGCCTCGGTCTGCACCTGCCGTTTGCGGGAGTACGCGTTTCCCATGTCGACGGCAAGGGCCGCCGTGCCGAGAAGTACCAGCGACACCAATGCGACGACGACCGAGACCACTCCGCCCTCGCGGCGCCTGAACGCCCGATCCCGGTCACTCATGAGCACGTCACCGAGGAGCTCGTTGCCGTTTCCACCCGGGCCTGGGCGTCGGCCACGACCTGGCCACCGCCAGGCAGCGGCACCCATCCCAGGGTCATCGACGAGAAGCGCACCGAGACGGTGACCGATCCACCGGTCGTGCCGGACGGGACCTCGGTGCCGTCGGCTCGGTAGTAGTGACGCGTCGTCGTCACCGACCCGACCGCGGCACCGCCGAGCTGGCTGGCGACGGTCGATCGCAGGGCCGTGCAGCTCTGGGTCCCGACGGCGGAGTAGCGGGCGGCGTCGCGTGCAGCGGAGGCACCGACCTGGGCAGCCCAGAAGTAGAACCCGTACTGGATGATCCCGAACACCAGCGTGAACAGCAGGAGGGACACCAGAGCAAACTCGACGGCGGCAGCCCCGACGTCGGCGCTGCGGGGCCGCCTCCTTGCGCTCGCGCGCCTTGGACGCACGGGTCCTCCTCGGATGTGGCGTTCGTTACGCACAGTAGGACACTGGAAACACTGCGAGTTGGATCCGACCGAAAAGTCGGCTGTCCCGGTGACCGGATTCGGACCAAACGGTTGAGGTCCGGCCAGCCCGGAGACGCCGGATGCCTCGGCCGGAAGAATCGGGCCGTGTCGCTGCCTCAAATCGCCGACGAGACGTTCGTCTCGGCCCCCCTGGTGGCGGTCAGGCGCGCGGTTTGCGACGAGAGGACCTGGGCCCGGTGGTTCCCACGGCTTCGGCTGCGGTGCGTGCGGGACCGGGGCCGGGAGGGCAAGCGGTGGGAGCTCGGCGGTGAGCTGGCGGGGACCGCTGAGATCTGGCTGGAACTGTTCGGCGACGGGGTCATCGTGCACGCCTACCTGCGCCCCGAGTCCACCGTCGAGCGTGGCCGGCGAGCGCAGCTCCGGCTCGTCGGCGCCTACGGCTTGTCGCTGAAGGCGCACCTCCGGGAGGTCAAGGACGAGCTGGAACTCGGTCGCCGCCCAGGTGAGCCGAGCCTCGGATCTGGGGGCGGCGAGTAGTCTCCGCGGCAGTTAGGGGAGAGCCCGGAGAGGTCGGCGATGGCGGAGCAGACGTGCAGCGACATCGTCGTCGTGGCCGCACCGGCCGCCGTGATGGCCGTCATCGCCGACTTCGGCGCCTACCCCAGCTGGGCCACCGGCGTGAAGCAGGCGGAGATCGTGGACCCCGGGCCCGACCCCAGCCGGCCCAGGAGGGTGCGGTTTTGGCTGGACGCCTTCCCGGTCCGTGACGACTACGTCCTGCAGTACGACTGGGACGGCGACCGCGCGGTCAGCTGGACGCTCGTGGCGGGGACGATGCTGCGCGGGCTCGACGGCTCCTACGTCCTCGAACCGAGCGGAGAGGACACCAAGGTGTCGTACCGGCTCGCGGTCGAGGTGGCGTTTCCGTTGATCGGGATGCTGCGGCGGCGGGCCGAGAAGGCGATCATCGACGCGGCGCTCACGGGACTGAAGGCGCGAGTGGAGTCGGGGTCGGCATGGGTCTGAGCGTCGGGGTCGACATCGGCGGCACCAAGATCGCTGCGGGTGTGGTCGACGAGTCGGGGCGGATCCTTGACCGGGAGCTGGAGCCGACACCGGCGACCGATCCGGAGGCGATCGCCGACGCCGTGGCAGCGGCTGTCCGGCGGCTGCAGCGTGAGCACGCGGTCGAGGCGGTGGGCATCGGGGCCGCCGGCTTCGTCGACACCGCGCGGACCACGGTGCTGTTCGCGCCGAACATCTCATGGGTGAGCGAGCCCCTTGGCAGACACGTGAGGGAGCGGCTCCGCCTCCCGGTGGTGGTCGAGAACGACGCCAACGCCGCCGCCTGGGGCGAGTTCCGCTTCGGGACGGGCCGCGAGTTCGACGACCTGTTGCTGGTCACCGTGGGCACCGGCATCGGGGGCGGTCTGGTGCTCGGGAGCCGCCTCTACCGGGGTGGCTTCGGGGTGGCAGCCGAGGTGGGTCATCTGCGGATGGTCCCCGCGGGCGTTCGGTGCGGCTGCGGTCAGTACGGCTGCTGGGAGCAGTACGCCAGTGGGACCGCGCTGGTGCGCGAGGCGGGTGACCGGCTCGCCGCGGGGGTGCCGGAGGCCCGAGCTCTCACCGAGCTGGTCGGGGGGGAAGCGGGTCGCCTCACCGGGCCGCTGATCACCGAACAGGCCCGCCGCGGCGACCCGCTCTGCCGGGAGCTGCTGGGTGACCTCGGCCGCTGGTTGGGCGAGGGCATCGCCTCGCTCACCGCCGTCCTGGACCCGGCGGTCGTCGCCGTCGGCGGGGGCGTGGCCGCCGCCGGCGACATGATCCTCGATCCGGCTCGCGTGGCGCTTGCGCGCACCCTTCCCGCGGGGACGCACCGCCCGTCCCCGATGCTGGCGCTGGCGACGCTCGGAAACGAGGCGGGCCTGGTGGGGGCCGCGGACCTCGCGAGGGAGCGGTGAGGGTGGCCGAGGCGCACCGTGGCTGAGCTGGCCGTCGGCGTCGACATCGGGGGGACGAAGGTCGCCGCCGGCGTGGTCGACCCCAGTGGCCGAGTGCTCGCCCGGGTGCGCCGGGATACCCCAGCGGGAGGTGCTCCGGCCGCCGTCGAGGACACGATCGCAGGCGTGGTCGCCGAGCTGCGCGACCGGCACATCGTGCGGGTGGTCGGGATCGGAGCAGCCGGTTTCGTCGACGAGGCGCGGTCGTCGGTGCTGTTCTCACCGCACCTGGCCTGGCGGCGAGAACCGCTGCGGGACGCAGTCGAGGCCAGGGTCGGGCTGCCGGTGCTGGTGGAGAACGACGCGAACGCGGCGGCCTGGGCGGAGGGGCGTTTCGGAGCGGCACGAGGGGAGGACGTGGCCGTCTGCATCACGCTGGGGACCGGTATCGGGGGTGGGATCCTCCTCGGAGGTGAGCTGTTTCGCGGCCGCTACGGCGCGGCGGGGGAGTTCGGGCACCAACGGCTGGTCCCGGACGGCCGTCGGTGTCCCTGCGGCCACCGTGGCTGCTGGGAGCAGTACGCCAGCGGCAACGCGCTGGTTCGGGCCGCCCGGTCGCTGGCGGACCGCAACGCCTCGCGAGCCCGGCCGCTGCTGGCCATGGCCGGTGGCGACCCCGCACGTATCGACGGCCGATTGGTGGCGGCCGCGGCCGCCGACGGTGACCCGGCGTGCGTCGAGTTGGTGGAGGACGTCGGGCGCTGGCTGGGAGTCGGGCTCGCGGGTCTCGCCTGCGCGCTGGACCCAGCCGTCTTCGTCATCGGGGGAGGGATGTCGAAGGCGGGTGCGTTGCTGCTCGGTCCGGCCCGGGAGGCCTTCGAGGCGAACCTTGTCGGACGCGGCTACCGCCCGCCGGCGCGTATCGTTCCGGCTGCGCTGGGCGTCGACGCCGGGCTGGTCGGCGCGGCCGACCTCGCCCGTGGGCTGCTGACCAGGGAACCGGCCACGGCAGCAGGCCCAGCCGACCCGGACTAGCACGGGAGGAGACGGATGCGAACGATCGAGCACTGGATCTCGGGCAAGCACACCGCCGGAGGTCAACGTCGTGGTGACGTCTTCGACCCGGCGACGGGCCGGGTGCAGGCACGGGTCGCCCTGGCCGAGCCGGCCGACGTCGGTGCCGCCGTGGCAGCCGCCCGGCAGGCACTCGAGCGCTGGGCGACCAGCTCGCTGACCCGGCGCACCAAGGTGATGTTTGCGCTGCGGGAGCTGATGGAGCGCTACGAGGAGGACCTGGCCGCCGCGGTGTGCGCCGAGCACGGCAAGGTCATGGAGGACGCCCGCGGCGAGGTCGTACGCGGGCGCGAGGTGGTCGAGTTCGCGTGCGGGATCCCGTCGCTGCTCAAGGGCGACTACTCCGACTCGGTCTCCGGCGGGGTCGACTCGTACTCGTTCCGGCAGCCCCTCGGCGTGGTCGCGGGTATCACGCCGTTCAACTTCCCGATCATGGTGCCGATGTGGATGCACCCCGTCGCAATCGCGTGCGGCAACACGTTCGTCCTCAAGCCCAGCGAACGCGACCCGGGTGTCTCCACGCTCGTCGCCGAGCTGTACGCCGACGCCGGCCTGCCTGAGGGCGTCTTCAACGTGGTCCACGGGGACAAGGTGGCGGTCGACGCGATCCTGGACGACCCGGACATCTGCGCGGTCTCGTTCGTCGGCTCCACACCGGTCGCCCGCTACATCCACGGGCGGGCCTCGGCGGCGGGCAAGCGCGTGCAGGCGCTGGGCGGCGCGAAGAACCACGCCGTGGTGACGCCGGACGCCGACCTGGACTTCGCCGCCGACCACCTGGTGGCCGCGGGCTACGGCTCGGCCGGCCAGCGGTGCATGGCGGTCTCCGCCGTGGTCGCGGTCGGCAACATCGCCGACGCCTTGGTCGAGCGAGTCGCCGAGCGCACCCGGGGCCTCGTGGTGGGACCGGGAACGGCACCGGACTCCCAGCTGGGCCCGGTGATCACCGGGCAGGCCCGGGACCGGATCACCGGCTACATCGACGCCGGAGAGGCCGCCGGGGCCGACGTCGTCGTCGACGGGCGCGAGCTGACGGTGCCGGGCCACGAGGAGGGCTTCTACGTCGGGCCCACCCTGCTGGACCGCGTCACCTCGCACATGAGCGTCTACACCGACGAGATCTTCGGCCCGGTCCTCGTCATCGTGCGGGTCCCCTCGCTGGATGCGGCGCTTGAGCTGGTCAACGCCAACCCGTACGGCAACGGGACCGCAGTGTTCACCGGCAGCGGGGACGTGGCCCGCACGTTCGCGCGCCAGGTGAGCGTCGGCATGGTCGGGATCAACGTGCCGATCCCGGTGCCGATGGCCTACTACTCGTTCGGAGGGTGGAAGGACTCGCTGTTCGGTGACCAGCACATGCACGGCCCTGAGGGAGTGCGGTTCTACACCCGCGGCAAGGTGGTCACCAGCCGCTGGCCGCGCAGTCGCGAGGAGTCGCTCGCGCAGCTGCACTTCCCGACCGCTCGGTGAGGCGGGCATCGGGGGTACTGCGCCGAGACGGCTCGGTGCAGTGGATGCGCTTCGCCGTTGTCGGCCTCGCCAGCGTCGCGGTCGACACCGCGGTGCTGGTGGTGCTGCGCGAGGCGGTGGGGGTGCCGCTGTGGGTGGCCGCGTCCGTGTCGTTCGCTGCGGCCCTGGTCGTCAACTTCGGTCTCAACCTGCGGTGGTCGTTCGGGGCGCGGGGAAGGCTCGGCATCCGATTGGCCCGCTACGCGGTGCTGGTGCCGCTCAACTTCGCCATCACGTTGGTCCTGACGCTGGAGCTCAGCTCAGCTGGCGTGCCGTACGTCCTGGCGAAGTGGGTCTCGATCGCGGTGGCCGCCGGCGTCAACTTCGTCGCCTACCGCCGCTGGGTCTTCCTGTGACCCGCCGCGTCGTCCGTTCGGGCAGAGTTGTGCGGACGTTAGGGCCGGCTCCAATTACGCTATGGAGTGTTTCGTACCCTCTCAGTTAGCATGCTTCAGGTGTACGAAGGGCTCCGAGTGGCGACCGTGGTGCGCGCCCACAACGAGGAACCGTTCATCGGCCGCGTGGTGGCCGCGATGCCGGACCTCGTCGACCACGTCGTCGTCGTCGACGACGCCAGCACAGACGACACCGCCCGCGCCGCGAAGGCCGCCGGCGACACCCGCACCGAGGTCATCTCGCTGGTCGACAACTGCGGTGTCGGCGCCGCGACCGTCGCCGGCCACCGGCACGCCCTCGCCCTCGGCGCCGATGTCTGCGTCGTGCTGGACGGGGACGACCAGATGGACCCGGCCGCGATCCCGGCGTTGCTCGACCCGATCGTGCGCGGCGAGGCCCAGTTCACCAAGGCCAACCGGTTCTACGCGATCGGCTCCTTCGACGAGATGCCGCGCCACCGGGTCGTAGGCAACGTCGCGCTGTCGTTCCTGACCAAGGCCGCCTCGGGCTACTGGAACCTGTTCGACCCGCAGAACGGCTACACCGCGATCCACCGGGAGGCCTTGGAGCGGGTGCCGTTGCAGCGCCTGGCCCAGCGTTACGACTTCGAGAACGACCTGCTCATCCACCTCAACATCTTGCGGGTGCCGGCCCGCGACGTCCCGGTAGCGGCGCGGTACGGCAAGGAGGTGTCCGGTCTGACCGTCCCCAGGGTCGCGCCGCGCATCCTGCGCCGGCTCGCTCGCGGCTTCTGGCAGCGGATCTGGTGGAAGTACGTCGTGCAGTCGTTCTCGGCGGTGGCACTGATGCTGTTCGGTGGACTCACCCTGGTCACGGTCGGGATCGGGTTCGGCTGCTGGGTGATCGCCGACAGCTGGGGACCGCAGGCCGCCACGCCCGGCACCGTCGTCTTGAGCGTGGCGCCGCTGCTCAGCGGCTTCCACATGCTGCTCTACGCGATGATGCTCGACATCCAAGAGGGCAACGCGTGACCGCTGTCGCCACTCGCGACGGCGTGTCAGCGGTCCCGTCCTCCGCCCCGGCCTCGCGTTGGCGGCGGGTGGGCGGCCTGTGGGTGCTGGGCTTCGCCGCGCTGCAGCTGGCCTGGCTGCTCGCCCTCCCCCCGTACGCCGGAACCGATGAGGTCGACCACGTCTACCGGACCGCCGGCGTGGCCTCCGGGCAGCTGGTCGCCCCGCGCACCGATGCGGCCTACGGCACCGGCGCCCTGGTCACGGTGCCCCGTGACGTGGTGGCCGCGGCTGGGCTGCAGTGTCGAGCGTTGCCCTACACGAGGGCGGTGAACTGCCAGCTCCCCCCGGGCAGCACCGGCTCAGGCCCCGTTCCCATGCCCAGCAGCGCCGGGCGCTACAACCCGGCCTACTACGCCGTCGTCGGACCGGTCGGGCTCTGGTTCAGCGGCTACGCGAACCTATACGCGCTCCGGCTGGCGTCCATGGCGCTGTGCGCCGGCCTCCTGGCCCTCGCGGTGTGGTGCGTGGGCTGCTGGGCCAGGGGACCGATGCCGTACGTCGGGCTGCTCGCGGCGCTGACCCCGATGGTCGCGTACAGCACCGTCGTGGTCGCGCCGAACGGCGTCGAGATGTCCGCCGCAGCGGCGTTGTGGTGCGCCCTCATCGGGCTGACCTCCGACAAGCCGGGCGGCCGGGCGAGCCGACCGCGCCTGGGGTTGGTGGCGGTGGCGTCGGCCGTCGTGCTCGCGACCGTGCGCGCGCTCGGACCGCTGTGGCTCACCCTGGTCGTGGTCGCCGTGCTGGGGCTGAGAGGGCGGCCCGCCGGGCTCGGCGAGCTCCGCCGCTGGTGGACCTCCCGCCGGGGCCGCGCCGGATGTGTTGCGGTCGCGGTCGCGGTCGCCGCCGGACTGGTGTGGACGGTGCGGATGCACACCCTGGACATCAGCCACGACGGCCCCGGCGGCCTTGGCCTGATGCTTCGGCTGCGGGCCGCGCTCGAGCCGCTGCCGTTGTGGGTGATGCAGTCGATGGGCGCCTTTCCCAGCCGGGGCAACCCCGCGCCGCCGCTGACGTACGCCTGCCTGCTGGCCCTGCTCGGGGTCCTGGTCGTGCTGGCCTGGCGGTGCGCCGTCCGCAGCGAGCGTGCCGTGATGGTGGGGATTGCGGTGCTCGGTCTGCTCATCCCCGTTGCCGTCACGCTGGCCACGGTGAGCTCGTACGGTGGCGCTTGGCAGGGCCGTTACACGCTGCCGTTCACGCTGGGGCTGCCGTTGGTGGCGGGCCACATCGTCGACGGCAGGCTCGGCCCGTCGATCGAGCGCCTGGTCGGCGGAGGGGGTGCGCTCGTCGTGATCGCCCAGGTGGCCGGTGTCACCTCACTGGCCGGCCATGAGCACATGGCCAGCCCGCTGCGGGTTAGCGGAGCCTGGTGGACGCTGCCGATCTGGGAGGTTGCCGCAATCGCCGCTCTCGGCTCGGGGGCGATGGCGCTGGCCGCAAGCCGCGCCGGAACCTCCCGGGCTCATCGCTTCGCCCGGTAGCCGGGCACCAGCTCCAGGGTCAGCTGCTCAAGGAACAGGCCGACGTCGGTGACGATCCCGCGCGCCTGCGCGGACCCCCGGTCGGCCAGCTTGGTCACCGTCGCCGGGTTGATGTCGACGCAGACCAGCGGTATCGAGGCCGGCAGGATGTTCCCGGTCGCCACCGAGTGCAGCATCGTCGCCACCATGATCGCGTAGCCGACGTCCGCCAGCCCGGCCCGCATCGCCCGCTGCCCCTCGATCACATCGGTGTAGACGTCGGGCAGCGGGCCGTCGTCACGGACGGACCCCACCAGCACGAAGTCCTTGTGGTGGGTCACGAGCGCGTGCATGATCCCGCCCCGCAGCACCCCCTGCTCGACCGCGGTCGCGATGGAACCGGCCTTGCGGATCGTGTTCAGGGCCCGGATGTGGTGCTCGTGGCCGTGCTCCACCCCCCGGCCGTGGGCCAGGTCGACCCCGAGCGAGGTTCCGTACAGCGAGGACTCGATGTCATGGGTGGCGAGCGCGTTGCCGGCGAACAGCACGTCGACGAAGCCGGCCTCCACGAGCGCGACCATCGCAGGGGCGGCGCCGGTGTGCACGATCCCGGGGCCACCGACCCACAGCACCCGCCGGCCGGCCGCTCTCGCGCCGCGGATGCCCTCGGCCACCTGGCGGACCAGCAGCGCCTGCGGCTTCTCGCTGGAGACGTCGGACTCCATGAAGCCGAACCCGTCGCCGCCCGACCGCCGCTGCACCGGCGTTTGCACCCGTACCCCCTGTGCCGTGCAGACGAGGAGCATGCCGGCCCTGACATCGGACATCGGGATCGTCGCAACCCGCAGGTCCTCGCCGGCGCCCGTGACGACCAGCCCGCAGTCCATCTCCGGGTTGGCCACGGTCGTCCAGCGGCCTTCCACCCGCACCTCGGTCTCGAGGTTGGTGGTCGAGTAGAAACCGTCGGGGAAGACGCCGTCTTCCTCGGCCGCCACCAGGTTCGCCTCACCGGGATCGACCATGTTGACGCCCTTGGTCTGCAGTCGCATCAGCATGCGCTGCAGCGCCTCGTCGTCGTCGGCGCGGACGATGATCCGGACGTACGACGGGTCGTCGACGTCGTGACCGACGTCGAAGCGGTCCATGACGTAGTCACCGTCGTACTCACGGATGTCGTCGAGCACCCGCGACAAGACTCCGCTGTCGAGCAGGTGCCCGGTGATCTCGACGGTCTCCCTGGCGCGCACGCGCACCCTCCTCGTTCGTGGCCGGGGGCAGTCAAGCAGGTCAGACCACGGCACCGTCGTCAGGGTCGTAACCTTCTCCGGGACGACGACTCGTGGTGGCGATCAGCCAGAAGATGCCTCCCACGAAGCCGACGACGAGGGCACCGGTGACCATCCGTGGCAGCACCAGGCCCGAGACGGCCGCCAGCACGAAGGCGAACGGGGCACCGAGCACGCCGGCCCACGCGAGCAGTGTCAGCGGCTCGGGACGAGGGAGCGGCGGGGGGGCGGGCGGCACGAAGTGGTCCTCCTCGTCCCAGCCCGGGGCCGCGGCTGGCTGGAAGCCGAACGGGTCGGCTTGGCGGTACTCGAACGGCGCGTCCACGGAGGTCGTCTGCTCCTCGACGTCCTCGGCAGCCGGCCACGGGGCGACGTCTCCGCGCTCGGGGCGGGAGTCGTAGCCGGCGACGATGCGGGCGAACGTGTCGTCGACGTTGTCCGGCTGCTCAGCCGACATCGCCCACCTCGGTTTCTCTCCGCTGCATGGTCGCACGCGCCACCGTGCCATGGGTACCGCCTCGGCCGCGGGCCCGAGTAGGGTTCCAGCGTCGAAGGAGGGGCGCAGTTGTTCTACTGGATGCTCAAGTGGGTGCTGGTCGGTCCGATGCTACGGACCGTGTTCCGGCCCTGGACCGAAGGGGCCGAGAACGTCCCCGACCAGGGACCGGCGATCCTTGCCTGCAACCACCTCTCCTACACCGACTGGCTGTTCATGCCGCTGGCGGTCTCCCGCCGGGTGACCTTCGTCGCCAAGGCGGAGTACTTCGAGGGCCGGGGGGTCAAGGGCTGGTTGCAGCGCCGGTTCTTCGCCGGCGCCGGACAGGTCCCCATCGACCGGTCAGGAGGCAGGTCCTCCGAGGGGGCGCTGAGGTCGGGGCTGAGCATCCTGAGCCGAGGGGAGCTGTTCGGCATCTTCCCCGAGGGGACCCGTTCCCACGACGGACGCCTCTACCGCGGCCGGACCGGCCTGGCCCGGCTGGCTCTGGAGTCCAAGGTCCCGGTCATCCCGGTGGCGCTGCTGCACACCGCGGAGATCGCGCCTCCGGGCAAGGTGTTCGCCAGGCTGCGCCGGCCCGGTGTGCGTTTCGGCAAGCCGCTGGACTTCTCTCGCTACCAGGGCATGGAGGGCGACCGCTACATCCTTCGCGCGGTCACCGACGAGGTTATGTACGAGATCATGCGGATGTCCGGGCAGGAGTACGTCGACGTCTACGCGTCGCGCGCCAAGGAGGACGCCAAGCGGGTCGCCAAGTTGGGTCCGGCGCCGGTCAACTTGAATCCCGGAGCGGTGGCGGTGGAGCAGCCGCTCTCGGTCGCTGATCTGGACGAGCCTCCGGCAGCGCAGGCGTCGTAGCCGTTGCCGAGCGTCGGTCAGCCGCCGGCCATCGCGCCGACGACCAGGAACGGCTCGTCACCGGCGACGACCCGCGCCGGCAGCGGCGTGTCCGGCTCCTCGTGCGACAGGTCCTCGTTGCAGGCGTAGAAGCGCACGAATGCTCGTCGCCTCGCCGTCGCCCGGTCGCGGATCGTGCCCAGCAGCACCGGGAACTCCGCCTCGAGGGCATCGAGCACCGCCCGCTGCGTGACCTCGCCGCGGACATCGATCCGGACCTCGCCCTGCACCTTGGCCATCGCCCGAAGGTGGGCTGGAAGCACCACCCGCACCGAGTCGCTCACGACGTCGTCATCGCAGCGTCTGCACCTCGACGGAGAGTACGGCGGGCAGGTCACGCACGATCGGCGCCCACGAGTCGCCGGAGTCGTTGGACGCATAGACCTGGCCGCCGGTGGTGCCGAGGTAGACCCCGCAGGACTCGTGCTGGTCGACGGCCATGGCGTCGCGCAGCACGTTGACGTAGCAGTCTTGCTGCGGCAGGCCGTTCGTCAGCGCCTCCCACTCGTCGCCACCGGTACGGCTCCGGTAGACGCGCAGCCTGCCATCGGGTGGGAAGTGGTGCGAGTCACTGGTGATCGGAACGACGTAGACGGTCTCGGGCTCGTGGGCGTGGACCGTGATGGGGAAGCCGAAGTCGGACGGCAGGTTGCCGCTGACCTCCTGCCAGGTCTCGCCCCCGTCCTTGCTGCGCATGACGTCCCAGTGCTTTTGCATGTAGAGCACCTCGGGGTTCTCCGGGTGCATGTCGATGCGGTGGACGCAGTGACCGACCTCGGAGTCCTGGTCTGGGATCTCGCCGGAACGGAGCCCCTTGTTGATCGGCTGCCACGTCTGTCCGCCGTCGCCGGTGCGGAAGGCGCCGGCGGCGGAGATAGCGACGTAGAGCCGGTCGGGGTCGGTCGGGTGCTCGACGACGGTGTGCAGGCACATGCCGCCGGCGCCGGGCTGCCACTGCGGGCCGGTGTCGTGCTGGCGCAGGCCCGACAGCTCCGACCACTGAGCACCGCCGTCGGTCGACTTGAAAAGCGCCGCGTCCTCGACACCGGCGTACACCGTCTCCGCGTCGTGCACCGAGGGCTCGAGGTGCCAGACCCTGGTGAAGGCCCAGGGCCGCAACGACCCGTCGTACCACTGGTGCTCGCCGGGGACCCCGTCGTAGCTGAAGTCGTTGCCCACCGTCTCCCAGGACGCGCCTCCGTCGTCGGAGCGCTGGACCACCTGGCCGAACCATCCGCTGGTCTGCGAGGCATAGACCCGGTCGGGGTTCAGCGCCGAACCCTTGAGGTGGTAGATCTCCCACCCCGGGAAGTGCGGGCCGTGGACCGTCCAGTCCGTGCGCCCCTCGTCCGAGGTGAGGACGAAGGCGCCCTTGCGGGTCCCGACGAGGACTCGTGTGCCGCCCATGCGCTGTCTCCTTCGTGCTGCCGTCGGCCGTGACGCTACTCGTCCGGCCAGGTCGGGGAAGACTCCGGGCCGGCCCGAAACTCATCGGTCCGCCAGGATCGGGTCACGCGCCGGCGGCCTGCGCACGCAGCCGCGCGAGCACGAACCTGTCGATGCGGCCCTCGGCCAGGCGTACTTCGTAGTTCTCCACGCCGGCCCAAGTGTCCAGGTCGGGCTGGCCAAGTCGCGCCAGGTGGGCGTCCACCTCGGCGGCCAGCTCCCCTTCCAGCGGGAGCAGGTCCTCGGGGTCCGGGCGGTCGAAGTAGACGTGGTGCAGGTCCAGCAGTCGGGCCAGCTCGGTGCACGGGTCCGGGTGGTCGTCCACCCGCAGGTCGTACGCCAGGTCGTCCCCCGGGGTGTACCCGCCGGCGTCGGAAACCACCAGCAGCGCTGCACTCTGCCGCCCGCGGCTGTCGCCACCGGCGGCGTCACCGGCGCGCAGCGCCGCGAGCAGCCGTTCGGGCAGGTCGGCACCGTCCCGGTCGAGGTACGCCTCGCGCATCGCAGCCACCACCTCCGGGCCGGTCAAGATGTTGCCCTGGACCGCGTAGCCCGGTCCGGTCTGACCCCCGGCCCAGTGCAGGCACTCGGCGCCGGTCCAGGTGGCGGCTCGACCATCGGCATCGACGATGCCGGCTTGACGTTCCTCGCGCTGCTCGTCGGCGGCGAGCAGCGCGTCCAGCGTCTGCTGCGCCGTACTGCCCCGGCGCAGCAGGTCGAGCCCGTCGCGCTTGTAGAGCGTGTTGGCGAACGACTGGGTCGCGATCGCCCCGGCGTCGAGTGCGGCGGCGGGGACCGCGGCCCCGACGGCGAGGAACTTGGAGGCCACCGCGACACCCCAGCAGCGCGCGTCAGCGGACTTGGCAACGATCGAGAACGTCACCCCCGAACGCTAGACGATCCGAGAGTTCCGGCCCAACCATCCGAGAGTTCCGGCCCGACCATCCGAGAGTTCGTGGTCGGCTACGGTGCGGGCTGGCGGTGCGGCCATCGACACGACCGGGAGGCGCGATGCGGGTAGGGGTGCTGACCGGGGGCGGGGACTGCCCGGGTCTCAACGCGGTGATCCGGGCCGTGGTGCGCAAGGGCACCCGGGAGTACGGGGACGCCTTCGTCGGGTTTCGCGACGGCTGGCGGGGGCCACTCGAGCGGACGGTCATGGAGCTCGGCGTCCCGCAGGTACGCGGGATCCTGCCGCGTGGTGGCACCATCTTGGGGTCGTCTCGTACCAATCCCTTCGCGGTCGACGGTGGCGTCGACAAGATCACCGACACGCTCAGCTCGCTCTCGCTCGACGCGCTCATCGCCATCGGGGGGGAGGACACCCTCGGGGTCGCGACGCGGCTGTCCGATCTCGGGGTCCACGTGGTCGGAGTCCCCAAGACCATCGACAACGACCTCTCCGGGACCGACTTCACGTTCGGCTTCGACACCGCGGTCAACATCGCGATGGAGGCAATCGACCGGCTCCACACCACCGCCGAGTCCCATCACCGGGTGGTCGTCGTCGAGGTGATGGGCCGCCACGCCGGGTGGATCGCGCTGCACTGCGGTCTGGCCGCAGGCGCCAACATCATCTTGATCCCCGAGCGCCCCTTCGACATCGAGCGCGTGTGTGCCCAGGTCGTGAGCCGCTTCGCCACCCAGTACTCCCCGATCATCGTGGTCGCCGAGGGGGCGGTGCCGGCCGAGGGGAGCATCGCGCTCGCCGACGGGCAGGTCGACGCGTTCGGTCACGCCCGTCTCGGTGGCGTGGGGGACCGGCTGGCGGCCGAGATCGAGGCCCGGACCGGCAAGGAGGCGCGAGCCGTCGTGCTCGGGCACGTGCAGCGTGGCGGCACCCCCACCGCGTTCGACCGCTGGCTCGCGACCAGGTTCGGCCTGCACGCGATCACCGCCGTGCACGACGGCGACTTCGGCACGATGGTCGCACTGCGCGGAACCGACATCGTCCGGGTCCCGCTGGCCGAGGGCACCGCGGAGCTCAAGACCGTACGACCGGAGCTGTACGAGGAGGCCGAGACGCTGTTCGGGTGAGCCCTCGTACGCTGGCAAGGTGCAGATTCCCTCGCTCGACGAGCTGCGGGCGCTCGGGGTGTCCCAACAACCCGGTTGGCCGGACCCGCTCGCGCGCGACGACGTGGTGGCGGAGCTGCGCCGGCTGCCGCCGCTGGTCTTCGCGGGGGAGTGCGACCGGCTGCGTGATAAGCTGGCCCGGGTAGCGGCCGGGGAGTCGTTCCTGCTGCAAGGTGGCGACTGCGCCGAGACCTTCGCCGGCGTCACCGCCGACAACGTCGGCAACAAGCTGCAGGTGCTGTTGTCGATGGCGGTCGTGCTGACGTACGCCGCGAGCGTCCCGGTGGTGAAGGTGGGCCGGATCGCCGGCCAGTACGCCAAACCGCGCACGGTCGCGACCGAGACCCGTGGCCAGACGACGCTGCCCGCCTACCGCGGTGACGCCATCAACGCTCACGGGTTCACCGCGGCGGAGCGGGCGCCGGACCCGGCGCGGCTGCTGCGCACCTATCACGCCTCGGCGGCGACCTTGAACCTCACCCGGGCGTTCGTGACCGGTGGCTACGCCGACCTGCGGGAGGTGCACGCGTGGAACACCGACTTCGTACGGACCAGTCCGGTCGGTGAACGCTACGAGCAGGTGGCCGCGGAAATCGACCGGGCACTGTCGTTCATGGCGGCCTGTGGGGTGGAACCCGAGGAGTTCACCTCGGTCGACTTCTTCGCGTCGCACGAGGCGCTGGTGCTCGAGTACGAGCATGCGCTGACCAGACCGGACTCGCGCACCGGCGCCTCGTACGACCTGTCGGGCCACTTCTTGTGGGTCGGAGATCGGACCCGCCGGCTCGACGGCGCGCACGTCGAGCTGCTCTCCCGCGTCCGGAACCCGATCGGGGTCAAGCTCGGCCCGTCCGCCAGCGCCGACGACGCCATCGCGCTCGCCGAACGCCTCGACCCGGAGCGGGTGCCGGGGCGGCTGACGTTCATCACCCGGATGGGTTCTCGGCGGGTCCGTGACGTGCTCCCGGAGCTGGTGGACAAGACGACGGCCGCTGGAGTCCAGGTGGCGTGGGTGTGCGACCCCATGCACGGCAACACGTTCGACGTCGGTGGGGGGGTCAAGACCAGGGACTTCGCCGACGTCATCGACGAGGTGCAGGGCTTCTTCGAGGTGCACCGGGCGCTGGGAAGCTGGCCGGGCGGCCTGCACGTGGAGCTGACCGGCGACGACGTGACCGAGTGCGTCGGCGGGGGCGGGCGGCTGTCCGCTGGTGACCTGGTGAGCCGGTACGAGACCGCCTGCGACCCCCGGCTCAACCGGGCGCAGTCGCTCGAGCTCGCATTCCTCGTCGCGCAGATGCTTGCCGTGCGCTGAGGAGGCGTCGCTATCCCATGTTCACCTGGGATAGCAGCACTTCCAACGGCGCGCATCCCGTTGGAAGTGACGCTGCGCCACTGGAAGCGGCCGCTGCCGTGGGAGCGTCTCGTACGCTGCGGCTCATGAGCGACCTTGACCGGCACGGGCGGACGACGCGGCTGGAGATGGCGGACCAGACGCTGCGCGAGTGGGATGCGACGGTGCTGGACGCGGACGCCGACCAGGGCATCGTGCTGGACCGGTCGGCGTTCTATCCCGGCGGCGGCGGCCAGCCGCCCGACGAGGGCGTGCTGCTGTGGGGCGGCGTGCAGACCCGGATCGTGGGAGTACGAAGGGGCGACGACCTGTACCTCGTCCCGCACGAGGACGACCCGCTCCCGCCCGCGGGCACCAGCGTCCGCGGTGCCGTCGCTGACGAGCGCCGCACCATGCTCATGCGCACCCACAGCGGACTGCACCTGCTCTCCGGCGTCGTCTTCCGCGACTTCGGGTGCCTGGTCACCGGCGGCAACATGGAGCCGGGAACTGCCCGCATGGACTTCAACCTCCCCGAGGTCCCACCAGACTTCAAGGCGACCGTCGAGGCGGCGTGCAACACCGAGGTGGCCTCCGACCGCCGCATCAGCGTCGACGTGCTGCCGCGAGAGCAGGCGTTCGCGATCCCCGACATCATCCGCACCGCAACCAACCTGGTGCCGCCGGACGTCGAGATCGTCCGCATCGTCGACATCGTGGGGCTCGACACCCAGGCCGACGGCGGCACCCATGTCGCGTCCACCCGGGCGATCGGCCGGATCGAGGTCACCAAGGTCGAGAACAAGGGCAAGGGCTTCCGGCGCGTACGCATCCGTGTCGTGGACTGACCGGCGCATAGGCTGCCGGCCGTGATCGACCTGCGCAGCGACACCGTGACGCGCCCCACCCAGGCCATGCGCAAGGCGATGGCGGCCGCCGACGTCGGCGACGACGTGTACGGCGAGGACCCAACGGTGGCGGCGCTGGAGGAGCGGGTGGCGCATCTTCTCGGCCACCAGGCGGCGCTGTTCTGTGTCACCGGGTCGCTGGCCAACCTGCTCGCGATCCGGGCCCTGGTGCCGGTGGGAGCGGAGGTGCTGTGCGAGGCCCAGGCGCACATCGCCCGCGCCGAGCTCGGCGCCCACGCCGCCGTCAACGGGGTCACGATGCGGACCTGGTCGCACCCGTACGGTCTGGTCGACCCGGCCCAGGTCGCGGAGCTCGTCGCCCCCGACCTCGGGCCGTTCCTGGTGCGAACCACCGCGATCTCGGTCGAGAACACCCACAACTTCGGCGGCGGCAGCGTGCAGCCGTACGACGGGCTGCGCCAGCTGCGGGCGGTCGCCGACGACCACGGGATCGCCGTGCACCTCGACGGAGCCCGGCTCTGGCACGCGTACGTCGCGGCGAGGGTGCCGATGCGCGACTACGGGCGGATCGCCGATGTCGTGACCGTGGCGCTGTCCAAGGGGCTCGGCGCACCGGTGGGGTCGTTGCTGGTGGGGTCGGGCGACGTCGTCACGGCCGCCCGGGAGTGGCGCAAGCGCCTCGGTGGCGGCTGGCGTCAGGCCGGCGTGCTCGCGGCGGCCGGGATCCACGCGCTCGACCACCACGTGGAGCGGCTCGCCGACGACCATGCTCACGCCCGGTTGCTGGCTGAGGCGTGCGGGCTCGACCCCGCCCGCGTCGACACCAACATCGTGGTCGTGCCCTGTGCTGACGCCGTCGCCGTGGTCGCCGAGGCGCGCTCCGGCGGGGTGCTGTGCAGCGCCGTCGGTCCCCACGCGCTGCGGTTGGTCACTCACCTGGACGTCTCCGCGACCGACGCCCGGCGGGCGGCGAAGGTGCTGGCCGGTCTCCTGCCTCGCTGAGCTCAGGAGCTCACAGCTGGCCGAGGTAGAACCGACCGCCCTGGTCGTCGCTGCACTCGGCCATCAGCCCGTACGGCTGCTGCTCGGGCTCGGTCGCCTCGCCTCCGGCCCGTCGCACCCGCGCCACCGCGTCGGCGATGTCGTCGACCCGCCACATCGGCAGAGTCACGCTGCGCTCGTGGCCGCCTGACAGGCCCACCATCGGCGCGACGTCCTCGGCGCCCCAGCCGTCCTCGACCCGGCCGGCGGTGAAACGCCACCCGAGCACGGCCCCGAAGAAGCCGCGCGCCACCGCCGAGTCCATGACCTGGTGGGTGACGTAGGCCAGGTCGCCCTCGCGCTCACCGTTTCCCGGCGGTCTGCGGTCGTTGCCCGGCTGCGGCTCGTACAGCGCGAACCCGGTGCCCTCGGGATCGGTGCAGTCGCTGATCCGCCCGTACGGCCGTTCCTCCGGCTCGCCCGCGGACCCGCCGGCCGTTCGTACCGCCGCGACCGCCGCGGCGAGGTCGTCGACCGCGTACACGCAGAACAGCGTGCTCCGCTCCGCCGCCCACAGCCCCACCTGCATGCCCGTGACCGACACGAACCGGTCGCGGACGTCCCACCGGAGCACGTCACCGTAGAAGCGAGCCGCCCGCTCGACGTCCGGGGTGTTCCAGGAGACGTAGCCGATGTCGCCGGGACGGATCGGCTCGTACGCCGGCGCGGTGACCGGGCCCTCGAGCATCCAGCGGTGGCCGTACGGGTCGCGGATCACCGCGATCCGGCCGTACGGGTTGTCCTGCGGCTCCCGCTCCACCCGGGCGCCGGCCTTCCGTGCCCGGTCCAGGGCGGCGTCGGTGTCCGGAACCGTCAGCACCAGGCTGGTGCTGACAGGCGCGTCCACCACCGCCGGCTCCACACCGATCTCCGGTGCGCCGTCGGAGAGGTAGAACACCGCGTCGTGCACTCGCATCGCCGCGTGCCCGATCCGGCCGCCCGGCTCCTCGTAGCGCTGCCCGTACTCCTGCGCGCCGAGCGCCTGGGCGTACCAGTTCACGGCCTCGCGGCCGTTGCTCACGGCGAGGTACGGGACGACACCGGCAGGTGCGGTGGTCTCGGACATGGCTTCTCCTTCGGATGGGCCGACGGCGCGCTCGAGCCGGGCGCGCAGCCGCGCGGCGAACCGCCGCGGAGGTGTGACCGGTTCGGGCGGGAGGACCAGCACACGCAGCGGGTCAGTCATCGGTCGCCTCCTCCGCGTGCGGGTAGGCGCGCCGGAACGCTGCTCGCGCCCGGACCAGCAGGCCCTCGGTGGCGTGCACGCTGCGTTCCACGGCGCGTGCCACCTCGGGAACCGGCAGGTCGTCGACGTAGCGCAGCGTCAGCACGAGCCGGTGCATTGGGGACAGGCGGCTCAGCGTCTGCTGGGCGACCACGCGGTCGAGCTCGGCCTCCCAGGGGTCGTCGGTCCTCGGCTCGGGACGCGACCGCAGCACCTGCAGGCGTACCGACTCGCGGGCCTGCCGGCGCCAGTGGTCGACCAGCTTGTGCCGGGCGACGCCGATCAGCCACCCCCGGGTCATCGGCGCCGGACGGCCGGTCCGGACCGCGTCGGCGGCGGCCAGGAAGGTCTCCGCGGTGAGGTCCTCGGCCAGCGTCGGCTGCCCGCAGCGGGAGAGCAGGTAGCCGTAGACGTGCGGCAGCGAGTCGTCGTACGCCGCCAACAGCTCGGGCGCGCCCGGTACGCCCGCCGGCTCGCTCATGCCCTCATCGTCGCGCGCCGGCGCGGAACTCCGACGGCCACCGCCCTCCCGACCTCCGACCGACGTGGCGGGAACGTTTCTGCAGACACGCCGGGCGTGTCACTGCAGAAACGTTCCCGCCAGCGGGTCAGGGCCGGCCGAACAGGGGAGGGAGCGTACGGACCGCCTCCGCCAGCGCCGCCAGGTCGTCGCCGACCAGGGCCTGCGGGCCGTCGCACAGCGCCGACTCGGGGTCGGGGTGCACGTCGACGATGACGCCGTCAGCTCCGACCGCGATCGCGGCCCGCGCCAGCGGCACCACCAGGTCGCGCCGCCCGGCGGCGTGCGACGGGTCGGCGATCACCGGCAGGTGCGAGGCGGCCTGCACCACCGGGATCGCGGACAGGTCGAGGGTGTTGCGGGTAGCGGTCTCGAAGGTGCGGATACCCCGCTCGCACAGCACGATGTCGAGGTTGCCGCGCTGTGCGACGTACTCCGCCGCCATCAGCCACTCCTCGATCGTGGCTTGCATGCCCCGCTTGAGCAGCACCGGACGGCGCGCCTGCCCCACGGCTTGCAGCAGCGCGAAGTTGGCCATGTTGCGGGTCCCGACCTGCAACATGTCGGCGTACTCGACGACCACGTCGACGTCGTGGGCGTCGACGATCTCGGTCACCACGGGCAGCCCGGTCTCCTCCCGGACGTCTGCGAGGATCTTCAACCCCTCGAGCCCGAGCCCCTGGAAGGCGTACGGCGACGTGCGGGGCTTGAACGCGCCGCCGCGCAACAAGGTGGCGCCGGCGGCCTTCGCCAGCTGCGCGGCGGCCAGCGTCTGCTCGGGCGTCTCGACCGCGCACGGCCCCCCGATCAGCGCGAAGGTCTCCGGGCCGATCGGGGCCCGGATGCTCTCCGAACCCACCCACACCGTCGACCGAGCCCCGTGGTGCTCCCGGCTGACCAGCTTGTACGGGGCGGTGATGCGGTGCACGTCCGCGACGCCGGGCAGCGCCCGCAGGTTGAGCCCGTGCAGCATGGCGACGTCGCCGACGAGTCCGATGATCGTACGGAGCACGCCGCGGCTGACGAACGCCTCGGCGCCGGCCTGCTCGACCCGCTCGACCACCCGGGTGATCTCGGCGTCACCGGCGCCGGGCTGCATCACGATGACCATGGGGCGGCCAGGCTACTGCGCGAGGTGCGGCACCTCGCCCTCGACGTGGCGGCGGGGAGCCAGCTCCACCAGGTACATCGCTGCGATCACCAGCCCACCGCCGAGGACCATCCGCGCGGTGAACGACTCCCCGCCCAGCGCCACCGCGAAACCGGCGGCGAACACCGGCTCCAGCGTCATCACGATCGCCGCCCGCGTCGCCGGCAGGTGCGCCTGGGCCCAGGTCTGCGCCACCAGGGCCAGCGCGCCGCACACCAGCGCCATGTAGATCACCGCCAGCCAGTCACCGGTCCGCACCGGCAGCGTGATGCCGTCGTAGGCGGTCGGCACCGCCGCCACCACCGCAATCGCGGCCATCTGCAGCACCGCGAGCCCGTACGCCTCCTGCGCCCGTGACCAGGCACCGAGGCCAACGATGTGGACTGCGTAGAGGAACGCCGCCGCGAGGGTGAGCGACTCGCCGTACCCGAGGGACAGCCCCCGCAGGCTGAGCACGGCGAGTCCCGCGGTGGACAGCGCGACGGCCGCCCAGACGGCGGCCGGCACTCGCTCGCGCAGCAGCCACCCGGCCAGCAGCGGGGTGGCGACGACGTACGTGCCGGTGATGAAGCCGGACACGCTGGCGTCGGTGTGCCCGAGGCCGACCGTTTGCAGCACCTGCGCGACGCCGTAGACGACGCCGAGCGCCAGACCACGTCGCCGCGCCTGCGGCGTCAGCCGGCGCACCGCCGCCGGGGAGATCACGGCCAGCGTGACCGCCGCGATGGCGAACCGCAACGCCAAGAAGTCGACCGCCGGTATCCGGTGCAGCAGGTCCTTGATCAGGAAGAACGTCGATCCCCAGGAGGCGGTGACCCCGACGAGTGCCAGCGTGGCCAGGCCGGTCCGCGGGCCGGCTCCCGCGGCGAGGCGGGTGCTCACACCACGAAGACCGTCACGGTCGAGCCGGCCGGGGCTGAGCCGTCGCTTCCGGGGGTCTGGTCGACGACGAGAAAGCCGCCGATGTAGGAGGGGTCGTGTCGGACCCGGACGCGCAGTCCCGCCGCCCGCAGCGTCTGGGCGGCGCTCTGCGGGGACAGCCCGATCACCGACGGCACGTCGACCAGCGCGGGACCGGTGGACACGACGACGGAGATGGTGTCGTCGCGGACGCCGGTGCCGCCGTCCGGTGTCTGGCTGACCACCGTGCCGGCGGTCACCGTGTCGCTGTGCTCGCGGCTGCGGTCGACCCGGAAGCCGAGACCGCGCAGCTGTGCCCGCACCGAGGAGTACGGCTGCCCGGTGAGGTCGGGGATCGCGATCGGCCGTGCTCCCTTGGAGACGAAGAAGCGCACGCTGGCGCCGGGCGAGCGTTGCGATCCGGGCTGCACCGCGGAGCGGAAGACGACTCCCTCGGCCGAAGCAGCGTGGTAGCGCCCGACCGGGTCGGGCCGCAGGTGCGCGGTCGCAAGGGCCTGTTCGGCCTCGGCCTGGCTGAGGCCGAGCAGTGTCGGCACCGCGTACCGCTGCTTGCCCTTGCTGACCGTCACCGACACGGTGTTCCCGCGCGGGATGCGCGACGCCGCGCCGGGGTCGGTCGTGATGACGGCGCCGGCGGGCACGGTCTCGGAGTACTGACGCGAGCCGAGCGAGTACGACAGCCCGGCCCGCTCGATCCGCGCCTGGGCGGCCGAGCGGGACAACCCGGTCACGTCGGGGGTGCTGGTGAACCGGCCGACCCCGAGGTACCAGCCACCGAACGCGGCGGCTACCGCAAGCACCAGCACCAACGCGATGAGAACCCAGCTTCGACGGCGACGGCGAGGCCGCGGGACCCGCGCCGGTTCGGCTGCCGCGGTGGGGACCCCGACCGGCACGGCGAGCTCACGACCCTGCAACGCCCCCACGACCAGCGTCTGCTCGGGTCGGCAATGCGGCGGTGGGGGCAGCAGCAGCGGGTCACGCTCGTCTAGATGCGGTAGCCGCGCGGTGGCGAGCCGCGGCGCGAGGTCCTCGGTCAGCTCCTCGTCGTCGTGCAGGCCGGCGTCCAGCGCGCTGCGGACCCGGCGGACGTGGCGCAGCATCACCTTGGCGTCGGCTGGACGCAGGTCCCGGTCCCGCGCGGTCGCCCGGGCGACCAGCGCGTCGAGATACGCCGGCAGCCCAGGCATCCGCAGGGACGGGGGTGGGATGTCCTCGTGCACGTGCTGGTACGCGACCTGGATCGGGGTCTCGCCCTCGTGCGGTTTGGAACCGGTCAGCAGCTCGTAGAGCAGCACGCCGCAGGCGTAGACGTCGCAGCGGGCGTCGGCGCCCTGGTTGAGCACGAGCTCGGGGGCGAGGTAGGACACCGTGCCGATGAGCATGCCGTTGGTGGCGGTCGCGGCTGTGGCCGAGCTGACAGCGCGGGCCAGCCCGAAGTCCGCGACCTTGACACGGCCGTCGGTCGCGATCAGCACGTTCTCCGGCTTCACGTCGCGGTGCACCAGACCCGCCTCGTGTGCGGCCGCCAGGGCGGTCAGCACCTGCTCGATCAGGGTCAACGCCTTCGCGGGCCGCAGCGGCGCGTTCTCACGGACGATGTCTCGCAGCGTCTTGCCGGGCACGTACTCCATGACCAGGTAGACGGTGTTGGCTTCCTGCCCTTGGTCGAACACGGCGACCACGTTGGGCGAGTTGAGCCGGGCCGCTGCCCGCGCCTCACGCACGAACCGGGCGGTGAAGTCGTCGTCGTCGCCCAGTCCGGCGTGCATGACCTTGACCGCGACCGTACGGTCCAGCCGGACGTCCAAGGCGCGATAGACGGTTGCCATGCCGCCGCGGGCGATACGTGACTCGATGCGGTACCGGCCGTCGAGGAGCCGCCCGCGCAGGGTCTCGCTGCTCGTGGTGGACACCGGTCAGCCTCACTGGCTCTCGGGGGCATCTCGGGGACGCTGGACTCCCCGAGTCTAGGCGGGGACAGGCCACCAATCGTGGCAGGCTGATCGGGTGACGATCGCGATTCCTGACCTGGGAACGGACTGGTTGAGCCTCGAGGAGGCGGGTGCGCGGCTCGGTCTCCCGGTGCCGCGGGTACGACGGTTGCTGAGCGAGGGTGGGCTGCTGGCGGTGGCGGTGTCGGAGCGCTCCGGGCCGCAGGTGCCAGCGTTGTTCATCGCTGAGGGTCACGTGGTCAAGGGTCTTCCGGGCACGTTGACGCTGCTGCGCGACGCGTGCTTCGCACCGGACGAGGCGGTGGCCTGGCTGTTCACCGCCGACGAGTCGCTTCCGGGGAGGCCGATCGACGCGCTCCGTGAGGACCGCGGCACGGAGGTGCGCCGCCGTGCCCAGGCGCTCGCCTGAACCGACGTCTCAGCTTTGCCGGCGCACCGAGAGGTCGGCGAGCACGCGCAGCGCATGGCGGGCCTCGTCGTCGTCGACGGCGGCGGAGTCCAGCGCGCCCAGCGCGGTCTCGCGGAGCGTCTCGATCTGCTCCTCGACCCGGGCGAGTGCCCCCGTGGAGACGATGACCTGGCAGAGCCGGGCGACCGCGTCGGCGTCGAGGTCGGCCCGGCCGACGCCTTCGTCCAGCAACCGGCGCTGGCGCTCGTCGGCCAGCTGGTGGGCCTTCGCGAGCAGCACGGTGCGCTTGCCCTGCCGCAGGTCGTCGCCGGCGGGCTTGCCGGTCACGGCGGCGTTGCCGAAGGCGCCGAGCACGTCGTCGCGCAGCTGGAACGCCTCACCGACCGGCAGTCCATAGCCGCTGAGGTGGTCGAGCAGCGGCTTGCCGGCGCCCGCCAGCGCTGCCCCGAGGTGCAGCGGCCGCTCGACGGTGTACTTCGCGGCCTTGAAGCGGACCACCCGCATGGCGGCTTCCACGCTGGAGTCCCCCGACGCCTGGTTGGCAAGGTCGAGGAACTGGCCGGCCACCACCTCGGTCTTGCACGCGTCGAGGTAGGGCAGCGCGCGAGCCAGCGCGGTCGGCGGCAGGCCGCAGTCGTGGAACATCTCGTCCACCCACGCCAGCAGCAGGTCGCCGAGAAGGATCGCGGCGCTGATGCCGTACTGCTCGGGGTCCCCCCGCCACCCGGCCATCTTGTGCCGCTCGGCAAAGGCGCGGTGCAGCGCGGGTCGCCCCCGGCGTACGTCGGAGGCATCCATGATGTCGTCGTGCACGAGCGCACTGCTCTGCAACCACTCGAGCGCCGCGGCGGCTCGCATGACGCGATCGTCGTGGCGGTCCCCGCCGGCGGCGCGCCACCCCCAGTAGCAGTATCCGGCGCGCAGCCGCTTGCCGTTCACGACAGCCTGCTGCGCGGCGGACACCATCTCCTCGACCGGCTGACCGAGCGCAGCCAACTGTCTCCGCTTGGCGTCGACGAACTCGTTCAGCGTCTGCTGGACCCGCCCCCGCAACTCCGTCAGCGGCGAGGCGGCGCTCATGGCAGCGACCATAGTGCCGAGCCACCGCCTACGCTCCTCGCATGGCTCGAGGGCTTCCGTCGCGGCTGCCACGCCGTGAGCCGTCTTTGCCAGAGGTCCTGGCTGGCGGTCGGACGTTCTCGTTCGAGTTCTTCCCGCCCCGAGACGATGCCGGTGAGCGGGCGCTGTGGACGGCAGTCCGCGAGCTGGAACCGCTGCGGCCCAGCTTCGTCTCGGTCACGTACGGCGCCGGAGGCTCCACTCGAGAGCGGACGGTGCG
The DNA here is from genome assembly GCA_038198775.1 of Propionibacteriales bacterium. GTDB lineage: Bacteria > Actinomycetota > Actinomycetes > Propionibacteriales > Nocardioidaceae > JACCYJ01. Next base: position 78,465 of record JBBPZV010000013.1, on the reverse strand, counting down.
GATCACCGAACGGATCGCGTCGGACACGACGCTGCGGCCGGTCGGGCACCTAACCTGCGTCGGGCACGCCCGGGCGGAGCTGCGCGCGATCATCGGGCAGTACGCCGACGCGGGCGTCCGCAACGTGCTTGCGTTGCGCGGCGACCCTCCCGGCGGTCCCGGTCGGCCGTGGCAACGGCACCCGGACGGGCTCGACCACGCCCTCGAGCTGGTCGCGCTGGCGCGATCGCTGGGGGACTTCTGCGTCGGGGTGGCGGCGTTTCCCGACACGCACCCGGAGGCACTCGATCCGGACGCCGACGCCCGGGTGCTGGCCGCCAAGGCCAGGGCCGGGGCGCGCTTCGCGATCACGCAGCTGTTCTTCGACGCCGACGCATACTTCGCACTCGTCGAGCGGGCCAGCCGCTTCGGCGCCGACATCCCGGTGATCGCCGGGATCATGCCGATCACGAGCTTCGCCCAGGTCGCGCGCTTCGCCGCGCTGTCCGGGTCGCGACTGCCGGGCGACCTGGTCGAAAGGCTGGAACGGGTGCAGGACGACCCCGCCGCGGTGCGGGCGGTCGGGGTGGAGACGGCGACGCGCTTGTGTGACCGGCTGCTGGCCGGTGGGGCACCGGGGCTTCACTTCTACACATTGAACCGCTCGACGGCGACGCGCGAGATCTTCGCCAACGTGTGCGCCGGCGTCCCCCGAACGGCTGATTTCTGGTCGCGACACGACCACGCAACTGACCAATTCGGTGACAGGCTGTCATCATGACGGGGTGAGCACCCGGCAGCGCATCCAGCGCACGACGCTGGGCGTGCTGGCGGTGCTGTGCGGGGTGGCCTTCGCCGGGTGTCTGCTGGCGCTGGCGGTGGCCGAACCCGTGGCCGCCCCCGGGTTCTTGCTCTCCACGCTGTGGCTGAGCGGTCTCGGCGGCCTCGGGCTCGGCGTGGCCGCCTGCGGGGTCGCGGACGACTCGACCGAGGACCCCGAGTACTTCGGTTGTATCGTCGCCGGCATCCGCGCCGAGTGGCAGCGCGCCGATCGAGGCATCTGACAAGTCGTGTCCGCTTCACGTCCCCTGATCGGGGTCACCTCGTACGTCGAGCCTGCGTCCTGGTCGGTTTGGCGCAACGTGCCGGCGGCGCTGGTGCCGTACCGCTACGTCCGGCAGGTGCGCCGCTCAGGGGGCATCGCAGTGATGGTCCCGCCGCTTGGCGAGCCGGTGGGCGAGGAGGCAGCGGCCGTGCTCGAACGGCTCGACGGCCTGGTGCTCGTCGGGGGCGTCGACGTCGAGCCGGGCCGCTACGGACAACAACCGCAGGCGGCGGTGCAGGCCCCCCGCCCCGATCGCGACGCCAGCGAGCTCGCCTTGGTGGAGCGCGCGGCCGAGATCGACCTGCCGCTGCTCGGCATCTGCCGTGGCATGCAGGTGATGGCGGTGGCCGCCGGTGGGACGCTGGTGCAGCATTTGCCCGACAAGCTGGGCACGGCCGACCACTCACCCGCGCCGGCGACGTACGGCCGGACGGTGGTGCGAACCGAGCCGGGGACCCGCCTGGCGGCGGTGATGGGGGAGCGGGACGAGGTCTCGTGCTACCACCATCAGGGGGTCGAGTCGTACCCGGGTTACACGGCGACGGCGTACGCCAGCGACGGCACCCTGGAGGCGATCGAGGCACCGGACGCTCGCTGGCGGCTGGGAGTGCAGTGGCACCCGGAGGCCGCCGACGACCCGCGGCTGTTCGAGGCGTTGGTGCGGGCGGCGGGATGACGCGGTCGTCCGAGCCTGTCACGCGGTGAGGAGCAGGCTGCGAAGGTGTTGTTCCATGACGGACCGCTGGGGTGTCGGGGGCGGGGAGGCGCGCTGGCGGGGTGGTGTGGTTTGGCCGATGGGGGGTGGGGGTCGGCTGTGGTAGGTGTGTCCGGTGGGGGTGGTGGTTTCGATGACCCGGTCGGGGTGGGGGAAGGTGCGCCAGCGGGGGGCTTGTTTGGCGTAGTTGCAGGCTTCGCAGAGTCCTTGGCTGTTAGTGGCGGTGGTTTGAACCGCCCCGGGTTCAGTGGAGGGTCAGTTCTCCCGGCAGCGGCTGCTGTCGGGTGTCGTTGTGACGGTAGTAGACATGCTCGTACTCGTTCGGTGGGACGTAGCCGATCGATGAGTGCAGGCGGTGCTCGTTGAACCAGTGCACCCACGACAGCGTGGCCAGCTCGAGTTCGTCGACGGTCATGAACGGACCGTCGATCTTGACGCACTCGTTCTTGTACAGGCCGATGACCGACTCGGCCATCGCATTGTCGAAGGAGTCCCCGACCGTGCCGATCGAGGCCACCGCACCGGCATCGAGCAGCCGGGTGGAGTAACGGATCGAGGTGTACTGAGAACCGGCGTCGGAGTGGTGGACCACGCCGTCGACCTGTTGGCCGGCTCGCTGCCGGACCCACAGTGCCATCTCGAGTGCGTCTAGCGGGAGCTCGGTGGGCATCCGTTCGGCGGTGCGCCAGCCGACGATGCGCCGCGAGTAGACGTCGGTGACGAACGCGGTGAACCCCATCTGCGTCGCGGTCGCGGCATAGGTGAAGTCGACCACCCACAGCTGGTTGGGTCCGGTGGCGCTGAACTCGCGGGCGACCAGGTCCGGTGGCCGCGGCGACACCGGCGTCGGGTCCGGCTTGGTGGTGATGAACTGTCGGCCGCGCACGATGCCGCGCAGCCCCTGCTCACGCATCAGCCGCGCCACGGTGCAACGGGCTACCACCACGCCGTCGCGTTTGAGGTGGCGCCAGACCTTTCGCACCCCAGCGACCCCGCGACCCTTCTCCCGGTCAGCATGCACGGCCGCGATCAAGGGCTTCAGCTCGGCGTCAAGGACCGCCCGCGAGCAGGCCGGCCTGGTCTTGGCGGCGTAGTAGGTAGACGGGGCGATCTTGCAGCCGTGCTCGGTGAGCACTCTGCAGATCGGCTCGACCCCGAACCGGTCACGGTGGGCGTCGATGAACGCGGTCACCACGGCAGTCGCGGGTCGAGCACCCGCGCGAAGAACGAGGAGGCCGCCAACAAGATCTCATTGGCCCGCTTCAACTCGCGGACTTCGGCTTCCAGCTCCTTGATCTTCTTTCCGTCTTCGGTGGTCGTGCCCAGGCGACGGCCGGCGTCGATGTCGGCCTGCTTGCACCACCCTCGCAGCGTGTCGGGGACGACTCCGACCCGCGGACCAACCCGCAGCACCGCCGCGTTCAACGACAGGCTCGGATCCTCCCCACGCGCCTCGACCACCAATCTCACCGCGCGTTCCCTCAGCTCATTGGGGTACTTCCTCGGTGCTGGCATGAGTCCACCCTTTCGTGGGTTCGGACCCTCCATCAATCCCGGTGCGGTTCAGTTTGGCCGCCCTGGGCGACGGGATGGGGGTGGTCGAGGTGGCGGATGGGGGCGTCGCACCAGGGGGTGCGGCAGGTGCGGTCGGTGATGATGAGGAAGCGGCGGAGTTTGCCGTCGAAGCAGCGGCGGCGGGTGTCCATGGCGATGAGTTGGCCGGTGGTGGGGGTGGTGTAGAGCCGGCGCACCCAGGCGTTGGCTTTGCCGGTGTTGGCGGGGTCGCCGCGTAGCCAGTCGCGGACTAGGGGGGCGGGCAGTGGGCCGTATCCGGTGAGTTCGGCGGGCTCGGGGTGGTCGGTGAGTAGGGTGCGGTCGGTCATCACCAGCTGGATTTCGACGGGCAACATGTCGGTGGTGGGGTGGCCGGTGAGGCGTTCGACGAGGGTGTCGGCCATGACTTGGCCGCGGGTGCGTTGGTCGCCGGCGGTTCGGGCGGTGTCGGCGTGCTTAGTGAGTGCGGTGTAGGCGGCGACGCCTTGGGTGGCCGGGAGCAGTGCCCCCAGCCAGGTCATGGTGTCGGGGGCGGGTCGTAGGCTGACCCGCCGGTCGGCGGCGGCGGAGCGGGCCCGGTTGGTGACGGCGTGGGGGTCGAGGCGGTAGCCGGCGCGGCGGGCTTCGGCGGCGGTGGTCTTGTCGCCGAGGGCTTCCAGCCCGCCGGGTCGGGCGGCAAGTTGGGCGTCGACGGTGCGGCGGTGCTCGGCTGTCAGGCACGCGGTTTCGCGGGTGATGAGGGTGGCCCGCCACTCGCTGATGTGCCCGGCGCTCAGCGCGGCCAGGGTGTGGGGGAGTTCGTGGACCAGCGCCTGGGCAAGGCCGAGGTGCCGGCCGCCGCGGTGGGGGGAGTCCCGCCTGGCCAGCCCGATCTGGGCGGCGATCCCGTTGCCCACCTGGTGGGCGGGGACCCCGGAGGCTTCTTGGGCGGCGCGTTGGGTGGCGGCGAAGGTGGTGGTTACCCGGGCCTGTGCGGCGGCCGCCGCGCCCTTGAGCTCTTCTAGGCGGCGCAGCTGGTCGATCAGCTCGGCGGGGTCGCCGCCGCCTCCGAGGGTGCGCAGCGTGGTCGCCATCGCGGCGACGCCGGCCGCTGTCATCGCCGACCGGAATGCGAACTGTTGTTCGATGCTGGAACCCTACGCCAGGCGACCGACAAGACCAGTCGCTCTCATCACCTCGAGGACAACCCGCTACGGTGACGCCGACGACACCGGCCGCGGGGTATCAGGCCCGGTCGTGTCCGGGGTCCGGCGCGACGCGGCCGTCGCGCAGGTGCACGATCCGGTCGCACCGGGCCGCCAACGCCTCGTCGTGGGTGCCGAGGATGACCGTCAGCTCCCGCTCCTGACGAAGTGCGAGCAGCAGGTCGATGATCTCGGTCCCGGTGGCGGTGTCCAGGTTTCCGGTCGGCTCGTCGGCGATCAGCAGCCTGGGGGTTCCCATCAGCGCTCGCGCGATCGCCACCCGCTGGCGCTGCCCACCGGAGAGCTGGGACGGCAGCGCGTTCTCCCGGCCGCCCAGGCCCACCTCGCCGAGCAGCTCGTCGGCGCGAGCGTGCCGGTCGAAGTCGACGTGGTACGGCAGCACCGGCAACAACACGTTGTCGCGGGCGGTCAGCGCCGGCAGCAGCGCGAAGTGCTGGAAGACGAACCCCACCGTGCGCCGGTATCCCACCAACCCCGCCCGCGACAAGGCCGTCAGGTCCTGGTCGTCGGCGTTGATCTTCCCCGCATCCGGGCGGTCCATCCCACCCAGCAGGTGCAGCAGCGTCGACTTGCCCGACCCCGACGGCCCGGTCAGCGCCGTCACCGACCCCGACTCCAGGTCCAGGTCGACCCCGTCCAGTGCCTGGATCGACACCCCACCGGGCGTCAGGTACGTCCGGTTGACATCCCGGACGGTCAAGGCGTAGCCGCGCGTACGCGGCCGGTCCGCCACTGTGGCCGTGGGCATTGCCCACCCCCTCTACTCCGGTCGTACCGGTCCAGCATCCCTCGCGTCAACACGCCGAGCACACGGCACGCCCAAGTGTTACCGAACCGTGCTCAGACCAGCGCCGCCCCGGCGCTGGCGGCGTCTGCGCCAGCCGCGTCGTACCCACCGGACCAGCAGGATCACGGCGGCCACACCGGTGACCAGCAGCGTGGCCGAGATCCCGAGCGCCCACCAGGGGTGATAGACCACGAGCGCGGCGACACCGGCGACGGTGTGGTCCTCACCGACGCTGACCGTCGCGTTGCTGACCGGCTCCGGGGAACCGTTGACGGCCAGCCGGATCCCGGCCTTGACCAGGTGCGACGCGAGCGCGCTGCCACCCCCGACCACGCCCATCGTCGCCTGCTGCAACGACGAGGCGTCCCCGGCCAGCAGCACCCCGAGAATCGCGCCGACGGTGGGACGGATCAAGGTGGAGATGCTGTCCCAGACCGAGTCGACGTACGGGATCTTGTCGGTGACGAACTCGATGGCATACATCACCGCGGCCACCACGAGGACGTCGGTGCGGGTCAGGGCCTCGGGCACCCCGTCGGCGCCGGTGAAGCGGCCGAACAGCCCGAGCACCAGCACCACGAGGTAGGCGTTGACCCCGCTGGCCCAGCCGCTGCTGAACACCGCCGGCAGGAGCTCCACGGCCCGACACTAGTCGCGGCGGCCGACTCAACCTACGGGACCAACCAGCGGCCGATCCCGCCTGTCAGCCGCTGCCGGGCCGGACCCTCAGCCGACCGGACTGCACCGCGACGAACGCCCGCGCGGGGATCGTCTTCAGCTCGTCGAGCATGACGTTGGGCCAGCGGCGGTCGGCCGCCCCGCCGAAGAACCACGGGGCGCCGTTGTCGGCGAGCACCAGCCCGTACCGCTTCATCGCGCGCAGCACCGCCACGGTGTCGGTGCGGTAGCCGTGCAGCGAGTAGCCGGCGCGCAGGCGGAACCGCGCGCCCATCGGCGGGTACGAGTGGTCCGACACCGACCCGGCGTCGTGCCGGGCCGGCCAGACGTGGTGGCGGTCGGTGACGTCGGTGGTGAACCGGATCGCGTGCTGGACCCGGTGGGCGACCTCCACCTCGAAATAGCGAAGCAGTCCCGGCAGGATCGGCAGCCCGGCGGCGTCGGCCGACGTCCACCCGTTCGGCCGCAGCCGGTTGCTGCCCAGGTCCCAGGTGGCGCCGGACCCGGCCCGCCACCCACCCTCGCCGTGGTAGGTCGCGAACGTCTCGTACAGCCGGCACCGGCGCTTGTCCACGATCACCGCGTGCCGGTCACCGGTGCTGTCCCGGCCGCCCTCGATGCGGGTGTCGGGGCCGAGCGGGTAGCGCAGGTGGTCGCTCTCGGCGGCGTAGTGGAACCGGACCCGGACCCGGGAGTGCTTCGGGCCGACCACGGTGACCGGGATCCCGTACGGCACCGGCTGGGCGCCGAAGCTCGGCCCGAAGTCCGGGTGCAGCAGCGTGCCCGGGCGCATGTGGGCGAGCCACTGGCGGCTGCGCGGGTGCACCGGCAGCCCGCGTACAGGGGTGTTCCAGTAGTTGTTGGCGGGGAAGACCTGGCACCCCGCGACGTGCGGTGTCGAGGCGACCGGGGGCGGCGGTGTGCCGGGTGGGGTGCTGAGCGGCAGCAGCGCCAGCGCGGTGGCTAGCGCGGCGACTGGTGCCATGTCAGCCTCCGGCCGGGTCCTCGACGTCGACGGGCGTCCCGCCGGTGATGCCGACCAGCTCGTCGTACGAGGTGGGGAACACCGCGTGCGGGTGACCGGCCGCCGCCCACACCACATCGTGGCGGGCGAGCCAGCGGTCCACCATCGTCCGAACGGGTGAGGGGTGCCCGACCGGGGAGACCCCGCCGATCGCCTGACCGGTGTGCGCGCGGACGAAGTCGGGCTGTGCCCGGCGCAGCGCCGCCAGCCCGGAGTCGGCGGCCACCTTGCCGGTGTCGACCCGGTGGGCGCCGGAGGTCAAGATCAGCAGCGGCTTCCCGCCAGTGTCGAAGAGCAGGCTGTTGGCGATGGCGCCGACCTCACACCCCAGCGCCGCGGCCGCCTCGGCGGCGGTGCGGGCCGAATCCGGCAACATCCGCACCTCGCCGGCGGCGCCGGCCGTGCGCAGCGCCGCCGCGACGTCGCGCACGGCCGGATGTTCGGTGCTCGCCGGCTGATCGGCCCGGGGCGCGTCGGTGCTTGCCACCCCCACATTGTTACCGCCTTGCGGCGGTCCCGGGTGCCGGTGGCTAACAGGCGATGTCGAAGCAGGGGGCGAGGTCGCTGGAGGCGCAGGTGCAGTAGTGGTCTACCCCGCCGCAGCGGCCGGTGTTGACGCAGTTGTAGCGGACCTCAGCTCCAGGACAGTACTTGCAGCTGGAGTCGCGGCAGCAGTGGTACTTGATCGCCGGAGGATTCGGTGCCGCCGCGGCGGGTGCGGTCTGCAGCAGCAGCACGCCGGTCCCGGCGCCGAGCAGGCCCGCGGTCTGGCGCAGGAACCGGCGCCGGGTCGTCGGGGGGGACTGGGGGTCAGTGGTCATCGTGGTTCATCTCCTTGGATTCACTTCTTGCGGGATGGGGCGAGGCTCGGGGGCCTGTTGGGGGGCGAGCAGCCGGCGCAGGTCCTTGGTGGTGTTGGCGAAGTCGCGGCCTCGGATCGTGCCAAGGTCGTCCACGGCGAAGGCGTCGGGGGTGCCGGTGACCCGCCAGCTGGTGGCGACCCGGTGGTCCGGGTCGGGCACGACGGTCCACCCGGTCGGCAGCGGCGGGTCCGGGAAGCCTTCGGGGTGATCCATGACCGCGATCGGCTGGTGGTGTGCGGGGGTGAAGCGGTGGCGGCGGATGTCGGCGGCGAGTGCCTGGCAGGGGTCGCAGCCGGTGTCCAGGAACACCACCAGCGCGGCCTCGTGCCTGGCATCGAGAGCCGGCGCGGCGTCGCCCTCGCACAGACCGGTCGGCTTGGGCGGCCCGTCCGAGACGCTGAAGGAGGCCAGGGTGGTCTCCACCCGCGACATCACGTCGATGTCCCGCCGGATCAGCCCCAGCAGCAAGACCGCGATCAGCGTGACGACGAGCGCGAGCCCGCTGAAGGCGGCGACCCAGGCCGTCGTCATGGCCGCGATGCCTCCGGCAGTCCGGCGGCGACCTGGGTGAGGGCGCGGTGCAGCTGGCCGGCCGTGGTGACCAGGCGGACCCCGACCGCGGCGAGGGCCGCGCACCACAGCACCGCCCAGGCCTGGGATGCGCTCAGCCGGGGGTCGTGCCCGAGCAGGCTGGTCGTCGCCGGGGCCGACGTGGCCGCCGCCCAGGCGGCGGCGACGATCCAAGCGCTGTTGGTGGCCGCCAGCGGCCAGGAGATGGGTCGGGTGGTGCCGCGGCACCCGCACGGTATCCGTCGTCCTCGCAACAGGTTCGCCGTGATCGCGGCGGTGAAGGCGGCGAGCAGTACGAGGGCGCCCAGCAGGGCCGGGACCGGCCACGGGGTGAGCAGCAAGGCGGTGCCGACGGCGATCTCGAGCCACCCAACGGTGGTGGCCACCGGCACCACCCAAGCCGGTGGGAGCAGGCGGTAGTTCGCCAGGTCGGCGGGGAACGTGGCGGTGCGCAGCTTCGCTACCCCGCTGGCCAGCAGCATCGTACCGGAGCCGAGTACGACGGCCAGTCCCCATGCCCGCATCGGACCTCCTCAACGGTGACAGCCCGATGAGCCAGGTCTACACCCAGGTCCTACGGACGGTCAACGGCCCAAAGCGGACAGTAGCCACCGGAATCGTTATCGGGTCGTGCTTGTGGTGTGGGGTGGCCGGTTGGACGATGTGGCTGAGTGGGGAGGTGGGTGCGGGGTGTGGCGGTTGGTGGTGGCGCAGGTGCTGCGGCGGCGGGGCCGGTCGTTGGCGGTGGTGGCGGCGATCGTGACCGCGGCGGTGTCGTTTTCGTTGTTGACGTCGGCGGTGGCGACGTCGCGGTTGCAGGTGCAGGGGACGGTGAAGGCGAACTTCCGGACCGCGTACGACATTTTGGTGCGCCCGGCCGGGTCGGCGACACCGTTGGAGCGTCAGCAGCGGTTGGTGCAGGCCAACTACCTGTCGGGGATCTACGGCGGGATCACGTTGGCCCAGTACCACCAGATCCAACACCTGCCGGGGGTGCAGGTGGCCGCCCCGGTGGCGATGGTCGGGTATTTTCTGCCGAGTTTGTTCCTGCAGACCAAGATCACGGGGTTGGTGACCGGTGAGCGGCAGCAGTTGTACCGGTTGCGGACGACCTGGGTGACCGACCGGGGCCTGACGCGGGTGCCGGGCCCGGACAAGTACCTGTATGTGAGCGATCAGCGGTTCCGCTACGACCAGCAGGGGCAGTCGCAGCTGGACCCGGTGACCGGGAAGCGGATCGCGGTGTGCGGCGGTTTGGGTTCGGGTTTCTCGGGCAACCTGGGCACCCCGGCTCGCCCGTTCGACCGGCGCAGGATGACCGAGCTGACCTGTCATTCCACGACGACCTCGCATGAGATCCGCGGTGACGGGTTCAGGCCGGGTGAGATCGGGACCGGGTTGCAGTACCCGTTCCCGCTCCTGTTGGCGGCGATCGACCCGGTGGCGGAGGCGAAGCTGGTCGGGTTGGACGATGCGATGGTCTCCGGCCGGTACCTACAACCGGGTGACCGGACGACCACCATCACGACCTCGGGGGGCAGCTACGGGAAAATCCGCCACCACTCGGTGCCGGTGTTGATGGCGAACCGGCCGTTGAGTGATGATTCGGTGCGGATCAAGGTGCAGCGGCTGGCGGTGGGGGATCCGCGCCGGCTGCCGGGTAGGCTGGCCGCCCGGCACGCCTACCGGTGGGTGAACGCGTTGCGTGGGCGGGTGCTGCGGACCACGAGCATGAGTGATGCCGGCGCCTACCCGCAGCTGCTCGCCGGTTATGGGCGCCGGTTGTACAACGCGAAGACGCAGTACTGGTCGGCCGGGCAGGTGTCCTACCACCGCTCGGCCGACGGGCACCTGGTCCCGGTGCGGCAGCGCAACCGGCCCACGACCTGGTTGGAGCCGTTGTACGGGGGTTTCTACGCCCCGTGGCCGGCGGCGGATACCGGGTTCCGGAGGTTGCATGTGCACATCGGCAGCAACGCTGGTAGTGGGCACATGGAGTTTGCTCCGATTTTGCATCGGGTGGGGACGTTTGATCCGGCTGGTATTGCGGGGTTTAGTGAGTTGTCGCGGGTGCCGTTGACGACGTATTATCCGCCGGATGCGGCGCCGGGGGATGCCCGGTCGGCAGGGTTGTTGGGTGGGCGGTCGTTGTTGCCGAACTCGAATTTGGCGGGGTATTTGCAGCAGCCGCCGATGATGTTGACGACGATCCGGTCGTTGGGTTCGTTTTCGGATCCGCAGGCGTTCACTGGGACGGGGGGGTTGGGTCGGGCGCCGATCAGTGTGATCCGGGTGCGGGTGGCGGGGGTGAGCGGCCCGGATCCGGTGAGCCGGGAGCGGGTGCGGTTGGTGGCCGAGCAGATCGCGCGGTCGACGGGGTTGGATGTGGATGTGACGATCGGGTCCAGTCCGACCCCACAGCTGGTGGATTTGCCGGCGGGGGAGTTCGGGCGGCCGGGGTTGGTGTTGAGTGAGGGGTGGGTGCAGAAGGGGGCGGCGGTGCGGTTGTTGAGCGCGGTGGACGCCAAGAGTTTGGCGTTGTTTGTGTTGGTGTTGGTGGTGTGCTTGTTGTTTTTGTTGAACGCCACGATCGCGGCGGTGCGGACCCGGCGGACGGAGTTGGGGGTGTTGGCGTGCCTGGGGTGGCCGGCGGGGCGGATCTTCGCGTTGTTGGAGGTGGAGCTGCTCGCCACCGGCGCCGCTGCCGGGTTGGTGGGTACCGGGCTCGCCGCGGTGTTGACGGCGGTGTTGTCGTTGCACACCGCCTGGTGGCAGCTGGTGGTGATCACCCCGGTGGCGACCGGGTTGGCTGGGCTGGCGGGGGTGGGCCCGGCGTGGCGGGCGTGTCATGCCGCCCCGATCGAGGCGATCACGGTGGCGGTGCGGGCCCCCCGCCGGGCCCACAAGGTGACCTCGTTGACCGGGTTGGCGGTGGTGGGGGTGACCCGGTGGCCGGGGCGGACGGTGTTGGGGGCGGTGTCGTTGTTCATCGGGACCGCGGCGTTGGCGATCTTGATCGCCATCCAGACCGCGTTCCAGGGTGGGGTGGCGGGGACGTTGTTGGGTGATGTGGTGGCGGTGCAGGTCCGTGGGGTGGACTACCTCGCCGCCGGGCTCACCATCGGGTTGGGTGCGTTCGCCGTCGCCGATGTGGCGTATTTGAACATCGCCGAGCGGGTCGCCGAGATCGGCACGTTCCGGGCCTCGGGGTGGGACGAGTCGCATCTGCGCCGCCTGTTCGGAACCGAGGCGTTGCTGACCGCGGCGCTGGGCGCGGTCACCGGCGCGGCGGTCGGGGTGGGGGTGGTGGCGGTGCTGTTCCCGGTGGGATGGGCCAGCGTGCTCACCGCCGCCGGCGTCGCCGCCGGCGCCGGCCTGCTCGCCGCCCTGGCCGCCCTGGCCGTCCCACTGGCCCGACTGTCCCGCCTCGCCCCCGCCACCGCCATCACCACCGAATAGCACGCCGCCGCAGACGGCGGGCTCAGTCCCCGGTCGCTCCGTCGATGCGTTCGCGCAGCAGGTCGGCGTGGCCGTTGTGCCGGGCGTACTCCTCGATCATGTGGGTGTAGATCCAGCGCAGGCTGAAGCGGCGCTCGTGGTACAGCGTCTCCACCTCGTCGAGGTTCCGGTGGGCCACCAGTCTGCGGCAGGCCTCGACCTCGGCCCGGAACGTCTCGAGGTCGGCGGCGACGTCGGCATCGTCGACGAGGTCGAAGTCGGCGTCGGCGTCCGGATCCTCTGATGTGGAGTAGATGTCGGTGGTGTCGTCCTTGGCGAAGCCGCGAAACCAGCCGCGCTCGACCTCGGCCATGTGGCGGACCAGTCCGAGCAGGGTGAGGTTGGACGGCGGGCAGGACGCGGTGCGCAGCTGCTCGTCGTCGAGCCCGTCGCACTTCCAAAGCAGCGTCTCGCGGTGGAAGTCCAGCCACGCGTCGAGCGTGGTGCGCTCGTCGGCGACGTACGGCGGGGCGACGGTACGGCCGGGATACGGGCTCACGGGCCGACCCTCTCACAGGTCCAGAGTCGGTTTTGCGCGCGAGGGGTTGGTTGAGGAGGCCCCGGACCAACAGGTGGGGCGCAAAACCGCCGGCAGGCGGACCGGTGCCGTACCGCCATACACTGCCGCCGTGGCGGACACCGGCGGGGAGTCCAAGGGCACCGTCTTGCTGGCGCTGGCGGCCAACGCCGCAATCGCGGTCGCGAAGCTCGTCGCCGGGCTGTTGAGCGGCTCGGCCGCGATGCTAGCGGAGACCGCGCACTCGGTCGCGGACACCCTGAACGAGGGGTTCCTGCTCACCGCGCTGCACCGCAGCGGGCGCCCGGCTGACGCCTCCCATCCTTTCGGCTACAGCAAGGAGCGCTACTTCTGGGCGCTGATCGCGGCGGTGGGCATCTTTGTCGCCGGCGGCATCTTCTCGGTGCTGGAGGGGGTTCGCGCGATCTCCGGCGGAGAGGGCAGCGCCGACTACCTGGTGTCGTACATCGTGCTCGGCGTGGCGTTCGTCTTCGAGGGGGCCTCGTGGGTCAAGGCGGTCCGGCAGGTCCGCGCCGAGGCCAAACAGGCCGACCGTTCCCTGATCCGGCACCTGCGCGCCAGTCCCGACCCCACCGTCAAGACCGTGGCGTCGGAGGACTCCGCTGCGCTCGTCGGCATCCTGCTGGCTGCGGCGGGATTGTTCCTGCACCAGGTCACCGGCGTGGCGGCATGGGACGGAATCGCGTCCATCTGTGTCGGCCTGCTGTTGGTCGTGGTAGCCGTCCTGCTGGGGCGGGACACCAAGAGCCTGCTGATCGGCGAATCCGTCGACCCACGCTTCAGCGACGAGATCCGCGGCGCGATCAGCGAGGTCGACGGCGTCGACCGGGTCGTTGAGCTGCAGACCATGCAGCTGGGGCCGGACGACGTGCTGGTGGCCGCTCGGGTCGACTTCCCCGACGGGGGCACCGGCGAGGACGTGGAGCGGGTGGCCGAGACCGTCGACCGGGTGCTCACCGAGCGGTTCCCCGAGGTCAAGCACGTCTTCCTCGACCCCACCGGCAGCGACGAGCCGGCCGCCGAGTCCGAGGAGCACCATCGGTGACGCCGTCCTCGGCGGACCGGGCTTCGGCCATCCACAGTTTCGGGCCTTGCCGTTGACGAGTCGTCGGCGGCGAGGTTTACTGTAGCCCTGGTTCGAACAAACGTTCGATCCTCCGCCCGGGGTCGGTGTTCGCGGCACCACCCGGTGGCCGGACTCCGCTTCGGTGACGTGACCTCGACCCCCACGTCACCGGAGCGGACGCCGGACCGGTCGCGGGAGGAGGGGAAGCCTCTCGCGGCCGGTCCGGCACCGACGCCCACCTTCCCAGGCGTCAGCCCTGGCACGCAGCACAGCCGGTACGGGAGGTGGCGGATGCGGTCGTACGACGACCCGGTGCAGGTCGAGCTCGGACGGGTGGGGGAGTGTGAGGCCCCGGCGCGGTTCGTGTGGCGCGAGCGGCTCTGGCGGGTGTGCACGGTGGTCTCGACCTGGGTGGAGACCGGGCCCTGGTGGGAGCACCGGAACGTCGGCGCCCTGCTCGGGGCCGAGTCGGGTGCGAGTACGAGGACCGCGTCGGTGGCGTCCCTGCTCGGTGAGCGCGAGATGTGGCGGGTCGAGGCCACCCGCGGCCGGCTCGGCGACTGTGGGGTGTTCGACCTGGCCTTTTGCTGGTCCGGTGGTGGCTGGCGGCTGGTCCGATGTCTGGACTGACCCCGCCGCCGCACCGCGGCGGCGGTCACGATGCGGCCTGCGCCCACCTGGCGCGGGCCGAGCAGGCGCTGGTCGAGGCGGCCGCCGCTGCCGAGCACACTCGACGCTACGCCAGCGCGCACCTGGCGGCGCTGCGGGCGGCGGCGGCCGTGCTGGCCGTCCGGACCCGGCCGGCCGGCCGGCCCGGACAGCGCAACGCCTGGGTGCTGCTGGCCGCGGTGGCACCGGAGCTGGCGGAGTGGGCGGCGTTCTTCGCCGCCGGGGCCGCCAAGCGGGCAGCGGCGGAGGCCGGACGAGCCCGTTCGGTGACCACCCGGGAGGCCGACGACCTGGTACGGGACTCCACCTTGTTCGTCGAGCTGGTCGAGCGGTGCCTGGGCCTGTCCCGGCAGCTGGCCCTGGCCGCGGACGCACCGGCGCACCGGGCGGGGTAGCGATGCCCGACGATCCGTTCGTCCACCTGCACGTGGCCTCCGGCTACTCGTTGCACTACGGCGCCTCCCACCCGCACGTGCTCGTCGAGCGGGCGGCCGAGCACGGCATGGACACGCTGGCGCTGACCGACCGGGACGGGCTCTACGGCGCGGTGAGGTTCGCCAAGGCGTGCCTGCGGGCCGGGATCCGCCCGCTCCTCGGCGTCGACCTGGCGGTGGAGCCGTCCGGGCTGGTGCCACCCACCCCGGCGTTCACCGGCCGCCCGCCCGAAGGCGTCGGTCGCCGGGCCACCCCGGCGCGTGGTGGGGTGACCCGCGACCATCGGCTGCCGCGGGTCACGGTCCTCGCCGGCGGTCGGGCCGGGTGGGCGGCGCTGTGCCGGCTGGTGTCCGCCACCCACCTGCGTGGCGAGCGGGGTGTTCCGGTCACCACCCGCGACCTGATCGCCGAGCACCTCGCCGGGCGCGACGCCGTGGTCCTGCTCGGGCCCGGCTCCGAGCTCGGCCGGGCGGCCACCGCCCACCGCCCCGACGTCGCCGCCGCGGTGCTGCGGCACTGGCGGGACGCGCTGGAACCCTCCGACCTGCTGGTCGAGCTGGTCTCCCACCGGCTTCCCGGCACCGGGCCGGGCAGCAGCGTCCATGCCGCCCGGATGGCCGTGCTGGCGCAGCGCAACGGCCTGGAGGTGGTGCTCACCAACGCCGTCCGGCACGCGGGGCCGGAGGACGCCCCGACCGTCGACGTGCTCGATGCGGTGCGCCGGCTGGTGCCGCTGGACGCCCGCCACCTCGACCGCGGCAACGCCGAGGGCCACCTCAAGCCCGGCAAGGCGATGGCCGACGTGGCCGCGGAGATCGCCCACTACGCCGGCCAGGCCGGACGCGACCCAACCCGGCTGCTGGCGCGCAGCCGTACCGTCGCCGAGCGGCTCGCGATCGACCCCAGCGCCGACCTGGGGCTGGGGGAGGTCCACCTCCCGGAGCTGGCCGGCGGCACCGACGCCGACGGGGTCCTCCGGCAACGCTGCGACGCCGGCCTCACCCGCCGCTACGGCGGGGCCGGAGGCGAGCGGGTCCAGGAGCGGCTCGAGCACGAGCTGGGCATCATCACCGGGCTGGGATTCGCCCCGTACTTCCTCACCGTCGCCGACGTGTGCGACCTGATCCGCGACATGGGGGTCCGCGTCGCCGCCAGGGGGTCCGGCGCCGGCAGCCTGGTCAACTACCTGCTCGGGATCTCCGGCGTGGACCCGATCCGGCACGACCTGGTGATGGAGCGGTTCCTCTCCCCGCTGCGGCAGGCGCTGCCCGACATCGACATCGACGTCGAGTCCGCCCGCCGGAGCGAGGTGTACGAGCGGATCCTCGACCGCTACGGCGGCGAGCGGTGCGCGTGCGTGGCGATGATGGACACCTATCGGGTCCGGCACGCCATCCGCGACGTCGGCGCCGCGCTCGGGATGCCGCTGGGGGAGATCGACACGATCGCCAAGGCGTTTCCGCACATCCGGGCCCGGGACGCCCGCAACGCGCTGCGCGAGCTGCCGGAGCTGCGCGCCTCCGGGCTCGGCGAGCAACGACTCGGCGTGCTGTTCGAGCTCGTCGAACGGCTCGACGGGCTGCCCCGCCACGTCGCCCTGCACCCCTGCGGGGTGCTGCTGTCCGACGCGACCCTGCTCGACCGCACCCCGGTCGAGGCCAGCTTCGCCGGCTTCCCGATGAGCCAGTTCGACAAGGACGACGTCGAGGACCTGGGCCTGCTCAAGCTCGACGTGCTCGGCATCCGGATGCAGTCGGCGATGGCCCACGCCGTCGCCGAGATCTCCCGCCTGGAGGGGGTCGCCGTCGAGCTCGACGACCAGGTCCAGGTGCCGCTCGACGACCCCGAGACGTACGCGCTGATCGGGCACGCCAAGACCCTCGGGTGCTTCCAGATCGAGTCACCGGGGCAGCGCGAGCTGGTCGGCAAGTTCGGTCCCGAGACCTTCGACGACATCATCACCGACATCTCGCTGTTTCGTCCCGGACCGGTCAAGAGCGACATGGTGACCCCGTTCCTGTCCGCGCGCCAGGGGTGGACGGAGCCGGAGTACCTCCACCCCGACCTGGAGTACACGCTGCGCCAGACCAGCGGTGTGGTGGTGTTCCACGAGCAGGTCCTCGAGATCATCGCCACGTTCAGCGGCTGCACGCTCGCCGAGGCCGACGAGGTCCGCCGGGCGCTCGGCGACCACGAGGGCAAGGTCGAGGCCAGGGTCTGGTTCTATCCGCGGGCGCTGGGGCGCGGCTACCCGGAGCCGGTGGTGGACCGGGTGTGGGAGGTGCTGGAGGCGTTCGCGTCGTTCGGCTTCTGCAAGGCGCACGCGGCCGCGTTCGCGCTGCCGACCTACCAGTCCGCCTGGCTCAAGGCGCACCATCCCGCCGCGTTCCTGGCCGGAGTCCTCACCCACGACCCCGGCATGTACCCCAAGCGGCTGATTCTCGCCGACGCCCGCCAGCTTGGGATCGCGGTGCTCCCCCTCGACGTCAACGCCTCCGACGCGACCTACCGGGTGGAGCGGGTCGGGTGCTTCGACGAACCGCCGCCCCGGGTGCTCGACCAGGCACCGCGGGCGGAGCCGCCCGCCGGACTGCTCGACGCGCGGACGTACGGGATCCGGCTCTCGCTGTCCGACGTCAAGGGCATCAGCGCGGCCGAGGTGGCCCGGATCGCGGCGGGGCGGCCCTACCACGCGATGACCGACTTCTGGCACCGGGCCCGGGTGTCCCGGCCGGTCGTCGAGCGCCTGGTGCTGGCCGGCGGATTCGACACCATCTACGGCATCGGCTCCGGCGTCCCGGTCCGCCGCCGTGGCCGGGTCACCCGCCGCGACCTGCTGCTGCAGGTGCTCGAGCTGGACCGGTGGAGCCGGGCCACCGACCGGGCGCTGCGCGCCGCCACGCCGCGCCGCCGGCCGGCTGCTGCCGCCTCGGAGGACGTTCGCGACCTGGCCGCCGCCCAGTCCCGGACCGCGGCCCCGGTCCGGGCGCAGCCGGTGCAGCTCGCGCTCGACCTCGCCGACTCGCCGGGCGACACCGAACCGTCCGGGCTGCCGGAGATGACCGGCGCCGAACGGGTCCGCGCCGAGCTCGACATCCTCGGGCTCGACGTCAGCCGCCACGTCGTCGACTTCTACGTCTCGTTGCTTGACCAGTTGGGGGTCACCCGGTCGGCCCAGCTGTTGCAGCGCCGCAGCGCCAGCACCCTGCTTGTCGCCGGGGTGAAGGTCGCCACTCAGACCCCGCCGGTGCGATCCGGTCGCCGGGTGGTGTTCTTGACCCTCGACGACGGCACCGGCCCGGTCGACGCCACCTTCTTCGAGGACGCGCAGGGCCCGTACGCCGCGACCGTCTTCCACTCCGGGCTGCTGCTGGTGCGCGGGGTGCTGCGGCGCACCGGACCCCGGGGGGTGTCGCTGCGGGCCACCGGGTGCTGGGAGCTGCCGGTGCTGCACGAGCTGTGGCGGTCCTCCGGCCTGGGCGCCGTGCACGAGCACCTGGAGCGGGTGCCGGAGGGCTTCGGGGTCGGCGAGCAGGCGCTGCACGGAGCGGCGGAGAGCCGGGCCAGTCGGCCGGTGGTTGCGCGGCCTGACTTCTCCGCCGACGTGGCCGACCAGGAGCTCTCCGCCGCAGGCATGGGTCGGCGCCGGGTGCTGGTCCACGCCAGCGGGTTCAAGCAGTCGCCGTACGCCGACGTCAGGCCGGCGGGCGAGGACGTCAAGAGTGCGCCCCGCAAGCTGTGGCACAGCAGCCAGGGGAGCTCTGGAGGATGAGCGGCGAGGCCACGATCCTGCACGTCGACATGGACGCGTTCTACGCCTCGGTGGCGATCCGGGACCGGCCCGAGCTGCGGGGCAGGCCGGTCATCGTCGGAGGAGGGCGGCGCGGGGTGGTGCTGTCGGCCAGCTACCCAGCCCGCGAGTACGGCGTGCACTCGGCGATGCCGATGACGCGGGCCCGCCGGCTGTGTCCTTCGGCCACCGTCGTGCCCCCGGACTTCTCCCGGTTCGCCGCGGTGTCCGCGGCGGTGATGGAGACGTTCCGGGAGGTCACCGAGCGGGTCGAGGTGATGTCGCTCGACGAGGCGTTCCTCGACGTCTCCGGTGCCCGCCGGCGGCTGGGACCGCCGCACCGGATCGCCGAGAGTCTGCGGGCGCGGATCGCCGACGAACAGGGGATCACCTGCTCGGTCGGGATCGCCGCCACCACTCACCTCGCCAAGCTGGCCTCCCGGCGGGCCAAGCCCGACGGGACGGTGATGGTCCCACCCGACGAGGCGGTCGGCTTCTTGCACCCGCTCGACCTGGCCCAGCTGTGGGGGGTTGGGGAGAAGACCGCGGCGGCGCTGCACCGACTCGGCCTGTACACGGTCGGCGACCTGGCCCACACCCCGGCACCCCTGCTGTGCCGGGCGCTAGGGCCGGCGCTCGGCACCCAGCTGCACGAGTTGGCCTGGGGCGGTGGACACCGCACGGTGACGCCTCGGCGGGGTCCGGACGAACCCGACCGCAGCATCGGCTCCGACGAGACCTTCGGCCGCGACACCGACGACCCCGACGTCGTGCGGAGGGAGCTGCTGCGGCTCTCGACCAAGGTCGCCGGGCGGGCGCGCGCCGCCGGAGTGGTGGGTCGGACGGTGACGTTGAAGGTCCGCTTCGCCGACTTCACCACGATCACCCGGGCCCGGACGCTGCCGGACCCCACCGATCTCGGCGTCGAGATCCACGCCACCGCGGTCGACCTGTTCGATCGGCTGGGCCTGAAGCGGGCGCGCATCCGGTTGGTCGGTGTCCGGGTCGAGGGCCTCCGACCGGTGGGGTCCGCGCACCGGCAGCTGGTGCTGGGCGCCCGCGCCCAGGGGTGGTCGGAGGCCGAGCGAGCCGTCGACACCGCGCTGCTCCGCTTCGGCAGCACCGCCGTGCGCCCCGCCAGCCTGCTCTCGGCCCAGCCTCCTTGACCTGCGATCTCCCGACGTTTCGGTGGCGTTGGCCACTGTGGTGTCGGGAGGTTGCGCCGGGGCGCGGGACGCGGGTCAGTCCCAGGCGCCGTAGACGACGACCTCCAGCCGCTTCTTCGCCGTCAGCTTCCAGAGCTGGTGGGCGTCCTCGATGTACATGTTCACGCAGCCGTGGCTGTGGTCGACGAACGGGTCGATCATGTACCCCGAGCCGTGCAGCGCCTGCCCGCCGGAGAAGAACTGTGAGTACGGCATCGGGCTGCCGTAGAGCCCGCTGATGTGGTCGCGGTCTCGCAGGTAGACCCGGAAATGCCCGGTCCGGGTCTGGTAGGAGTAGTCGCCGCCTCGCACCAGCCACGAGTTCCGCAACGTGCCGCGATGCCAGAGCGTGACCTGGTGGCGGGCCCGGTCGTAGCAGGCGTGCCACCCGTGGTTGCGCTTGCAGCGGTCCGGGATCGCCGCTCGACCCCTCACCGTCTGCGGGATCAGCTGCTTCCAGGTCCGGACGTTGGCGGTGCCGGTCACCGGCAGGTGCTGCTGCCTCTGGTAGCGCTTCACCGCACCCTGGGTTCGTTTGCCGAACGTCCCGGACACCGGCCCGTGATAGACCCCCGCCCAGCGCAACCGGTACTGCAGCTCATGGACATGTTCGATGGAGTAGGGCGACGCGTCGCTGTCGCCACGGCGGGTGAACTCCCGCGCGAAGCGTTGCCGCGGGTGGAACGGCGCACCCTTGCCGTGCCCGTGCGCCGACACCGCACCCGGTCCGGCCGCGGAGGGAGCCGCGGCGGTCGCCGTGGCGGTGGTCGCCAACGGGGCCGTGACCATCATCGCCAGCAGCACTGACGCAGCTCGCCTCATGTTCACCGTTCGCCTCCCGCGCCCGCCGCTTGTCGCAACGCGCGCTCATCGTAGTGCCCGCCAGAACAGACCGGTCGGCTACGGCGGGTTGTCCCTTGGACGCGCCCGGGACCCAAGCAGGTTGCCGAGCGAAGTTGGCTTCTCGGGTTTCCTGATGTTCGGGGCATGCCTAGACTGAGCAAACCGAGGCATTCGACCTGCCTGAGGTCCGGCCCGGGAGGGATACGTTGCCGCTGTCGGAGGAAGAGCAGCGGCTGCTTCAGCAGATGGAGCAGGCGCTCGCGGCGGAGGACCCGAAGTTTGCGTCCGCGCTGCGCGGCTCGACGCTGCAGGCCCGCAGCCGTCGTCGTGCCCTCCTGGCTGCCGTCGGGTTTGCCGCCGGAGTGGCCCTGCTCATGGCGGGTGCGGTCTTTGCGAGGACCGCCGTGGCAGTTTCCGGGTTCCTGGTCATGTTGGGTACCGCGTACGTGTTCATCATGTCGTGGCGCCGGTCCGTCGGCACCGGCACACCCGCCGAGTCGGCCTCGTCGCGCCGCACGTCGACGCCGAGCCGCACCTCCACCTCGTTCATGGAGCGCATGGAGGAGCGGTGGCGCCGTCGCCGCGACGGCGACGGCTGACCCGCCTGGCTGCCTCCTGGCTACTCTGCGACCGTCACCAGCCCGTCGGCTGCGGCCTGCCGCTTCGTGGTTGGGTGCCGCGACACCCAGCGCGCGTGCAGCAGCGACGCCGGCATCCAGCGCGCGACCCAGCGCGATCGAGCCGAGCGGGTGGAGGCCAGCGCCGCGGTGAGCGTGGCGACGTCTTCCGCCAGCGCCTCGCCGTCTCGGACCCCGCGCGCGTAGCGGGCCTGCTCCACCGCGAGCACGATGCGGTTCAGGCCGCGGACGACGTCGGTGCTGGGCGGAAGCAGCGAACGCAACTGCCGACCCATGCCGCGCGGGGTCGCTCCGGCATCCCACTGCAGGCGCAGGTCGAGCACCGTGTCGCGAAGCTCCGCCCAGGCGGCCTCGGCCGTTGCGGCCCGTGAACGAGCCCGGCCCCACCGGCGGCGGCTGACCTGGCTTCGGAGCAGCCGGGGGGCGGCGGCGAGCAGGAGCAGCAGCCCGGCTCCTCCCGCGAGGCCCAGCCCACCGGTCCAAGGTGTCGACCTGCCGCCGCCAGCACCGCCCGGTGCCGGCGACGCCGTGACCCCGTTCAGCTGCTCCAGGGCGGCGTTCTTGCGGTCGGGGCTGGGCGAGCTCGACGGTGAGCCTCCGACCTGGCTGCCGGCACCGTAGCTCGGAGCGCTGCCGGTACGGACTGCCGGAGTGGGCTCGAAGCGCACCCAGCCCACGCCGGCGAAATAGAGCTCCGGCCACGAATGCATATCGGTGCCGCGGTAGACGTAGCGTCCGCCGACCTGTTCGGCGTGGAGGAATCCGACGACCACCCGTGCGGGGATGCCGAGCGACCGGGCCATCAAAGCCATGGCGCTGGCGAACTGCTCGCAGTAGCCGACGCGGTCGGTGGTCAAGAACGCCTCGATCGTCGAGAGCCCGTTGCCGGGAGCTGCCTGCAACGAGTACCGGAAGCCACCGCGCGTGCGGAACCATGACTGGAGGGCTTCGGCCTGGTCGAAGGCGTTGGTCGCGCCGGCCGTGACCTCGCGGGCGCGCTCGGCGATCACCGGCGGCAGCCCGCTGGGAAGCGCGGTGAGCGCCGCGACACCCGCCGGGAGGCGGCCGGCGGAGCGCAGCAGCCTGGCCGTAGGCCGCGGCACCGACGAGGTGAACGAGTAGCGAACTCCCGACGTGGTCTGCCCGTCCGCGGTGGCGATCGCGTCCAATGTGGCCTGGTCGACGTTCCAGCGCTGAGCGGAGCTGATGACCGTCGGGGCGTAGACCAGCGGCAACCACGTCGACTGCAAGGAGTCGGTGACCTGCACGTCGTAGTGATAGATCGAGCGGGGGACGGTTGAGGTCAACCCGGGCACCAGAGGCAACGGGCCGGTGCTGGTCACCGCCTCGGCGCTGGGGCGGGTGCCGGGCTGCCACACGGTCCCGGTGAACTCATCGAGCGAGGCCAGCCGGAAATAGCCCGGGTCCGGCTGGTCGGTGCTGAAGGTCATCATGACCGCGTCGCTCTGGGAGGTCAGGTTCCGCTTCAGGTCGAGCACCGGGTTGGTGACGCGGGTCGGCCCGTCGCCGGAGCCCGCACCGCCGCCAGTGCTGCTGTGACCGAAGTAGTGAGGCGACAGCGTCGGAACGATGATCGGCACCACGACGGCGGCGGCCACAGCTCCCAGCCCGATGCGCCGCCCGGTGCTGCGGATGCCCCCCTGGTACACCTCCTCGGCCGGGTCCTCCCAAACCGAGCCGGCGGCGCTGATCTGACGACCCCAGTGCGTCAGGCGCTCGCGTTCGTCGGCCGCCAGCAAGAACACGAAACCGGCGGCTGCCGGGATGAAGACGAACATGCTGACCGCGCCACCGAGCAGGGCAACCGGGACCATGTAGATCCCGAGGAACAGCAGGCCGGTCAGCGGCACCCGGCGCCAGGTGACGGCGACCGCGTCGACCACGAGGGCCAGGGCGAGCACGAAGATGGCCAGCGCCATCGTGAGGTCCGGGTTGTCCGGCACCGGTGCCGCGTAACGATTCGTGAGGTCCTTGAACTCGGCGAAGCGGTGGGCGAGGGCGACGAAGGCGCCGCGAGTGGGGAGGACGTGGAAGGCGAGCTGTCGCTGCGCGTAGACCACCAGGCACAGCTCCACCAAGATGACCAGCTGCGCGAGGATCGTCAGCGCCCGGGGCGCGCGGCGGGCTCGCAGCACCGCACCTACGAGCACGATGAGCAGCCCTCCGACGGCTCCGTGCCACAGGTACGTCAGCTTCTCCACCAACGGAGCGAGCATGACCGCGGCCCCGAGCGTCGCCAGCAACGCCCAGCACGTGATCCTGACCTGCTCGGACCAGAACCGTCGGATCACCGGTGTCCTCCCGTCGAACCGGCCACCGCCGCCGGCTCCGGCTCGAGCCGGGCAGGCGCCTCGTGCGCACCACCGTGCCGGGACAGGGCTCCCAAGCGACCCCACACCCCGGCCGCAGTGTCCCCGGGACCCGCGGTCGTCGCCAGCCACCCGTTGCTGGCGAGCATGCCCGCCATGGTGTCGGCGCTGCCGGCCGGTCCGGTGACCCGGTCGGGAGCACCCCATTGCTCGGTGTCCAGGACGATGCCGAGCAGCCTGCTGCCGTACGGCGACACCCGGGAGAGGTCGCTCAGGTCGGACCCCTGGAGGCGTCCCAGCAACGCGACCACCAGCCCGGACTGGCCGACCAGAGCATCCACCGCATCGGACAGCGTCGAGCAGGAGGACCTGGTGAGCACCGCCAGCTCGTCCAGCAGCGGACCCGCCTGGCCGACGGCACTCATCGAGCGGTCGTGCCAGGCGTTGGCTTCGACGTCGGGGCGGTCGGTGACCAGCCGCACCGCGAAGCCGGCCTGGGCAAGGTGCACCGCAACCGACGCCGCCATCGAGATCGCCCACTCCAGTGACGAGGCCGGCCCCGACCCTCGGTGCGTGAGGGCCCGCGAGTCGAGCAGGATCGTGCCGCGGCTCTGCCACGGCTGCTCCTCGCGACGGACCATGAGCTCGCCGACCCGAGCGCTGCTCGGCCAGTGCACCCGGCGCAGATCGTCGCCGCGCCGGTACTCGCGCACCGTGACGTCCTCGGCGCTGCCCATCGCGAAGGCTCGCGGCCGGTTCTCGCCGGTGCCCGACCACTCCCCGGTCACGTTGATCGACGGCAGCGGGTGGACCTGGGGGATGACGACGACCGACGTGGTGTTGTGGAAGCCGCGCACCAACTCGATCAGCCCGAAGGGGTCCGACACCCGGATCGACAGCGGGCCGATGTCGTAGCGTCCGCGCAGCTCCGAGCGCACGGTGTACGAGACCTCCTGGTGCCATCGCGGCCCCGCGTGGTCGAGCAGGAAGCGGGCCCGGGTGCCGAGGACGTAGGGGACATGGTCCTCGAGCAGCAGCAGCCCCATCGGCATGGCGCCCTCGTTGCCCAGCTGCAGCGTGACCCTGGCGGGTTGCCCCGCGTTGACCCGGGTCGGGGACACCGCGCGGGTGGCTCGCAGCCGGTAGCGGGCCCGGCTGACCAGCAGCGCGGTGAGAAGGGGCAGGGTCATCGCCAGCACGCCGACGCGCAGCAGGGCGTCGAAACCGAGCACGAACGCGCACAGCGCGATCGTCACTCCGGCCGCCAGGAAGGCACGCCCGCGGGTGGTGAGTGCTGACAGGGCCTCGCGCATGTCAGCCCGCACCGCCGCGGCCAAGCGTCCCACCGCTGGTGTCGGGTACCGGGATCGTTGCCACGAGGGCGGCGAGAACGGCGTCCGAACGTCGACCGCCCATGGCCGCCTCCGCTGTGAGCAGCAGCCGGTGGCCGAGCACCGCCTGGACCAGCCGCTGGACGTCGTCCGGCAGCACGTAGTCGCGGCCGTCGAGCGCCGCGGCGGCCTTGGCTGCCCGGACAAGGTGCAAGGTGGCCCGTGGCGACGCTCCCAGGCGCAGCTCCGGGGAGGAGCGGGTCGCGGTCGTCAAGTTCACGGCGTAGCGCTGCACGGCCGGCGAGACGAAAACGTGGCGCACGACCGCGGCCAGCTTGGCCACCTCCGCGGTGGTGGTGACCGGGCCCAGATCGGCCAGCGGGTCGGACTCGGCGTGCGAGTCCAACATCGCCATCTCCGCCGCCTGAACCGGGTACCCCATCGAGATCCGGGCCATGAAGCGGTCTCGCTGCGCCTCGGGGAGCGGATAGGTGCCTTCCATCTCGATCGGGTTCTGGGTCGCGATCACCATGAAGGGCTCGTCCAGCTCGTACGTCGTGTTGTCGACGGTGACCTGGTGCTCCTCCATGCACTCCAGCAGCGCCGACTGGGTCTTGGGTGAGGCGCGGTTGATCTCGTCCCCGACCACGATGTTGGCGAAGATCCCACCGGGCCGGAACTCGAAGCTGTGCGTCTCCTGGTTGTAGATGGAGACACCCGTGACGTCGCTCGGCAGCAGGTCCGGCGTGAACTGGATTCGCCGAACCGTCCCGTCGATGGAGCGCGCCAGCGCCTTGCTGAGCATGGTCTTGCCGACCCCGGGCACGTCCTCGATCAGCACGTGACCACCGGCGAGCAGCACGGTGATGACGGCGCGGACGACTTCGTGCTTGCCCTCGATGACGGCTTCGACGTTGCGCGCGATCCGTCGGCTCGCATCGGCCAGCGCATCGAGGTCTCCCCGTCCGCCCTGGCCGCCCGGCTCGCTGGTCGTCGTCACCGGTCCTCCTGTCAGTGCCTGCCCGGGCGTGATCGCTACCGATCCTCTCAGCCGAAGCCAAGCCGGGACAGCACTCGAGATAACGATGCGGCAACCAGTTGCGCTCGCGCCACCCGATCCGTGGTGCCGATGTCATTGACGGAGGAGCAATGTGGAGTAATGTGGCGCGCAGTGGAGGAGCAGGAGGTGGGATGGCGTGTTCCTGGGCACCCACACGCCACGCCTGGACGAGAAGGGCCGCCTCTTCTTGCCCGCGAAGTTCCGTGACGAGCTGCAGGGAGGCCTGGTGATCACCAAGGGCCAGGACCGCTGCCTCTACGTGTGGACCCGAGCCGGCTTCCAGGAGTTCGCGGCCAGTGCCAGCAAGACGTCGTTCACCTCCAAGGCCCCCCGCGACTTCTTGCGCATCTTGTTCTCCGGTGCCTCCGACGAGGTCCCCGACAAGCAGGGGCGCATCACGATCCCGCCGGTGTTGCGCGAGTACGCCCGGCTGGACCGCGACTGCGTGGTGATCGGGGCGATGGACCGGGTGGAGATCTGGGAGGCCTCGGCGTGGACTCGCTACTCCGCCGAGCAGGAGGACGCCTTCGCCGCCATGTCCGAGGAGGTGATGCCGGGGTTGCTCTGATCGTGCGAGGTGCCGGACCCGGCCGTCGTACGGCGAGGTCTCCGCTCCGCTCCCTGCCGTCCTCTGACGCACCTTCCCCGGCGCCAGACGACCAGCCGAGCGCGGACGGAGCCCTGGCCGGACGAAACCGCACCGGGCCGGGCAGGGACGTCGCAGCAGTGCGGACAGGACAGGGGTCGACACCATGAGCGTCGGGGCAGCGCAGAACTGTGCTCGAGACAGGCAGGACAAGAGGGGCCGGTGCGGGCTTCCGACGCCGGCCGCCCGGGTGGGTGCCCACGCGTACGCCGGGAAGCGGGTGCGTGACGAGGTGCGAGAGGGAGCGGCGGTCGTGTTGTTCTCGCTGGGTGCCTCGACCGCGCTGGTGGTGGCGCTGACGCTCTGCAGCAGATGGGTTGGCTGAGCACACCGATGAGCTCGGCAGGGCATGTGCCGGTGTTGGTCGAGCGGGTGGTCTCGTTGGTCGAGCCTGCCCTGCAGGTGGGCGGCTCGGTGTTCGTCGATGCGACGCTCGGTCTCGCCGGCCATGCCGAGGCCGTCCTCGACCGCTGCCCGAACGCTCGTCTCATCGGCATCGACCGAGATCAGCAGGCGTTGCAGCTGGCGGAAGAGCGCCTGCGCCGCTTCGCGGGACGGACGACGCTGCTGGCCACGAGCTTCGAGCGGCTGGACCAGGCGCTGACGGAGCTCGGAGCCGGTGAAGTGGACGCGATGCTCTTCGACCTGGGGCTGTCCTCGCTGCAGGTGGACGCCGCGTCGCGTGGCTTCTCCTACGCGACCGATGTGCCGCTCGACATGCGGATGGACCAGAGCGGTGGGGGCACCGCGGCCGACATCCTCAACGACTACGACGAGCTGCGACTGGCCGAGGTGCTGTGGCGGTACGGCGAGGAGAGGTTCTCCCGACAGATCGCGGCCGGTGTCGTGCGGGCTCGCAGGTCGCGCCCTCTCACCAGCAGCGCACAGCTGGTGGACGTGATTCGGGCGGCGGTGCCGGCTGCCGCTCGGCGTCGAGGTGGCCATCCGGCCAAGCGCACCTTCCAGGCGCTGCGGATCGAGGTCAACGCCGAGCTGACGGCGCTGGGGACGGCGCTGCCCGCCGCCATCGGCTGGGTCTGCGTCGGAGGTCGGATCGTCGTGCTCGCATACCACTCCCTCGAGGATCGACTGGTGAAACGCGAGCTGGTCTCACGGTCGCGTCCTGACATCCCGGCCGACCTCCCTCTGGTCTCGGCACTGGCCCAGCCGGAGCTGCGCCTGCTCACGAGGGGGGCCGAGAAGGCGACGGCCGAGGAGGTCGCACGCAACCCGAGAGCGAGATCGGCGCGGTTACGTGCCGCCGAGCGGGTCCGGGCAGCGGCATGAGCTCGGTGATCGGCCGCCGGGAGCCCACGCGCGGCAACTCGGCTCCGCTACCTGCCCGGACCAAGCTCGCCGTCGTCCCCGAGCGGTCGCCGACCCGTCGTTCCCGGGCCTTCCCCGCGACCGTAATGGCACTCATGGCGGCCGGCCTGGTCGGGCTGTTGTTGGTGAACATCGCGATGCAGAACACCGCATTCGAGCTGGCGCAGCTCACCGCTCGCGCCGACCACCTGCACGTCCGCCAGCAGAAGCTGCAGCTGGAGGTGGACCGGTTGGGCAGCCCGGAGCACCTGGCGCAGGTCGCCCAGGCCCAAGGCATGGTGCCCAACCTCAATCCGGTCTTCCTCGACCTCGCCACCGGCAAGGTCGTCGGTACCCCCACCCCGGCGCCGCCCGGACCCGGCCCGGCCGGTTCCACCCTCGTACCCGAGCCGACTCCGCAGCAGTCGAAGCCTCTGACACCGCCTCGCAGGAGCGGGCCGGTCCGAGGGGGCCAGGGGTGAGCCTGCGGCGCCGGGAACGGCGCAGCGCGTTCCGGTTGCGGGTGTGCCTGCTGGTCATCGCCTTCGTGCTCTCGCTGTTCGCGGCCCGGCTGTTCCAGCTTCAGGGGCTCGACGCCAACGCGTACGCCGCCATGGCCACCAGCGAGGGCTCGCAGGCCGTTACGCTGCACGCCGAACGGGGGGGGATCACCGACCGCTTCGGGGTCGAGCTCGCCTCCAGCATCGACGCCGTCGCCCTGACGGCCGACCCGACGATGACGTCGGCCAACGCGCCGGCCATCGCGGCGATCCTCACCAAGCACCTGCGCCTGGACTACTTCTCCACCGTGGCCCGCTTGCGGACCTCGAACACCCGCTTCGTCTACCTCCAGCGGCACGTGCCCGTGTGGCGAGCGGACGCGGCCATGGCCGCGCTGCAGACGGCGGGTCTGCCCGGGGTGTTCACCGAGCGTGATCCCTTGCGGACCTATCCCGGCGGCGACGTCGCCGCCAACCTGGTGGGGATCGTCGGCGACGACGGTTCCGGCCTGTCGGGTCTCGAGTACCAGTACGACAGCACGCTTTCGGGGACCGACGGGCACGCGACGTACGAGGTTTCGCCGGCCGGGGAACGCATCCCGCTGGCGAGCGCCTCGGTGGTGCAGCCACAACCCGGGATCGGGCTGCAGACCACGATCGACCGGGACGCGCAGTGGTACGCCGACCGGCGGCTCCGACAAGCGGTGCTGAGCACACGGTCGGACTGGGGCGCCGCAATCACCATCGACGTGTCGTCGGGCCAGATCGTCCAGTTCTCCCAGGTCCCGAGCTTTGACCCCAACCACACCGGCGGGGCGCTCCAGCCGAGCCAGCTCACCATCAACGGGGTGCAGACCGTCTACGAACCGGGAAGCGTCGAAAAGGTCCTGACGTTCTCCGCGCTCACCGACGCTGGGCGGGTCACGCCCCGCACCCGCATCGCCGTTCCCCCTACGCTGCGCATCGACGGCCACCAGATCTACGACGACTGGTCGCACGGCACGCTCCACCTGACCGCCGCGGGAGTGGTGGCGAAGTCCTCCAACCTCGGCACGATCCTCGCCTCACGGCGCATCAGCGACCAGCGGCTGTCGGGCTACCTGCGGTCGTTCGGGCTCGGGGCGCCGACCGGGGTCGGACTGCCCGGGGAGTCCGGTGGCCTGCTGGCGCCGCCGCAGGACTGGGCCGACATCAACCATGCCACCATAGCCTTCGGCCAGGGCCTGTCGGTCACCGTGACCCAGATGGGCGCCGCCATCGCCGCCGTCGCCAACGGCGGGAGGTACGTGCAGCCGACGGTGGTGTCCGGCTACCTCCAGCCGGACGGGTCGGTGCGACCCGCACCGCCACCCTCCACACACCGTGTGATCAGCAAGCACGCGGCGGCGATGGTGACCAAGATGATGGAGGCCGTGACCACCAGTGATGGCACGGCGCCGCTGGCGGCTATCCCCGGCTACCTCGTCGCGGGCAAGACCGGCACCGCCCAGCGGGTGGACCCGATCACCGGGCGCTACGTCCAGGGCCAGCGCACGATCTCGTTCGCCGGGTTCGCTCCGGCCGACGCTCCCCGGTTCATGACGTACGTGGTGCTCGACCGACCCCGTGACGGCAGCTTCGGGGGGACGGCCGCGGCGCCGGTCTTCCACGACATCATGTCGATGCTGCTGCAGCGCTACGGGATCCCGCCGACCGGCTCCAAACAGCCCCCCAAGGAGCCCCTTACGTGGTGAGCGCGGGTAGCCTCGGCGGGAGCCGGACGGCCAGGTTCCAAGCGTGTCCGCGTAGCCGGCAGGATCCCTGACAACCGACCGGAGATCTCAGTGAGCGATGCCTCGCCCGGGGGAGTCGAGTCGCGTCCGCGCCGGGTCGAACCGGTCTCGCTGGGTGCGGTGGCGGCCGTCGCTTCGCTGCCCGACCCCGGTCCCGGCATGGTCACCGGTGTCAGTCTCGACTCGTCGCGGGTGCGCCCGGGGGACCTGTACTGCGCGCTGCCGGGGCGGACGACGCACGGTGTTCGCTTCAGCACCGCCGCGGTGCGGGCCGGTGCCGTGGCGATCCTCACCGACCCGGGAGGTCGGGAGCTGGCCGCCGCTGCCGGTGTCCCGGTGCTGGTGGCGGAAACGCCAAGGCTGGTGCTCGGCGCCGTGTCCGCGCTCGTCTACGGCAGGCCCGCCGAGCAGCTGAGGCTGCTCGGGTTCACGGGCACCCAGGGCAAGACCACCACCGCCCACCTTGCCGAGGCAGGCGTCCATGGATGCGACCTGACGGCGGCGGTCGTCGGAACCACCGGGACACGGCTGGATGGCCGGCCGGTCGCCTCCGCGCTCACCACCCCGGAGGCCCCCGACCTGCATGCCCTGCTGGCGGTGATGGTCGAGCACGGCGTCGACGTCTGCGCGATGGAGGTCTCCAGCCACGCTCTGGTCCAGCAGCGGGTCGCCGGCGTCCGCTTCGATGTGGCGACCTTCCTCAACCTCGGCCACGACCACCTCGACTTCCACAAGACCTTCGAAAACTACTTCGCGGCCAAGGCGGCACTGTTCGAACCGGCGTCCGCCGACCGGGCCGTGGTCAACGTCGACGACCGTTTCGGTCGCCGCCTCGCAAGCCGGCTCCGGGTACCCATGGCCGGGTTCTCCGCCGCCGGCGCCGCGGCGGACTGGCGGGTGAGCGACGCCTCGCCCACAGCCATCGGCTCCCGGTTCACCGTCTGCGCTCCCGGGGACCGCCGGCTCCCCGCGTCCGTGCCACTGCCAGGTGGGTTCAACGTGGCAAACGCGCTCGCGGCCATTGCGGCGCTGGGAGAGCTCGGGCTGCCGCTGGAAGAGGTGGTCGGCGGGATCGCGCGTGCGCCCGGGGTCCCCGGTCGGATGCAGCGGGTGGACGCCGGCCAGCGCTTCAGCGCGCTCGTCGACTACGCACACAAGCCGGAGGCGCTGGCCGCGGTCCTCGACGCGCTCCGCCCGGTGACGTCCGGACGGGTGATCGTGGTCCTGGGCGCCGGAGGCAACCGGGACCGGACCAAGCGCCCAGCCATGGGCCGGATCGCCTCCGAACGAGCCGACGTCGTCGTGGTCACCGACGACAACCCTCGCGGCGAGGATGCCGCCGCGATCCGTGCGGCGCTGCTGGGCGGGGCCCGCACCGGCCGGGCTGTCGTCACCGAGATCCCCGACCGTGCGACCGCGATCGAGCACGCGGCCGGCTTGGCCGGCCCGGGCGACTGCGTGCTCGTGGCCGGCAAGGGCCACGAGGCCACCCAGGAGGTGGGCGACCACGCCTACCCGTTCGACGACCGGACGGTGCTCAGGGACGCGCTGGAACGGTTGGTTCCCTCGCCATGATCTCGATGCCGCTGTCGCAGATCGCCGACGTGACCGGCGGGCTGGTGGCCGACGCCGACCCAGGGTTGCAGGTGAGCGCTCCCGCGTCGATCGACTCACGCACGGTTCCACCCGGCGGGTTGTTCGTGGCGGTGCGCGGCGAGCACGCGGACGGCCACGACTTCGCCGCCGCCGCGATCCACGCCGGCGCGACCGCCTGCCTCACCGGCCGGGCCGTCGGGGTGCCCGCGGTTGTCGTGCCCGACAGCGTGACGGCACTGGGCCGTCTCGCCGCGGCCGTGCGAGCCCGGCTGAGCGGCTGCAACGCGGTCGGCATCACCGGGTCCCAGGGCAAGACGGGGACAAAGGACATGCTGCGCCACGTCCTGGCCCGCAGCGGTGACACCGTTGCGGCGGCGGGCTCGTACAACAACGAGCTCGGCGTCCCGCTGACCGTCTTGACCGCGACCCCCGGCACCCGGCATCTCGTCGTCGAGATGGGCGCCCGCTCCCGCGGCCACGTGGCCTACCTGTGTGGGATCGCGCAACCTCGTGTCGGCGTCGTCCTCAACGTCGGCGTCGCCCATCTGGGCGAGTTCGGCAGCCGGGAGGCCATCGCCGCGGCCAAGGGCGAGCTGGTCGAGGCACTGCCCGCCGCCGGGACCGCCGTCTTGAACTGCGACGACCCGATGGTGAACGCGATGGCCGGCCGCACCGCGGCTCGCGTCTTCACATTCGGCGCCAACGCAGGCGCAGACGTCTCGATCACCGGCCTGCGACTCGATCCGCACGGGCGCCCCCGGTTCACCCTGCGGTACGAGGCGGACACGGTCGAGGTTGCACTGGCTCTGCTCGGCGAACACGCGGCCGGCAACGCCGCCGCGGCCGCCGCAGTCGCGTTGTTGGCGGGGATGCGGCTGGACGACGTCGCCGCGGCCCTCTCGAGTGCGACCGCTACCTCCCGGTGGCGGATGGAGCGGCGCGAGCGCTCCGACGGCGTCGTCGTCCTCAACGACGCGTACAACGCCAACCCGGACTCGGTCCGGGCCGCGCTGCGCACGCTCGTCGCGGTCACCGACCAGGCGGCGACGGGACGCTCGATCGCCGTCCTCGGTCAGATGCTCGAGCTGGGGGACTCCTCGGAGGCCCAACACGACGCAACCGGGCGGCTGGCTGCCCGGCTCGGTGTCGACCTCGTCTTGGTCGTGGGAGAGCAGGCGGGGGCGCTGCACCGAGGTGCCAGCCGAGAGCACACCTCCACCGCCTCGGTGCTGGTTCCCGACACCGGCGCTGCCGTCACCTGGTTGGACCAGCACGTGCAGCCACACGACGTCGTGCTGGTCAAGGCGTCGCGAGCCGTCGGGCTCGAAAGTGTGGCCGCCGCCCTGCTGGGCGACGAGACCGGCTCGCGATGAAGACGATTCTGTTCGGCGGCGCCATCGCGCTGCTCGGCACGCTGCTCGGCACCCGGCTCGCGATCTCGGTGCTGGTCGCTAAGGGCTACGGGCAGCTGATCCGCGACGACGGGCCGACGTCGCACCACACCAAGCGGGGGACCCCGACGATGGGCGGCCTCGTCATCATGGTGTCGGTCCTGGTGGGCTACGCCCTGGCGAAGCTCCTCACCGCGACCACACCCTCGGTGTCGGCGTTGTTGCTGCTCCTGCTGTTCACCGGCATGGGCATCGTCGGGTTCCTCGACGACTACATCAAGATCTCCAAGCAGCGCAGCCTGGGCCTGCGCAGCAAAACGAAGGCAGCGGGCCAGACCGTCATCGCCTTGCTCTTCGCCTGGCTGGCGCTCCACTTCGCGGACTCGACCGGACGCACCCCGATCTCGTCGGCGATCTCGTTCACACGCGACCTCCCCGGATGGCAGCTCCCGACGGTCCTCGTCCTCGGCTGGGTGCTGGTCATGGTGGCCGGCACCAGCAACGGCGTGAACCTCGCCGACGGCCTGGACGGGCTGGCCACCGGGGCCTCGGTGATGGTGTTCGCCGCGTACACGCTGGTGAACATCTGGCAGAACAACCAGTTCTGTGAGTACAACCCGGGCCCGAAGTGCTATGAGGTGCGCGACCCGCTGGACCTGGCGGTGGTCGCGGCGGCGCTCACCGGCGCCTGCTTCGGCTTCTTGTGGTGGAACGCGGCCCCGGCCAAGATCATCCTCGGCGACACCGGTTCGCTCGCCCTCGGCGGCGCCATGGCCGGCCTGGCCGTCATGACCCGCACCGACCTGCTGCTGCTGGTCGTGGGCGGGCTGTTCGTCATCATCACGCTTTCGGTGATCGCCCAGGTCGGCTGGTTCAAGGCCACCAAGGGCAAGCGGCTGTTCCGGATGGCGCCGCTGCATCACCACTTCGAGCTCAAGGGCTGGGCGGAGGTGACGATCGTCATCCGCTTCTGGATCGTGTGCGGGTTGTGCGTCGCCGGCGGCCTCGGCGTCTTCTACGCGGAGTGGGTGGCCGGCACGTGAGGTGGGAAGGCGCCGCCGTGGTCGTCGCCGGGCTCGGGATCTCGGGAGCGGCGGCCGCCTCGGCACTGCTGGACCGGGGCGCCCGCGTAATGGTCGTCGACGAGCGTGCCGACGCCGGCAGTCTGCGCCGGGCCGGGTCCCTCGAGGAACTCGGCGCCCGGGTCCGGCTGGGTGCGGAGGCGGCGGCGACGCTGCCGCCGGGCACCTCCGCTCTCGTCGTCTCGCCGGGGTGGAGGCCGCGGGCTCCGCTGGTCGTCGCCGCGCGAGCCGACGGCGTCCCGGTGTGGAGCGAGGTGGAGCTGGCGTGGCGGCTCCGCGGGGAGGACGCGGCGGCGTGGCTGTGCGTCACCGGAACAAACGGCAAGACGACGACGGTACGGATGCTGGCGTCGGTACTGGCAGCCGCCGGGCTCGCGAGCGCGGCGGTCGGCAACGTCGGCGACCCGGTGACGACCGCGGTGACCGGCCGCCGACTGGACGTGCTCGCAGTGGAGCTGTCCAGCTTCCAGCTGCACTGGTCCCTCACCGTGTCACCGGAGGCGGCCGCCCTCCTCAACGTCGCGACCGACCACCTGGACTGGTACGACGGGGCGCTGCCGGAGTACATCGGTGACAAGGGCCGGATCTATCGAGGCGTTCGGCGGGCGGCGATCTACAACTCCGACGACGACGTCACGGCAAGGCTCGCAGAGCAGGCGGGCACGATGCCGGGCTGCCGCCGCGTGGGATTCACGCTGGCGCCACCTCCCCTGGGAGCCTTGGGAGTGGTCGACGACGTGCTGGTCGACCGTGCCTTCGACATCGCCGGACGAGGCGACGGACACCCGCTGGCGGAGCTTGCCGACATCGCTGCCCCCGCTCCGCACAACGTCGCGAACGCGCTCGCCGCCGCGGCGCTGGCACGGGCGTACGGGGTGCCACCGGCGGCCGTGCGGGCGGGGCTGCGAGCCCACGTCTCGGACCCGCACCGCATCCAGCTGGTGGCAACCATCGCCGGGGTCTCGTACGTGGACGACTCCAAGGCCACGAACCCGCACGCCGCCCTGGCATCGCTTCGCGGCTTCGCACCGGTGGTGTGGGTGGCCGGTGGGTTGGCGAAGGGGGCTCGGTTCGACGAGCTGGTTCCGGCCGTGCGCGACCGACTGCGCGGGGTCGTCCTGCTCGGCGCCGACCGGAGGCTGCTCGCCGACGCGCTCGCACGACACGCACCCGATGTACCGGTGGTGGTGGTCGAGGGCCGCGAGACTGGCACCGTCATGGACCGTGTCGTCGACGCGGCCGCTCGCCTGTCCCGCTCCGGGGACACGGTGCTGATGGCCCCAGGCTGCGCGTCCCAGGACATGTTCGTGAACTACGGCGCCCGCGGCGACGCCTTTGCCGCCGCCGTCGCGCGGCACGGGAGTCGGCGACCGGAAGGGAACTCCACGCGGTGAGCACCGCCACCTCGCAGCGCCGCCCCGAGGCCGTGGCCGACCGCGCCGGATGGGTCGCAACGCTGCGCGGCGGCCTGGACCGGCCGTTGACGTCGTACCACCTGGTGATCGGCGTCACCGCGCTGCTGCTCGCGCTCGGACTCGTCATGGTGCTGTCGGCCAGCTCGGTCGTGTCGTACGAGCAGTACGGCAACTCCTACCACGTCTTCGCCAAGCAGGCCCTGTGGGTGGGGGTGGGGGCGCCGCTGGCCTGGACGGTCTCGTACCTGCCGGTGCGGGTGATGCGGTGGTTCGCCTACCCGGTGCTGGTCGGCTCGGTCGCGCTGATCGTGCTGACCTACGTCCCGGGCATCGGGATCAGCGTCAACGGCAACCAGAACTGGCTGTCGTTCGGCGGGCCGGTGACCATCCAGCCCTCGGAGCTGGCGAAGCTGGCGATGGTGGTCTGGGCCGCCGATCTCTATGCCCGCAAGGACAGGTTGCTCGGCGACTGGAAACACCTGCTGGTCCCGATGGTGCCGGTCACCGCGTTCGTCACGCTGCTCGTAGTGGGCCAGCACGACCTCGGTACCGCGCTGGTGATGTTCGCGGTCATCCTCGGCATGTTGTGGGTGGTCGGCGCACCGGCGCGGCTGTTCGTCGGCGCACTGCTCACGGTCTCGGGACTGCTGGCCTGGCTGGCCAGCACCGACCCGGAGCGGGTCAAGCGGCTGGCGACGTTCCTCGACCCCTTCGCCAACCTGCAGGGGGACGGGTGGCAGGCGGCGCACGGCTTCTTCGCCCTCGCCACGGGTCAGTTCTGGGGGGTCGGCCTCGGCGCCAGCCGGCAGAAGTGGGGATCGCTGCCCGAGGCGCACACCGACTTCATCTTCGCCGTGATCGGGGAGGAGCTGGGGCTGTTCGGGACGCTGGTCGTGCTCGGGCTGTTCATGCTGCTGGCCTACACCGGCCTTCGTATCGCAGCCCGCACCCGGGAACCGTTCGTGCGCTACGCCAGCGCCGGCATCACGGTCTGGTTGCTGTCGCAGGCCATCATCAACCTCGGAATGGTGCTGGGCCTGCTGCCGGTCATCGGCATCCCCTTGCCGCTGGTCTCGTACGGAGGGTCGGCACTGCTTCCGACCCTGATTGCGCTGGGGATGCTGGTCGCCTTCGCCAAGACCGAACCGGGAGCACGGGCAGCGCTGACGTCTCGGCGCCGGC
The DNA here is from genome assembly GCA_038198775.1 of Propionibacteriales bacterium. Lineage (GTDB taxonomy): Bacteria > Actinomycetota > Actinomycetes > Propionibacteriales > Nocardioidaceae > JACCYJ01. Next base: position 41,693 of record JBBPZV010000013.1, on the reverse strand, counting down.
CCCGCCGACTGGCCGGGGTTCGCCCGTTCGCCTCTGTGCGGAGGCGGTAACCGTGGCGCTGCGCGTCCTGCTCGCGGGCGGCGGCACCGTTGGTCACGTGGCGCCCATGCTCGCCACGGCGGAGGCGCTGAGCGCGTTGGTGGCGAACGTGGAGGTCACCTGCCTCGGAACCCCGCAGGGGTTGGAGACGACGATGGTCCCGCCGACGGGGCTCACGCTGGAGCTCGTGCCTGCCGTCCCGCTGCCGCGCCGGGCGACACCCGACCTGCTGCGGCTCCCCGGCCGCGTCCGTACCGCCGTCCGAGCCGCCCTGGAGGTGCTCGACCGGGTCCGGCCCGACGTCGTGGTCGGCTTCGGCGGCTATGTCAGCGTGCCGGCCTACCTCGCGGCCCGCCGCCGAAGGATTCCCCTGGTCGTCCACGAGGGGAACGCGCTGCCTGGCCTGGCGAACCGGCTCGGCGCCCGGCTGACCTGCCACGTGGCCACCAGCTTCCCCGGGTCCTCGTTGCCGCACGCCACGCTCACCGGGCTCCCGCTGCGCCGGCTGGTCGCCGAGGCCGACCGGGCGGCGCTGCGGGCACCCGGCCGGGCCGGTTTCGGGCTCGCGGCCGACCGGCCGACGCTGCTGGTGACCGGCGGGTCCCAAGGGGCCGCCCGGCTGAACACCGCGGTCGCCGGAGCGGCGCAGTCGCTGGCGGCCAGGGGGGTGCAGGTGCTGCACATCGCCGGCCGCAACAACGAGGTGCGGGTGACCGGCCTACCCGGGGGGCCCCGCTACGTCGTCGTGCCGTTCGTGCCCCGGATCGACCTGGCCTATGCGGCGGCCGACCTGGTGATCTGCCGGGCGGGGGCGAGCACGGTGAGCGAGGTCGCGGCGCTGGGCCTGCCGGCGGTCTTCGTACCGCTGCCGATCGGGAACGGTGAGCAGGCGCTCAACGCCGCCCCTGTGGTCGCAGCAGGGGGAGCCTTGCTCGTCGACGACGCGGCGCTGTCGCCGCAGTGGGTCGCCGCGACCGTCCCGGACCTGCTGCACGACGGTGACCGGCTGCGCGCCATGTCGAGGGCGGCCGAGGGAAGGCTGCCGCGAGACGCCGCGGCCTCGCTGGCCACCATGGCGCTCGCGGCCGCCGGGGTCGCGGCATGATCGTCCCGTTCCCGGACCAGGTGCCCCCGGCGCAGCGGCTGGGCCGCGTGCACCTGGTCGGCATCGGTGGTGCCGGCCTGTCGGGCATCGCCCGCCTCCTGCTCGCCCGGGGCGTGTCGGTGAGCGGATGCGACGCGTGCGATTCCGCAACGCTGGCGTCGCTGAAGGCGCTCGGGGCGGTGTGCCACGTCGGCCACGACGGCGCCCACGTGGCAGGCGTCGACACCGTGGTCGTCTCGACGGCCGTCCGTGAGGGCAACCCCGACGTGACCGCCGCGCGGCGGGCCGGGCTGCGGTTGTGGCCCCGCTCGGCTGCCATGGTGTCGGTGATGGCCGGCCACACCGTGCTCGCGGTGGCGGGGACCCACGGAAAGACCACGACGACCGCGCTGCTCGCCGTCGCGCTGCGAGCGGCCGGCGCCGACCCGTCGTACGCGATCGGGGCGGACCTGTCGGCCACCGGGGACAACGCTCGCGTCGGCTCCGGAGCGCTGTTCGTCGCCGAGGCCGACGAGAGCGACGGCTCGTTCCTGGCCTATCGCCCGCACGGCGCCGTCGTTCCCAACGTCGACTCCGACCACCTCGACAGCTACGGCTCCGAGCGGGCGTACCGCAGGGCCTTCGTGACCTTCCTCGAGCGGATCGACCCGGGTGGCTTCCTGGTGGTCGGCGCCGACGATCCGGGTGCCGCCGCGCTGGCCGACCGGGCGGCCGCCCGCGGCCTGACCGTGGCCCGCACCGGTACCGGGCCCGGCAGCGACCTGCGCGGGGTCGAGGAGCGGTTGTCGGCCAGCGGGTCGGAGGTCACCGTGCTCCGTGGCGGCAAGACGCTGGGACGGCTCCGGCTGCAGGTGCCGGGCCGCCACTTCGTCCTGGACGCGCTGGCCGCGCTCGGAGCGGGCCTGCTGATCGGCCATGAGTTCGCCGACCTGGCCGGAGGGATGGCGGAGTTCAGCGGAACCCGCCGGCGGATGGAGCGCAAGGGTCGGGCCGCTGGTGTCACCGTCTTCGACTCCTACGCCCACCACCCCGTCGAGATCACCGCCGACCTGGACGCGGCCCGGCAGGTCGCCGGCGACGGCCGCGTGGTCGTGTGCTTCCAGCCGCACCTGGTCTCACGCACGCGGGTCTTCGGTGCCGCGATGGGGCAGGCCCTGTCTGCGGCCGATGTCGCGGTGGTCACAGATGTCTACGCAGCCCGCGAGGACCCCGACACCGCCGTCACCGGCGCCCTCGTCGCGGACGCGGTGGGGCTGCCGCCTGCCGTGGTCCGGTACGAGCCTGATCTGGACGAGCTGCCGGGCGTTCTCGCGCAGCTGGCCCGGCCGGGAGACCTGGTGCTGACGCTCGGTGCGGGTGACGTGACCGATGTCGGACCGCAGCTCTTGCGCCGGCTCCGGCTGCTGGAGCGGGGGAGCGCAGGTGGCTGACTTCCCGGCACGGGCGGCTAGCCGAACTCCTCGCCACAGCTGGAGGGTGCGTCTCGACGGCCTGCTCCTGCGGCTGGTCGTGCTCGCGGTCGTGGCGGTCGTGGGGTTCGCCACCTGGGTCGTGCTGTTCTCGACGTGGCTCGGCGTGCGCGACGTCCGGGTCGTCGGAACCGATCACCTCGACCCGGCCCGGGTCGAGCAGGCGGCCGCCATCGCCCCGGGGACCCCGTTGGCGCGGCTCGATGTCGCCGCGATCGAGCGGCGAGTCGAGGTGGTTCCCGGAGTGGCGGTGGCGACGGTGTCAAGGGCCTGGCCGAACGGAGTACGCATCCAGGTGGTCGAAAGCAGACCGGTCGCCGCAGTACGCCAGGGCGGGCACCTCGTCGCGATGGACGCCGGGGGCGTGCTGTTTCGCCGGCTGCACAAGCCGGACCGCCTCCCGCTGGTGCGCACGGACTCCCTGGCGGCCGACACGCGCACCGCGGCGCTCGCACAGGTGGCTGAGGTGGTGACCTCGCTCGCGCCGGACATCGCTCGCCGCGTCGACCACGTGGAGGTGTCCAGTGTGGACTCGATCATGCTGGCGCTGCGCAACGGGGACCAGGTCCGGTGGGGCAGTGCCGCCGCATCCGACCAGAAGGCCGCCGTGCTGGCGGCCCTGCTGGACATCAAGGCCCGGGTCTACGACGTGAGCGTGCCCGGCCAACCCGCCACCTCGTCCTAGTGCCACTGCCCGCAGCACCTGTCCCGGCCGCACGGGTTTTTGCCAGAGCGCGACACACCGCGCGAGTTGTTTGCCCCGGCCCCTTGCGGCACCTACGTTGCTGCGCAGTCGACAGGTTGACATAACTATAACCCTCTACTACAGGGTGAGGTTATCCGGCAGGCCGGCCTTCCCCGCCCGAAGTCCAACCGCACAGCGCCGAACCCAGCGGTTCCGGTGACCAACTCACGAGAGGTGCGCGTCGTGGCAGCGCAGAACTACCTTGCGGTTATCAAAGTCGTCGGCATCGGTGGCGGCGGCGTCAACGCGGTGAACCGGATGATCGAGGTCGGTCTCAAGGGCGTCGAGTTCATCGCGATCAACACCGATGCCCAGGCCCTGCTGATGAGCGACGCGGACGTCAAGCTCGACATCGGCCGCGAACTCACCCGTGGTCTGGGCGCGGGGGCCGACCCGGACGTTGGGGCCAGGGCCTCGGAGGACCACGCCGACGACATCGAGGAGGTGCTGAAGGGCGCCGACATGGTGTTCGTGACGGCCGGCGAGGGCGGCGGCACCGGAACCGGCGGGGCGCCGGTCGTGGCCCGTATCGCCCGCTCGCTGGGGGCGCTCACGATCGGGGTCGTCACCCGTCCCTTCGCCTTCGAGGGTCGGCGCCGGGCCAACCAGGCGGAGGAGGGTATCGCGGCCCTGCGCGAAGACGTCGACACCCTCATCGTGATCCCTAACGACCGGCTGCTCTCGATCAGCGACCGCAGCGTGAGCGTGCTCGACGCCTTCAAGCAGGCCGACCAGGTCCTCCTGCAGGGGGTCTCGGGCATCACCGACCTGATCACCACGCCGGGGCTGATCAACCTCGACTTCGCCGACGTCAAGTCGGTGATGTCGGACGCGGGCTCGGCGCTGATGGGCATCGGCTCGGCGCGAGGTGACGAGCGGGCGGTCGCGGCGGCCGAGATGGCGGTGTCCAGCCCGCTGTTGGAGGCCTCGATCGACGGGGCGCACGGGGTCCTGCTCTCCATCGCCGGCGGTTCGGACCTCGGGCTTTTCGAGATCAACGAGGCCGCGGCGCTGGTGAGCCAGGCGGCCCACGCCGAGGCCAACATCATCTTCGGGGCGGTCATCGACGACGCGCTGGGCGACGAGGTGAGGGTCACCGTCATCGCCGCCGGCTTCGACGGCGGGACACCGAAACGGCGCGACCTGGGGCGCCCGGTGCTGCGGAAGGCTGCGGCTCCGGGTCCGGTGGCCGGCGCAAAACCACCGCTGGCGGCGAACCCGAAGGAGTCCGCCCCGGGCTCCCCACCCAGCGAACCGGAGCGGATGCCGCGTCCGGAGCCGGCACGGCCGCGGGAGCCTGTTCCCGTCGGTGCCACCGCAGCGACACCGAACCAGCGCCCGCCTCGTCCGGTCAGCTTCGACGACGACGACCTCGACGTCCCCGACTTCTTGAAGTAGGTGTTCGCCTTCCGTGACGCCGTCGGCGCCGTCGAAGTCGCCTTCACCGACCGTCACGGTGGTGTCAGCGAGGGCCCCTGGTCCTCGCTGAACCTCGGCACCAGCAACGGTGACGAGGTCGATCGGGTGACTCGCAACTTTGCGGCACTGGCGGAAGGTCTTGATACGGCACCGGGTCGGCTGGCTCGGATGAGCCAGGTTTCGGGGATCGGTGTCGTGGTGCTCTCGTCTGCTCCCGACCGGGTTCCGGTCGCCGACGCCTTGGTGACCGCCGCCAGCGATCTCACGCTGGTCGTCCGGGCGGCCGACTGCGTCCCCGTGGTGCTCGCCGACGCTCGTGCCCGAGTGGTGGCGGTCGCGCACGCCGGCCGGCGGGGACTGCACGCCGGTGTCGTCTCGGCGACGGTGACGGCTATGCACCGCCTGGGCGCCACGGACATCTCGGCGTGGCTGGGTCCTCGGATCTGCGGCGCTTGCTACGAGGTGCCGGCGGCCCTCCAGGCCCAGGTCACCCGTGCCGTACCGGCGTCGAGGTCCACGACGTCGTGGGGCACCCCCGCCGTCGACATCGGGGCCGGCGTCACCGCCCAGCTGACCACCGCCGGAGTCCACGTCGTCGACGCAACGCCGGCGCGGCGCTGGTGCACATACGAGAGCGACGACCTCTTCTCCTACCGCCGGCAGGGCAGGTTCTCGGGGCGGCTCGCGGGCACCGTCGCGCTGGCGCGATGACGGCCCGCTCGGCGCAGCTGCGGCTGGGGCTGACCGCCGTCCGTGACCGCATCGCGGCGGCCGCCGGTGCGGCCGGCCGGGAACCGGCCTCCGTCACGCTGGTGGTGGTCACCAAGACGTTTCCCGGCTCCGACGTGGCTGCTTTGGCGCGACTCGGGGTGCGTGACGTTGCCGAGAGCCGTCATCCTGAGGCGGCCGACAAGGTCGCGGTGGGCAGCGCCGCCCTGCGGTGGCACTTCGTCGGGGCGGTCCAGACCAACAAGGCCCGCGCGATTGCCCGCTACGCCGACGTCGTGCACTCGGTTGACCGGGAGCGGCTGGTCGACGCGCTCGCGGCCGGTGCCGGCGCCGCCGGGCGCAGCGTCGGCTGCCTGATCCAGCTCAGCCTCGACCCACCTGGCGCGGGGGGGCGCCGCTCTGGCGTCCAGCCCGATCAGGTGCTCGGGCTGGCGGCCCGGATCGCGACCGCCGAAGGGCTGGTGCTGCGCGGGGTCATGGGGCTTGCCCCACTCGGAGAGGATCCGGGTCCTGCCTTCGCCCGGCTCGCCGAGACGTCGGCAAGGCTTCGCGAGCACCATCCCGACGCGACGTGGATGTCGGCAGGCATGAGCGACGACCTGGAGGAGGCCATCGCAGCCGGCGCGACACACGTGCGCGTCGGGCGCGCGATCCTCGGGAAGCGGCCCCCGCTCCGGTAGTGTCGCCGGCACGGGCGATAGCCCCGAGCCGCACCACTTGACCGGAGGTCGGAGCCCATGGCTGGCGCGATGCGCAAGGTCGGCGTTTACCTGGGACTGCTCGAGGACAACGACCGCTTCGACGACTACGACGAGCCCGAGGATGACGGTCGGACCGTGCGTGAGGTGCCGGTGGCGTCCGGCGCGACGGCGGTCACCCAGCTGGCCGAGCGTCGCCGTCCCACTGCGACCCCGGCCGCGCGCCCAACCGAGCTGTCGCGGATCACCACCTTGCACCCGCGCACGTACAACGAGGCCCGCACCATCGGCGAGCAGTTCCGGATGGGCATCCCGGTGATCATGAACCTCACCGAGATGGACGACAGCGACGCCAAGCGCCTGGTCGACTTCGCGGCCGGCCTGGTATTTGCGGTGCATGGCACGATCGAACGCGTGACCAACAAGGTGTTCTTGCTGTCGCCGCCCAACGTCTCGGTCGCTGCGGAGGACAAGCAGCGCATCGCAGGGGGCGGCTTCTTCAACCAGAGCTGACCGGTGCGTACTGCCGGCGAAGTCATCGGCTTCGTGCTCTGGGCCGCCTTCTTGATGCTGATCGCGCGCATCGTGCTCGACTGGGTGCAGATGCTGTCGCGTTCGTGGCGACCGCACGGGGTAGTGCTCGTCGTCGCCGAGGCGATCTACTCGGTGACGGACCCGCCCCTGCGCGCGCTGCGGCGGGTTCTGCCACCGGTCCGGCTGGGGATGATGGCGCTCGACTTGTCACCGCTCGTGCTGTTCATCGGACTCTGGGTGCTGCGCCAGTTGAACTACGTGACCTTCCTCCGATAGCCGGGCGCTCTACCGGTTGCCCTGTACCGGGCCGATGCCGGTAGCGTGGGGCCGATTCTCCAGAGTCCGCACTCGACCCCGAGGTGAGCCATGCCACTGAGTCCGGAGGACGTGCGCAGCAAGCGCTTCACTCCCGTTCGTCTCCGCGAGGGGTACGACATGGGCGAGGTCGACCAGTTCTTGGACGAGGTCGAGGCGGAGCTGGAAAGGCTCGCCACCGAGAACAACGACTTGCGGTCGAAGTTGGCGGCTGCCTCCTCGTCGCAGTCCCAGGTCGCCGCCACTGCGCAACCCGTCGAGGCCACGCCGGCGGCGCCGAAAGTCAAGCAGGTGGCTGCGGAACCGACCCCCACACCGCCGGCGTCCCAGCCCCCTGCGGCTCCGACCAGCATCGGCGACGCCTCCAGCGCGGCCGCGAGGCTGTTGGAGATCGCGACCCGCAACGCCGACGAGCTGGTGGGGGAGGCCAAGGACCAGGCCGATCACATCGTCGCGGAGGCGCGGACCAAGGCCGAGCGGCTGGAGGCGGAGTCGCGGACCAAGGCCGACCGGTTCGAGTCCGACGCCCGCTCACGAGCCGAGAAGCTGGACGTCGAGACCGGCGAACGCCGCCAGCAGCTGCTCGGGGAGCTGGAGAAGGACCGCGATCGGCTCTCCCGTGAGGTCGACCACCTGCGTGCGTTCGAGCGCGAGTACCGCAGTCGGCTCAAGAGCTACCTGCAGACCCAGCTCGCCGAGGTCGACGGCCAGGAGTCGGTGGCCCCGGCGCTCGCCGGCAGTGACTCCGAAGCACCGCCGCGCCGGTTGCGCTCCATGCTCGGCGAGGACGACCAGCGCTGACTTCTCGCCGTGGGAGGCGGACTCGGGCGGCGGACAGCGCTCAGGGCGAGTCGATCGGAGGAGCCCAGGCCGGCCGGGGGATGAGGCAGAAGGGGTGGCCGGCCGGGTCCGCGAAGACGTGCCCGGCCAGTCTGCGGGCGCCGAGGTCCAGCACGCGTGGGATGGCGGCATCGGGCTCCTCGACCATGACGTCCAGATGTGCCTGCTGCGGGAACGCCGGGTCGGGCCACCGCGGTGGCCGGTGGTCCGGCGCCAGCTGGAACGCGAGCCCGGAGGTGTCCGACTGCTGGGCGACCACGACCCAGTCAGCCGACTCGTACGTCACCGACCAGCCGAGAAGCTCGGCATAGAAGCGCGCCAAGCCGCCCGGGTCGGGGCAGTCGAGGACGACGTGGTGGAGCCGGCCGATCATGTGTCCTTCCCGGGTCCTCGAGAACGTACCAGCAGCCGACCGAGCAGACCGAGCGCGAAGACCGCGGAACCGGTCAAGACCGCGGACCGCGGCAGTGTTGCCACGAGCACGACGCAACTCGCCAGGCCGGCGACGTTGACGAGGCGGGGCCACCGCCGGTGCTCCCCGGTCTGGGTGTAGGCGGATGCGTTGGCAACGGCGTAGTAGGTGAGCACCCCGAACGACGAGAAGCCGATCGCGTCCCGCAGATCGGTGGCGAGCACGAGGACCACGACGACGGCTCCGACCGCCGACTGTGCCCGGCGAGGTACGCGGTGCCGCGGATCGACCACGGCCAGCCCGCGTGGCAGGTCGCCCTCTCGGGCCATGGCCAGGCAGGTGCGGCCCAGACCGGCAACCAGCGCCAGCAGCGCCCCGAGGCTCGCGATCGCGGCACCGGCCCTGACAACCGGCGTCGCCCACGCCGCTCCGGCCGTCTCGACCGCGGTGGCCAGCGGAGCGCCGTCGGCCGCCACCTCGGCCGCGCCGGCATTGAGCAGCAGGGTGATCGCGACCAGCAGGTAGAGGGCGACCGCAAACACCAGCGCCAGCTGGATCGCCCGGGGGATCGTCCGCGCAGGATCTCGTACCTCCTCGCCGAGCGTCGCGACCCGGGCGTAGCCGGCGAACGCGAAGAACAGCAGCCCAGCCGACTGCAGGACGCCGTAGGCACCCCCGTCCAGCAGACCGCTCCACCCGCCGGGGAGGGTGACCGGCGAGACGGTGTGCGTCAACACGACGAGGACGCTGCCCAGCAGCACCGTCACGGTCGTCGTCACCAACACCCGGGTCAGCTGGGCGGTCCGGGTGATGCCGTGCAGGGTTGACGCCCGTGACCACCGCGACGGCCACTGCGGCGCCGAGCCGTTGCACCTGCTCCGGCCCGGGCACCGCGTACGCGGCGAACGTCAGCGCCATCGCGGCGCAGGATGCGGTCTTGCCGACGACGAAGCCCCATCCGGCGACGAACCCCCAGCCGGCGCCGAGCCGGACCCGGCCGTAGAAGTACGCGCCGCCCGAGGTCGGGTACTGAGCGGCCAGCTGCGCGGAGCAGACTGCGTTGCAGTAGGCGACCCCGGCCGCGATTCCCAGCCCGATCAGCAACCCGGTTCCGGCGGCGGCCGCGGCCGGGGTGAAGGCGGAGAAGACGCCGGCCCCCAGCATCGCGCCCAGCCCGATCAGCGCCGCGTCCGCCGTTCCCAGCCGGCGCTCGAGCGCAGTCTCGGACGTCTGCTCGCGGCGAGCCTGAAGCTTCAACCGCGACCCGCCTCGGTGGCAGATCGCAACGTCAGCCCCGCCGTCCGTCGGTGCGCCGCAGCCAGTACGTGAGGGCGAGCTCGGGTGCGGAGTGGGCCGGCAGCGACTCCTCGGGCGGTCCCTTCTCGACAGCGGTGGCCAGCACCTCGTCGGCGACCAGCTGGCGGTGCTCGTCCAGCGCATGGGCCACCTCGCCACCGGCGCGCCACCACAGCTCGATCCGGTCGCTGATGTCGAAGCCGCTGGCCCGGCGCGCCTCCTGGACCGACCGGATCACCTCGCGGGCGAGCCCCGCCCGTACCAGCTGCGGGGTCAGCTCGAGGTCGAGCGCCACGGTCTCGCCGTGCTCGTTGACCACCGACCACCCCTCTCGTGGCCGCTCGGAGACGACGACCTCCGCCGGCAACAACGCAACCGGGGCGCCGTCCACCTCCACGCTGCCGCGACCGGCGGCGAGATCGGCGGCCAGGGTCGATGCGTCCGATGCCGCGATGGCGGCCGCGACCGCGGGGGTGCGGCTGCCGAAGCGCTTGCCGAGCGCCCGGAAGTTTGCCTTCGCGGAGTGCTCCACCAGAGTGGTCTCTGCCGCCAGCGACTCGACCGCCTCGACGTTGAGCTCGTCCGCCACCTGCGCGCGCAGCTCCTCGGGCAGCCGGTCGTACGCCGTCGACGCCACCAGGGCCCGCCGCAACGGCTGCCGGGTCCTAACCTTGGCCGCCGCCCGCGCCGCGCGCCCGAGCTCCACCAGCCGGCGGGTCAGCGCCACCTGTACCGCGAGCCCGGGATCGACCAGCGTCTCGTCGACCCGCGGCCAGCGCGCCAGGTGCACCGAGTCCGGCAGCTGCGTCGACGACGCCGCGAACAGGTCCTGCCACACCCGCTCGGTGATGAGCGGGGTGATCGGTGCCATCAGCAGCGTCAGCAAATACAGGCACTCGTGCAGCGTCGTGAACGCCGCCGGGTCACCGTCCCAGAACCGCCGCCGCGACCGCCGCACGTACCAGTTCGACAGGTCGTCGACGCCGGTGGAGATCAGCGAGCCGGCGCGCTGGGTGTCGAACCGCTCCATCGCGGCGGTGACGTCCTGCACCAGCCGATGCGTCTGCGAGAGCGCCCACCGGTCCAGCACGGGTCGGTCCTCGACCGCCGGGGCCGGGTCACCGGAACGCCAGCGCGCCGCCCGGGCGTACAGCGCCTGGAACGCGACGATGTTCCAGTACGTCAGCAGCACCTTGCGCACGACCTCCTGCAGCACGCCGTCCCCGACCCGGCGCTGGGCCCACGGCGAGCCGCTGCAGGCCATGAACCAGCGCAGGGCGTCCGCTCCGTGGCGCTCCATCACCGGCATCGGCTCCAAGATGTTGCCGAGGTGCTTGGACATCTTGCGGCCGTCCTCGGCCAGGATGTGTCCGACGACGACCACGTTCTGGTACGCGGAACGGTCGAACAACATCGTTCCGACCGCCATCAGCGAGTAGAACCAGCCGCGGGTCTGGTCGATGGCCTCGCAGATGAACTGCGCCGGGTACGCCGGCTCGAACTGCGCCGCCGAGCCGGGCAGGTACGGGTAGCCCCACTGCGCGAACGGCATCGCTCCGGAGTCGTACCAGGCGTCGATGACCTCGCTCACCCGCCGCGCCCTCTCCCCGCACTCGCCGCAGTCGAACGTGACCTCGTCGACGTACGGCCGGTGCTGGTCGTCCAGCATCGTTCCCGACAGGCCCGCCAGCTCCGCCCGCGACCCCACGCAGGTGAGGTGCCCCTGCGGGCAACGCCAGATCGGCAACGGAGTCCCCCAGTAGCGGGTGCGCGACAACGACCAGTCGACGTTGTTGCGCAGCCAGTCGCCGTACCGGCCCCACTTGACCGACTCGGGCTGCCACGTCGTGCGCTCGTTCTCGCGCAGCAGCGCATCCTTGACCTGCGTGGTGCGGATGTACCAGGCCGGCATCGCGTAGTACAGCAACGGGGTGTGGCAGCGCCAGCAGTGTGGGTACGCGTGCTCGTACGTCTCGTGGCGCAGCAGCAGGTCCCGCCGGTCCAGGTCCGCGATCAGGTCGGCGTCGGCGTGCTTGAAGAACTGCCCGCCGACCAGCGGTACCTCCTCGGCGAACCGCCCGTCCGGACACACCGGGTTGACGACCGGCAGGTCGTAGGCGCGCGCCACCGCCAGGTCGTCGGGGCCAAAGGCGGGGGACTGGTGCACCAGCCCGGTGCCGTCCTCGGTGGTGACGTAGTCGGCGAGCACGACCCGGTGCGCGGGAGCGGGGAAGTCCACGAGCTCGAACGGGCGGGTGTAGGACCACCCCTCGAGGTCGCGCCCGGAGAACCGCTGCCGCACCGACCAGCCCTCGCCCAGCGCCGACGCCAGCAGCGGTTCGGCGACGACCAGCGACTCGGTGCCGTCTGTTGCCACCACGTAGTCGACGTCGGAGCGGGCCGCGACGGCGGTGTTGGAGACCAGCGTCCAGGGGGTGGTGGTCCACACCAGCAGCGAGGCCCTCCCACCCAGTGGCCCCGACGTGAGCGGCAGCCGGACGTAGACCGACGGGTCGGCGACCGTCTCGTACGCCCCGGGCTGGCCGAGCTCGTGGTCGGAGAGCCCGGTCTCGCAGCGCGGGCAGTACGGGGTGATCCGCAGGTCCTCAACCAGCAGCCCACGGTCGAACACCTGCTTCAGCGACCACCAGACGCTGTCGATGTAGGTGGCGTCCATGGTTCGGTACGCCGTCGAGAGGTCTATCCAGGAACCCGTGCGCTCGGTCATCCGCTCGAACGCGTCGACATGCCGCTCCACTGAGTCACGGCAGCGGGCGTTGAACTCGGCGACGCCGTACGCCTCGATCTGGCGCTTGCCGGACAGGCCCAGCTCCTTCTCGACGCCCACTTCGACGTGCAGGCCCTGGCAGTCCCAACCGGCTCTGCGGTCGACGGCGTAGCCCTGCATGGTCTTGAAGCGCGGGAAGACGTCCTTGAAAACCCGGGTCTCGACGTGATGGACGCCGGGCACTCCGTTCGCGGTCGGGGGCCCCTCGTAGAAGGTCCAGCGCGGATGCCCGTTGCGCTGCTCGAGCGAGCGGGCGAACGTGTCCTGCTTGCGCCACAGCGCCAGCACGTCACGCTCCAGTGCCGGCAGGTCGACCTGCGGGGGGACGAGGCGATAGCCGCCAGAGTCGTCGCGGTTTGTCATGTGGGTCTCCGGCAGCGGTGCGGCAGCTGGCGGAGGGACGGGGGACGCCGGCGGCGCCTCCCGCGGTACCACCCTCCTTGACCGCACCCTGCGGCCCTCTCGAGGCTGCCGCGGCCGGGTCTAGTGAGCCGGGTGGACCGGCCGTTCTTCCGGCGGCTCAGGGTGATCTTTGCTGCGGCGCACCCCCGGGCTTCCACCGTCCCCGGGTCGCTGTCGGCACGGTGACGCGGCTACTCGTCCCGTCGAAGCCGTTGCGGCCGGCAAAGTCTAGCCCCGACGACGACCTCGGGTTGAAGCGGCATCGATCGCTCCCTATCCTCGCGGCACCACAGGCGACCACCGCTGGTCGCCATCGACGTCAGGGGCATCGCGATGGCGACGAAGAAGGCGGGTCCTACCCCCACCGAGCAGCGCAAGCGCTCCCCCAGGAACACCGTGGCGCCGAAGCCGCCGACCCTGGTCGTCCGCCCCGACGAGAAGCCGTGGACCGCGAAGGAGGTCGCGGCGGTCCGGGCCGAGCTGCACGCCGACCGCGAGCGGCTCGACGCCGAGATCTCCTCGGTCGAGCAGGGCCTGCAGGACCTGCTCCGCGACGGGGGTGACGGTGCCGGCAACGACCAGGCCGACATCGGGTCCACCACGTTGGAGCGCGACGCCGAGATGTCGTTGGCCAACAACAGCCGCGAGATGCTCTTCCAGGTGCAGCGGGCTCTGGGTCGCCTCGACGACGGGACGTACGGCGTGTGCGAGTCCTGCGGCAACCCCATCGGCAAGCTCCGGCTGATGGCGTTCCCTCGTGCCACACTGTGCCTGACATGCAAGCAACGCGAGGAGCGCCGCTGACTCGCGCCGGTGACCAACCGCCGCTCGACGCGCCGGACACTTCCGGAACCTCGAGCGCCAGCCCTCGGATCGGGCTCTGCGCCGTCGTCTTCGCCGTGACGTACGCCGCCGACGTGGTGTCCAAGATCGTCGCGGTGCGGCTGCTCTCGGCGGGCTCCGACGTCGTGGTGGTCCCCGGTGTGCTGGACCTGCACCTGACCCGCAACCCCGGGGCGGCCTTCAGCGTCGCCACCGGCATGACCGTGCTGCTCAGCCTGCTTGCCGTGGTGGTGGTGGTGGTGCTGGTTCGGGTGGCGGCCCGGTTGCGTGACCGCACCTGGGCGGTCGCTCTCGGCCTGCTGCTCGGGGGCGCCCTTGGCAACCTCACCGACCGGCTGGTCCGCGCGCCGGGGCCGCTGCGCGGCCACGTGGTGGACTTCGTGCAGCTGCCGCACTGGCCGGTGTTCAACGTCGCCGACAGCTCGATCGTGATCGCCGCCGTCCTCATCGGGTGGCAGTCCGTACGCGGTGTGGGCGTCGACGGGCGTGGCTGAGCACCGCCGGCTGATGGTCCCCGAGGGCCTGGTCGGCGAGCGGGTGGACGCCGGGCTGGCGCGCCTGCTCGGGCTGTCGCGGACCCGCGTGGTCGAGATGGTCGCCTCCGGTGGGGTGCTGGTCGACGGTGCCCCGGCGGGGAAGTCCGACCGCCTCCCGCCGAACGGGTGGGTCGACGTGGCGCTGCCGGAGCCCGACCGGTGGCCGGCAGCCGTGGGGATCGTGGCCGGCCTGCGCATCGTCTACGACGACAGCGACCTGGTCGTGGTCGACAAGCCGGCTGGCGTCGCCGCACACCCCGGTCCAGGCTGGACTGGGCCCACCGTCGTCGGGCATCTCGCCGCCGCCGGGTTCTCGCTCGCCACCTCGGGCCCGGCCGAGCGGACCGGGGTCGTCCACCGGCTCGACGCCGGCACCAGCGGCCTGATGGTCGTGGCCAAGTCCGAGCCCGGGTACGCGGCGCTCAAGCGCGCGTTCCGCGACCGCCGCGTCGACAAGGTCTACGCCGCCCTCGTCCAGGGTCGGTTGGATCCGCTGACAGGCACGATCGACGCTCCGGTGGGCCGGCATCCCCGCCACGACCACCGGTGGGCCGTCGTGGCCTCCGGCAAGCCCAGCGTCACGCACTACGAGACGCTGGAGGCGCACCGTTTCGCCAGCTTGCTGCGGGTCCGGCTCGAGACCGGGCGTACGCACCAGATCCGGGTCCACCTGAGCGCGCTCCGCCATCCGTGCGTCGGGGACCTGACGTACGGCGCCGACCCCACCCTGGCCGAACGCACCGGCCTGACCCGGCAGTGGCTGCACGCCAACCGGCTCGGCTTCGAGCACCCGCGGACCTCGTCGTGGGTGGACTACGAGTCACCCTTTCCCGACGACCTCGCCCGGACGCTGGACGTGATCCGCGAAGGCAGCTGACCAGGCGGCTGGTGCGGGCACTCGCCGACAGCCGGACCGGGCCAACTTCCAGTGGCGCAAGCACACTCCGAACAGGTTGCATCCCGTTGGCAGTGCCGCTATCCCAGGTGAACATGGGATAGCGGCACTGCGAGGCGGCGAGCTGGGTCTTGCGCCGCGAAGACCCGGCGAGTGTCGCGCCGCGGCGCGATCGTGGCCCGGCGTAGGCTGACGCGCACTTCCCCTCCGGCCCGCTCCGTCCCGCAGGAGGACCCGCCCCGATGTCGAGTCGCGCCTCGTTCGTGCACCTGCACGTCCACACCGAGTACTCCATGCTCGACGGCGCGGCCCGCATCCCCGACCTGTTCGCCGAGTCGGCTCGGATGGGGATGCCCGCGCTGGCGGTCACCGACCACGGTTACCTGTTCGGCGCCTACGAGTTCTACCGCGCCGCCGAGGGGACCGGGGTCAAGCCGATCATCGGCATCGAGGCCTACCTCACCCCGGGCACCAGCCGGTTCGAGCGGCGCCGGGTGCAGTGGGGGGGCGGTGGCCAAGACGACGTCTCGGGCGGCGGCGCGTACACCCACCTGACGATGCTCGCCGAGACCACGGGCGGGATGCACAACCTGTTCCGGCTGGCCAGCCGGGCCTCCCTCGAAGGCTTCTTCTACAAGCCGCGGATGGACCGGGAGCTGCTGGCGCAGTACGCCGGCGGCGTCCTGGCCACCACCGGCTGTCCCGGCGGCGAGGTGCAGACGCTGCTCCGCCTCGGCCGCTATGACGAGGCGGTGCGCTCCGCGGCGGAGTTCCGCGACATCTTCGGTGCCGGCAACTACTACTGCGAGCTGATGGACCACGGCATCGGGATAGAGCGCCAGGTCCGGGCCGACCTGCTCCGGCTCGCCCGCGACGTCGGGCTGCCGCTGGTGGCTACCAACGACCTGCACTACACCAGGCCGGAGGACGCCGACGGCCACGCGGCGCTGCTGTGCGTGCAGTCGGCGTCGGCGCTGGCCGACCCCAAGCGCTTCAGGTTCGAGGCCGACGACTTCTACCTCAAGTCCCCGCAGCAGATGCGGGAGGTCTGGCGCGACCTGCCGGAGGCCTGCGACAACACGCTGCTCATCGCCGAGCGGTGCAACGCCGAGTTCGCCGAGGGCCGCAACCTGATGCCCCGCTTCCCGACCCCCGAGGGGGAGTCGGAGGAGACCTGGTTCGTCCGTGAGGTCGACCGCGGGCTGGCTGCCCGCTATCCCGCCGGCGTGCCCGCGCCGGCCCGGGAGCGGGCCGACTACGAGGTCGGCGTGGTGCTGGCCATGGGCTTTCCCGGCTACTTCCTGGTCGTCGCCGACTTCATCAGCTGGGCCCGGTCCCAAGGCATCCGGGTCGGCCCGGGACGCGGCTCCGCGACCGGTGCGATCGTGGCGTACGCGCTCGGCATCACCGACCTCGACCCGCTCGAGCACGGGCTCCTTTTCGAGCGGTTCCTCAACCCCGAACGCGCCGAGATGCCCGACATCGACATCGACTTCGACGAGCGCCGCCGCGGCGAGGTCATCCGCTACTGCACGGCTAAGTACGGCGACGACCGGGTCGCGCAGATCGTCACCTACGGCACGATCAAGGCCAAGCAGGCCATCAAGGACTCCTCGCGGGTGCTCGGCTTCCCCTTCGCGATGGGGGAGCGGATCACCAAGTCCATGCCGCCGCCGGTGATGGGCAAGGACATCT
This sequence comes from Propionibacteriales bacterium, assembly GCA_038198775.1. Lineage (GTDB taxonomy): Bacteria > Actinomycetota > Actinomycetes > Propionibacteriales > Nocardioidaceae > JACCYJ01. The sequence goes on along the minus strand of JBBPZV010000013.1, from coordinate 24,933 downwards.
CGCTCGGCGGCATCTTCGACGCCGGCCACCCCCGCCACGCCGAGGCGGCAGAGTTCCGCACGCTGTACGAGTCGGACCAAGAGGTGCGGCGCGTCGTCGACACCGCCAGGCAGCTGGAGAACCTCAAGCGTCAGTGGGGTGTGCACGCCGCCGGCGTCATCATGTCGAGCGAGCCCCTTCTCGACGTCATCCCGATCATGCGGCGCGAGCAGGACGGCGCGATCATCACCCAGTTCGACAACCCCGCGTGCACGTCTCTCGGCCTGCTCAAGATGGACTTCCTCGGGCTGCGCAACCTCACCGTCATCGACGACGCGCTGGCCAACATCAGCGCCAACCGGGAGGTCGCCGTCGACCTCGACGAGCTCGCGTTGACCGACGACGCGACGTACGCCCTGCTCTCGCGCGGCGACACGCTCGGGGTGTTCCAGCTCGACGGCGGCCCGATGCGCTCGCTGCTGCGCCAGATGTGCCCAGACTGTTTCGAGGACATCGCCGCCGTGCTGGCGCTCTACCGCCCCGGTCCGATGGGAGCGAACTCCCACGTCAACTACGCCCTGCGCAAGAACGGCAAGCAGCCGATCACCGCGATACATCCCGAGCTCGCGGAGCCACTGCGCGAGATCCTGGAACCGACCTACGGCCTGATCATCTACCAGGAGCAGGTGATGGAGATCCCGCAGAAGCTGGCGGGCTACTCCCTCGGCAAGGCGGACCTGCTGCGCAAGGCCATGGGCAAGAAGGACGCGGCCGTGCTGCAGCGGGAGTTCGTGCCGTTCTGCCAGGGGATGGCGGCCAACGGATACTCCGAAGCGGCCACCAAGACGCTCTGGGACGTCCTCGTCCCGTTCTCGTCCTACGCCTTCAACAAGTCCCACACGGCCGGCTACGGCCTCGTCTCGTACTGGACCGCCTACCTCAAGGCCAACTATCCCGCCGAGTACATGGCCGCGCTGCTGACCTCGGTCCGCGACGACAAGGACAAGATGGCCGTCTACCTCGGCGAGTGCCGCCGGATGGGCATTGCGGTGCTGCCGCCCGACGTCAACGAGTCCGAGGCGACGTTCACCCCGGTGGGGGAGGCGATCCGCTTCGGTCTCAACGCGGTGCGCAACGTAGGGGCCAACGTCGTGTCCGGGATCGTGGCGGCCCGCAGCGACCAGGGCAAGTTCGCCGACTTCGCCGACTTCATGGCGAAGGTGCCGCCGGTCGTGTGCAACAAGCGCGTCGTCGACTCGCTGGTCAAGGCGGGTGCCTTCGACTCACTCGGTCACCGCCGGCGGGCCTTGGCCGCGGTGCACGAGGACGTGGTCGAGCAGTACGCGGATCTCAAGCGCAACGAGGCGATGGGCCAGGACTCGCTGTTCGGGGAGCTCGACGAGGACTTCGGTGCGGTCTCGATCCGAGTGCCCGAGGTCGAGGAGTGGGACCGGTCGACGCTGCTCGGCTTCGAGCGGGAGATGCTCGGGCTGTACGTCTCCAGCCATCCGCTGCGGGGGCTGGAGCACGTGGTCGCGGCCAGCGGCGACTGCTCGATCGGTGCCCTGCTCGGCGACGAGTCCCGTCCGGACAACTCGATGGTGACGATCGCCGGGCTGATCACCGCGGTGGTCCGCAAGACCACGCGCAGAGGTGCCGCCTACGCCGAGATCGCGCTCGAGGACCTGGAGGGAACCGTCAGCGTCGTGCTGCTGCCACCGGCCTACTCGACCCTCGGCCCGCTGCTGGCCGAGGACGCGATCGTTGTCGTCAAGGGCCGGCTCCGGCGCAGCGAGGACGTTCCCAAGGTCATCGGTACCGATGTGTGTGCGCTCGACGTCGGGGCCGCCTCGCTGACCCCGGTGGTGATCTCCCTGTCCGCCAACCGGTGCACCGCGGACACGGTCGAGGCGCTCAAGGACGTCCTCGCCACCCATCCCGGCGTCACCGAGGTCAGGCTCCGGTTGACGACCCCGGCGAACACCCGGGTGCTGCGGCTGGACGAGCGACTGCGCGTAAGCACAGGTCCCGGGCTGATGGCAGACCTCAAGGCCCTGCTCGGCCCGACCTGCCTGAGCCGTTGACGGGCCGTCGTCGAAGCGTCCCCCGTACGATCGGTCCTCGTGCACATCGTCGAGCCTCCCGGGCGGGCCGCGGCGGCTGAGCCACTGCCCTGGTCGTACGCCCAACAGGCGGTGCGCCCGGTCCCCGAGCCCCGGGTCACGGCGGCCCAGGTGGCACGCGCCAGCCTGATCGCGCTGGCGGTGTTCGCGGCTCTCGGGCTCCTCGCTGGATGGGTGTGGGCGCGCTGGGCCGAACCGGCCGGCTACGTTGTGACCTCCCACGGCGCCGTGATGGGGGAGCTGCAGGCGGGGCAGCGGTTCGGTGTCGACGCCGACTACAGCGCTCTGGCGGGCGCCGGAGGCCTGCTCGCCGGCAGCCTGCTCGGATGGCGTCAAGGACGGTTGGGATGGGTGCAGCCGGTTGTGGTCGCACTCGCCGCCGGGCTGGCCGCGGTCATCGCCTGGCGGCTCGGGGTCACGCTCGGACCGCCTCCACCGGCGCAGGCGCTGAAGGGCGCCCAGCTGGGCGATCTGGTTCCCGAGGAGCTCGACGTCCATGCCAAGGGCCTGCTGCTGCTGTGGCCGATCGCCGCCCTGGTCGGGAGCCTGGCCAGCGCCGCCGCACATCGGCCGGCTTCGCCCCCCGAGGAGCCCGTCGCCGGGTAGGCTGAATGCGCTTCAGCACTGCGGCCTCGGGCCACGAGGGGATCACAATGTCCAGCCAGCAACCTCCGGCAACCGGTGACGCCGGCGGCCAGCCGGAGTGGGTCGGCAGCGCCGGCGTGCCGAGTCACGCCGTAGGAGGACGACGGCGAGGCGGCGTGCTCGCCGTGGTAGCAGCGGTGCTCGTGCTGCTCGTCGGTGGCGGAGCCTTCGCCGCCTACCAGTTCCTCGGTGGCGGCGGCCCACAGCCCGCGGATGCGCTGCCCGGCACGGCGGTGGCCTATACGCGCATCGACCTCGACCCGTCCGCCAGCCAGAAGGTGGCGGTGCTGCGACTGCTGCGCCGACTGCCCAACTTCACCGCGCAGACCGGGATCAGCAGCGACCGGGAGGACCTGCGCGCTCGGATCGTGGAGAGCTTCCTCGCCGGCAGCCCTGCCTGTCAGCAGCTGAGCTACCAGCGGGACTTCGCGCCCTGGGTCGGCAACCGGGCCGCGGTGGCGGTCGTGCCGGTCGCCGGCGTTCCGCAGCCGGTGGTCGCGATCCAGGTCCGCGACGAATCGGCAGCGCGGCAGGCGGTTGCGGCGTTGCGCTCCTGCAGCGGGCTGGCCGGCGGGACTGGCTCGTCGGCTGCTGCGGCGAGTACGGCGGACTCCGGCGTGGAGTTCGTCGGCGGCTACCTGCTGGTTGCCAAGACCGCTGATCTCGCCAAGCAGTTCGCGCACCAGGCGGAGTCGTCGCCGCTGTCTGCGCAGAGCGGTTTCCGGCAGGACATGAGCCGCCTCGGTGACCAGGGCGTCGCCTCGTTCTGGGTCGACGTCGACGCGCTGAGCCAGCTGCCGCAGCTGAGCGGCGGGCTGCAGGCGCAGCAGGCGATGGGCGCGCTCAAGGCCACGCACTCGATCACGGGCGCCTTCCGCGCCGGTTCGGACTACCTCGAGCTGGTCCTGCAGTCCGACAGCGACCTGGCCCTCGGCGGCGAGACCCACAATCGTGTGGTGGACCTGCCCGGCTCGACACTCGCCGCGGTCTCGGTCTCCAACGGATCGCAGTACGTCGACCAGGGCTGGGGCCAGCTGCAATCCCTGCTGGACCAGGCGCAACCGGGTGCCCTCGCCCAACAGGTGACGGCGATCGAGCAGGCCACGGGACTGGTGCTGCCCGACGACCTGCGCACGATCCTGGGCGACAACGTCACGTTCGCGGTGGACAGCGCGGGTCTGACGCCCTCGGCGGTCGTGGCTCGCGACCTGTCCAGCATCGGGGCGGGCATCCGCTTCACCTCCGATCCCAACGCGCTGCAAGGCGTCCTCGACCGGGTGCGAGCCAAGGCGGCCGCGGCCGGCGTCCCCTTCCCGCTGACCGTCAAGCAGACCGCCGACGGGCTGGTCCTCGCCACCAACCAGGCCTACGCCGACACGCTCGCGGCGAACGGCGACCTCGGCGACTCCTCGACGTTCTCGCAGGCCGTGCCCGACGCCGCCACCGCGAGCAATGTCGTCTACGTGGACCTGGACAAGGCCTACGACGTGGTGTCGGCGTTTGCCGCGACCGGGTCATCCGACAGCGGCTCGCAGAGCGGGCCGCTCGGAGTCCTGGCGCCGATGAAGGCCTTTGGCGCCTCCGTACGGCAGTCCGACGGTTACACCTCGGCCACGCTGCGGCTGACGTTCAACTAAGGGGCCGAACCTCGCCCGATCCCCGCCACGAAGGCAGAGGTCGCCGCCACCAGCGCGCCGGGTGTCAGCTCGACATCGAGGCCACGCCGGCCCGCCGACACCAGCACGCTGTCGTGTTCGAGTGCGCTGGCATCGAGGACCGTGTCCAGCCGGCGACGCTGACCGAACGGCGAGATGCCACCGACCACGTAACCGGTCACCCGCTCGGCTCGCTCGGCCGCGGCCAGCCTCGCCCGTTTGCCGCCCACCGCGCTCGCGAGCCCCTTGAGGTCCACGTCAGCGGTCACCGGCAGCACCGCGACGACCAGCGTCTCGTCGACCTCGGTCACAAGCGTCTTGAGCACCCGCTCGGGCGCCACGCCGAGCGCGCGTGCGGCCTCACGCCCGAAGTCACGGGAACCGGCCACGTGCGGGTAGGGACGTAGCGAGTAGGGGATTCCCTGCCGGTCCAGGAACGCCGTGGCGGGGGTCCGGCTCATCAGTTCGGCGACCGGGCGGTCCGGCGGCGGTCCGGGGACGCATTCCACGACAGCTGCGTCTCGGGCACCCACACGGTGTCGAGACAGCGTCTCGCGGCTCGGACGCGCACCGCACCAACGTAGCGACGCGGCGGTGCCGGCTGGGGCCTCTCTAGACTCCCGTCGTGACCGGGGCATGACGCAGGCGCTGTTGCTGATCGCGGTGGCCGGCTTCTGCCTTGGCGGCGCCCTCGCCTTCCACCGCCAGGGCCGGCCGCTGTGGGCGGTGCTGGTGCTGGTGCTGGTGGCGTTCGGTCTGCTCTTCCTCGGTGCCACGATCGCCCGGGGCGGGTGAGGAGGCGGCGGCGCCTAGGGTTGCAGGTGTGCCCGACCTCGAGCTGTTGGCGGCGACCGACGTGTCCGCCGGTCGGGTTTGCGGGCCGGGGAGTACCGCCGACCCGATGACCCAGGCGCTGGCGTGGCAGGCCGGCGGCGCCCGTTGGGTCCACCTGGTCGATCTCGACGCCGCCTTCGGGCGCGGCACCAACGCCCCGCTGCTGGCCGAGATCGTGGGCCGGCTGGATGTCCACGTCGAGCTCGCCGGCGGCATCGGCGACCAGAGGTCGCTCGAGGCCGCCCTGGCGACCGGCTGTCGGCGCGTGGTTCTCAGCACCTTGGCCCTGCAGCGACCCGACTGGTGCGTGCGGGCCGTGGCCGAGCACGGCGACCGGGTCGCGGTCGGGCTCGACGTACGCGGGCGTACCCTCGCCGCTCGTGGCAGCGAGAGCGAGGGGGGGAACATCTTCGAGGCACTGGCCTGGCTGGATGCCGTGGGCGCTGCTCGCTACGTCGTCACCGACGTCGCCCGGGACGGCTCGCTGGGCGGCCCGAACCTCGAGCTGCTGGCCGCGGTCTGCGCCGTGACCGCCCGGCCGGTCGTCGCCTCCGGGGGGGTGGCGACGCTGGCCGACCTGCGGGCGCTGTCCGACCTGGGGCCGCCTGGCCTGGAGGGTGTGGTGGTCGGCAGCGCGTTGTGGGCCGAGGAGTTCACGCTGCCGGAGGCGCTGGCTGCGCTCAGCGGTGCCGTGGCGTGAGCGAGCTCCGGTGAGCGGACGCGGACCCACCCGGCGCGGCCTGGCCGTGCTGGCGATCGGCATGCGTGAGCAACGAGTCCTGTTCGCCGTCGCCGTCGCCGGGAGCCTCCTCTACGGCGGACTCACCGTCGCCGACGCCTGGGTGCTGGGGTGGGCGACCGATCACGTCATCGCACCGGCGTTCGCCACCGGCCATCTCGGGACCGGGGTAACGGTTGCCGTGGTGGCGCTGTTCGCAGGCATTGCGCTGCTGCGCGCGCTGGGGGTCATCGGCCGCCGGCTGGTTGGTGGAACGGTGTACTTCCGGCTGCTGGCTGCCTACCGCCGCCGCGTCACCCGGCGCTATCTGGCACTGCCGCTGCGCTGGCACCAGGCTCACCCGACCGGGCAGCTGCTGTCCAACGCCAACGCGGACGTCGAGGCGGTCTGGGCCGCGATGATGCCGCTGCCGATGGCCGTGGGCGTGGTGGCGATGCTCGTCGTCGGCGTCGTTGCGATGGCCACCGCGGACCCGGTGCTGACCGTCGTCGGCCTGGTGGTGTTTCCGCTGCTGTTCGCGGTCAACGTCGGCTACCAGCGGTTCTTGTCCCCGCGGATCACCCTGGCCCAGTCCCTGCGGGCTGACGTCAGCTCGATCGCCCACGAGTCCTTCGACGGTGCCCTGGTGGTCAAGACCCTGGGACGCGAGGCGGAGGAGACGAACCGGTTCGCCCGGGTGAGCGCCGAGCTGCGCGACGCCAACGTCGCCGCCGGTCGCATTCGGAGCCTGTTCGATCCCGTGCTGGAGGCACTTCCGAACCTCGGGGTGCTGCTGGTCGTCGGACTCGGAGTCGAGCGGGTGACCTCCGGGGCGGCGGCTCCCGGTGACGTCGTGCAGGTGGCGTACCTGTTCACGGTGGTGGCGTTTCCGGTGCGCGCCTTCGGCTGGGTCCTCGGCGAGCTGCCGCGCAGCGTGGTCGGCTGGCAACGGGTTCGCGCGGTGCTCGACGCCTCCGGGTCGATGTCGTACGGCGACGAGGCCCTCCCCGGCACCGGGCCGGTGCGGCTCGAGGTCCGGGAGCTGCGGTTCGGCTACCCGGCTCCCCCAACCGTGCTGGAGGATTTGTCGTTCGTCCTCGACCCGGGGCGCACGGTCGCCGTGGTCGGTCTCACCGGCTCGGGCAAGAGCACGTTGGCGTCCCTGCTGGTCCGCCTGATTGATCCCGACGACGGCGCGATCGAGCTAGACGGTCACGACGTACGCCGACTGAGGCACGACTCACTGGCCGCGGCGGTCGCGCTGGTGCCGCAGCAGACGTTCATCTTCGACGACTCGGTACGCGAGAACGTCACGCTGGGCGCAGACGTCACCGACGAGGCGGTGGCCGAGGCGCTCACCGTGGCGCAGGCGGACGACTTCGTGGCGGCCCTGCCAGCGGGCCTGGACACCCGCCTGGGCGAACGTGGCGCCACATTGTCCGGGGGGCAACGCCAGCGGCTGGCCCTGGCCCGGGCGCTGGTCCGTCGCCCGCGGCTGCTGGTGCTCGACGACGCGACCAGCGCCGTCGACCCGTCGGTGGAGGCTCGCATCCTGGCCGCGCTGCACGCCCACACCCGGCAACCCGGTGGTGCCACCGTGCTGGTGGTCGCCTACCGCAAGGCCACGATCGGGCTCGCCGACGAGGTGCTGTTCTTGGCCGACGGCCGCATCGTCGACCGAGGACCGCACCCTGAGCTGGTCGAGCGGTCGGCGGCCTACCGCGACATCGTCGACGCCTACGACCAGACGCCGGGACGGCGTCCGGCGGAGGTGGCAGGCGGATGACGGTGCTTGCGGCGCCGAGCACCCGGGTCGACAGCGGTGACGCCGCCGGCGCACTCCACGTGCTGCGCCGCGGTTTCGCGCTCTCCCCGGCGCTGCGGCAGGGCCTCGGGCTGACGCTGGTGTTGGCGGTGCTCTCCACCGCGGGCAGTGCGGTCGTCCCGGTGGTGATCCAGCGGACCATCGACCAAGGCCTGCTCGGCTCGCACGGGATCGACCGCACCGGTGTGTGGCGCTCCACGGTGCTGGCCGCGGCCGTCCTGGTGCTGGCCGCAGCCGCTGCCTTCGCCATGAAGCTGCGCCTCTACCGGAGCTCCGAGGCCGGCCTGGCCGAGCTGCGAGTCAAGGCGTTCCGCCACATTCACGACCTGCCGACGCTCACCCAGGACACCGAGCGGCGCGGGGCGCTGGTGTCCCGGGTGACCTCCGACGTGGACCAGGTCTCGTTGTTCCTGCAGTTCAACGGCCTGCTCGTAGTTGTCAGCCTAGGGCAGATCGCGGTGGCCACGGTTGTGATGGCCATCTACTCCTGGCAGCTGACGATCGTGGTGTGGGCCTGCTTCTTGCCGTTGATGGTGAGCCTGAAGGCATTCGGCCAGCGCATGAGCGCCGCGTACGGGACCGTGCGGCGCACCGTGGGCGACATGCTCGCCGTGGTCGCGGAGCCGGTCGTCGGCGCGGCGGTGGTTCGGTCGTTCGCCATCGAGAACCGCACCCAGGACCGCGTCGACCAGGCGATCGACGCCAACCTGCGAGCCAACGTGGCAGCGCAGCGCCTGGTCGCCGTGACGTTCTCGGCGGCGGGCATCGCGGGCGGGTTGGCCAACGCCGCCGTGGTGGTGGTCGGGGTCCTCCTGGGGTTGGCCGGTCACCTCTCGATCGGCACCGTGGTCGCCTTCGCCTTTTTGGTGTCGCAGTTCGTCGGGCCGGTGCAGATCGCGACCCAGGTGTTGACCGAGGCGCAGAACGCGATCGCGTCCTGGCGTCGCGTGATCGGCGTCCTCGACACTCCCGCCGACCTCGTCGACCCCGCAGCGAGCGGGGTGGCGCTCCCACGCACGTCGCTCGGAGCCAGCCTCGAGCACGTCGACTTCGGCTACCCGGGTTGCGGACTGGTCCTGAAAGACGTCGATGTCGCCATCTCGCCGCAGACCCGGGTCGCGGTCGTGGGGGAGACCGGGTCGGGCAAGACGACGTTCGCCAAGCTGCTGTGCCGCCTCGTGGACCCCTCACGTGGCCGGGTCTGTATCGGTGGCGTCGATCTGCGCGACGTGGGCCTCGCGGCGCTGCGCTCGCGGGTGGTCCTCGTGCCGCAGGAGGGATTCTTGTTCGACGCGTCGCTCCGGGACAACCTGCGCTACGGGCGCCTGAGCGCCACCGACGCCGGGCTGGAGAACGCCATCGACTCGCTGGGTCTCGCCGACTGGTACGCGACCTTGCCCGCCGGGCTGTCCACCCGCGTCGGACAGCGGGGAGAGTCGCTGTCGTCCGGAGAGCGGCAGCTGGTGGCCCTGGTGCGGGCGTACGTGGCCGACCCCGACCTGCTCGTGCTGGACGAGGCCACCAGCGCCGTCGACCCGCAGACCGAGCTGCGCCTCACCTCGGCCCTGGAGCGCCTGCTGTCGGGTCGGACGTCGGTTACGATCGCCCACCGCCTCTCCACGGCCGAGCGGGCAGACCACGTGCTGGTCTTCGAGGCCGGCCAGGTGGTGGAGGTGGGCCCGCCCAGACAGCTCCTGGCCGACGGGGGGGCCTACACCCGGCTGCACCGCAGCTGGGTGGCGCACTCGCAGCTCGGGTCCGGCCCAGGCAACGCTCCGGTCCCGATCAGGCTGCCGTGAGACCGAGCCCCGGCTCCCGGCTGGCCTCCGCGGTGCTCGCCGGCGTCGCCGCCGGCGGCGCGGCGCTGCTGACCGCGAGCCGCTCCTGGGCGCAGGCCCGGGTGAGTGCCCCCGGCACACCCACGGACATCGTCTCGATCAGCGGAGCGCGGGCGCTGCCGCTGCTCGCTGCGCTGGCCCTCGTCACGCTGGCCGGTTCGGCGGCGGTCCTCCCGACCGCCGCGACGCTGCGCCGCGCCGTCGGCGTGGTGGTGCTGGCAGCCGGGCTGGCTGGTGCGGTCCTCGCGGCCACCGCTGATGTGTCGGTGCGCCGTGAGCTCGCCGCGGCGATCGCCGCGGCGCCCGCCTCGGTCGGCGGTGCCGGCGGCCCGGCGCCGGGCACGGAGCTCAGCTGGTGGAGATGGGGATACGTCCTCGCGGCGGTCGCCGGCTCCGCCGCCGGAGGGGCCGTGGCGTGGCGTGGTCACACCTGGCCCGCGATGGGATCCCGATACGAGGCGCCGGGCGCAGCCAAGGACGAGGGGGACACCGACCAGTGGCGGGCGCTGGATGCCGGCGAGGACCCCACCGCGTGAGCCGGTAACGCGACCCGCAGGCATGACGTCGCGGTGCGGAGCCCACAATGGCCGTCACCTTCTCGAGATCGAAGGAGCGCCGATGCCCGCTCACGGTTCCAATCTGGCGGCGTGGACCGCCGTCGGCGTCGCGCTGGTGGGATTCGTGCTGGCTGGTGCGGCGCTCATCGCCGGTCCCCACTGGGTGGTGTTCTTCATCGGGCTGGGCCTGCTGCCGCTGGCCGCGATCGTCGGCAAGGTGATTTCGGTGGCTGGGATGGGTGCATCTCGCCGCTGAGCGGTGACGTTCGCCCCGCATCCGAACCTCCCGGCAGTGGTGGTTACCCTGATTCGACGGCACCACCGACCGGCGGGAAGGACGCGATGTCCGTGCTCGACGAGATCCTGGCCGGGGTCCGGCTCGATCTCGAAGCGCGCGAGGCGGCGGTGCCGCTGGACGCGGTGAAGGAGCTGGCCGGCCGCCAGCGCAGCGCCCTGGACCCGATGCCCGTCCTCCGCTCGCCCGGCGTCTCGATCATCGCCGAGGTCAAGCGCGCCAGCCCGAGCAAGGGGACGCTGGCACCGATCCGGGACCCGGCGGCGCTGGCCTGCGACTATGCCCGCGGCGGCGCGGCCGCGATCAGCGTGGTGACCGAGCGGCGCCGCTTCGGTGGGGCGCTCGACGACCTCCGCGAGGTGCGTTCCCGAGTCGACGTGCCGGTGCTGTGCAAGGACTTCATCGTGAGCTCGTACCAGCTCTGGGAGGCGCGGGCAGCCGGTGCCGACCTGGCGCTGCTGATCGTCGCGGCCCTGCCGCAGAACGCCCTGGTGGCACTGGTCGAGCGTGCGGTCTCGATCGGCCTGACCCCGCTGGTCGAGGTTCACGGCGCCGCCGAGCTGTCCCGGGCGTTGTCCGCCGAGGCGACTCTCATCGGCGTCAACGCGCGCGACCTGAACTCGCTGGAGGTCGACCGTGAGCTGTTCGCACGGCTCGCGCCGCGGATTCCGGAGGAGGTCGTCAGGGTCGCCGAGTCCGGCGTGCGCGGTCCGCACGACGTCATCGACTATGCCCGCGCGGGGGCCGATGCGGTGTTGGTCGGCGAGACGCTGGTGACCGGCGCGAACCCGCGGTCGAGCGTCGCCGACCTGGTCGCCGCCGGCGCCCACCCGGCGCTGAAGCCCCGCTGAGGAGGCGGCTTCGGTGGCAACGGACCCGGTCGGGAGCGCGCTGCCCGACGCCGGCGGACACTTCGGCCGCTTCGGCGGCCGCTTCATGCCCGAGGCGCTCGTCGCACCCCTCGACGAGCTGGAGCGGTCCTGGCGGGCCTGCGCCGCCGACGAGCACTTCCGGGCCGACTTCGACCGGTTGCTGCGGGACTACGCCGGTGTGCCGAGCCGGTTGTACGACGCCGCCCGGTTCTCCGAGCACGCCGGGGCTCGGGTGCTGTTCAAACGGGAGGACCTCAACCACACCGGCGCCCACAAGATCCGCAACGTGCTCGGTCAGGCGCTGCTGGCCAAGCGCATGGGCAAGCACCGGATCATCGCCGAGACCGGGGCCGGCCAGCACGGCGTGGCCACTGCCACCGCCTGCGCCTACCTCGGCCTCGAGTGCGTCGTATACATGGGCGAGGTCGACACGGTACGGCAGCAGCTCAACGTCGCCCGGATGAAGCTGCTGGGCGCCAGCGTGGTCTCGGTGACCACCGGCGCCCGTACTCTCAAGGACGCGATCAACGAAGCGCTGCGTGACTGGGTGGCGAACGTCGACGACACGCACTACCTGCTCGGCACGGCCGCGGGCCCGCACCCGTTCCCCGCCATGGTGCGGGACTTCACCCGTGGGATCGGCGACGAGGCCCGTCAGCAGTGCCTTGAGCGTCTCGGCCGGCTCCCGGACGCGGTGTGTGCATGCGTGGGCGGCGGGTCAAACGCCATCGGGATCTTCACCGCCTTCCTGCCCGACGAGGGGGTCCGGTTGTACGGTTTCGAGGCCGGGGGTGACGGTTTCGGCACCGGCCGGCACGCCGCGACGATCAGCCAGGGAGACGTCGGCGTGCTGCACGGGGCACGCTCGTACCTGCTGCAGGACGCGGACGGGCAGACGCTCGACTCGCACTCGATCTCGGCCGGTCTGGACTACCCGGGCGTCGGGCCGGAGCACGCGTATCTGGCCGAGACCGGGCGGGCGGTGTACCGGCCGGTTGACGACGCCACCGCGATGGCGGCGTTCGCGGTGGTGTGCCGCACCGAGGGCATCATCGCCGCGATCGAGTCGGCCCACGCGCTCGCCGGGGCCCAGCAGGTGGCCCGCGAGCTCGGTCCTGAGGCACTCATCCTCGTCAACCTGTCCGGCCGGGGGGACAAGGACGTGCAGACCGCGGCCTCGTGGTTCGAGCTGCTGGACGACCCGGCCGGGCCGGGGTGAGCGAGGACGCGGCAGGTGGCGTCGGCGCATGCCTGCAGCGCTGCCGGGCCGAGCGCCGAGCGGCACTGGTCGGCTACCTGCCGGCCGGCTTCCCCGACCTCGCCGGCTCGGTCGCCGCCCTGCGGGCCATGGTCGGTGCCGGTGTCGACATGCTCGAGGTCGGCCTGCCCTACAGCGACCCGGTCATGGACGGGCCCACGATCCAACGGGCCGCCGAACGAGCCCTGGCGGGCGGGACCCGCACCCGCCAGGTCATCGACGTCGTCGCAGCGCTGGCGCCGTCCGGTGTCCCGGTGCTGGTCATGACGTACTGGAACCCGGTGGAGCGCTTCGGCGTCGACGCCTTCGCCCGCGACCTGGCCGCGGCCGGCGGGGCGGGGCTGATCACCCCGGACCTGCTCCCGGAGGAGGCGGCGCCGTGGTTGGCCGCGGCCGACCGGGAGCATCTCGACCGGGTCTTCTTGGTGGCGCCGTCCTCCACCGACCAGCGACTAGCGGCGACCGCGGCGGTGTGCCGCGGCTTCGTGTACGCCACCTCCGTCATGGGCGTGACGGGCGCCCGGACCAGCACCAGCGTGGCGGCGCCCGCGCTCGTGGAGCGGGTCCGCCGGGTCACCGACCTCCCCGTGGGGGTCGGGCTGGGTGTCAGCAACGGCGAGCAGGCCGCCGCCGTCGCGGCGTACGCCGACGCGGTCATCGTGGGTTCGGCGTTCGTCCGCGCCATCCTGGACGCCCCGGACCTTCGGCGCGGGCTGGCCGCTCTCTCGGAGCTGGCCGGGGACCTGGCGGCCGGGGTGCGCCGGGCCGGGTCGACCGCACCGAGGGGGTAGCGTCGCGACGGTGAGGCCGCTCGCTCTGCCCGCGTCGATCCCGAGCCCCGCGCAAGGGGTGTGGTACCTGGGACCGGTGCCGCTGCGCGCGTACGCGCTGTGCATCATCCTCGGCGTCGTCGTCGGGGTCTGGCTCGGGGAGCGGCGCTGGGTGGCCCGCGGTGGACGGGCCGGCACCGTGAGCGACCTGGCCGTGTGGGCGGTGCCGTTCGGGCTGGTCGGGGCGCGGATCTATCACGTCGTCACCGATCCGGAGCTCTACTTCGGTCCGGGCCGGAGCCCCGTCCAGGCGCTGTACGTCTGGCAGGGCGGTCTGGGGGTGTGGGGCGCCGTCGCGCTGGGGGCGGTCGGCGCCTACGTCGCGTGCCGCCGCTCGGGCGCCCGTTTCCCCGCCATGGCCGACGCCGTGGCGCCCGGCATCTTGTTCGGGCAGGCGATCGGCCGGTGGGGCAACTACTTCAACCAGGAGCTGTTCGGCAGGCCGTCGACCGCCCCCTGGGCACTGCAGATCGACCCCCAGAACCGGCCGCCCGGATACACCCAGTACCAGACGTTCCATCCCACCTTCCTGTACGAGTCGCTGTGGGACGCCACTGCGGCGTTCGTGGTGTTATGGGCCGACCGCCGATTCCGGCTCGGACACGGCCGGGCGTTCGCCCTGTACGGCGCGCTGTACACCGCTGGTCGCTTCTGGATCGAGCTGCTGCGCATCGACACCGCGAACACGATCGGCCCGTTCCGGTTGAACGTCTGGACGGCGCTGCTGCTGTTCGCCGTCTCGGTGATCTACTTCGTCGTGGTGGGGCGCCGGCTCCCCGGTCGGGAGAGCTGCGTCCAGCCACGTGGCGGCGACAGCGAGGACGCGGGCAAGGGCAGCCACACCTTGGCTGACACCACGGGGACATCGACGTAGCCTGCGCGGTGTGCAGACAGACGCTCAACCGGCCGGCGTGCCGGTGCCCGGGCGCACCGGGATCGGCCACGAGCACCCCGACGTCACCGGCGGCTGGTTGCGTCCGGCGGTGTTCGGCGCGATGGACGGGCTGGTGTCCAACTTCGCCCTGATCGCCGGGGTGGCGGGTGGCACCGCCACGGCCGGGTCCAACCCGGTCGTGCTGGCCGGGCTGGCCGGACTGGCAGCGGGGGCCTTCTCGATGGCTGCGGGTGAGTACACCTCGGTCGCGAGCCAGTCGGAGTTCGCGCGCCAGCAGGTGCAGCTCGAGCGGGCCGAGATCGAGGCCAACGACGAGGCGGAGCAGGCGGAGCTGGCCGCGATGTTCGTCGCAAAGGGAGTCGACCGGTCGATGGCCAAACAGGTCGCCAGCCAGGTGCACCGCGACGTCGACAACGCGGTCCGGGTCCACGCCCGCGAGGAGTTCGGGGTCGACCCCGACGACCTGGCCTCGCCGGTCGTCGCCGCGGTGTCGTCGTTCCTCTCGTTTGCCGTCGGTGCCCTGCTGCCGCTGCTGCCGTACCTGATGGGGGCTACCACGCTGTGGCCGGCGGTCCTGCTCTCGCTCGGCGGCCTGTTCGGCTGCGGCGCCGTGGTCACCGCGGTGACCGCTCGCCGCTGGTGGTACGGCGGTCTTCGCCAGCTGCTGCTCGGGGCGGCCGCAGCGGGGCTGACGTACGCCATCGGCACCGCCGTCGGAGCCGGGCTGAGCTGACCTCCCCGACCCGGAGCCGGCAGCCGCCTAGGGTGGGAGTGTGCGTAGAGCCAAGATCGTCTGCACGCTGGGACCCGCCACCTCCACCCCCGAGCGCATCGCCCAGCTGGTGGACGCGGGCATGGACGTGGCCCGTCTCAACCTGTCCCACGGGCAGCAGGCCGAACACGAGGTGGCCTACCAGAACGTGCGCGCGGCGTCTTCGGACAGTGGCCGGGCGATCGGCGTCCTGGCCGACCTGCAGGGCCCGAAGATCCGGCTGGGCAGGTTCGGGTCGCGAACCGCCGAGCTGGTGCCCGGCGAGCCCTTCTTGATCACGACGCGGGAGATCATCGGGGACCGCCGCAGCTGTTCCACGACGTACACGGGCCTGCCCGGCGACGTCCGACCCGGGGACGCCGTGCTCGTCGACGACGGCAACCTGCGGCTGCGGGTGGTCGCGGTCGATGCCACCGAGGTCGCCACGATGGTCGAGGTCGGCGGCTCGGTCAGCGACAACAAGGGCATCAACCTGCCGGGGGTGCTGGTGAGCGTCCCCGCACTGTCGGAGAAGGACGTCGAAGACCTCCGCTGGGCGCTGCACCTCGGGGTTGACATGGTCGCGCTGTCGTTCGTGCGCTCGGGCGCCGACGTCCTCGACGTCCGGCAGGTCATGGCCGAGGAGGGCCGTCAGCTCCCGGTCATCGCCAAGATCGAGAAGCCGCAGGCCGTCGAAAACCTCGACGAGGTGGTCGAGGCGTTCGACGGGTTCATGGTGGCGCGAGGCGACCTTGGCGTGGAGCTGCCACTAGAAGAGGTCCCGCTGGTGCAGAAGCGGATCATCCAGGTGGCGCGTCGCAACGCCAAGCCCGTCATCGTGGCGACGCAGATGCTGGAGTCGATGATCGGAGCACCGCGCCCGACCAGGGCGGAGGCCTCCGACGTCGCCAACGCGGTGCTGGACGGTGCCGACGCGGTGATGCTCTCGGGTGAGACGAGTGTCGGCCGCTATCCGGTCCAGACCGTGCACACGATGGCTCGCATCATCGAGTCCACCGAGGACCACGGGCTGCACCAGATGGCCGCGATCGACTGGGCGCCCAGGACCCGCAGCGGCATCATCTGCAAGGCCGCGGCGGAGGTGGCCGAGGCGATCGGGGCCCGCTACCTGGTGGCGTTCACGGCATCGGGCGACTCCGCGCGCAGGTTGGCGCGGTACCGGTCCATGGTGCCGATGCTGGCCTTCACCCCGGAGGCCTCCGTACGCTCGCAGCTTTCGCTGACATGGGGCATCGAGACCTTCCGGACCGAACGGGTCGAGCACACTGACGAGATGGTCATGCAGGTCGACAGGGCGCTGCTGGAGATCGGCCGGGTCCCCGAGGGCGAGACCGTGGTGATCATCGCCGGGAGCCCACCCGGCATCGCCGGCTCCACCAACGCCATGCGCATCCACCGGCTGGGCGACGCCATCCACGAGGTCGCGCCGGCGTACAAGCGGACCGCCGCCGCGATGTGAGCCGAGCCTGCCGTGCCCTGGGTGGGATTCGAACCCACACTGCACCGGGTTTGAGCCGATGGTCTCTGCCGATTGGACTACCAGGGCGTGGCCCCCTACGGTACTGAGGCACCACCTCCGTCGGCAGCGGGCCGGCAAGGTCACGAATCGGCAACGACCCGGATGCGGGTACGCCGCGGCTGCAGCCCTCGCGCCACCGGAGCGGTTATCCTGCAGCCACACATCAGGGACGGCTCGCAGGCTGCGACCATCGGAGGATTCATGCGTTCTCGTACATTTTCGCCGGGGGCCGCCACCGCGGTGTTGGCCACGGGCGCACTGCTGCTCGCGGCCTGCGGCAGCAACTCGAGCAACACCGGCACCGCCGGTGGCGGCAGCAGCAGCAAGCCGCCGTCGGTGGCCTCCTCCACCCCGGGCGGTGGTGGGCAGGGCAACGGGACGCTCACGATCGGGACGCTGCTGCCGCAGACCGGTGACCTGAGCTTCCTCGGCCCACCGGAGTTCGCCGGCGTCGACCTGGCGGTCCAGGACATCAACAAGGCCGGCGGGGTCAACGGGTCGCCGGTCAAGCAGGTCAAGGGTGACTCCGGCGACGGGACGCCAAACATCGCACCGCGCGAGACGCAGACGCTCCTCGACCAGGGGGCCGACGTGATCATCGGCGCCGCGTCGTCGTCGGTGTCGCTGTCGGTGATCGACAAGATCACCGGTGCCGGCGTCGTGCAGATCTCGCCGGCCAACACCTCGACGGCCTTCGACACCTACAACGACAAGGGCCTGTACTTCCGGACCGCGCCGTCCGACGTGCTGCAGGGCGCGGTGATGGCCAACCTGGTGACCTCGGACGGGTTCAGCAACATCGCGATCATGGCCCGGCAGGACTCCTACGGCGAGGCGCTCGCCAACCAGGTCGACCAGCGGTTCACCGACGCCGGTGGCACCGTGGTCAAGAAGGTGCTCTACGACGCCAACGCCGCCAACTTCAGCGCCGAGGTGCAGCAGATCGCGGCGGCGAAGCCGGACGCGATCGTGCTGATCGCCTTCAACGAGACCACCAAGATCATCCCCGAGATGATCAGCAACCAGATCGGCCCGCAGGACCAGCAGATCTACTTCGTCGACGGAAACACCGCCGACTACTCCAAGGACTTCCCGAAGGGAACCCTGGCCGGTGTCCGCGCCACCTATCCCGGCGCGCAGCTGACCGGCGACTTCAAGAAGCGGCTGCTGTCGGTCAACCCCAAGCTGACGAGCTTCACCTACGGCCCGGAATCCTACGACGCCACGGTCCTGGCCGCGCTGGCCGCGACCGCTGCCGGCAGCGACTCCGGCAAGGCGATCGCCTCCAAGCTGCAGGAGGTCAGTGCGGGTGGCACCAAGTGCACGGAGTACCAGCAGTGCGTCCAGATGATCAAGGACGGCCAGGACATCAACTACGAGGGCGTCTCCGGCCCGATCGACTTCAACGACACGGGCAGCCCGTCCGCGGCGACGATCGGGATCTTCCAGTACGGCGCCAACAACGACTTCAAGAACGTCAAGTACGTCACCGGTCAGATCTGAGCACGTCGCAGGTCGCTGCTGGCCGACGGCCCCCGGAACCATCCGGGGGCCGTCGGCGTACCCGGCTGGGGACGCGGGTCGGGCCTCGTCAGGACGCCTTGGCCAACGTGCCCAGGTAGAGCTCGATCACCTTGGGGTCGGTCATCAGGTCACGGCCGGACGCGGTGTAGGCGTTTCGGCCCTGGTCGAGGACATAGCCGCGGTCGCAGATCTGCAGGCAGCGGCGGGCGTTCTGCTCGACCATGACCACCGAGACGCCGGTCTGGTTGATCTTGCGGGTCTGCAAGAACACCTCGTCCTGCAGGACCGGGGACAGGCCGGCGGACGGCTCGTCGAGCAGCAGCACCGAGGGTTCCATCATCAGCGCCCGGCTCATGGCGACCATCTGGCGCTCGCCTCCCGACAGCGACCCGGCGCGCTGGTTGCGGCGCTCGGCGACGGCCGGGAACAGGTCGGTGACGAAGTCCCACCGCTCGGAGAAGCGATGCGGCGCCTGGTAGACGCCCATCTGCAGGTTCTCCTCCACGCTGAGGCTGGGGAAGACGTTGTTGTTCTGCGGCACGAAGCCGATGCCCTTGCGGACCAGCAGGTCGGCGCGGCGGTTGGTGATGTCCTCACCGGCCAGCCGCACCGTGCCGGAGCCGACCTTGATCAGCCCGAAGAGGGCCTTGAGCAGCGTTGACTTGCCGGCGCCGTTGGGGCCGATGATGCCGACAAGCTCACCGTCTCGGCAGTACAGGTCGGTACCGTTGAGGATGTTCACCTCAGGGATGTAACCGGCGACGATGTCGTCGGCCCGCAAGATCGCGCCCTCGGCCTCTCGCTGGTGCACGCGGCGCCCTTCGGCGTCCTCGGTCGCCTTCAGCGGCTGCGACGCCGCTGGCACGTCGGTGCTCTGCTCGCTCATCTGGGGTCTCGCTCCTCCGCGAGTCGTGACTCCTCCTCCTCGAGGCTGAGGGCGGAGTCGTGGTGGGCGCCGAGGTAGGCGTCGATGACTGCCTGGTCGGCCATCACCGTCAGCGGTGGCCCCTGTGCCACCACCCGGCCAGAGGCCATCACTACCACCCAGTCGGAGATATCACGGACCATGTCCATGTCGTGCTCGACGAACAGCACCGTGCGACCTTCGTCGCGCAGAGACTTGACGTGGCCGAGCAGCGACTGCTTGAGCGCCGGGTTGACCCCGGCCATGGGCTCGTCGAGCATGATCAGCTCCGGGTCGACCATCAACGCCCGCGCCATCTCCAGCAGCTTGCGTTGCCCACCAGAAAGCGACCCGGCGAAGTCCTCCCGCTTGCCGTCCAGCTTGAACCGCTCCAGCAGCGCGTCCGCCCGCTTCGTGATCGCGGTCTCCTGGCTGCGCCAGAAGCCGGGGAAGACCGCCAGCAGCATGCTCTCCCCGCGCTGGCCGGTGGCGCCCAGCCGCATGTTCTGGATGACGGTCAGCTTGGACAGCACCTTCGTCAGCTGGAACGTCCGCACCATGCCCAGTCGGGCGACCTGGTACGGGGGCATCCCCTCGAGGTCCTTCCCGTTGAACCTCCACGAGCCGGAGTCCGGCTGGTCGAACCCGGTGAGCACGTTGAACAACGTGGTCTTGCCGGCGCCGTTCGGGCCGATCAGCGCGGTGATCTTGCCGCGTTGCACCTCGACGTGGTCGACGTCGACCGCGGTGAGGCCGCCGAAGCGCCGGGTGACGTCGTCGCCGACCAGGATCGGTTCGCCGGTCGCCTCGGGCGGGGACGGTCGGGAAGGGGTGACCGCGTGCGCCCCCGTGGCTTCAGCGGGCATCGAGAGCCAGCTCCCTTCGGTCCCCGAAGATGCCCTGCGGCCGCAGGATCATCAGCAGCGCCAGCCCCAGGCCGAGCATGATGAAACGGACCAGGCTGGCCTGGTTGCTGTCCATCAGCCACTGCGGCAGCAACGGGTCCTTGCCGGCCGTGGCCTGGGAGAAGAACGTACCCAGGCCGCTGATCAGGAACCAGAAGATGATCGCCCCCACCACCGGCCCGAGGACCCGGGCGGCGCCGCCGAGGATCAGCACGGCGTAGGCGAAGAACGTCACGTCGGTCGAGAAGTTGTCGGGGTTGATGGCCGACTGCTGCAAGGCCACCATGAAGCCGGCCAGGGCTCCGAACATCCCGCCCAGGATCAGCGCCTGCATCTTGAAGGCGAACACGTTCTTGCCGAGCGAGCGCACGGCGTCCTCGTCCTCTCGGATCGACTTCAGCACCCGACCCCACGGACTGCGCATCAGCGCCCACACCAGCAGGCACGAAAGCGCCACCAGCACCCATCCCACCGTGGTGACCCACGCGTCGTTCGCCGACAGCGTGAACAGCCCGAGCTTCAGCGGCTTGTTGTAGGGGTTGAGGGTGAAGAAGCTGCCGCTGAAGGCCTGCAGGCCGTCCCGGCCGCCGAACTGGTCCTTCAAGGTCACCGAGCCGATGACGATGCGGAGGATCTCCGCGGCGGCGATCGTGACGATCGCCAGGTAGTCGGCCCGCAACCGCAGCGTCGGGATACCGAGCAGCAGGGCCAGCACGAACGCGGCGGCGAGCCCTATGACCAGACCCAGCCAGAACGGCAGTCCATACGTCGCCACACTGGCCGCCAGACCGTACGCGGCGACGGCCATGAAACCGGCCTGGCCGAAGTTCAGCAGCCCGGTGTAGCCGAAGTGCACGTTGAGCCCGATCGCGGCGAGTGCGTAGACGACCGCGTCGGGACCGAACCCCGACTGCAGCGCCTGCTCGAGAATGAAACGCCAGTCCATGACCGTCCTTCCGACCTTATGCCCGGGCCCGTGGCCGTGCTGGTCTGGTCATCCGATGCGCTCCGCCCGGCCGAAGATCCCCTGGGGGCGGAACAGCAAGATGACGATGAGCAGCAACAGTGCGCCGACGTACTTGAGCTCGGCGGGGACGAACAGCGTGCTGAGCTCGATGAGCAGGCCGACCACGATGCTTCCGGCCATCGCGCCCCAGATGGTCCCCAGGCCGCCGAGGGTGACCGCCGCGAACACCAGCAGCAGGATCCGGAAGCCCATCTGGAAGTCGACCTGCTGGTCCAGGCCGAGCAGCACGCCGGACAGGCCGGCCAGCGCGGTGCCGGTGATCCAGACGATCGAGATGATCGTGTCGACGTTGATGCCGGACGAGGCCGACAACGGCGGGTTGTCGGCCACCGCGCGGGTCGCCTTGCCCAGCCGGGTACGCGCCACCAGCAGCGACACCACGATCAAGACGACGGCGGCGACCAGGTCGATCACCACCGACTTCGGGGTGATCGAAAGCGGCCCGACCGTCCACGGGCGTTGCGTGACGTACTGCTTGTAGGGATTGGTGCCGCCGCCGAAGACGTACTGGAAGATGTTGCGCAGGAACAACGCGACGCCGATCGTGATGATCATCAGCGCGATGTTTCCGGTGCCGCGCCGGCGCAGCGGACGCCAGAACCCCACGTCCTGCAGGTAGCCGACCACCGCCATCACCACGACCGCGATCGCACCGGCGACGAGGATGTGGAGGCTGAACCCCGTGTTCAGCCAGTACGCGACCAGTGCCCCGAGGGTGACCAACTCACCGTGGGCGAAGTTGACCAGGCCGGTGGTGCCGTACACCAGCGACAGGCCGAGCGAGGCCAGCGCGGTGATCAGCCCGAACTTCAACCCCGAGAGCACCAGGCCCAGCACCTGGTCGGCCAGCGGCGTCGTCGTCCGGGCCGCGAGCCCGATCGGGAACTGGACGCTGAGGTCGAACCCCAAGACGTTCACCGTGTTGGTGGCGTCCTTGGGATTCGACAAGACGGTGCCAGCCGGCAGCGTGCCGGTGTCCAGCCGGACCACGAAGTTGCCGCTGCCCGGCACCGGGATCGACACCGTTCCCTGCGCGTCGGTGACGTCCTCGCCGACCCGTTTGCCGGCCGGAGTCTCGACGATTATGCGGACCCCTGGAATCGGAGTCCCCTTCGGGTTGTCCGGTGACGGCTTGCCCCGGTCCAAGAGCGTGACGTTGATGTTGGGGGAGGCGTCCCGCGTCGGCGGGCCGCTGGCATCCGCGCCGCCGGCGAGCGCCAGCAGTCCCACCAGCACGGCTGCCAGGAGGCCGAGTGCCTGCAGGGCTCGGACGCGCACGGGGACTCCTGTCGCGAGGGACGTGGTGCCGGCCGCGTGGGTAGGACCTCGCGGGGCCGGTCCCATCGACTGGCGCCGGAGCATACCCGCTCACCGGCCTCTGGTCATGCCCTCATCGCAGCCAGATCACCAGCTCGGTGAGAAGCGGTGCTACGACGAGCGCTGGGAGCAGGTCCCCCACGGGCACGGGCTTGACCTGCAGCAGGCGCAACCCGACCCCGGCCAGCAGGAGGCCACCGGTGGCGGTGAGGGCGAGCAGATCGGGTTCGGGCACGAACGATCCCAGCAGCGCTCCCAAGGCGGTGAGCGCCCCCTGGACCACCAGCACCGACAAGGCGGAGGCCATCACGCCGAGGCCGAAGCTGGCCGCGAAGGCGATCGAGGCGAAACCATCGAGCACCGACTTCAAGATCAGCTGCTGTGAGCCGAGGCCGAGGCCGTCCTGCAGGGATCCCAGGATCGTCAGCGGACCGACACAGAACACCAGCGACGCGGTGACGTATCCCTCGATGAAACGCTGCCTTCCGGCGTCGGCGCCCGCCCCGCCGAGCTGGTCACGGAGCCATCCCCCGGCCGACTCCAGGCGGCCCTCGATGCGCATCAGCGACCCGGCGATCCCGCCGAGCACCACGGCGCCGAGGACCACGAGCACCGGCGCATCGGGGCCGATCGCGCTGGTCAGCGTCGGGTCGACGACGCTGGTCGCCGACAGCCCGGCGATCAGCAGCGTCACCAGGCCGAGCGCGTCCGTGACCGTGTTGCGGGTGCTCAGCGGCAGCCGTTGCCCGAGCACCGCACCCAGCCCGGACCCGACGAGTACGGCACCGACGTTGACGGCTGTACCGAAGCCTGGGAACACCCGTTCTCCACTGGATCACACCGCCGGGTTCCGTTCCGGCCCGAGGTTGGGCACAATCGCTGCAGGCCGGGCCCCTTGCCGGGGCTCGGCGAAGTCTGTCACCTCCAGCCGAGGAGCGCTTCGTGCCCCGAGCACCCGTTCTTGTCCGCACCGCCGAGCCGAGCGATGCTGACGACCTCGTCGCCGTCTGGACCGCCGCAGCCGAGGACATGGGAGCGCAAGACTGCAGCCTAGAGGTGGAGCGTCAGCTCGGCGACGGGCTGCTTCCCCCGCAGGTCACCGAGGCAGCGGCAGCGATAGCACGGATCGCCGCCGACCCGGCCGAGCGGCTGCTGGTCGCCGAGGCGGAGGGCCGGATGGTTGGGGCGGTGCACCTGCGTAGGGGCCCCGTCTCGCCGATCCAGATGCTGGAGGCCGTCCACCTGTCCCACCTGCACGTGCTGCCCGACTCCAGGCGCCGCGGGGTTGCCTCGGCGCTGATCTCGGCCGCGACCGCCTGGGCGGAGGATAAGGACTCCACGCACCTGCTGGCCACCTCGCCGTCCAGCACTAGGGACACCCACCGGTTCTTGGCCCGGCTCGGCTTCGGCCAGATCGCGGTGGTCCGTGCCGCGCCGGTGCCAGCCCTGCGCGCCCGGTTCGCCGGGGCAGCGGCCGGGTCCCGGGACACCGGCCGGCTGATCGCGCGACGGCGGACGCTGCGCCGCCGCTCGGCCCGCAGCGCCCCTGGGCTCGCCAGCTAGCGCCGGCGGGATGTCGGCTGGCGCCACTACAGTCGACGGCGTGGCTGGTCTCGACGCTGACAACCGCACCGAGCGGCCCCGCCTCTTGCTGCTCGACGGTCACTCCCTCGCCTACCGCGCCTTCTTCGCACTCCCGGTCGAGAACTTCTCGACGACGACCGGTCAACCGACCAACGCCGTCTACGGCTTCACCTCGATGCTGATCAACGTCTTGCGGGACGAGGCGCCCACCCACGTCGCGGTTGCGTTCGACGTGTCACGCGACACGTTCCGGGCAGCGGAGTACGCCGACTACAAGGCGAACCGGTCGGCCACGCCCAACGAGTTCAAGGGGCAGGTGTCCCTGGTCCGTGAGGTGCTGGACGCCTTGCGGATCCCCTCGGTCGAGAAGGCCGGCTACGAAGCCGACGACGTGATCGCCACCTTGACCACGCAGGCCGAGGCGGAGGGGTACGAGGTGCTGATCTGCTCCGGTGACCGCGACGCGTTCCAGTTGGTGAGCGACGCCACGACCGTCCTCTATCCGCGCAAGGGAGTCTCCGACCTGGCCCGCTTCACCCCGCTAGCGGTCGAGGACCGGTACGGCGTCGGGCCGGCCCGCTATCCAGACGTCGCCGCTCTGGTCGGCGAGAGCAGCGACAACCTCCCCGGGGTGCCCGGCGTGGGGCCCAAGACCGCGGCCAAGTGGATCAACCAGTTCGGTGACCTCGACTCCCTGGTGGTCCACGTCGACCAGGTGCCCGGCAAGGCCGGAGCCGCGTTGCGTGAGCACCTGAGCGGTGTGATCCGCAACCGACGCATCAACGCGCTGGTGCGGGACCTGTTGCTGCCGTTGCACCCGGCCGATCTTTTGATGCAGCCCTGGGACCGTGACGCGGTGCACCAGGTCTTCGACGGGCTGGAGTTCCGCGTCCTGCGCGAGCGGCTGTTCGCCACGCTGACGGTGGCGGAACCCCAGGCCGAGGCCGGGTTCACCGTCGACGGCCGCGGGCGGGCCGCGGGGGGGGGGGGCCCCGGGGGGGGGGCGGTGGCCGCCCCGGGGGGGGCGGGCGGGGGGCCAGGGGGCCGGGGGGGGGGG
>JBBPZV010000012.1:0-13641 GCA_038198775.1 Propionibacteriales bacterium | reverse complement strand
CCCATTCGATATGCCAGGCCACGCAACTCTCGCCCACCGGCGTCTCGACGAGCGGCCCGGAGCTGGTCGGCGACGGCCTCACGGATGAACACGTCGTTGCGGATGCGCTGCGGGGCGAGCTGCTCGGCGCGCAGCAGCGTGGACAGACCCTGCTCCCTGGTGCGGTTCTCGCGCAGCATCGAGCGGCCGAGGTCGGCGTAGAACTCCGCGTGACGGCTCGGGCTCGGGATGGCCTCCACGTGTACATTGCGAGCGATCTCGGCGACCTTCGCACCCTCGCCGAACTCGGTGGCCAGCGACGTGCGCCACACCCCGACGTTCGCTGTCCCGAACCACAACCGGGCAAACGTGCCGACCTCGGTGTCCATCCGGGCGGCCACCGCGGCGGCCTCGTCAAGGTGCGTGGCCGCGGTGTCCTGATCGGTCTGCGCCGCTGCGGCCAGCGCCGCCGAGAGGTGGAGCATCCCGTACGCCTGCAGGACGTCGGGCGCGTCGAGGCCAGGACTCAGCTCGTCGGCCATCGCCACGGCGCGCCGGTACTGCTGGGCCCGAGACAGCTGCCCGGCGGCATCACCGCGTAGCCAGACGGCGTAGCCGCGCCACTGCGGGGTCTCCAGCTCCTCGGCGCACTGCTCGGCGAGCCGAGCGGCGAGCAGCGGCAGGCCCCGGCCGCCGAGACGCTTGGTCACAAAACAGGCTGAGGTGTAGCAGTGAATCAGCCCAGGCAGCACGTACGCGCGGCGCTCGGGGTGGCGGACGTAGACGGCATGCAGCTCGGCCAGCAACCGCGGGGCCAGCTCACCCTGACCGGCGTAGTCGGAGCTGACGTGTATGAGGTCGACCAGGTGGTCTATATCGGCGGCGATCTCCGGCCACTCACGGACGGGCCCGTCGGGGTCCTCGCCCAGCTCGTGGCACTCGAGCGCGGCCTCCACCGCGACCACGGTGGCGTGCGCCTGAGCCCCGACCGGGTCGGCCATCCACGGGGCACCGGTCAGCTCGGAGGGCGCGACCCGCAGCGCGGCGGCGATCGCCTCCAGGGTGGATCGTCGATCCACCGACCGCTCACCCCGCTCGATGCGGGACAGGTGGGACTCCGACAGCCCGGCCAGTTCGGCGCACGCCCGCAGCGTCAGCCCGCGCCACGAGCGGATCTCCCGCAGTCGACGCCCGATGTGGGCGGTGCCCTGCTGCATCCGAGGCTCCCTCTCGGTCCGCGCCCCGGAGCCGGCATGCTCGCGGGGGCGTGCTCGTGCTGACGACGGTACCCGGCCCCTGCTGACCTGGGGTGAGCGCCCGTGTCCGGGCCCGCGAGGCCGGCCTGGGTATCCGACGGCTTCCTGAAGGGTGCCGAGTGTGCGTCTCCTTCGGGTTCGTCTCCAGGACCCGCTGAGGTGGTGACCTCCTCGGTGCGGGTTCATCCCCGAGCCGGTGTTTCGAAGACGGGCCAGGAGTCGAACGGTGGCGGTGACGTCGGTGGGCACGAACATCCCCACGTCGGGTGGGCCTACGCCTTCTTGGGTGGCTCCTGCTCGCCGTCCTGCGGGTGACGTGCGTCGGTGGTCCATTTCCGCAACATCGCGTCCCAGTTCTCCCGGTAACGCGTAAGGAAGGCGTACAGCAGGAACGCGAAGAGCACGAAGGCAAACCCACCGATGACGATCTCCTCGATCAGACGCGCGGTGGCGCTGTATGGATAGCCGGTCTGGACCAGCGCGGTGACCACCGTGAACCTCCTCAGCTCTAGATCATGACCACCTGTCGCAGATTACGCCCTCTGCTTCATCGCTCCGGGGCTCAACGGGCTGGTCGGGGAACGTGTCGGGGTCCGTTACACCCCGCCCGACCTGCGCCGGATCGAGCTGTTCCGCGGTGACTTGTGGTGGTGCACGGCGTACCCGCAAGGCGCGTTGAGCGATGAGCAGCGGGCTGCGGTGCTGGCGCGGCGCCGCGCCGACGCCGCGGAGCTGGGTCGCCGGCAGCGCCGGGCCAGCCGCCGGGCGCGGGTGAAGCTGGCGCCGATCACCGCGCCTGGGGATCCGATCGAGGAGACCACCGTGGTCGACTCCGGTGTTGTGGTGTGTCATCCCCAGCCGGGGGCCGGAGCGCGCGCCACGCTGGGCGAGGATCTGCTGGTCGCGCTGGGTAAACGCCCCGGCGGGCCGGCCGCGGAAGGCCTGGCGCGGCGGGTGTGGGAGCTGGCCGGGCTGTGGCTGCGCGCAGAGCGGCCTACGCACCTGGTCGTGCTGCGCGCGCACCGGCTGCCGGTGTCGCGGTGGCGTGACCTGGCCGACCGGTACGGGAACTGGATCGCGTGGCGACAAGGTGCACAGCAGACTGGTTGCTACTGGGGCACTTGGAACTCGGTCCCGACCATCAGCGTCTATTGGGACTTCCCGGCCGCCCGGTACGGCTACGCCCGGGTGACCCTGCAGAGCTACGGCCAGCCGGTCGCCCAGAACGTTCACGGCATCAGCTAGCGGAGTTGAAGGCGCCGCAACCGCGGCGCAGGGCGGGTGGTGATGGCACCCACCAACGTTCGAGGCGTTGGCGCCCACGACTCGTAGCCCCAGCGCCACGAGCAGCTACACACCGAGGAGTCACGTGATGGACGACAAGCAGGTGGGCAACCAGGTGTACTACGGAGGCATCGGCGGACCCGACGGGTTCGGCCACGCGCACTACAACGGCGACACCGGCTACAACCGGCCGCCGGTCGGCGGTGACGGCATCGAGAACGCTGTGGGCTGGACCGCCGTGATGGGCACGTTCGGCAAGAGCAACATCGATGTCGGCGGCACCCCGTAGGACCGTAGGGGTTGCACGCCAGCTGGGGCCACCTGTCGAGGGTGGCCCTCAGCGTCGTTTCGACGGGCGGAGAGGTGAAGGCGCCCCCCATCTGCGGCAGCACCCGGCTGAATGTCGAGAAGCGAACCTTCTGGCGACTCAGCGTGCCGCCGCGATCTCACGTACTTGTCCAGGACCACGGGCGTGGTCTGGTTCGGCGGCGACGTCGAGGTTGAGCGCGAAGAGCTGCGTGAGCAGGTCGTCGTCGATCGAGAACCTGTACGCGCTGAGAACGGCGGCGTCGAGATCGGCATACAGGGTCCGGAGTCTGCTCGTGCCGGGCTGGCGCAGGGTGTCGTACTGGCGGGGCGAGCGACATCCCGGCTGCAAGGTTGTCCGCGCGGACCTGCAGGAGCTCCTCCACGACCTCCTCGATGGCCTTGACGTCGGTCGGGTCCGGCGCCTGCGGCCAGGGGAACGAGTCGGACACCGTGGTCGAGGTGTAGCGCAGCCGCGTTTCGAGGCGGGAGCAGCGGGCCTCGAACCACAGGCGGTGCAACCCCGAGGAGAGGATGCCCTCGTTGCACGAGACGATCCGATTGCGGGACGGCTGGTGACGCGAGTCAGTCGACCGCCAACGCCGGTCCAAGGTGGCCGAGACCGGCGAGGTTGTGCCGGGTCTCGTGGAACGTCAAGGTGGCGGTGGGTGCGGTGGATCGAGGACTCGAAGAAGGCCGAGACCCGCTACGCCCAGATCAACACGGCGGTCGCCGCCCAGAGAGGGCGGCGGCAGACGAACGCGCTGAGCATCGATGAGCAGCACACGAGGAGCACGATGTTTTTCATCCCGGACGAGCTCGACTACCTCGCCGGCCAGCGGCTGGGCCGGCTGGCCACCGTCCAACCAGACGGAACACTGCAGGTGAGCCCGGTCGGGTTCAGCTACAACTCCGACACGATGACTATCGACATCGGCGGTTACCGCATGGCGGCCAGCCGGAAGTTCCGCAACGTGGTCGACAACGGTCGGGTCGCGTTCGTGGTCGACGACATCGCCTCCGTGACGCCCTGGCGGGTCCGGTGCGTGGAGATCCGGGGGCGCGCCGAGGCCGTCGGTGCCGGCGACGACACGTCGAGCCCTGCGGACGGAGCGATCATCCGCATCCATCCGGAGCGGATCATCAGCTTCGGCATCGACCAGCCCGACCAGGAACCCCACGAGCTCGTACCGAACAGCCGCGACGTCACGTGACCCGGTCGATTTCCTGACCGACGGGTTGACCTGAAGTCGGCTTCAGGTCCTACCGTGCGAAGAACGCGTGACAGCTGCGGCAGGCAGGGGCACGACGATGCGCAGGCTCGACCTCGGGACCGTCGGAGTCTCCCTGAACGTCACCGCCGACGACACCTATCTCCGCGACGCGGCCGAGATGGAACGGCTGGGCTATTCCGCGATCTGGATCCCCAGTGGACAGCTCGGCACCCTGGATCCCATCACGAAGATCGTCGGAGCCACGACCGCGATCCCGGTCGGCTCGGCGATCATCTCTCCCGACGTCCACCCTGCCGCCGCCGTGACGCGGCTCCACGCCGACCTGCACGCAACCGACCCCGACCGTCTCGTCGTCGGTCTGGGTGGCTCGCAGACACCGCGGGCGCTCAGGGCACTGCACACCTACCTCGACCGACTCGACGATGCGGACCCGCCTGTGCCGGTCGATCGACGGATCCTGGCGGCGCTCGGACCCCGCAAGCTTGCACTCGCCCGGGACCGGTGCGCCGGCGCGATCGCCCTGCTGGTCACGCCCAGATACACCCGCGCGGCACGACGCATCCTGGGTCCCGATCCGTCGCTGATCATCGACCAGATGGTGGTGCTTGACCCCGACGCGGCCCGGGCTCGGGAGACGGCCCGGGGCCCGCTGCGGTTCCTGTCCGGTGTGGCCGGATACGCCGCTAACTTCGCGCGGATGGGATTTGGGTCGGCCGACATCGCGGGACTGAGCGACCGGCTCGTCGATGAGCTGGTGGTCTGGGGGGACGCGGACACGATCGTCGACCGCGTCCGCGAGCACCTGGCCGCGGGCGGGGACCACGTCGTGCTCGCCGTCCTCAGCGAAGGAGATCAGCCCGACCCGATCGAGGTCGCGCGAGATCTCGCCGGAAAGCTCGCCGTCTGACGGCAGCCTCAGGTCGACGCAGCGACCGGCGACGGGTCGAGCACGTTCCCACTTGTCTTGGCGCGTCCCCGACACTGGCCCACCGCACCAACACCCACAGCCGACTGACGCCTGTCCTGCATGCCGAGCCTCTTGCGGCAACGGCTCTAGGCCAGGCGTCGCGTCCGGAATCGATCGAGGTCTTCGTTGTTGATCACATCGGTGGTTACATCAGTCCGGCCAGGCGGTAGAGCACGAGGGATCCCGCGACCGCGACGTTGAGGCTGACCCCACGGCCGATCATGGGGATGGTGATGATCTCGTCGGCGAGCTCGGTCGCCTCGGCGGGGATCCCGCCGCGTTCGTGCCCGAGCAGCACCACGGTGTGCTGACAGGTGGCCGGTACCCGCGGGGCAGAGGTAGGGCCTGCTCGGCGCACTCCACGGCGACGATCCGGCCACCGCGGCGGTGTTCCTGCTGCAGCCAGGCCATCTTCCCAGTGCACGCAGCTGCGCTCGGGCAGGGTGTTCCCGCGGGCCAGCGCGGCGCGGTAGTGCGGCGTGCGGGGCACTGCCATGCAGGCGCCCACCGCGTCGCAGGTGCGCAGCAAGGTGCCGAGGTTGGCCTGGTAGGCCACCCACAGCGGGGCCACGATCAAATGATCCCAGCACCCGTGCCGAGGCCGCGGGGCAGCAGGCCTGCGCGTGCCCATCAAATGGGCACAGACGATCTCTGAAACAGCATCGCATGGTGCTTCGCGGCGCACCGAGGCCATCACCGACCGGACTCGATCCCGATCATCCTACTCCCGCTCCTGGCGGTGTCGGAGGATTCCCGGCCGCCGCGCGAGGACGTCTATCGGGCTTGGGAGGTTGCGCCACCCCCCCACCTCCCGCTCGCGCTGCGCGACGCGGCTGGCCGTCAGCCGCTCGTCCCCGCCACTTTAAGAGATATCCCCAGAGTTCCCTGGGCTCCTTCAAGGACTGTGTAGGCCCTGGACCAGGGCAGTCGCCCTCCTTCGAGCAGTCTGAGGCCGCGTTGGCGTCGGCCGGCGCGGGAGCCGCTCGGCCGCCGTCGGCCCGGATGCGGTCGACGACCAGCGCCCCGTGGGCGGCGAGTCGGGTGGCCGTGGCGGCGCCGATGCCCCGGGAGGCGCCGGTGACCAGGGCGACCCGCCCGGCCAGGCCGGCGGAGATGTCCATGGCGGCGGCCATGGTCACCGCTGCCTCCGGCGGGGCTGGGCGGGCAGGGTCACGGCGAGGGCGAGCAGCCAGCCCATCGTGGCGAACCGGCCGATCGGCAGCAGCAGGGTGAGTGCGTCGGTGGCGGCGGACAGGCTGGCCAGCTCGCACGCCGCCGCGACTGCCAGGCCGAACCAGCCGACCCAGCGCGGGGTGAGGTGTCCGACCAGCGCCGGCACCGAGATCCCGGCCACCAGCAGCCCGGAGAAGACGACGTAGCCGGGGCCGCCGGCGGCGAAGGCCAGCCCGGAGACGGCGCGGACCACGGCGGGGCTCTCGGCGACGTGCGGCTGGGTCAGCGCCAGGCTGGCCAGCCCGGATAGGGCCAGCAGCACCGCCGCGGCTGAGCCACCGACCAGCGCGATCACCCGGCCGGGCACGTCCAGCCCGGCGGCGCGGACCCGGTGGGAGGCGATCGCGGTGACCACCGCGTAGGGCACGGCCGAGGCCAGCACCAGGAACGCCAGCAAGTGCGCCGCGCCGACGTGGTGGGCGTAGAACTCGAGCAGGCTCGCGTCGGAGGAGTACGGCGAGCCCCCGGCCACCACGGGCGGCGCGATGATGCCGGCCACCGCCAGCGTGACGTAGGCGATGACAGGGGGCAGCAACGGTGCCCCACCGGCGTGCCGCTTCGGCTGCGCCGGGTGGGTGTCCACCTCACCGGCCTGCTGGCTCGCATCCATATCGGTCATGACGCCCTTCCCTCAGTAGTGGATAGAACGAATCATTCATAGCACGAACGGTTCTGGTTGGGTAGGATCAGGGCGTGTCGACCTCCGCTGGACCGGCTGGACCGGCCAGCAGCCCCGCCGGCGACCCGGCTACGGGGCGGCCCGGTGGGGCTGCGTTCCTGCTGGCTCAGCTCGGTGCGCACGCCGCGAGCCGGTTCGCCGAACGCGTCGCCGAGGTCAGGCTGACCCCGCCGCTGACCGGCCTGCTCGCCGCGATCGCCCGAGATCCCGGCAGCAGTCAGCAACAGCTCGCCACCCGGCTGGGCCTGTTGCCCAGCAGGGTCGTCAGCTTCGTCGACGAGCTGGCCGACCGCGGCCTCGTCCGCCGGGAACGCAGCAGCGCCGACCGGCGGCAGTACGCCCTGCACCTCACCGAGGACGGGCAGGCGATGATGCGCCGGATTAGCGCACTCGCCCGAGCCCATGACCGCGACCTTTGCCATGCGCTGGACGAGTCCGAACACGCCCAGCTCGCCGACCTACTGGCCCGCATCGCCGACCAGCAAGGACTCACCCCCGGCGTCCACCCCGGTTACCGGCAGATCGACAGACCCACCAGACGCCAGCGCTGAGCAAGCGCAACACACCGCCGGCGGCGATCCGTCAACGGCCTCCCGCTGGTGGATCCGCTTGCGGTGACCGTGGCCCTTTCGACCGACGGCGTTCCGTAAGACGCCCGTTAGGAGGCTAAACATGCACGGAGCTGGCGCGACCCCGACGGGACTGGGAACGGAGCACTCACCGACCCCGCCAGTTCCCAACGGGACCGGACCAGACCACACCGTGGCTCTGTCCGGTCTCAAGCGGTGCACGCGAGGGCGGCCTGGAGTGCCGCGGCGACCTCGCCTGGGTGGACGAGGTGGCCGAGGTGCCCGCCCGGTGTCTCGGTCACCTCGATGCCGATCGCGCGGGCGAGCGCGAGGGTTGATTCGTAGGCCGGGTACCCATGTGAGGCGCGGCCGCCGAGGAGCCGCACGCGCGCGGAGTGCTCGGAGATGGTCGCGGTGTCCAGGTGGACGGCGGGGTACTGGCGTAGTTCGTGCTCGAACCAGTGGACGGCGTTGGCGAGGGCGGTGTCGTCAGAGGTCACGGCTTGATGCGTGCGTTGCATGAGCTGCCGGTCTACCTCGGGGAACGCGGTGTCGCGGAAACTCGTGAGCGCGGCGGCAGGCCCTGACTGCCGGTACAGGTCGTAGGTGCCGGCGAACGTGTCGAGCCAGCGTTGGCTGTGGGGCAGCAGCGTGACGGCGGGTGGTTCGAAGGCCAGGATGCAGGCGATGGCGTCGGGGTGGCGGGTGAGGGAGTGGAGAGCGACGATCGCGCCGGAGCTTGCCCCGTACACGGTCGCTACAGGTGGGGCAAGGTGGTCGATGAGCCGGCGCACGTCGTCGGCGTCGGCGTCGAGCCGGTTCGGTGGCTGAGGGTCGTGCAGCGTGCTCCGCGAGAAGCCGCGGCGGTCGAAGGTGACGACGGTGGCGTACTCGGCCAGGTGTGCGGCGAACGGGATCAAGCTGGCGCCGGTGCCCGACGCGCCGGGGACGAGGATGAGGATCGGTCCGTTGCCCTGCGTCTCGTAGTGCAGCGTCGCGCCAGAGACGTCGAGGGTGGGCATGTTCAGCGCGCTGCGTTCACGAGATCGTGGACGCGGAGAGGCGGTCGCGTCTCGGCTTTGGGGTGGCCTGGCGCCGGCCGTAGCGGGTGAGGCCGCGCGGCTTGTAGACCGACAGGACTAGCGCCGCGACGAGCAGGGCAATGGCCCCGGCGGCGTGGGCGATGGGCGACGGGTCGCCCATCGAGGCGACCGTGGTGTCCGGGGCAGCATGGACCTGGTCGGCTAGGTAGTCCAGCGTCTGCATGTATAGCAACAACACGCCTGTCGCGAAGATGTTCATCATGAGCTTCACCAGCACCCAGTAGTGGCGCAGCAACCCCCACGTCGTGCCCAGGGACTGGATGAGGCCGGTCAATAGAGACGCGACACTGAACGGGAGGAGTGCGTACCACCCGATCACTCGCAGCGTCAGGTAGACGGCGCGCACCAGCTGCGCGTCATTGCTGGCCAGAGCAAGCGCGGCGAGGACAAGCGAGGTGACGACGGAACCGATCCAGCCGACCGACGCGGCGATGTGCCCGACGAGGGACACCTTGCGGGCGCGCGGCGACATGCTCACGCCTGCACCTGACCCGTGACACGAACTGCGGTCTGCGCGGCGTCCGGCGCTGGCAGGCCGTGCATGTGTCGTCCTGGACCGTGGCCGGTGAGCAGCATGATGACGATCAACACGCCCAGGATCGCTCCAACAATCGCGAACCCCTTGACCCACGGCGGCATCCCTCGTGCCGTGTTCGACGGTGCGGCCTCGTCGGGCTGTGGCTGGTCAGGCATTGCTGTCTCCTACGTCGTGGCGTTGTTCGTTGTCGGCGCGGCGCAGGAGCACGCCGGAGACGCGCAGCTCGCGCCGCAGCGAGTGTGGGTCCGCGCCGCGCTCGAGTCGTTCGAGGATGGACTCGGCCTCCCCCTGGGTCAGCCACCCCGCGGCCGTGGCGTCGGTCAGGGCCTGCTGGATATGTGCGAGGCGGATGTCTTGGAACACCTGGTCGTGTTCCTCAGCGGAGGCAATCGCGTGGAGCCGTTGCCGCTGCTCACCTGTGAGACGTCGACGCGCGAGCGCGCCGCGGTGCTGGGTGTGCTCCATGCGTACGCACTTTAGCGAGACACTCTGCCTCCAACAAGACAACGTGTCGCGGACTGGGCGAAATGTATACTCAGGCCGTGCCCAAGCTGTGGACCGAGACGATCGACGCGCACCGCGCGCAGGTCCGCGACGCCATCCTCGACACGACCGCCACTCTGATCAGCGAACAAGGCTTGCTGTCAGTCACGATGTCGCTCATCGCCGAACGCACCACGATCGGCCGGGCGACCCTTTACAAGTACTTCCCCGACATCGAGACGATCCTGCTGGCCTGGCACGAGCGACAGGTCGCCGAGCACCTCGCCCAGCTCGCCCAGCTCGCCGACGAGCGCGGCACACCGATGGAGCGACTCGAGGCAGTCCTCACCGCCTACGCACACATCGCTCACCGTCCGCACGGGCGCCACGACGCCGGCATCACGTCGTTTCTGCACAACGAGCAGCAGCATGTGTCTCATGCCGAGCACGCGCTACGGCACCTCGTCCGCGACCTGATTGCCCTCGCCGCCGCAGCGGGTGACGTGCGAGTCGACGTCAGCCCCGACGAACTGACCAGCTACTGCCTGCACGCGCTCAACGCCGCGGCGGCCAGTCCATCGGACGCTGCGGTGCAACGGCTCGTCAACCTGACAGTCGCCGGCCTTCGAACAAACTGACCGGACCGGGCCGTTCCGTAGGCCGAACGGCGTACGGCACGGCCAGCAGCGCGAGCCGGGGCAGGATGGCGCCTCACCGCAAGCTGGGCGACCATGACCGGTGAGGGGTCGAGTCCGGTCACGCGGCCCCCGGGAAGCCGGTCCGCGAGCAGCCGCAGCCCTACCCCGGGCCCCGACCCGATCTCCAGCACATGCTCGCTACCGTGCAGTTCGAGCGCGTCGATAGCCGCCTGCTCCATGTCGGCGTTGCCGTGCCGCATCACCAGTCCGACGAGATGCCCTAACGGACCGTGCGGAAAGCCGAACTGGTTGACCTTGCTTACCGGAGAGCTCATCGGGCTGGCAGGCTCGGCGTGCCTGCAAGTGTCATGCCCCCGCGGTGCACCAGACGCCGACGTGACCAAGCATGCCGGCCGGCGAGCAGGACGAGGATCGCACTGGTGGCTGCGTGCCAGTGCTCGGCGTCACCTACCCCTGCCCACTGCACCAACCCGCTGACAGCCATCGCCGCAGTCGCGGCCAGCAGCAGGACACGTTCACGCACTCGCCGCCGCTGACGGCGCCCCGGATCTCGCCGGGATGACTGCCTGGCCCATAGTCGAGCCCGGTACATCAGCAGATGGGCCAGGACGACTCCGAGCAGGAGCACACCGGTTGCGACATGGGCCACCGGGAGCGGAATCAGCGACCAGCACACAACGAGCACGGCCAGGACGAGCAGGTCGACGACGGCGCTGCCTCTCCCGCGGTGACGCGGCGGTACACGTGACAGCTCGGCACGGCCGGCGGCGTGGGAAGCGGTCACGCTGGTAGTCTGTGACCTCAACCCGGGTCGAGGTCAAGGGACGGCGATGACACCTGGCACCCCACCGCAGTCCCTGGTGGGTATTGGTGAGGCCGCCCGCCGCGTCGGCGTGCGGGTCTCGGCCGTGCGGTTCTATGAGGCGCAAGGTTTGGTCCTGCCGGTGGAACGTCGAGGCGGGCGCCGGCTGTACGACCAGGAGGCTGTTGAGCGACTGGCGATCGTCGCGCTACTCAAGAACGCCGGATTCTCCCTCGCCCAGATCGCCGACCTGTTCACCAGAGGCGGCACGGGTGACGAAAGCTGGCAGGCCCTCGCGAGGGAAAGGGCCGCAGAACTGGGAAGCCGGATCGTCGAACTGCAGCGCATGCGTGACTACCTGGAGCTAGCACAGTCCTGCCCCTCGCCCTGCCTGCTCGCCTGCACCCATCTACGGGCGGCCATACGCGACAAGCCAGTCACTGCACCATAAGAGGAACGGCGTACGGCACGCCACCAGCGCGGTCCGGGCAAGATCGCGGCTTCCCGCAAGCGGATCCCCTTGCAGGACGGGATGAGTGCGCTGGCCGACGGGTTCAGCGCGCCTGACGTTCGGTGACCTCGGCGTCGTCACCGAGCCCCGCCGCGGCCAGCGCTGTGGGCAACCCGCCGTCGTGCCGTACGTACTTGGCAACCCGTGCCCCGTCGACGAGGAACTGCGAGGCCACGCGGGCCCGCCCCTGCTCCACGCCTGTCGCAACGTCGACCCATCGGGCGTCCTGCTCGACCACAACGCTGCCGTCGGCGCCGCAGAACCAGCGCAGCGGCTCGGCCGAGAAGCCCGCCCGGGTCAGCCAGTCGGAGAGCACCCTGCGGCCGGCCCGGCCGCTGCCACGCGGCCCGACGATCTCCACTTCCTCGTGGCTCAACTGCTCGAGCCGCACACCGTCGCCCCGGTTGACCGCGTCCAGCCACTCCTCGACGACAGCCAACGATCCGATGCTCATATGCGGACCCTACAGACGCCTTGGTGCTCCGCGGCTCTCCTCGAGATCCATCCGCGACAGGCTGACCCAGGGCGCTCAGCGCGGCCTGACACCATGCGGGTATGCCGACGACCGAGCGCGCCGTGCCTCCGCTGCGGGCCGACGAACGCACGACACTGGAGGGCTGGCTCGACTTCTACCGGGCCACGCTCGTCATGAAGTGCGATGGGCTCACCGACGAGCAACTGCGGACAACCTCGACATCGCCGTCACCGCTGACGCTGCTCGGGCTGGTGCAGCACATGGCCGAGGTTGAGCGGAACTGGTTCCGCCGTGTCCTGCCGGGCGAGCAGGTGGCACCGATCTACGACCCGGATGCGGATCCCAGCGGCCACGACGGCGGATTCGATCTCGCAGACGGCGCCACCTTCGATACGACCCGGCAGACATGGGAGGACGAGATCGCCCGCGGCCGAGCCAACTGCGCCGGCCGCTCCCTCGACGAGACCAGTCCCTTCATGGGCGCGGCGGTCACGCTGAGATGGATCTACAACCACATGATCGCCGAGTACGCCCGCCACGCCGGGCACGCCGACCTCATCCGCGAGCGCATCGACGGCGCAACAGGCGTCTGACCATGGGCGTGCTACGTGGCCTGCGTCCACTCGCTCAGGATCCTTTACCGATCGATGACCGGGACGTCCTCGGCGCGGGCGTCAAATATTCGGCGGCACGACTCACCAAGGGGGACGTGACTGATGACAGCGCCGTTGGACGAGCTCGGCCGCGCGCTGAATGCGGTTGGCCGCCTGGTCGCCGGGGTCCGAGACGATCAATGGTCGGCGCCTACCCCGTGTACCGACTGGACCGTGCGCGACCTGGTGGGTCATCTGATGGGCATGAACCTGGTGTTCGCCGCGCTGCTGCGTGACCAGAGACCGCCCGAGCGCGGTCCCGACCGCCTCGGAATTGACCCAGCAGCCGCCTACGAGCACTCCGCGGTGACAATGCGGACCGCGTTCGAGCAACCCGGGGTCCTCGCGCGGGTCTATCGCGGGCCGCTCGGCGCGGCGACCGGCGCCGAGCGCCTCAAGATCCGCCTCTACGATCTCCTGGCTCACGGCTGGGACCTCGCGCAGGCGACCGGCCAGAGTCCCGAGCTGCCCGAGGACCTCGCCGAGCACGCCCTGAGCTTCGCGCGCACCCAGCTCGCCACGCAATCGCGCGCCGGTCGGTTCGCTTTGGCCCAGCCCGTACCCGACGACGCTCCCGCCATCGAGCGGCTTGTCGCCTTCCTCGGCCGCCAGCCGAATCACGATCGATCTGGGTGATGCCAGACGCGACGGACACCCCGGGTCCATCTGTACCGACAGGGGATCCTCTAGCGGGCATCGCGCGGACCTTTTGAGTGACCGGAGGAACCCGGTGCTCGGCGCGATGCGACTCGTCCAGCGTCGCCAGTGTTAGGGCGTGTCTGGTGGATCTTCCTTGGTTGGGGTGCGGAGCCAGATCTTGATGGAGGCGACGTCGACGGTGCCGCGGAAGACGAACTCGCGCTTGTCGGTGCGCATGGCCACCGCACGGAAGCCTTTGAGCCTGTTGTT
>JBBPZV010000011.1:0-8679 GCA_038198775.1 Propionibacteriales bacterium | reverse complement strand
TCCGGAGCGCGGCTGCAGGGCTACCGCGAGGCGATGGCGGGCAACGGCCTGGCGGTGCGGGACGAGCTCGTTCGCGCCAGCTGCCCGACCTCGCAGGCGGCGCGCGCCGCGACGGGTGCGCTGCTCACCGGGGAGCGCCCTCCCACCGCTGTCCTGAGCGCCGCGACCCGATGCTCGCTGGGTGTGGTCCCCGCCCTGCATGAGCACCGGCGGACGGACGTCGCGCTCGTCGGCTTCGGTGACTTCGCGATGGCCGGGATGCTGGTCCCCGCTGTCACCGTGGTCGACCATTCGCCGGTCGCGGTCGGCCGGGCCGCTGCCGCCCGCCTCGCCCAGCGCATCGGCGAGCCGGGGATGAGGCCGGAGTCGATCCGCGTCGCCGTGCGGCTCGTCGAGCGCGGGTCCGGGGAGCTGCCGGTATGAGGAGCAGCACGGAGGTGGTGATCGGTCTCGACATCGGCACCACCAGCACGAAGGCACTCGTCCGCGACCTGCGGGCCAGGCATCTGGCGCTCGTGGAGGCACGGACGCCTTGGACCACCGCGCCAGGTGGCAGGACGCACACGACCGCGGCCGCGTTGCTGGACCTCGCGGTTGGGCTGCTGCGCACGGCGCTCAGCGAGGCCGAGCAGCGCGTCGGACCGGTGCGGGTGCTCGGTGTCGGCGTGGCCGGTCTGGGCGAGAGTGGTGTCCTGCTCGATGCCGCCGGCGAGCCCTGTGCGCCGGTCATCGCCTGGTTCGACCAGCGCGGCACCCATCAGGTCGCCGAGCTGAACGCCCGCACGGCAGACCTCGGGGCGGCGTTCGCCCGCCGGACCGGTCTGCCCTGGGACTGCCAGGCCAGCGTCGCCAAGCTGCTCTGGCTGCGGGACAACGGGTTCGCCGTCACGGCAGGACACCGGTGGGCCAGCGTGCCGGAGTGGGTCGTGGCGCAGCTGGGCGGCGAGCTGGTCCGCGAGCCGTCACTCGCGTCGCGGACCGGGCTGGTCGACCAGCGCACCGGCACGGTCTGGACCGACGGCGTCTCGGCAGCCGGTCTGCCGACGACACTGCTGCCCCCTTCCGTTTCCGGCGGGGCGCCCGCCGGCATCCTCCGCCACTCTGGCCTCCCCGACGCTGCCCAGGGCGCGGTCCTCACCGTGGCCGGCCACGACCACCCGGTAGCGGCGATCGGCGTCGGCGCGGTGGGCCCCGACGAGCTGTTCAACTCCACCGGAACGGCGGACGTGGTCGCCCGGTCTCTTCCGGGAGTGCTCAGCGACGACCAGCGGGAGGCATTGGTCCGGTCGGGCCTGTCGGCCGGTGCGCACGTGCTGCCCGACACGACTCTGCTGCTCGGTGGGGTCCGCGGCGGGCTGGTGCTGCGCCGGGTCCTCGGAGCTCTCGGCGCCATCAGCGCACCCGAACGGGACCGGCTCGACAGGACCGCCCTCGCCGTGGACCTGCTGCCCGTGGGGCTCGAGATCACCGGCGCCGGACCGACGCGCGACGACGTGGTGCTGCGCATGCGCGACGACGTGACGCCCGCCGCCGTCTGGGCCGCGGCGACCCGGTACACAGCGGCCGAGACCCGAACACTGCTGGCGACCATCGAGAACGTCGTGGGTCCCCACCGCAGAGCCGTAGCGTGCGGCGGCTGGACCCGCATGGCCAGCGTCCGCGCCGCGAAGCTCTCGGTCATCGACCGCCTGACGTTCTCCCCGCTGCGCGAGCCGGGGGTGACGGGTGCCGCCCTGCTCGCACTGCAAGCCGCCGGCGCCGGCTCGCTACCTGACGCCATCTCGGGCATCCGAGCCCAACAACCGACCCCGCTCCCCCTCTGAGGAGAACCATGCGCCCGACGACCACCCAGCCACTCAAGACTCTGGACGACATCGCCGGTGAGGACGGCGTCTTCTCCATCATCGCGATGGACCAGCGCAACACGTTGCGACGCATGTTCGCCGCCGTCGGCATCGAGGCCAGCGACGAGGATCTGCGTACGTCGAAGGCCGATGTCGCGCGAGCCCTCACCCCGTTCGCCAGCGGCATCCTGTTCGACCCCACCTACGGCGTTCCCGCGGTGACCGGGAACGGCGCGCTCCACCCGAGCTGCGGGCTGCTCGTGGCGTCCGAACCGTCCGTACGGGGCACGTTCCACGGCGAGCCCCGGACCCACCGCGATCCGGAGCTGGACGCCCAGTGGGTCCTCGACCAGGGCGGTGACGCGAACAAGTTCTTCGCCCAGCTGCGCGCCGACCGGCCGGCCCCGAAGGCCGGGGAACCCGATCTGGTCGCCGACGCCCTGGAGGCGGTCCGGCAGGTCGTCGCCGACTGCCGCGCCGTCGGCGTGCCGTCGGTCATCGAGAACCTCGTCTACCCGCTGCCTGACGAGGACCTGTCCGGGCAGCGGCGCGAGGACGCGATCATCGAGGCCGCGCGGGCGCTCAACGACTTGGATGCCGATCTGCTGAAGCTGGAGTACCCCGGCTCTCCCGAGGGCTGCCGGCGGCTCGCCGCCGTCCTCGACCGACCGTGGGCCGTGCTGTCCGCGGGCGTGCCGTTCGACCAGTTCACCGAGGTCCTGCGGGTGGCGTTCGACGAGGGCGGCGCCTCGGGCTTCATCGCCGGCCGCTCGGTGTGGCGCGAGTCCCTGCCCATGCGGGGTGCTGAGCGACAGGCCTTCCTGGACACGGTCGCCCGGCCCCGGCTGGACACCTTGCAGTCCGTGGCCGCTGAGCGTGCCCGCCCATGGACAAGTGTTGCCGGGCTGGGACAGACGCCCGCGGCCGTAACGAGTCGGTAACAGGAAGCCGCGTTCCGTTGCGCGGGCTCGTCTCCGGACCTAGGTTTCCGACAGCGCTGTCAGACAGCGCTGTCAACGCGAGCCGGAGACGACACCAGACCTCGCGGAGACTTTGCACGGGCCATGCCTTCAGGTCAGGAGCCGTACGCGTCATGTCGGATCGGGTGGGCGGAGCCGGTTGGGTCCGCGGGAGGCTCCCGTGAGCCGGGCCGCCCGCCCCACGCTGGCTGACGTCGCCGTGCAGGCAGGAGTCAGCCTCAAGACCGCGTCCCGGGCGCTCAACGCTGAGTACGGCGTCGCCGCGGGGACCGCGCAACGGGTACGGGACGCGGCTCGCCAGCTCGGGTTCCGCCCCAACCACTTCGCGCGCGCTCTGGCCTCCCGCCGCACGCACGCTGCCGTGGGCCTGGTCATCCCGAGCCTGTCCGACTCGTTCATGGCGGCTGTCGCAGCCTCGGTCGAAGCCAACCTGGCTCCTCGAGACCTGCAGCTGATCTCGGCCAGCCACAGTGATGACGCCACGCGCCAGCGCCGGATCACGAGCGCTCTCGTCGAGCGGCGAGTGGACGCCCTCGTCCTCGCGTCCGCCCCGGGGGACGTCTCGTACCTGCAACCCGCGATCGACCATGGGCTCGTCGTCGTCGCCGTGGACCGTCCGCTGGAGGGCCTGACCGTCGACACCGTCACGCTCGACAACCAGGCGGGCGCGCGGCTCGCCGTCGATGGGCTGATCGCCGCCGGGCATGTGCGCATCGCGGTCGTCGGGATCGACATCCGCTTGTGGACGATCAGGGAGCGCTACCAGGGGTACCTGAGCGCACTCGAGGCGTCCGGGATCGCGGTGGACCCGGACCTCGTCTGCCTGCACGACCGGGACCCGGCAGACATCCAGGCGGCGTTCGCCGTGATGCTGCGCGGCCCCGAGCCGCCGACCGCCGTCTTCGCCATCCAGTTTGGCGCGGGCCGGGCAGCCATCCGGGCGATGCTGGACGAGGGGGTGGTCCTCGACCTCATCGTCTTCGACGAGATCGTCGACCCCGACCTGTTGGTCATCCCGCCGATGACGGTGGTGGAGTCCGACCCCATGCGGCTGGGAGCCACGGCGGCTGCCATGACCCTCGAACGCCTGGACGGGCTGGACGGCCCGGCGCGCGCGGT
Organism: Propionibacteriales bacterium; assembly: GCA_038198775.1. GTDB lineage: Bacteria > Actinomycetota > Actinomycetes > Propionibacteriales > Nocardioidaceae > JACCYJ01. Next base: position 4,736 of record JBBPZV010000011.1, on the reverse strand, counting down.
GGTCATGCCTGCGTTATTCGAGCACCCCCGATCACGGAGAGCACGAGCACCGGTCCCGCTCCCATGAGCATGACCACCAATCCGCACACGGACAGCACGAGGAAGCAGGTGTCGTGATGGCGTCCAATGACACGTCGGCGTCGGGTGGTTCGACGGCGGCCCGACGCGAGCGGGTGCCGGCGCTGGCCGCGCTCTCCGTCGAGAAGCAGTTCGGGCAGGTGCGGGCGCTGCGCGGCGTCTCGTTCGAGGCGATGGCCGGCGAGGTGACGGCTCTGATCGGTGACAACGGTGCCGGAAAGTCGACGCTGGTCAAGTGCCTGGCCGGGGTCTACCGCCCCGATGCGGGCACCATCGAGGTCGACGGCAAGACGGTCCACATGTCGAGCCCCACCGACGCCGAGAGCTTCGGCATCGAGACGGTCTACCAGGACCTGGCCCTGGCCCCCGACCTGGACGCGGCGTCGAACGTGTTCCTGGGCCGGGAGATCCGCAAGTTCCGGTTCCTGCACGACCAGGCCGCGATGCGCCGCCAGACGGCGAAGAGCTTCGCCGAGCTCGGCGTCGGCATGGTCCAGGACCTGCGGGTGCCGGTCGCGTCGTTCTCCGGCGGCCAGAAGCAGTCCGTCGCCATCGCACGCGCCGCCATGTGGGCCAAGCACGTGATCCTGCTCGACGAGCCGACGGCCGCACTCGGGGTCATCCAGACCGCCAAGGTGCTCGACCTGATCCGCCGGGTCCGCGACCGCGGGCTGGCGGTCATCTTCATCTCCCACAACATGCCTCAGGTGATCGAGGTATCCGACCGCATCGAGGTGATGCGTCTCGGTGCGCGAGTGGCGCGGTTCGAGCGGGGCGAGGCCGACGTGGACCGACTCATCCAGGCTATTTCGGGGGCCTACACGAACGAGGTGGCGGCATGAGCGACATCAAGGACGAGCCGGCTGCCGCGCTGACCCACGGCCAGGCCGAAGTTGCAGCGATCGACTCCATGGCAGCCGGGGACGCAGCTCCTGCGGCCGCGTTGGAGGGAGCCGGCATCGCGGTGGACACCGCCGCACCCCCATGGCGACGCCTGGTCACCAACCCGGTCTTCATGACCTTCTTCTTCCTGGTCGTGACGATGCTGATCTTCTCGGTCGCGGCTCCCGGCAAGTTCGGCACGAGAACGAACGTCGAGCAGCTGGCACTGAACGTCGCGATCCTCACCGTCGTCAGCGTCGGGACCACCTTCGTCATCGCCTCGGCCGGGATCGACCTGTCGATCCCGTCCGGCATCGTTCTCGGCGAGGTGTTCGCGGTGAAGGCGCTGAGCTTCATCCATGTCGGGTCCGGGACCGCGGTCGACGTGGCCGCGAACAAGACCACGGCCTGGTACGTCCTGGTGGCACTGGCCGCTTCGCTCACAGCGGGGCTGATCCTGGGGATGGTCAACGGATTCACCGTCGGCTACATGAGGATCCCCCCGATGCTGGCCACCCTGGGCAGCCTGGGCGGCGGCCTGGGCATCGCGCTGCTCCTGCAGAACGGCGTCAATACCGCCACCTACGCATTGAACCCGGTGGCGACCAGCCATCTGATCCCTGGAGTGCCGAACCTCATCCTCATCGGCCTGCTCGCCGTGGCGGTGGGATACGTGCTGATGCACAAGTCGGTGTTCGGCAGGCACACGCTCGCGATCGGGTCCAGTGAGGAGGCGGCGCGGCGGGTAGGACTCAACGTCGAGCGCCACCTGCTCAAGGTCTACACGCTGGGCGGGCTGGCCAGCGGCCTGGGCGGATTCCTGTCCGTCGCCTACTTCTCGACCACCTCGGTCGCGGGGCACTCGACCGACAACCTGCAGGCGATCACCGCGGTCGCCCTCGGCGGCACCAGCCTGTTCGGCGGCGCCGCCAGCATCATCGGCACCCTGATCGGTGTCTGGATCCCCGCCGTGCTGCAAAACGGCTTCATCATCGTCGGCGTCCAGTCCTACTGGCAGCTGGTCGCCGTCGGGGCCGTGCTGATCATCGCGATCTACAGCGATCAGCTGCGCCGCCGTTCGCAGAATCGGCGCTGACCATCCCGGCCAGATGTCCCACCGAAAAGTCGTCCCAACCAACCAAGGAGTGCATGTGAAGACCAGCAAGTTTCTCACTGTGGCATCGGCCTCTGCGCTGGCGCTCGGCCTGGGCGCCTGCGGGGGTTCCAGCTCGGGCGGGGCGGCAGCGCCGACCACGACGGGCGGCGCAGCGAGCTCGGGCGGCGCAGCGAGCTCGGGCGGCAAGAACATCACCCTGGTGGTGGGCGTGAAGGGCGACCCGTTCTACGTGTCGATGCAGTGTGGAGCCAAGCAGGCCGCCGATGCCGCCGGGGCGAAGCTCACCGTGCAGGGCCCCGACAAGTTCGACGCCACCCTCCAGAACCCGATGCTCGACGCGGTGGCCGCGTCGAAGCCGGATGCTCTGCTGGTTGCCCCCAACGACGTGAAGGCGTCGGTCCCCCCGCTGAAGCGGCTGCAGGACAAGGGGACGAAGATCGTGCTGGTCGACACCGTCGTCACCGACACCTCCATCGGTGTGTCCCGCATCGCGACGGACAACAAGCTGGGCGGGGAGAAGGCGGCCGATGCGCTGCAGCAGCTCGGCGTCAAGGGAAAGGTGCTGGTCATCTCCACCGACCCGGGTGTCTCCAGCGTCGACGCCCGCGTCGACGGGTTCAAGTCCAAGGCGAAGGAGCTCGGCTTCTCCCTCGCCAGCGACACGCTCTACTCCCACAACCAGGCCAGCACAGCAGCGCAGGTCATCTCCGCAGCCCTGGCCAAGAACCCCGACCTCGCCGGAGTCTTCGCGACCAACCTGTTCACCGCCCAGGGTGTCGCCACCGGCGTCAAGCAGGCCGGCAAGTCCGGCAAGGTGAAGATCGTCGGCTTCGATGCCGGCCCCGACCAGATCAAGCAGCTCGAGGCCGGCGACGTCCAGGCCCTGGTCGCGCAGAAGCCCTTCGACATCGGCGTCCAGGGCGTGGAGCAGGCGCTGGCCGCGCTCTCCGGCAAGACCGTCACCCCGACGATCCAGACGGAGTCGCTCGTCGTGACCAAGGACAACATGGCCCAGCCCGACGTCAGCAAGTACATCTACAAGTCCAACTGCTGACGCTTGCCGAAGGCACGGAGCCGCTCCACCCGACCACCTCGGGTGGAGCGGCCCGCCTGGTCGCGCAACCACTTCGATCCGACGTACGGGCCCCAGGAGAGTGAGCACCCGATGAGGGCAGTCCTGTATGACGCCCCGCGCAGCTACACGGTGACGGACATCCCGGTCCCCGAGGCCGGGCCCGGCGAGGTCCGCATCCGCGTGCAGCAGGTAGGGGTGTGCGGCACCGATCTGCACATCCACAACGGCGACTTCAACGCCGTTTTCCCGCTGATTCCCGGCCACGAGCTCGTCGGAGTGGTCGACGCGCTCGGCGAGGGCGTGGAGCGCTTCCGGCTGGGCGAGCAGGTCACGGTCAACCCGAACATCTACTGCGGTGTCTGCGACTACTGCCTGTCCGGCCGCCTCATCCTGTGCTCCAACGCCAAGGGGCTGGGAAGCAACTACCCCGGCTTCTTCGCCGACTACGTCATGGTGGCCGCCACGCTGGTGTTCTCGGTCGACGGGCTCCCGCTCGACACGGCCGTCTTCACCGAACCCGCGGCCTGTGCGATGCACGGACTCGAGACGCTCGACGTCCGCCCGGGCTCGAGCGCGCTCGTCTTCGGTGCCGGCCCGACGGGTCTGCTGCTGGCGCAGCTCATCGCCTCCGGAGGAGCGTCCAGCGTCACGGTCGCCGGACCGACGCAGTTCAAGCTCGACCGGGCAGCTGCGCTCGGGGCCGACGAAACGGTTCTCATGACGCGCGGCGATGTCCAGGGCAACCAGCAGAAGGTGCTCGACGCGTCGGGCGGCGCGGGCTACGACGTCGTGGTCGAGGCGACAGGATCCACCGAGATCGGCGACATGTGCGTGCCGTTGACCCGCAACGGAGGCACCGTGATGATCTACGGCGTGACCCGGGGCGACGAGGTCGTCAAGTTCCACCCGTTCGACGTCTTCCGGCGCGAGATCACCATCAAGGGGTCGTTCGCCGAGATGACGTCCTTCGGTGCGGCGATTGCCGCTCTACGGGCCGGGCGGGCCCGGACCGACGGGATCATCACCCACCGCTTTCCCCTTGACCAGTACGGGAAAGCGCTCGATGCGCTCGCCAACGACCGGACCGCGCACAAGGTCGTCCTCGTTCCCTAGCGGCTCCCCGGCGCTGGGTGGCTCTTCGCGGTCAGCGCTGTCGCAGGGCGGCGGCGAACATCGGGGCGAGCGGCAACCGCGGCACCAGCGTCGCCTGCAGCGCGTGATAGACGTCCGGCTTGCCGTGCCAGGTACCGGCTGCGGGCTGCAGGTCGGCGTCGAGCTCTGCGCGCCATGAGCCTCGGTCCAGGTCGATGAAGTGCGCGGCCGCGAACTCCCACCAGCGCCGGTGGTCCGCTGCGTACTCCGGCATCCCCGTGACCTGGTAGAGGGCGGCCGCCGCGGCCAGCGCCTCGGTGAGCACCCAGTGCATGCGCGCGCGGGTGATGGGAGCGCCGTCGAAGTCCGTCGTGTAGACGAAGCCAGGCTGCCCGTCGGTCGCCCAGCCGATCTCGACGGCGGTCCGGTAGAGCGCCTGGGCGTCCGGCAGCAGCCAGTCCCGCTCGGGGGAGCCGGCCGCCGCCTCCGCGG
>JBBPZV010000010.1:0-5131 GCA_038198775.1 Propionibacteriales bacterium | reverse complement strand
TGGCGCGACGCCGGGCCGGACGTCCGCGCCGGGGTCTGCCTGGAGATTCTCGACCAGCTCAGCAAGCGCAGCTTCGAGCTGGCGTACGCCATCATGCATACGACCGGCCAGGCCTTTGTGATGGCGTTCCAGGCTGGCGGGCCGCATGCGCTCGACCGCGGGCTGGAGGCGGTGGCCTACGCCTACGCCGAGATGACCCGCCAGCCGGAGACCGCGTACTGGGAGAAGCCGCAGGGCAAGCGCGAGCCGCTGCGGATGCTGAAGACCTTCACGATCGTGCCGCGCGGTATCGCCCTGGTCGTGGCCTGCAACACGTTCCCGACCTGGAACAGCTACCCGGGCCTGTTCGCCAGCCTGGTGACCGGCAACCCGGTCGTCGTCAAGCCGCACCCACGGGCGGTGCTGCCGCTGGCGATCACCGTCGCCGTCGCCCGGGAGGTGCTGGCCGAGGCCGGCTTCGACCCCAACCTCGTCTGCCTGGCTGTCGAGGAGCCGGGGGAGGGGCTCGCCAGCGTGCTGGCCACCCGGCCGGAGGTGCGCATCGTGGACTTCACCGGCTCGACGGCGTACGGCGAGTGGCTGGAGGACAACGCGCGCCAGGCGCTGGTCTACACCGAGAAGGCCGGCGTCAACAGCGTCGTCATCGACTCGACGGACGACCTGGCCGGCATGGTCGGCAACCTGGCGTTTTCGCTGTCGCTCTACAGCGGCCAGATGTGCACGGCGCCGCGGAACCTTCTAGTGCCGCGGGACGGGATCGCCACCGACGGCGGCCACCAGAGCTTCGAGGCGGTGGCGCAGCGGATCGCCGACGCGGTCGACCAGCTGCTCGGAGACGACGCCCGGGCAGTCGAGGTGCTGGGCGGGATCGTCAATGCCGACGTTCTGGAGCGCACGCAGCGGGCCGGCGAGCTGGGCCGAGTCGTGCTGGAGTGCCGGGTGATCAAGCATCCGCAGTTCCCGGAGGCCACCGTGCGCACGCCGGTCCTGGTCGCGCTGGACGCGGCCGACGAGCAGACCTACGGAAGTGAGCACTTCGGCCCGATCGCCTTCGTGATCGCCACCGACGGCACCGGGCAGAGCCTGGAGATCGTCCGGCGTACGACGCGGGAACGCGGCGCCATCACCGCTGCCGTGTACTCGACCGACGAGGCGGTCCTGGCGGCCGCGGAGGCGGCGGCGCTCGACGCCGGTGTCGCGCTCTCGTGCAACCTGACCGCGGGGGTGTTCGTGAACCAGTCCGCCGCTTTCAGCGACTTCCACGCGACCGGAGCGAACCCGGCCGCCAATGCCTGCCTGACCGACGTCGCATTCGTCGCGGGGCGGTTCCGCGTGGTGCAGTCCCGCCGACACGTGCCCGCACCGGACACTCCCTGACACTCGCCATCAGCGGAGCGCGACCAGCCAGAACGACGGCAGCGAGATCGTCGCCGGCATGCGTGCGTGGGCTGCGCGCAGCCGGGTCCGGTTCCGATCGACATCGAAACCCGGCGCGGCCCACGGCACCTGGCGCAGGTACCACGCCAGGGCGCCGACATCGGCGAACGTCGCCCGCTCGAAACCACTGCCGGACGCCATGACCTGCAGCCCGACCCCGGCCAGCTGCTCGATCGCCAACGAGAGTCCCCACCGACCGGGAGTCGGGGCAGGCAGGTCCAGCAGTTCGTGTAGGTCGTCGTACGAGCCCGAACCCACCTGCTCGGTGACGAACACGCCACCGGTGCGCAGGATGCGCGCCACCTCGCTCGACAGAAACGATTCATGCCGATTGGAAATGAGATCTATCGCGTCATCCCGGAACGGAAGCCGGCCCACGGTCTCGTCGAGGCGTTGGTCCTGGTTGTCCCGCGCGCCCTCGGCTTGGACCAGGACCACGCCCAGCGGAGCGAGCCGGCGGGCCGCCACCGAGACGTTCGGCGGCCAGCACTCGGTGGCGAGGGTCTGCGAGGGACGCGCCGGCAGGGTGGCGAGCCACTCGCCGCCGCCGGTGCCCATATCGAGCATGGTTAGCGCGTCACCCGCATGCTCGGCGACCATGGCCCGGTAGTCCCATGGTGGCGGTGTGATCGCGAGTCGACATCCGAGCCGATCGAGGTCCCAACCCTCGGTCGAAACGGTGATCGCCTCGTCCAGCAGCCTGTCGAAGTCACTCACAGCGCCCTCCCTGGGTGCCCGTCGGGGGACTTTCCGACCCCGTCGAGGCGTTGCACCGGTCGACGACATCCTGCGGAGGTAGTTCATCGTGTTGTTCACCCGGTCCAAGAAGGCTCTGCCGACACCTGACCAGGCTCTGCCGGGCCGGTCCGATCGGATGCCGGTGCCCGCGTCGCACTACGTGCTCGGTACGCCGCTCGAGCCGCCGTATCCGGACGGCCTGGAGGTCGCGGTCTTCGGGCTGGGTTGCTTTTGGGGGGCCGAGCGAAAGTTCTGGGAGACCGAGGGCGTCTACACGACCGCAGCCGGTTACGCCGGGGGCGAGACGCCGAACCCGACGTACAAGGAGACCTGCTCGGGCCGCACCGGGCACGCTGAGGTCGTCCAGGTGGTCTTCGATCCGGCCAAGGTCAGCTACCGGCAGCTGCTGAAGATGTTCTGGGAGAGCCACGACCCCACGCAGGGCATGCGTCAAGGCAACGACACCGGCACCCAGTACCGGTCCGCGATCTACTACCAAAGCGACGCGCAGCGGCAGGCGGCGGAGGAGACCCGGGCGGCCTTCCAGCAGGTCCTCAGCGGCAAGCGGTACGGCGAGATCACCACGGAGATAGCGCCGGCCGGGGAGTTCTACTTCGCCGAGGACTACCACCAGCAGTACCTCGCCAAGGTGCCGAACGGCTACTGCGGGGTTGGCGGGACCGGATTGACCTGCCCGGTCGGCGTCGCCGCGGCCGAGTAGCCCCACTCTCCAGGCAACGGCCGCTGGCATCAGTGCCGCGGTCCCGTTCGTTTAGGTCCGCAGTAGGTGCGAAGCTGCCCGCGGCGGGGGAGTAACCGGCGGAGCAACGACCGAAAGCTCGCGGTCACAATCGACGACGGGAGCACCATGACGTCGGACAGCATCGCTCGGGAGGCCGATCGCGGACGGCAGGCCGACAAGCCCACCGATATCCCAGGTAAGGGCTGGAAGGACGTCGCGGTCCGGGTCAAGGATTCGCTTCGCGATGACCAGGTGCCGCTGTTGGCCGCCGGGGTGGCGTTCTTCACGCTCATGGCGCTCGCCCCGGCACTCGCGGCCGTGGTGTCGATCTACGGGCTGGTCACCTCGCCGGCCGAGGCGTCCCGCCAGATCGCGGACTTCACCACGGCGTTGCCCGCTGATGCCCGGTCTCTGATCGGCGCCCAGCTCAAGACGGTCGCCGGCGGCGACCCGGGCGGCCTGGGCCTCGCCCTCTTGGTCAGCGTCCTGCTGTCCCTGTGGACCGCCTCGGCCGGCATGAAGCAGCTGATCGAAGCGATCAACGTGGCCTACGACGAGAGCGAGACCCGCAAGTTCCTCCGGCTGCGCGGTCTCGCCCTGCTGTTCACCGTCGGCATGATCGTGGTCTTCGTCATCGTCCTGGGTCTGCTCGCGGTGCTGCCCGCGGTGGCGAACTCCTCGGTCGGGCAGGTCTTGGCCAATGTGTTGCGGTGGCCGCTGCTGTTGCTGCTGATGGCGGCGGCGCTGGCGTTGCTCTACCGCTACGCCCCGGACCGTGACCAGCCCAAGCTGCGTTGGGTGAGCTGGGGTGCCGGAATCGCGACGCTGCTCTGGGTGGTCGGGTCGGTGCTGTTCACCATCTACGTCAGCAACTTCGGTCACTACAACAAGACCTACGGCACGCTGGGCGCCGTCGTGGTGTTGCTGCTGTGGCTGTACCTGTCGGCGTTCATCGTTCTCCTCGGCGCGGAGATCAATTCGGAGATGGAGCTGCAGACCGCCAGGGACACGACCAAGGGCCCGGAGCAGCCGATGGGCACGCGGGACGCCTACGCCGCCGACAGGGTCGGCCCGGCCGCGACCAAGAAGCACAGGGAGTAGTGACCGCGGGTTCAGTGCCTGCGCACGCCGAGGCCCGACATGACGGGTGAAACCGATGACCGCTTTTCAGCGTCTCATCGCGGGAGGTTCGGCAATGCCACGTGTTCGAATGATCGCTCTGGCGGTTCTCGCTGTAACGGTTGCTGCCGGATGCGCGAACGAGCGACCGGCGGCGGCGCCGACGCCGGGTCCTGCCTCGCCGCCGCCGCCCTCTGCCGGATTGGCCCGACCGATGAGCGCCGACTGTCCGAAGCTGTCGGCGCGAGGCCGCTCGATCACCCATCTCGACTACGTCGACTTCGTTCAGGCGAACGGCCGCAACTACGTCGCTGACCTCGACCGCGTGCCACCCATCACCGGTGTTGAGATTGGCACACGCGTGCTGTGGGTGCGGTGTTCATTCTCAAAGCTCAACTATGCAACCGGGCAGGTCCCACCAATGCCGCGGGACGGCGACGCCGCGTTCCTCACGCCCGGTACGGCGGTGTACGCGATCCGTGGGTGGCCTCCCGCCTGTCGTCTTGCCGCCAGCCACGATGGAAAGTGGCACGTGTACCTCGCCTATCGATCCGGCGGTCGCGTCGCCACCCCCGAGCGGTGCTCGCTCCAGCACGGTGGCTGACCGGCGCGGTCTGTCCCGTGGGCGACACGGGCGCTGTCGGCGACGCCGCTGGTGCCGCCCCGCACAGTTGCGAGCCAGCCGCGGTCCGTGCGAACGTCGGTGGGGTGACGCTGCACCTCACTGGTGACGCCCGGGCCGACGACCTGTTGTCGCGAGACCCACTTGCGCTGCTCCTCGGCATGCTGCTCGACCAGCAGTTCGCCATGGAACGCGCCTTCGCCGGGCCGTACGAGCTCACCCGACGGCTCGGCCACGGCCTGAGTGCTGAGGAACTCGCGGACTACGATCCGGACGGGCTGGCCGAGATCTTTGCTCGACCACCGGTGATCCATCGCTATCCCAGGAGCATGGCCGGCCGGGTACAGGCCTGCTGCCGACACCTGGTGGACCGCTACGGCGGCGAGGCGGCGGGATTGTGGCGCGGGGTCGACGACGGCCCCGAGCTGGTCCGGCGCATTCAGGGCTTGCCCGGCTTCGGAAAGCAGAAAGCG
>JBBPZV010000009.1:0-7440 GCA_038198775.1 Propionibacteriales bacterium | reverse complement strand
GCGACGGTCAACCCGTAGGCGGGGTCACTGACCAGCTCCCCGAGAGTCGCGTCGAGGGACAGCGCCGTGGGCAGCGGGGGCAGCCAGATCCGGTGCGCCTGCACGCCCTTGCGCCGCAGCCGGGCCACCACGACGTCCAAGGTGGACGGCTGTCCCACGCCGTCGGTGTCGTCGTCGTTGACCGGCGCGTCGGGCGAGCGGTGCTGGTCGAGCCATCGCTGGGTGTGGTTGTAGAGCGGGAAGGGCGCGGGGGTGGGCGGCACATCCACCACCTCCTGCCCGGCGGGAGGTCGGTAGGTGCCCGAGACGTAGGCGGCCTTGAACCGCTCGAACAGGGTGGTGTCGACCTTGAGGTAACCGGAGCCGGGAAGCGCGGGCAGCGTGTAGGCGTCGGGAACGCCGAGCACGGTGCGCGACTCCTGCTCGTTGAAGGTGCGCAGGCCGATCCGGTAGGACAGGAACGACTCCAGCCCGCGCAGCTTTCCCTCCTCGAGGCGCTGGGAGGCCAGCAGCAGGTGCACCCCGATGGAGCGGCCGATCCGGCCGATGGCGAGGAACAGCTCGATGAAGTCGGGCTTGGCGGTGAGCAGCTCGCTGAACTCGTCGATGATCACCATCATGTTCGGCAACGGGTCGAGGGGCTCGCCTGCGTCCCGGCGCCGGTTGTACTCGGTGACGTTCGGCAGGTTGCCGGCGTCGAGCAGAAGCTGCTGGCGGCGCTTCATCTCGCCGTACACCGCGTCGTTCAGCCGGTCGACCAGCCCGGTGTCGTCGGACAGGTTGGAGATCATCGCCGAGGTGTGCGGCAGCGTCTCCAGCCCGGCGAAGGTGGCGCCACCCTTGTAGTCGACCAGCACCAGCGCGAGCCGTTCCGGAGGGTGGGTCATCGCCAGGGTGAGCACCAGGGTGCGCAGCACCTCCGACTTCCCCGAGCCGGTGGCCCCGACGCAGAGGCCGTGCGGCCCCATCCCGGACAGCGCTGCCTCCTTGACGTCCAGCTCAACCGGCTGGCCGCCGGACCCCACCGCGAACGGCACCTTGAGGAACCGGCCGGGCGGGCGGGGCGCCCACATTGCATCGATGTCGTAGCCGGCCTCGTCGGTGATGCTCAGCAGGCCGCGCAGGTCGACCGTCGTCTCCAGCGGGGCGTCCTCGGAGCGCTCTGCCACCAGCCGCAACGGGGAGAGCTGTCGCGCCAGACTGGTCATCGCCGGCACCGATACCGTGTCGACGCGACCGGTGGGCGCTCCGGCGACCTGACGACGCTGCGCGGCCGCGGCGGCATCGTCGAGCGGGCCGAACGAGCGCAGGTCCTCGACGGTGACCGCATCGCCGTCGCAGGTCACCCGCACGTCCACCTGCGACGGCTCCTGGCGCCGGTCGGTCACCAGTACCACGGAGCAGATCCCGAGGTCCCGAGGCGAGCTGCCGGACGCGAGGTCCGCGACCGGGTCGGCGGCGCCCGCGGAGAACTGGTCCACCACCACGACGAGCCGGCTGCGCCGGAGCCGGACCCGGCCGGCGCCGAACTGCCGCGCGGCGGCGACCTCGCCCGCCCGGTGGCTGATCTCGTCGTGCAACAGCCCGGCCAGCTCGGCGCGGTCCGCGGCCGCCATCCGCCGTGGGGCGGGACCGTCGAACTCGACCGGGTCGAGGCTGTGTGGCAGCCACTTCACCCAGTCCAGCTCAGGGCGGGCGCTGGAGCCGAAGCACCACGCGATGCGGACGTCGTCGGGCGCATGCAGGGTGGCCAGCTGGGCGGTCAGCGCGCGGACCAGGTTGCGGGTCTGCGCCGGCGGGCCGACCACGGACACCACACCGTCCAGTGGGACCGCGACCGGCATGTCCTCCAACATCCGACTGCGCTGGGTGACCAGCTGCGCCGCGGCCTCGGTGACCGGATCCAGCTCGATCATGGGGTTGTCGCTGGCGGCCACGGTGACCCTGCGCCAGAGTGGGTCCGGCCCCAGCCCGACTCGCAGGACGAGGAAGTCGGGGTCGGAAGGGCGGCGTTCCCACAGCCGGTGCGGGTCGGTGACGAGGTCGGGCAGCGCCTCCGGGCTCGGGTGGCGATGCGCGGCGGTGTTCCGCTGCTGGGTACCCGACTCGCGCAGCAGGGTCGCCACCCCGTCCAGGTGGTCCAGGTAGCGGCGGCGCGCCACGCCGAACCGCCGGGCCGACCCGGTGCGCTGCGCGATGAAGGCCGCCACGCCGCCGATCACGGTGACCCCGAGCAGTGCGGTGCCGGCCACCAGCATGATCGGGTTCTGGTTGGCGACGATCATCAGCAGCGACCCGCCGCCGCCCAGGATCGGCAGCAGGATCTGCATCGAACCCGCGAACCCGCCGCCGGCGTCGGGCACGGCGGGCGGCGCGACCACGTCGACGGTCGTGAGCTCGGTCGGTGGTGGTTGAGCACGGGCCGGCCGATGCACCACTCGCTGGGTCACGGTCGCCTCCATCGGGATAATCGTTGATCGGTTAGGTTAGCGGCGGGCACCGACAGCGACAGGAGCGGACACCGGAGATGGCCACTCGGTTCACCAGGGTCACCGTGGTGGGCGACGAACGGCAGGTCGACGTCAGCCTGCCCGCCCAGCAGCCGGTGCTGACGCTCGTGCCGCAGCTCTGCTCGCTGCTCTCGCTGCGCGCGGAGCGTCCGGGCAGCCCGTGGACGGTGGCCACGATCGCCGGCGGCATCCTCGACCCGCGCCGCACCCTGGATGACGCCGGCATCACCGACGCCGATGTGCTCTACCTGGCGCCCCCGGCGGAGGCACCCGAACCTCCGTTCGTCGAGGACGTCGTCGACGAGGTGGGCGCGCAGCTGGACAACGCCTCGCGGTTGTCCGAGGGCGTCGAGTGGAAGGGGACGTCGCGGGTCGTCGGTTGTGCCGCGCTGGGTGCCGCGGTGCTGGCCGGGCTGGCGTGGCTGTTGGCTCTCCCCGCACTCGACCGGGCGTCCGCCGCCGCGGCGCTGGTGGCTGTGGGGCTGCTCGCGGCCGCGCTGGGCCGGCCGTTGCGGGACCGGGGAGCGGCCTGGCTCGCGGGAGCCGGCGCACTGGCGTGGACGCTCGCCGGCTGGACCCTGGGGGGTTTGGCCCTGGGAGATCGGGCAGTGGGCGAGCAGGGCGTCGCGTTCACCGAGGTCGCCGCGTTCCGTGGCTGGACGACGGCGGCAGGTGCCGGCATCGGGCTGGTCACCTTCTGGTTGGCCGGACGGCGCTGGCACAGCCTCGGGGCAGCAGGTCTCGCGCTCGCCCCGCCGGCCTTGCTGGCGGCGCTGCTGGACGTGGTGCTGCCCGCCGACCGGGTGGCAGCGGTCATGGTGGTCGTCGCGCTCGTCGTGGCGGGCGTCGCTCCGCAGCTCGCTGTCGCCAACGCCGGGTTGGTGCCGCTGCTGCGCACCGCCGAGCGGGGCACCCGAGTGACCCGCAGCACGCTGGTGGATGTGGTCCGGCGGGGTCAGGTCGTCCTGACCGGGGTGGTGCCCGGCAACGCTCTCGTCGCGGCCATCGCGGTGGCGGTCCTGCTGGCGTCCGGCGGTGTCGCGGGGCCCGCGCTGGGCGCCGTGAGTGGCCTGGTGTTCGCCTTGCGGTCCCGTGCGTTCACCCGCTCCGCCCAGGTGCTGCCGATGCTCGCGGTCCTCGCTGCGGCCGCGACCACCACCGCGGTGACGCTGCCCGCGAAGGTCCAGCTGTCCGGACGGGCCGCGGTGTGGACCACGGGCATCGGGCTGCTGCTGGTGGGCGTGGCGATCGTGGGCCTGGGGGTCGGACAGCTCGGGGACGTCGCCGCCGCGCGGCTGCGTCGGGTGTTCGACGTCCTGGAGGTGGTTGCGGTCATCGCGGTGCTGCCGCTGGTGCTGGCAGTGTTCCATACCTATGGGTGGGTGCGTCATTTCGTGAGCTGAGCCTCGACGAGGGTCACCCGGCCGCGGTCGTCGGTGCGGGTGTGGCTTCGGCTGTGGGTTCGGGTGTCGTCGGTGCGGTGGTCGTCGGCTCGGTCGGCGCCGTGGTGGTCGTCGGCGCGGACGGCGAGGTGGTGGGCTCGGTCGGTGCCGTGGTGGTGGTCGTCGGCGCAGCCGACGCCGAGGTCGTCGGCGGAGCGGACGGCACCTCGCCGCCTGTCGGCCTCGTCGGACCGGCAGGAGGGAGCACGGCGGTGGCGCCGGCAGGTGGCGATGGCGCCGTCGGCCCAGGAGTCGCGGCGGGACCCTGCACCGGCCCGGGCACAGGAGCAGGAGCTTGTTGCGGCGGCGCGACGCCCGGCACCGGCGTGGTCACTGCCACCGGCACGGGGTCGCCCGAACGGGAGCTTCCGGACGTCGCCTTGGCGGCCCGCTGCGCGAGCGCGTCGCCGATCAGGGTCGTCGCGGCGACCCCGACCAGCAGCACCACCGCGAGGACGACACCGCCGATCAGGGCACCGAAGGGCCGGCGAAGCTCGCGCGGGGTCCGGCGCGAACCGTGCAACAGCACGGCGGTCGCGGTGGCCGACCGCAGGGTGTGCTCCTCGAGCACCACCTTGCTGCGCTGATCAGCCACGTCGCCCGTTGCCAGGGCCGTCGTGCGCCTCGCCGCTACCGTCGACCTGGCGCCGCAGCATCGTCCCGAAGCCTCTCTCGATCCCCGGACCACCTGTCTTCGGTGCCGGCTCGAAGGGCTGACCGCCGCCTGGTTGCGGCGACGAGCCGTCGGAACCCTCGGCCAGGTCCGCGCGCTGGATGCTGCTTGCCACCGCGACGACGAGCTCGCGCAGCATGGTCTCCATCTCGGGATGCGGGGTGGCCGCGCTCACCAGGGCGGTCCAGGTGGATGCCGGCAGCGGCAGGAAGAACTGCCACACCTGCGAGCGGACCCGGGCGGCCGCGCCGGGCGGCACGCTCGAGGCTTGGTCGGTGTGCAGCAGCCCCGGCCCGGACGGGGTCCCGACCTCCTCCACGACGCCGCTGCGCGGGAGGATCTGGCGCACCAGGGCCAAGCTCGCGGGTTCGGTGCGCGAGTCGAACCACGCCAGGTGCAGGCCGGCGCTGCCGATCGCGCCGGTCGACATCCGGCCCAGCTGGATCATGCTCAGCGTTGCGCCTGCCCGCTGGCAGTCCGCGACCAGCTGTTCCAGGAACCCCCGCACACCCCGTCGCTGCGCGGCCGTGAGCGATCGGCCGGCGAACCGTTCGTCCACCAGCCGGGACGCGCTGCGTTGCCAGGATGCGGGGGTGGTGTCCAGCAGTGCCCAGGTCGACGGAATGTCGATCAACCAGGGAAAGGGCGGATGGGTGACATCGGGGTTCAGGCTCAGCTGCTCGGCCGGCGGCGGCTGGGTCACGGCAGGAACTCGGTCACGGCTGGGGCCCGGTCACGGTTGGGGGGTGCCGGGACGCAGGGCGGTGGCGAGATGGTCGTCGAAGTCGTGCACCACCTGGCCGATCGTCGTGGACAGTCCGGCCCATTTGCTGATGTGCGCCTGCAGGTCCAGCAGGCTGGACTTCCACTCGCTTTGAAAGTCATCGATCGCGCCCTGGAGGTGGCTCTGGTCATCGGTCAGGCCGTCGACGTCCTCGGCGCCGCGCTGCGCGTCGTTGAGCCGCTCCCCCAGCGCCGTCAGGTTGTTGCCCAGGCTGATCAATGTTGTGTACGGGTACTGGACGTAGGTCACGGTGTCCCCTCCGGCTCGTCCATTCGGAAGACATGATGCACCATAACCGCGACCGTCTTCCACCGGTTTGGCCGTCAGGCTGTCCGAGAAAGTGGGGTCCGGAAGAGTGAATGCTGTGCAGCAGGATCCGGCTGGTCCGGGGGTCGCGCCGTCGGCCCGTCAGGTGGGACGGCTGCTCGCGCGCGCCCTCGATCCGCGGCTGACCGACCGCCTGGTCATCGAGCGACGGATGTTCGACGACCTCGCCCACCCGCTGCGCCACGGGACGTCGATCGCCGTGGTCGGCTCGCAGCCCCAAGCCGGCCGCACGACCGTGGCCGCGCTCCTGGCCCACCTGCTGGCAGTGCTCGGCCGTACCAGAGTGTTGGCAGTCGACGCGGGCACGAACGGGACGGGGCTGCGCGAGCGCCTCGGCGTCGGCCCGGCCGGTTCGCTGCACGCGGTGTTCGCCGGGCTGCGGCTGGAACCGCCGGGGCAGCTGCGGCTGCCACCCGGCCCGCCGAGCTTCCGCTGGGTGAGCCAGCACCTCGCGAGTGACGGCGGGCTCGCTGTGCTCGCGGCGGCTGCGAATGAGCGGGGACGACCGTTTCCCGCGGGGCACTACGCAGCGACGGTGAGCCGGCTGGGACGCTGGTACCGCGCCATCGTCACCGACACCCCAGTGGGTCCGACAGCCGAGGTCCTTCCAGGGGTCATCCGGGGTGCACGTCGCGTCCTCGCGGTGGGTACGGCAGACGAGTCCGGTCTCGCCACATTGCGGGACACACTGGAGTGGCTGGCCGCCGCCGGCTCGGATGACCTTCTCGCCGGGACGACGTGCGTGCTCGTGGCTCGGGGACGGGGTTCGCGGCTGAGCTCGGGCCGGGCGCGAGCAGTGTTGGGACTGCCGGTTCACGCCCTGCCCCCCGATGACCACCTGGCTTCGCCGGTACCGCTGGACTGGACGATGTTGAGCGACCGCACCCGCTCGGCCGCGCTCGCGCTCGCGGCGGCCTGCGTCGTCGGCCGCATCGAGAAGTCGGTGGGGGAACGCGTCGACCGGGTGTAGGGTGCCGTCGATTCGTCCCTCTGTCGGGAATCGGCCGGGGGGGTTGGTCAGCGGCCTGCTGGTGGCCCGTTTCGGGGGAGGACTGGATGGGGACGAAGTTTTCGATCACGGACAACTCGGTCAACACGCATGCGACGAATCTGGATTCGTCAGTGGGGGCGTTGAACAGCCAGGCTGCCGCGTTCATCGCGGCGATCGAGCCGTTGCCCTCGGTGTGGAAGGGTTCGGCGTACGGCAGCTGGGATCAGTTGACGGCGGCGTGGAACCAGGCGATGTCGGACCTCAACAAGTCGTTGGACCAGATCAAGGCCCGGGTCGGCAACGCCGGCGGGCTGTACGACAGCTACCACGCGGAGCAGACCAGCCAGTTGGACTCGACCATGGGCTCGGCGAACTGGGACGGCGCGAAGTTCCGTGGTTGACCGGGGCGGGCGGGGAGAAGGCGGGCGATCATGAGTGACGTGTTCAGCTACGACGAGGCGGTCGCGGGCACCGCGCATGGGGACATCTCGTCGGTGGCCAACGGTGTGCAGGCCAGCCTGGATGAGCTGACCGGGTTCGTGAACCGGGTCAAGGCCAACTGGGAGGGCGACGAGATGGAGATGTACGACGGGATCCAGGTGCAGTGGAACAACGCCGCGGACACGGTGCGGCAGATCCTGGGTTCGGTGCGGGAGGCGTTGGGCCAGACCACGTCCTCGGTGCAGGAGATGCGCGGGCAGGTGCGTGGGGCG
>JBBPZV010000008.1:0-5371 GCA_038198775.1 Propionibacteriales bacterium | reverse complement strand
GGCTGGCCGGCGAGCCGGCGAGTCCATCCAGGTCGCAGGACGCGTTGATCGTGCGGGCAGACGACGACGTGTTGGCTCGCGTCGTGAGCAGCGCGGTTGCCGTCGGCGATCGGCAAACGGCCGATGCCGTGGCGGCGGCGGTCCGGCTCACGGTCGTCAACCAGCGACTGCGCGTGCAGCAGGCCGACCAGGTGGCGCAGCTCGAGGCGTCGCGGGTTCGTCTGCTCGCCGCCGCGGACCGCGAGCGGGAGCGGATCGCCGGCCGGCTGGCGGCCGAGGCGGGCTCCGCGCTGGTGGCGGCCCACACGGCGCTTGCCACGGTCGAGTCCGGTGCGGACGGGGAGATGTCCGAGCTGATCGGCTCGGCGATGACCGAGGTCGTGACCGCTGCGGCGGAGGTGCAGCGGATCGTGGCCGGGGCGTCACCGCAGCGCCTCGGTGACGGCCGGCTCGGCGCGGCCATCCGGATGATCGCGGCTCGGGTGCCGGCGGAGGTCACCGTGGTGATATCGGCCGGGACGTCTGCTACCTCCGCCGTCGAGTCGACCCTGTTCTATGTCTGCTCGGAGGCGCTGACGAACGCCAGCAAGCACTCCGGCGCGGCCCATGTGTGGGTGAGCCTGCGCCGGGCTGGTGAGGAGCTCGTGCTCACTGTGGCTGACGACGGTCGAGGGGGTGCCGACCCGACCGGTTCCGGCCTGGTGGGGCTGGCGGACCGGTTGGCCGCCGCAGGTGGTCACCTTGTCGTGAGCAGTGAGCCGGGCGCGGGGACGACGGTCGTCGCACTCCTGCCCGAGCGCCCGGCACGCGCGTCGTCACCCGGCACGGCACGCGGTGGGGATGTCCAGCGCCTCAGGCCCGGGGGCTCCTGACGCGACTTTCCGCACTACGTCGAGGGACGGTGATGTGGCCAGATCCATGGCCATCGCGTCGATCACTGGCTGCACCGCCCGGTGCATCCTGGCCAGCTGCTCTGGGGTGGCATCGACGAAGTGCACCCCCTGCTCGCAGAGCTGCCGGGCCGGCGAGGACTCGTCGTACCGGAAGTCCACGGACGCCTTGACCGCGGTCCGGGCGGCAGTTCGCACCCACCCTTGCTGCACGGAGGTGAGCGAGTCGTACCGTTTCTGGCTCAGCGCCAGCACCGCCATCCGCGGCCAGAGCACTTCGTTGCCGGCAACCCGGGGCAAGAGGGTGCCGTAGCCGTTGTGCGCGTACTGCGCCACGTCGGTCTCGACCGCATGCAGGGTGCCGGCCTGCACGAGGTCGGGGAAGTCGTAGCTCGCGGGGACGGGTACGGCACCGAGCGCCCGGATGGTCCGGTCCTGGATCGGCGAGTTGTAGGAACGGACCGTCACACCGGCCCAGTCAGATACGTCGAGGAGCGGCCCGGTCGTCGACCAGGCTCGTCGCAACGGACCAACGGTCAGCCCCAGCCCGACGACACCGGTGCCATGCAGGGTGTCGAGCAGGGTCCGCGCCGCGAGACCCGTGACCAGGCTCCGCTCAGCCGCGACGCTCGTCAGCACCATGGGGGCCTCGATCGGTTCGAGGCCTCGCATCCCGGCTCGGCTGAATGCCCGGGTCGCGGGCCAGCCTCCGTCCAGCTCGCCGGCCGCGATCGCCTTGACCAGGTCGGTCTCGGCGGTCACCGCCCCGTTGTCGTAGTGCGGCTGCACCGTCACCCGCAGCCGGCCACCGGAGACGGCCTTGACGGCGTCGAGGAACGCTCCTGGTGCCACGGTCTGACCGTTCGGGTTGAGCTCGTCGATGGTGGCGAGCCGAAGCACCACGACGTTGCCGCCGGCCTTGTCCGTGACAGCGGCGCTGCCGCACCCGGACGCGAGCAGGCACCCAGCCGTCCCGACGACGATCGCGAGCCGGCGAGGCACCCGCGGGCAGCCGGCGGCGTGCTTCATGAGATGCGCGTCCATGGACGCGCAGTCCAGTTGTCGAGGACATGCCCAGCCTCGTCGCCCAGCCCCACGTAGTGCGCGAACTTCACCCCATGCGGCGCGAAGCTCCAGTCCAGGTGATACCCGCCCTCCGGCCCGCAGCCGTTGCTCGCCGCAGAGCCCGGGACGCACCCGGTGAGTTCGGACAGCCGTTTCATGTCGTGCACGAACCACACCTTCGGTGCCCGGCCACGCAGATTCCCCGCCTCGACGATGCCTCCGGCCGGGGAGTTGCCGCAGTCCACGCCGGGGTCGGCCAGAGTTCGGCACTCGAGGCGGTAAGAAGCGGTGCGGACGGTCAGGGTCCAGATGCCGGCGTTGCTCAGGTCCTCCACCCCTCGTGACTGCAGCAGGGAGACCGTGATCTGAGTGCGGTAGACACCGTCTGGGAAGTCAGACGTCTGGGTCGGCAAACTCGTCGCAGTCGCACCCGCCACGGCTGCGCCCGTCGCGGTGTCGGTCGACGAGCTCGGGGCTGGTCTCGTGGCCGCCTTGGTGCCGGTGTTGTCGCTGCCGCCGCAACCCGTCGTCAGCAGAATGCCGATGAGGAGTGGGACGCCGACATGCGTGTTCAGACGTCCGCGCTCAGGTCGGGCCACGATGTCCTCCCCAGCTGGTCAACCGGACAGTAGGTGACCCGCGTCGTCCCACGGCACCGTGTTACCTCGGTCTCGGCGAGGAGCGTCCCCTCCGCAACGTCATTGTCTGCACACTGGGGAGGTGACAGGCATTGCGAGCGCTGAGCGGGCTGCCTCCACCCGGCTAGGGCCGCGAGCCTGGCCAGGAGCAGTCGCAACAGCCGTCGTGGTGGTGGCTGCAGGCGCCGTGGGAGTCGTGGCAGCGGGGTTGGCGCCCGAGCGTCTGCCCGAGCCGGACCGCCAGCTGGCATTCAGCCCGGCGGCGGTCTGCTTCGTGGTCGTCCTCGTGCTCGCCTGCTTGTCGGCCGTTTCAGATCGGCCGCGGGAGGCGGTCGGCCTCTCGGTCGTAGCGTTGGCCTGGTTGCTCCCGTCGCTGGCTGCGTTGCAGGTCTTGGACCCCCGACTGCGCGCCGAACTGCTCGCCGCGGCGCCGCTCGCCACCAGCGGGATCGCGCTCGTCCTGATCGCTTGGCGGCCCTCACAGACCGCTGGCGGATTTCTCCTGGCGGCGACAGGGCTCTCGGTTGCGGCCGCGGCTGTGCAGCTGATGGGGTACGACCCGTTCTTCGACCCGGCGTGCAGCCAGACCTGTGAGGCCGCCCGTGGTCTGTTGGCACCCATCGGTCTGGGCACCCGCCAAGCGGTGACCGCGAGCGCGATGCTCACCGTCGTGGCGTCGGCCCTCGTCGTCATCGGCGCGGCGGGTCGGGGGAGCAGCCGGACTCCGCCAGGACTGCGCCTTGCCGCAGTCGTGGGCGGCGCCGTGGGGTCGGCCGCAGCTGTTGTGCCCTGGTGGGCCTGGGAGGACACCGACCGCGCGCCGCGCGCGCAGCTCCTCCGCGGCCTGGCCACCGTGGCCGTCGTGTTGCCGGTGCTGGTCGCTGCCTGGCGGGTCCGGCGAGTGCGCCGCACCGTGAGGCACGTCGTCGCCCAGCTGGCCTCGCCGACCCCGATGGCCGCGGCTCGTGGATCGGTCACCGCAGTCCACTTCGCGGTGCCGGGGGAAGGGCGGTGGGTCGACCCGGTAGGTCGACCGGTGGCTGCCGCCGATCCAGACCTGTGCGCGTACCTGCCGGACGGGGACGGCCCGGCAGTGCGGTTCGTGCTGGGGCGAAACGCAGACCCCGATCAGGTGGTGGCGTCGATCACCGCCGGCGGGCGGTTGGCGCTGGCCAACAGCCGGATGCACGCCGCGGGCCTCGTCCACCTCGCCGACCTCAGGGCCTCCCGGCAGCGGATCGTGCAGGCGACCGACCGCGAAAAGAGGCGGATAGAGCGGGACCTCCACGACGGCGCCCAGCAGCGGTTGGTGGCGGTGATCATGGCCTTGAGCTCGGCCGGTCGACGCAGCGGTGCCGCCGCCGGTGCGATCCTCGAAGGAGAGGCGCAGGTACGGGCCGCCCTGGAGGCGCTCCGCGAGCTCTCGCACGACTCGCTGACGGCGGTGCTGGGAGCGGAGGGTCTGGAGGCTGCCCTCGACGAGCTGGCCGCAGGCGTGCACGCGTCGGTCGACGTCGACCTCTCCGTCCACCCAGGCCGGGCTGACCGGCTGCCCGCCGAGGTGCAGATGGCGGTCTACTGCACGGTCGCAGCGGGGCTCGACAACGTCGCACGTCACGCGAAGACCGACAGGGCGTCCGTGACGGTGCGGTCCGAGAGCGGCGTGCTGACGGTCTCGGTGAGCGACCACGGGCGTGGCGGGGCCGTAGTCGGCAACGGGCTGACCGATGTCGCAGACCGGATCGGTGCCTTGGGTGGCCGGCTGGACCTGACCAGCAGCCCGGGTGAGGGGACGACGGTGACGGCACGATGCGGGTCGTAGTCGCAGACGACGTGTTGATCGTGCGAGCCGGCCTGGTCCGGATGCTTGGCGACGCGGGGATGACGGTGGCGGGCGAGGCCGGCGACGGCGACGCCCTGCTGCGGCTGGTGGCTCTGGAGCAACCTGACGTGGCGGTGGTTGACATCCGGATGCCGCCGACGCACAAGGACGAAGGGCTGGTGGCCGCCCGGGTGATCCGGGAGCGGTTCCCGGCGACGAGTGTGCTGCTGCTCAGCCAGTACCTGGCACCTCGCTACGCCGAACGGCTGCTGGCGGACCGGCCGGCTGGTCTCGGCTACCTGCTCAAGGAGCGCGTGTCGGACCTGTCCGTGCTGGTCGACGCGCTGGAGCGAGTCGACCGTGGCGACTGTGTTGTCGACCCCGCCATCGTGGCGCGGCTCCTGGAGCGCGAGCGGCAGGGATCGCCGCTGGCCGGGCTCAGCCCGCGCGAGCGGGGAACCCTGGCGTTGATAGCCGAGGGGCGGTCGAACGCGGCGATTGCCGGCCTGCTGAGCATCAGCGAGCGCACCGTGGAGTCGGTCTGCGCACAGGTCTTCCGCAAGCTCGGCCTGGCGCCGGACCCAGATGTAAACCGCCGGGTGCTGGCGGTGCTGGCGCTGCTGCGCGGCGCCTAGGTGGTTGGTGTCTTTCGCCGCGTGGCGGTCCGCCCTTCGGATGAGTTGCTTGGGAGAATCTCCTTGCTGGTAGGGGTTTCTTTCTTGGGGGGGCACGGTGTGACGTTGGGCAGGGCGGAACGTCAGCGGGATCTGCTTGATGAGCTGAGCCGGTTCTGTGAGCAGACGCTGGCGGAGAGCTCGATCTATGCGCTGCTCAATCGGGAGCGGGACGTGTTGTTCCCGTATGAGATTTTCACGGACTGTTTCAGTTACCGGGGCCGTCGATTTGTCCCGCCGTCGGTGGTGGGGGTCGTTTTGGTCCTGCAGCGACTGGAGGGC
>JBBPZV010000007.1:0-7782 GCA_038198775.1 Propionibacteriales bacterium | reverse complement strand
TTCCGAGGCGTAATCCAAGCCGCCGGCGACCGCCAGCAGGGTCGTCTTCCCCGAACCGCTCTCCCCGACCACCGCGACCAGCTCCCCCCTCCCCAACGCAAGGGACACCGACCGGAGGGCGACCACACGAGTGCCCCCATCACCGTGAAACCGGGAGACCCCCACCAGCTCCAGTTCAGCGGTGGCTCCCTGCGCAGACGCTTCCGGCATGCTTCAAACCCGTCTCCTTGGTGAACCGACAACTTCCAACGGAGCTACAAGGTTGCACCAGACGTCGGAGACCGCGACGGCCACTTCTCCGAGCCCGTCGGTGCGCACCTGCTGCAGCCACGGGCGCTGGACGACGGCGTCAGGCTGCTCGCCCGCGACGCCGTCCTCGGCCCCGTCTTCGCCGCCCTGATGTGCTACATCGTGGTGGGGGAGGCGACGAACGTCGTCGAGGTGTTCTTGGTCCGCGACGCGCTGCACGGGACCGCCGCGCAGTACGGCCTGATCGGAATGATCGCCGGCGCGGGAATCGTCATCGGGTCGCTGCTCGGCGGTCGCGACACCACCCTCGCCGGACGGGTCCGCTGGATCGTCCTCGCCGCCGCCGCCCAAGCACTGATGATCTCCCTCGCCGGCCTCGCGCCGTCCGTCGTCGTCCTCGTGTGGCCTGGCTCTTGCTGGGCCTCGCCAACGGGATCCTCAACACCTGCACCTCGACACTGCTGATGACCCGCACCCCTGAGGCGTCGCGCGGCCAGGTGATCGCAGCGGCGACCGGCGCCTCACGCGGGTTCTCCATCGCCGCCCTGCTCGTCGGCGGCCTCGCCGGTGGGGTGCTCGGGCCCCGCGTCACGTTCGTCCTCGCCGGAGCCTGTGCTCTCGTCGTTGCCGGCGCGCTGGCGTGGACAGTGCGATGGGAGCGCACCCATTGCCCGGACGGGCTGAGACAGCCCCGCCGTACCGGCCCGGTCGGTGACCAGCACCCCGGCTGGTTGGGTCAGATCAGAGCCAGTCCTCCAGGTCTGTCTCAACGTCGGCGTCTCACAACCAAGGAAGTGAGACGAAGGGCCTGTGGTCGCGCAGCTTGCGGGAGGGCGAAGCCTGTCACGGTTGGCCAGTTCCGCGGGCGCTCGGTGCAGCCTCGGTCCGGAGTCGAGCGGGGAGCAGTAGACGCCCGCCAACGGGGATGCGTTCGCTTCACACCGTCACTACAGGTCGGGATGTACCAGCCGTAGCGCCGGCTGCTGCCCGGCGACCGCCTGAAAGTCGCTGAGGTTGTTGGTCACCACCGGCAGCGGCGGTGCCTGGGCCAGCGCGCAGGCCGCGGTCCACAGGTCGTTGGCGCCTCCCCGGTGCAGATGCCCTGCGAGTTTGGCGTGCAGTGGCGCCCACGCCTCGACCACCGCACTGCTGTAGGGCAACACGACGAAGCCGCGCAGCGCCTGGCGTAGCGCGTCCATCCGGCGCGGCCCCCAGCCGGCCCGATATCCGCCAGCCAGGATCTCGCCGTGCGCGGCGAAGCTCACGGTGAGCACGTGACCCGCAAGTAGAGCGGCGAACTCCAAGTACCGCCCGCGCTGTGCGTAGAGGAAACTGAAGACGTCGGTATCGACGACGAGCGGCCCGGCCGGCACGTCATCGGGTGTCACGTCATGCTGAGCGCCGCGAGAAAGGCGTCCCGCTCCTCTTCGTTGAGATCATTCGCGATCAGTTCGGCGAGGTCGGGTGGTCCGACGACGCCCTGCCGCTGCTGTAGCTCGACGACCGACGGGTTGTCGTTGAACGACCAGCCGCCATCGTCCAGCAGCAGCTGCTCGGCGCGGACAACCGTCCTGGTCTCGACGCTCGTCGCGGCGCCGGTGCGCGTGTCGTACCGAACCCAGCCTTCCAGCTGGGTCTCGGCCCGCAGCGCCCGCTGAACATCATCGGCCAGCCCAGCCCGGAAACTGACGGTCACCACTCCGCCAGCCGGCAGCCGCAGCCGTGCGGTGTACCGCTCGAAGTCGGCCTCGAATAGCAGCCCGACCACCGCGTGTTCGCGGTGGGCCGGCGGCCGCTGAGCGAGGTGTCGCATTCGTTGCCCAGTCGCCTTGTCGACGACCGCCTGCGGGCGTCCGGGATCGGGCTCGCCCACTCTCAGGGTGTCGTTGCGTTCGCCGATGCCGAGCTCGTCGGCGAGCTGGGCGACCGCAGCCGCGAGCCCTACGTCGGCGTCATCATCGGGCGCTCCGATGAAGCCGACTAGGCGGTCGAACGCGCGCCCGCTGAGGTCGTCCACCGGCAGGTCCAGCTCGTCGCCTATCGCCCTTCGCGCCTCGGGAAGGGCGAGCAACTGCACGAAGCTGCCGGGTCCGCTGCCGACAAAGCGGAGGCGCGACGCCGCCTCCACCGCCCCGGTGTGCCGGCCGCTGGCCGATTGGCGCGGACGTCCGAGGACCAGATAGGCGGCCCGCGCCATGGCTCGCTCGAGGCCGAGGATGAGGCGAGCCACGTCCGATGCGGCGATCTCGCCCGGCCGCGCCTGCGCACCCGTCACCCGGACTTGGATGATCCGCGACATGCCCATCAGCGTGGCACAAGCCACCGACTGTCGTACGCGGACACCAACGCCAGCGGTGACGACCAGGGCGCGCGGGCAAGAACTGGTCCGTCGGTCCGGCCTTGACCAAGCACGGCCACGGCGGGGAGGGCCGGGGAGGGCCTGGGGAGGGCCGAGTCGTCCGAGCAGACCGCGCAGTGTCCCGGCTGTGTCGAGACGTCACCGACGAATATCCATTGGAGAGGGCATGGCGGCCGTGCGGCCGTCCCGGAGGCCGATCTCATCGTCGGCGAGTTCGGTGACTTCGGGGTCGTGGGTAGCGATGATGACTGCTGCTCCTCGGCTTGCGTGGTCGCGGAGGAGTTGCAGGATGGTGTTTCGGGTGTCGGTGTCGAGTTCGGCGGTGGGTTCGTCAGCGATAACGATCTGAGGCTGGTCGACGAGCGCCCGGGCGATGGCGAGTCGCTGCTGCTGGCCGCCGGAGAGCGCTTCGGCGAGGTGGTTGGCCTGGCCGGCGAGGCCAACCTGCTCGAGCGCCTCGACGGCGCGACGACCGGTTTCTGCGGCGGGCACCCTGCGGCTTTGCAGGACGAGCTCGACGTTTTCGGCGGCGGTAAGCACCGAGATCAGGCCGTAGCCCTGCAGGATCAGGCCGACCCGCCGCAGGTAGTGGTCGTCTCCGACGGTCAGCGGCCGGCCGTCGACGGTGATCTGCCCTTCGGTGGGTGCCGTCAGGCCGGCCAGGCACGCGAGCAGGGTGGACTTTCCGGCACCGGAGGGTCCGGTGACCGCGAGGACGCGTCCAGCGGTGGCGGTCACGGTGACCCGGTCGAGGATGGTGCGGCCGCCGCGGCGGAAGACGACGGAGTCGGCCTGCAGCGTGTGGACGGCTGGCGTTCCGGTGGTGCCGGTCATGGTTGCCGGCGGGTGATGCGGAGGGCGTCACCGTCGGGTTCGACACGGACCAGTGAGCCGGGCGGCCAGGTGTTGGTGAGGGCGTCGGGTAGGTGTAGGGAGCCGTCTTTGCCGATGACGGCGAACTGTTCGCCGAGCAGCCCTTCGGCGCCGACCCGACCGTTGCGCATGTTGATGGTGCGGCCCATCCGCGCTCCGACGTCGGGGTCGTGGGTGACCACGACGACGGTGGTGTTTAGCTCGGTGTTGACCGTGTCGAGGAGGTCAAGCACCGCCGTACGGGAGTCGCGGTCGAGCTGTGAGGTGGGTTCATCGGCCAGCAGCACCCCTGGCTGGTTCGCCACCGCTACTGCCACGGCGACCCGCTGCTGTTCACCCCCAGACAGACTGCCCAGTCGCTGACCGGCGACCGTGGACAAACCGAGCAGGTCAAGCAAGTCGTGCGGGGAATGCAGACCGCGCCGTTGGGCGCTCGGTACGGCACGCTGGGCAAAGGCGATGTTCTGGGCTGCTGTCGCATACGGCATGAGGTTGCGCCCGGCTCCCTGCAAGACGATGCCGACAGTGATCGCCCGCAGGCGCAGGAGCTCCCGCTCGGGGAGCCTGACGATATCGTGACGGCCAATCCACAGCACACCGGCGGATGGCTTCAACAGCCCGGCCAGCAGGTTCAGCAAGGTCGACTTACCGCAGCCGGACGGGCCGAGGATGGCGATACGCTCCCCGGCGGCGATGTCGAGGTCGACTCCGCGCTCGCCGCGACCAGCGTGACGCCACGAAGCTGCTACGGCGGCAGGGCCGACCCGATTCCGCTCGGCGACTCCGCCTGGCTGCGGTGCTGGCGCTGCCGTTGGCCGCAGTCATCGCGGGTTGCAGCGGGCAGCGCAACGCGGCGGCGCCGAAGAACCCCACGACTGCACCGTCGAGTGGCGCGAGCCAATCGGCCCCCCCGGCGGCCGGCAGCTCAGCGGGTGTTGTCGCGTCACAGAGTCCGGCGCCGGTGGAGAGCAGCCCGCCGGGCGACATCCCGGACAACGTCGCCTACGTCGCCTATCACAACGCTGCCGGCCGGTATTCCTTTGTGCACCCCGAGGGGTGGGCGAGCGTCGCGCACGGGATGTCAGTGACATTCACCGACAAACTCAACGGGATCACCGTGGCGACGGCGCCGCTGAATGCCCCGCCGACCCTGGCCACCGCGAAACAGGATGTCACCGCACTGAAGTCGAGCCAGCCGGCGTTCGAGCTGCGGGCTGTGCGACCGGCCAGCCTGCCCGGGGGCAGCGGCGTTCTGATCGTGTTCCGCCGCAACTCCGCCCCCGATGCAGTGACCGGCAAGGTGTTCCGCGACGAGGTGAACCGGTATGAGATCTACCACGCCGGGCACGAGGTCGTCCTGGACCTGTACGGCGCGGTCGGGTCGGACAATGTGGATCCGTACACGAAGATCTCGCAGAGTCTGCGGCTGTCATGACCGGAGCTGTTGCCAACGTGCTGGAGGGGCGCGGTCTGCACCGTTTCTTCCGGCGCGGCGATGAGGAGATCCCGGCGCTCCGTGACGTGTCGCTGTCGGTCGCACCGGGGGAGCTGGTCGCCGTGGTCGGGCCTTCCGGGTCGGGGAAGTCCACGCTGCTGAATCTGCTCGCCGGCCTGGACGATCCCGACGGCGGCAGCGTGTGGATCGGCGGTGAACGTTTCAGCCACCGCGGGCCGTCGGAGCAGGCGCGGCTGCGCGGGCGACAGATCGGGGTCCTGACCCAGGGCAGCGGACTGGTCGAGCACTTGACGGTGCTGGGCAATGTCGCACTCGCGGCCTCATTCCGCGGCGGGCCGGACGCAGCCGGCGGACCCGTCGGGTCCGGGGGGCCGCAGGGCCCGCAGGCACTGCTCGACGAGCTGGGTATCGGGAGCCGCAGTAGTGCGCGGCCGTCCACCCTGTCCGGTGGGGAGACCGCTCGGGCCAACCTCGCGGTCGCGTTGGCCGGCGGCCCGCTGGTGCTGCTCGCCGACGAGCCGACCGCCGAAGTCAGCCGCGACGAGGAAGCCAGCATCCTGGATCTGCTGCGCCGGGTCCGGCCTAGCAGGGGAGCAACCGTGGTGGTCACCCATTCCGCGACGGTCGCGGCAGCGGCCGACCGGGTCCTGCAGATGAGCGACGGGAAGCTGCGATGACAACGTCACCGGCCATCGAATCGACAGGCGCACCTGTGGTGGTAGCCGCCGGGCTCCACCGCAGTTACGGCCCGACCTCGGTCCTGACCGACGCCAACCTGATCGTCGAGCCGGGTGCGGAGCTGGCCTTGACCGGGCGCTCGGGCAGCGGCAAGACCACCCTGCTGCTGATCCTTGCCGGCTTGCTCACGGCCGAGCGGGGCACCGTCCGCTGGCCCGGGCTGGCGGCGGATCTGACCGTACGCCGTGGGCAGATCGGGCTGGTGTTCCAGGCGCCGTCACTGCTGCCGGAACTCACCGCCGCGGAGAATGTCGCCCTGCCGCTACGGCTCCGCGGCAGCAGCGTCGCCCAGGCCGGCGCTGCCACGCAGGCGGCCCTCGAGATCGTCGGCCTGCTCGACGCCGCCGCCGCAATGCCGGCGCAACTGTCCGGCGGCATGCAGCAGCGGGTCGCGGTCGCCCGGGTGCTGGCCGGCGCCCCGCGGCTGGTGCTCGCCGACGAGCCCACCGGGGCGCTCGACCGGGAGAGCGCATTTACGGTGCTGGCCGCGCTGCGCGACCACGTCACCACCGGCGGCGGCGCGCTGGTCGTCGCCACCCACGACGAGGAACTCGCCGGCCTGCTCGCCGACCGGGCGACCCTCGACGCCGGGCGGCTACGCATCGGAGCCCGGTCATGAGAGCGACGTCCTGGCTGGCCGGCCTGTGCCGCCGGCGCCCCGTCGAGCTGCTCGGCGCCGCCCTGAGCATCGCCCTGGCGGTCGCCTTCATCGCCGCACTGGGCGCGTTCATCACCGACAGCCGGGCCGGGCTGAGCAGCCGGGCCGCGGCCCGGGTCCCCATCGACTGGCAGGTGCAGGTCACCCCCCAAGGACAAGCCGGCGCGGTCGCCGCCACGCTGGGCAAGACCCCCGACGTCCGGGCGGTGCTGCCGGTCCGCCTGGCCAAAGTGCCCGCCCTGGCCTCGACGTCGCCGACCGGAAGCCGCACCACCGGGCAGGCGTACGTCGTCGCACTCGACCCGGCGTACGCACGATCAGCTCCCGCCGAGATCCGCTATCTCCTCGGCGCGCACACCGGGGTGCTCCTGCAGCAGCAGACCGCGGCGAATCTCGCGGCCGGCCCGGGGAGCACCGTCACCGTAACGCTGCCGGCCGGCGGTCAGCGCACCGTGCACGTCGACGGCGTGGCCGACCTTCCGCAGGCCGACAGCTTCTTCCAGGTGATCGGCGCCCCGCCGGGCGCCGGCGCCACCGCCCCGCCGGACAACGTCCTGCTCGTCCCGCCCGGGCAGTTCGCCGCCCTCACCCGCGGCGCGACCGTCATCACGCAGTACCACGTGCTGTTCCGCCACGCCCCGCTGCCGCACGACCCGGCAGCCGCCGCCGCGCTGATGACCCAACGGGCCAACCACTTCCAGGCGCAGGTCGCCGGCGGCGCCCTGGTCGGGGACAACCTCGGCGCCGCCCTGTCGGCCGCCCGCGAGGACGCCCTCTACGCCCAACTGCTAATCCTGCTGCTCGGGGTCCCCGGGCTCGCACTCGCAGCCGTGGTGGCCTCCCAGGTGGTCGCGCTGCGCGGGGAACGCCGCCGCCGGGAGGTTGCGCTGCTCCGTCTGCGTGGCGCCCGGCCGGCGCAGTTGCTGCGGATCGTCGCCGGCGAAACCGCCCTGACCGGTGGCCTGGGCGTGCTCATCGGCGTCCCGCTGGCCCTGCTCGCCACCCGGCTGGCGCTGCCTGCCGGAGCCCACCTTGCACCTTCCTGGACGCTTGCCGCCGCCGTCATCGGGCTGCTCCTGGCCGCCGCGACCCAGCTCGGTCCGGCGGTCCGCGCCGCGCTCCGCCCCGGCGCGGACGGGATCAGCGCCGGCGTTGCCCGGGTCCAGCCCACCGGCCTGCCCTGGCCGCTGCGCCTCGGACTCGACATCATCCTGCTCGCCGGCGCCGGCCTCGTCTTCTACCTGACCGCCCGCGGCGGCTACCAGGTCGTCGTGGTCCCCGAAGGTGTGCCGGTCGCCTAGGTGACGTACGCAGCTCTGCTCGGGCGGGCGCTGGCCTGGCCCGGCCTGGCTCTGCTGATCTGGCGGATCAGCTACCTGACCCTTGGCCGCCGCACCGGCCGTTTCGCGCCGTCCGGGCCGGGTCGCGCACCGGAGCTCGAAGCGGCCG
>JBBPZV010000006.1:0-290752 GCA_038198775.1 Propionibacteriales bacterium | reverse complement strand
GTGCTCGCCAAGCTCGACGGGCTCTCCGAGTACGACGTCCGTCGCCCGTTGACCGTCACCGGGACCAACCTGCTGGGCCTGGTCAAGCACCTGGCGACCTGGGAGGCCAGGTACCTCGGCGAGGTCTTCGACCGTCCCTTTTCCGAACCCCTGCCTCGGTGGGACGTCGAGGCTGAGCGGCTCGCCGACATGTGGGCTACCGAGCACGAGTCCCGCAGCGACGTCGTCGGCCGCTACTGACGGGTGTGGGGCCACAGCGACGCGACGGTGGGCGCCCTCGCCCTCGATGCCACGGGCCGCGTGGCCTGGTGGCAGGACGCCGAGGTGCCCCTGTTCAACATCCTCGTTCATCTGCTTGCCGAGACCAGTCGGCACGCCGGCCACGCCGACATTCTGCGCGAAGAGCTCGACGGAGCGGTGGGAACCGACGCGGAGGCCATGGTCGTGAAGGAGCACGTCCCAGCCTTCTGGACGAAGCGACGCGAGGAGATCGAGGCGGCCGCCAGGTCAGCCGGTTGACCTAGATCGCGAGCCAAGACTGAGGATCCGCGGGTGCCGCCATGCGGCCATCCGTTGGCCGCGAGCCGATCCCTCTTCGATGATCGTGCTGCGGCAGCGGCTGCGCTCGTAAGCTGTGCTGGTGCCAGAGACCGTCGCCTGTCGTCCTGTCGATCCGATGTCCGACGCGGTCGCCGAGCTGGCGAGCCTGTTCGAGCTGTACCGGATCCACTACGGCCAGTCGCCGGCTCCGGCCGCGACACGGGCGTGGGTCGGCGAGATGGCCAGATCCGGCGAGCTCGAGTTCTACGGCGCTTACCACGGTCCGCGGATGGTCGGATTCGCAGCCATTCACCAGGTCCCGGCATCTCTTGGGCTGGGTCGGTTCTGGCAGCTACGCGACCTGTTCGCCGACCCCGCGGTGCGTCGCCAAGGCATCGCCCGTCGGCTGGTCGAACCATCCGACAAGCCGCCAGCGTTGCCGGTGCGCTGCGGCTGTCTCTGCAAACCGAACCGGACAATGCTGCGGCACTCGCGCTGTACCGCCAGTGCGGCTTCACGATCAACGCCGACCTAGCGACGCTGAGCCTCAACATCGCCAGATAGCGATCCGCTTCCGGGAGGGCTATTTTTCGGTCTCCCATAGTTGTGGCATGATGGTGGCATGGCTCGCACACGTTTGAGCACCACGGTCGACGCGGCGCTCCTTGAGGGTGCCCGAAGGGTGCGGTCTGGGACGACGGACGCAGCGCTGGTGGATGAAGCGCTCGCTGCGTTGCTGGCTCGTTACCGCTCATCCGAGGTGGACGCCAGTTATGCGGTTTATGACGAACTCCCACTCGATGAGCCGGACGAATGGGGCGACCTGGCAACGTTTCGGCGGGCGGTCGCAGCGTCGTGACCGCCGTCCCCGCGCGTGGGGAGGTGTGGTGGTGCGAGATGGCCGAGATCGGTCGTCGGCCAGTCGTTGTGCTGTCTCGAGACGCAGTCATTCCACGGCACCGCCGCGCACTCGTGGCTCCATGCACAACAACCATTCGTGGGCTGGCCAGCGAGGTACTGCTCGAGCCCGGCGACGACCCGGTCCCGCTTCGTTCGGCCGTGAACCTCGACTCGATCGAAAGCGTCTCGATCTCCATCCTCGTCCAACGCTTGGGACGGCTGGCCGAGAGCCGCATGCGCGAGATCTGCGCCGCCCTGGCGGTCGCAGTGGACTGCTCCGACTGAGCACCCGACCGCGTGCCGTTGAGAGATCGCTCACCGGAACACGTCGGTCTGCTGGCCACTGCGCTGGTCACACCGTGCGACGCTCACGTGCATGGCGAAGACGATGAGTTTTGGTTACGACGGCGATGGCGGCTTGGGCGATCGACTGCTGGCCGCGGTTCTGCGCGGTGAGAAGACCGCGACATCGTCGCTCGCTATCGGGTACCTGTCGGGCAGTCAATTGCCCCGCGTGGGAGAGCGCCTACCGCTCGTCGATCACAATGGCGGCGTGCACGGAATCGTGGAAACGACCCGGGTGACGATCACCCCGCTGCATCTGGTCGGCGATGACGTAGCACATGATGAAGGTGAGGGCTTTGCGGACGCCGCTGATTGGCGTCGAGATCACCTTGCGTACTGGGCTGAACTGAGCAATGAGCTTCGCAGCGAAGCCGGCGACCCCAGCTGGGAGCTGCGCGAGGCCGAACCCGTGGTTGTGCAGTGGTTCCGGCTCCTGGATCCCGACGGCGCCTCCACCGGCCAGGGCTGAAACGCTATCCCGCTCCCGATTGCCTACCGGTCGCACTCCTCCACTGGGCGGCGATGGTGACCTTGCGGTCGACCGGGAGGGTCGCACCCCCCGGCCTCCGCCTGTGCCGGAAGCCGTTCGTGCGGCACTGGCCCTACCGTGGTTGGATGAGCGACCCGAACGAGTTGGTCCCGCGTCCCTTCCCCGCTGCACCCGGTGAGGTCGAGGCCCTCCTCGGCGCGTTGCACCGCAACCGGCGCACCTTCGCCTGGAAGACCGGCGGTTTGGGTGCCGAGGCGATGCGGCGCACCCTCGGGCCGTCCACGGTGAGTCTCGGTGGCCTGGTCAAACACCTGGCGTTGGTCGAGGACCACTACTTCACCCATCAGGTGCGCGGGCGTGACTATCCGGCCGTGTGGGCGCCGACGGTGGATGATGACGAGTGGGAGTGGACGTCGGCTGCCGAGGACTCTCCCCAGGAGCTGCGGAGCCTGTGGTTGGAGGCGGTCGGACGTTCTGAGGCCGCGGTTGACGAGGCACTCGCGGAAGGCGGTCTGGACGGCACGCTCGCGATCTCCGACTGGTCCGAGACGCCCAACCTGCGTCGGGTGATCGTCGACCTGATCGAGGAGTACGCCCGCCACACGGGTCATGCGGACCTGATCCGCGAGTCAATAGATGGATTGGTCGGCGAGGCCGCCCCGCAGTAGCGGGATCGCCGCGATCCTCCGGTTTTGTGAGAGGTGGAGAGGCCTGAACGAGATGGCCACTATTCGTGTCGTACCGGCAACAGCCGAGACCTGGCTTCACCTTGGGCGAGTCTTCGGACCACGCCAGAAGGACCCCACCTCCTGCTGGTGCCAGCGATTTCTCCGACACGAGGAGCGGGACAACCGCACGGCGCTGAAACGAGAGATCCACGAGCAACAGGTGCCCATCGGTCTGTTGGCCTACCGCGATGACGACGTGGTCGGCTGGACGCGGGTCGTGCCACGCTCGACCCTGCCGGGCGTCACGGAGAACCGCGCACTTGCCCGGCTCCTTGACGACGACCCCGACGCCTGGTGGGTGTCCTGCTTCGTGGTGCGCCGCGAGCACCGCGGCGTCGGCGTCGGGGTCGCGCTGCTCGAGGCCGTGGTGGGCTGGGCCACACAGCACGACGCCTCGGTGCTCGACGGCCATCCGGTCGACACCCATGGGCTCACTGGCACTCCCTCGACATCTGCGATCTTCACCGGAACTCTTGGCATGTTCCAGCGGGCCGGATTCACTGAGATCGGCCGCACCTACCGGACCCGCCCGGTGATGAGACGCAGCTCTCTGCACCGTTAGCCGACCGCTTCCGGCGACGATCCAGCATCCGCGCGACTGCGGAAGGGATCACCGCAAGGGAATCCTTGGGCGTGTGGGACGTCCGGGTTCGCTCGTTGACAGCGCGTTGCCCAACAGTCCGAGCGGGGTCATGCGCGTCGCTCGCGCATCTCGCATGCTGAGGGGGTGACAGCCCGGACCGCATCCCGCGCAACGTCGTACGGTCCGTTCGCAGTAGCGACGGGACCGCATGACGCAGTGTGAACCGGTGGACCGGCTATTTGACCTCGGAGCGGCGCAGCAGCACCAGGCCGCTGACGAGCGGGATGATGATCCAGATCATCGTGGTCGATCCGAGCTGGGCCCACTCCTGTGCCGAGGAGGTCTGACCCTCGAACAGTGCGATCTGCGTGTAGTTCCAGTCGATCCAGGGCTGGAGGTCGGTGAACCATTCCCTCACGAGGGCCAGCAGCTCAAGGATGCCGGAGAGGACCAGGGACAGCACGAAGTAGCCGACGATGGCGGCTGCGGAGTTGCGCAGTACCAAGCCCAGGGTGAAGCCGATGGCCATCCCCACCAAGTTGCCCAGGACGATCTGAGGTGCGTCTGCCAGTCCGATGTTCCACACCGTGTCGACCCCGGCGAGGGCGGAGCCGACCACGTTGCCGACGGCTCCGATCGCGAACGCCACCAGCATTGAGACAATCCCGACGATGATGGTCGCGATCGCCTTGGCGCCAATGACCCGCCCCCGGCTGGGTACGAGCGTGAACGTCGTCAGTCCGCTGCGCTGACTCCACTCGCTGGTGACCGCGAGGATCGCGATCATGGGGAGGATCACCGACATCGGGAAGCCGAGCGCGGAGGCGAAGGTCATGTAGCTGAGCGCGCTGTCGGGGGCGAAGATGATGGCGGCGGCGGTCGCCACGACCGAGAGAACGCCGATGCTCGTGAGCAGCCAGAAGCCCGAGCGCGTGTCGAAAATCTTGCGCAGCTCGACGCCGATGATCCGGCTGGTCGGGATCGGATGTACGGCGCGGCGGGCGCGCGGTGTGACGACGACCTCGCGGTCGGCGGTCGCAACGGTCAGGTTGCTCATGCTGCTGCCCCTCCTTCGGGAACGCTGCTGTCGCGCTGGGATTCCGCGGTGAGCTTGAGGAACATCTCCTCCAGACCAGCGCTGTCCGCGGAGCGCAGTTCGGTCAGGGCTACACCGGCCGCGAGGGCGACCCGGCCGACGTGGTGGGGGTCGGCGTGGGTGTGGAGCGAGCCTGCGCCCGAGGGTGAGGCGCCGATGCCGGCGTCCGCGAGGGCGCCGGCCAGCCGGGTGTTGTCCGCGGACGAGACGACGGTCCCGGCCGCCGACAGCAGATCCTGTTTGGTCCCCTCGGCGACGATCCGGCCGTCCCCGATCACGACCAGGTCGTCGGCGATGACCTCGATCTCGTGCAAGAGGTGTGAGGACAGCAGCACCGTGCCGCCCTGGTCGGCGTACTCGCGCAACAGGTCGCGCATCCAGCGGATGCCGGCGGGGTCGAGGCCGTTGGCGGGCTCGTCGACGACCAGGACGGTGGGGTCGCCGATGAGAGCGGTCGCGATGCCGAGCCGCTGCCGCATGCCGAGGGAGTAGTTGCGGACCCTGCGGTCGGCCTCCTTCTCCGTCAGCGACACCCGGCGCAGCGTCTCGGGCACCCGGCTGGTCGGCAGCCCCATGGTGCGGGCCGCGACAGTGATGATCTCGCGGCCGGTACGGCCGGCGTGCTGGGCCGAGGCGTCGAGGAGTACGCCGATCTCGAGGCTGGGGTTCGGCAGGTCCGCATACCGGCCGCCGAGGACCTCTACGTGGCCGGAGGTGGCCGGGCTCAGGCCGACCATGATCCGCATAGTGGTCGACTTGCCGGCCCCGTTGGGGCCGAGGAAGCCAGTCACGCGGCCCGGTCGGGCGGTGAACGACACGTCGTCGACGGCGGTCACGCCGCGATAGCTCTTGGACAGGTGGTCGACAGTGATCATGACCGGGAAGCCTCGCCGCGACCGGCCTCCCGCCACATCGGCGTCGAGGTCGGACCCGCCTCTGCCACTGGGAGGAGCGGCGTCTCGTTCTTTCGGTGGGTCTCCGACGCCTCGGCGGTCCCTAGGCTGGGTGTGTGATCACCACCGGCCTGCGCTCGCTCTGGGACGAGCCCCGCGCCGCGGACACGCCCGAACGGGTGTGGCGCGACCGGGTGCTGGTCGGCGTGGTGATGGTGACGGCGCTGCTCGAAGGAACCCTCCGCGAGGACGTCACCTGGCGGCCGGTCGTGACGATCGTGACGGTCGGACTTGCGCCGGTTCTGCTGTGGCGGCGTACCCACCCGTTGGTCTGCGTCGTGGTGGGCTTCGGCACCGGCATGGCGTTGGGACTGGCGAGCCTGCTGGGCGACATCCCGGACGTGGGCCTGAACACGATGATCTACATCTTGGTGCTCGTCTACGCGCTAGTCCGCTGGGGCTCAGGGCGTCAGATCGTGATCGGGCTGGTGATGGTGGCGGTCGCTGCGGTATTCAGCATTGCGACCGACTACACCGGGCCGGCCGAGCTCTTCGGCGGGTTGGCCGTCCTGGCGGCGGCGGCTGCGGGGGGAGCGGCGTTCCGCTACCGCGCCGAGAGTCGGCGCCGGGCGCTCGACCAGGTCCGCAGCCAGGAGCGCGTCGGCCTCGCGCGCGAGCTGCACGACTCGGTCGCCCACCACGTCTCGGCGATCACTCTGCAAGCGCAGGCTGGCCGGACGTTGGCTGGGAAGCGACCTGAAGCGGCGCTCGAGGCGCTTGCCGTCATCGAAGGGGAAGCGTCGCGGACGCTGGCGGAGATGCGGGCGATGGTCCGGGTGCTGCGCGACGGGGCGCCGGCGGAATACGCTCCCCAACCCGGCGTCGCCGACCTGGTGTCCCTCGCCCGCCGCGACCCGGACCCCGTCATCGACGTGGAGTTGGCAGGTGATCTGGCCGGACTTCGGCCCCAGGTCGACGCAGCCGTGTACCGGATGGCGCAGGAGGCGCTGACCAACGCGCTGCGGCACGCCCGAAACGCCTCGCGTGTGGAGATCAGGGTCGTCGAGGGCGCAGGAAGGCTGCGGCTCCACGTGACCGACGACGGCCAGATCGACCCGGCGCGGTTAGCGACCCACGGCTTCGGGCTGACGGGGATGACCGAGCGCGTGCAGCTGCTCGGCGGCACGCTGCGCGCTGGGCCGACGACCGAGGGCGGGTGGGCGGTCGACGCCGAGCTGCCGATGGAGATGCCCCGATGACGGTGCGCGTGCTGGTGGCAGACGACCAAGATCTGGTGCGCACCGGCCTCTCGATGATCCTTGACGCCCAGCCCGACATCGAGGTCGTCGGCCAAGCCGCCGACGGCAAGGCCGCCGTCGAGCTCGCGCATCGGCTCCGCCCCGACGTGTGCCTGGTTGACATTCGGATGCCCGGGCTGGACGGCATCGAGGTGACCGAGCTCCTCGCAGGGCGGGACGTCCCGGACCCCATCGCGGTGGTGGTGATCACGACGTTCGACCTGGACGAGTACGTCCACGGCGCGCTTCGGGCCGGCGCCCGAGGATTTCTTCTCAAGGATGCCGGGCCAGAGCTGCTGGTGCAGGCCGTCCATGCCGCCGCCGACGGCGATGCCCTGATCGCGCCGAACATCACCCGACGGCTGCTAGCGACCCTCGCCGCGGGGGCCTCATCGAAACGCCTTACCCAACCGGTCGAGCCGCTCACCCACCGCGAGGAGGAGGTGCTGAAACTGGTCGCTATCGGCCGCACGAACGCCGAGATCGCCGCCGAGCTGTTCATCAGCTTGACGACCGCCAAGACCCACGTCGCGAGCCTGCTGACCAAGATGGGCGCCCGGAACAGGGTCGAGATCGCGATGTGGGCGTACGACACCGGCCGGGTAGGGCACTGAGCCGAAGCTGACGTATCTGCACGACTGGTTACCCGGCCCGGGGGGCTGCAACCGGGCGCATGGTGTTTGAGGAGCAGCTTGACGACAGCGTAGCCGCCCCTGTGCGCCTCGACGGCGGGGTCACCTGGCAGTGGATCCTCGCGACATCGACAGCCGTCAGTGTGCCGAAGGAGATCGCGACTGCCGTAAGGGGGTTAGTGCGGCGCCACTACAACGGAGCAAACATGGCCGCGAGCACCGGAGGGCGCGGCGTTAGGTCCTCACGGAGCACCGATTCCACCACCGACCACGCCAGGAGCACCGCGACGAGCGCCCCGTCCCGCCACACCCACCGCGGGGGGTTCGCCGGTCGAGGCCACAACGAGCGCAGCGCCTTCGTCACCATCTGTCCAGATGTAGGGACAGCGCGGCAGCGGCGGATCAGCCGAAAGCACGAGAGAGAGACCATGACATCGGCCAGGCGAACTCCGGCCTCCGGGCCGGTGTGCCCGTCGCCGGGCTCAGCGATTGTGGACCTAGCGATCCTCACCACAACAACGGAGCCCATGATGAGAACACATCGACCGTCCACCACACTTGAAGACCAGCCGATCTCAGTGAGAGCAAAACTCGCCGCAGCGTGGACAAGTTTCATGTTCCTGTACGCCTACGTGGACATTATCGCCTTTTTCAAGCCCGGCGTCGTCGATAACATTCTCATCGGCAAGGTCTGGGAGTTCGACGTCAGCCAGACGCTGTTGACCACCTTCCTCGCGCTCATGGCGATCCCGATCTTCATGGTCGTGCTGTCGATGACGCTGCCCGCCCGGGCGAACCGCATCACGAACCTCATCGTTGCTTCGGTACAGGTCCCCTACGCGGCATTCAACGTGGTGGGCGAGTCCTGGACGTACTTCTACGGACTTGGCGTCGCACTGGAAGTGATCGTTCTCGCCCTCATCCTGCGGTACGCCTGGACCTGGCCCCGCACCGCACCGTCGGCGACCATGGCGACCAGCCCGGACCGTGGAACCGTTCGCGCCCAGCAGCAAGCGTGAACCCAAGAGCAGTCCCCGTCCTGTTCGGAGCCATCTGCTTCGGTGCCGCGGTGTGGGCCTCCTGGCGGTGGGACACCAACTACCACTGGGACGTCGCGTAGGGGCCTTCCAAGGCCCCTACCGGCAGGTCAGGTCATCGGATGCGCACACAGGCCCCACCGCAGTAGGGGGCCGTGCCGGTGTTGATGATGTGGGCGGCGTTGAAGGTCAGCCGGTCGACACGACGGCGGCGGCAGCGGCAGCGGCCCAATTCTCAGTCCGCAGCGTGTGTGATCTGCCCTCGTGTTCGCAAGACGAATCTCGGCTGGGAACGCCTGCGGCCAGCGGCCGCGTGCATGTGTCGGTGTTCCGCAAGCCCTGTCCGCAGCTCCGCCCCGGGACGGGCGCGCCGTGCGGGCCCTCCTGCCCGGGCCAGCTGACCCCGATCCGCCGGCCTCTCCAGCCGCACATTGACGAGCACCGCCGATCGGTCGGTTCCGTCACACAATCTTGTGGCGGCGTCAGTCTGTCCTGCAACTCGACAGTAGGGCCCGGGCCGGCGGCGGCCGGTCGCTGCGACACTGCTCCGGTGCAGTTCTTCGACGACGACGCCGACCTGCGGCTGGTCCAGGAGCGTCATGTGGCCGTGCTCGGCTACGGCGACGACGGGCCCGCTCATGCCCTGTCGCTGCGCGACACCGGAGTCGATATCCGGGTGGGGCTGGAAGACGGCTCCGAACGGTCGCAGGTCGAGGCCGAGGGCCTGCGCGTTGTGGACCCCTACCAGGCGTGCGAAGAGTCCGACCTGGTCGTCCTGGTCGCGCCGCGCGCACAGCAGCCCCGGCTGTTCGCCGAGGCGGTCGAGCCAAACCTGCTGGCCGGTGACGCGCTCGTCTTCGGCTCGGCCGAAGCGGTCGTCGACGGCGCCGTCACGCCGCCCCCGGACGTCGACGTCTGCCTCGTGGAACCGGCGGCCCCGGGTCCGATTGTCCGCGAGGAGTACCTGGACGGCCGCGGCGTTCCCGTGCTGGTGGCGGCACACCAGGACGCCACCGGAGCCGCCCTGGCACTCACGCTGTCGTACGCTAAGGCCATGGGCGGCCTGCGGGCCGGCGCGATCGAGACGACGTTCAGCGAGGCGGCGCTGGCCAGGCGCTTCGCCCAGGAGGCGGTGTTCGCTCGTGGCGTGGTGCCGCTCGTCCTCGCCGGCTTCGAGACGCTGACCGAGGCCGGCTGCTCGCCGCAGGTGGCCTACCTCCAGTGCGTCCAGCAGCTGGAGTACGTGGTGGACCGGCTGCAACGGCACGGGCCCGCCGCCGCCGGACTCGCCGCTGACGACGTGCTCGGCAGCGGTGGGCACCGGCGGCTGCGCGACGCGCTGGGCGAGATCCGCCGCGGCCGGGAACGCCCGTTGCCCGCCCCGGAGCATGCCGCCGAGGCGGTGGGACGTGAGCTGCGCGCCGCCATGCCGTGGCTGCGAGCGGACCGAACCGATCGCAGCTGACCGTCCGCCGAGGTCGGCCCGGGCGTCTACGCTTGCCCTGGTCCGGTTGGGAGGGTCCGATGCAGTGTCCCCGGTGTGGTGCGCCGTCGGCTCCGGGCGCCTCCAGCTGCGGTCGCTGCGGCCTCGGGCCGTCCTCGACGCCGTCACAGGCCACCCAGCCGCATGAACCGTGGCCGGGCGGCCCGCCTCCTCCGTGGCCGCCTCAGCCGCCCGGTGCGCCGCCACGCTCACGGTTGGTACCGGTCCTGCTGGTCCTCGTCACAGTGCTAGTCCTCACCGCCGGCACGGTCGCCGGCGTGGTCCTGTGGCCGCAGTCCGGTTCGCCGGCTGGGCCGGCTCAGCCGGCCCAGCCGGTGGGGAGCCCGACGGCGTTTCCTGACTTCTCCGCGGTCTATGCCGACGTCTCGACGGGCGTCGGTCAGGTGAGCGTGCAGACGTGTCGCGGCGGCTTCACCGGCACGGGGTTCCTGGTCGGACCGGACCTGGTGGCGACCGCGGCACACGTCGTGGCCCACGCCTCCGCGCTCGAGGTCCAGCTCGAGGCGGGCACCGTGCCGGCGGAGATCTTCGGCGTTGACCTCAGCCACGACCTGGCCCTGCTCAAGCTAGACCAGCGGGTCGACGGCCACGTGTTCGCCTTCGCTCCCAGCGACCCGCAGCCCGGCACGCACATCGCGGCGATCGGCTTCCCGCTCGGCGAACCCAAGACCCTCACCGAGGGCACCGTCTCGGGGCTCGACCGCTCGATCCGCACCGACTCCGGCAGCTTCACCGGCCTGCTGCAGACCGACACCGCGATCAACCCGGGGAACTCCGGTGGCCCGCTGCTCGACATCACCGGACGGGTCGTCGGGGTCGCCGACGCCATCCGCACCGACGCGCAGGGCATCGGCTTCGCCGTCCCGACCACGATCGCCAGCCGCCTGACCTCGAACCCCCTGCAGACCCAGCAGCTCGACAGCTGCCCGTGAACCCGCGAGGACCCCGGACGTGACCCGCCCCGTCGTACTCATCGCCGAAGAGCTGTCCCCGGCGACCCTGGACGAGCTCGGACCCGACTTCGAGGTCCGCTACTGCAACGGCACCGACCGCGCCGAGCTGCTCCGGCAGGTCACCGACGTGGACGCCCTGCTGGTCCGGAGCGCGACCACGGTCGACGCCGAGGTCGTCAGCGCCGCCCGGCGGCTCCGCGTGATCGCCCGAGCTGGAGTCGGGCTCGACAACGTCGACGTCTCGGCGGCGACGCAGGGCGGCGTCATGGTGGTCAACGCGCCGACCTCGAACATCACCAGCGCCGCCGAGCTGACGATCGGGCTGCTGCTGGCGGCCGCACGGCACGTCGTCCCGGCCAACCTGACGCTGCGCAACGGGGCCTGGGAGCGAGGCCGTTTCACCGGTGTAGAGCTGTTCGGCAAGACCGCCGGAGTCTTGGGCCTCGGACGGATCGGGGTCCTCGTCGCACAGCGGCTGGCTGCCTTCGGCATGGACGTCGTCGCCTACGACCCGTACGTGCAGCCGGGCCGGGCGGCGCAGGTGGGCGTCCGGCTGGTCGGGCTGGACGACCTGCTCGCCGGGTCCGACGTCATCTCGGTTCACCTGCCCAAGAGCCCGGAGACGGCGGGCCTGATCGGCGACGAACAGCTGCACAAGGTGAGGCCGGGCGTGATCGTGGTCAACGCCGCCAGGGGAGGGATCGTCGACGAGACCGCGCTGTACGCGGCGCTGACCGAGGGCCGGGTGGCCGGGGCCGGGCTCGACGTCTACGCGAGCGAGCCGTGCACGGACTCTCCCCTGTTCGGGCTCGATCGCGTGGTGGCCACCCCACACCTGGGCGCCAGCACCGAGGAGGCGCAGGAGAAGGCCGGTCTCGCCGTCGCGCGGTCGGTGCGGCTGGCACTGTCCGGTGAGCTCGTCCCCGATGCCGTCAACGTGCAGGGCGGGGTGATCGCCGAGGACGTCCGGCCGGGGCTTCCGCTCACCGAGAAGCTCGGCCGCGTTTTCACCGCCCTCGCCGGCGGGATCGCGCAGCAGCTCGATGTCGAGGTGCGCGGCGAGATCACGCAGTACGACGTGGGGGTGCTGGAGCTGGCGGCGCTGAAGGGCGTGTTCAGCGACGTCACCGAGGAGCAGGTGTCGTACGTCAACGCCCCACTGCTGGCCGCCGAACGCGGGCTCGACGTCCGCCTGCTCACCGAGGCGGACTGCCCCGACCACCGCAACCTCGTGACCCTCCGCGGCACCCGCACCGACGGCGCCCGGGTGTCCGTCTCGGGCACGCTGGTCGGGATCGCGCAACGCGAGCGGCTGGTCGAGGTCAACGGGTACGACGTCGACGTGGAACCGACCGAGCACCTTGTCTTCGTCACCTACGAGGACCGGCCGGGCATGGTGGCAGCCATCGGGACGGTGCTCGGCGAGGCCGACATCAACATCGCGGGCATGCAGGTCAGCCGCCAGCGCAAGGGCGGCAAGGCG
Source organism: Propionibacteriales bacterium (assembly GCA_038198775.1). GTDB lineage: Bacteria > Actinomycetota > Actinomycetes > Propionibacteriales > Nocardioidaceae > JACCYJ01. The sequence continues at coordinate 278,270 of JBBPZV010000006.1, read as the reverse complement.
CTGGTGGTCTTGGCGGTCGACTCCGCGGTGCCCCCGCCCGTCGCCGAACGAGTGAACGCCGCCATGGACGCCAGCGCGATCCAGGTCGTCGACCTGCGCTGATCGGCTACCGTGCTGCCATGACGTCGGACGTCGGGCTGCGCGTCGAGCCGACACGTCAGCCGGTGCCTGACTCTCGGCGTGAGGAGATCCTCTCCCGGCCCGGGTTCGGGCGCTACTTCAGCGATCACATGGTGACGATGAGGTGGACGCCGCAGGCCGGCTGGCACGACGGCCTTGTCGGGCCCTACCGCCCGTTTCTGCTCGACCCAGCGACCGCCGTACTGCACTACGCCCAGGAGATCTTCGAGGGACTCAAGGCCTACGCGCATCCCGACGGCAGTGCGTGGACCTTCCGGCCCGACGTCAACGCCCGCCGCTTCCAGCGCTCGGCGCGACGCCTCTCGCTGCCGCAGCTGCCGCCGTCGGTGTTCGTGGCAGCCGTCGACGCCCTCGTGCGCACCGACCGGGCCTGGCTGCCGCGGGGCGGGGAGAAGAGCCTGTACGTGCGGCCCTTCATGTTCGCCTCGGAGGTGTTCCTCGGCGTCCGCTCCGCCCAGCAGGTGACGTTTGCGGTGATCGCCTCGCCGGCCGGCCCGTACTTCTCGCGCGGCCTGGCCCCGGTCGCCATCTGGCTGTCGGCCGACTACTCTCGCGCCGGCGCGGGTGGTACGGGAGCGGCCAAGTGCGGGGGCAACTACGCCGCCAGCCTGCTGCCGCAGCGCGAGGCCGCCGAGCACGGGTGCGACCAGGTCGTCTTCCTCGACGGGGCCGAGCACACCTGGGTGCAAGAGCTGGGCGGCATGAACCTCTTCTTCGTCCACGAGGACGGCACGCTCGTCACGCCGGACCTCGACGGGACGATCCTGGAGGGGGTCACCCGCGACTCGATCCTCACCATCGCCGGTGAGCTCGGGCTGAAGACCGACGAGCGCAAGGTGTCGATCGAGGAGTGGCGCGACGGGGTGAGCAGCGGCCACATCAGCGAGGTGTTCGCCTGCGGGACCGCGGCGGTGATCACGCCGATCGGCACCCTGCGCTGGGAGGCCGGTGAGGTCGGCCACGGCGACCATCCTGGGGAGGTCACCCGCACGATCCGGGAGCGGCTCCTGGCGATCCAGTACGGCCGGGACGAGGACGTCCACGGCTGGATGCACCGCGTCTGCTAACTACCGCGCTGGCAGTGCTTGGCCGAACAGCCGAGCCAACTCCTCGCCGCCAGCACCGACGACGAGCAGGTCGTCTCCGGCACCACTGGTACGGCGGTGCAGCGCCAGCTCGGCAGAACCCGGCCCCTGCTCACCCTCCAGGACCTCGCCGTAGCCGGCGGCGATGTCAGCGAGACGCACGGTCAGCGGCAACGGGAGCTCGAGCCAAGGCTGGTGCTCGCCCGGCCGCCGGAGGCAACCGACGACGATGTGCGCCACGGCGGTCAGCAGCGCGTCCCAGGCCGGCGCGTGGGCGGCGGGAACGCCCTCCGCGCACAGCTCCGGCAGCCCGAACCGAGCCAGGCCACGGGTCGTGACGCGGGTCGTCTCGCCTTGCGGATCCTTGTCGAACACGAACAGGTCGGCGGTGGTGGCGGCATCCGCGCCCTTGTCGCAGGGCAGGTACGCGCGCGAGACCGCGGTGTCGACCAGCGCTCCCCCTGCCCTTGACGCCATCTCCAGGGCCGCCGCACGCACCCACGCATCGGCCGCGAAGGCTCGTCCCGGTCCGCACCGCAGCAACAGCGCCCATGCTTGCGTGGCCTCCGCCAGCACCGCTGCCGCAGCGGCCGAGGTCCCAGACGCCGAGAGCAGGGGGGCCGGTGGCACCGGCAGCTCGTTCGGGGCGGTGGCGACCACCCGCAGCCCAGCGGCCATGGGCACCGGCAATGTGTCGGGAACGGGGAACGAGCCCAGCACCAGGTAGCTCACGACCACGGCCCGTGGCAGGGGCACGCGCAGCGTCGCCGTCACCCGCGCAGGCTAACCGCCGGTGGCGGCTACCGTGACCGGATGCCGACCTGGATATCGCTGCTTCGTGCGATCAACCTCGGCAGCCGCAACCAGGTTTCGATGCCGGCGCTGCGCGCCGCGCTGGCCGAGGCTGGCTTCGACGACGTCCGCACCCACCTGCAGAGCGGCAACGTCGTCGCCCGGTCCGCGCACCGGAGCCCGGCGGCGGTCGCCGACAAGATGCAGACCCTGCTCCGCACCGGGTTCGGGGTCGTGGTACCGGTCGTGGTCCGCACCCCAGAGCAGCTGCGGCAGGTCGTCGCCGGCAACCCCTTCCCGGCCGCGGCCGAGCAGCGCCCCAAGATGCTCCACGTCTCGTTCCTGGGAGCGGTGCCTGACCCCTCGGCGGTCGCGGCCCTGCACTCCGACGCCGCCACCGAGCACACCTGCCGGGTCGAGGGAGACCACCTCTACGTCGACTACGGGGAAGGTGTGCACGGGAGCCGGCTCACGGCGGCGTACCTCGAGCGCCGGCTCGGCGTCCCCGGCACGGCCCGCAACTGGCGGACGGTTCTCGCGCTGGCCGAGCTGGTGGCGGATGAGCCGCGGCGGAGGCGTGGCTAGGCTCGCCCGGTGCGCATCGCGAGGTTCTCGACGGGTGACGAGCCACGCTTCGGCCTCGTCGGCGACGACTCCGGGACACCTGTAGTCGGCGTCTTGCAGGGCGACCCGTTGTACGCCGGCCTGGCGCTCACCGGCGAGAAGCTCGAGCTCCGCAACGTCCGGCTGCTCGCGCCGGTGCTGCCACGCAGCAAGGTCGTCGGCGTCGGCCGCAACTACGCCGAGCACGCCGCCGAGCTGGGCAGCGAGGTGCCCGAATCCCCGATGGTGTTCCTCAAGCCCAACACGAGCGTGATCGGGCCGGGCGAACCCATCGTGTATCCGAGCCAGACCAGCGACCTCCACTTCGAGGGCGAGCTCGCCGTGGTCGTCGGCCGCATCTGTCGTGACCTTGCCGCCGCCGACGTGCCGAAGGTCGTCTACGGCTACACGGTGGCCAACGACGTCACCGCCCGCGACCTTCAGCAGCGCGACGGCCAGTGGGCGCGGGCGAAGGGCTTCGACTCGTTCTGCCCACTCGGCCCGTGGATCGAGACCGATCTCGACGTCACCGACCTCGAGATCACCACGACCCTGAACGGCGAGCCGCGACAGCGCGCCCGGACCGCGCAGCTGGTCTTCGACGTGCCGACGCTCGTGTCGTACGTGTCGAGCTTCACCACGCTGTTGCCGGGGGACGTCCTCCTGACCGGCACCCCGGCCGGGGTCGCCGCGATGAGCGTCGGCGACGAGGTCGAGGTCAGCGTCGAGGGCATCGGCGCGCTCAACAACCCGGTGGTCTCGGGTGGCTGAGGCGGCGGCTGCTCCGGACGGGGTACGGGTGCGGTTCTGCCCCTCCCCGACCGGCAACCTGCATGTCGGCAACGTGCGGACGGCGCTGTTCAACTGGGCGTACGCCCGCCACACCGGCGGCGCGTTCGTCTTCCGGGTCGAGGACACCGACGCGACGCGGGACAGCGAGGACTCCTACCGTGGCCTGCTGGAGTCCCTGCGCTGGCTCGGGCTGGACTGGGACGAGGGACCGGAGGTCGGCGGGGACCACGGGCCGTACCGCCAGTCGCAACGCGGGCAGCTGTACGCCGAGGTCGCGGCGGCGCTGCGCGAGTCCGGGCACGCCTACGACTGCTACTGCAGCCGTGAGGAGCTCGAGCTGAGACGGGAGGCAGCCCGCCTCGCCGGTCGCCCGAGCGGTTACGACGGTCATTGCCGGGAGCTGACCGGCACCGAAGTCACCGGGTACCGAGCCGAGGGGCGGCGGCCGGTGCTGCGGTTCCGGATGCCGGACACCGAGATCTCGTTCGTCGACCTGGTGCGCGGGAACATCAGCTTCGAGCCCGAGCACGTGAGCGACTACGTGCTGTTGCGGGCCAACGGGCACCCGCTGTACCCGCTGACCAACCCGGTCGACGACGCCACGATGGCGATCACGCACGTGCTGCGCGGTGAGGACCTGCTGTCGTCCACACCCCGGCAGCTGCCCCTGCACCGTGCGCTGGGCGAGCTCGGCTACGGCAGCGGCGGGGAGCCCGCGTACGGCCACCTGCCGTTCGTCATGGGGGCGGGGAACCGCAAGCTGTCGAAGCGGGACCCGGGCGGCGGCCTGCTCACCTACCGTGAGCGCGGCTTCCTGCCCGAGGGCCTGCTGAACTACCTGGCCCTGCTCGGCTGGTCGATCGGCGGGGACCGCGAGCTGTTCACGCTGCCGGAGATGGTCGAGGCGTTCCGGATCGAGCGGGTCAACCCGAACCCCGCGCAGTTCGACCTGCGCAAGTGCGAGGCGATCAACGGGCTGAAGCTGCGCGCGCTCACGATCGACGACCTCGCGGAGCGGATGGTCCCCTACCTGCAGGCCATCGGGGCCCTCGGCGAGCCGGTGACCTCGCCGCAGCGGGCGCTGCTGCGAGCCGCGACGCCACTGGTCCAGGAGCGCATGACGGTGCTCTCCGAAGGTGCCGAGATGCTTGAGTTCTTGTTCGCCGACGGGCCGGACTTCGCCGTCGACCCGCAGGACGCGGCGACCGTGCTCACCCCCGACGGCCTCGAGGCCGTCGCGGCGTCCCGGGGCTCGCTGGCCGTGTTGGAACAGTGGGAGACCGGGCCGATCGAGGCGGCACTGCGGCGCACGCTGGTCGAGCAGCGCGGGCTGAAGCCGAAGCACGCGTTCGGGCCCGTACGCGTCGCCGTCACCGGCCGCCGGGTCTCCCCGCCGCTGTTCGAGTCGCTGCAGCTGCTCGGCAAGGAGCGGTCGCTGGCCCGGCTCGACGCGGCCGTTGACGCCTTTGGCGCCGTCGACCAGGTCCGGTAGAGTCTGCGGTCGGCCCGGTGCCGCGCGGCGCCGCCAGCCCGGTGGGGTATGGGGTAATTGGCAGCCCGACGGATTCTGGCTCCGTTAGTCTAGGTTCGAGTCCTAGTACCCCAGCGACCGGACCACCGACCCGCCAGGTAGACTCGCCCGTCGCCACGGCCCCGTTGTGTAGTGGCCCAGCACGCCGCCCTCTCAAGGCGGTAGCGCCGGTTCGAATCCGGTCGGGGCTACCAAGGTGAAAGGTCTCCTGACCTGTGGAAACGCACTTCAGGGGGCCTTTGCCTTTTCGGGGGTGTGAGGCATTTGGCAACAGGTTGGCAACAGCAGAAAGTGCGTTGGCAACGGAGTCGGCCTCGGCGCGCTTCGCGCGCTCCAGCCGAGGCCGCCGAGCCTGGTTTGTCGTCGGCTGCTTCGATGAGCTCGTTGACCAACCACACCGCTCGCGATCGCCGCCCACACCTGCTCCGGTATCACCGAGCGTTACGTGCGGCGTCGGGCGACCAGCGCCGCGATCGCCGGAACATCGTGCCGCATTCGCATCCGAGCGCCCCGCGGCGCGGAACTGCTGTTCCCCACCCTGGCTGTTGATGTCACTGGGTCGGGCTCAGGTCCACGGAATAGGAACGGAGATAGCGGTTGCTTGCGGGGCACCGGCGACTCCGGCACCGGCACGGTCACCTCCGCCAGCGTCGCCCCGTGCTCGGCGACGGAAGCAAGGTTCCCCCGCACCAAACGCCTCGCCGACTTCGACACCCGCGCGCTGCCCGACCTGCCACCCACGACCCTGGCCCACCTCGCCTCCGGTGCCTGGATCGACAAGGGCGAACCCCTGGTGCTGCTCGGCGACTCCGGCACCGGCAAGACCCACCTGCTGATCGCTCTGGGCACCGCCGCAGCCGAACAAGGACGCCGGGTCCGTTACGTCACCACCGCGGCCTTGGTCAACGAGCTCATCGAAGCAGCCGACGACAAAGAGCTCTCCCGGGCCGTGGGCCGCTACGCCCGACTCGACCTGCTCTGCCTCGACGAGCTCGGCTACGTCCACCTCGACCCCCGCGGCGCGGAACTGCTGTTCCAGATCATCACCGCCCGCGAAGAACGCGCATCGATCGCGTGCGCGTCCAACGCCCCCTTCTCCGAATGGGGAGCCACGTTCACCGACCCCCGCCTCGCCGCCGCCGTCGTGGACCGGCTCACCTTCAACGCCCACATCATCCAAACCGGCAGCAGCTCCTACCGACTCAACGCCACCACCCGAGCACGAAAGGAACCCGCCACCACCTGAGCCCGACCCAGTGACATCAACAGCCAGGGTGGGGCCAAATCAAGCCAGCACAGTGGGGCCAAATGGGCTTGTCATTCTCACCCGAGCGGCCGTGACGGTCTGAACTGGTCGCAATCGCCGCCCACACCTGCTCCGGGGTAGCGGACATCTCGGCGGTGAACTCCGCCCGGTGCTTGACACGGTCGGGTTGGTTGGAATCGGTCACGAAGGCTCCTCAGGTCGGGGATAGGACGAAACGGTCAGGCGGTGGGGGCGCCGCCCGTCGTCATGGTGATATCGGGCGACCAGCGCCGCGATCGCCGACGGGAGCTCGGATGCGAATGCGGCACGATGTTCCGGCGACCGGAACCCGATCACCGTGTCGACAGTCAGGGTCGGCATCCGCGTTCCCGCCGCCACACCGCTCGCGATCGACCCGACCTCGGACACGGTCCGAGCGTTCACCGCTATGAGATACGCAGTCGAGAGACGATCGGCGACCTCGTTCGGGTCGGGGACTCTGCCCTCTAGCACCTCGGGGGCGACGACGAAGTGTCGTGCCGAGCGCCGCACGTAACGCTCGGTGATACCGCCCCAAGCTCGTTCCCCAGCCGGTTCGACCAGTCCATGCGCCTCCAGCGCCTTCAGGTGATAGTTCACCTTCTGACGAGTCAAACCGACTGTCGGCGCAATCGAGGCCGCCGAGCCTGGTTCAGCCAGAGCGTCAAGGATCGAGGCCCGGATCGGATCGAGTCGCTTGTCGCCCTACTGAGGACTGCCGGGACCGACCGTGGTGTCGGATCTCGGCGACACCAGTCCCGATCTCAGCCCGACCTCACCCTGGATCCGCCTGTGGCACGCTCCGCGTGCCGATTGCCCAACGGGAACAGATCAGTCATCGATCGGTTGACGAGCATTGGCGGCGAACGACGTGATACAAGAATCTCTTGGTCGAGGCGGGCCGACCAGCCAAGCACTCAGACGTGAATTGGCGGTTCAGGAAGTCCACGGAATAGGAACGGAGATAGCGTCGTGGGGGTGAGGCAGTCCGAGGCTCAGGCGGTTGTCGAGCGCTACGTGCGGTTAATCAATGGCGAGACGGATTCTGGCTTCGAAGAGCTGCTCGCCGCAGACTTCCTCGATCACGTCAGTGGTCAGCGCGGCGGGGATATCTGGGCACAGGTGGCGGCGTGGAGCCGGGGGACCTTCGCCGATCCTGACGTCGCCGTCCACGAGGTAATGGTCCGTGCTGATCGGGTCATGGTGTGGATGACGATGACCGTAACGCACGTCGGCAGCGCCTTCCCACGACTCCGAGACGTGCCAGTGACGCACAAGCGGGTGCCATGGGACCAGGTCCACTTCTTCCGCCTGGTGGACGGCGAGATCCTCGAGCACTGGGCGGTGCGCGACGACTACGCCATGGTCAAGGCACTCGTCGGAGCCGGCCCCCTGGTTGCCCCGGACACCGACGCTTGACCGCCAGTTCGGTCCGGGCCGTCTCCTCGACGGCCTCGGGACACTCATCGACACCCATCACATGACCCGGAACCGGTCGTCGCCGCAAGCGATCCCTCATTGGCACAGCGCTCTATGAGTGGCTCCATGTGCTCCTTCCGATCGCCATTGGCCCCGGCTGTCAGGGGAACTGCTTCCAGTGCCCCTCGGAGACGACCTCGACGTTGCCATCGGCCACCTTGATGGCCGTCTGGTCGTCGATGGCGTACGCCGGGCCGCCGATCTCGGTGGCCCAGCGCTCGGCCTCGGCCAGGGTGTTCGTCGGGAAGACGTCCAGGTGGGGAAAGATCGAGAAGTCGACGACCCCCAGAGTTGTGTCGTCCTCCGCGGACGGCCACTTCACGAAGTTGGCACCGATCCGGGGAGTCATTGCCATGCTGCCCGCGCTCACGCCCACCCAGACCGTCTCTGGGAGCGAAGGTAGGACGTCCGCCAGCCCGGACTCGTGCATCCAGTGGCACAGGAATGTCGCATCGCCGCCGTCGACCAGCAGGACGTCGGCCTCGCGAACCCAGGGCACCCAGCGCTCCTCGCCGATGCTGGGCAACGCCGACAGTTCGAGCAGGCCCAGCGACTTCCACTCCATCGAGGTCATGCCACCCCAGGGGGGCAGCCCGCTGACAAAGCCCCGCGCCGACACCGGCCCGCACATGGGGTGGCCCCATTGCGCGGTGGGGATACAGAGTGCGGTGGCCTCCGCGGTCGGCTTTCCCAGGAGGCCAACCAGCGCACCGATGATGGTCGGGTTCGTGACGCCCCCCGACGTGAGAAGTAGCTTCACGATGCCTCCCGAATCGAGCGCGACAGGTAAGTGTTGCGAATGGACAGGGAACGCGTCATCACATGAAACTCCTTAACTGAGCCGCGGCCTCTGGCCGCCCCACCTTTCGATACTGCGAACGCCTCGCTCCGGGGCCCGATGCCAGAAGATAGAGCTGGATCGGCCGGACCCCGAGAACTGATCGACTCCTGGTGAGAGTCGTTCATCGGTGGGTGCAAGCGGCAGCCTAGACCGCTGGGGCTTGGTAGCCGAGCGAGCTGTGGCGCCGGCGGTGGTTGTAGTCGTCCTTCCAGTCGGTGATAACGACCCGGGCTTGGGCCAGTGACGAGAAGATGTTGATGTTGAGGCACTCGTCGCGGACTCGGCCGGTGAACGATTCGACGTAGCCGTTGCGCCAGAGCTCGCCGGGTGGGATGAAGGCGAGCCCGAGGCGTTCGCCGGCCAGTCGGCCATCGCTCAGTGCGTCCCGCACGTCGATCCGGTCGCCGGTCCCGAGTCGTCGTCTCGGGAGCACGGGACTGCGCGCAAGCGGGCGGACCTGTGTGTCAGTCGCGGTCCTGCCAGGTGCAGACGCAGACCTCGTTGCCCTCCGGGTCGGCCAGGATCCAGAACGCCCGCGCGTGCGCGTCGCTGACCATCCGCCCGCCCGCGGCGAGCGCCGCGGCGATCCGCACCTCGGCCTCGTCCTCGGCGACGGTCAGGTCGAAGTGGATCCGGTTGCGTTGCGGGCGCGGAGCGTCCAGCTGCTGGAACCAGACGGTGGGCCCCTGCCCGGCGGGATCCACGACGATCGCCTCATCGTGGCCCTCGGCGATCGGCTGGGCCGCGACGACGTAGCCGAACACCGCCCGCCAGAAGGGCAGCACGGCCGGGATGTCTAGCGCGTCGATGGCGATCTCCAGCGCCTGGGCGGGGCGCGCCGCCCCCGCGCCCCCGGGCGTGGTGGCCAGCCCGAGCTCGCCGACCGCCGCGGAGATTCGGGCGGCGAGCGTCGCGTCGAGCCGGCTCAGTCCGCCGGCCGCCGGGGAACGCAGGACGAGGTCAACACGATTGCCACGCAGGTCGAGATGCAGATGCGCGGCGTCTGGGCCCCACACGCGGACCGCGGCGGCCGCGGCCTCGACCGCGCAGGCAGCGAGCCCACCGCGACCGAGCTATACGCGCCGGCGAGCAGCAGCCGACACCCGTTGCGGTGGATCGCGGCAGCGGCCGCCGCATCGGTCAGCGTATCGTCGTGTTCCAGTGTCATGGCGCGAGCCTCCCAGGGGGTCGGACAGGGTTCGGACGGGGAGTCGGACAGCGGGCATGGCTAACGTCTAGGTCGACGCGTTCCCGCTGGCTGATGCCCGAGTCCAAACTTGTCCCGGTCACGCCGTAAGCGGAACGTCTTGCGGTCCGGGCCCTGAGCTCTGACAGAGGTAAGCCCTCTGCTCACCGCAAGCCGATCCTCGAACGGGACGCGCGGATTGCGTCTGGATTCGGTCAATCGAGGATCGCTACCGTCGGCTGCGGCGACGGTGCGGCGCACACGGCGAGGATCAGTGGGCGCCGCCGCCTCGATGACTACGAGCGCGTTGGAGGGACGCCAGGTGTCCGGCGCCCTCGCCGTGCACGAACGGCAGCCGCGGGGCCGCCTGGGTTAGGCCGCTGCCCCGGAGCAGTTGCTCGGCCGCGACCTTGCTCGCCCCGTACATGGCGGTCGGTGAGCACGCTTCAGTCTCGAGGGACGGGCGCGTTGGGTCCGCGCTGCGTCCGCGCTGCGTCTGCGTTGTAGACGTTTCGCGGGTGCTGCTCATGACGAGCCGGGCGCCCCGCGTGTGCTCCGGCACGGCGGCGACCAGAATGCGGGTGCCGCCGAGGTTCGTGCTCCGGATGGCGTCTTCATCCTCTGTGCGGAACACCCCTGCCAGGTGGACCACGACGTCGAACCCTCCATCGCCGAACGCAGCGTCTCGGGGTCGGCCAAGCCACCGCGGACGCCGGTGGTCCTCCGGCGGCAGTTCGACGTCGCCGCAGACGAGCGCGCGGCGCTTGAAGCCGTCCTCGGCGAGGCGCTGGAGCAGCCGCGAACCCACCAGACCGATGGCACCGGTTAGCAACAGCGTCCTCAATTCTCCTTCTCTGTCGGGCTGGTGCTGGCCCGCTGGTCCAGGGCGGTCAACCGGCGCTCGCGTTGGTTGCGGGGGCGGGCGCCTGTCGCGGTGCTCGCCGTGGGGCTAGCCGCAGGAACACGAGGGTCCCGATTAGCACCGCGCCCGCGCCGCTGTAGAACGCGATCTGCAGCCCATCAACGAAGGCGGCCTGCGCGGCGTCCAGGACCCCTCCGCCGTCGGCGCCGAGCCCTTCGGCGGTCTGCGCGGCGACCTGCAGGGAGGGCCTGGCCGCCTCTCGCAGCCCGTCGTCGGCCAGCCGGTCGTCGATGGCGCCGCGGTAGCCGAGGTTGAGCAGGCTGCCGAGGACGGCGATACCTAGGGCGCCGCCAAGCTCGCGGGTGGTGTCGTTGACCGCTGAGGCCAGCCCCTGCTGTGAGGACGGGAGCCCGTTGAGGATCGCCTCGGTGGCGGGCGCGGCGCCGAGCGCCATGCCGGCACCGAGGACGAGGATTCCGATGAGGAAGTGCCAGTAGCTTGAGTCGACCTGCAGCTGGGCCAGGATGAGCAGTCCGGCGGCGAGGAGCCCGCTGCCGACGGCCACCACGGCGCGCAGGCCGAAGCGAGCCGCTGCCTGGGGAGCGCGAGGAGCGAGAACTCCTAGGATGATGCCGATCGGCAGCAGGGCCAGCCCCGCCCTCAACGCGGAGTAGCCGCTGACCTGCTGGAGGTACTGCAGGCTGACGAACTGGAAGGCGAAGATCGCGAAGAACTGCAGGGTGATGGCGAACGAGCCGGCCGCGAAGGCGGGTGAGCGGAACAGCCGGGGATCGAGCAGCGGGTGCTTGGTGCGCAGCTCCCAGAGAACAAAGCCGACCAGCAACACGCAACCCGCGACCAAGGTGCTCAGGACCAGCGGGCTGTCCCACCCGCGCTCGGGGCCTTCGATGACCCCGAAGACGAGCGCCCCCAAGCCGAGCACGGACAGCAGGACTCCGAGGGGGTCAACCGGACCGGGGTTGGGATCGCGGGACGTCGGCACCCGCAGCGCGATGGCGACCAGCAGCGGTGCGCCGAGTACGGCGTTGAGCACAAAGACCGACCGAGCAGAACCTGAGGCTGCGACTCATTCACCTGCTCAAGCGCGCCTCGTCGGCCTTGAGCACCTCCGCGCCGAGCATCTGGCTCCGGTCGGGATCAGCGGGCGCTAGCTGGCCGTCCTGCTTCTCCTTCGCGGCCGGGATCCCGAGTCACAGCAGGCCACGGACGCTTCCGCGTCGATCGGACACGGTCGTAGCGTGCGGTTCGCGAGACGGGGACTCCGTGTGTTTTTGGCAGCGGTCACGCGGCCAGCCCCGAGCGCACGAACCGCCGTTGCGACGTGGTTGGGAGCGACCTTAGGGCTCGCTATCGATGTCGCCGAGCCGGAGCTCCTCGATGTCGAGGCGCTGCTGGCTGCGACGGAGCACGGTGTCGTTGATCTCGCCGGCGTCCCGCAGCGCGACGACGGCCTCGCGCTTTGCTGCGATCACGGACAGGAGTAGTGCGGTCTCGTTGCCTGGCACGTACGCGGAACCGGACGCTGACTCGGACTTGGCGGTTTCGTCGGCCCGGGTCCGCTGGGCGCGGTCGCGGTACTCGGTCAGAACGCGGTCCCGCACGTCGTCCGGGACGCCGAGGCGGTCAGCGGCGGACGGGATCTCGGCGAGACCCGCACGGAGGACTACTTCGTCGGCCCGACGTTGTTCGTCGGCCTCGGTGGGGTCTGTCGGCAGTCGCGCCCAGCGTACGACCGCGGGCAGGGTGAGGCCCTGGACGAGGAGCGTCACGAGGATGACGACCAAAGTGACGGTGACGAGCTCGGCGCGCCTGGGAAAGTTCTCGGGGAGCGCGAGCGCCGCGGCGAGCGAGACCGCGCCACGGAATCCCGCCCAGGCGATGACGCTGCGCTGCCGCAGCGGGACGCGGAGGTACTGCGTCGGTCGGCGGTCCACCGCCCCGATGAGGAACGGCACAACGGCGAGCCAGGCGATCCGTACGCCGATGACCGCACCGGCCGTCGCGAGGGCGAGGCCGAGCACGCGGAGCGGGTCGGTGCCGAGTCCCTCGAGGGCGGTGTGCGCCTCCAGGCCGATGAGGAGGAACAATGACCCGTTCAGGATCCAGGTCGTGACCTGCCAGAACCCCAGCGCCTGCGAGCGCGTGCGGGCCGAGACCAGCCGCGGCGCGGAGCGGGTGATCACCAGTCCGGCGGTGACGACCGCGAGCACGCCGGAGACGTGGAACTCCTCGGCAGGCAGGTAGGCCGCCAGTGGCGTGAGGATGCCTACGGTGTTCTCCAGCACCGGATTGCCCTGCACGACACGGCGGGCACCGACGGCGAGTACCGCGACGACGAGACCGATCGCGATCCCGCCGCCGTAGGCCGCGAGGAAGCGCAGGACGCCGGCACCCAGGTCGATCTCGACGCCGTCCGTCACTGCTTCGACGGCGATGGCGTAGACGGTCAGTGCGGTGCCGTCGTTGATCAGGCTCTCCGCCCGCAGGACGGTCGAGGTACGCCGGGGCAACCGTCCGGCCACCGAGGCGACCGCAGTCGCGTCCGTCGGCCCGACGATCGCGCCGAGTGCGATCGCCACACTTACGGGGAGCCCGAGTCCGATAGTCAGTACGGCGACGACGGCCACGGTCGCCAAGACCAGCGGAACAGCGAGCAACACGATCGCGCGCAAGTTGCGGCGGATCTCACGAGGTGAGGTGGTGATCGACTCCCAGTAGAGCAGCGCCGACAGGAAAAGCAGCAGCACCACCTCGGGCGGCAGGGTGATCTCGCCGAGGGCGGGGACAAACCCGAACGCGATGCCCAGCACGAGCAGCACCAGGGCGGTCGGCACCCGCGTCCGTGCGGCGAGCCCACCACCGATGATCAGCAGCACGCCGATCAGCACTGCGATCTGCAAGCCCTCCACAGGTCCTCCGACGGTGCTGTGCGTTGGTCCATGCGAGGTCGACGGTGCCCTGGCTGCCCTCCGGCGTCCTGGTGGAGGCCGGGAGCGGCGCGGACGCCCGCCTCCTAGAGGAGGCCGTCTCGGGCTGCGGCGTAGATGGACGGCACGGACGGGGTGAAGCCGAGCTCACGGATCAGGTCGCCGCTCATGTGACCGAACCACGGGTTGGCCAACGGCTCGGCGGACCCTTCGATCGGTTGCCCGGCAGGCGGGCCATTTCGTAGATGGTGACCGAGGCGCCGCCGTCGGTGACGTTGACGATGCGGCCGTCCATCACCCCGGTCAGCGCGAGGCGCACGGCGGCCGCGATGTCGCGGTGGTGCGCCACCGCGTAGGACTGCGCCGGGTGCAGCCCGAACTGCGTGGCGAGTGTGCCGATGGACGCGAGATGACCGTCGCCCTCCCCGTACACGAACGGAAACCGCAGGACCGCCCAAGTCAGGCCGCTGTCCATGAGCAGCTGCTCGGCCGCCACCTTGCTCGCCCCGTACGCGGGCTTCGGCAAGCATTCGTCGGTCTCCAGCGCCGGCCGGGAGGCGTCGGCGTTGTAGACGTTCCCGGTGCTGCTCATGATGAGCCGGGCGCCGGGCGTGTGCTCCATCACGGCGGCGATCAGGTTGCGGGTGCCGTCGCGGTTCGCGCGCCAGATCGCGTCCTCGTCCTGGGTGCGGAACAGCGCCGCCAGGTGAACCACCGCGTCAACCCCTTCGACCGCCGCCTGCAGCGTGCCGGGGTCGGCCAGGTCGCCGCGCACCGCGGCGGCTCCCGGCGGCAACGTGGCGTCGCCCCGGACGAGCGCTCGACACTCGAACCCGTCCCAGACCAAGCGCGGCAGGAGCCGCGAACCCACGAGACCGGTGGCGCCGGTGAGCAACAGAGACGTCATTATCCTCTCCTCAAGTGATCGTCAGTATAACTGATGATCAGCATAGCGTAGTCTAGTGGGATGGCAACCGACCCGGACCTGCGACCGCAGCTGAGTGCGCGGCTCACCTACCTGCTCAAGCGCGCCCTCGTCGACCTTGAGGACCTACACGCCGAGCACTTGGCACCGGTCGGGGTCAGCGGGCGCGAGCTGGGCGTCCTGCTCCTCCTCGACGGCCTGGATGCGACCTCGCAGCAACAGGCAGCCGTACGCCTTGGGGTCGACCGGACCACCATGGTCGGGCTGATCGACTCACTTGAGGCCAAAGGGTTCGTGGCGCGCCACGCGGACCCCGGGGACCGACGCCGAAACGTCCTCGAGCTGACCGGGGACGGGCAGACGGTCCTCGCCCGAGCCCTCCGCGCCAGCGACGAGGCCGAGAGGCGGCTTTTTGCCGATTTCGACGACGCCGAGTCCGCGCAGCTGCGCGCCCTACTGACCCGCCTGTCCCGGGACGGCTGAGAGCCCTAATCCGCCACCGACGCGCCGACCACCACAACGTGACTCGACTCGGCCACGAAGCTCCTCGATCGCCCAACACTTCGATCTGCCCAGGGATGACGCGTCAACCGCTGGGCCCGCGTGGGTTGCTTGGCGGTTGGCCGTGACGGACTGGCGCGCATCGGTACGACGACGGCTGGCTCTGCACAGACACGGCTTGCCGGCCGACGTCCCCGCGCCGTTGGTCGACGTGATAGCCGTTCGATGCGGTCTCGCCGGTGGTGCTCGCCTCCTGGTGGCATCACAGCCTGGTTCACGATGCGCCTCACGGCCCTGGCCAACGATGAGACGGCGACCTTCGATCCGACGCTAAGTCGAGCGATCGAGATGTATGAGTCCCGCGATGCCGCCCGCACAGCGACCTGGAGAATGGTTTTCGGGACCTACGGCAGCATCGAAAAGGTCCAGTGAGGATCGGCACACGCCGCGTGCCGGTGACCGATCCCTTGCGGGACGTCGCCGCCTCGGCCTTGAGGCGGCCACGATTGATGCCGACGACCCGCAGCCGGTTCGCCTTCTGACACAGCGCGACGTCGGCCGGGGCGTTTCGACAGCTAAGGACTCGCGCGGATAGGCCGCGAACACTGAGGCGTCGCCGCGGCTCGGCCAGCTCAGTGTCCAGGGCCTCCACGCAGCCAGACGTACACTCCACAAGAATGAACCAGGGCACCGATCCCGAAGAGCTGCCGGCCGGGGTCCTGGACGACGTGGCCAGTGTGGTCGGTCCTGAGGTCTCTCTTCTCATTCGCCTATCCGGAGGCGTCAATGGGGGTGCCATGCGCGTCCAGTTGGCCGGAAGGGCAAATGCAGTGCTCAAAGCAGTGCCCCGGGCACACCCCAATCACCTGGACGAGACGTTGCGAGCCCAGAGAGTGGTCGAGCACATGCGTGCGCGCGGCTATCCCACCCCGGCCTGGCTCGGAGTGGGGGCCACCGCCACTCATGTATGGCATCTGATGGACTTCGTCGACGCGGCTCCCGCGCCAGAGCTGGTCCCGTCCCTCGTTGAGCAGCTGATGGAGATCATCGAACTCCAGGCTGGCCAAGCCTCCGAACCCTACGACCACTGGTCGTACGCCTGGCGGGTCGCCACAGGTCAGGAATCGGCTGTCGTGGGGCTGGATTTCACCGAGACGCCGGAGCAGTCGCGTCTCCGTCAGTCCGTGGCCAGGCTCTCGGTGTATTCCTCCGTGGTGTCGGCGTTGGTCGAGCGCCTGCGGCTCGTGTGTGCCGATGTCCCACCACCACGAGAGGCACCTGACATGGTCCATGCCGATCTCTCAACCCCCAGCAATGTCCTGGTCCGTGACGGAGCGGTGGTGGCGGTTGTGGATATCGGGAACGCAGGTAGCGGCACGCGGGCGACTGATCTCACCACCCTCGTGTGGTACACCTTCCAGGATCCGCTGCTGGACGGTGTCCGAAGGCGGCTGTGGACGAGAGTCCTCGACCTGGTCGGCTGGGAGGGGGCGACGGTGCTCGCAGCGGCGCAGATCCTCCACATGCTCGAGATCCCCATCCGTCACGGGCGCCACGATGTCGTTCCAGAGGTGGTCAAGCGCGGCCATCGCGCCCTCGACGAGCTGAACGGGCTTCGCTAACTGTCGCCGGTGGAGATGGTGTGCGAAATGGAGACCTCCGACTGCTATCAGCGGCATAACGCGCACCATCCACCTTGAGGCCGAGAATGGCGCACTCCGTGAGTTTGTCGAGCAGCTCCAGTCCCGGATCGGCGAGCTGCAGCTCGACTATGCGCTCCTGCGCACGTTTGGTCTGGGGCCATCCACCGGTCGCGGGGTTGGTCCCGGTTTGCCGGGTGCACGCCAACCCCAACGACCTGTGGAAGGACTTCAGCGCCCCTGCTGGCTACTCCGCGAGCGGTTCGGCTATTTGGACGAGTTAGAGCCAACGGACATCCCGAGAATCGATCACGCCCGGAACCCAAACAAGCACGTCGATCATGTCGCATCGGGCTCAACCCAGTCGGGTACCGGGTCAGCTACGAACCGGACCGCGTCGACATCGGTGCGTCCATCAAGCCAGGCTCGGGCGACCCGGTGGCCGCCGTCCATCAGGCCGCCGTCGGCGTTGAGGTTTGTCGGGTGGCGCAGGTCGGCCGCTTCGATCCGGCGGGCGTGCTCGGCCACCTCGCGACACGTCGGAGGGGCATCTCCGAACCAGCAGTTCTGGTCAAACTCGGCGATGTCGGCTATCGGCACAGACAACACTGGCAATCCGACGGACTCGGCCCACAGGCGGTCGCTCCACCAGAACTCCCGACCACCAGGGACCGAACGGGAGTGTGTCTCACGATTGACAGTCACAGCCCGGTCTTCGCAACGCTGCTTGGTCACGCCGCTCGGAAGGGTTCTGCACAGGGTGCCACCCCTGTATCGCCCGACCGAGAAAGAATGCCCACCCCGACTGCCGAGTGGGTGTGCGTCTCAACTTCGGAACCGGATGCGGAGGCCTGTCGAGGACTCGAATAGGTGTCTCGCACCGATCACCTGAACGGGATCGTCACGCGGAGCACGACCGCTACCGCTGCCACGCAGCTCCCTCGCGTCGCCCCAGAGCAGCAGTTAGCACCGCGTATCAGCGGTGCCCGCAATGCGATAGGTCATTGAGACGACGCTGGCGGCTGCTCCGGTGAGGGGCGTGCGCGGTGCCATGCTGAGGGTCATGGCGCGCCTTCACGATGTTGTCTTCGACAGTGAACACCCGGCATCGATCGCCCGCTTCTGGGCGAGCGTCCTCGACGACTACGAGGTCGCACCTTATGACGCCACGGAACTCGCTCGCCTGCAGGGTCAGGGAATCTCCGACCCTGAGGACGACCCGAACGTCCTGGTGCAGCCCGCAAATGGTGGCCGGCCGCGGATCTTTTTCCAGCTAGTGCAGGAATCGAAGTCCGTGAAGAACCGGATTCATCTCGATCTGTGGTGTGAGTCGGTCGACGTCGAACTGACCCGTCTGATTCGGCTGGGCGCCCACCTCGTGTCCCGCCATGACGGACACCTAGTGATGCGCGACCCCGAAGGCAACGAGTTCTGCCTGTCTGGACGCGACTGATCCGTAACTCAAGGCTCTGTCCCAGCGGCCGTCCCGCAAGGCGAAACGACAAGCGGTGCGCTCGGCGGGAACAAGTCGGCAGCCGCGTTACCCGAGCACAGACGCTGGCTAGCGCGATGGGCTTGGCCTCGTGGCGAGCGAGTTGGACCCTCAGCGAATACTCGGCGGCGACCACCGTCGGTTGCGTGCCGTCCAGTCGGCGCGAAAGCCCTCGCTTCAACCGCCCTTTGAATCCGCTCGGGCTCAACGAGAGAGGAGTGACCGACGGGTGCTCACCAATGCTGTGGCAGTTCGGTCCCGACGGTGCTGCCTACGGCGTGGTCGGCCAGAGCGGAGAGCCGCTACTTCGGTGCCGATCGCCGTTGCGGAGGTCCTGAGCAAGCACATCCTCCTTCAGCAGGCGAAGTTGGCTCGACTCGACGGCAGCGACCTGAGGCTGAAGTCCCACGTCGCAGTGAGCCACGTAGGTCACTGACGAGCCGGTCAGTCCGCACCGGCCGAAACGCACAGTCGATCCGCTCGTGGCAACAGATTGGCAACACCAGAACCAAAAACAGCCCGATCCGGCCAACAGCGCCCAACCACGAAACTGCCTCCTGACCTGGGCTTTCATCGATCTTCGACTAAGCCAAATCGTCGTCCGGTGGCTCTCTCAAGGCGGTAGCGCCGGTTCGAATCCGGTCGGGGCTACCACCCGACCGACCACCGTGTCCGAAACCCGCCAGAGAGCGTCGTTGACGTACGCCACCATGGTGGTGTGCCAGGGAGCGGAGCGGTCGCCGATGCGGAGCGGTGCTACCGCGCGGTCAGCAGCCGCGACGCCCGCTTCGACGGGGTGTTCTTCACCGGGGTCCGGACCACCGGCATCTACTGCCGCCCCTCCTGCCCGGCGATGACGCCGCGCCGGGCCAACGTGCGCTTCTTCGCCACGGCCGCTGCGGCTCACGCCGCCGGGTTCCGGGCCTGCCGTCGGTGCCTGCCGGACGCGACACCGGGCTCGCCGGAGTGGGATCTGCGCACCGACGCCGTGGGGCGGGCGATGCGGCTGATCCGTGACGGGGTGGTGGAGCGGGACGGGGTCGCCGGGCTCGCCGCCCGGCTCGGCTACAGCCAACGCCATGTCCAGCGGCTGCTGCAGAGCGAGCTCGGCGCGGGCCCGCTGGCGCTGGCCCGGGCACAGCGCGCCCACACCGCGCGGGTCCTGGTGGAGACCACGCACCTTCCGGTGGCCGACGTGGCATTCGCGGCGGGCTTCGCCTCGATCCGGCAGTTCAACGACACCATGCGCGAGGTCTACGCCCAGTCACCGCAGCAGCTGCGGGCCGCTCGCGGCTCGCGCCCCGACCCCACAACGTCCGCGGGACGTGGCCGGGTCCAGCTTCGGCTGCCGGTGCGGGCGCCGTTCGCCGCCGACCAGGTGCTCGCGTTCCTGGCTGCTCGCGCCGTGCCCGGGCTGGAGTGCGGGACCGCCTCGACGTTCACCCGGGTTGTACGGCTCGGACACGGTCTCGGCGTCATCTGGCTGGCACCGGGGCCCGGCCATGTCGACTGCGTCCTTGAGCTGGCGGACCTGCGCGACCTCGGCGCGGCGGTCCAGCGCTGTCGCGCCCTGCTGGATCTGGACGCCGATCCGCTGGCCGTGCTCGACGTGCTCGGAGCCGACCCTGTCCTGGGCGCCTTGGTGGCCGCCGCTCCGGGAGTGCGCGTGCCCGGTCACGTCGACGGCTTCGAGCTCGCGGTGCGAGCCGTGCTCGGTCAGCAGGTCACCGTGCCCCGGGCCCGTCAGCTCGCCACCGACCTCGTCCGGCGGCTCGGACAGCCGCTGGCGACCGGCACCACCACGGCCGGGCCGTCGACCGCTTTCCCCACCGCCGAGGCGCTGGCGGGCGAGGACCCCGCACGCCTGGGAATGCCGCGGCGGCGCGGCCGGGCGCTGGTGCACCTGGCGACCGCAGTGGCGCAGGGCCGGTTGGACCTCGGTCCGGGGGCGGACCGCGGGGAGGCGACGGCGGCGCTGCTGGGAATTCCCGGTATCGGGCCGTGGACCGCGGGTTACATCGCGATGCGGGCGTTGCGCGACCCTGACGTCTTCCTCGGCGGGGACACCGCCGTCCGCGCCGCGATGGCACGGCTGGGTCTGCCGGCGAGCGAGCCTGCTGCAGCCCGGTACGCGTTCGGCTGGCGGCCCTGGCGGTCCTACGCCGTTATGCACCTGTGGCGGTGCTCGGCCGCCACGCCCACGCCCGCCGACACCAACCAGAGAGGTCGAGGATGAGCGCCGCTTGGACGACGATGCCGTCACCGGTGGGGGACCTGCTGTTGCAGACCGACGGCCACGTACTGACGTCGATCTCGTTCACCCCGTTCACGCTTCCACCGTGGGACCGCGAGCCGACCGCTCCCGCGCTGGTCCGGGCGTGCCGCGAGCTCGACGACTACTTCGCGGGCCGCCGCAAGGAGTTCGAGGTCGGCGTGCGCGCCGCTGGCACCCCCTTCCAGCGGCGCGTGTGGGCGGCGCTGCGGACGATCCCGTACGGCAGCACCGCCTCGTACGGCGAACTGGCCCGCACCCTCGGGTTGCCGGCGGGGGGGTCCCGGGCCGTCGGAGCGGCGAACGGTGCGAACCCGATTCCGATCGTCGTGCCCTGTCACCGGGTCATCGGCAGCGACGGCGCACTGACCGGTTACGCCGGCGGCCTGCGGCGCAAACAAGTCCTGCTGGGACTCGAGATCCCCGGACTGTTCTGAGGCCGCTCGGCCGGGCGGGCGACTCGCCGGGCAGTCGTTGTCTCCACCGGCGCGATTCCCTACGGTTCGTCGAGTCGAGCGTGGGCTCGGCCGCGTTCGACGAGAGGTGACCCAGTGAACAAGAGCCAGTTCATCGAAGCGCTTGCGGCGCACTACGACGGGAACAAGAAGGAGGCCGCCAAGGCGCTGGAATCGGTGGTCGACACGGTCGCGCGCGGCCTCGCCGAAGGCGAGAAGGTCGCAATCACAGGCTTCGGTGCGTGGGAGAGGGTGGTCCGACCGGCGCGGATGGTCCGCAACCCGGCGACCGGTGAGCGGGTGGAGGCGAAGGAGACGGCCGTCGCGAAGTTCCGCCCTGGCGCCGAGCTAAAGGCCGTCGTCGCCGGCGAGAGGCAGCCAACAGAGCCCCGAAGCAACGGCTAGCGCTCCGCTCAGCGCAGTCCCAGCCGCTCCACCACCTCACGGGTATGGGAGCCGACGCCGAGCGCGAGGGCGGCCCGCAGGTGTGCGAGCGTGTCGACGTCGCGGCGAAGGCCGTCCAGACCGGTGGCCTCCAACACCTGCGCTCCACCCGCGGCGTGGTCGCGCAACGACGCCGGACCAAATGCCGGGCGCAGCTCGACCCCGGCAGCGGCGGTCAGCACCGTGCTGCCGAGCGACTCGGCGTCGGGCAGGACGCCCAGGGAGACGAGCTCGGCCCGGCGCAGGCAGATCTCGATGTTGGCGGCCGTGGCCGCCGGGAGGTCGGAGGGAACGACGGCGACCGGTCCGGCGATGGAGCGTTCGCGGGCCCACTGGACCCCGTGGCGGACGGCCGCGTTCAGTCCGGCGCCGACGTCGGCGATCGCGATGACCGAGCCGTCGTCCGGCAGTTGCGACCGGACGCTCACGTCGTCGGTCACGACCACCACGGCCCCGACGGTCGCGGTATCGGCCAGGGCCTGGACCGTGTCCAGCGCGAAAGCGTGGGCGAGCTCCCGGCGGACTCGCGCGTCGGTGCCACCGAACCGGGTCTTGGCCTGCGCCGTCTGCTTGACGGGGACGACCACGACCCAGCACACGGTCGGAATCCTGCCAGGGTTCGCTGCCCCTAGGCTCGGGTGCTGTCAACGAGGACGAGGACATGACGCGTGGCCGCACGAGACCCAGGACCGGTCCTGCCGACCGTCGCGGCGTTCGTGCGCCCGGTCCTGGCCGTGTTGACCCGCCAGGACTGGCACGGTGTCGACAACCTGCCCGCCGGTGGGTTCGTCCTCGTCGCCAACCACATCTCCCATGCCGACCCGTTCGCGCTCGCTCATTTCGTCTACGACGCCGGGATCCCGCCGCGTTTTCTTGCCAAGGCCAGCATCTTCGAGCTGCCACTGGCCGGTCGCCTGCTGCACGCCACCGGGCAGATACCGGTACGCCGCGGGAGCGCCGAGGCGACCCAGGCCTTCACCGCGGCAGTGGCAGCGGTACGCGGCGGGGACTGCGTCATCGTCTATCCCGAAGGCACCATCACCGCAGATCCCGACCTTTGGCCGATGGCTGGCAAGACCGGTGCTGTCCGGATCGCCATGGCCTCCGGATGCCCGGTCGTGCCAGTCGCCCAGTGGGGGGCTCAGGAGATCCTGGCACCCGGCGCGTTCCGGCCCCGCCTGCTGCCGCGGCGGGTCATGCGGATCAGGGCCGGGTCTCCGGTCGACATTGACGACCTGCTGACGCCGCCGGTGACCCGCCCGGCGCTGCGAGAGGGGACCGCACGGGTTATGGCGGCGATCACCCGTGAGCTCGCGGTGCTGCGCGGTCAGCCGGCTCCAGCGCACCGGACGGTCCGCTGATGGCCAGGACGGCTGTCATGGGTGCCGGTTCCTGGGGAACCGCGTTCTCGCTGGTGCTCGCCGACGCCGGCAACGAGGTACGGCTGTGGGCGCGACGGGCCGAGGTCTGCGCCTCGGTCAACGCCCGCCACGAGTCCGAGTACCTCCCCGGGGTGCGGTTGCCGGACGTGATCACCGCCAGCCACGACCCGGCCGAAGTCATGGACAACGCCGACGTGGTCGTGCTGGCCGTGCCGGCGCAGACGCTGCGGGTCAACCTGTCGGACTGGGCGCCGAAGGTTCCGTCCACAGCGGTCCTGGTCAGCTTGATGAAGGGCATCGAGCTGCGGACGCAGCAGCGGATGAGCGAGGTGATCGGTGAGCTCACAGCAGCCGAACCCGAACGGGTGGCAGTCGTCACGGGTCCGAACCTTGCGCCGGAGATCGCCCGGCGTCAGCCCGCGGCGAGCGTCGTCGCATCGGTCAGCGAGGACACGGCGACGCGGCTGCAGGCGCTGTGCCACACCCCGGCGTTCCGGCCGTACACCAATGCCGACGTCGTCGGGTGCGAGCTCGGCGGTGCGACCAAGAACGTCATCGCGTTGGCGGTCGGGATGACCGGCGGCCTCGGCTACGGCGACAACGCCAAGGCGTCGGTGATCACCCGTGGCCTGGCCGAGACCGCCCGCCTCGCCACCGCCATGGGAGCCGACCCGCTGACGCTGTCGGGGCTGGCCGGGCTGGGGGACCTGGTTGCCACGTGCGCCTCCCCGCTGTCGCGCAACCGTACGTTCGGTGAGCGGCTGGGCAAGGGGGAGTCGGTGGGACAGATCCTGGCGGCGAGCCGCCAGGTCGCCGAGGGGGTCAAGTCGTGTGAGTCGGTTCACGCCCTGGCCGCCCAGCATGGTGTCGACATGCCGATCGTCGAGCACGTGGTGAAGGTGGTGCGCGAGGAGCTCGGCGCCGAGGAGCTGGTGCAGTCCCTGGTCTCGCGCTCGGCGAAGCCGGAGCGTCGCTGACCGGCCGCTAGCCGCCGCCCAGCCGTTGCAACGCGTCCTCCAGGTCGGTCCACAGATCCTCGACGTCTTCGATGCCGACCGACAGCCGCAGCAGGTTGGGCGGGATCGTCGGCTGCTCGGTGTCCCAGCGGCGGCGTCGTTCGAAGCTGGACTCGACGCCGCCCAGGCTGGTCGCGTGCACCCACAGCCGGGTGCTCCGGGTCAGCGCGTCGGCGGCCTCGGCGCCGCCGCTGACCTCGACTGCGAGCATGCCACCGAAGCCCGGGTAGCGCACCGCGTCGATACCGTTGTGGCTCTCCAGGCGCTGGGCCAGCACCCGAGCGTTGTGCTGGGCCCGCTCGACGCGCAGGTGCAAGGTCCGCAGGCCTCGCGTCGCCAGCCAGATCTCCAAGGTCCCGGGGATCGCTCCGGTGAGCCGGCGCCGGCGCTCGAGCGCGGCGTACGTCTGCGGGTCCGTGGTGACGAGCGCACCGAGGACCGCGTCGCTGTGCCCGGCCAGGTACTTCGTCGCCGAGTGCAACACGATGTCGGCGCCTTGGCGAAGCGGTTGCTGCAGCAGGGGAGTCGCGAACGTGTTGTCGACCAGCACGCGTGCCCCCTCGGTGTGGGCGCGGGTCGCGATCGCTGGGATGTCGGCGACCTCGAGCGCGGGATTGGTGGGGGACTCCAACCAGACCAGTGCCGCGTCCACGCAGGCGTCCTGCACTGCCTGCGTGTCGTCGACGTCGACGACACGCAGCTGCAGCTCGCCACGCTGCTCCTTGGCGAACAGCTGCTGGAGGCATCCCAGATATGCGTGCCGGGGTGCGACCACGAGCTCGCCCGGCGCCACCAGGTCGATCACCGCGGCGGCCGCGGCGAGCCCGGACGAGAACGCCAGCGCGTCGCCCCCTTCCAGCTGCCCGAGAACGGACTCGAACGCGTCCCAGGTGGGGTTGGAGTAGCGGCCGTACTCCCGCTCGCCACCGGCGACGAAGACGCTGGCCGGCGTCAGCGGCGCGTTGAGCGGTTCGTCGGCCTCGTGCGGTGGGCGCCCGGCGGTCACCGTGATGGTGGCGGGGGACAGCTGCAAAGAGTCGGGCGGCTCGCTGGTCATGACCGTAGTCTGCCGGTTGCGGCGCAGTAGAGTTCCGGCGATGTCCGTCCAGTCCAACGGTTCCCGGCGTCCGCGCGTGGCCGTCGTGTTCGGCGGCCGGTCCAGCGAGCACGGCGTCTCATGCCTGACCGCCGGCGAGGTCATCGCGGCGATCGACACCGACCGTTACGAGGTCGTACCGATCGGCATCACGACCGACGGCCGGTGGGTGCTGGAGTCCGACCGCCCCGAGCGCTTCGCGCTCGGACCCGCGGGCTTGCCCTCCGTGGACGCTGCCGGGACCGACGTGGCGCTCTCGACCGCCGCCGCGCGCAGCGAGCTGGTGGTGGCCGAGGCCGGACAGGTGCCCCGCACCCTCGGCGAGGTCGACGTCGTGCTTCCGCTGCTGCACGGCCCGTGGGGTGAGGACGGCACGATCCAGGGGTTGCTCGAGATGGCGGGGATCCGCTACGTGGGCGCCGGCGTACTCGCCAGCGCCGTCGGCATGGACAAGCAGTACATGAAGGTCGTCTTCGACGCCGCCGGGCTGCCGATGCTGCCGTACCTGGTTGTCCGGCCGCGGGAGTGGGCCGATGACCCTGAGGCGGTGCGGAGGTCGGTCGCGTCGCTGGGCTATCCGGTCTTCGTCAAACCAGCGAGGGGGGGATCCAGCTTCGGGATCACCCGCGTCGAGGACACCTCGGCGCTGGGGCCCGCGGTCGATTTCGCGCGGGGGTTCGACCCGAAGGTACTCGTGGAGGCCGCGGCGATCGGCGCCAGGGAGCTGGAGTGCGGGGTGATCGACGGCCTCGACGGCCAGGCGCCGCAGGCCAGCGCCGTGGGGGAGATCGTCTTGGACCGAGCTGCCGGCCACGCGTTCTACGACTTCGAGGCCAAGTACGTCGACGGCGGCGGACAGCCGCAGGTGCCGGCACCGGTCCCGGAGGAGGTCGCCGAGCAGGTGCGTACCTGGGCGGTGCAGGCGTTCGGGTGCCTGGGCTGCGAGGGACTCGCCCGCGTCGACTTCTTCTACCTCCCCGACGGCCGGGTGCTGATCAACGAGATCAACACGATGCCGGGCTTCACCCCGACCTCGATGTTCCCGCTGATGTGGGCCGAGTGCGGCCTGGACTACCCGGCTCTCGTCGACCGGCTGCTGCGGTTGGCTCTGGCGAGGCCGACGGGCCTGCGCTGAGCCGGAAGCAGAGGCAGCGGCGGCTGCGGTCGCTCAGATGTGCACCACCGGGCAGGTGAGCGTGCGGGTGATCCCGCCGATCCGCTGGACCCGCGCCACGACGAGTGCGCCCAGCTCGTCGACGCTGCGGGCCTCCGCCCGCACGATGACGTCGTAGGGTCCGGTCACGTCCTCGGCCAGCGTGACGCCTTTGACGTCGGCGATCTCACGAGCCACGTCAGCGGCCTTGCCGACCTCGGTCTGGATGAGGATGTAGGCCTGTACCACCATCGTCGTCCTCCTGAGCTGACGGACCCGCGCGTCCCTTTGCGCCGGCTGGCGGATCACGCTACAGGGTGCGCCGCGGTCGCCGCCCGTGCACCGGGCGCCGGCATCAGCCAGGATGGCGCGATGGAGGCGCCCTCGAAGACGCTCGCCGACATTGGCGAGTTCGCCCTCGTCGACGCGCTGAGCGCGGTCGCCGTACCGGCCGACGCCGTGCTCCTGGGGCCGGGCGACGACACCGCGGTGCTGCGCGCTACGGGGCTGGTCCTGGCCAGCACCGACGTCTTGGTGGAGGGTCACCACTTCCGGCGGGAATGGTGTGCGGCCCAGGACGTCGGGCACCGGGCGGCCGCGGCGAGCATGGCCGACATCACCGCGATGGGTGGACGGACCACGGGGCTCCTGGTGGGCTTCGCCGCGCCCGGCGAGCTTCCCGCGCAGTGGGCGTACGACCTGGCGGCGGGCCTGGCCGAGGAGGCGGCGCTGACGGGCGCCAGCGTCGTTGGGGGTGACGTCACGGCGGCGCGGGCAGTCGTGATCGCGGTGACCGCGCTCGGTGTGCTGGACGATTCCCCCGTCACCCGATCCGGCGCTCGTCCCGGCGACGTCGTCGCGCTGGCGGGTCGGCTCGGCTGGGCCGCCGCGGGGCTGGCCGTCCTGCGCAGAGGCTTTCGGTCCCCGCGCGCGCTGGTGGCCGCGTACTGCCGTCCCCAGCCTCCGTACGAGTCTGGACCGGCGGCCGCGCGAGCAGGAGCCAGCGCGATGATCGACGTGAGCGACGGCCTGGTCGCCGACGTCGGCCACCTGGCGAGGGCCAGCGGCGTAGCGGTCGACCTCGACACCGCGGCCCTGGTCCCAGCCGAGCCGCTGGTCGCGGTGAGCGCCGCCTACGGCGTCGACCCGCTGCACTACTGCCTGGGCGGTGGTGACGACCACGCCCTCGTCGCCACCTTCCCCACCTCGGCGAGTGTGCCCGAGCGCTGGACGGTGATCGGAACCGTCGCCGAGGGGAACGGGGTCACCGTCGACGGCAGGCCGTACGAGGGACCCCAGGGGCACGAGCACTTCCGGGTCAGCGGCTGACCTTGCCCGCCTTCAGGCAGGACGTGCACACGTTCATCCGCTTGTGGGTCGAGCCGGTCGCCACCCGGACCCGCTGGATGTTGGGGTCGAATCGACGCCGGGTACGGCGGTGCGAGTGCGAGACGTTGTTGCCGAAGCCGGGCCCCTTGCCACAGACATCGCACACCGCAGCCACCGCGAACACTCCTGAAGACGTCGACACTCAAGCTTGGCCCGCTGCTGCGGGCCGCCATAGCCTAGCCGATTTCCGGGGGCCGTCCCGGCCGGCGATCTCCCGACGCCTGGGTTGCGGCGGCAACGGATGCGTCGGGAGGTCGCAACCGGGTGGTCCGCGCCGGATCGGATCGGTGGTTCTGCGCGGCCGCACCGTCTGAGACGGCTACTAGTCTTCGCCGGGACGTCCGGACGAGGAGTGTGAGCGCGGTGCCACCGAGACTGCCCGGCTCGGCGTTCTGGCCCTGGGCCGACGCCTGTGTGGCCGCCTTGGGAGCCGCGCGCGAGGAGATCGACGCGCTCAACGTCTACCCGGTCGCAGACAGCGACACCGGAACCAACCTCTACCTGACGTTCGAGGCCGCACTCGCCGCGGCACGTGCGGTGCCCCCCGACTCACCTGAGGTGCTGCGCGCCTTCGTCGACGGGGCACTGCGCGGCGCTCGCGGCAACTCCGGAGTGATCATGTCTTCGCTGCTCCGGGCGGCGGCGCGGGTCCTGCTCTCCGAAGACAGCGTGGACCGCGAACCCTCCCCCCTAGTCATTGCGACCGCCCTCACCGAGGCGGCCGCGGCAGCTTGGCAGGCCGTGGGCGACCCCGTCGAGGGCACGATGTTGAGCGTCGCCCGGTCGGCCGCCGAGGCCGCCCAGGAGAAGGCCGCGGATGGTCGGGGGATCGACGAGGTCGTCTCGGCCGCGGCCGCCGCCGCCCAGGAGGCGCTGGCACGGACGCCGGCTCAGCTGGAGGTGCTGCGCCGATCCGGGGTCGTGGACGCGGGCGGGCGCGGGCTCTGCGTGGTGCTTGACACGTCGGTGCGGCTCCTCACCGGCCGCTGGGCGCCGACAGCGGCGAACGCCGAGCGGGGACGTCACCGGATCGCCCGCCCGATCCCGACCGTGCTCCGCCATGACCCGGCGCCGGCGTACGAGGTGATGTATCTCCTGGACGCCGAGGACGCGGCGGTGGCCTCGCTGCGGAAGCGGTTGTCGCAGCTGGGGGACTCGGTGGTGGTGGTGGGTGGTGACGGGTTGTGGAACGTGCACGTCCACGGCGGTGACGCGGGAGCCATCCTCGAGGCCGGACTGGCCGCGGGGCAGCCGTATCGCATCACGGTCGCAACGCTCGACCAGGCGGCGCGCCAACAGGGGCCGGTTCGGCGCGGTCGGCGCGTGGTGTGCTGGGCCGCTGGTGTGGGCCTGCACAAGCTCTTCAGCGACGCCGGCGCGTACGTCGTCAGCGCCGGCGGTCAGCGTTGCTCGACCGGTGACTTCCTCGAAGCCGTGACCGCGACCGGGGCGGACGAAGTCGTCGTCCTTCCCAATGACCGGGCCCGCGTCGCCATGGCGGAGGCGGCGGCGGCACAGGCCAGGGGCACCGGGATCCGAGTCGCTGTCATTCCGACCAGCGCGCAGGTCCAGGCGCTGGCTGCGCTCGCCGTACACGAGCCGGGCCGTGGCTTCGACGACGACGTCGTCGCGATGACCACGGCCGCCGGTCACACCCGGCACGGGGCGGTGACGGTCGCGGAACGCAGCGCGATGACGTCCGCCGGCCCCTGTCAGGGAGGCGACGTGCTGGGCGTCGTCAACGGCGACTTCGCCATCGTGGGCGGCTCGCTGGCCGGTGTCGCGGTGCAGATCGTCGAGCGCCTGCTGACACCGGGCGGAGAGCTGGTGACGCTGGTCTCAGGCGTGGATGCCCCCCCGGAGCTCGCCGAGGAGGTGTCCCGCTCGGTGCGGGCCGGCCGGTCCGACATCGAACCGGTCGTCTACGACGGTCGTCAGCAGCGGTATCCGTTGCTGATTGCCGTCGAGTGAGTACGCGGCGATGTCGGCAGCCGACCTGGGGAGCAGGCTGGACTTCGTGCTGGGTGGTCGAACGGCCCGGCTGCTCGACCGACACCTCCAGCTGGGCTCGGTGGAGGACCTGCTGCGCCACTATCCGCGCCGCTACGCCGAGCGGGGCCGCCTGACCGACCTGGCGCAGCTGCGTCTCCACGAGCACGTCACCGTGATGGCCAAGGTGGTGCAGGCGGACCTTCGCGACTACCGCGACCGCAAACCGCCGTACAAGCTGCTGAAGCGGACCGAGATCGTGGTCAGTGACGGTAGCGGGGACCTGCTGCTCACGTTCTTTCGCCAGCCGTTCCTGGTCAAGACACTGCGGCCGGGCCTGGTCGGGATGTTCGCCGGCCAGGTCGGTGAGTTCCGGGGTCGCCGGCAGCTGCTGCATCCCGACTTCGAGCTGCTGGACGCGCAGCCGGGCCAGGACCTGGAGACCATGTCCGGCTTCCAGCGAGCGTTGATACCGATCTACCCGGCGACAGCCAAGCTCTCGTCGTGGCGCATCGCGAGCTGTGTCGAGCACACCCTCGACGCTCTCCCGGCGCTCGACGACCCCGTGCCGGACGAGGTGCTGGACGAACGTGAGCTGCTGGGGCTGGGTGCCGCTTTGGAAAGGATCCACCGGCCGGCGAGCAAGGAGGACGTGACCGCGGCCCGCCAGCGGCTCAGGTTCGAGGAGGCGTTCGTCCTGCAGTGCGCCCTCGCCCTGCGCCGTCGCGAGCTCGAGCAGTTGCCGGCGCGCCCTCGCCGCGTTGGCGAGGGGGGGCTGCGGCAGCGCTTCGATGCCCGGCTGCCGTTCCGACTGACCGCCGGGCAGTCGGAGGTGGGGGCACAGCTGAGCCGAGACCTCGCCCGGCCACACCCGATGCACCGCCTGCTGCAGGGGGAGGTCGGTTCGGGCAAGACGGTCGTCGCGCTCCGCGCCATGCTCCAGGTCGTGGACAGCGGCGGCCAGGCGGCGTTGCTGGCACCCACCGAGGTGCTGGCCCAGCAACACTTCCGCTCGATCACCGCGATGCTCGGCGACCTCGCGCTCGGCGGCATGCTCGGGGGGTCGGCTGACGGCACCCGGGTGCGGTTGCTGACCGGGTCGGTCTCCGCCGCGACCCGACGGGAGGCGTTGCTCGACATCGCCTCCGGTGCCGTGGGCATCGTCGTCGGAACGCACGCTCTGCTCGAGGAACGGGTCCAGTTCGCTGACCTCGGTCTGGTGGTGGTCGACGAGCAGCATCGTTTCGGCGTCGAGCAACGCGCCGCGCTGGCGGCCAAGGCCGCCGACGCACGTCCGCATGTGCTGGTGATGACGGCCACCCCGATCCCCCGTACGGTCGCGATGACCGTCTTCGGTGACCTCGAGACCTCCACGCTGCGCGAGCTGCCCAGCGGCCGGCAGCCGATTCATACCGTTGTGGTGCCTGAGGCGGACCGGCCGGACTGGCTGGCACGTACCTGGCAGCGAGTGGTCGAGGAGGTCGGCAAGGGCAGGCAGGCGTACGTCGTCTGCGCCCGGATCGGAGCAGCCGACGAGGAGGGCGCACCGAGCGACCTCGCGAGCCGGCGTACGCACGCCGCAACCGAGCTTTATGACACCCTCGCGGCCGGCCCGTTGGCCGGGCTGCGGATGGGGCTGCTGCACGGCAGGCAGCCACCGGAGGCCAAGGACGAGACCATGTCCGCGTTCGGCGCGGGGCGGCTCGACGTCCTCGTCGCCACCACCGTCGTCGAGGTGGGGGTCGACGTTCCGAACGCGTCGGCCATGGTGGTGATGGACGCCGAACGGTTCGGGGTCTCGCAGCTTCACCAGCTGCGGGGCAGGGTCGGTCGAGGCGACGCACCGGGACTGTGCCTGCTGGTCACGCGGGCACCGGCCGGCAGCGGCGCCCACGAGCGGCTGGCGGCGCTCGCCGCGACCACCGACGGGTTCGCCCTCTCCCAGCTCGACCTGGAGCTGCGACGAGAGGGCGACGTCCTCGGATCCGCCCAGGCAGGACGCCGCTCGAGCCTGCGGCTGCTGTCCGTGGTCAGCGACGAGGACGTGATCGCCGATGCCCGGGTTGCGGCGGAGGGCACCGTCGCGGCCGACCCGGCGCTCGCCGAGCACCCCGCCCTCGCCGCCGTGCTACGGGGGCTGAACGAAGCCGACCAGGCCGAGTTCTTGGTAAAGACGTGACCCGCATCATCGCGGGGACGGCGGGAGGCCGCCGCCTTTCCACCCCGCGCGGGACAACGACGAGACCGACCAGCGATCGAGTGCGAGAAGGCCTGTTCTCGGCGCTCGAGGCCGAGGCCGGGTCGTTGCGGGGCCTCCGGTTCCTCGACCTGTTCGCCGGGTCGGGCGCAGTCGGGCTGGAGGCGCTCTCCCGCGGCGCCGACGAGGCTGTCTTTGTCGAGCATTCCGGCCGTGCCGCAGCGTCGATCCGGCGCAACTCGGCCGAGCTCGGTCTGCACCCCGCGGGCGTGGTCGTGGCCCGGGTGGCTACCCACCTCGCGACGGCCACCCCGAGCCGGTTCCACATCGTCTTCGCAGACCCGCCGTACTCGCTGCCCGAACCAGACCTGCATCAGGTGGGTGAGCTCCTGGTCGGACGGGGCTGGCTGTCAGCGGACGCGGTGGTCGTGTTCGAGCGTTCCAGCCGCGACCCGGCTCCGGTGTGGCCTCCGGGACTGCTCGGGTGGCAACGGCGCCGCTACGGCGACACCTCGCTTTGGTACGGTCGCCGCAGTGTCGAGTCGGCGTCGCCGGTAGCCCGCTGCTGACGGCGTACATTCCTCCCGACGCCCCGAGGAGCCACGTCTGTGCGCACCGCCGTCTACCCGGGGTCGTTCGACCCGGTCACCAACGGACACCTCGACGTGGTCGCTCGGGCGGCGACGTTGTTCGACGAGGTCGTGGTGGCGGTCTTGGTCAACGCGGCAAAGAGCACCCTGTTCAGCGTCGAGGAACGCAGGGACCTGCTGCGCACCTGCCTGGACGACCGCCCGAACGTGACCGTGGAGACCTTCGACGGCCTGGTCGTGGACTTCTGCGCCGCTCGGGGGAGCGCTTGGATCGTCAAGGGTTTCCGCGCGGTCAGCGACGTCGACTACGAGCTCCAGATGGCGCGGATGAACAGCCGGCTCGCCGGTGTCGAGACGGTGTTCGTCCCGTCGGCTCCGGAGTACTCGTTCGTGGCGTCCACGCTGATCAAGGAGGTCGCGGCGTACGGTGGGGACGTCTCCGGGCTGGTACCACCGTCGGTGCTGGCGGCCCTCGAACGCCGGCTCGCCCCTCGGCGCTAACGCCCGCTGCGGGTGGGCTGCGGGTGGGAAGGCGCCCGCCGCGCCGGAGGCGTTACCCTGGGCTGGGCCGGCGATCGGCGCCGAACCTGCACTAGCTACGGAGTGACGTCCTGACCAGGCTCGACCCGCGAGCGCCGCTCGTCGTCGACACGCGCGACCTCGGCCATCGCCCCGGGTCGCAGCGCCTGACGTCTCGCACGGTGGCGGCACCGGAGGGGCTGCACGTCGAGATGGCCGAGGTCCGCGCCGGCAGCGACCTGAGGCTGGACCTTCGGCTCGAGGCAGTGATGGAGGGAGTGCTCGTCACCGGTGCCGTCCGGGCGCAGGTGGTGGCGGAGTGTGTTCGGTGCCTGGGCCCGGTCCGCGAGGCTCTGGGGGTCGAGCTGCAAGAGCTGTACGCCTACCAGCCCCCGGCCGACGGCGACGACGTCAGCCAGGTCCAGGGGGACTGTCTGGACCTGGAGCCCGTGGTCCGGGACGCCTTGCTCCTCGCGCTGCCGCTCAACCCCGTGTGCGCGCCGGACTGCCCGGGACTTTGCGCCGACTGTGGAGCTCGGCTGGCCGACGACCCGGGACACGGGCACGAGCCCGTGACCGACGCGCGCTGGGCAACGCTGCGCGAGCTGGTGAAATCGACCGACAAGCCAGGGTGGGGTCGCTCGCCCGGTCCTGAAGAGGAGTAGAAGCCGTGGCCGTACCCAAGCGCAAGATGTCTCGCAGCAACACCCGGCATCGCCGTTCGGCGTGGAAGACCAGCGCTCCCACGTTGGTCACGTGCACGAACCCGGCCTGTCGGGCCCCCCACCTGCCCCACCGGGCCTGTCCCGAGTGCGGTCAGTACGGCGCTCGAGGCGAGCGTCGACAGGTTCTCTGACGACGCCGTGAGCGCGCGCCCGGTCACCAGCGCCGGCGGCTCCTGGGGCAGTGCCGGCGGGTACGCCGAGCTCCGGGCGTCGCTGGGGGTACCGGAGTTGCGCGACGAGCTGCTCGCGCATGCGCTCACGCACCGGTCCTTCGCGTACGAGAACGGTGGGCTTCCCACCAACGAGAGGCTGGAGTTCCTCGGGGACTCGGTCCTCGGGGTCGTCGTCACCGACCGCCTGTACCGGACCCATCCCGAGCTCTCCGAGGGCCACCTGGCGAAGCTGCGGGCGGCGGTCGTCAACGCCCGAGCGCTCGCCCAGGTCGCCCGTACCCTCGACCTGGGCAGCCACGTCCGGCTGGGCCGCGGTGAGGAGACCACCGGGGGGCGCGACAAGTCCTCGATCCTGTCCGACACCGTCGAGGCGATCCTGGGAGCTGTCTACCTCCAGTTCGGTTTCCAGCGCGCAAGGGAGGTGGTCCTGGACCTGTTCGACCCGATGATCACCGCCGCCTCCACACTCGGCGCGGGACTGGACTGGAAGACCAGCCTGCAAGAGCTCGCGGCCGACAGCGGACTCGGCGTCCCCGAGTACCTGATCAGGGACAGCGGACCCGACCACGAGAAGACGTTTACCGCCCGGGTACGCGTCGGGGCGCAGTGCTACGGCCAGGGGGTCGGTCGGTCAAAGAAGGAGGCCGAGCAGCAGGCCGCCGAGACGGCGTGGCGGGAGATCCAGGCTCTGCACGGGCACCTCGACGACACCCCCGCCTGAGCCCGGCCGAGACGACCGATGCCCGAGCTGCCGGAGGTGGAGGTCGTCCGGCGTGGGCTGGCGCGTCGCGTCGTCGGGCGGACCGTCCAGCGCGTCGACGTCCTCCACCCCCGTCCCCTGCGCCGGCACCTGCTCGGTCCCCGCGACTTCGCCGCCCGGTTGGCCGGCCGCACGCTGGTCGACGTCCGTCGCCGCGGCAAGTACCTGTGGTTCCCGCTCGAGTCCGGTGACGCCGTGGTGGCGCACCTTGGCATGTCCGGGCAGCTGCTTGTCCGAGCGCCGTCGAGCGAGGCGGAGCGTCACCTGCGCGTACGCATCGCGCTGCCGGGCGTCGACGTCCGCTTCGTCGACCAGCGGATGTTCGGCGGCCTGGCATGGAGCGAGGGCGGGGCGGAGCTGCCGGCTGCCATCGCTCACATCGCTCGCGACCCGCTCGACCCGGCGTTCGACGACGACGAGCTGGTCCGCCGGGTACGTCGCAGGCACACCGGCCTGAAACGCGCGTTGCTCGACCAGACGTTGCTGTCGGGAGTCGGCAACATCTACGCCGACGAGGCGTTGTGGCTGGCTCGGCTCCACTACGCCCGCCCGACGGAGACCCTGCGCCGGTTCGAGATCGTGGGGCTCTTGGCCGCGGTGCGCCAGGTGATGGTGTCCGCGCTCCACGAGGGCGGGACCTCGTTCGATGCGCTCTTTGTGGACGTCAACGGCGACGGCGGCTACTTCGGCCGGTCCTTGCAAGCCTACGGCCGGGCCGGCCAGCCGTGTCCGCGCTGCGGGACGCCGATCTTGCGAGAAGCCTTCGGCAACCGCTCGTCGTTTCGTTGCCCACGCTGTCAACCGAAACCGCGTCGGGCCCGGTGGTGAACCCGCGCTCGGCGTCCACCGCCGACACCGGTGCTGTTGACCTGTCCTGATCACGGTGCGACTCTTGGAGACGGAGCATCTCCGGGTCTTCGAACGGCTTTCGCCGACGGGTGAGCTCCGTCGATGGCGACAGGATGACACTCCGACGTGGAGGACGGCAATGGCCAAGGCACTTGTGGGCTACATCGGAGGCTTCGATCCCCGCAGGGCACGCGAGACCTGGCAGTTGCGGCAGCGCATCAGCGACCTCGAGACCGAGGTCGTCCGGCTGAAGGCGGAGAACGATGCACTGACCGCCGCCTCACGGCGGTCGGCCCCGCAGGCGGAGTCCGAGCCGCCCGAACGCGTGCTGGAACACGTCGTCAGCTGAGCCGCCCGGCGCTACGGCTACGGCGCGCCACCAGGACACGATCTCCAGCCACGCCTAGGCTGCACCCGACCGGACGCGATCGCCCGCCGCCTCTTCGAGGAGTTCGGGGTGCACCTCAAGAGCCTGACGCTGCGCGGGTTCAAGTCCTTCGCCTCCACCACCCGGCTGGAGCTGGAACCGGGAATCACCTGCGTCGTCGGCCCCAACGGGTCCGGCAAGTCCAACGTCGTCGACGCACTCGCCTGGGTGATGGGTGAGCAGGGGGCAAAGTCGCTGCGCGGCGGACGCATGGACGACGTCGTCTTCGCCGGAACGCCCGGTCGGCCGCCACTGGGACGCGCCGAGGTCATCCTCAGCATCGACAACAGCGATGGCGCGCTGCCGATCGACTATCGCGAGGTGACGCTGACCCGCACGTTGTTTCGGTCCGGCGGATCGGAGTACGCCATCAACGGCCGAGCGTGCCGGCTGCTCGATGTCCAGGACCTGTTGAGCGACTCCGGCATCGGCCGGGAGATGCACGTCGTCGTTGGTCAGGGCCAGCTCGACACTGTCTTGTCGGCGTCCCCGGAGGGCCGGCGCGGTCTCATCGAGGAAGCCGCCGGTGTCCTCAAGCATCGCAAGCGTAAAGAGAAGGCGCTGCGCAAGCTCGACGCGACCGACGCCAACCTGACGCGGCTGCGTGACCTGCTCGGGGAGATCGATCGTCAGCGAAAGCCGCTCGGCAGGCAGGCGGAGGTCGCGCGCAAGGCCGCGGCGGTGCAAGCCGACGCTCGCGATGCCGGGGCGCGGTTGCTGGCCGACGACCTGGTCGCCGCCCGGACCCGGTGGCAGCAGGAGGTCTCCGACGCCGCGGTGTTGCGCGTCCGTCGCAACGATGCCGAGCTCGCCCTGGCCGCGGCACGAGACGAGGACAGCTCGCTGGTGTCCGCCCTGGAGGTCGAGTCCCAGCGGGTCAGCCGGGCGCAGGAGACGTGGTTCCAGCTGTCGTCGCTGCGGGAGCGACTTATCGGTACCGCCGGCCTGGCCGCGGAGCGGACGCGTATCCCCGACGAGGCTCTCGAGCGAGTACTCGACGATCCGGACCCCGCCGACCTGGAGAGGCGAGCCGAAACCGCCGGACACGCCGAGGAGGAGGCCGAGCGGCAGGTTGAACAAGCGCGAGCGCAGTTGCACTCCGCGGTCACCGAGCGGCAGGCCGCCGAGCTGGCCCACCTCGAGGAGGATCGGCGCCTGTCGGCGCAACTTGGGGTGAGGGCCGACCATCGCGAGGGCCGAGCCCGACTGGAAGCGGGGGTCAACGCCGGGCGTGCTCGGCATCGCCGCGCCGAGGAGGAGGTCGAGGCCCTGGTCGCGGTCCGCGCCGAGGCGGCCGAGCGGGCACGGCGGGCCCAGCACGACTACACCGCGCTCGAGGTCCAGGTGGCCGGGCTCGACGTCGGGGAGCACGACCTCGACGCCGAGCACGAAGCCGCGGTGGCGGCGCTGTCGGATCTCGACGACCGGCTCGGGAAACATCGAGACGACGCACAGAGAACCGAACGAGAACGCTCCGGCCTGGCCGCGCGCTGCGAAGCGCTCCGGCTCGGCCTGAGCCGCGACGGCACGAACGCCGTGACCGCTGCGGGGATCTCCGGGGTGATCGACGCCACGGCGCGGTTGCTGGAGGTGCAGCCCGGCTACGAGACCGCGGTCGCGGTCGCGCTGGGCGCCAGCGCAGACTCCGTCGCCGTCACCGACCTCGACGCCGCCCTCGACGCGATCACGCATCTACGCGACACCGACCAGGGCCGGGCCGGTCTGCTGGTGGCCGCCGGGGGTGACGTCGCAACCCGGCCGGCCTTGCCGGCCGGCGCCCGAGCGGCGCTCGACGTCGTGGCGGTTCCAGCTCGGTTGGAGCCCGTGGTGCAGAGGTTGCTGGGCAACGTCGCCGTGGTCTCCGACCTGGCAGCCGCGCGCCGACTTGTCGAAGCCGGTGCCGACCTGGTGGCCGTCACCCCCGACGGCGACATGGTCGGTCGGTACGTCGCAGCAGGCGGGTCCGCGCGGGCCCCCAGCCGGCTCGAGCTGCAGGCGGCGCACGACGCTGCCGCCGACGCCCTGAACACGGCAACCCGAGCGCTGGATCGGGTCCGGTTCGAGGTGGCCCGGCTGGAGGACGAGCGGAAGGTGGCCCAGCGCCGTGTCGACGTGGCGTTGGCCCGGCTCCACGAGTCCGACGCGGTCATGGCCGCGACGGCCGAGCGCCTCGGGCAGCTGGCCGCCGTCGTACGCGCCGCCCGTGCCGACGAGGAGCGCGCCGACGCCGACATCGCGGCGGGGCAGCAGTCGATGCAGGCGAGCCGCCGCGAGCTGTCGGAGCTGGAGAGCAGGCTCGGGGACAGCGAGCTGACACCTCGCGACGAACGCGAGCCCGACTCCGCGACGCGGGACCGGTTGGCCGCGGCAGCCACCGCGGCCCGAGCTGCCGAGACCGAGGCACGGCTGCGGTTGCGCACGCTCGAGGAACGCGCCCGTGCCCAGCTCGGGCGCGCCGACGCGCTCCTGAAGGCGGCAACCCAGGCACGCGAGGAGCAGGCCCGGTCGATCGCCCGTCGGGTCCGCGGTGAGCGGGAAAGGATGGTCGCCTCCTCGGTCCGGAGGGCCACCGAGCTGGTGCTGGCTCGGCTCGAGATGTCCCTCGCACAGGCCGCGAAGGAGCGCCGGGACCGAGAGGCCGACCGGGCCGGCATCGAGGCTCGGTCACGCAAGCTGCGCGACGACACGCGTGACCTTGCCAGCGAGGTCGAGCGCCTGACACAGGCCGTGTACCGCGACGAGGTGGCCCGAACAGAGCATCGGTTGACCGTCGAACAGCTCGAGCAACGCGCCGTCGGGGAGTTCGGACTCGATCCGGAGACGCTGATCGCCGAGTACGGTCCCCACGTTCTCGTCCCAGTGGACCGCGATTCCCGCGACACCGGCGGCGCGCCGTACGTGCGCGCCGAGCAGGTCCAACGGCTGCGAGCGGCCGAGCAAGCCCTCACGCTGCTGGGTCGGATCAACCCGCTGGCGCTCGAGGAGTTCGAGGCGTTGCGGGAGCGGCACGCGTTCTTGGCGCGACAGCTCGACGACATGCGACGGACCCGTGGTGACCTGCTCGACATCATCCAGGACGTCGACACCAGGGTGGAGGAGGTGTTCGGTGCCGCCTGGCGCGACACCGAGCGGGAGTTCCGGAACGTCTTCTCCCGGCTGTTTCCCGGCGGCTCCGGCCGGCTGGTGCTCAGCGAGCCGTCCGACCTGCACGCGAGCGGCGTCGAGATCGAGGCCAGGCCCCCAGGCAAGCTGGTCAAGCGGCTGTCGCTGCTGTCTGGCGGGGAACGGTCGCTGGTGGCGGTCGCGTTCCTGGTGGCCCTGTTCAAGGCCCGGCCGAGCCCGTTCTACATCCTCGACGAGGTCGAAGCCGCCCTCGACGACACCAACCTCGGCCGGTTGCTCGGGATCTACCAGGAGCTGCGCGCCACCAGCCAACTGGTCGTGGTGACCCACCAGAAGCAGACGATGGAGATCGCCGACGCGCTCTACGGCGTGTCGATGCGAGGCGACGGCGTCTCCACGGTGATCAGCCAGCGGCTGCGCGAGCCCGACCCCGAACCCACCCGGTGAACGGCCGATCTTGGCTTTCCGTGCCACCATGGGCGTGATCCGTCCGGCTTCCTGGGAGTACGTTGCGCCGTGTTCGTCATCACCGTCGCCATGCTCGTCATCCTCGCCGCCGCCTCGCTGGTGGTCACCTACGTGGCCTACCCGCAGCGGGGCCGAGAGGTCCCGCGGGCATCGTGGCTGGGGCCCGCAATGACGAAGGCGGCGACCCGGGTCGGCCTGGACGACCCGGAGCAGGCCAGCGAGCGGGACCGGTCCAGCCGCTCCTGAGCCGGCCGCCGCAGCACCGTCCTGTGGTCGCAGCAGCAGCGGATTAGGATCGTCGCTCGTGTCCGCCGACGTGACGCTCTATCTCGTTGTCGCCGGGCTGGTGCTGGTCGTCGGGTTCGGGGTCCTCGTCGGCCTGCTCCGGGGCCGGCGAGGGCAGCGCGCACCGGTGCCCGTCATCCCACCTGAGCCGCCCGCGGGGGCCGAGGTGCTGATCGCCGGTGACCCGGCAACGCTCGAGGACGTTGCGCTCGAACCGCAACCCCGGGTCGAGGTACCCGAGCCGCCGGCGCGGCGGCTGGTCCGGCTGCGTGCTCGCCTGGCCCAGTCGTCGTCTGGGCTGGGCAGGGGACTGCTCACCCTGCTGTCGCAGGACCGGATCGATGACCAGACCTGGGACGACATCGAGGACCTGCTGGTGATGGCCGATGTGGGCGTCGCGCCCGCCGGCGAGCTGGTCGAGCGGTTGCGCACCCAGGTCCGGGTGGCGGGCACGAGGACGCCCGATCAAGCCCGCGACCTGCTGCGCAGCGAGCTGGTCAGCACTCTGCAGCCCGCCCTCGGCCGGGAGCTCGCGCTGGAAGGCCGCGACGGGGCGCCCGGAGTGGTGCTTGTAGTCGGCGTGAACGGCACGGGCAAGACCACCACCGTCGGGCGGCTGGCCCGGATGCTCGTCGCCGAGGGCAAGACCGTGCTGCTCGGCGCCGCCGACACCTTCCGCGCCGCGGCGGTCGACCAGCTGCAGACGTGGGGGCAGCGCGTTGGTGTGGACACCGTGAGAGGGCCGGAGGGCGGTGACCCGGCAAGCGTTGCCTTCGACGCTGTGGGCAGGGGCGCGGACGGAGGCGTCGACACCGTGCTGATCGACACCGCGGGGCGGCTGCACACCAAGACCGGCCTGATGGATGAGCTCGGCAAGGTGAAGCGGGTCATCGAGAAGCAGACGGCGGTCACCGAGGTGCTCCTGGTCATCGACGCGACCACCGGGCAGAACGGGCTCACCCAAGCCCGCGTCTTCGCCGAGGCGGTCGACGTGACCGGGGTCGTCCTCACCAAGCTGGACGGCACCGCGAAGGGCGGAATCGTCATCGCCGTCCAACGCGAGCTCCGCGTGCCGGTCAAGCTGGTCGGCTTGGGAGAGGGACCCGACGATCTCGCGCCGTTCGACCCGGAGGCGTTCGTCGACGCGCTGCTCGACGCCTGACGGTTAGGCTGGAGGGGATCCCCGACCACGACCGAGGTAGCCCGTGTTCGACACCCTGCAGGACCGTCTCGCCGCGTCGTTCAAGAGCCTGCGCGGGAAGGGTCGGCTCTCCGACGCCGACGTCGACGCGACCGCGCGTGAGATCCGCATCGCGCTGCTGGAGGCGGACGTCGCCTTGCCGGTCGTCAGGGACTTCGTGGGGCGCGTCAAGGAACGCGCCCGCGGGGCCGAGGTGGGTGCCGCACTCAACCCGGCCCAGCAGGTCATCAAGATCGTCAACGAGGAGCTAGTCGCGATCCTCGGGGGTGAAACCCGCCGGCTGAGCTTCGCCAAGCGGCCGCCGACGGTGATCATGCTGGCCGGGCTGCAGGGATCGGGCAAGACCACGCTTGCAGGCAAGCTCGGCGGCTGGCTGAAGGAGCAGGGCGCCAGCCCGCTGCTGGTCGCCGCCGACCTGCAGCGCCCCAACGCGGTCGACCAGCTGCAGATCGTGGGTCGGCAGGCCGGCGTCACGGTGTACGCACCGCAGCCCGGCAACGGTGTCGGCGATCCGGTGGCGGTGGCTCGCGACGCGGTCGACGAGGCTCGCCGTACCCTGCACGACGTCGTCATCGTCGACACCGCCGGGCGTCTTGGCATCGACGCCGAGCTGATGGCTCAGGCCGCCGACATCCGCGACGCGGTGGCACCCGACGAGGTGCTGTTCGTGGTCGACGCGATGGTCGGCCAGGACGCCGTGGTCACCGCGCAGGCGTTCCTCGACGGTGTCGGCTTCAGCGGCGTTGTGCTGACCAAGCTCGACGGGGACGCCCGAGGCGGCGCCGCCTTGTCGGTCGCCCAGATCACCGGTCGGCAGGTGATGTTCGCCTCGAACGGCGAGAAGCTCACCGACTTCGACGTCTTCCATCCCGACCGGATGGCCTCGCGCATCCTCGGCATGGGTGACGTGCTGACGCTGATCGAGCAGGCCGAGAAGGCGTTCGACGCCGGCCAGGCCGCCCAGGCAGCCGCCAAGCTGCAAGGTGGGGGCGCTGACTTCACACTCGACGACTTCCTGCAGCAGATGCAGGCGGTGCGCAAGATGGGTTCGCTGTCGAAGATCTTCGGCATGCTGCCCGGGATGGCGCAGGTCAAGGATCAGATCGCCGAGATCGACGAGCGTGAGATCGACCGCATCCAGGCCGTGATCTTGTCGATGACGCCCGGCGAGCGCGCGAACCCGAAGCTGATCGACGGCTCCCGACGGGCCCGCATTGCGCGCGGCTCGGGGACAGCGGTCAGCGACGTGAACGGGCTCGTCGACCGCTTCTTCGAGGCCAGGAAGATGATGGCCCAGATCGCCGCAGGGGGCGGGGTCCCGGGCATGCCAGGGCTTCCCGGCATGGGCCGGCGCACCAGGGCGCGGCAGGCCCCCAAGAAGGGCAAGGGCAAGCGCGCGTCGGGGAACCCGGCTCGCCGGGCGGCAGCCGAGCGGGCCACCGCCACCCGCTCCGATTCCGCGCCGGTGCCCGATGCGGATTCCGACTTCGCGCTTCCGCCGGAGCTCCGCGAGCTGCTGTGAGCGGTGTTGCTCTCCCATGTTCACCTGGGAAAGCAACACTCCCAATGGCGCGCAACCTGTTCGAAGCGTTGCGCTGCCACGGGAAGTACGCCTGCTGTGCCGATGCCCGGACGCCGTTACGGTGCTCGGATGGCTCCGGTGATGCGGGTACGAGGCGTCGTACTGCCCGAGCTTCGACACCGCGATCTGTACGTGGTCGGAGGCCGGGTCTCCTACGACCCGGTCTCCGAGGTCACGGACATCGCGACCGGTTGGGTCGTACCCGGGCTGGTGGACGCCCACTGCCACGTCGGGCTCGATGCGGCCGGTGCGGTCGACGAGTCGACCCAGGAGGCGCAGGCGGTCGCTGATCGCGACGCCGGAGCTCTGCTGCTGCGCGACTGCGGGAGCGCCGCCGACACCCGGTGGATCGACGAGCGGGCCGACTTGCCGCAGCTCATCCGGGCTGGTCGGCACCTGGCAAGGCCGAAGCGCTACATCCGCAACTACGCGTACGAGATCGAGCCTGCGGAGCTGCCCGCTTACGTCCGAGCGCAAGCCGCGTACGGCGACGGCTGGGTCAAGCTGGTGGGTGACTGGATCGACCGCGAGGTCGGCGACCTGTCACCGCTGTGGCCGCGCTCGGCTCTCGACGCAGCTGTGGCGGCCGCGCACGCGGCGGGTGCCCGAGTCACCGCTCACGTCTTCGGCGAGGAGGCGCTGCCGGATCTGCTCGGCGCCGGCGTCGACTGCATCGAGCACGGCACCGGGCTGTCGCCCGAGCTGATCGCCGCCATGGTCGCTGGGGGAGTGGCGCTGGTGCCCACCGCCAAGCAGCTCGGCAACTTCCCGGAGTACGCCGCCGCCGGCGAGGCGCGGTTCCCCGACTACGGGCGGCACATGCTGGCGTTGTTCGCCCGGCGGCGCGAGACGATCGGGGCGGCGTACGAGGCCGGGGTGCCGATCTTCGCCGGCACCGACGCTGGCGGCGTGTTGGCTCACGGGCTGATCGCCGCCGAGGTGCAGGAGCTCGCCACCTACGGGGTCAGCGCCGAGGACGCCCTCGGGGCGGCCTCCTGGCGGGCCCGGGAGTGGCTGGCCCGGCCGGCGACGCTGGTCGAGGGCTCCGAGGCAAGCTTCGTCGTGTACGACGCCGACCCGCTGGCCGACCTGCGCGTGCTGTCCGCGCCGGCGCGGGTGGTGCTGCGTGGCCGAGTCGTCGCCTGATCACCCGGT
This sequence comes from Propionibacteriales bacterium, assembly GCA_038198775.1. Lineage (GTDB taxonomy): Bacteria > Actinomycetota > Actinomycetes > Propionibacteriales > Nocardioidaceae > JACCYJ01. Next base: position 234,917 of record JBBPZV010000006.1, on the reverse strand, counting down.
GCCGGCACCGACCGCCTCACCGTGGTCATCGGGCTTCGCACAGTGGAGGCATTCGCCGCCACCGGGCTCGCCGTGGCGGGCCGGGCCCGGCACGATCGGCTCGTCCAGCCTCACCAGGCGGAGGTCGCCGTCGAAGGGGAAGAAAGCCCCGCCCACGAGCGGTTCCGGTGAGACCCGTTCGCCGTACGGCAGCCGGAAGAGGTACGCCGACAGGCTCCGCGGATCAGATCGCGTCGTCGCGCCACCGTCTTTGCCGAGTTGGCATGCGATGGCGACGACATCGGCTGGCAATTGGAGCGGGCGGGCACCTCTGGCACAATGGCGGGTCGAACCCCGCGTGCGCACGGACCTCTCAGCCGGGCGTACGTGGTTCCACGAGGCGGAACTGCCGGTCCCCGATCCGGGATGCTCGGCCTCACCACCAGCATTGACGAGGAGACATCGCCGCGTGGCCGTCAAGATCCGCCTCAAGCGCATGGGCAAGATCCACCAGCCGTACTACCGCATCGTCGTGGCCGACTCGCGTACCCGACGAGACGGGCGGGTGATCGAGGAGATCGGCAAGTACCACCCCAAGCTTGACCCCTCCCTGATCGAGGTCGACTCGGATCGGGCGCAGTACTGGCTGAGCGTCGGCGCACAACCGAGCCAGCCCGTGCTGGCCCTGCTGCGCAAGAGCGGCGACTGGCAACGGTTCAAGGGCCAGCAGGCGCCGCCACCGCTGTTGGTCCCGAAGGCCCGTCGCGATCGCAGCGAGGTGTTCAACGAGGCGCTCAAGGAGTCGTCCGGGGAGCGCACGGCCGAGCCCGTAACCACCCGTCGCCGTAGCCCGCGCAAGGACCCCGGAAGCCCGGCTGCCGAGCCGGTGGCGCCCGAGGCCACACCCTCGGACGAGCCGGTGGCGCCAGAGGCCACGCCCGCGGACGAGACGCCGGACGGGGCCGCCGCCGCGGCGGAGCAGGTCGAGGTCGCCACCGTCGATGCTGAGACGACCGACAAGCAAAGCTGACTCGCGTGGTAGCCGAGGCGCTCGAACACCTGGTCCGCGGGATCGTCGACAACCCCGACGAGGTCTCCGTACGCACGAGGGACCTGCGTCGCGGCCGCTTGTTCGAGGTGCGGGTGCATCCCGACGACCTCGGGAAGGTGATCGGCCGGGCGGGCCGGACCGCCACCGCTATCCGCACCGTGGTCAACGCTCTCGCCGGCCCGTCGGGTGCTCGAGTCGACTTCGTCGACGTCGACCGCCGCTGAGGTGGCTGGGGGCGAAGCGTGGGCGATGATCGAGGTGGTGATCGGGCGGGTCGGTCGAGCGCATGGGCTGCGTGGTGAGGTCAACGTCGAGCCCCGTACCGACGAACCGGAGCTCCGGTTCGCGCTCGGGGCGAGCCTGCGCCCCGACGTCGACGGGAGCGCTCGGCTGACCGTTCGAGCCGTGCGAGCACACGGTGACCGGCTGGTCGTCGGCTTCACCGAGGTCAGCGACCGCAACGCCGCCGAGGCGCTGTCTGGTGCGCTGTTGCTGGCGGAGGTGTCCGGGCGCGGGAGACCGGCCGACCCCGAGGAGTACTACGACCACCAGCTGGTGGGACTTGCGGTCCGCACGACCGGCGGAGACCTCGTCGGGAGGGTCGCCGGCGTGCTGCATTCCCCGGGACAGGACGTGCTGGTCGTCGCGCGGGAGGGTGGTGAGGTGATGGTGCCGTTCGTGGCCGCTCTTGTCCCGTCGGTCGACCTCGACACCGGCACGGTCACCGTCGACGACCGCCCCGGCCTGCTCGCCGACCCGATCGGCGGTTGACCGGCGTGCGCATCGACGTCGTCACGGTGGTTCCCGGGTACCTCGCGCCGCTTCGGCTCTCGCTGCCCGGCCGGGCACAGGCGGCCGGTCTGCTGACCGTCACCACCCACGACCTGCGGCAGTGGACCCACGACCGCCACCGCACCGTCGACGACACCCCGTACGGGGGTGGCGCGGGGATGGTGATGCGGCCCGGACCTTGGGGGGAGGCGCTCGACTCCCTGGTGCCGCAGGCGACGTCGGAGCCCCCGGTGTTCGTGGTGCCCACCCCGGCCGGCCGGGTGTTGACGCAACGGGTCGCCGAGGAGCTGGCCGCCAGGCCTTGGTTGCTGATCGGTTGCGGGCGGTACGAGGGCATCGACCAGCGCGTGATCGACCACGCCCGGACCCGGATGCCGGTCGCCGAGCTGTCGATCGGCGACTACGTGCTCAACGGCGGCGAGGCGGCCGCGCTGGTCATCATCGAGGCCGTGGCCCGGTTGCTGCCGGGTTTCGTCGGCAACCCCGACTCCCTGAGCAACGAGTCGCATGCGAGCGGTGCCGGTGGCGGTCTGCTCGAGGCGCCGGTCTATACCCGTCCGGCGTCATGGCGGGGCCTCGACGTGCCCCCGGTGCTGCTCTCCGGTCACCACGCCGAGGTGGCCCGCTGGCGCCGGCAGCAGGCGCTGCGACGGACCGCCGACGTACGACCTGACCTGCTCCCCGCTACACCACCGGTTCCCGCGCCGTAGCCGCGCTGTGGCACACTAGAAGGTCGGCGCTCGAGCCTTGACGCAATGCCGGTCACCGGTCCTCTGCCGCAGGGGATGGACCGCGGAGTTCGACGCCGACCAGCCCGCCACCGTGCGTGGGTGACCTGTGGCACCGACGAGGAAAGAGACCGACCATGGCCAACGTCATCGATGCGCTCGCGGCGGAGTCCGCCCGCACCGACCTCCCCGGGTTCCGAGCCGGCGACACGCTTCGGGTGCACGTCAGGGTCGTCGAGGGCACCCGCTCGCGGGTGCAGGTCTTCCAGGGGGTGTGCATCCGACTGCAGGGATCGGGCATCGGCCGGACCTTCACCGTCCGCAAGATCAGCTTCGGTGTCGGCGTGGAGCGTACGTTCCCCCTGCACACTCCGATCATCGACCGGGTCGAGGTCGTCACCCGTGGCGACGTGCGGAGGGCGAAGCTCTACTACCTGCGCAACCTTCGCGGCAAGGCCGCCAAGATCAAGGAGAAGCGCTGAGCCGCACCGGGTCGGCCACCGAGGCGAGTTAGGCTCGCCCGGTGGTCCGCATCGACGACGACGGCCGCGGTGCGGAATCGGTGCCACCGCGTTCGTCGACGCCGCCGGTTCCCAGGCGGTCCCCTCCATCCGCCGGTGGTGCCACGGCTGCGGGTCGACGCCGGCGCAGCCGCAAGCCGCTGCCGTTGTGGCAGGAGGTGCTGGTCCTCTTCGCGACCGCGCTCGTCCTCGCGGTGCTGGTCAAGACCTTCCTGGTCCAGGCGTTCTTCATCCCGTCGGGTTCGATGGAGCCGACCCTCGACGTCAACGACCGCATCCTCGTGCAGAAGGTCTCCTACGAGTTCGGCGACGTGCACCGCGGCGACGTCGTCGTCTTCAACGACCCCGGCGGGTGGCTGAACAGATCCGAACAGGCGCAGCCGCACAATGCCGTGCAGCGGATGCTCGAGCTAGTTGGCTTGTTCCCGACCGGTGGGCACCTGGTCAAACGGGTCATCGGAGTCGGGGGCGACCACGTGCGGTGCTGTGACCAACAAGGCGACATCGTCGTCAACGGGGTGGCCCTGCACGAGGACTATCTGCCCAAGAGCGTCTCCCCCTCCCAATCCCGTTTCAACGTCACGGTGCCCTCCGACGAGTTGTGGGTGATGGGCGACAACCGCTCGTTCAGCAGTGACTCGCGCGCGCACCAGGGGTCCCCTGGGGGTGGGTTCGTGCCGGTGACCGACGTCGTCGGCAAGGTCTGGGCGATCGTGTGGCCCGGCTCACGCTGGACGATCCTGGACCGACCCTCCGTCTTCGACAACCCTGCCCTGAACGGGGGCACCGGGTTGTGAGCCGAGCACATGCCGCCCGCGGCGGCATCACCGTGCTGACCCGTTCCAGCACCATCACACCGCCACCGCCGCGGCACCGCGCGGAGCCGTCACAACGCCGAGCCGCGCCGGTACGCAGCAGCCGGCCCGTTCGACTCGCCCGTGAGTTCGGGTTGGTCCTGGTCATCGCGCTGGTGGTCGCGGCGCTGCTGCGGGCGTTCGTGGTGCAGGCGTTCTTGGTGCCGACCGGTTCCATGGAGAACACGATCCACCCCGACCAGCGCATCATTGTGGCGAAGTTCGGGGACGTGCAGCGCGGCGACATCGTCGTCTTCGAGGACCCGGGCGGGTGGATCAGCCCCGCCGAGCAGGTGGCCAGCCAGCCGAACCCGCTCGAGCGGGCCCTGCAGTTCGTGGGAATCCTGCCCTCCACCTCGACCGGGCACCTGGTCAAGCGGGTCATCGGTTTGCCCGGCGACACGGTCGGCTGTTGCGACCGGCAGGGGCGGATCCGCGTCAACGGACAGCCGCTGGACGAGGCCTCCTACCTTTTCTCGGGCGACGCGCCGTCCCAGACCAACTTCAAGGTTGTCGTTCCACCAGGCACGATGTGGGTGATGGGAGACCACCGCAGCAACTCCGGGGACTCCCGCTGCCACGTCGTCGACGGCACCGGATTCGTGCCGCTCGATCTGGTCACCGGCCGTGCTGTCGCGGTCGGCTGGCCGCTGTGGCAGGTGCACCGGCTGCCTGTTCCCGCCACATTCACCACCGTTCCGCCCGCACCGCCGGCACCGGGCGGGCCGGCGGTGATCCGCCGCCCCCACTGCTGAACGCCGATGACCGACCCCCCCCGCAGCGCCACCGTACGTCGAGACGCCGGCCTGTACGGCTACGAGCGGGCACTGGGACGAGCCGGTCTTGCCCCGGTCGCCGGCGTGGACGAGGCCGGACGGGGTGCCTGCGCGGGACCGCTGGTCGCCGCGGCGGTGATGCTGCCCGACGGCGAGGGCGGACGCGTCAGCGGGCTGGCCGACTCCAAGCTGCTGACCCCGGCGCGCCGCGAGGCCTGCTACCGCCTGGTAGTGCGGCGTGCGCTGGCGTGGTCGGTGGTCGCGGTCTCGGCTGCCGAGTGCGACCGGCTCGGCATGCACGTCGCCAATGTCCAGGCCCTGCGTTGCGCCCTGGCCCGGCTGGCGGCCCGTCCGGCGTACGTGCTCACCGACGGCTTCCCCGTCGACGGGTTGGGCGTCCCGGGGCTGGCGATGTGGAAAGGCGACCGGGTGACGGCCTCCATCGCCGCCGCATCGGTGGTTGCCAAGGTGACGCGCGACGCGATCATGGTGGCGCTGCACGAGCGGTACCCGGTCTACGACTTCGCCACCCACAAGGGCTACTGCACCCGTGAGCACGACGATGCGCTGGCCCGGCACGGGCCATGCCCGGAGCACAGGTGGCGGTTCTCCAACGTTCGCGCGGCCACTTCGGGGCCTGGGAGGGTGGTTGTCCATGAGCGCTGAGGACCTCGAGAAGTACGAGGCGGAGATGGAGCTGCAGCTCTATCGCGAGTACCGCGACGTCGTCGGCATCTTCAAGTACGTGGTGGAGACCGACCGGCGCTTCTACCTGTGCAACACCGTGGAGGTGAAGGTAAGGGCCGAGAGCGGCGACGCCTACTTCGAGGTCTCGATGACCGATGCCTGGGTCTGGGACATGTACCGCCCAGCCCGGTTCGCCAAGTTCGTCAAGGTGCTGACGTTCAAGGACGTCAACGTCGAGGAGCTGGCACCCCAGGAGATCGAGCCACCGAAGGACTGAGCCGAGGTTTCGTCCACAGCTGGGCGGTTGCTGTCCCCGGAGGCCGTACGCAGCGACCACCCTGCAGGTGGAGGTGGTCAGGTGGCGGTGACGGCACAGGCCCGCAACGCGCTGGGACGGTTCGGTGAGGACCTGGCGGTCCGCCACCTGCTCGCCGACGGGCTGGAGGTGGTGGAGCGCAACTGGCGCTGCGAGCTCGGCGAGATCGACGTCATCGCGCGTCAGGGCGGCACGTTGGTCGTCGTCGAGGTCAAGGCGCGTGCGACCGAGCTGTTCGGCACCCCGGCCGAGGCAGTGACCCCCCGCAAGGCGGCCCGGCTGCGACGGCTAGCGGCCCGTTGGCTCGCCGACCACCCGGTCGGTGCCGACGAGGTGCGCATCGACGTGATCGGCATCCTCGTTCCGCACCGTGGGGCGCCGCAGGTCGACCACCTCGAGGCGGTGGCCTGAGTGGCGGTCGGTCGCACCCGCGCTGTCACGCTGGAGGGCGTGCGGGGCCACCTCGTGGAGGTGGAGGCCGATATCGGTTCCGGCCTGCCCAAGGTCATCCTCGTCGGCCTTCCGGACGCGTCGTTGAACGAGTCTCGTGACCGGTGCCGGGCGGCGGTCATCAACTCCGGCCACAGCTGGCCCAATCGACGGGTCACGGTGGCGCTGTCCCCGGCGTCGCTGCCCAAAGCTGGAGCACAGTACGACCTGGCCATCGCCTTGGCCGTGCTCGCCGCGGCCGGTGCCGTGCCCACCGCCCCGATAGCGGAGGCGGTGCTGCTCGGCGAGCTGGCCCTGGACGGCCGGCTGCGGGCGGTCCCGGGGGTGCTGCCGGCAGCGCTGGCGGCGCTGCAGGCCGGTTGTCGCCGCGTCATGGTCCCGGAGGTCAACGCCGGCGAGGCCGGCCTGGTCTCGGGCATCACGGTGGTCCCGGTCCGCTCCCTGGGCCACGCGGTGGCGTTGCTGCGCGGCGAGGACCCGCCCGACGACCCACCGGTGCCACCGCTGCCGCCCACCGAACAGGTCCCCGCACCGACCGCGGACCGGTTGTGCGGTCTGGACCTGGCCGACGTCCACGGTCAGACGGCGGCTCGCCGCAGCATCGAGGTCGCGGCGGCCGGTGGCCACCACGTGTTTCTCGAGGGGCCTCCAGGAGCCGGCAAGACCATGCTGGCCGAGCGGCTGCCGAGCCTGCTGCCGGACCTCGATCCCGACGAGTCGCTGGAGGTGAGCGCCGTGCACTCCGTGGCCGGAGTGCTGGCAGCGGAGGTTCCGCTGGTCAGCCGGCCCCCGTTCCTCGACCCCCACCACACCGCGAGCGTCGCGGCCATCGTCGGGGGCGGCAGCCGGGTCATCCGGCCCGGCGCGATGTCGCTGGCGCACCACGGGGTGCTGTTCCTCGACGAGGCGCCGGAGTTCGCCGCCCCCGTGCTGGAGGCGCTGCGGCAGCCACTTGAGAGCGGGTCGATCCTGATCGGACGCGCCGAACGAACCGCAACCTACCCCGCCCGGTTCACGCTGGTGCTGGCTGCGAACCCTTGCCCGTGCGGGCGGCTGCACGACGGTGAGGCCCCTTGCGACTGCACGCCCACGGCGAAGCGCCGCTACCGGCAGCGGGTGTCCGGGCCGATCCGGGACCGGATCGACGTCTACTGCCGGGTCGACCCGGTGCGGCGGCACGAGCTGTTGGACCCCGGCCCGCGCGAGGCCGGCGCCGCGGTCGCGCAACGGGTGGCGGCGGCACGGGCGTGCCAGCGCCAGCGCTACGCGGGTACTCCTTGGCGGCTGAACCGGGAAGTCCCAGGGCCGGTGCTCCGCTCCAGGTGGCCGGTGCACCCGGCCGCCGCCGGGTGGCTCGAGCAGCAGCTCACCGCTCGGCGGATCAGCGCCCGTGGCGTCGACCGGGTGCTGCGCCTGGCCTGGACCGTGGCGGACCTCTTCGGCGAGCCGCGACCGCTGTTGCCGCAGGTCCAAACGGCGTACGCGCTGCGCATATCCGATCCGCTGCCCCACCGGTGGCCGACCGACAACCCCGCCCTGGGAGTGGCCTGATGACCGGGTCGCTCGCGCCGACCGGGGACCGAGTCACGCGGTTGGCGCTCTCCCTGCTGGTCGAGCCGGGCGATCCAGATCTTGCCCGGGACGTCGAGGTCGCAGACCCCGAGGCGGTGCTGGCTAGCTGGCGGCGGCGCGGTGACCCGGAGGCGGCGAGGTCGGCCGCCCGGGTGCTGCTCGCCGCGGCACCGGAGACGGGACAGCGCTGGATCTGCCCCGGCGAGCCGGAGTGGCCCCCTGGTCTCGCCGACCTCGCCGAAGTGGGTGAGCTCCAGCAGCGCGGAGGAGCACCGCTCGGGTTGTGGGTCCGCGGGCCGGGCTCGCTGGCCGCCGTGGTGCACCGCTCCGTCGCCATCGTCGGCTCTCGCGCCTCGACGACGTACGGCAGCCAGACCGCGGGTGACCTAGCGGCCGAGGCCGCCGAGCTCGGCATCTGCATCGTGTCCGGTGCCGCGTACGGCATCGACGCCGCAGCGCACCGGGGTGCACTGGCCGTGGGAGGCGTGACGGTGGCCGTGCTCGCCTGCGGGGTCGACGTCGCGTACCCACGCGGCAACGCGTCCCTGCTGCGGCGCGTCGGACAGCGGGGGATGCTGGTCAGCGAGCTTCCGCCGGGCGCCAACCCGACCCGGCTGCGTTTCCTCAGCCGCAACCGGCTGATCGCGGCGCTCACCTCCGGGACCGTGGTAGTGGAGGCGGCGTGGCGTAGCGGCTCGCTCAACACCGCCAACTGGGCGGGTTCGCTCGGGCGCGTGGTGATGGGGGTGCCGGGGCCGGTCAGCAGCCTGACGTCGCAGGGTGTGCACCGGCAGATCCGCGACGGTGCCGCGCAGCTGGTGACGTCGGGTGCGGAGGTCGCCGAGTCCATCGCAGCGTTCGGCTCTGACACCTGTGGGTGGCACGAGGGCGAGTCGAGGCCACTGGACAGCCTTCCCGACACCGACCGAGCGGTCTTCGAGGCGCTGATGGTCGAACGCGAGCTCGGCGCCGGCGAGGTGGCTGCCGCGGCACGGGTCGGCGACGCTGCGGCCGAAGCTGCCCTGGACCGGCTTCAGGGGAGGGGGCTGGCCGCCTGCACCGAGCGGGGCTGGCTGGTGGCGCCCGGGGTGGTCGCCTCACTGCGCCGCTGACGTCCGGCGCGCCGACTTGCCCCCGAGCGGCATTGTCCGGATCGTGCCCCCGTGGAGCAGCCGTGGCGTGTCGTGCTCGGTGACTACGAGCGCCATCTGCGAACTGAGCGGGATCTGGCACCGCACACCCTGCGGGCCTACCTGGGTGACCTGGCCGCGCTCTCCGAGCACGCGGGTCGCATGGGTGTTGACGATCCCTCGGCGCTGGACCTGCGGGTGCTGCGCAGCTACCTGGCCTCCCAGCAGGCCCGCGGCCGGGCCCGTACCACGCTGGCGCGCAGGGCGGCGGCGGTACGGGTGTTCACGCACTGGCTGGCGACCAGCGGCCGCGCCGAGAGGGACTGCGGGGCGCTGCTCGCATCACCGACGCAGCACCGCACGTTGCCGGCAACGCTGCGCCACGACGAGGTGCGGGCGATGCTCGACTCCGCCGCAGCGGCGTCCAGCACGCAGGGGCCGCCGGCGCTGCGCGACGTCGCTGTGCTGGAGCTGCTGTACGCCACCGGCATCCGGGTGGGGGAGCTGGTGGGCCTCGACGTCGACGACGTGGACACCGAACGTTCGCTCGTGCGCGTCCTCGGCAAGGGTCGCAAGGAGAGGTCGGCGCCGTACGGCGTCCCCGCCGCCCGGGCTCTGGGAGCGTGGCTCCGCGCTGGCCGCCCCCTGCTGTCGCGGTCGGGGAGCGGACCGGCGCTGTTCCTCGGGGCCCGCGGCGGCCGCCTCGACCAGCGGGTGGTGCGGGCGATGGTGCACCGCCGGCTCGCCGGCGTCGACGGCGCACCCGACGTCGGGCCTCACGGCTTGCGGCACACGGCGGCCACCCATCTGCTCGAAGGTGGCGCCGACCTGCGCAGCGTGCAGGAGATCCTCGGGCATGCGTCGCTGGCCACCACCCAGCTCTACACCCATGTCAGTGCCGAGCGGCTGCGAAAGGCCTACCAGCTGGCTCATCCGCGCGCGTAGTCCGCGCCGAGCCGCAGTCCGAGCCGCAGCGCGGTGATCGGGGGTGGCGGAGCACGACTCGGCTGCGGCGGGAACGCAGCCGGAGGCGCCGGCAGCGGGCCGTCCATGGGCAGCAGCCGCACCGGTCCTCCGCCGAGCAGGGCCAGCGGGTCCAGGTAGGTGGTCGCGGCCACCCGACCAAGGTGCAGGCACGCGAGGGGCCAGCAGTGGCTTCCACCGAGCTGCAGGTGCCCGACCGGCTGACCGGCGCTGACCTGCTCCCCGCGGCGCACCATCGCTCGCACGGGTTGGTAGGTCGAGCGCTCCGCGCCGTGGTCGACGACGACGACGCCCCGGCCGGCAACCGTCCCGGCGAACTGCACCACGCCGTCGGCAACCGCGAAGACCGGCTGCCCCACCGCTCCCGCGAGGTCGACACCGCGGTGCCCCGGCGCGTACGGGCCAGCGGGCGGCTCGAATCCCCGTACCACTTCCGGGCGGGGCCGCAGCGGCCAGAGCCAGCCACCGCCGGCCGCCTGCACCGCGGTGGGCAGAACCGCCAGGCCGCAGACCAGCACCAGCAGCCCGAGCAGGATCGGTCGCCGTCGCTTCCTCATGCCGCCAGGGTGGTCCCGGCCGCGCCGGGATGGGTGCTCGCGGCGGCCGGTTGTGGATTCGCAGCGGCGACCGCGGCTGCCGTACACTCGCGCCAGCGGCTTCGCAAGAGCCGACTTCGCACGCCCGCGTGCCCGCCGAACGGCGGGGCGAGGCCCGTGGTCCCCGGCACCGCCGGGGTGGGTCGCGCGTAGGGCGACAGGGCACCGGTCCCGCCGGTGCGGCAAACCACGACGAAGGAGCAACGGCCATGGCCGTCGTCACCATGCGGCAGCTGCTCGAGAGCGGCGTCCACTTCGGGCACCAGACCCGGCGGTGGAACCCGAAGATGAAGCGCTACATCTTCACCGAGCGCAACGGCATCTACATCATCGACCTGCAGCAGTCGCTGTCCTACATCGACCGGGCGTACGGGTTCGTCAAGGACACCGTGTCCCGGGGCGGCTCGGTGATGTTCGTCGGCACCAAGAAGCAGGGCCAGGAGGCCATCGCCGAGCAGGCGATGAGGGTCGGGATGCCGTACGTCAACCAACGCTGGCTGGGCGGGATGCTGACGAACTTCCAGACCGTCCACCAGCGGCTGCAACGGCTGAAGGAGCTCGACGAGATCAACTTCGACGACGTGGCCGGCAGCGGCAAGACGAAGAAGGAGCTGCTGCAGCTGAAGCGGGAGCGCGCCAAGCTCGATCGGAGCCTCGGAGGGATCCGCGACATGACTCGGACCCCCTCGGCGGTGTGGATCGTGGACACGAACAAGGAGCACCTGGCGGTCGAGGAGGCCAAGAAGCTCGGCATCCCGATCGTCGCGATCCTCGACTCCAACTGCGACCCCGACGACGTCAGCTACCCGATCCCGGGCAACGACGACGCGATCCGGTCGGTCACGCTGCTGACGCGGGTCGTCGCCGACGCCGTCGCCGAGGGGCTGCTGGCCCGGGCCGGGGTGCGGACTGGGGAGGAGCCGGCCGGGGCCGAGCTGGGTGCCGAGGAGCCGCTGGCGGAGTGGGAGCGCGAGCTGCTCGAAGGCTCCGCCGCCGAGCCCGCCACGACACCCGAACCCGCCGACCCGGTGCCGAGCGCTACCGGGGCTGTTGCCGCCGACCGCGACGACGGCTCGGTGCTGCCCGGGCCCGACGACGACACCGCGGCGCCCGCCGTCGACCCACGCAGCAGCGCGCCTGCCATCGACGCCACCCCCGGGGACGCCCCGGCCACCGACGTGGCGCAGACACCGGCGGAGGCGCCGGAGACTGCGCCCGCATCATGAGCGGCGTCTCCGCCACCGACGTCAAGGCGCTCCGCGACCGCACCGGTGCGGGGATGATGGATGCCAAGCGGGCCCTCACCGAGACCGACGGTGACATGGACAAGGCCGTCGAGCTGCTGCGCATCAAGGGCGAGGCCAAGGTCGCCCAGCGTGGCGCCCAGCGCCACGCCTCCGCCGGGCTCGTCGCCGCGGCCGACGGCGCGATGGTCGAGCTCAACTGCGAGACCGACTTCGTGGCCAAGAACGAGGAGTTCCGCCAGCTCGCGGCCGACATCGTCGCGCATGCGTCCGGGACTAAGCCGGCGGATGCGGCGGAGCTGCTCGCCCAGTCCCTTGCTGACGGCAAGACCGTCGAGGAGAACATCGCCGCCCTCGCCGCAGTCATCGGCGAGAAGCTGCAGCTGGGACGGGTGGCGGCCTACGACGGCCGGGTCGCGACGTACATGCACCGTCGTTCCACCGGCCTGCCGCCCGCCGTCGGGGTCCTCGTGGAGTACGAGGGCGAGGACGTGGAGGCGGCCCGCGGCGCGGCCATGCAGATCGCCGCGATGCGGCCGGTTTACGTCGCGCGCGAGGAGGTGCCGGACGACGTCGTCGCGAAGGAGCGGGAGATCGCCGAGGCGACCGCTCGCGAGGAGGGCAGGCCGGAGCAGGCGTTGCCGCGGATCGTCGAGGGCCGGCTGAGCGGCTTCTTCAAAGAAGTGGTGCTGCTCGATCAGCCGTCGGTGCAGGAACCCAAGCGCACCGTCGGGGCCGTGCTCGACGAGGCCGGCGTGAGCGTGAAGCGCTTCGCCCGCTTCGAGGTGGGCGCCGGCTGAGGCAGACTGCGCCCAGTCAGAGCAGCGAGGAGGCCGAGCGTGAGCACCCGACCCACAGATCATCCGCTGACCCCACCGGCGCCAGCCATGGCGTACTCGCGCGTGCTCCTGAAGCTCTCGGGCCAGGTGTTCGGCGGCGGAGAGATCGGGGTCGCCCCCGACGTCGTCGCCTCCATCGCCGGCCAGGTCGCCGAGGTCGTCGCGGGCGGTGTGCAGGTGGCGGTCGTGGTCGGGGGCGGGAACTTCTTCCGCGGCCAGGAGCTGTCACAGCACGGCATGGACCGTGCCCGCGCCGACTACATGGCGATGCTCGGCACCGTGATGAACTGCCTGGCGTTGCAGGACTTCCTGGAGAAGTCCGGGGCGCCCACCCGGGTGCAGACCGCGATCGCGATGGGCCAGGTCGCCGAGCCGTACGTCCCACGCCGCGCCGAGCGCCACCTCGAGAAGGGCCGCGTCGTGATCTTCGGTGCCGGGGTCGGCATGCCGTACTTCTCGACCGACACCGCGGCGGCCCAGCGCGCCCTCGAGATCGCCTGCGACGTGCTGCTGATGGCCAAGAACGGTGTCGACGGCGTGTACGACGCAGATCCACGCACCCACCCCGACGCCGTCAAGTTCGACACGATGACGTTCACCGAGGTGCTGCAGCGCGGTCTGAAGGTGGCCGACGCCACCGCGTTCAGCCTGTGCCGCGACAACGCGCTGCCGATCCGGGTCTTCGACCTCACCACCGAGGGGAACATCGCCCGCGCCGTGCGGGGTGAGAAGATCGGCACCTTGGTGCACCCCGGATGACTGCGCACCCCCGAGCTGAGGTGAGGTCCTGGTGATCGACGAGACGTTGCGCGAGGCCGGCGCCAAGATGGACAAGGCCGTCGAGGTGGCCAAGGAGGACTTCGCCGCCATCCGCACCGGGCGCGCACATCCAGCCATGTTTGCCAAGATCGCCGCCGACTACTACGGCAGCCCGACGCCCATCCAGCAGCTCGCCTCCTTCCACATCCCCGAACCGCGCGTGGTCGTGATCTCCGCGTACGACAAGAGCTCCGTCGGCGCGATCGAACGGGCCATCCGCGACTCCGACCTCGGGGTGAACCCGGCGAACGACGGCAACGTGCTGCGGGTGGTGCTGCCGGAGCTGACCGAGGAACGCCGCAAGGAGTACATCAAGCTCGCGCGTAGCAAGGCCGAGGAGGCCCGGGTGTCAGTACGCAACATCCGCCGCACCGCCAAACAAGCGCTGGACAAGCTGGAAAAAGACGGTGACGTCGGCAAGGACGACGTCACCGGAGCCGAGAAGCGCCTCGAGGGGCTGACCAAGAAGCACGTCGACGGGATCGACGACCTGCTCGAGCACAAGGAAGCCGAGCTGCTCGAGGTGTGAGCCGGCCGCACCCTGCTCCCGAGTCGCCGGCGGACAACCCCGGCGCCACGCCGCCGGGGGCGACCGTTGGTGCCGGAGTGGGCCGAGCCGGCCGCAACCTGCCCGTCGCGATCGTGGTCGGGTTGGTGCTGGCCGGGCTGATCCTGGCAGCGCTGTTCATCGTCAAGACCGCCTTCGTCGGCGTGCTCGTGGTGGCGGTGCTGGTTGCGATCTGGGAGCTGTCCAAGGCGCTCGGGACCGGCCCCACCCGGGTCCCGCTGGTGCCGGTCGGCGTCGGCGGGGTAGCGATGGTCGTCGGCGCCTATCTCGGCGGCGCTGCGGCGCTGTCGCTCGCCTTCGGGCTGACCGTCGTCGGGTCCCTGGTGTGGCGGCTCGGTGCGGGAGCCGCCGGTTACGTCCGGGACGCGTCGGCGGGGGTGCTGGTCGCGGCGTACGTGCCGCTGCTGGCGGCCTTCGTGGCACTGCTGCTCGCGGCAGACGACGGCGCCTGGCGGGTCACCACGTACGTCCTTGTCACGACCGCTTCGGACATCGGCGGCTACGCGGTCGGGGCCTGGCTCGGCCGGCATCCGATGGCGCCGGTGATCAGCCCGAAGAAGTCGTGGGAGGGTTTCGCCGGGTCGGTGGCCACCTGCTGCGTCGTCGGCTGGCTGGCGGTGGCGTACGGCCTCGGCGGGCGCTGGTGGGTGGGCGTCGGGCTCGGCGTGGCGGCCGCCGCCGTGGCCACGCTGGGTGACCTTGTGGAGTCGCTGGTCAAGCGCGACCTGGGCCTGAAGGACATGGGCTCGCTGTTGCCCGGTCACGGTGGGCTGATGGACCGGCTGGACTCGCTGCTGTTCGTGGCGCCGGTGTCGTGGGTGATCCTGCAGGTGCTAGTGCCGGTGTCTTGACCCGGCTGTGGCTGGTGCGGCACGGGCGGCCGCTGGTTGATCCCGGGCAGCCGGCGGCGGCGTGGGCGCTGGCGCCGTGGGCTGGCGCGGAGGTCGCGGCACTCCGGCCGGAGCTGCCGACGGGCGCCGCGTGGTACTGCTCGCCGGAGCCCAAGGCATCGGGTACCGCCCGGCTGCTAACCGATGAGCCGGTGGAGGTCGTCGACGACCTGGGCGAGGCCGCTCGGCCGACGGTGTGGTACGAGGATCCCGCCGAGTTCGCTGCACTGGTACGGCGTTCGGTGCTCGCCCCGAACGTTCCGGCCGCCCCCGGCTGGGAGCCGGCGGCCGCTACCACCGGTCGCGTTGTACGCGCGGCACGGCGGCTGCTCGACGCCCGAACTGGTGGAGACGTGGTCCTGGTGGGGCACGGGACGGCGTGGACGCTGCTCGTCGCCGCCCTCACCGAGCGGCCGCCGGATCTGGGCGCTTGGCAAGCCATGCAGCTGCCCGATCTGGCGCTGCTCGAGGTACCCCTGGATGGCCCGGCGGTCGTGCGGCGCCACTGGGGGGAGTGGTAGGAAACGTCGCGTCCCGTGACGGCCGACGAGCCGAAGGTCACAGCGGTTGGTTCGGCGAATCGTGGTGGCGATCCGATTCCTGGAAGCAGCCGGGGACACGCGCTCGGTTTGGGTGCGGAGTTGGCCGAGCACCAGCCGCAGGACAACGTTCGGGTGCTGCTGGATCCGGCGGGGCCCCGTTCTGCCTCTACACGGACTAGTCAGACGAGCCTGAACCCACAACGTGGAAGACTGTGACGCCATGTCGTCGACGCTGCCACTCGTGCCGGCCGACCCCGTCGGCCGGCGACGTCCGCCACGGCACCTGGCGGACCTTACGATGGCGGAACGACAGGTGGCTGTCGACGCGCTCGGCGAGCCGAGGTTCCGGGCCAGGCAGCTGTCGGTGCACTACTTCGGGCGTTTCACCGCCGACGCGGCGCAGCTGACCGACCTCCCGAGAGGTCGCCGCGACCTGTTGGCCCGCGAGTTGCTGCCGGCGCTGCTGACACCGGTTCGCACGCTGACCGCCGACGAGGACATGACCCGCAAGACGCTATGGCGGCTGTTCGACGGGGCGCTGGTCGAGTCGGTGCTGATGCGCTACCCGGACCGGACGACACTGTGCGCCTCATCTCAGGCCGGGTGCGGGATGGCCTGCCCGTTCTGCGCGACCGGACAGGCGGGGCTGCAGCGCAACCTCTCGCCCGCCGAGATCGTCGAGCAGGTGGTTGCCGCCGCTCGCGTCGCCGGGCGCCCCAGCAACGTGGTGTTCATGGGCATGGGCGAGCCGTTGGCCAACTACCGCGCCGTGCTCACCGCAATCCGGCGGATCACCGACGCGGTGCCCGACGGGCTCGGCATGTCCGCGCGCGGAGTCACCGTCTCCACCGTCGGGCTCGTCCCGCGAATTCACCAGCTCGCGGCCGAGGGGCTACCGGTCACTTTGGCGTTGTCGCTGCACGCCCCGGACGACGAGCTGCGCGACGAGCTCGTCCCCGTCAACACCCGCTGGCCGGTACGCGAGGTGGTGCAGGCGGCGTGGGAGTACGCCCGCGCCACCGGTCGCCGGGTGTCGATCGAGTACGCGCTGATGCGAGACGTCAACGACCAGCCGGAGCGGGCGGACCTGCTGGGCCGGTTGCTGCGCTCGTACGACCGGCGCGGCTGGGTGCACGTCAACCTCATCCCGCTGAACCCGACGCCCGGGTCGCGCTGGACCGCGTCCCGTCCGCGTGACGAGCGCGAGTTCGCGCGCCGGCTGCGTGACGCCGGCATCCCCACGACGGTGCGTGACACGCGTGGCCGCGAGATCGACGCCGCCTGTGGTCAGTTGGCGGCCCAGGGCTGAGCTGCCCTCGACCGCAACGCTTCCACGGCGGCGGGAACGGAGTCGACGCAGCTGATCCGCCCGGCCATGCTTCGGCCCTTCCCCAGCCGGGCCAGCAGGGACCAGGCCGGCAGACGTCGTTGCCAGTACTCGACCCCGAGCAGCACCATCGGCGCCACCGCCGACTCCGCGGCGTAGTAGTTCTCGCAGGCGTCGGCGAAGATCTCCGAGACGGTGCCGGCCGCACCTGGCAGGTAGACGATCCCCGCGTCGCACCTGGCCACCAGGACGGCCTCCCTCAGGGCGTTCTGGAAGTATTTCGCGATCGCCGTCGCGAACAGGTTCGGCGGTTCATGGCCGTAGAACCAGGTCGGGATCCCGATGTTGCACCGCCCGCCCGGGTGCTGGTCGAGCACGTCGCGAGCGACTCGGGCCCAGTCGGTTCGGGAGTCGACGAAGCCCGGGCAGCGGGTCAGGTGGTCGATCGCCGCCGCGACCTCGGCGGCCGATCGGCCGGCGAGGTACGCACCCAGGTTGGCGGCCTCCATCGCGCCGGGGCCACCGCCGGTGATGACCGTGAACCCCTCCCTGCTCAGCTCCCGGCCGAGGACGGCCGCCTGTCGGTACGACTCGTCCCCGCGCTCGGTGGCGTGACCGCCCATCACACCCACGCAGCTGGTTGGTCCCGCTGCCAGCAGGTCGTCGAGGGACTCCTCGATGCTGTGGTCGTGCAGGGTCGTGGCGAGAGACGCCGCGAGGTCACCGCGCCGGCCGTTGGCTCGGGTCCAGGCGTACACCCGACCGTCCAGGCAGTCCTCGTACCCACCGGTGCCGATCGCGTCGTACAGCTCAGCGGGGGAGTAGAGCCGCGCCCGGTACGGATCGAACGGCACGTCCGGAAGCCGGGGGAACAGCAGCGCGCCCCGGCGGCGCAGCTCGTCTGCCGTGTCGGGTGCCAGGGTGCAGCCCAAGAACATCGCCCCCGCGGCGTCGAGCCGCCGCAGCACGGCGTCGCGCGCTCGCAGGTCGACCGACTGGACCCGCCACCCGTGCATCGAGCGCCCGGCACCAGCGGCGGCGTCGAACTGCGCCAACGTCTCGATCTCGAGCACCTGGCGACGTCTGCGCACCCGACCTCCTTTGCGGGTTCGGAGGCTACAGCGCCTGCGCCACCAGCTCGCCGAACAGCGACTCCGCGTCGACGTCGAGGCCGCGAGAGCCGAACCACGCGCACGCGTTGCGGCAGTCGCGCAGCAAGAACTCCATCCCCTGCGGGTTCCCGACGATGTCGACGACCTGCGGCAGGTCGATCAGCACCAGTCGATCGCCCTGCGCCAGCAGGTTGTACGCCGAGAGGTCGCCGTGCGCCCAGCCGGCTCGAGCCAGGGCCGCCATCGCCTCCCGCAGCTGATCGAAGTAGCTCCCCAGCAGGCCGGCACCGGGCCGGGTCTGCACCAGCCGCGGGGCCGGCGCCCCGTCGACGGTGATCAGCTCCATCAACAGCTCGGTCCCGTCGACCTGCACCGGGTACGGCACCGGCACCCCGGCCGACCAGAGCCGGCGCAGCGCGTTGAACTCAGCCGCCGCCCACTGGCCGGACGCCACGACCCGGCCGTGCCCGGTCTTGTTCGCCATGGCGCGGGCGTCTCGGGTGTTGCGGGTCTTTCGTCCCTCGGTGTAGGCGGCGCTGCGACGGAACGTGCGGTGCTCCTGGGTGCGGTAGCGCTTGGCGGCCAGCACACAGCGGCGCCGGGGGTCACCTGGGACCGCCCGATCCAGCAGGAAGACATCGGCCTCCTTGCCGGTCTTGAGGACACCCAGCTCGGTGTCGACGGCGGCGTCGTCGGTGACGACCCAGTCCGGATGTGGCTGGGGGCCGCGCGCGAGGCGCTCCACCGAAGACCAGGTGGACCAGCGCTGGTCCTCGTCGAGCTCGTCGGGCGCGGTGAAGTCGAAGCGGAAGGGGGGTAAGGCAGGGGCGGGGGGAACCGACATGGGTGGGAACTCCGAAGGCAGGAGCGCCCACGTGGCAGGGTCAGGCGATGGGCGCCGGGAACGAGGGGACGCGGACGACCCCATGGACAGTCGTGGACATCGGGGCCTCCTTCTCGGTTCGGGCGCGGCGCGGCTGCTCGCGGACTCATGGTCGCCGCCCTCGGCCGGGCGGCGCAACCCGATTAGCGGGTCAGTGGCCGCCGACCAGCGGGGCCATCGCCTTGGCGAGCAGGCTGGGGCGGGAGGTCCGCGCCTCCTCCAGATCGGCGAGTGTCATCGCCCGCAGCCCGAGGTTCACCCCCGCCCAGCGCAGCGGCTCCGGCTCCCAGCGGGGGCTTTTGTGGTTGACCCACGGCAGCGACGCTCGCTCTGTCTGCGCGTCGAGAATGAGGTCGGCGAGCGTGCGACCGGCCAGGTTGGACGCGCCGACACCGTCGCCCACGTAGCCGCCGGCCCACGCCAGGCCCGTCGTCCGGTCCAGGCCGACCGACGCCCGCCAGTCCCGCGGCACCCCCAGTGCACCGCCCCAGGCATGGGTGAACGAGACGCCGCGCAGCTGCGGCAGCAGGTCCAGCAGGGTGGCGCGCAGGTCGGCGAAGACGCCGGGCTCCCGGTCGTACTCCGGCCGGATCCGGGAGCCGAAGTGGTACGGCGCCCCCCGCCCGCCGAAGGCGATCCGGCCGTCAAGCGTGCGCTGACCGTAGATGATGAGGTGCCGGCCGTCGCTGAACGTCTGCCGGTCCGACAGCCCGATCGTCGCCCACACGTCGTCGGGAATCGGCTCGGTGGCCACCATCAACGAGTAGACCGGTGCGAGGCCACGCTCATGACCGGGCAGTCTCGCGGTGTAGCCCTCCGTGGCACGGACGACGACCTCGGCCCGCAGCACACCGGCGTCGGTGCGCACCACTCCCGGTTCGATGCGCAGTACCGGGGTCTGCTCGTGGATGGCGACGCCGCCGGCCTCCACGGCCCGGGCGAGCCCGCGCACCAGCCGAGCGGGATGAACGGCCGCACAGTGAGGGGTGAAGGTCCCTCCCAGCGTGTTGGCGCCGTCCAGCTGGCGACGCGCCTGCGTCGCCGTCAAGAACGCGAGCGCCTCGGGTCCTTGCCCCGAGGCTCGGGCTCGAGCCACGTCGGCTCGGGCCCGCCCCAGCTGCACCGGGGTCCGAGCCAGCACGACCGTGCCGCCGCGCGTGTAGTGGGCGTCGATGTGCTCGCGCTCGCAGACCCGTCCCACCTCGACCACGGCGTCCTCGAGCGCGCGCCTCATCAGGGGCGCGCCGTCCAGGGAGGCGGGGAACAGGGCGCTGCACCAACCGCCGTTGCGGCCCGAGGCACCAAAGCCGGCGACCTCCCGCTCCACGACGACCACCCGCAGGCTGGGATCGGCGCGGTTGAGGTAGTACGCCGTCCACAGGCCGGTGAAGCCGGCGCCGACGACGGCGACGTCGCAGTCGAACGATCCCGGCAGCGGTGGGCGAGGAACCCAGTCGTCGGCCGCCGTCTCGTGCCACAGCGAGAGCTGCCGATAGCAGCCAGCAGAGGTCAGCGGACACCCCACGAGTACGTCTGCTTGCGCAGCTTGAGGTAGACGAACGACTCCGTCGTCCGGACTCCGCTGATCGTGCGGATCCGGTTGGAGAGCACGTCGAGCAGGTGCTCGTCGCTCTCACACACCACCTCGGCCAGCAGGTCGAACCCACCCGCCGTGACCACGACGTAGTCGATCTCGGACATCTCGGCCAGCTCGTCGGCGACCGGCTCCAGCGGCCCCTCGACGGTGATCCCGATCATCGCCTGCCGGGCGAACCCCAGCTCCAACGGATCGGTGACGGCCACGATCTGCATGACGCCGGTGTCGATGAGCCGTTGTACCCGCTGCCGGACCGCGGCCTCGGACAGGCCGACCGCCTTGCCTATCGCCGCGTACGGGCGGCGGCCGTCCTGCTGCAGCTGCTCGATGATGCCCTTGGACATGGCGTCGAGTCCGGTGCCGCGCTGGCCCCGTTCGGTGCCCGAGGCCGGCCTGAGCGGTCGGGTAACCATGACGTCATGGTGACGGTTGGGGCCGACCCCGGCAAGCGGCGACGAATCGGTTTTCGTCGTGGCGGCGCGACGACGCGACGGAATCACTTGTGTGGGCGGGCGCCTCATGTCACGATGCGAGGCTAAGTCGCCCAGGTCGAACAGTTCTCGCAGACCACTGGTGGGAAACGCGTGAGCGATGACGCATGCTGGCGGGCAAGCCGTCCGGTCCCGAGCCGGACGGGAAACGCGAAAGGTCGCAGCGGATGAACAGTCGCCCTTCCCCCCTCAGCAGACGATCGTTCCTGCGTGGCATGTCGCTGTCGGCGCTGGCCGTGGCGGGGGGAGGTGCGCTGAGCGCCTGCGGCACGCCGGCGGCGAAGCAGACCTCGAGCTCCTGCGTCAGCACGGACTCGTCGTCGACGCAGAAGGTGCTCAACTTCTCGAACTGGCCGGCGTACATGGACCAAAAGCGCGTCGTACGCAACGGATCCAAGGTCACCATCCTCCCGACGCTGCAGGACTTCGAGAAGAAGACCGGCATCAAGGTCAACTACAACACCGACGTCAACGACAACACCGAGTTCTTCGAGAAGGTTCGCAACCAGCTCGGAGCCTGCGAGCCGACCAACCGCGACCTGTTCGTGCTCACCGACTGGATGGCCGCGCGGATGATCAACCTGGGCTGGCTGCAGAAGCTGGACCACTCCAAGATGCCCAACGTCGACGCCAACCTGTCCTCCAGCCTGCAGAGCCCCGCCTGGGATCCGCACCGCGACTACAGCGTCCCGTGGCAGAGCGGTCTGACCGGCATCGCCTACAACGAGCAGCTCATCGGCAAGGTCGGCAGCTTCGAGGAGCTGATCACCAGCAGCGCCCTCAAGGGCAAGGTCACCCTGCTCACCGAAATGCGCGACACCATGCTGTTCATGCTGCTCGTGACCGGAGCCGACCCGGAGAAGTTCAGCTCCGACGAGTGGGGCACGGCGCTGGACAAGCTCCAGCAGGTGGTCAACGACGGCCAGATCCGCGCGTTCAACGGCAACAACTACCTGCAGGACCTGACCGCCGGAAACATCTCGGCATGCGAGGCGTGGTCCGGTGACGTCATCATCGTCCAGGCCGACAACCCGCACATCAAGTTCGCGCAGCCCGAGGAAGGCATGTCGCTGTGGAGCGACAACATGCTGGTGCCCAACAAGGCGAGCCACAAGACCAACGCCGAGATGCTGATGAACTACTACTACGACCCCATGGTCGCTGCCCGGCTGGCCGCCTGGGTCAACTACATCTGCCCGGTGCAAGGGGCACGCGAGGCCATGGCGAAGGTGGACAAGAGCCTGGTCGACAACCCGCTGATCTTCCCCGACGACCAGATGCTGTCGAACACGCACGGGTTCATGGCCCTCGACGAGGCCACCTCGCGCCAGTACGAGAGCGACTTCCAGCAGGTTATCGGAGGCTGAGCAGTGAGCGTCGGAGCAACGATCGCCACCGAACCGGAGGCGCCGGCCGGGTCCTCCAGCGCCGCCGGAGCCGACCTGCGACTGGATTCTGTGACCAAGCGTTTCGGGGAGTTCACCGCCGTCGACGACCTCACCTTGACCGTGCCGGCGGGCTCGTTCTTCGCGCTGCTCGGCCCGTCCGGTTGCGGCAAGACGACGACGTTGCGCATGGTCGCCGGCCTGGATGAGCCGACTTCGGGCCGGATCTGGCTGGGTGAGCGGGAGATCACCGCACTGCGCCCGTACAAGCGGCCGGTGAACACGGTCTTCCAGAACTACGCGCTGTTCCCCCATCTCAACGTGGCGGACAACGTCGCGTTCGGGCTGAAACGCCAGGGGAAGCGCGACGTGCGCTCTCAGGTCACGCAACTGCTGGAGCTGGTCGAGCTGGCCGGCTACGCCAAACGGAGGCCCGCGCAGCTCTCCGGCGGCCAGCAGCAGCGCGTCGCGCTGGCGCGGGCCCTGATCAACTCCCCCCAGGTGCTGCTGCTCGACGAACCGCTCGGTGCCCTCGACCTCAAGCTGCGCCGGCAGATGCAGATCGAGCTGAAACGCATCCAGACCGAGGTCGGGCTCACCTTCGTCCACGTCACCCACGACCAGGAGGAGGCTATGACGATGGCCGACACGGTCGCGGTGATGAACGCCGGTGTCATCGAGCAGATGGGCCCGGCGGCCGAGCTCTACGAAAACCCGACGACGACGTTCGTCGCCAACTTCCTCGGGCAGTCCAACCTGATCGGGGGGGAGATCCGCGGTTCCGGCGGCGGCGCGGAGCTTGCGGCCGACGTGCAAGGGTCGACGCTGAAGGTGCCCACCAGCAGGGCCCGCGTACAGTCCGGCAAGGTGTGGGTGGGGGTGCGCCCGGAGAAGGTCGTCGTGTGCTCGCCGTCCGACGGGCCGGCAGAGGCGACGAACCGGCTGTCGGGTGGCACGATCAGCGACGTCAGCTTCACCGGGGTCAGCACGCAGTACCTCGTGGCGATGCCCTGGGGCCAGGAGCTCACCGCCTTCGAACAGAACACCGGCAGCCGCCCGCTGCTGCGCGCCGGTGAGCGGGTCGACCTGAGCTGGCGCCCCGAGCACACGTTCGTCCTAGACGCCGCACAGGACGCTCACGCCGGGATGCGAGACCCCCAGGCGGACGTGTGAGCACAGCGACCCGCGTTCCCGGCGGTCCCACCAAGCAGCCTGCGGGCGCGCGGGGTCGCCGGCGCTGGACCGGATACGTCCTGCTCACGCCGGGCGGCCTGTGGCTTATCTTGTTCTTCGTCGTCCCGATCGCGACGCTGATCAGCACCAGCCTGTACGACCCCAGCGGGACGCTCGAGACCGGCTACCGGATGGCGTTCGCCTTCGGCAACTACGCCCAGGCGATCTCGACGTACGCGCCGGAGTTCTTGCGGTCGCTGTGGTACGCCGGGCTGGCCACCATGTTCTGCCTGCTGCTGGGCTATCCGCTGGCGTACGCGATGGCGTTCAAGGCCGGGCGCTGGAAGAACCTGATGCTGGTGGCGGTGATCGCCCCCTTCTTCACCAGCTTCTTGATCCGCACGCTGTCGTGGAAGATGATCCTGGCCGACCACGGGGTGGTAGTGGACACGCTGAACTTCTTGCACCTGCCGCTCCCACAGGGGCGAATCCTCAGCACCAGCCTGGCGGTGATCACCGGGCTGACGTACAACTTCCTGCCGTTCATGGTGCTGCCGCTGTACGCCAGCCTGGAAAAGGTCGACCACCGTCTGATCGAGGCCGCCGGCGACCTCTACGCCAACCCGATCCAGGGCTTCCGCAACGTCACGCTGCCGCTGTCGATGCCCGGGGTGGTGGCCGGGACGCTGCTGACGTTCATCCCGGCTGCCGGTGACTACATCAACGTCTCCTTGCTGGGAACCCCGCAGCAGACGATGATCGGAAACCGGATCCAGGGCCTGTTCGGGGCCGGCGACTACCCAGCGGCCGCGGCCTTGTCGGTGACGCTGATGGTGCTGATCGTCGCGATGGTGATGGTCTACATCAGGCGCGCCGGCACCGAGGAGCTGTTGTGAACGCGGCGCTGGTGCGGGTGGGACGCTGGATCACCGACCACGTGATCTTGTTCCTCGGGCTGCTCGTGCTGCTCTACATGTTCGTTCCGATCCTCGTCGTCGTCTTGATGTCGTTCGACAACTCCGCCGACATCGCCTACCAGTTCAGCGGTTTCACCTGGAGCAACTGGACCGACCCGTGTGCCTCGTACGGCATGTGCGCGGCGGTCAAGACCAGCCTGCAGATCGGCCTGCTGGCGACCATCGGAGCCACCGTGCTCGGCACGTTGATGGCGTTCGCGATGGTGCGTCACCGCTTCCGGGGCAGAGCCGCCGCCAACGTCACGATCTTCCTCCCGATGGCCTCACCGGAGATCGTGATGGGCTCGTCGCTGCTGGCCCTGTTCGTCACCGCCGGGTTCGCCGGCCAGCTCGGCTTCTCGACGATCCTCGTCGCGCACATCATGTTCTGCCTGTCGTTCGTCGTCGTCACCGTCAAGGCGCGCCTGGCCGGGCTCGACGGCCGGCTGGAGCAGGCGGCGATGGACCTGTATGCGAACGAGTGGCAGACGTTCTGGCGAGTGACGTTCCCGCTGGTGTTCCCGGGCATCTTGGGTGCGGCGTTGCTGGCGTTCTCGCTGTCGTTCGACGACTTCATCATCACCAACCTGGTGGCCGGGCAGACCACGACGTTCCCGATGTACGTGTGGGGGTCGTCGCGACGCGAGATCCCCCCTCAGATCAACGTCATCGGCACATCGATGTTCTTGGTGTCGGTGCTGGTCGTCGTGGGCCTCGAACTCGGCCGGCGACGGCGCTCACCCGCCTGAGACAGGCGGAGTGCCCTCAGCCTGCCGTGATCGGCGGCCAGGTCCGCTGCATGGTCCCTCCCGAGCCCGAGCCGGGTTGCACCCGGCACTACGCCCTCAGTATGACCACCCAGCGTAAATGAGGCACTACTTTGTGCAATATTACTCAGAGGTGTCCCCACGCCTCGCTCAGCACCGAGCGCAGGATCTGCTCGATCTCGTCGAAGTGCTGCTGGGTGCAGATCAGCGGTGGTGACAGCTGCACCACCGGGTCGCCGCGGTCGTCGGCTCGGCAGTACAGGCCCGCCTCGTACAACGCCCGTGACAAGAAGCCCCGCAGCAGCCGCTCCGACTCGTCGTCGTCGAACGTCTCCTTGGTCGCCTTGTCCTTGACCAGCTCGATGCCGTAGAAGAAGCCGTCCCCGCGGACATCCCCGACGATCGGCAGCTCGAGCAGCTTCTCCAACGTCGCCCGGAAGTCGGCCTCAGTGTCGCGGACGTGCTGGGGAAGCTGTTCGCGCTCGAAGATGTCGAGGTTCGCCATCGCCACCGCGGTCGAGACGGGGTGGCCACCGAAGGTGTACCCGTGGGCGAACATCGTGGCCCCGGACAAGAACGGCTCCATCAGCTTGTCGCTGGCGATCATCGCCCCGAGCGGTGAGTAGCCGGAGGTCAGCCCCTTGGCGCAGGTGATGATGTCCGGCTGGTAGCCGTAGCGCTGCGCGCCGAACATCTCGCCCAGCCGGCCGAAGGCGCAGATCACCTCGTCGGAGACGAGCAGGACGTCGTACTCGTCACAGATCTCTCGCACCCTCGCGAAGTAGCCCGGCGGCGGTGGGAAGCAGCCTCCGGAGTTCTGCACCGGCTCCAAGAAGACCGCGGCCACCGTGTCGGGGCCTTCGAACTCGATGACCTCGCCGATCCGGTCGGCCGCCCAGCGGCCGAACGCCTCGAGGTCGTCGGAGTGTTCCGGCGCGCGGTAGAAGTTCGTGCTCGGCACCCGGAAGGTGCTCGGGACCAGCGGTTCGAACGGCGCCTTCATGCCGGGCAGACCGGTGATCGACAGCGCGCCCTGCGGTGTGCCGTGGTAGGCGATGGCTCGGCTGATCACCTTGTGCTTGGTCGGCTTGCCAACCAGCTTGAAGTACTGCTTGGCCAGCTTCCACGCACTCTCGACGGCCTCCCCGCCGCCGGTGGTGAAGAAGATGCGGTTCAGGTCACCCGGGGTGTACCCGGCGAGGCGCTCGGCAAGCTCGATCGCGGTCGGATGCGCATAGGACCACAGCGGAAAGAACGCGAGCTCGCTGGCCTGCTTGGCCGCGGCCTCGGCCAGCTCGGTGCGGCCGTGACCCACCTGGGTCACGAAGAGCCCGGCCAGCCCGTCGAGGTAGCGCTTGCCCTTGGAGTCGTAGATGTAGGCGCCGTCCCCTCGCACGATCGTCGGCACGTCACCGACCTCGAAGGCGGAGTGGCGGGTGAAGTGCATCCACAGGTGGTCCTTGGCCGCACGCTGCAGGGCAGCGTCGTCTTGGCCGGGATTGCTGTTCATGAGTGCCAGTCTGACGCAGCCCAGCCGTCGGGAGCAAGCGGATCCGTTGCCATCGCTCGCATCATGTCGCACATCCGACTAGTTTTCGGTACGTGGCGACGGAATCCGTTGTGGGAGGCGGCTGATGGCACGATACGGCGCGCAGTACGGCCCCGACCTGACGTTCCTCGGCGTACCCCGCTGCGACCTCGCGGACCGAGGCTCGCTGGCCGGCGCCGACGTGGTCGTCGTGGGAGCCCCGTTCGACGGCGGCACCTCCTCCCGGCCCGGCGCCCGCTTCGGGCCCCAGGCGATCCGCGCCACCGACTACCTGCCGCACGACGGCTCTCGACCGCACCTGGCACTGCGCACCGATGCCTTGGCCGACCTCGTGGTCCGTGACGCCGGGGACGTCGAGATGTACTCCGGCGACGTGGAGCGCTCGATCCGAGCGCTGGAGGATGCCGTGTACGAGGTGTCGCGCACCGCTGCGATACCGCTGGTCCTCGGCGGAGACCACACGATCACGCTTCCGGATGCCACCGGGGTGGCTCGTCACCACGGGTTCGGCTCGGTGTCGATGCTGCACTTCGACGCCCACGCGGACACCGGCGACATCGAGTTCGGCTCGCTGTACGGGCATGGCCAGCCGATGCGGAGGTTGATCGAGTCCGGCGCGCTGCGCGGCGACCGGTTCCTGCAGATCGGCCTGCGAGGCTACTGGCCGGGCCCGCAGACGCTGGCATGGATGGCAGCGCAGCGGATGCGCTCGTACGAGATGACCGAGATCGGCGTGCGCGGCCTCGCCTCCTGCCTGGACGAGGCGTTCGAGATCGCGGTCGACGGCTGCCAGGGCGTCTTCCTCTCCGTCGACGTCGACGTCTGCGACCCGGCCCACGCGCCGGGCACCGGCACTCCGGAACCCGGCGGCCTCTCGGCCCGTCAGCTGCTCGACGCGGTCCGCCGGATCTGCCTGGAGCTGCCGGTGGTCGGGATCGACGTCGTGGAGGTCTCCCCGCCGTACGACCACGCCGAGATCACCGCCGCGCTCGCGAACCGGGTCGTCTTGGAGGCGCTGGCGGCGCTGGCGGCGCGGCGCCTCGGCCTCGCCCACGATCCGGCGGGTCCGCTGCTGGAGGGCCGCTGAATGCCGGCGGACCTGCTGCTGGGGGGTGGTGCCGTCCTCGGGCACGAACGCCTAGGTCACGACGCCGTGGTGGCCGTCGCCGGCGACCGGATCGTCGCGGTGGGCGGCTCGGAGGTCGCGGACCTGGCCGGCCCGCGGACCAGGCGCGTCGACCTTGCGGGCGGCCTCCTGGTTCCGGGTTTCGTAGACGCGCACATCCACCCGGTTCAGGGGGGCCTGGAGCGGATGCGGTGCGACCTCTCGCAGCTGCAGGGACGCGACACCTACCTTCGGGCGATCCGGTCCTACGCCGACGCGCATCCCGAGCGCGAGTGGATCACTGGTGGGGGGTGGGGGATGGCGAGCTTTCCTGGCGGGACCCCGGTCGCGACCGACCTGGACGCGGTCCTGCCCGACCGACCGGTCTTCCTGCCCAACCGTGACCACCACGGAGCGTGGGTGAACACCTGCGCGTTGGACCGCGCCGGCATCGTGGCAAGCACCCCGGACCCGCCCGACGGCCGCATCGAGCGCGCCAGCGACGGGTCGCCGACCGGGCTGCTCCACGAGGGGGCGATGACGCTGGTCGGCCACCTGCTTCCCTCCGACACCGAGGCCGACCACGTCGCGGCCCTGCTCGAGGCGCAGGCGTACCTGCACTCCCTCGGCATCACCGGGTGGCAGGACGCGATCCTTGGCTCGTACGCCAACCTCGGTGACGCCTCGGCCGCCTACCTGCGCACGGCCCGAGACGGCCGGCTGACGGCTCGGGTCGTCGGGGCCTTGTGGTGGGACCGCGACCGCGGGAACGAGCAGATCGCCGAGCTGGTGGAGCGCCGGGACAGGCTTCGCACCGGGCGGTTCGCTGCGACCAGCGTCAAGATCATGCAGGACGGCATCGCGGAGAACTTCACCGCCGCGATGCTGGACGCGTACCTCGACCGCAGCGGCGCCGCAACCGGCAACCGGGGGCTGTCCTTCGTCGACCCCGAAACGCTGTCCGAAGCCGTCCCCGCCTTGGACGCGGCCGGCTTCCAGGTGCACGTACACGCCATCGGGGACCGAGCGGTCCGGGAGGCGCTGGACGCCTTCGCGGTGGCCCGTGCCGCCAACGGTGCCACCGACGCCCGCCACCACATCGCGCACATCCAGGTCATCGCCCCACCGGACGTGCCCCGCTTCGCGGCCCTGGACGTCGCCGCGAACATGCAGGCGCTGTGGGCCGCGCACGAACCCCAGATGGACGAGATGACGATTCCTTTTCTGGGCGCCGAGCGAACAGGCTGGCAGTACCCGTTCGCCTCACTGGCCCGCAGTGGAGCCCGGCTCGCGGCCGGCAGTGACTGGCCGGTGAGCAGCCCCGACCCGTTGCAGGGGATCCACACCGCAGTCAACCGCGTCCAGCCGGATGCCCCGGTCGGGACCGAGCCGTTCCTGCCGGAGCAGGCGCTGGAGGTGTCGGCGGCGTTGGCCGCCTACACCGCTGGATCGGCCTGGGTGAACCACTCCGACGCCACCGGGCACATCGACGTCGGCATGCTTGCCGACCTG
This sequence comes from Propionibacteriales bacterium, assembly GCA_038198775.1. Classification (GTDB taxonomy): domain Bacteria; phylum Actinomycetota; class Actinomycetes; order Propionibacteriales; family Nocardioidaceae; genus JACCYJ01. Next base: position 205,722 of record JBBPZV010000006.1, on the reverse strand, counting down.
GCGGTGCTGGATCGCGACATCCTGGCCGGACCGGCCGAGGCCGTCGCCGACGCTCGGGTGGTGGCGACCTACGTCGGGGGGCGCCAGGTCCACGCCGGTTGAGGTTGAACGTTCCTCGGCCGGAGGCAACCAGACGTCGGGTCCCGCGGGTAGTGAGGGGTGCGGGCGACAGCGGCGTCGTCCGGGGAGGGAAGCAGCGGCATGCGAGACCACCAGGCGACGACGGTGGTCGACTCTCGTGGCGCCGCCACGAAGGAGAGCGTGGACTTCGACGCGTTCGTCGTTGCTCGCTCCGAGTCGCTGTTGCGCACGGCCTACCTGCTGACCTCCGACCACGGTCTCGCCGAGGACCTGCTGCAGACGGCGCTGGCCAAGGCCTGGCGGGCGTGGCGTCGCATCGATGACCGCCCCGAGCCGTACGTGCGCAAGATCCTCGTCAACACCTACGCCTCTTGGTGGCGTCGCCGTTGGAACGGTGAGCGCCCGACCGCGGAGCTGCCGGAGAGCGAGGGTAGCGAAGTCGACGTGGCGGCGCGCACCGATCTGTGGGCCGCTGTCGTCAGGCTGCCGAAGCGGCAGCGGGCCGTGGTGGTCCTGCGGTTCTACGAGGACCTGAGCGAGGCGCAGACCGCAGCGGTCCTCGGGGTGGCGGCGGGGACGGTCAAGAGCCAGACCAGCAAGGCTCTGCGGTCGCTACGCATCGACCCGTCCGTTCCGGCGGGAGAGGAGGGCCAGGGATGAACGTGGACGAGTTGCGCGAGGAGCTTTCGGCGCGGGCCGAGTCTGCTTCCAGCGGGGAAGTCTCGCAGCGCCTGACGGGGGTGCGCGCTCGGATCGCCGCCCACCGCCGGGCGAGGCGCGCCGGAATCGTCGCGGGCACCGCCCTCGCCGCCGCAGTGGCGGTCCTCCTGGCGCCGAGCGTCGTCGACCGGGCGGCGTCGCCGAGGCCGGTGGGACCCGCCACCAGCACGGTGCCGTCCATCCCGCCGGAGGCTTCCGCGTCGTTCCCGCAGCGGATAGACGGTGACACGCTGATCGCGTCCAGGCTGAACCGCGCCGGTGAGAGCACAGTTCGGTGGCGGCTGAGCCTGCCTGCGCTCGACGTCCTCACCAGCATCTATTGCAACGTGCCGGCGGACTTCCACCCCCGGGCCGTGCAGAACGCCCAGCTGATGATGTTCTGGGCCGTCAACGGCAAGGACTTCTATGGCCACAGCTGTTCGCCGCAGGCTCGGCCCGGCGCCAGTGGCGCCACCGGCATCGGGTCCGGCTCCAAGGCGAACGCTTCGCAGTGGCAGCGAGCGGGGGTCCGGCCGGGGCGGCCGTTCACGATCACGATGCGGCTGGAGCTGCGGGGCAAGCAGGTCACCGTCCCTAAGGCGCGGTTCGGGCTGGCCTTGTATGCCCGAACCGGGCGAACCGTGACGGCGCACGGTGTCGCCCTGCCCCGGGTGCTCGAGGGAACCCAGCCGGGCCGGTTCGTGCTCGGCGACTACCTCATCTCGCCGGTGAGCGACGGGCGCCAGGTCTCGTTGCAGATTCCGGCATCCGACCGCGCCACGATGGTGCGGTACGGATGGTGGAAGCTGGGCGTCGGGGGACGGCTGGTGGCGTACTCCGACGGTCGCTCCTTCAGCGGCTCGACGGGCGGCGGCGTGCAGACCGATCGCTTCGACTCGACCGACAGCCACACCCTGTCGGTCCGAGCGCGCGGTGGCGCCCGGCGGGGAGCGCTGGTGATCGCCTACTACCGTCAGACGTCCTGACCGGTCCGCGCCGGAACTCACGGATGGTCGGGCGGAAGGTCGCGGATGGTCAGTGGAAGGCGCTGAGGCCGGTGAGGGCCTGGCCGACCACGAGCGTGTGCACCTCTGAGGTTCCCTCGTAGGTCAGCACCGACTCGAGGTTGTTGGCGTGGCGCATCACCGGGTAGTCGAGCGTGATGCCGTTGGCGCCGAGAATCGTGCGGCACTCCCGGGCGATAGCCAGGGCCTCCCGGACGTTGTTGAGCTTGCCGAGGCTCACCTGCTCCGGTCGCAGCCGGCCCGCGTCCTTGCAGCGGCCCAGGTGCAGCGCCAGCAGCATGCCCTTGCCGAGCTCCAGCGCCATGTCTGCCAGCTTGCGCTGGGTCAGCTGGTAGCCAGCGAGCGGCCGACCGAACACGGTCCGCTCGGCGGCGTACGCCAGCGTGGTGTCGAGGCAGTCGCGGGCAGCGCCGATCGCGCCGAAGACGATGCCGAAGCGGGCCTCGGACAGGCAGGACAGCGGCGCCGCCAACCCGGAGGCCTGGGGCAGCAGGCAGTCGGCGGGCAACCGGACGTCGGACAGCACCAGCTGCGAGGTGACCGAGGCCCGCAGCGACATCTTGTGCTCGATGAGCGGGGCCTCGAACCCCGGAGCTCGCCCCGGAACCAGGAAGCCGCGGATGCCGTCTTCGGTGACCGCCCACACCACGGCGACGTCGGCGACCGATCCGTTGGTGATCCACATCTTGGTGCCGTTGAGCACCCAGTCGTCGCCGACGCGGCGGGCCGCGGTACGCATCCCCGCCGGGTCCGAGCCGAAGTCAGGTTCGCTCAGCGCGAAGCAGCCGATCGCCTCCCCGGTGGCCATCCGCGAGAGCCAACGCTGCTTTTGCTCCTCGCTGCCGTAGCGCCAGATGGCGTACATCGCCAGCGATCCCTGCACGGAGGCCAGGCTGCGGATGCCCGAGTCGGCCGCCTCCAGCTCCAGGCAGGCCAGGCCGTACGCCACCGCGCTGGTACCGGCGCAGCCGTAGCCGGTCAGGTGCATGCCGAGCACGCCGAGGTGGCCGAGCTCACGGGCGAGCTCGCGCACCGGCACCGAGCCGGTCTCGTACCACCGCCCGACATTGGGACGGACCCGGTCCTCGCAGAAGCGGCGCACCGTGTCGCGAATCGCTAGCTCCTCGGCGTCGAGCAGGTGGTCGACGGCGAACAGGTCGAGCGGGGACGTGGCCTTGCTCATTGCGGTCTCCTCGACGGATTCGGTCGGCCGGCATTCACTTGACGTCGCTTATCGTGGCAGTGTTGCCTCCTCAGCGACTGGTACCGCAGCGGAGGTAGTCCCAGATGTCCGACAAGCGATCCTTCTCCAACTTCATCGACGGCGAGCAGGCGGCGAGCGCCGACGGGTCCACGTACGACATCGTCGACCCCAGTACGGGGGAGGTCTACGGCACCGCCCCGATGTCGGGGCCGCGAGACGTCGACGCGGCGATGACGGCGGCCGCACGGGCCTTCGAGTCCTGGCGCGACACCACGCCGAGCGAGCGCCAACGGGCGCTGCTCCGGCTCGCCGACGCGATCGAGGACCGCGCCCACGAGGTGGTAGAGGTCGAGTCGCGCGACACCGGCAAGCCGGTAGCGCTCACGATGAGCGAGGAGATCCCGCCGACGGTCGACCAGATCCGGTTCTTCGCTGGTGCCGCCCGGGTGCTGGAGGGCAGGTCGGCCGGTGAGGACATGGCCGGGCACACCTCGTACGTCCGGCGCGAGCCGGTCGGCGTCTGCGCCCAGGTGACACCGTGGAACTACCCGTTGATGATGGCGATCTGGAAGATCGCCCCGGCGCTCGCCGCCGGGAACACGGTCGTCCTCAAGCCCAGCGACACCACCCCGGCCTCGACCGTGCTGCTGGCCGAGATCGCCGCGGACTTCTTGCCGGCGGGCGTGCTCAACGTCGTCTGCGGCGACCGGGACACCGGGCGGGCGCTGGTGACGCACCAGGTGCCGCGGATGGTGTCGATCACCGGTTCCGTTCGGGCCGGCCGGGAGGTCGCGCACGCGGCAGCCGACGACCTCAAGCGGGTGCACCTCGAGCTCGGCGGCAAGGCGCCGGTGATGGTGTTCGACGACGCCGACCTGGAGGCTGCCGCCGAGGCCATCGCGGTTGCGGGCTACTTCAACGCCGGCCAGGACTGCACCGCGGCGACTCGCGTGCTGGCCGGACCACGGGTGCACGACGACTTCGTCTCTGCGCTGACCGAGCAGGCGCGCAACACCAAGGTCGGCATGCCGGACGACGAGGACGTGCTCTACGGCCCGGTCAACAACCCCGACCAGCTGGAGCGGGTGCGCGGCTTCATCGACCGGCTGCCCGACCACGCCTCGCTCGAGACCGGCGGCGAGCAGGTTGGCGACACCGGCTACTTCTTCGCCCCCACCGTGGTCGCCGGGCTGCAGCAAGACGACGAGGCGATCCAGGACGAGATCTTCGGCCCGGTGATCACCGTGCAGCGCTTCCCCGACGAGGACGAGGCGGTCGCCTGGGCCAACGGTGTCGAGTACGGGCTGGCCTCCAGCGTATGGACTCGCGACCACGGGCGGGCGATGCGCATGGCCAAGCGGCTCGACTTCGGCTGCGTGTGGATCAACACCCACATCCCGATCGTGGCCGAGATGCCGCACGGCGGGTTCAAGCACTCCGGCTACGGAAAGGACCTGTCGATGTACGGGCTCGAGGACTACACCCGGGTCAAGCACGTCATGACCAACATCGAGGCCTGAGCCCAAACATGCGGATCTTGCTGGTGGGCGCCGGCGGGGTGGGCGCCGCATTCTGCGCGATCGCGACCCGTCGGGACTTCTTCGAGTGCGTCGTCGTCGCCGACTACGACGGGGGCCGGGCCCAGCGGGCCGTGGCCGAGGTCGACGGCCGCTTCCTGGCGGCCCGGGTGGACGCCTCGCGGGCCGACTCGGTGTCGGCGCTGGTGCGCGAGCACCGCATCACCCACGTCCTGAACGCGGTGGACCCGCGCTTTGTGATGCCGATCTTCGACGGCGCCCGCGCCGGGGGGGCCGACTACCTCGACATGGCGATGAGCCTGTCCCGGCCGCATCCCGACGCCCCGTACGAGCAGACGGGGGTTAAGCTCGGCGACGAGCAGTTCGCCGAGGCCGAGGAGTGGGAGGCGGCCGGCCGGTTGGCGCTGGTCGGCATCGGGGTCGAACCGGGCCTCTCCGACGTTCTTGCTCGCTACGCCCGCGACCACCTGTTCGCGAGCATCGACGAGCTCGGCACGCGCGACGGGTCCAACCTCACCGTGGAGGGACACGAGTTCGCGCCGTCGTTCTCGATCTGGACCACGATCGAGGAGTGCCTCAACCCGCCGGTGATCTTCGAACGCGAGCGCGGCTGGTACACCACCGAACCGTTCTCGGAGCCGGAGGTCTTCGACTTCCCCGAGGGCATCGGTCCGGTGGAGTGCGTCAACGTCGAGCACGAGGAGGTGCTCTTGATGCCGCGCTGGCTGGACTGCCGGCGGGCGACGTTCAAGTACGGCCTGGGCGCGGAGTTCGTCGACGTGCTGAAGACGCTGCGCAAGCTCGGCCTGGACCGCACCGACAAGGTGCGGGCCGGCGGTGTCGAGGTCAGCCCGCGCGACGTGGTGGCGGCGTGCCTGCCGGACCCGGCCGGGCTGGGTCCGGCGATGCGCGGCAAGACCTGTGCCGGCGTGCACGTCACCGGCACCGGTGTCGACGGCCGGCCTCGGTCGACGTACCTCTACCACGTCGTCGACAACGAGTGGTCGATGCGCGAGTACGGCCACCAGTGCGTGGTGTGGCAGACCGCGCTGAACCCCGCCATCGCGCTGGAGCTGCTCGCCGCGGGTACCTGGTCCGGGGCCGGCGTGCTCGGCCCGGAGGCGTTCGACGCGGTGCCGTACCTCGACCTGCTGGGGGAGTACGGCTCGCCCTGGGGGCTGCGCGAGCAGTGACGCCGCCGCTCAGGCGGGCAGCTCGTCGAGCGCGGTCACCACGGCGTCGGCGACCTGCTGCATCTCGGCGTCGGTCATCACGAACGGCGGCGAGACCTGGATGCCGCCGGAGCCGACGGCTCGGGTGCTGACCCCGTGCGCGCGCAGCAGCCGTGCCAGCGCCAACGCCTGCGGGACCCCGGCGAGCTGCACGGCGCCCAGCGCGCCGACCCCGCCGCGCACCTCGAGCACGCCGGGATGCTCGGCAAGCGGTGCCAGGCAGCGGGGGATCGTCTGCTCCAGCCGGGCGGACTCGTCGAGCAGCCGCTCCCGCTCGATGATGTCCAGCACCGCCATGGCCGCCGCGGCCGCGCCGGCGTGGCCCGAGTAGGTGTAGCCGTGCCGCCACCACACCCCGGCGTCGGGAGCCCAGAACGGCTCGGCGACGTGCGGTGCCACCAGCACGGCACCCATCGGGGCGTACCCGGCGGTCAGGCCCTTGGCGGCAACCAGGATGTCCGGCTGCAGGTCGAAGCGGTGTGAGGCGAACCAGGAGCCGCCGATGCGCCCGAAGCCGGTGACGACCTCGTCGGCGACGAACAAGACTCCGGCGTCACGGCAGATCTGCCGCACCTCGGTGAGGTAGCCGTCGGGTGGCGGGTAGACCCCGCCGGCGCCGATGACGGGCTCGCAGAAGAACGCGGCCACCCGGTCGGCGCCGATCCGTTCGATGGCCTCGGCGAGCGCCTTGCCGGAGTCCCACGCCACCGTGGCGGAGTCCGGCATCAGCTCGCCGTATCCCTCCCGGTTGGTGGGGATCCCCGCCAGCGCGGTTCCGGCCACGTGCATGCCGTGGTAGGCCTTCTCGCGGCCGATCACCACCCTGCGGTCGGGGCGGCCCAGCTCGTGCCAGTAGCGCCGGGCCAGCTTGGCCGCGGTGTCGATGGAGTCCGAGCCACCGGAGGTCAAGAACACCTTGCTTCCCGGCACCGGCGCGAGGCCGGCCAGCCGCTCGGCCAGGACCAGCGTGGTGTCGACGGCGAAGTCGCCGAAGCTGGAGTACGCCGCGAGCCGCCGGGTCTGCTCGGCGATCGCGTCGGCCACCTCGGCCCGGCCGTGCCCGATGTTGGCGAACCACAGGCCCGCGGTCGCGTCCAGGTAGCGGTTGCCGTCGGTGTCCCACACCGAGGCGCCCTCGCCTCGGGTGAGCACCAGCTCGCCGTTCGCCGCGACCGATCCCATGTCGGAGAACGGGTGCCAGAACGATCCCATGGCGCCTCCACTCGTACGCAACCTTCGAGAAGTTACCGCAGACTTCACGGTCGAGTCGGAACGGGCGTCAGCAGGAGTGCCCGCCGGCCACGGCAGGATGGAGGGCATGATCGTCGTCGAGGGGCTGACCAAGCGCTACGGCGCTCACCAGGCGGTCGACGGCGTTTCCTTCACCGCCGAGCCGGGCCGGGTCACCGGCTTCCTGGGCCCGAACGGGGCGGGCAAGTCCACCACGATGCGGATGCTGGTCGGCCTCACCCAGCCGACCTCGGGCCGCGGCACCGTGCTGGGTGCGCCCTACGCACAGCTGGCCAATCCGGGTCGGCAGGTGGGCGTCCTGCTCGACGCCTCCGCCCAGCACTCCGGCCGGACCGGCCGGGAGGTCCTCACGCTCGGCGCCATGGTGATGGCCGTCGAGCGGGCCCGCGTCGAGGCGATGCTGGATCTGGTCGGGCTCAGCTCGCAGGAGGCCAAGCGACGGGTCGGGAACTACTCGTTGGGCATGCGGCAGCGACTCGGCATCGCCCATGCGCTGCTCGGGGACCCGTGCGTGCTGATCCTGGACGAGCCGGCCAACGGGCTCGACCCGGCCGGGATCCACTGGATGCGCGGACTGCTCCGCGGCTTCGCCGACCGTGGTGGCACCGTGCTGTTGTCCTCGCACCTGCTGCACGAGGTGGAGGTCATCGCCGACGAGCTGGTCGTGATCGGCCGCGGCCGCATCGTGGCCCAGGGCAGCAAGCAGGAGCTGCTCACCGCGTCCGGGACTGTCGTCCGCAGCGTCGACGACTCGGCGCTCGCCGCCGCGATGGCTGCGGCCGGCATCGACCACGACCCGTCCAGCTACGGGGGGTTCGTCACCTCGGCGGCACCGGAGCTGGTCGGACGGGCCGCCGCTGCCGCCGGGGTGGCGCTGGTGGAGCTGCGGCCGGCCGAGGGAGCCGGGCTGGAGGAGATGTTCTTGAAGCTGACCGCCGAAGACGCCCGCGAGGAGGTGCCGGCGTGAGCTCGGCCCTGACCTCCGCCGGGGTACCGATGAGCCGGCTGACCAAGGTCGAGCTGCGAAAGCTCACCGACACCCGCGCGGGCAAGTGGCTGCTGATCTCAATCGTCGCGATCACGCTGCTGGTGGTGGTCATCGCCTTCTTCGCGGCCCCCGCCAGCGAGCTGACGTACGACAGCTTCACCGGCTTCACCGGCATCCCGCAGGGCTTCTTGCTGCCGGTCCTGGGCATCCTCGTCATCACCAGCGAGTGGAGCCAGCGCACCGGGCTGGTGACGTTCACGCTGGTGCCCAGCCGGGCCCGGGTGCTGGTAGCCAAGCTCGCCGCCACGGTGGTCTTGGGCCTGGTCGCCTTGGTCGTCGCGTTCGCCGCCGCGGCGCTCGGCAACCTGCTGGCGGTGGGGTTGCGGGGTGCCAACGGCAGCTGGGCGTACGGCTTCGAGGGCTTCTTCGACGTCACCGTCGGGCAGCTGCTGGGCCTGGTCCAGGGGGTGGCCTTCGGCACGCTGCTGCTCAACAGCGCTGCCGCGATCGTCGTCTATTTCGCGGTGCCGATCGCCTGGAGCGTGCTGTTCAACCTGGTGGCGGCGCTGCGTGACATCGCGCCCTGGGTGGACCTGGGCACCGCGCAGCAACCGCTGTTCGCCCACGACATGTCCGCGCAGAACTGGGCGCAGCTGGGCGTCACGACGCTGTTGTGGATCGGCCTGCCGCTCGCCGTCGGTTGGTGGCGGGTGCTGCACAGCGAGCTCAAGTCAGCCTGAGACCTGGCCGCCCGACTGCCACACTGGGAGGGTGAGCTCGCGCCGCGACGTGGTCGTCCTCGGATCCACCGGATCGGTGGGCACCCAGGCGCTCGAGGTCATCGCCACGAATCCCGCCCGGTTCCGCGTGGTCGGGCTGGCCGCCGGGGGTGCCCGGCCCGAGCTGCTGGCCGCCCAGGTGGTCGACCACCGTGTCGGCACCGTGGCGCTCAGCAAGGGCAGCGCGGCCCAGGACTTCCAGCTGGCGTTGTACGCGCAGGCGCAGCGGCGCGGTTTCGCCGCGGGCGACTTCGCGCTGCCGCGCCTGCTCGTCGGCCCGCAGGCGGCGGCGGAGGTGGCTTGCCTGCCGGCGGACGTGGTGCTGAACGCGATCACCGGCTCGGTCGGCCTGCTGCCGACGCTGGCGGCGCTCGAAGCCGGAACGACGCTGGCGCTGGCGAACAAGGAGTCGTTGATCATCGGCGGCGACATCGTGACCAGCGCGGCCAAGCCAGGACAGATCGTGCCGGTGGACTCCGAGCACTCCGCGCTGGCGCAGGCGCTGCGCGGCGAGGACCCCGGCGAAGTACGACGGCTCGTGCTGACCGCCAGCGGAGGGCCGTTCCGGGGCTGGCAGCGCGAGGCACTGGCCGCCGTCACCCCGCAGCAGGCGCTGGCCCACCCGACCTGGGACATGGGCCCGGTCATCACCGTCAACTGCGCCACGCTGATGAACAAGGGCCTCGAGGTCATCGAGGCGCACCTGCTGTTCGGCGTGCCGTACGAGCGGATCGACGTCGTCGTGCACCCGCAGTCGATGGTGCACTCGATGGTCGAGTACGTCGACGGTTCCACGATCGCCCAGGCGTCCCCACCGGACATGCGGCTGCCGATCGCCCTCGCGCTGTCCTGGCCCGAGCGCGTACCCGCTGCGGGCCTCGGGTGCGACTGGAGCCGTCCCGCCGTCTGGCAGTTCGAGCCGCTGGACGCCGACGCGTTCCCGGCGCTCGACCTGGCACGGCGGGCGGGTCGCCGCCGGGGGACCGCCCCCGCGGTGCTCAACGCCGCCAACGAGGTCGCCGTCGGGGAGTTCCTTGCCGGTCGGTCGCCGTTCCTTGGCATCGCGGAGACGGTCCGCCGCGTGCTGGACGAGCACGAGCTCCGCGACGACCGCGTACGCTCGAACCGGGCCCCGGTGAGTGTCGAGGACGTGCTCGCCGCTGATGCCTGGGCTCGCGAGCGGGCGCGGGCAACGGGCGTGGCAGGAGGAGCCGAGCGATGAACACCGTCGTCTACGCGCTCGGCGTTGTGGTCTTCTTCACCGGCGTCCTGGCCTCGATCGCGCTGCACGAGGTCGGTCACATGTATCCGGCGAAGAAGTTCGGGATCTTGGTCACGCAGTACTTCGTCGGCTTCGGCAAGACGATCTGGTCGGTCCGCCGCGGCGAGACCGAGTACGGCGTCAAGGCGATCCCGCTCGGCGGCTACGTGAAGCTGGTGGGCATGCTGCCGCCGGCTAAGGGCGAGCCGGCCACCAAGGTCCGCCAGACGAGCACAGGCATGTTCACCCAGCTGATCGCCGACGCCCGAGCCGCGGAGTACGAGCACGTCCGGCCCGGTGAGGAGGACCGGCTGTTCTACCGCAAGCCGTGGTGGCAGAAGCTGGTCGTGATGTCGGCCGGCCCGCTGGTCAACGTCGGGATCGCGGTGCTGCTGTTCACCGTGGTCTTCGTCGGCTTCGGCGTCCCGACACCGACGACCACGGTCGCGCGGGTCTCCGACTGCGTCGTGCTTGCCAGCCAGCAGGGTCGCGCGTGCACCTCCGCGGACCCGGAGGCGCCGGCCAAGCTGGCGGGCCTGCTCCCCGGGGACCGGATCGTGTCGTTCAACGGGTCTCGGGTCAGGTCGTGGGACCAGCTGACCGCCCTGATCCGCTCGAACGCCGACGGCCGGGCGCGGATCGGCATCGTGCGCGACGGTCGCCCTCGGGTGCTGACCACGAACACCCTGGTCGCGCCGCGACCAAACCTCAGCGACCCGGCCCAGCTGGTCCCGGTCGGCTTCCTCGGCGTCGGCCCGACCACGGTGACGGTGCACGAGGACCTGGGCTACGTCGCGACGACGATGGGGACGTACACGGAGAAGACCGCCCAGGCGATCCTCGACCTGCCCAGCCGGCTCGCGGGAGTGGCACAGGCGGCCTTCGGCGGTCAGCGCTCGATCGACAGCCCGATGAGCGTGGTCGGCGCCAGCCGGGTCGCCGGCGACGTGGTCACCGTGGCCCAGACCAGCTGGTCGGAGCGGATCGCGACGCTGCTCGCGCTGCTCGCCGCGGTCAACCTGTTCGTCGCGTTGTTCAACTTCGTGCCTTTGCTGCCGCTGGACGGCGGCCACATCGCCGGGGCGCTGTGGGAGGCCGGGCGCCGCGGCATCGCGCGGCTGCGCGGGCGACCCGATCCCGGATACGTCGACGTCGCCAAGATGCTGCCGGTGGCGTACGCGGTGGGTGCGTTCCTCATCGTGATGGGCGCGCTGCTGGTCTACGCCGACATCGTCAACCCCGTCCCTTACCTGTGAGCGAGCTGCCGTGACCGCCATCGACCTGGGCATGCCCGCGGCACCGCCACCCACCCTGGCCGAGCGCCGGCGCAGCCGCCAGATCCGGGTGGGCAAGGTGCTCGTCGGCGGCGACGCCCCCGTCTCGGTCCAGTCGATGACCACGACACCGACCACCGACGTCGACGCCACCTTGCAGCAGATCGCCGAGCTGACCGCGACCGGCTGCGACATCGTGCGCGTCGCGTGCCCGAGCCAGGACGACGCCGAGGCGCTGCCCGCGATCGCCCGCAAGAGCCAGATCCCGGTGATCGCCGACATCCACTTCCAGCCGAGGTACGTCTTCGCCGCGATCGACGCCGGATGTGCCGCCGTCCGCGTCAACCCCGGCAACATCCGCGCGTTCGACGACCAGGTCAAGCAGATCGCCGCCGCGGCGCGAGACGCCGGCGTGTCGATCCGGATCGGCGTCAACGCCGGCTCGTTGGACAAGCGGCTGCTGGCCAAGCACGGCAAGGCGACGCCCGAGGCGCTGGTCGAGTCGGCGGTGTGGGAGGCGTCGCTGTTCGAGGAGCACGGCTTCCGCGACTTCAAGATCTCGGTCAAGCACCACGACCCGGTCGTGATGGTGCAGGCGTACCAGCTGCTCGCCGAGCGCGGCGACTGGCCGCTGCACCTCGGGGTGACCGAGGCCGGCCCGGCGTTCCAGGGCACGATCAAGTCCGCGGTGGCATTCGGCGCGCTGCTGAGCCGGGGCATCGGAGACACGATCCGGGTGTCGCTCTCGGCACCGCCGGTCGAGGAGGTCAAGGTCGGGCTGCAGATCCTGCAGTCGCTGAACCTGAGGCCGCGCAAGCTCGAGATCGTCTCCTGTCCCTCGTGCGGGCGCGCCCAGGTCGACGTCTACAAGCTTGCCGACGAGGTCACCGCCGGGCTCGAAGGCCTGGAGGTGCCGCTCCGGGTCGCGGTGATGGGCTGTGTGGTGAACGGACCGGGGGAGGCCCGCGAGGCCGACCTGGGGGTGGCGTCCGGCAACGGCAAGGGGCAGATCTTCGTGCGCGGCGAGGTGATCAAGACCGTTCCGGAGTCGCAGATCGTCGAGACGCTGATCGACGAGGCGATGCGGCTCTCCGACGAGCTGGGTCCGGCCGAGGGTCCTCCGACCGTCTCGGTCGGCTGAGGCGGGCGCCTTGACCGCCTGGATCTGCCGTACCTGCGCCGTCGAGCAACCCGAGAGCGAGACACCACCGGCGACCTGCCCGATCTGCAGCGACGAACGCCAGTACGTCCTGCCGTGCGGGCAACGCTGGACCACGCTGGCGGAGCTGTCGGCCGAGGGCAGAGCCGGTTCGCTGGGCGAGGTCGAGCCCGGGCTGCTCGGTGTCTCGATCGCGCCCCAGGTCGGCATCGGGCAGCGCGCGCTGCTGGTCCGGACACCGGCCGGCGGCTTGTTGTGGGACCCCACCGGGTACGTCGACGATGCGCTGGTCGCGGCGCTCGACCGGGTCGGGGGGGTGGCAGCGGTGGCGTCCAGCCATCCCCACATGTTCGGAGCCCAGGTCGAGTGGTCCCGCCGGTTCGGCGGAGCACCGGTGTACGTCAGCGCCGCCGACCGCGGGTGGGTGCAGCGCGACGACCCGGTGATCCGCAGCTGGGAGGGACCGACGCAGGTGCTGCCCGGTGTCACCTTGCACCGGATCGGCGGTCACTTCGCCGGCAGCGCGGTCGCCCACTTCACCGGCGCGGACGGCCGTGGCGTGCTGTTGAGCGGTGACACGGTGGCGGGGACACCGGACGAGCGCTGGGTCTCGTTCATGCGGAGCTACCCCAACAAGATCCCGCTCTCGGCCGCTGCGGTCGAGGCGCTCACGAGGCGAGTCGTCGAGCTGGACTTCGACCGGCTCTACGACAACTTCGGCGGGCGGGTGGCCGCCGACGCAGCAACCTGGGTACGCCGGTCCGCGGACCGCTACCTCGCCTGGGTGCGGGGTGACTTCGACCACCTGACGCAACCCTAGGCCGTCTCGGCACCGGCGCATTGAACGCCCGGTCACTGGACGGGGCGGTAGGCGCAGGCACCTGCCGGCGACTGCAGGGGCGAGCGGGAACGGTGGTGCTTGTGCCCGTTGCCACCGGTGCCCCGCAACGCCTTGCGCACCTGGTGGTGGATCCAACGGAAGTCGGGTTCGGCGGGGTTGAAGTGGGCGGAGGGCGCGAAGACCAGGCTGCGGATCTTGGCGTCCTTGACCTTCAGTGCCAGGTCCACGAAGGCGGGCAGCAGCTCCGAGGGGATGTCGGTCTGCAGGATCTGCCGGCCGGCGTCGAGGATCCTCGTGTACCGGGTCAGCAGCGTCATCGGGTCGGCCCGGTCGATGATCGCCGACATCAAGCAGCGCTGTCGTCGCATCCGGTCGTAGTCGTCGAGGCCGTACCGTCCGCGCGCGAACCACAGTGCGCGGTAGCCGTCCAGGTGCTTGTTCGGGCCTGGCTGGAGGTAGCCCTCGGGCGCTCGTACGCCGGTGATCCCACCGATCGGGATCGGCTCGTTGACGTTGACGGTCACCCCACCCATCGCGTCGACGAGCTGGACGAAGCCGGAGAGGTTCACGAGCACGTAGTAGTCGATCGGGATGTGCAAGGCGCCGCTGGCGGCGAGCTTCAGCGCGTCGGCTCCCTCGTTGTCGCTCTTGCCGAGGACGCCCGGGTGCAGGGCCGGGACGTTGGGGTAGACGGCGTTGAGCATCCACTCCAGCGGGTCGCCAGGACCGGTGAACCCGTGTGGGTACAACCGGTGCAGCCGGGTGCCCTTGGGAAACGGCACCTTCTCGAGGTTGCGGGGCAGCCCGAACAGCACCACGTCGCCGGTGTGCACGTCGACGCTCGCCACGATCATCGAGTCGGTCCGCGTCCCGACGCGCTGCGGCCCGGCGTCTCCGCCGATCAGCAGGACGTTGACCCGGTCCGCCCCGTGCCAGGGGTCGGCGGCCGTGACGTGCTGCGGCCGGGTCGGGCTGTGGGACTGCGCGGCCGGTACGAAGACCTCGCTGAGAAACGCCTGCTGGGCCACCGCGTAGCGGATGCCGACCGCGAACGGTACGGCGACGACCGCACAGAGCACGAGCACGAACAGCGTCGCCGACAACCCCTCCCAGCGGCCCAGGTTCCGAGGCCGAGCCATGTAGTGGCTGAGGCCGATCACCAGCGCCAACAGCACGAAGGCGACCACCAGGCCGACGATGGTGGCGGTGAGCCAGCTGGACTGCACCAGCAACCGCAGCAGCCCGGGTCGCTGCCGGAGCAAGACGTAGACCAGCGCGACCAAGCCGACGGCGTACGCGGCCAGCACCGCAATGCCGAGCCGGCGCCGCCCCAGCAGTACGAACGCCGCCCCCGGCAGCACCGCTGCGGAAGCGGTCAGCCCCAGCGCGGCGAGCAGCGAGCCGGCGCTACGTCGTCCGCTCTGCTCGATGACCAGACGGTGGCGGCCCCCCATCAGGTCAGCCGAATCTCGTCCCGCGATCGGCTGGTCCGCCCCTGACATCGCTTGCCTCCACCTCATGCTGGTCGCACCATCCGTCCCAAGTGTGCCGCGTCCCGGCAGCCGTTGGCGGTTACCCCCGGTTACGCTGCACTCAGACCGCACGGAGGGAGGGCGGCGTGCTGCGAACCGCGCCCGGGGTACAACGGCTCGGTCCCGCCGACCTGCCGCGGGTCCGCGCCCTGCTCGCCCGGGATCCGGTGACGAACGTGTTCGTCGACTCCAGGGTGCGGGAGACCGATCTGGACGCGCGCCGGCTGGGTGGGCAGATGTGGGGCTGGCACCCCGACGCGGCACTGGAGTCGGCCTGTCACGTCGGCGCCAACCTCGTGCCGGTCGAGGCGACGGCCCCTGCGGTCCGCGCCTTCGCCGAGGAGGCGACCGCGCACCCGCGGCGGTGCTCGTCGATGCTGGGACCGCAAGACGCGGTGGGACCGCTGTGGGAGCACGTCGAGGGGCAATGGGGCGGTGCCCGCTCGGTGCGCCCGGACCAGCCGTTCCTGCAGATGCGCGATCGGCCGTTGCTGCGGCCGGACCCTGCCGTCCGGAGGGTGGGCGTCGACGAGCTCGACCTCCTATACCCGGCGAGCGTCGCGATGTTCACCGAGGAGGTGGGTGTCTCCCCCGAGGTCGACGGTGCCGCTCACTACCGCGCCAGGGTGGCGCAGCTCATCGCGCGCGGCTGGGCGTTCGCCCGGATCGAGGACGGACGGGTGGTCTTCAAGGCCGAGGTCGGAGTCGCCACCCCCCACGCCTGCCAGATCCAGGGCGTCTACGTCCACCCGGACCACCGCGGTCGGGGGCTGGCGGCGGCCGCGATGGCGACGGTCGTCGCGGTCGCGCTGCGCGAGATCGCGCCGGTCGTGACGTTGTACGTCAACGCCGACAACATCGCCGCCCGCCGCGCGTACGAACACGTCGGGTTCGTACGCAGTGCCACCTTCATGACGGTGCTCTTCTAGATGGGCGCTGCGCCCGCCCGGAGTCGCAGCCTGGTGGCCGCCGTTGCCGCCGTGCTGCTCGCCGGCGCCTGCACGGGTGCCTCGACGGGACCCGAGGTGCGTCCCGCCGTGCGCACGACGCCCACCGGCTCACCATCGGCTGCGGACCAGACACCGATCTCGCCGTCCAAGCCGCGCCGGGTCACCGTCGTGATGTCCGGCGACGTCTTGTTGCACACCGGGGTCTGGCAGTCCGCTCAGGTCGCCGCGAGGGCTGCCGGCCGGCCGGGCATGGACTTCCGCCCCATGTTCGCCAGCATGCGACCGGTCTACCGCCGCGCCGACCTCGCGATCTGCCATCTGGAGACGCCACTGGCGCGACCGGGAGGCCCGTTCTTGAACTACCCGGTCTTCTCGGTGCCTCCGCAGGTGCTGCCCGGCCTCACCTGGGCCGGCATCGACGCCTGCACGACCGCGTCGAACCACAGCCTCGACCAGGGGCTGGTCGGCCTGGAGCGCACGCTGGCGATGCTGGACTCCCACGACATCGCCCACGCCGGCACAGCGGAGAGCCGCCACGACGCCAGGACGCCGCTGCTGATGGATGTCGGGGGCGTCACCGTGGCCCTGCTGAGCTACGCCTACGGCACCAACGGCTTCCCCATCCCCCCGCAGGCGCCGTGGTCGATTCCGCTGATCAACGTCCACCACGTCCTGCGCGACGCTCGCCGGGCCCGGGCCGACGGCGCCTCGATCGTGCTCGTGGCGCTGCATGCCGGCACGGAGTACACGACGGCGCCCAACGCCCAGCAGCTTCGGGTCGTCAAGGCGCTCACCCGCTCGCCGGACATCGACCTTGTGTACGGACACCATGCCCACGTCGTGCAGCCGTTCGACGTGGTCCACGGCACCTGGGTCGCGTACGGCCTGGGCAACTTCGTCGCCCAGCAGCCCCCGTCGATTCCCGACACCTACCGCGGCGTAACAGCCCGCTTCACCTTCGTCGAGCAGCGCGACGGGTCCTTCGCGGTCAAGCGCGCGCGCTTCATCCCCACGATGATCACGCCCTACGCCCCCGGTGGCCCGCCGATGCGGGTGCTCGACGCCCCGGCCGCCCTGCGCGACCCCGACACGGATCCGGCGCTTCGCCCGGCGCTGCGCGAGGCCGTCCAGCAGGTGCGCGCCGACGTCTTCAGTCTCGGCGCCCGCCGCCACGGGCTCCGCATGGCGAGCTAGCGGCGGATAACCAGCGGTCACCACGTCGGTCGGCGGATACGCTGCCAGCCTCGTGGCGGAAGGAGCGGTCGTGATCTGGGCGATGTCGCGCCTGTTCGTACGCACGCTGCGTGACAACCCGGCCGACGCGGAGGTTCCGAGCCACCAGCTGCTGGTGCGTGCCGGCTACATCCGGCGAGCCGCTCCCGGCGTCTACAGCTGGCTGCCGCTGGGATACCGGGTGCTCCGCAACATCGAGCGGGTGATCCGTGAGGAGATGGATGCGATCGGGTCCCAGGAGGTGCACTTCCCGGCGCTGCTGCCGCGTGAGCCGTACCAGGCCAGCAACCGGTGGACCGACTACGGCGACAGCATCTTCCGGCTCAAGGACCGCAAGGGCGCCGACTACCTGCTCGGGCCGACGCACGAGGAGATGTTCACGCTGCTGGTCAAGGACCTCTACTCCTCGTACAAGGACCTGCCGCTGTCGCTGTACCAGATCCAGACCAAGTACCGCGACGAGCCGCGGCCGCGCGCCGGCCTGCTGCGCGGACGCGAGTTCGTGATGAAGGACTCCTACTCCTTCGACGTGTCCGACGAGGCGTTTCTCGCCTCGTACGAGGCACACCGCAGGGCCTACGTCGCGATCTTCGACCGGCTCGGGTTCGAGTACGTGATCGTCGCCGCGATGTCGGGCGCAATGGGCGGCTCGGCCAGCGAGGAGTTCCTTGCCACCGCCGCCAACGGTGAGGACACCTACGTCCGCTGCACGAGCTGCGACTACGCGGCCAACGTCGAGGCGGTCCGGGTGGCTGCGCCGGCGGTGTTGCCTTACGACGACGTTCCGGCCGCCCACGCGGAGCAGACGCCGGGGACCCCCACGATCGAGACGCTGGTCGACCACCTGCAAGCGGCGTTCCCGCGCGAGGACCGGGACTGGACCGCCGCTGACACGCTGAAGAACGTGCTGGTCACGCTCGCCCACCCCGACGGGCGCCGTGAACCGTTGGCGATCGGGGTGCCCGGTGACCGCGAGGTCGATCTCAAGCGGCTGCAGGCGCAGGTCGAGCCGGCCGAGGTGGAGGCCTTCGACAACGACGCCTTCGCCGCGCATCCCGCCCTGGTCAGGGGCTACCTCGGTCCGGGCGTCCTGGGGGCCGGCAACGCGTCGGGCGTGCGCTACCTTGTTGACCCGAGGGTGGTGACCGGTTCACGATGGGTCACCGGGGCCGACGTCGCCGGCAGTCATGTGATCGACCTGGTCGCCGGCCGCGACTTCTCCCCGGACGGCACCATCGAGGCGGCAGAGGTGCGAGAGGGCGACGCCTGTCCGCTCGACGGGGGTGCCATGGTGCTCGCGCGGGGAATCGAGATGGGGCACATCTTCCAGCTGGGGCGCCGGTTCGCCGAGGCGCTCGACCTGCGGGTCCTGGACGAGTCGGGACGGCTGACGACGGTGACGATGGGGTCGTACGGGATCGGGGTCTCCCGAGCGGTGGCGGCCATCGTGGAGAACTCCCACGACGAGGCCGGCATAATCTGGCCGCGCGAGGTCGCCCCGGCCGACGTCCACCTGCTGGCGACCGGCAAGGACGAGGCTGTCTACCAGGAGGCGAGCCGCATCGCCGCGGAGCTCGACGATCGTGGGGTGGACGTCCTGTACGACGACCGGCGGAAGGTCTCGCCCGGGGTCAAGTTCAAAGACGCCGAGCTGATCGGGGTCCCCACACTGCTCGTGGTCGGCAAGGGGCTGGCGGAGGGCATGGTCGAGGTGCAGGACCGGCGCAGCGGCCAGCGGGAACCGGTTCCGGCGAGCGAGGCCGTGACGCACCTAGTCGAGGTCGTCGGTGGCCGTTGACGCCGTCATCTTCGACTGGGGCGGCACGCTGACCCCGTGGCGCACGATCGACTACCGGCAGGAGTGGCGATCCTTGGCCGCGGTCGTCGTCCCGGACGACGTCGAGGCGGTCACGGACGCGTTGCTGGCCGCCGCCACCGACGTGTGGGCCGACGCCCGTGACCACCACAGCAGCGCGACCTTCGCCGACATCTGCGCGGCGGCCGGCCTCGACGTCTGCGACGACCACGCGGTGGCGTACCGCGCGTTCTGGGAACCAGCGACCCGGACCGACCCAGACGCGCGCCCGCTGCTCACGTCGCTTCGTGCGGACGGCATACGGGTCGGCGTGCTCTCCAACACGGTGTGGCCTCGGGCCTGGCACGAGGAGATCTTCGCCCGGGACGGAATCCTCGATGTCATCGACGGTGCCGTCTACACCAGCGAGATCGCGTGGACCAAGCCGCACGAACAGGCCTTCGTCGCGGCCAGGGAGGCGATCGGCATCAGTGACCCAGCCCGTTGCGTCTTCGTCGGCGACCGCCTCTTCGACGACATCTGGGGGGCACAGCAGGCGGGGATGCGCACGATCTGGCTGCCGCACAGCGACATCCCTCCCGACCAGCTCGGACACAGCGTGGGCGAACCCGACGCCGTGGTCCGGCGGCTGAGCGAGGTCCACGACGTCGTGACGGGATGGCGCTGAGGCCGATCACCGGCTCCCGTCATCGTCGGTGAGGCGGTCGTAGGCTGGCGGGGTGACCGAATCACCGCAGCGTGGCGACGGACCGCCCGAGCCATCGCAGTGGGGCACGCCGCCGCCCCCGCTGCACCCGTCTTGGCAGCAGCCGTACGCCTCCCAGCCTCTCCCGCCGGCGTACGCCGCGGCGCCCCCGGCACCGGTGCGCAGCAAGCTTCCGTGGCTGCTGGGAGCGCTGGTGCTGGTGCTGGCGCTCGTAGGTGGGGGAGTGGCGCTGCTGCTGCTGCGCGGCGGCGGGCCGGCCGCGGGTCAGCCGGAGAGCGCCGTGAAGTCGTTCCTGACCGCGGCGAAGGCCGGTAACTGCGGCGACTACACGGCCACCACCACCCAGCACTTCCGCGACACCTATGGGAGCTGCAGCGGCAACGTCGACACCAGCTCGATCCTGGGAGCCGGGGTGTTGACCATCGGCAGCGACGTCACGATCCGGGACCAGACCGCCAACGCCGCCACCGGCGAGGTGCAGGTCTCCGCGGCCGGTTTCACGCTGCCGATGCAGCTCCAGCTGGTGCGACAGGGCGACGCCTGGCTCGTCGACGATGTGACGATCGCCGGCTTCGGCCTCAACCAGCTGCAGAACCTCAACCCGGGCGCCCCGCCGAGCTGAACTCCGGCCTCAGCGCTGCACGCCTGGCAGGGGGACGGGGGTCGCCCC
Organism: Propionibacteriales bacterium; assembly: GCA_038198775.1. GTDB lineage: Bacteria > Actinomycetota > Actinomycetes > Propionibacteriales > Nocardioidaceae > JACCYJ01. The sequence continues at coordinate 185,483 of JBBPZV010000006.1, read as the reverse complement.
CCAGCTCAGCCCTCGCGTCGCCGCATCGATCAAGGAGTCGGCGGCGTACGCCCGGGTCCGGCCGACAGCGGTGGCGACCACCTGGGCGTACAAGACCGCGCAGCGGTCCTCGACCAGCCGCGCCACCCGGCGCGCCTGTGGCGCGGTGTCCACGGGTATCGGAAGCAGGTAACCGGGTTCGGCCGCGACCGGGCTGGCGCCCAGCGCCTCGAGCATCGAGCTGACCTCGTCGCGGCGGGTGCGGTGAGTGACATACCCGTCGCCGGCCTGCCGCTGCAAGGCGCTTCCGGCGGCGAGCCTCCCACCGAGGACGCCGTAGGCGTAGACCGCGGCGTGCTCGCCGGCGAGCATCTGCTGGAGTGACTGCTGAGGGCCGCTCACCGGCCGGCGGCCCGGGGAGGTGCTGCCGCCGCCAGCCCGCGCAGCACGACCAGGTGCTGCGCGGAGGATGCCGCCATCGCCGCGAGGACCCTGGCCAGGTCACCCGACCGGGCGGCGAGACACTGGCGGCGCCTGCTCTCGACCGCCCGCGCCTCGAGCCCCCGCAGGTGCCGTAGCACCTGACGGTCCGGACGCGTCGGCGCCCTGGCGGCAGCGCTCGGAAGCTGACCGCCCAGCGCCGTCACATGCTTGCGGTGGTCGCCGCCGAGCCGCTCGAGCTGCCGCTCGAGCCGACTGGTCCCGGCGGAGAAGGCGTGATAGGCGGCAACGAGCCGTGACTCCCCGCGGACCACCTGGGCTACCAGCCGCGCGTCGGGGCCGGCTCCAGATGGCTCGGGGAACGGTGCCGGCGTCGACGTGTCACCACCGGTGCAGCCACCTGACGCAGCCGCCAAGCCCGCCCACGCCAGCAGCTGTCGGCGCGTCAGCGGACCCGCGTCCATCGTGCGGAGGCTACCCGAGGCCGGCGCCGGCGCCGTATAAGGTGATCGGCGCGGTGGCACGTCCTGGGCGTGGCCGGCGACAACAGCACACCTGGAGGTCACGGTGAACACGCCACCGGCGCCGACCGAGCTCGAACGAGTGCTACGACCGGTCGCCACCGGGTTGGGACTGGACCTCGAAGGGGTCTCCTGCACACCGGCCGGCCGGCGACGGCTGCTGCGGGTCGTCGTCGACAAGGACGGCGGTGTCACGCTGGACGAGCTGGCCGACTCCACGCGTTCGTTCTCCCGGGCACTGGACGACTCCGACGTGATGGACGAGTACGCGTACACCCTCGAGGTGACCTCGCCGGGGCTGGACCGGCCGCTCACGTCGCCGCGACACTGGCGACGCAACCTCGGACGGCTCGTCAAGGTCGTCGACGTGACCGGTCAGGTCACCGTGGGGCGGGTCTCGGACTGTGACCAGACCCAGGTCCGGCTTGACACCGGAGGCAGCGTGCAGACCGTGCCGTACGCCGAGGTGGCGAAGGCGCGCGTCGAGGTCGAGTTCAACCGGCGGGATGGGTGAGCGTCGATGGACATCGACATGACGGCCCTTCGGATGTTGGAGCGAGAGAAGGACATCCCCTTCGAGGTGGTGGTGGAGGCGATCGAGCAGGCGCTGCTGATGGCCTACCAGCGCACCGAGGGAGCGCACTCCACCGCACGCGTGCAGCTGGACCGCAAGTCCGGCCACGTCACCGTGTTCGCCCAGCAGCTCGGCGAGGACGGCACGGTCGTCCACGAGTACGACGACACGCCGGGCGGGTTCGGCCGGATCGCTGCCACCACCGCCAGGCAGGTCATCTTGCAACGCCTGCGCGACGCCGAGGACGTGGTCAAGTTCGGGGAGTTCTCCGAAAAGGAGGGCGACATCGTCTCCGGTGTGGTCCAGCAAGGGCGAGAACCCGGTGACGTCATGGTCGACCTGGGCCGGCTCGAGGCGCTGCTGCCTATGACAGAGCGGGTGCCCGGGGAGAAGTACGCGCACGGCTCGCGAATCCGCTGCCTCGTGGTCAGCGTGCGCAAGGGCTTCCGCGGTCCGCAGGTCGTGGTGTCGCGGTCGCACCCCAACCTCGTCAAGCGGCTGTTCGCGCTGGAGTCCCCTGAGGTCGCGGACGGCACGGTAGAGATCACCGCCATCGCCCGCGAGGCGGGCCACCGGTCGAAGGTCGCCGTACGCTCGCAGGTCGACGGCGTCAACGCCAAGGGAGCCTGCATCGGCCCCTTGGGCAGCCGGGTGCGCAACGTCATGTCGGAGCTCCATGGCGAAAAGATCGACATCGTCGACCACTCCGACGACGCCGCCGAGTTCGTCGCTCACGCGCTGTCGCCCGCTCACGTGCTGAGCGTGCAGATCGTTGACCAGGTGGCCCGAGCGGCACGTGTGATCGTGCCCGACTTCCAGCTTTCGCTCGCCATCGGCAAGGAGGGACAGAACGCCCGGTTGGCGGCTCGGCTCACGGGATGGCGGATCGACATCCGCCCGGACACCGACCCCACCCGTGGCGACCTCCCGGCCTAGCAGCCGCCGGGCGGTGGCCGGCGTACTTCCCTTGGCTGAGTTGCGCCTCGAACAGGTTGCACACCACTGGGAGTGCCGCTATCCCAGGTGAACATGGGAAAGCGGCACCCGCACGGCGGGCGGAGCGGGAGGCGGCGCGGAGCCGCTAGACTCGCCCCGGTGGCTCGTTCTGCTCCCAGTCGCGACGCTCGACCGCGTGCCGTACCGGTTCGCACCTGCGTCGGGTGCCGAGAGTCCGCGAGCAAGTCCGACCTCGTCCGCGTCGTCGCGGTGAGAGCGGACGGCACCACCGTGCTCACCCCCGACATCACGAGGTCGGCGGGTGGACGCGGGGCGCACCTGCATCCCAGGCTCAGCTGCCTGGACCTTGCGGTGCGCCGTCGGGCGTTCGGTCGGGCTCTGCGCGTGGAGGGCCCGCTGGACGACGCCGACCTGCGGGCCCACCTCCGCGGGTCGCCGACCCCGGCTGCTGATGACCAGACGGCGGGTCCGAACGGCCCGCCGACGACCAAGAAGCGGAGCACACGCTCATGAGCACTCGATGAGTTCCTCCACATGAGCATGCACGTCGACTAAACGGTCTGCGCCTCCTTCGGCTCGGACCGAGAAGGAGTGAAGTGGCCAAGGTCCGAGTCCACGAGCTTGCCAAGGAGCTCGGGGTCGAGAGCAAGACAGTGCTCGCGACTCTGAAAGACATGGGCGAGTTCGTCAAGTCAGCGTCCTCGACGGTGGAGGCGCCGGTCGTGCGCCGACTACACGAGCAGTTCGGCGAGGAGTTGCGGGCCGACGCGGCCGCATCGGCGCCATCGGCCCCGCCCGCCCCGCCGGCCCCCGCCGAGGCGGTGCCCGATCCGGCTCCACCGCCGACCGCGGTGGCGACCCCCGTCACCGAGCCGCCTCCCGCAGCCGCCCCCAGCGAACCGCAGGCGCCCCGCACGGTGACGCCCGTTCCCGCCGCGGCCAACGGCGACACCCTGCTGCCACCGGAAGCACCGACGGCCCCCCGGCCCGCACCGAGCCGTCCGGCTCCACGGCCGGGGGCAGGGCCACGTCCCGGCAACAACCCGTTCTCTACGACACAGGGCATGCAGCGGCCGGTGCGACCGGCACCCGACGGCCTGCCGCCGCGCCCTCCGGCCGCCCGCGACGGTGGTCGGGGGGCGTCCCCGGGCATGCCTCGGCCCAACCCGGCGATGATGCCGAAGCAGTCGGGGCCCTACGGGCGTACGGCACCGGGTGCCCCGGTGGGACGTGGCCGACCCGCGGGTCCGGGTCAGCGTCCGGGTTCGGGCGCCGGTGCCCCAGGGCGTGGACCGGCCGGCCGGTCCGGGTTCGGGGCCCCGGGCGGCCCGCCGGGTGGACGTCCCGGGCCTGGCCGCGGCGGCCGGGGTGGCACGCAGGGCGCCTTCGGTCGCCCGGGCGGACCGTCTCGGCGGGGGCGCAAGTCCCGCAAGGCCAAGCGTCAGGAGTTCGACAACATGCAGGCTCCCGCCATCGGCGGCGTGCGGGTTCCCCACGGTGAGGGCGAGATCGTCCGCCTGGCGAGGGGCGCCTCCCTCACCGACCTGGCCGAGAAGATCGGGGCCGACCCGGCGTCGCTGGTGCAGGTGCTGTTCCACCTCGGTGAGATGGTGACCTCCACCCAGTCGGTGAACGACGAGACGCTCCGGGTGCTAGGCGCCGAGCTGAACTACGACATCCAGGTGGTCTCCCCGGAGGACGAGGATCGCGAGCTGCTCGAGTCGTTCGATCTCGAGTTCGGCGAGGACGAGGGCGCGGAGGCGGATCTCGTCGCGCGCCCCCCCGTGGTCACGGTCATGGGACACGTCGACCACGGAAAGACCAAGCTGCTGGACGCGTTGCGCAACGCCAACGTGGTCGCTGCCGAGGCCGGCGGCATCACTCAGCAAATCGGCGCCTACCAGGTGGCCACGCTGGTCGACGGCAACGAGCGCCGGATCACGTTCATCGACACCCCCGGCCACGAGGCGTTCACCGCCATGCGGGCCCGCGGGGCCCAGGCCACTGACATCGCGGTGCTCGTGGTGGCGGCCGACGACGGGGTAATGCCGCAGACGGTGGAGGCGCTCAACCACGCCCAGGCGGCGGGGGTGCCCATCGTCGTGGCCGTCAACAAGATCGACAAGCCCGACGCCGACCCGGCCAAGGTGCGTGGGCAGCTCACCGAGTACGGCCTGGTCCCCGAGGAGTACGGCGGCGACGCCATGTTCGTCGACGTCTCGGCCAGGTCCGGGGAGGGGCTGGACAGCCTGCTGGAGGCCGTCGTGCTCACCGCCGACGCCGCCCTCGACCTGCGTGCCAACCCCCACCAGCACGCTCAGGGGCTCGCGATCGAGGCCCACCTGGACCGCGGCCGCGGTCCCGTCGCCACGGTGCTCGTACAGCGAGGGACGCTCAGCGTCGGTGACTCCGTGGTCGCCGGTCCGGCATTCGGCCGGGTGCGCGCCATGCTCGACGAGCACGGCGACAGTGTCGAGCAGGCTTTCCCTTCGAGGCCGGTGCTGGTCCTCGGCCTGACCAGCGTGCCCGGCGCCGGTGACAACCTGATGGTGGTCGCCGACGACCGGATCGCCCGGCAGATCGCCGGCAAGCGAGAAGCGCGGGAGCGCAACGCCTTGTTGGCCCAGCGCACCGGGCGACGCACGCTCGAGGACTTCATGTCAAGCATGGAGCAGGGGCGCAGCAACGAGCTGTTGTTGATCCTCAAGGGCGACGGGTCCGGTTCGGTGGAGGCGCTCGAGGACGCGCTGGCCAAGATCGATGTCGGCGAGGACGTCTCCTTGCGGGTCATCGACCGCGGCGTCGGAGCGATCACGGAGACCAACGTGATGCTGGCGGCCGCCTCCGACGCGATCATCCTCGGCTTCAACGTCCGCCCGCAGGGCAAGGCCACGGAGGTGGCCGATCGGGAGGGCGTGGAGATCCGTTACTACTCGGTGATCTATCAGGCGATCGACGAGATCGAGGCAGCGCTCAAGGGCATGCTGAAGCCGATCTTCGAGGAGGTCACGCTCGGGTCCGCCGAGGTCCGGGAGGTGTTCAGGTCCTCGCGCATCGGCAACATCGCCGGCTGCATGGTGACCGGTGGGGTGATCCGCCGCAACGCCAAGGCCCGGCTGCTGCGCGACGGCGCCGTGGTGCACGACAGCCTGGAGCTGGCGAGCCTGAAACGCTTCAAGGACGACGCGACCGAGGTCCGCGAGGGGTTCGAGTGCGGTCTCACGCTACGCGGGTACAACGACATCAAGATCGGTGACGTCATCGAGTCGTTCGAGCTGCGCGAACGGCCCCGGGAGTGAACCGGCGGCCGTGCTGAGCATGCACCGAGCAGGAGGTGAACGGTGTTCGTCGCCGCGATGAGCCTCGACCTTCTCCTCGAAGACGTCGCCTCGCTCAAGCGAAAACGTGCCGTCGTACGCCCGATCGTCGCCGAGCTGGCCAGGCGGTACGCGGTCTCGGTCGCCGAGGTCGGGCACCAGGACCTGTACCGCCGGGCCGAGATCGGGGTCGCACTGGCTACCGGGGATCACGGCCATGGCATGCAGGTGCTCGACGCCGTCGAGCGATGGTGCGCGGCCCGGCCGGAGGTGGAGCTGTTGTCGGCTCGCCGCTGGCTGCGCGCCGACGACGACTAGGACGCCACCGACGGGGCAACCGAAGGGAGACGCCGATGAGCTCAGCGCGGGTGCGCAGGGTCGCCGACCGGGTCAAGGTCGTCGTGGCCGAGACACTGGAGCACCGGATCAAGGATCCGCGGCTAGGCTTCGTCACGATCACCGATGTCCGGGTCAGCGGCGACACCCAGCACGCGACCGTGTTCTACACCGTGCTCGGCGACAGCGACGACATCGCGTCGAGCACTGCCGCCCTGCACAGCGCGACCGGTGTGCTGCGCTCGGAGGTCGGCCGGCAGCTCGGCATGCGACACACGCCGACGCTGGAGTTCGTGCTCGACGCGGTCCCCGACAACGCCCGCCACATCGAGGACCTGCTCGCCCGGGCCCAAGGCGCCGACGCAGAGGTGGCACGGCTGGCGGAGGGTGCGACGTACGCCGGAGAGCCGGACCCCTACCGCGACCACGGCGACGAGTAGCGAACCCGGTAGTGGTGGGCGCAGAGCGCCGGATGCAGGGGCCGGACGGCTTGCTCGTCATCGACAAGCCCGGGCGGCTGAGCAGCTCCGATGTGGTCGTGCGGGTCCGGCGGCTGACGGGAACGCGCCGTGTGGGACACGCCGGAACCCTGGACCCGATGGCCACCGGGGTGCTCGTCCTCGGGCTGGGCCGTGCCACCCGACTCCTGGGACACCTGTTGCTCGCGCAGAAGGAGTACGACGCGACGATCCGGCTGGGCGCCGCGACGACCACCGACGACGCGGACGGCGAGCGCAGCGGCGGCGCCGACGCGTCCGGGCTCCAGCCGGCTGCGGTCGTCGACGCCACCGCGAGCCTTGCCGGAGACCTGATGCAGGTGCCGTCGGCGGTCTCCGCGGTCAAGGTCGGCGGTCGGCGGGCGTACGCCAGGGTGCGTGCCGGCGAGGCGGTCGTCTTGGAACCCAGGGCGGTCCGGGTTGAGCGCTTCGAGGTCCGCACCGTGCGGCCGGTGCCGCCCTACCTCGACGTCGACGTGTCCGTCACGTGCTCCAGCGGGACCTACGTCCGGGCGCTGGCCCGCGACCTGGGCGAGGCGCTGGGCGTCGGCGGTCACCTGACCGCGTTGAGACGGACCCGGGTCGGTCCGTTCCGGCTCGCCGAGGCGGTTCGCCTGGAGCTGCTGGCGCAGGACGCGCGGCCGCTTGCGATGGCGGACGTCGCCAGCCGCTGCTTTCCCTCCCACGTCGTCGCGGCCGACGCAGCCGCCGATGTGCGTCACGGCCGGCCGCTGCGTCGGACCCGGCTGCCCGACCCCGACGGCGGACCTGTGGCCATCTTCGACGAGGCCGGCTCCTTCCTGGCGCTCTACGAGCAGCAGGGCCCGCTGGCTCGGGCGGTCGCGGTGTTCGCCGGCTGACCTGGTGGTACGGCTGGGCGGCCCGCGGCATGACAGGCTGGCGCCCATGCAGGTGTGGCGCTCGCTGGGCGAGGTGGAGCGCGGTCAGCGCAGCGTCGTCACCGTGGGCAACTTCGACGGTGTGCACCGTGGGCATGTTCACGTGCTTCGGCTGGCTCGTGACATCGCCGAGCGGAACAGACCCCGTCCCGACGTGGTTGCGGTGACTTTCGACCCCCATCCGATGCAGGTGCTGCTCCCCGAGCGGGCTCCGGTCCAGCTCACCGGCATCGACGAGCGGGTCGACCTGCTGCTGGCGGCGGGAGCCGATCGGGTGCTGGTGCTGGCGTTCGACCGCGAGCTGGCCGGCTGGGAGCCGGGCGTGTTCGTGCGCCGCGTACTCGTCGACGTGCTCGGCACGACCACGGTGGTTGTTGGAGAGAACTTCCGCTTCGGGGCGCGGGCCGCCGGAGACGTCACCATGCTGCGCGCGCTCGGGGCCCAGCACGGCTTCGCGGTGGAGGCGCTCACCCTCGACGGCGGAGCGCGCCCGTGGTCGTCGACCGCCGTGCGGCAGTGCCTCGCCGCGGGCGACGTGGCTGGCGCCGCCGACATCCTGGGCCGGCTGCACACGGTGACCGGGGTTGTCGTCGAGGGCGATCACCGTGGGCGGGAGCTCGGCTACCCGACGGCCAACGTGCCCACCGACGGTCTGACGGCCGTTCCGGCCGACGGTGTGTACGCCGGCTGGCTGCGCCGTGTCGACACCACCGGCGCCCTGAGGCTGCCGGCGGCGATCAGCGTCGGGACCAATCCGACGTTCGACGGCGTCGAGCGGAGGGTCGAGTCGTACGTGCTCGACCGTGACGACCTCGAGCTGTACGGCGTCTGTGTCGAGGTCGCCTTCGCCAATCGGCTGCGGGGGCAGGTGCGCTTCGGTGCGGTCGACGCGCTGGTGGAGCAGATGCACGACGACGTGGACGCGGCCCGGGAGCTGCTGGTGCGCTGAGCGGTGGCGGCGCCTCAGGTTGGCGTTCGGACTGTCCCGGTTGTCGAGCGCGGGTACCGTTGGCAGGGGCTCGCCGAAGGGGGTCGTCTCATCGCCGCCGAGGACGTCGTGCTGTCCGTGGTCGTACCCATGTACGACGAGCAGGAGGTGCTGCCCGCGTTCTTCGCACGGCTGCGCCCGGTCCTGGACGGGCTTCGGGTCCCGTACGAGGTGGTCGCCGTTGACGACGGCAGCCGCGACCTCACGGCCGCGGTCGTAGAGCATGCCCGTGGCAGCTGGCCGCAGCTGCGCCTGATCCGGTTGCTGCGCAACGCGGGGCACCAGGCCGCGATCGGTGCCGGTTTGCAGCACAGCCGCGGGGACTACGTCGTCAGCATCGACGCGGACCTGCAGGACCCGCCGGAGGCGATCGTCGCCATGTTGGAGACGGCGCGCCAACAGCGGTTGGACGTCGTGTACGGCGTCCGTTCCGACCGGTCCTGCGACTCGCCGTTCAAGCGGGTGAGCGCGGAGTGGTACTACCGCCTGATGCGCCGCCTGGCCGGCCCGCAGGTGCCGTTGGGGGCCGGGGACTTCCGGCTGGTATCCCGCCGGGTCGTCGATGCGGTGCTGAAGCTGCCGGCGCACGGCCGGGTCTACCGGCTGGTCATTCCCTGGTTGGGCTTCCCGTCCACCGAACACCGCTACGTGCGCGCCCCTCGGGCGGCCGGAACGTCCAAGTATCGCCTGCGGTCGATGCTGCGGCTCGGGTTCGACTCGGTCACGTCGTTTTCTGCCGCACCACTGCGGCTGGCGACGTGGGCGGGGCTGCTGGGCGCGCTGGCGTGCGTTCCGGTCATGTTCTGGGTGCTGACCGTCGACCTCCGCGGCCAGACCGTTCCGGGGTGGGCCTCAACGATCCTGGTCGTCATGGTGCTCGGTGCCTTGCAGCTGGTCTGCTTGGGGCTGCTCGGTGAATACGTCGGCCGGATGTTCAGCGCCGCGCAGCAGAGACCGCCCTACCTCGTTGGCTACGACAGTCATTTCGACCCCGGGGCACCCGTCGCGCAGGCCCAGCGGCTCCGTCACGACTAGCGGCGCGCGGACGTGACCGTCGTGGTGCGCTGGGGGGGCGGCGAGGCGAAGACCCACACCGCGTACCCCCAGTAGCGAAACGCCGTGGCCAGCACCAGCCCCACCACGTTGGCCGACACGTTGTCGGCGAGGGCCGAGTCGGCGTGCAGCGCGTACCGGCTGACGGCGAGGCAGAGCGTGGGCAGACCCAGCGCGATGGCGTTGATCAGCAAGAACGCCGGCAGCTGACGGGCCATGCCGACACTCCTGTGGGACCGAAACGCCCACCACCGGTTGCCGACGTAGCTCACGACGGTGCCGGCGGCCACAGCCAGCAGGTACCCGAGGACGGGGCGGCTTCCCAGGGCCGGCCTGGCACCGATGTGGACCAGCAGGTTGAACGTCACGACCGTCACCGCGGTGGCGACCCCGCCCGTGCTCAGGAAGCGCAGCACCTGAGCGGTCCGCGCGGCGTCCGGGCCGATGAGCCGGGCGGGCATGCCAGCGAGATTACGCCGGCGCGACGATTAGGGCGCCGCACGACCACGCTGATACCCTGAGCCTTGCCGTGCAATCGGCCGCGGAATTTCCAGTGCCCGGGTGAGCAGGCCCCGGTGCGCCGCGCAACGGACCGAGAAGGGAGCGCGTGTGCCGCTCGACGCCGCGACCAAGCGCCAGATCATCGGCGAGTACGCCACCGGCGACGGCGACACCGGATCCCCCGAGGTCCAAGTGGCGCTGCTGACAAACCGCATCGCTCACCTGACCGAGCACCTCAAGGAGCACAAGCACGACCACCACAGTCGTCGTGGCCTGCTGCTTCTCGTGGGGCAGCGCCGCCGACTGCTCAACTACGTGCACGACATCGACATCGCCCGGTATCGCAGCCTCATCGAGAGGCTCGGCCTGCGCCGATGACCTGACGTCGACGTCCCGCCGGGTCGTCCTCGCACCGCGACAACTGAACACATCCACCACCGCAGAGTGGACGCCCGATTCCAGCGCGGTCGCCCGGTCCTCGGTAGTGGTTCCCGGACCCCCATGGGGACGCCGAGGACCTCGATCGAAGACCGGCGCCCTGCCGCTGTGTCGGTGCCCGGCAACCGTGCCGGCACCTCGGGCCGCCCCTGCGCAGACCGAAAGGGGCATCCCGTGGAGGGACCCACCTTGTCCAGCGCCTCGACCGTGATCGACAACGGTCGGTTCGGCACCCGCACCATCCGCTTCGAGACCGGTCGACTGGCTCGCCAGGCTGCCGGATCGGTGGCGGCGTACCTCGACGACGACACCATGCTGTTGTCGGCGACTACCGCAGGCAAGCATCCCAAGGAGCATCTCGACTTCTTCCCGTTGACGGTCGACGTCGAGGAGCGCATGTACGCCGCCGGGCGCATCCCCGGCTCGTTCTTCCGGCGGGAGGGACGGCCCAGCGAGGACGCGATCCTCACCTGCCGGCTCATCGACCGGCCACTGCGCCCGTCGTTCGTCAAGGGTCTGCGCAACGAGGTACAGGTCGTCATCACCGTGCTCGCACTCGACCCCGACACTGCCTACGACGTGCTCGCGATCAACGCTGCCTCGGCGTCGACGCAGCTGTCCGGCCTGCCGTTCTCCGGTCCCGTGGGAGGCACCCGCGTCGCCTTGGTCGACGGGCAGTGGGTGGCCTTCCCGTCCCACGCTCAGCTGGAGGAGGCCGTCTTCGACATGGTTGTCGCCGGCCGGGTGCGGCCCGACGGGGACGTCGCGATCATGATGGTCGAGGCCGAGTCCACCGAGTCGACTTGGGAGCTGGTCCGCTCCGGTGCCACCGCGCCCACCGAGGACGTCGTCGCCGCCGGGCTCGAGGCCGCCAAGCCGTTCATCAAGCAGCTGTGCGAGGCGCAGTCCGAGCTGGCCGCGGCCGCCGCCAAGCCGGTCGTGGAGTTCCCGACGTTCCTCGACCACGAGCCCGACGCCTACGCCGCCGTCGAGGCGGCCGCGCGCGACGACCTGGCAGCCGCCTTGACGATCGCCGGGAAGGCCGAGCGGGAGGCCGAGCTCGACCAGATCAAGGCCGCCACGCTCGACAAGCTGGCCGCCGGCTACGAGGGCCGCGAGAAGGAGCTGAGCGCGGCGGTCCGGGCGCTCACCAAGCAGCTGGTCCGCGAGCGGGTGCTGCGCGACAAGATCCGCATCGACGGGCGGGGGCTGGCCGACATCCGCACGCTGTCGGCTGAGGTCGGCCCGGTGCCGCGGGTGCACGGCTCGGCCCTCTTCGAGCGGGGTGAGACCCAGATCCTGGGCATCACGACGCTGAACATGCTGGGCCTCGAGCAGAGGCTCGACACGCTCTCACCGGAGACGACCCGGCGTTACATGCACAACTACAACTTCCCGCCGTTCTCCACCGGCGAGACCGGCCGGGTCGGCTCACCCAAGCGGCGCGAGGTCGGTCACGGTGCGCTGGCAGGTCGGGCCTTGCTGCCGGTGCTGCCGACCCGTGAGGAGTTCCCGTACGCCATCCGGCAGGTGTCGGAGGCCCTCGGCTCCAACGGCTCGACCTCCATGGGCTCGGTGTGCGCCTCGACGATGTCGCTGCTCAACGCCGGGGTCCCGCTTCGCGCACCGGTCGCCGGTATCGCGATGGGTCTGATCTCCGGCGACGTCGAAGGCGCGCCGGGCCACGTCACGCTCACCGACATCCTCGGTGCCGAGGACGCGTTCGGCGACATGGACTTCAAGGTCGCCGGCACCCGGGAGTTCGTCACCGCGCTGCAGCTCGACACCAAGCTCGACGGCATCCCGGCGTCGGTGCTGGCCGCCGCCTTGCAGCAGGCCCGTGATGCGCGGATGACGATCCTCGACGTGATGGCGCAGGCCATCGACGGACCGGACGAGATGTCGCCGTACGCACCCCGCATCATCACGATGCGGGTTCCGGTCGACAAGATCGGCGAGGTGATCGGCCCCAAGGGCAAGATCATCAACCAGATCCAGGACGACACCGGCGCGCAGATCAGCATCGAGGACGACGGCACGATCTACGTCGGCGCCGAGAACGGGGACGCGGCGGAGGCGGCCCGGGCCGCGATCAACGCGATCGCCAACCCGACGATGCCCGAGATCGGCGAGCGCTACCTCGGCACAGTGGTGAAGACCACGAACTTCGGTGCCTTCGTCTCGCTGCTGCCCGGCAAGGACGGCCTGCTGCACATCTCCAAGCTGCGGATGCTGGCGGGCGGCAAACGGGTGGAGAACGTCGAGGACGTCGTCAGCGTCGGGCAGAAGGTCCAGGTGCAGATCAACGAGATCGACGACCGGGGCAAGCTGTCGCTGGTGCCGGTCGTCGAGGACGGCGAGGCCAAGCCGGTCGCGACCCCGAGCGCGTAGGGCCGGACGCGTGAGCACCCTCCGGCTGGCTGACGAACAGCGGGTGGGGAGCACCCGCACCCTGTTGCGTGACCACAGCGGCGGGGTGGTGCGTCGCACCGTGCTGCCGGGTGGGCTGCGGGTGATCACCGAGGCGATGCCCGGGGTGCGTTCGGCGTCGCTCGGGGTGTGGGTGGGCGTGGGATCGCGCGACGAGGCGCCGTCGCTCGCGGGCGCCTCGCACTTCCTGGAGCACCTGCTGTTCAAGGGGACCGCGAAGCGGACCGCACTGGAGATCTCCGAGTCGCTGGAGATGGTGGGTGGGGAGATGAACGCCTTCACCTCCAAGGAGTACACCTGTATCCACGCTCGGGTCCTCGACGCCGACCTGGCGCTGGCCATGGACACGGTCGCGGACATGGTGACGGGGTCGCTCATCGCCGGGAGCGATGTCCACTCCGAACGCAGCGTGATCCTCGAGGAGATCGCGATGAACGACGACGACCCCGACGACGTCGTCCACAACCTGATCGCCGGGAGGATCTGGGGCGACTCCCCCCTCGGCCGCCCCGTCGCCGGGTCGCCCGACTCCATCCGGTCGCTGAACCGGTCCCAGCTCGCCGGCTACTACCGCCGCCGGTACCGCCCCGAGGGCATGGTGGTCGCCGTTGCCGGCAACGTCGAGCACGCCAAGGTGGTGCGGATGGTGCGGACGGCGTTCGGCGGCGGCGGGTTCCTCGGCGACGAGAACAACGTCCCACGGCCCCCACGTACCGGCACGGCGAAGGCCGCCTTCCGGTTGGGAGCGAGCGTCGTACGCCGGCCCACGGAGCAGGCGAACCTGGTGCTGGCACTGCCGGGGCTGCCGCGCAACGACGAACGGCGCCACGCCGCAGGGGTGATGAACGCCGCACTAGGCGGCGGCATGTCCTCCCGGCTGTTCCAGGAGGTCCGTGAGAAGCGCGGGCTGGCCTACGCGGTCTACTCCTACACCGCGAACTACGCCGACGCCGGGATGTTGGGGGTGTACGCCGGCTGCGCGCCGACCCGGGTGGACGACGTTCTCGGGCTGGTGCGCGAGCAGCTGCTCGACGTGGCGGAGCACGGGATCAGCGCCGGGGAGCTCGACCGTGGTAAGGGCCAGCTGCGCGGCAACGTGGTGCTGGGCCTCGAGGACTCGGGGTCCCGGATGAGCCGGATCGCGAGGGCAGACCTGTTGCACGGTGAGCTGGAGAGCATCGACGAGCTGCTGGCACGCATCGACGCGGTCACGCTGGACGAGGTCCGGGCCCTTGCCGCGGAGCTGCTGGCGGCGACCCCGGCGCTGGCCGTCGTCGGGCCCTTCGACGACCCGGACCGGTTCACCGCCGCCGTCGCCTGAACACCTCTGGCGGAAACGTTTCTGCGCGACACGCTCGGCGTGTCCGGCGGTTTCGTTACTCTCACTGAGGTGGTGAGCTACCGGGAGATCGAGGAGGGCGTCACCACCGACCTTGCCGGGGAGATGACGTACGGCAGCTACCTCGGCCTGGACCGGCTGCTCGACGCCCAGCACCCGGTCTCCGACCACCACGACGAGATGCTATTCATCGTCCAGCACCAGGTCACCGAGCTGTGGCTGAAGCTGTTGATCCACGAGCTGCGGTCGGCGATCGCGCTGGTTGGCGCCGACGACATGCCCCCGGCGCTGAAGCGGCTGGCCCGCGTCAAGAACATCCAGCGGCAGCTGTTCGAGCAGTGGTCGGTGCTGGCGACGCTGACCCCGATCGAGTACGCGCAGTTCCGCGGCAAGCTGGGCCGTGCGTCGGGCTTCCAGTCGCTGCAGTACCGGACCGTGGAGTTCCTGCTCGGCAACAAGAACCCGGGAATGCTCCGGGTCTTCGGACACGACGAGGCGGGCTGCGAGCAGCTTGCCGCCGACCTCGCCGCCCCCAGCCTCTACGACGAGTTCCTGCGCTACCTCGCCCGCCACGACCACCCGGTGCCCCCCGAGCGGGTGGAGCGGGACTGGACCGAGCCGTACACCGCCCATCCGGGCGTCGTCGAGGTGTTCCGCCGGATCTACGCCGACCCCACCAACCACTGGGAGCCGTACGAGGTCAGCGAGGAGCTGGTCGACGTCGAGGAGAGCTTCCAGCTGTGGCGGTTCCGCCACGTCAAGACCGTGGAGCGCGTCATCGGGTTCAAACGTGGCACCGGCGGCTCCTCCGGGGTGGCGTTCTTGCGCAAGGCACTGGAGCTGACGTTCTTCCCCGAGCTGCTGGCCGTCCGCACCGAGATCGGAGCCGAGGACGTGGCGGATGTCTGAGCCCTGGACGCTCGCGGACGCGCAACGAAGCGACGGGACCGACCCGTTGCGCGACTACCGGCAGCGGTTCGTGATCGGCGCGGACCCCGTCGCGTACCTCGACGGCAACTCGCTGGGCCGACTGCCCAAGGCGACCGTGCAGCGGCTGCGCCGGCTGGTGGAGGTCGAGTGGGGCGGCGGCCTGATCGGCAGCTGGGAGGACGGCTGGATGGACCTGCCGACGCAGGTCGGGGACCGGCTCGGCGCCGCCGTCCTGGGCGCCTCGCCCGGGCAGACGGTGCTCGCGGACTCCACCTCGGTGAACCTGTTCAAGGTGCTGCACGCGGCTTGCGGGCTGCGCCCGGGACGCGACGAGATCGTGATCGACGACGCCAACTTCCCCACCGACCGCTTCATCGTCGACAGCGTCGCGGCGGCGCGGGACCTGACCGTGCGCTGGCTCACCCCGCCTCCAGACGGCGGGGTCGAGGCGGCCGACCTGGAGCCGCTGCTGGGAGACCGGACGGCGGCGGTGGTACTCAGCCACGTCGACTACCGCTCCGGCTACCTCGCCGACCTGGCCGGCCTGACCGCGCTGGCGCACTCGGCCGGCGCGGTAGCGGTGTGGGACCTCTGCCACTCCGCCGGCGTGGTGCCGGTCGGCCTGGACGCCGCGCAGGCCGATCTCGCGGTCGGCTGCACCTACAAGTACCTCAACGCCGGACCCGGGGCACCGGCGTTCCTGTTCGTCGCCGACCGGCACCAGGCGGAGGCCGCGCAGCCGATCACGGGCTGGTTCGGGGCGCGGGACGTGTTCGCCATGGGACCGGCCTACGAACCGGCGCCGGATGTGCGGCGGATGCTGTCAGGCACCCCGTCGGTGCTGGGGATCGCGGCGGTGGAGGAGGGCGTACGGTTGATCGCCGAGGTCGGTCTCGACGCCATCTGGGCCAAGGCACAGGCGCTGACGGCGTTGGCCGTCGAGCTGGTCGACGCCTGGCTGGTGCCGTCTGGTGTGGCGCTGGCCTCGCCCCGTGACCCGGCCCGGCGCGGGGGACACGTGACCGTCCGGCATCGCGAGGCCAGGGCGGTGACCGAGAAGCTGGTCGCCGCCGGGATCGTTCCCGACTTCCGCAACCCGGACCTGATCCGGCTGGGACTGTCGCCGCTGACCACGTCGTACCAGGAGCTCTGGACCGCGCTGGACGTGCTACGCGGGATCGTCGCGGCATGACCCGGGTCGCGGTGCTGGGTGCGCGGGGACGGATGGGCCGCGCGGTCTGCGTGGCCGTCGAGGAGGCCGACGCGCTCGAGCTGGTGGCCGGCGTGGACGTCGACGACTCGCTCGATGCGTTGCAGCGGTCCGGGATCGACGTGGCGGTCGACTTCACCTCACCGGACGCGGTGATGGACAACCTTCGCTGGTGCCTCGAGCACGGGGTGCACGGCGTGGTCGGCACGTCCGGCGTGGGTGATGACCGGCTCGACCGGATACGCGGCTGGCTCGGCGATGCGCCGGGCGTCGGCGTCCTGGTCGTGCCGAACTTCTCGGTCGGCGCAGTGCTGATGATGCGGTTCGCCGAGCAGGCGGCCGGTTTCTTCGAGTCGGTGGAGATCGTCGAGCTGCACCACCCCGACAAGGCCGACGCCCCGTCCGGCACGGCAAGCCGCACTGCGGAGCTGATCGCCGCGGCGCGAGCCGCCGCTGGTTGCGGTGCCGTTCCCGACGCCACGGCGAGCACGCTGGACGGCGCGCGGGGGGCCAAGGTTGACGGCGTCGCGGTGCACTCGGTGCGGTTGCGCGGGCTGGTCGCCCACCAGGAGGTGCTGTTCGGGGGATTGGGCGAGACGCTGAGCCTGCGCCACGACTCGCTGGACCGGGCCTCGTTCCTGCCGGGGGTGATCAGCGCGGTCCGGTGGGTCGTCGACCACCCGGGCCTCACCGTCGGCCTCGAGCCCGTGCTCGGTCTGGCCTGAGCGCCGGCGGCTCAGCTCGTTGCCAGGTCGGTGTGCAGGCGCACCTGCTTCACGCGGATGCTCCCGTCGCCGTACAGGTCCAGCTCGCGGTGCGCGCCGTCGGGCGCCCAGCCGGCCGAGGTGACGAACGAGCGCTGCGCGTCGTCGCTGGCGACGAGCCACATCGTGGCGCGGCTGAAGCGGTCGGATCGCAGGGTGTCGGCGCAGGCCTGCAGCAGCCGGGAGCCGTGGCCCTGGCCGGTTGCCGCCGGGTCGACAGTGAGCTCGCTGATCTCGGCGTCTGCCACCGGGTCGGCGTCGGGATCGCCGGAGGGGGCGGTGACCGCGAAGCCCCTGATCTGCGCTCGTTCCAGCGCCACCAGCACCCGGTTGCGCGCGTCGCGGGGCTTGTCGAGTGACGTCCTCCACAGCGCCGTGATCTCGCCGGGGTCGAGCGCATCGAGGACGCCGGGGGGCAGCAGCTCGGCGTACGCCGCCCTCCAGGCGCGGACCTGCACCGACGCGATCCCGCCGGCGTCCGCCGACCAGGCCACCCGCACGCTGACATCGGAGGTCGGGGTGGGCATGCTCCGATGGTGTCAGGGTCCGCCAGCCGCGCCTGGGGCGCGGTGACCCCCGATAGACTTCCGACATGTACGGCAACGACTTCACCGAACGCCCGGAGCCGGTCGACGTCGCCGACGACGACCCGGCATTCCTCACGATCCTCGACACAGCGGGCCGGATCGAGCCGCGCGACGCGATGCCGGAGGCGTACCGCAAGAACCTCATCCGCCAGATCGCCCAGCACGCGCACTCCGAGATCATCGGCATGCAGCCCGAAGGCAACTGGATCACCCGCGCGCCGAGCCTGAAGCGCAAGGCGATCCTGATGGCCAAAGTGCAGGACGAGGCGGGGCACGGGCTCTACCTATACGCGGCCGCGGAGACGCTCGGCGCCGACCGGGCCGAGCTGTTGGACCTGCTGCACACCGGCCGGCAGAAGTACTCCTCGATCTTCAACTACCCCACGCTGACCTGGGCCGACATGGGAGCCATCGGCTGGCTGGTCGACGGCGCCGCGATCACCAACCAGGTGCCGCTGTGCCGCTGCTCGTACGGCCCGTACGCCCGGGCGATGGTGCGCATCTGCAAGGAGGAGTCGTTCCACCAGCGGCAGGGTTTCGAGATCCTCCACACGCTCTCACACGGCACGCCCGCGCAGCACGCGATGGCGCAGGACGCGGTGGACCGGTGGTGGTGGCCGAGCCTGATGATGTTCGGGCCACCAGACGACGCGTCCCCGAACACCGAGCGGTCGATGCGCTGGGGGGTCAAGCGCTTCAGCAACGACGAGCTGCGGCAGCGCTTCGTCGACATGACGGTGCCGCAGGCCCAGGCGCTCGGCCTGACGCTGCCGGATCCGCAGCTGAAGTGGAACAGCGACAGCGGTCACTGGGAGCACGGTCCGATCGACTTCACCGAGCTGTTCGAGGTGATCAAGGGCAACGGGCCGTGCAACGCCGCCCGGATGGAGCACAGGCGGCGGGCTCACGAGGAGGGGGCGTGGGTGCGCGAGGCTGCCAGCGCCTACGCCGCCAAGCGTTCGGGCCGGTCCGCGGCGGCATGACCCAGCCCGCCGACCTCAGCGCCGAGGGCGGCCACGGTGCCGTCCCCACCACCGGGGTCCCGACGGTGTCCGGCCGGCCGGTGCGCGACTGGCCGCTGTGGGAGGTCTTCGTGCGCGCCCGGCGCGGGCTGTCCCACGGCCACGTCGGCAGCCTGCATGCCCCCGATGCGCAGATGGCGCTTCGCAACGCGCGCGACCTCTACACCCGGCGCCAGGAGGGGGTCTCGATCTGGGTCGTGCCGGCGGCGCAGATCAGCGCGTCGAGCCCGGACGAGAAGGACGCGTTCTTCGACCCGGCGGCCGACAAGGTCTACCGCCACCCCACGTTCTACGACGTCCCGGAGGGGGTCGAGCACCTGTGAGCGCGGTCGGGACGTATGCCCTGCGGCTGGGTGACGACGCGCTGGTGCTGGCGCAGCGCACCGGCGGGTGGATCGCCGCGGCACCCGAGCTCGAGGAGGACGTCGCTCTCGCCAACATCGCCCTCGACCTGCTCGGGCAGGCCCGGTCGCTGCTGACGTACTCCGGCGAGGTCGACGGCACCGGGCGCAGCGAGGACGACCTGGCGTACTTCCGCGACGAGCGGGAGTTCTGCAACCTCCAGCTGGTGGAGCTGCCGAACGGGGACTTCGCGGTCACGGTGGCGCGGTTGCTGCTGTTCGCCTCCTACCAGCTCGAGCTGTACGACCGGCTGCAGGCGGGCAGGGACGAGACGCTGGCCGCGATCGCCGCCAAGGCCGTCAAGGAGGTGGCCTACCACCGCGACCACGCGACGCAGTGGGTGCTGCGGCTCGGGAACGGCACGCCGGAGTCCCACCGCCGCATGCAGGGCGGCCTGGAGGAGGTGTGGCCGTACGTCCCGGAGCTGTTCGAGTCCGACGACCTGGTCCGCGACCTGGCGAACGTTGAAGTCGCCGTCGACCCGGCCGAGCTCGAGCAGCCGGTTGTGTCGTATGTCGCGGCGGTGCTCGGCGAGGCCGGGCTCGGCGTGCCGCAGACCGCGGTCCGCCACACCGGTGGGCGCCACGGCATCCACACCGAGCACCTGGGCTACCTGGTCGCGGAGCTGCAACACCTCGCCCGCTCACACCCGGGAGCACAGTGGTGAGCGCGGCCGAGGCGCGCGCCGTCGTCGCCGAGGTGCCGGACCCGGAGATCCCCGTCCTGACGATCGCCGACCTCGGCGTGCTCCGAGGCGTCCGGGTCGACGGGTCGGGCCGCGTCGAGGTGGACATCACGCCGACGTACTCCGGCTGCCCGGCCATGGACACCATCCGCGACGACGTGGTCCGCCGACTGACCGCCGCGGGCTGCGACGACGCCCGCGTCCGGCTGGTGCTCGCGCCGGCGTGGACGACCGACGACATCACCGCGCAGGGGCGGCGCAAGCTGCGGGAGTACGGCATCGCCCCGCCTTCGGGCGCCGCGCCGAACGGCCCGGTGCCCGTGTCGCTGACGGTGCCCTGCCCGCAGTGCGGCTCGCCCGACACTCGCGAGCTCAGCCGGTTCGGGTCCACCGCGTGCAAGGCGCTGTGGGCCTGCAACGCCTGCCGGGAGCCGTTCGACCGCTTCAAGCCGTTGTGATGGCGGCCCGGCACGCGGTCTTCCACCGGCTGCCGGTCGCCGACATCGAGTGGCTGACCGACGACGCGGTGGCCCTCACCTTCGCCGTGCCGCCGCAGCTGGCCGACGCGTATGCGTTCGAGCCGGGCCAGCACGTCACGATCCGCGCACCCCAGCTTGGTGACGGGGTCCGGCGCAACTACTCGATCTGCGCTCCCGCCGGCTCCGATCGGCTGCGGATCGGGGTCAAGCGGCTGCCGGGCGGCGCCTTCTCGGAGTACGCGCTGGCCAAGCTCCGCGTCGGGGACGAGCTCGAGGTGATGACGCCCAGCGGTCGGTTCACGCCGCGGCTGGACCCCGCTCAGGCCCGCCACTACGCCATGCTGGCCGCCGGTTCCGGCATCACCCCCGTAATCTCGATCGGCGCCAGCGTGCTGGCCGTCGAGCCCGCCAGCCGGGTGACGCTGCTCTACGCCAACCAGCGGGCCGCCAGCGTGATGTTCCTCGAGGAGCTCGAGGACCTCAAGGATCGCTATCCCCAGCGCTTCCACCTCGTGCACCTGCTGACCCAGGAACCGGCCGAGGTCGAGCTGTTCTCCGGTCGCCTGGACGGGGACCGGCTGGGTCGCATCCTCGACACCCTGCTGCCCGTCGAGTCGGTCGACGAGTGGTACCTGTGCGGTCCGTACGCCATGGTCGGCGAGCTGCGCGACACCCTCACCGGGCGCGGTGTCGACCCGGCGCACGTGCACGCCGAGCTGTTCCACGTCGAGACCACCCCGCCGGTGCGGACCGTGGCAGCCGCCGCCGACGACAGCGACGCGCCCACGGTCACGTTCCTGCTCGACGGGCGCCGCTCCAGCGTCCGCGTCCCCGGCGACGGCGTACCCATCCTCGAGGCCGCCTTGACCGTGCGCTCCGACGCGCCGTACGCCTGCAAGGGCGGTGTCTGCGGCACCTGCCGGGCCAGGCTGATCGACGGCACGGTGGCGATGGACACCAACTACGCCCTCGAACCCGAGGAGCTGGCGCGGGGGTACGTGCTGACCTGCCAGTCCCATCCGACCAGCGACAGGGTTGTCTTGGACTACGACGCGTGAGCGGGGACTGCTTTTCCTGTCGGGAGAACGCCATCGCCATCCCCCAGCCCCGCCAGCAGGTGCTGCGCACGGCCCACTGGCGGGTCGCGCACGCGTTCGACACGGACCTGCCCGGCTGGCTGGTGTTGCTGCCGTTGCGCCACGTCACCGCGCTCGCGGAGCTGCAACCCGGCGAGGCGGCCGAGCTCGGACCGCTGCTACGGGCGCTCAGCGTCGCGCTGCGTGAAGTGCTGGGATCGGTCAAGAGCTACGTCATGCTGTTCGCCGAAGCTGAGGGCTTCGCGCACCTGCACTTCCACGTGGTGCCGCGCATGGCCGATCAGCCCGAGCAGGAGCGCGGTCCGCGAATCCTTGCGCGCCTCGGCCGGCCACCGGGCGAGCGGATGTCAGACGAGGACATGGACCGGCTGTGCTCGGCGCTCAGCGCTGCGGTCGCCCCCGACTTGCCAGCGAAAGCCGGCGGGTAAAGGCTGCTGCCCATCGGCGGCGTCCAGCCGCCCCCACGGAGGAGACGACATGACGACGACCCCGGGCGACCCGTTGCGCGACGAGGATCTGGAGACGGTCGATGAGGACTCCGCCGCCGACGGCGACGCCGACACCACGGACGCCGGCACCGCTGACGCAGACGGCACCGACGTCGGCATGGACGCCGACAGCACCGACTCCGACAGCACCGACGCCTGACGCCTTGGATGCGCTGACCCGGCTCAGCGGCGACGCCCCGACCTTCGTCGAGACGGTCGGGGCGCGCGCCGTCTCCGTACACCGCGGTGGCGCGGATGCCTTCGGTGACCTGCTCGACGTCGAGGACGTGGACACGCTGCTGACGACCCACGCCCTCCGCACCCCGGCCGTCCGACTGGCGCGGGACGGGGCGGTGCTCGCGAGCAGCGGCTACACCCGCGATGCCCGCATCGGCGGGGTCAGCGTCGGCGGGCTGGTCGATGCCGGCAAGGTGCTCGACCTGTTCTCTGCCGGTGCCACCGTCATCTTCCAGGCGTTGCACCGCTACTGGCACCCGTTGGCCGCTCTCGTGGGAGAGCTCGAGCAGCAGCTGGGCCATCCCTGCCAGGCCAACGCCTACCTCACCCCGGGCGGCGCCCAAGGGTTCGCACGCCACCGCGACACCCACGACGTGTTCGTCCTCCAGACGCACGGGGACAAGCTGTGGGAGGTGGTGGAGGAGTCGCGATCGCGGGAGGTGCTCATGCAACCCGGGATGGCGATGTACCTGCCGACCGGCATACCGCACTCCGCCCGGGCGCAGTCCGGGGCGTCCCTGCACGTCACCGTCGGCATCAACCCCGTGACCTGGCGCTCGGTGCTGCAGCGGGCCGTCGCGGACCTGCTGACCGCCGGGGCCGACGAACCATTGCCTGCCGGCTACCACCGGGAGCCGGCCGAGTTCGGCCGGGCGGTGGACCGGCGGCTGGCGGACCTGTGCGAGCGCCTCGCCGGGCTCGAGCCGGAAACGATCGTGACCAGCGAGGTCGCCCGCTTCCAGACAAGCCGCGAACCGTTGCTTCGCGGCGGGTTGCGAGACCGGGTCGACCTGCCCGCGCTGGAGGACGCGACCCTCCTGCGCCGGCGTCCGGGTGCGGTGATCGAGCTGGTGCCCGCCGCCGACCGGCTGCGGGTGCTGCTCGGCGATCGGGAGATGCGCGTGCCCGCCCGGCTGCACTCGGCGCTGGCGTACGTCGCCGAGCACGACGAGCTCAGGCCCTCGGACCTGGCCGCGGTGCTCGACCAGCAGAGCCGGCTGGTCCTGGTCCGCCGGCTGGTGAGGGAGGGCCTGCTCGAGGTCGCCCGTTGACGCGGTCGTACCGCTGCTCGACCGCCAGCGAGGTGCGCGACGAGCCGCTGATCGGGACCGCCTCGACGGTCACGCGCTTCCTGCTGCTCGAGGACCCGGGGCCTTGGGGAGTGGACGCGCTGGCCGACTCCCGCCTTCCGCTCCGCGTCCGTCGCGAGCTGGCGGCCCGGGCGCGCAGGCACCGGGTGCGGGTGCTGCTGATCCGCCGGTACGGGCGGTCCGCGCGCTCGCGGGCCCACTGCTTCGCGGTGTCCGCCGACCCCGGCGGCCCGTGGGCCGAGACGGCCGAGCTGCACCGCGTCGAGGAGGTCCTCGACCTCGACCTGGCGGTGCTGCGAGCGGGGCGGAGCCTCGGCCTGGCTCCGCACCCCGAGCCGCTGCTGCTGGTGTGCACGCAGGGCCGCCACGACCCGTGCTGCGCCGAGCGGGGCCGCCCGCTCGCGAGGGCGCTGTCCAGGTCGCACCCCGACCAGACCTGGGAGTGCTCGCACGTGGGCGGTGACCGGTTCGCCGGCAACCTGGTGGTGCTGCCCGAGGGTCTCTACTTCGGCCGGGTGGATGCGCAGTCCGGCCCGCGGATCGCCCAGGCGTACGCAGCCGGCCGGCTCGACCTCGACCACCTGCGGGGTCGGGTCAGCCAGAGCTTCGCCGTGCAGGCCGCCGAATGGCACCTGCGAACCCGGCTGTCCCTCGTCGGCCTCGCCGACGTGCGGTTGCTGGAGAGCCGGACGCAGGCGGGGCACTCCAGCGAGGCGACCTTCGCTGCCGACGGCGCGACGTGGCGGGTGCGCGTACGCTCCGGGCGCAACCCAGCGGAACATCTCACCTGCCACTCGACCCTGCCGAGCCCAGCGCCCAGTCATGACCTGCTCGACATCACCGCGCTGGAAGGCCGCCGACCTCCCGACACCTGAGCCGCTCGCACCACCGAGGTGCCGGGAGATCGCGTGGTCTTCGGGTGTCGCTGGCCGGTGCTAGCGTCTCGACATGCGGCCGTACCTCGACCTGCTTGGCCGGGTTCTCGACGGCGGCGCGGCGAAGCGGGACCGGACCGGGACGGGGACGCTGAGCGTGTTCGGCCACCAGATGCGCTTCGACCTGCAGGCCGGCTTCCCGCTGGTCACCACCAAGAAGGTGCACCTGCGCTCGGTGGTCGCCGAGCTGGCCTGGTTCCTGAGGGGCGACACCAACATCGGATGGCTGCACGAGCGCGGGGTGAGGATCTGGGACGAGTGGGCCGACGACGACGGTGATCTCGGCCCGATCTACGGCTACCAGTGGCGCTCGTGGCCGGCACCGGACGGTTCGCACATCGACCAGCTCGCACGGGTCGTGGACCAGCTGCGCGCCGACCCCGACTCGAGGCGGCACGTCGTGAGCGCCTGGAACGTGGCCGACCTGCCCGCGATGGCGCTGGCGCCGTGCCACACGCTGTTCCAGTTCTACGTCGCCGGAGGACGCCTTTCGTGCCAGCTCTACCAGCGTTCGGCCGACGTCTTCCTCGGGGTTCCGTTCAACATCGCCTCGTATGCGTTGCTGACCCACGTCGTGGCGCGGCTCAGCGACCTCGAAGTCGGAGAGTTCGTCCACACCCTCGGTGACGCCCACCTGTACCTCAACCACCTGGACCAGGCCCGCGAGCAGTTGACGCGACCGCCGCGGCCGCTCCCGCAACTGTGGCTGGACCCGTCGGTCCGTGACCTCGACGGGCTCGACGTCGACGCGGTGAAGGTCGCCGGCTACGACCCGCATCCTGCGATCTCGGCGCCGATCGCGATATGAGCGTGACGCTGGTCGCGGCCGTCGCCGCGAACGGCGTGATCGGTGCTGACGGAGGGCTGCCCTGGCACCTGCCCGAGGACCTCGCCCGGTTCAAGCGGCTCACCCTCGGTCACGTGCTGATCATGGGGCGGCGTACGTTCGAGTCGACCGGCGCGCTGCCCGGCCGCACGATCGTGGTGGTGACCCGGCAGCCTGACTGGAGGGCCGACGGCGTCGAGGTAACCGGCGACCTCGACGGCGCGCTCGCCCGGGCCGAGAGCTTCGACGACGAGGTGTTCGTCGCCGGCGGCAACGCGGTCTTCGCCCGGGCGCTGCCGCTCGCCGACCGGCTGGCGCTGACGCTGGTCGACGCAAGCCCGGAAGGCGACACGTACTTCCCCGACGTGCAGTGGGAGGACTGGCAGGAGGTGAATCGCGAGCCCGCAGCGGGCTGCACGTTCGTCGACTTCGTCCGGCGCTGAGATACCGGGCCACCCGCCGGCGCCAGATGTCGTGGCGTTCCACGGTCGTCCCCGAGGCGACGGTAGCGTGACCGCCATGACCACTGCAGCGGCGCCGTTCGGCAAGGTCTTGACCGCCATGGTGACACCGTTTCGCCCGGACGCGGCGCTGGACCTCGATGCCGCCGCGCGGCTGGCCACACACCTGGTGGACGCCGGTAACGACGGGCTGGTGGTCAACGGGACGACGGGGGAGAGCCCGACGGTCCGCGACCACGAGGCCGCCGAGCTGGTGGCCGCGGTGCTCGGCGCGGTCGGTGACCGGGCCCGGGTGGTAGTCGGCGTGGGGACCAACGACACCGCTCACACCGTGGCGCTGGCCCGGCAGGCGGCGCGGGAGGGAGCGCACGGGCTGCTAGTGGTCACGCCGTACTACTCCAAGCCGCCACAGCAGGGGATCGTCGCGCACATGCGTGCGGTCGCCGACGCGGCCGGCGTATCGGTCATGGTCTACGACATTCCCGGCCGCACCGGGGTGAAGCTGTCGTACGACACCTTGATCGCGCTGGCCGAGCACCCCGCGATCGTGGCGGTCAAGGACGCCAGCGGTGACCTGTTCGCGGGCACCGAGGTGATGGCGGCTACGGACCTGGCGTTCTATTGCGGTGACGACGCGCTCAACCTGGCCTGGCTGGCCTGCGGCGCCGTCGGCGTCGTGTCCGTGGTGGGGCACGTCGCCGCGGCGCAGTACGCGCAGCTGGTCAAGGCGGTCGAGTGTGGGGACCTGGCGAGTGCGCGCGAGGTGCACGCGTCGCTGCTGCCGGCGGTGCGCGCGATCATGACCCGCACCCAGGGCGCGATCATGGCCAAGGCGGCGCTGCAGCTGCTCGGGGTCCTCGACCACCGCACCACCCGGCCCCCGCTGGTCGACGCGAGCGACGACCAGGTCACAGCGCTGCGCGACGACCTGGTGGCGTCCGGGCTCCTGCCGGGAAGCCCGCGGTGAGCCACCCGCATCCAGAGCTGCGGCCGGCGCCGGCGCCGGCAAGGGATGCGCTGCGGGTGATCCCGCTCGGCGGTCTGGGCGAGATCGGCCGCAACATGACGGTGTTCGAGCACGCTGGCAAGCTGCTGATCGTCGACTGCGGTGTGCTGTTCCCCGAGGAGAACCATCCCGGTGTGGACCTGATCCTGCCGGACTTCGAACCGATCCGCGACCGCCTCGCCGACGTCGTCGCGCTGGTCTTGACCCACGGGCACGAGGACCACATCGGGGCGGTGCCGTACCTGCTCCGCGAGCGCGGGGACATCCCGCTGGTGGGGTCGCGGCTGACGCTCGCGCTGCTGGACGCCAAGCTGCGCGAGCACCGGTTGAAGCAACCGCCGCGCGACGTCGTCGCCGAGGGCGACCGGCGAGCGTACGCGCCGTTCGACTGTGAGTTCATCGCGGTGAACCACTCCATCCCGGACGCCTTGGCGGTGGCGATCCGCACCGACGCCGGCACCGTGCTGCACACCGGTGATTTCAAGATGGACCAGCTGCCGCTGGACGGCCGCCTCACCGACCTGCGCTCGTTCGCCCGGCTCGGCGAGGCGGGCGTGGACCTCTTCCTGGTCGACTCGACCAACGCGGAGGTGCCGGGCTTCACCACCTCCGAGCGGGAGATCGCCCCGGTCCTGGACCGGGTCTTCGCCAGCAGCCGGCGGCGGGTGATCGTCGCCTGCTTCGCGTCCCACGTGCACCGGGTGCAGCAGGCCATGGACGCAGCGGTCGCGCACGGGCGCAAGGTCGCCTACATCGGCCGGTCGATGGTGCGCAACATGGCCGTCGCCGGTGACCTCGGCTACCTGCGGGTGCCGCCGGGTGTGCTGGTCGACGGCCGCACCATCGGGGATTACTCGCCCGAGCAGCTCGTGTTGATCTCCACGGGCTCGCAGGGCGAACCGATGTCGGCGCTGTCGCGGATCGCCAACCGCGCTCACGACACCGTTCGCATCGAACCCGGTGACACGGTCGTACTCGCGTCGTCGCTGATCCCGGGCAACGAGAACGCGGTGTTCCGCGTCGTCAACGGGCTGACCCGTGAAGGCGCCCGGGTCGTGCACAGGGGCAACGCGCTGGTACACGTGTCGGGGCACGCCAGCGCGGGGGAGCTGCTGTACTGCTACAACGTCGTCCGCCCCCGCAACGTACTGCCCGTGCACGGTGAGCTGCGGCACCTGCACGCCAACGCCGAGCTCGCCCGTGCGACCGGCGTGCCGAGCGAGCGGGTCGTCGTCGCCGAGGACGGTGTGGTCGTCGACCTGCACCGCGGCAAGGCGCGGGTCGTCGGCAAGGTGGAGTGCGGCAACGTCTTCGTGGACGGGTCGTCCGTGGGCGACATCACTGAGTCCCAGCTGAAGGACCGCCGCATCCTCGGCGAGGAGGGCTTCATCTCGGTCGTGGTGGTCATCGACTCCGTCACCGGCAAGATCGTCACCGGGCCGGAGATCCATGCCCGCGGGTTCGGTGGCGACGACGTCTTCTCGGCGGTGCGTCCGCAGCTCGAGGAGGCGCTCACCGTCGCCGTCCGCGAAGGGGTCGCCGACGCGTACCAGCTCCAGCAGGTCATCCGTCGCACGATCGGGCGGTGGGTGTCGGGCAGCCACCGGCGCCGCCCCATGATCATCCCCGTGGTCCTCGAAGCCTGACCATCCGTGAGTTCCCGTCTGACGATCCGTGAGTTTCGGTCCGTAAGGGTGCCTCATCGGCAGGGCCACCGGAGCTCCGCCGTGGCCCATCGGTGGCGGCGCCGAGTGGCAGTTGCGTTCGCCGGGTCACTAGTGTCCGATCACATGGCGAGAACCGCTCCATGGCGCTCGCACCTGGGTGATGGAGCGTACTGGCGAACCGTGACACCGACCGCCAGCCGAAACTCGCGGATGGTCAGACCGAAACTCGCGGATCGTCAGACCGAAACTCACGGATCGTCGGGCCGAAACTCACGGATGGTCGGGTCGGCGTGTGGCGCGTGGGACGTGTGGGGTTACGCCGTAGCCTGACGACCATGGCGACCCGTACGTCTTCCCCGTCGCGGTCGCGCAGCAGCACCGCCCGGCGGACGACGTCGTCGCGGTCCTCCCGCAGCGGTTCCACCGCGGTCCGCCGCCGCCGGGGCCCCGGGCTGCCGGCGCGTGCCGCCGCCGGGATCGGCCGCGCCGTAGGAGCATGCTGGCTGGGCGTCGCCCACCTGTGCGGCGCGCTCGCGCGCAGCCTCGGCTCGACGGCTCGCGGCCTCGAGCCGGAGCAACGTCGCGACGGCATCGGCCTGGCGTTCATCGGGCTTGCCGTGGTCGTCGCCGCGGCCATCTGGTGGCAGCTGCCCGGCTCGGTGGGTGAGTTTGTCCGGGCCATCGTCACGGGGTCGGTGGGGGTCGGGGGGTGGGCGCTGCCCCTGCTACTGCTCGTCATCGCCTGGCGCACCCTCCGCCATCCCGACCGCAACGGACCGCCCGGCCGACAGGTAGTCGGCTGGTCAGCGCTCTCAGTCGGCGTGCTCGGGCTGATCCACATCGCGCACGGCCTGCCACGGCCCGCCGGCGGCAGCACCGCCATGCGCGAGGCCGGGGGAGCCGTTGGTTATGTCGCGGCAGCGATGCTGGTCGACCTGTTCCGGACCAGCCTGGTGGCGATCCCGCTGCTCGTCCTGCTCAGCGTCTTCGGGCTGCTGGTGGTGACCTCGACGCCCGTACACGCGGTGCCCGACCGTGCCCGCTCGTTGCGCGACAGGATGCTCCGCCGACCGCCCGAGGAGCAGCGCGCCCCGGGCCAGCCGCCGGAGGCGCCGCAGCTGCGCCGGTCACGGCCTCGCCGCCGGGTGGGCGCCATGCTCGATACCGCAGCCGGCGGCGAGCCGTACGAAACCCCCCTGGTAGCCGGCGGGGCGACCCGGATCGGCAAGGCAAAACCCGAGACCAGCGAGCCCGACGGCGACGGCACCCCGGTCGAGCCGCCCCCCCACACCCCGCTGCCGGAGCGGGCCGAGCAGCTGGCGCTGTCCGGCGACGTCGTGTACAGCCTGCCGCCCAACAACGTGCTGAAGCCCGGCAGC
The DNA here is from genome assembly GCA_038198775.1 of Propionibacteriales bacterium. Lineage (GTDB taxonomy): Bacteria > Actinomycetota > Actinomycetes > Propionibacteriales > Nocardioidaceae > JACCYJ01. Next base: position 155,947 of record JBBPZV010000006.1, on the reverse strand, counting down.
CCGCACCGGGCCCGCTCGGCGGCCAGCGACGCCGTCGTCGAGTCGCTCAGCGAGGTCCTCGAGCAGTTCGACATCGACGCCGAGGTGACCGGTTACAGTCGCGGGCCGACCGTCACCCGCTACGAGGTGGAGCTGGGCCCCGCGGTCAAGGTCGAGAAGGTGACCACGCTCGGTCGCAACATCGCGTACGCGGTCGCCAGCGCTGACGTGCGCATCCTCTCCCCGATCCCCGGCAAGTCCGCCATCGGCATCGAGATCCCCAACGTCGACAAGGAGATGGTCTCGCTCGGCGACGTGCTGCGATCGCCGCAGGCGCGCGGCGAGCACCATCCGATGGTGGCGGGGCTGGGCAAGGACGTCGAGGGCGGGTTCATCGTCGCCAACCTCGCCAAGATGCCGCACCTGCTGGTGGCCGGGGCCACCGGCTCCGGCAAGTCGAGCTTCATCAACTCGATGATCGCCTCGGTGCTGATGCGTTCCACACCGGACGAGGTGCGGATGATCCTCGTCGATCCCAAGCGGGTCGAGCTCACCGCGTACGAGGGCATCCCACACCTGATCACGCCGATCATCACGAACCCGAAGAAGGCCTCGGAGGCGCTGCAGTGGGTCGTCCGCGAGATGGACATGCGCTACGACGACCTGTCCGCGTACGGGTTCCGCCACCTCGACGACTTCAACAGGGCCGTTCGGGCCGGCAAGGTGTCGCCGCCCCCCGGCAGCGAGCGGGAGCTGGCTGCGTACCCATACCTCCTGGTGGTGGTAGACGAGCTGGCGGACCTGATGATGGTGGCGCCGCGCGACGTCGAGGACGCGGTCGTCCGCATCACCCAGCTGGCCCGCGCGGCCGGCATCCACCTGGTGCTCGCCACCCAGCGGCCGAGCGTGGACGTCGTCACCGGCCTGATCAAGGCCAACGTCCCCAGCCGGCTGGCGTTCGCCACCTCCTCGCTCGCCGACAGCCGGGTGATCTTGGACCAGCCCGGAGCCGAGAAGCTGGTCGGGCAGGGTGACGGGCTGTTCTTGCCGATGGGTGCCAGCAAACCCATGCGGATGCAGGGTGCGTGGATAACCGAGCCGGAGATCCACGCGGTGGTGCGGCACTGCAAGGGCCAGCTCGAGCCCACCTACCGTGACGACGTGACGGCCCCGGCTCAGTCTCGGCGCGAGCTCGACGACGACATCGGGGACGACCTGGACCTGGTGTTGCAGGCGGTGGAGCTGGTTGTCACCACCCAGTTCGGCTCCACCTCGATGCTGCAGCGCAAGCTCCGCGTCGGTTTCGCCAAGGCGGGGCGGCTGATGGACATCTTGGAGTCGCGCGGCGTGGTGGGTCCCAGTGAGGGCTCCAAGGCACGCGACGTGCTGATCAAGCCAGACGACCTCGACGACGTACTCCAGACGATGCGGGGGGAGTGACCGGTGGACAGCGGAAGTCACGTGGGCGGCCCGGGCGAGGAGCTCGTCGAGGTCCGCGGAAACGCGGCGTTGTACGGGCTCGTCACCGTCGTTGCCGGGGTCGGGTCGGGCGCGTACGCCTGGCGTGGAATCCACTCCGGCGGCTGGTCGACCTGGCTCGTCGCAGCGGCATTGGCCGTCGTGGCGGTGGTCCACGCCGCCGGGTGGTGGGACTGCCGTTCCCCCCGGCTCGTGGCCGACGCCCAGGGACTGCGGCTGCGCCGCGGCCGTACGTGGACCGGCACACCATGGAGCCAGGTGGAGGCCCTGGATGTGGCCGGCCGGACAGGACTGCGCGACGAGCGGTTGCGGCTGCGGACCGAGGACGACCGGGTGACCTATGTCCGGGTGGGGGCCACCGCCCACAGCAGCACCGGCGACTTGTTGCCGTCCCTTCAGGCGCTTGGCGCACCGGTGGGCGACGAGCCCGACGAGTCACCTCGAGACGCCGACACCGCGAAAGTCTCCGCGCCGTCGTCGCCGTTGACCCTGCTACGGCGTCGTGCCGGGGGGGCCGGCGACGCCACCGGTGAGGTGCCGGGGCACCGCCGGGCGGTACGCGCGGACGTCCACAGCCAGGGACCGACCTCGGTGGGAACTCTGGCGCTGCAGACCGAGCCGGGTGAACTGCCCGAGGTCACCGAGCTGCGGGGAACGCAAGGTCGCGTCGGTCTGGTGCTGGAGAAGGTCGCCTTACCGAGCGCAGACCGGCCGGAGGAGACCGCTGCGGACGCGGCCCCGGTCGACCCCTATCCGACCCGACCCGCTTCCGAGCCCGTGATCGGGCCGGTGCTGCGCGCCGCCCGGGAGCGGCTGCGGCTCGACGTCGACCAGCTGGGCGACCGGACCCGGATCCGTCCCCACATCATCGAGTCGGTCGAGGTGGACGACTTCGGGCCCTGCGGTGGGGACTTCTACGCCCGTGGTCATCTGCGGTCGCTTTCGCGCGTGCTCGGTGTCGACCCCGCGCCGCTGCTGCGAACCTACGACGAGACGTACGCCTCGGCACCTATCGACGCCCGCCGCGTGTTCGAGGCCGAGCTGGCCACCGGACCGCAGGCGGCGCTGCGCGCCACCACCGGCGGACCCAACTGGGCGGCCCTGCTAGGTGTCGTTCTGGTGCTCGCCATCGGGTGGGGCATCGCCCGGGCGCTCACCACGGACGCGACCCCGTCCCCTGCTCCCCCCGGACCCGCAATCGGCGGCCTGCCCACCGCCAGCGCGCCCGCGGACCCCTCCCGCTTCGCGGGTCTGGGAGCAGCCCCGCCCGTAAGGCTCCGGCTGTCGGCTCACGGTGGGTCCAGCGCAGTGGTGGTACGAGACTCCGACGGCCGGGTGCAGTGGCGGGGCACGCTCGCGAACGGGCAGCGTCACACCGTCGAAGTGGAAGGCCCCGCCACGATCACGGCGCGCCACGGAGGGGTCGTGACCCTCGCCGTGAACGGGCACAACCGGGGCAAGCTGGGACCCGCCGGGTCATCGGTCCGGCGGCACGTGCGCGCCGGGTCGCGCGGACGCCGCGCAGGCGGGCCTTGACCCTGGTAAACCGGCGGGTCTACGGTCCGCCCAACCGACCGCCCAAGCCGCTGAACCGGAGGCGACGATGGCCGACAAGCAGGCCACCCCAAGAGCCCGACGCTCGTCGGTCACCTACCGCGAGGCCGACACCGACTACTTCGCCCGGCGTACGCTGCGCCGCCACGCCGGGGTGTGGTCACTGTGGGCGCTCGGGGTCGCCGCAGTCATCTCCGGTGACTTCTTCGGCTGGAACTTCGGCCTGGAGTTCGGGTTCGGCGGACTGCTGGTCGCCACCCTCGTCATCACGCTGATGTACCTCGGCCTTTGCTACTCAATCGCCGAGATGTCACCGGCGTTGCCGCATACGGGCGGCGCGTACTCCTTCGGCCGCTCCGCGATGGGGCCCTGGGGCGGCTTCATCACCGGAGTCGCTGAGAGCATCGAGTACGTCGTGACTCCGGCGGTGATCGTCGTCGGCATCGGCGGCTACATGGACTCGATCGCCCAGGACCTGCTCGGCTTCTCGCTGCCGCTGCCGATCTGGTGGCTGATCTTCTACGCGATCTTCGTCGGCCTCAACATCGTCGGCGTCGAGGCGTCGTTCCGCTTCTCGGTGTTCATCTGCCTGGCCGCGCTGGCGATCCTTGCCGTCTTCTGGGTCGGTGCCCTGACCAAGCTCGACTTCCAGGCGCAGGCCATCGACACCGTCGGCGGCTGGTTCCCGTCTGGGGTGAGCGGCGTTTTCTACGCGATCCCGTTCGCGATCTGGTTCTTCCTCGCCATCGAGGAGCTGCCACTGGCGGCGGAGGAGTCGCACGACCCCCGCCGGGACATCCCGCGCGGGACGATCTACGGGCTGTTCACGCTGATCGTCGCGGCGTTCCTAACGCTGTTCCTCAGCGCCGGCATCGCGCCCGGATCCAAGGAGATCGGAGCGTCCGCCGAGCCGCTGTTCGACGGCTTCAAGACCATCTTCGGCACCGGGACCGGAGCGGCGCTGCTATCGCTGATCGCGGTCACCGGCCTGGTGGCCAGCTTCCACACGATCATCTTCGCGTACGGACGCAACATCTACTCGCTGTCTCGGGCCGGCTACTTCCCCAGCGGCCTGTCGATCACGAACAGCGCTCGCCAGACCCCGCACGTCGCGCTGCTGTTCGGCGCCGTGCTCGGCTTCATCCTCGCGCTGATCCTGCAGTACTCCGGGTCCGACAGCGTCGGCGCGGCGCTGCTCACGATGGCGGTGTTCGGCGCCGTCATCTCCTATGTGATGCAGATGGTGTCGTTCGTGCTGCTGCGCCGCAACAAGCCCGACATCGAACGCCCCTACCGCAGCCGGCTCGGCGTCGGTGGTGCGGTGGTGGCCGGCGTTATCGCCGCGGTGTCGCTGATCTCGCTGTTCTTCAACGCCGACTACCGGCCCGGTGTGGTCGGGGTGGCGATCTGGTTCGTCGCCGCCATCGCGTACTTCGCCGTCGCAGGGCGGCACAAGCTGGTGCTCTCCCCGGAGGAGGAGTTCGCCACGACCGGCGGCCAGCACGGTGCCCACCTGGAGTCGCAGGGCTACGGCAGCACCCACGTCTCCGACGTCGACCGCGCCGGTCGCTGATGGCCGGAATGCTCACGGCGGAGCAGCTGAGGGCACTGACCGACACCGGGGAGGTCGACACCGTCGTCACCTGCTTCACCGACATGCAGGGGCGGCTCGTCGGCAAGCGGGTGGACGCCGAGTTCTTCGCCGCCGAGGTGCTCGGGCACGGCGTCGAGGCGTGCGACTATCTGCTGGCCCTCGACATCGAGATGGACCCCGTACCCGGGTACGCGACCGCCAACTGGGACAAGGGGTACGGCGACGTCGTCCTGGTCCCGGATGCGGACACGATGCGCAAGGTGCCGTGGCTGGACCGGACCGCGCTGGTGCTGTGCGACCTCGCTCACCACGACGGCGACCCGGTCGGGGTGTCCCCAAGGCAGGTCCTGCGGGGCCAGGTCGAACGGGCCCGCGAGCTCGGCTGCGAGCCGATGATCGGCTCCGAGCTGGAGTTCTACCTGTTCTCCGACAGCTACGCCGGTGCCCGGGCCAAGCACTACCGCGACCTCGCGCCGTCCATCCCGTACATCCTCGACTACCACGTGCTGGCCACCACGATGGACGAGTCGTACGTCGGGGCACTGCGTCGCGGGATGAAGGGTGCGGGCATCCCGGTGGAGTTCAGCAAGGGGGAGGCCTGGCCGGGCCAGCACGAGCTGAACATCAGGTTCGCGGATGCGTTGACGATGGCCGACAACCACACCGTGTACAAGAACGGGGCCAAGGAGATCGCCCACCTGCAGGGCAAGGCGGTCACGTTCATGGCAAAGCCGGCCCACGACTGGATCGGCAGCTCCTGCCACATCCACTCCAGCCTGTGGTCCGCCGGTGGCCGCAGCCTTTTCTCGCGGGGAAGGGGCAGCGAGCACAGCGAGCTGTTCGGGCACTACCTCGCCGGACTGGCCGCCGGGCTACCGGAGCTGATGGTGTTCCTGGCTCCCACCATCAACTCCTACAAGCGCTTCGCGGACGAGAGCTGGGCGCCCACGACGATGGCGGTCGGTCGCGACAACCGCACCTGCGGGCTGCGTCTTGTCGGTGCGGGTGACGGGCTGCGGGTGGAGTGCCGAGTGCCGGGCGCCGACGCCAACCCCTACCTGGCGTTCGCGGCGGTCATCGCCGCGGGACTTCACGGCATCGAGAACGAGTTGGCGCCCCCGATGATCTTCGAGGGCAACGCCTACGCCGATCCGGACCTCCCGCGGGTGCCGAAGACCTTGCGGGAGGCAACCGGCGCCCTCGAAAGCTCGGACCTGGCACGAAAGGCGTTCGGCGACCTGGTCGTCGACCACTACACGCACTACGCACGCACCGAGCAGCAGCGCTTCGACGCGGTGGTCACCTGCTACGAGCGTGAGAGGCTGTTCGAACAGACGTGACCGTCGTCGCAAACCCCGCCACCGAACAGCAGATCGCCGACGTTCCAGGCGCGAGCATCGAGGAGTTGGACGCCGCCGTCGCGCGAGCCCGCGCTGCCTATCCCGCCTGGCGTGCGTTACGACCCGGCGACCGGATCCGGTTGCTCCGTCGGCTGGCGACCGCCGTCGAGGAGCACGGCGAGGAGCTGGCGCTGCTGGAGTGCCGCAACGTCGGCAAGCCGATCGGCGACGCCCGGAACGAGGTCGCGATGGTGGCCGAGGTGTTCCACTACTACGCCGGCGCGGTCGACAAGCACCTGGGCGAGACCATCCCGGTGGCGGGCGGGGTCGATCTGACGTTCCGCGAGCCGCTCGGCGTCGTCGGCCTGATCACCCCGTGGAACTTCCCGCTCAACATCGCCAGCTGGAAGATCGGGCCGGCACTCGCATGCGGGAACACCGTGGTGCTCAAGCCGGCCGAGCTGACCCCGCTGTCGACCCTGCGGCTCTCGGAGCTGGCGCTCGAGGCCGGCCTCCCCGACGGGGTGCTCACGGTCGTGCCCGGCCCCGGCAGCGTGGTGGGACGGCGGCTGGTGGAGCATCCCGACGTCGCCAAGGTCGCCTTCACCGGCTCCACCGAGGTCGGACGGGGCGTCATGGCCGCGGCCGCGACCACCGTCAAGCGGGTCACGCTCGAGCTCGGTGGCAAGTCGGCGAACATCGTCTTCGCCGACGCCGACCTGGAACGGGCGGCGGCGGCCGCACCGGGGGCGGTGTTCGGCAACGCCGGTCAGGACTGCTGCGCCCGTTCGCGCATCCTGGTCGAGGCCAGCGCGTACGACTCCTTCGTAGAGCTTTTGTTGCAGGCGGTGCGCGAGGTGCGGGTGGGCGACCCCGAGGACCCCAGGACGCAGATGGGGCCGCTGGTCTCGGCCGAGCACCGCGAGCGGGTGGCGTCTTTCGTCGACGACGACACTCAGGTGCTGCTCCGCTCGCAGGCACCCAACGGTCGTGGCTACTGGTATCCCCCTACCGTGGTCGCCGCCGAGCCCACCGACAAGGTGGTGCGCGAGGAGGTCTTCGGCCCCGTCGTCGCCGTCGTCTCGTTTCGCGACGAGGCGGACGCGGTGCGGCTGGCCAACGATTCGGAGTACGGCCTGTCCGGCTCGATCTGGACCCGCCACGTCGGCCGGGCGATGCGCATGGCACGGGCGGTCGAGTCGGGCGTGCTGTCGGTCAACAGCAACGCCAGCGTCCGGGTCGCCACCCCGTTCGGGGGGATGAAGCAGTCTGGGCTGGGTCGCGAGCTCGGCATGCACGCGCTGAGCGCGTACAGCGAGGTCAAGAACGTGTTCGTGGCGACGGAGGACTAGGCGATGGGAAGGCTGGACGGCAAGGTCGTCGTCATCACCGGGGCCGGCAGCGGGATAGGACGGGAGGCGGTGGCGCTTTTTTGCGGCGAAGGCGCGCGGGTCTGCGTCGCCGACGTCGATCGCGACGCGGCGGCGGTGACCGCCGCGAGCTGTGAGGACGCCTTCGTCCAGCACGTCGACGTCAGCGACGCCGACAGCGTCTCGGCGATGTACGCCGAGACCGCCGAGCGCTACGGCGGGATCGACGTCTTGTACAACAACGCCGGCGTCATGCCGAGCGACGACGCCTCGATCCTCGACACCGACGAGGACGCCTGGGAGCGGGTGCTGCGCGTCAACGCCCGCGGTGTCTTCTTGTGCTGCAAGCACGGCATCCCGCACCTGCTCGCCCGGGGTGGCGGTTCGGTCGTCAATGTCGCGTCGTTCGTGGCGCTGATGGGGGCGGCGACCTCGCAGATCGCCTACACGGCCTCCAAGGGCGCGGTGCTGTCGATGACCCGGGAGCTCGCCGTACAGTTCGCCCGCCAGGGGGTACGGGTCAACGCCTTGTGCCCCGGACCGGTCGAGACGCCGCTGCTGATGCGCTTGTTCGCCGACGACCCGGCGGCCTACGAGCGCCGCCGCGTCCACCTTCCGATGGGCCGGCTCGCCACGGCCCGCGAGATCGCCAACGCCGCGCTGTTCCTCGCCAGCGACGAGGCGTCGTACGTGTCCGGCTCGACGTTCCTGGTCGACGGCGGGATAACCGCGGCCTACGTGACGGCCGAGTGAGACCTCGGACCCCAAGGTCGACGGCTGGCATTCTGCGAGCGGGTGTTGTCCGCTGCCGACAGCGGACGCCTCAGCCCGCTGCTGTCAAGCTGCTCGTCAACAACGTCGACCTGTTGCGTCGCATGCCGACCGCCCGGAGCTCGGGCTAGACGTGCCGGTGCGGTACCCGGCTCAGAGGAGGCCGAAGGCCCGCTGCTTCTGGTCGCACGGTCACGCTAGCTGCTCGACGCGTCGTACGGTCGGGGGGAGTGGCGTCGTTTCAGGACGGAGGACTCGCCGCCCCGCGAACCGCAACCGAGCCAGCACCGGTCCGACATCTCGCGCGGCCGGCTGGCCGGATGGCGCGTTGCGGTCGCGCTGAAAGGAGCGGACCGCGCTGCCTAGTGTGCTCTCGCCTGCGCGCCACCGGTTGAACAGATGTCGGGCATCGCCCTCCCGCCACCGATACTCCACCCCGGGCACGGCCCGACTCGGCTGTGGTGAGACGCCCTGCAGCAGTGCGCACCAGATCCCGACCAGATTGACACCGGCGGAGACGGCCAGCGGTAGGGACCCGTACGGTCGCGGGTTGAGGTCAAGGAGGTACGGGCCGAGGAACTCCGCTTGGAATATCCCCTCGTACCCGCTCAGCAGACGTAGCAGTTGCCGCTCTCGAGCCGGCGACGGCGATGTCGTGACCGCGGCGGTGGCATCACCGCAGTCACGTGGCCAGATGCGGAGGTATCGCTGGTGCACCGCGGCGACCAGTCGCCCCCGCCAGACCACTCCAGAGACGGAGTGCATCTGCCCCGACAGGAATGGTTGGACGATCATCGGGTCGGTCCCGCCGCGCATCGAGCGAAGCTGGTCGGGGAAATCGACGCGTCGCGCGGGCCGGTACCGGGCCGACGTCTTCAAGGCCGGCTTCACCGTCAACGGGTAGTCCAGGTCGTCGGCGACGCTCACCAGGCTGTCGGAAGTGTCGAACCAACGGCTGACGGGGACCGTCATCCCGACCGCGACCGCCTGGCGCATCAACCGCACCTTGTCCACGAGGCCGCCACCGGGTGCATCGAGCGCGAGAATTGCCGCATCGCTGACCGGCAGGGCCGTCAAGTACGGGTGCGCGGCCACTTCCGCGTGGACGGCTCCGGCGAACCCTGCATGGTCCACCGTCGGAACCGGCACGATGCGGCGGCAGAATCGCGAGGCGGCGGCCAGGGATTTCCCGCCCGAGACCGTAACCGCGGGACGGTACCCCGCCGCGGCGAGGGCCTGCACGGTGGCGAGCGCGGAGCGGTTCTGCCCTTTGCCGCCGTCCACCACCAGCACCCAACGGCTGTCATCGGCTACTGGCTCGTGCCCGCAATGCGGCGCTCGCTGCATGCCACCATGATGCGGAGCCGGTGACGTCGACGGGTAACGCCAAAGCGGACATCCGATGAACTCGGATGGAAACGTTCGCGCCGTGCCCGGCCTTGTCTACTGTGGCAGCAGGTCGCGGAGCGGCCGGGGTCGATGAGGATGGAGGACGGGTGACTTCTGCGCCGGGGCCCGTGCCCACGGCCTGCGTCCTCGGGGACCTCGACCTGGTGGCGCCGCTGCTGATGGCCGGCGTCAACTGCGCCGTGGTCGCGCCGCCGGGCGACCCCGCCCGCTACTCGCGACGGGTCGAGGTGGTCGGGTGGGCGGACCCGTGGTCAGCTCCTGAGGCTCTGGTCGAGGTGCTGCTGCGGTACGCCCGCACCCAGCAGGTCCCGCCGGTGTTGTTCTACCAGACCGACCCGTACGCGCTTGTCGTGTCCCGACATCGCGGGGAGCTCGCGGCGGCGTACAGGTTCGCGATCCCCGAGCACGAGCTTCTCGAACAGCTCGTGGACAAGCTGCGCTTTCGATCCTTGGCGCAGCGGCTGGGCCTGCCGGTGCCGGCAAGCTCTGTCCTCGATCCAAACGACGGCGACCCGGCCCGGTCCAGCCTGGCGTTCCCGGTGCTGGTAAAACCCGGCACTCGTGGCGATGCGCGGTGGGCGGGCGTGGAACCGGATCGCAAGGCGATCCGGGTCGCCAGCGTGGCGGAGCTGGTCCGTGTGTGGCCCCGCCTGATCGAGTTCGGCGACAAAGTCTTGGTCCAGGAGCTGGTACCGGGACCGGAAACCGCCATCGAGTCCTACCATGCGTACTCGAATGCCCGCCACCAGGTGATCGCCGAGTTCACCGGCCAGAAGGTGCGGACCCGGCCCGTCGAGTACGGACACACCACGGCTCTCACGATCACCGCCGCCGCGGACGTGGCGGGGCTCGGTAGACAGATCACGTCGCGGCTGGGCGTCCACGGGGTGGTGAAGCTGGACTTCAAGCGGGCGCCGGACGGTGCCTTGCTCCTGCTGGAGGTCAACCCGCGGTTCAATCTTTGGCACCATCCCGGGGCGATCGCCGGGGTCAACATCCCCGCACTGGTATGGGCCGACGTGAGCGGGCAGCCGACGCCGCGCCAGCGTCCGGTGGCCCGCCCGGGCGTCTCGTGGTGCAGTCCGTGGGACTTGCAGGCCGCGCTGGAGTGGGGAACACCGTTGTCCGCCTGGCTGCCGTGGGCGTGGCGCTGCGAGGCCAAGTCGATGATGTCGCCCACCGATCCGTTGCCGTTCCTCCGGTTGTGCGTGCAGCGAGCGCAGCGGGGATGGCGCCGCATCCGGCCAGGCACCGGCGGCTGCCGACGGCATTAGGGCCAATCTGGTGCGCTACGGCGTGATCTCCGACGTGCACGGCAACCTGCGCGCTCTCCACGCGTCGCTGGCAGTGCTGGCTCGCCTCGGAGTCGACGGCTGGCTGTCCGTCGGGGACCTGATCGGGTACGGGCCGTACCCCAACGAGTGCGTGGAGACGGTGGCCGAGCTCGGCGCGCTGGGCGTCGCCGGCAACCACGAGCTCGTCGCTCTCGGCGAGCTACCAGGAGACGCCTCCAGCCAGCGGGCTCACGAGAGCCACCGGTGGACCGCGCGGGTGCTCTCACCAGCGACGAGAACCTACCTCGGCACACTGCCCGTACGCCGCCAGGTGGGCGAGGTGTTGTTGACCCACGGTTCGCTCGACGACCCCGAACACTACGTCAGGGGACCCGGGCCTGCCAGCCGGCAGCTGGAGCAGCTCACGCGAGAGTCTCCCGACGCCCGCGTGCTGCTGCTCGGAAACACTCACCAGCAGCTGTGGTACACGCAAGGACGCGGCCCGCGACCCATTGGCGCTGGCCCGGCCTTGCTCGATCCGGATCACAGACACCTGCTCAACCCGGGCAGCGTCGGGCAGTCTCGGACGTGGGAGTGGCCGCCACTGGCCCGCTGCCTGCTGCTGGACCTCGACCAGCGACGCGTGAGCTTCTGCGCGGTTTCCTACGACCTGCGAGCGTGCCGTCGCGACCTGCGTCGGTACGGCCGCCCGTACCGGTCGATCCATGCCCCGCCTCGCATCGGCCCTTCGGTCCGGCGGAGGTGGCGGGCATTTGCGGGAAGGAGCCGTCCAGCGGGGATGTAACGGCGAGGACCGGGTCGCAACGCGGTCGCGTGACGGGCGTAGCGTCGCAGCCATGGATCACGCTCACCTGGGCCGCAGCGGCCTGTCCGTATCCCGCCTCTGCCTGGGCACGATGAACTTCGGCCCGCAGACGTCGGAGGAGGACTCCTCCCAGATCATGGACCGTGCCCACGAGCACGGCATCAACTTCTTCGACAGCGCCAACGTGTACGGCTGGAAGCAGGGCGAGGGCTGGACCGAGCAGATCGTCGGCCGCTGGTTCGCGCGCGGGGGCGGCCGCCGTGACCGGACGGTCATCGCCACCAAGCTGTACGGCTCGATGAGCGACTGGCCGAACGACACCTACCTGTCGGCGCTGAACATCCGACGGGCCTGCGAGGGGTCGCTGCGGCGCCTGCAGACCGACTACATCGACCTGTACCAGATGCACCACGTCGACCGGGACACGCCGTGGGACGAGATCTGGGAGGCGTTCTCGGTGCTGCGCCAGCAGGGCAAGGTGCTCTACTTCGGGTCGTCGAACTTCGCCGGTTGGCATATCGCTGCGGCGTCGGAGTCGGCCCGTGCCCGGCACCTGCTCGGCCTGGTGAGCGAGCAGAGCATCTACAACCTGCTGCAGCGCTCCGTCGAGCTGGAGGTGCTGCCCGCGGCCCAGCACTACGGCCTCGGGGTGATCCCGTGGTCGCCGCTGCACGGTGGCCTGCTCGGCGGCGTCGTCCGCAAGGAGCGGGAGGGGTCCCGGCGCTATGACGAGCGGTACTCGGACAAGATCGAGCAGAACCGCTCGAAGCTCGAGGCGTACGAGGACTTCTGCGACTCGCTCGGCCACGAGCCGGCCCACGTGGGCCTGGCCTGGCTGCTGCACCAGCCGGCGGTGACAGCGCCGATCATCGGTCCCCGCACCGCCGAGCAGCTCGACGGTGCGCTGCAGGCGCTGGAGATCGAGCTCGGCGCGAAGGAGCTGTCCGCGCTCGACGAGATCTTTCCCGGGCACAAGACGGCGCCCGAGGACTACGCCTGGTAGGCATAGGGCGACGGCCCGGGGCACTGCCTACGGCCGGGGTCGGGGCATCGGTCCGGCCGGTCGCGGTCGGCCATACTGGGGCGACCATGGTCTGCGGTGCGAGCGTTGCGATCGTCACGCTCGGCTGCGCCCGCAACGAGGTGGACTCCGAGGAGCTGGCCGGGCGGCTGGACCGGGGCGGCTTCGTCGTGGTCGACGACCCGCAGCAGGCGGCGGCCGTCGTCGTCAACACCTGCGCCTTCGTGGCGCAGGCGAAGAAGGACTCGATCGACACGCTGCTCGCCGCCGCCGACCTCGAGGGGCCCGACGGACCGAAGGTCGTCGTCGCCGTCGGATGCCTGGCCGAACGCTACGGTCGCGACCTCGCCGCGGAGCTGCCAGAGGCCGATGCCGTGCTCGGGTTCGACGACTATCCGCACGTCGCCGCCCGGATCGGGGGCCTGCTCGCCGGCGAGGTGCACGAGTCCCACGCTCCGCGGGATCGGCGGACCCTGCTGCCGATCGCACCCGCCGACCGGGCCTCCGCCGCTCGGGGACCGGCCAGCGGTCCCCGAGCCGTCCGCCGCCGGCTCGCCGGTGGGCCGGTGGCTCCCCTCAAGCTGGCGTCGGGGTGCGATCGCAGGTGCACCTTCTGCGCGATCCCGAGGTTCCGCGGCGCCTACCTTTCCCGCCCGCCGGGTGACGTCCTGGCCGAGGCCCGGTGGCTGGCCGGCCAGGGGGTGCGCGAGCTGTTCTGCGTCAGCGAGAACTCCACGTCCTACGGCAAGGACCTCGGCGACCTGCGGCTGCTGGAAGCCCTGCTGCCGCAGCTCGCTGCGGTCGATGGCATCACCCGGGTGCGGGTGTCGTACCTGCAGCCGGCCGAATGCCGTCCCAGCCTGCTCGCGACGTTGGCCTCGACGCCGGGGGTGGCGGCCTACTTCGACCTGTCGTTCCAGCACGCCTCGGCGCCGGTGCTGCGCCGGATGCGGCGTTTCGGCGACGCCGACGCGTTCTTGCGGCTGCTCGGGTCGGTGCGGGCGCTGGCGCCGCGGGCCGGGGTGCGCAGCAACGTCATCGTCGGATTCCCGGGGGAGACGGCACGGGATGTGGCGGTGCTGTGCGACTTCCTGGCCGCGGCGGAGCTGGACGCGGTGGGGGTGTTCGGCTACTCCGACGAGGACGGCACCCCGGCGGCGAGCCTCGACGGCAAGCTGGACGAGGAGGAGGTCGCGGCCCGGGTCTCCGCGGTCAGCGCGTTGGCCGACGAGCTGAGCGACCAGCGAGCCGTCGCCCGCCACGCAGAACCGGTCGAGGTGCTGATCGAGCACCTCGACGGCCCGCGCGGCGAGGGGAGGGCTGAGCACCAGGGCCCGGACGTCGACGGCATCACCACGGTTCGGGCCCTCAGCCCGGGTGTGCGGGTCGGGGACCTGGTGCCCGCGGTCGTCACCGGCAGCGAGGGCGTCGACCTGGTGGCCGCCGCCGTCGACGCCGAGCCCAGCGGTGCGGTGTGACCCGGCCCGCGGCCGTGCCGATCCGGCCCAGCAGCTGGAACATCGCCAACGCCCTGACCGCGCTGCGGCTGATGCTGGTGCCGGTGTTCGGTTGGCTGCTGCTTGCGGAGGACGGGACCTCGCCGGGCCGCCGCCTCGCCGCCGCTGGCGTCTTCGCCACCGCCGCCCTGACCGACCGGATCGACGGTGACCTCGCCCGGCGCCGCGGCCTCGTCACCGACGTCGGCGCGCTGGCCGACCCCATCGCCGACAAGGCGCTCACCGGCACCGCGTTCGTCGGCCTGTCGCTGCTCTCGGAGCTGCCCTGGTGGGTGACGGTCGTGGTGCTGACCCGGGAAGCCGGCGTGACCGTCCTGCGCCTGTGGGTGCTGCGCCACGGCGTGATCCCCGCCAGCCGCGGGGGCAAGCTCAAGACCGTGCTGCAGTCGGCGGCGCTGGTGCTGTACGTGCTCCCGCTTCCCGAGCAGGTCGCGCGCGTGGCAGCGGTGACGATGGCCGCTGCGGTGGTGGTAACCGTCGTCACCGGCGTGGACTATGTGCTGCGCGCCCTGGCCATCCGCGGCCCGCGCGCCGGCCGGTCGTGACCACCGGGCTCCGGTGCGGCGACGCCGCCGCCGTGGTCGCGCAGCTGCGCCGGCACGGTCGCACGGTCGCTGCCGCGGAGTCACTCACCGGGGGACTGCTGTGTGCCGCGCTGGTGGCGGTGCCCGGCGCCTCCGATGTCGTCCGAGGCGGACTGGTCGCCTACGCCGCGGACCTGAAGGCGTCGTTGCTGGACGTGTCGGCGGACCTGCTGGAGCGGGTCGGGACGGTGGCCGTCGAGACCGCGGAGGCGATGGCTGAGGGAGCGCGTCACCGCTTCGGCGCCGACATCGGCGTCGCCACCACGGGTGTCGCCGGACCCGACCAGGTCGAGGGCAAGCCGGTCGGGCTGGCGTTCGTGGCGCTCGCCGGCCACGACGGTTCGCAGCTGCGCCGGCTGCAGCTCGAAGGTGACCGGGAGGCAGTACGCCTCGGGGCAGTGAACGGCGCTCTGACGCTGCTGCTGGAGGCGCTCGCATCCCCGGCCTCGGCCTGAGCTCTGCTCGCCGCGGCGGGTTGCGTACGAGCCGCCCTGGCGTTGTGGCAGACGATGTGGCACGGGTACGGGTACCGTGGGGGGTCGGATCGAGGCAGGGCGAGACGAGCAGGGAGGTGGGCGCGGGTGGTCGTGCTGCGGCAGCTGATCGGCGACGTGCTCCGCTCCACCCGCATGCGCCAGGGGCGCACACTGCGCCAGGTCTCGGCCGGGGCGCGGGTCAGCCTGGGCTACATCTCCGAGGTGGAGCGCGGGCAGAAGGAAGCCAGCTCGGAGCTGCTCGCGGCGATCTGCACCGCGTTGGAAGTGCCGCTCTCGTCGGTCCTGCGCGAGGCCAGTGACCGCATGGTCGAGCACGAGCGCCGCGGCGGCGCCTCCGCGAGCGAGGTCGTCTCGGTCGTGCGGACCCGAAGCCGCCTGGACGACGTCGGGGCCGCTGCCTGACCGCTCGCTCAGGAGCGCAACCGCAACCCCCGAGGCGTCGCCGCGAAGCCGGCATTCTCGAGCACCTGGCCCAGCTCTGAGCCGAGGACTTGCGCGCCGTCGGCCCGCTCCACGGTCAGCCGTCCGAGCGCCCCGTCACGGACGGCCAGCGCCAGCGCGTCGACCGCGGGTTGCAGCACCTGCGGGTCGCCGGTGAAGGTCAGCAGGCTCCGTCCTCCCCGCTCCACGTAGAGGACCAGCCCCCCGTCGACGAGGACGACGAGGGCACCGGCCTTGCGGGCCGGCCGGTGACCCCGGGGTGCGTCGCCGTCGGCCCGGCGCTGCGGCCACCCGAGCGCGGCACCGTAGGGGTTCGCGGGGTCGGTCGCGGCGAGCGCGAGCGCGCGCGCCGGGGTACTGGCCAGCTCGCTGAACCCCCGCAGCCGGTCGACCGCGCCACTGGTCGCGAACTGGGCGGCACCCAGCGATCCGAGGAAGTACCCGCGACGGCAGCGACCGGACTCCTCGAAACCGGTGAGCACCTTGTAGACGGCGGCGAAGCCCCCCGGGACCCGCTCGGCGCCCACCGCGCCCCGGGTCACGACCCCGTACCGGTCCAGCAGGACCTCCGCCTGGGCGAAGGTACGCCGGGTGGTGTCGGCCTCGGGCGGCGGCAGCGCCGACCAGCGTCCGGCGGCGCTCGGCGGGAACCCGCGGCGGGATCCTGGGGAGCCCGGCCGGACGAGCCCGCGCCGGACCCGGACACGGGGCGGCGGCCTGCGGGCCCGGTGGGCCGCCCCGCCCGTGCGGTTGAGGGCCCGCAGCGCGGTGATGGTGTCGTTGGTCAGCCGGCCCGCCCACACAAGCTCCCACAGCGCGGCGTGCAGGGCTTGGTCGTCGGGGCAACCGAGCGTCGCCGCGAGCTGGCCGAAGAAGTAGCCGCCGCCGGGAGCGAGGGCGTCGAGCACGCGCTGGTGCAGCTCGGTGGGTTCCAGGTCGCCGGGCGCCAGCGTCAACGTTGCGGTGTCCGCCAGGTGCAGGGCGACCCAGCCGTCTGCGCCGGGCAGGGCGCCGCGACCCTCCCACACCACCTCGCCCCCGGCGGTCAGCTCGTCGAGCATGCCGGGGGCGTAGTCCACCACCCGGGAGCCGAGCACCAGCGGCTCCAACGCGGAGGCGGGAACGGCGCAGCCGGCCAGCTGCTCGACGACGGCGAGGACACCGTCGACGCCCCGCAGCGAACCCCCGACCTGCTGCCACGCCGGAAGGAACCGACCGAGGGCCGCCGGCTCGACCGGCTCCACCTCCGAACGCAGCACCGCCAGCGACCGCCGACGCAGGCGGCGCAGCACCCCGGCGTCGCACCACTCGGCACCACAGGCGCCGGGACGGAACTCTCCGGCCACGATCCGTCCGGTGGCGGCGAGCCGGCGCAGCGTCTCGGCGACCACCGCCGGGCCCAGGCCGAACCGGGCGGCGACCTCGTCCAGTCCGAACGGTCCGTGGGTGCGCGCGTAGCGGGCCACCAGGTCGCCCAGCGGGTCGCCCACCGGCGACACGAACGCGTCGGGAACCCCCATCGGCACGGGCACGCCGAGCGCATCGCGCAGCCGGCCGGCGTCCTCGACTCCGCACCACCAGCGGCGACCCGCGTACGACACCGCGATGACGCGCCGCGACACCGAAAGCGAACCGAGCCAGGCCGGCGCGTCGCCGGTGCTGCGCTCCTGCACCTCCTCGACAGTGAGCGGGCCGACCAGCCGCAACAGGTCAGCGACGCCCTCGGGATCTTTGGCCCGGCGCTGCGGCACCAGGCGTTGCAGCTCGGCCTGGACCTCCTCGATCACGTCGAGGTCGAGCAGGTCGCGAAGCTCCGCCCGGCCGAGCAGCTCGGCGAGCAGCGTGGAGTCGAGGGAGAGCGCCGCCGCGCGCCGCTCCGCCAGCGGGCTGTCGCCCTCGTACAAGAACGCGGCGACGTAGCCGAACAGCAGCGAGCGGGCGAACGGTGACGGTGTCTGCGTCGAGACCTCGGCGACGCTCACCTTGCTCGCGGCCAGGTCCCGCATCAGCTGCTGCAGCGCGGGCACGTCGTAGACGTCTTGCAGGCACTCCCGGACCGCCTCGAGCACGATCGGGAAGCTGGGGTACTTGCGGGCGACCTCGAGCAGCTGCGCGGATCGTTGCCGCTGCTGCCACAGCGGGCTGCGTCGGCCGGGGTCTCGCCGCGGCAGCAGCAACGACCTCGCCGCGCACTCGCGGAAGCGGGAGGCGAACAGCGCCGAGCCGCCGACCTCCGCGGTGACGAGGTCGGTGATCTCGTCGGGCTCGAACCCGAAGATCTCCGCGCCGGGAGGGTCCGCGTCGGTCTCGGGGAGCCGTACCACGATCCCGTCGTCGCTGGCCATCGCCTGGGCGTCGACCCCGGTGCGCTCGCGCAGCCGGGCGGCCACCGCGAGCGCCCACGGGCCGTGCACCTGCAGGCCGTACGGCGAGTGCAGCAGCACCCGCCAGTCACCGAGCTCGTCACGGACCCGTTCGACCAGCAGCAGCCGGTCGCTCGGGACGTGGCCGGTGCTCTGACGCTGCTCGCCGAGGAAGCCGAGCAGGTTGGCCGCCGCCCACGCGTCGAGACCAGCCGCCGCGCAGCGGGCCTCGGCCGCTGGCGCGGACGCACCGGCGACCTCGCGCACGAAGCGGCCGACTGCCGCCCCGAGCTCGGCGGGGCGCCCCAGGGCGTCGCCCTTCCAGAACGGCAGCCGGCCCGGCTGGCCGGGTGCTGGGCTGACCAGCACCCGGTCGTGGGTGATGTCCTCGATCCGCCAGCTGGTGGCTCCCAGCGCGAAGACGTCGCCGACCCGGGACTCGTAGACCATCTCCTCGTCCAGCTCGCCGACTCGCGCCGAGCCTCTGGCGGTGTCGGCGCCGACCAGGAAGACCCCGAACAGCCCCCGGTCGGGGATCGTCCCCCCGGAGGTGACCGCGAGGCGTTGGGCCCCCGGACGGCCGGCCAGCGTGCCGGCGACCCGGTCCCACACCACCCGGGGCCGCAGCTCGGCGAACTCATCGCTCGGGTAGCGCCCCGAGAGCAGGTCGAGGGTCGCTTCGAAGGCAGACCGAGGCAACGTGGCGAACGACGACGCCCGGCGTACGAGGGCGAACCACTCCTCCACCTGCAGCGTCTCGATCGCGGCGGCGGCCACGGTCTGCTGGGCCAGCACGTCGAGCGGGTTGGCCGGCAGCGAGAGCGACTCGATTGCGCCCTGGAGCATCCGCTCGACGGCGACCGCGGCGTGGACCAGGTCGGCGCGGTGCTTGGGGAACAGCACCCCGCGGGAGACCTCGCCGACCTGGTGCCCCCCTCGGCCGACGCGCTGCAGACCGCTGGCGACCGAGGGCGGGGCCTCGACCTGGACGACGAGGTCGACAGCTCCCATGTCGATCCCGAGCTCGAGGCTGCTGGTCGCCACCACGCAGGGCAGCCGTCCGGTCTTGAGGTCGTCCTCGATCAGCGCCCGCTGTTGCTTGGACACCGACCCGTGATGCGCCCGGGCGATCACGGTGTCGGCGCCGTGCGAGACGCCGCTGGCGGCGATGGCCTGGGCCGGCATGGTCGGCTCGGACAGTGCGGCTCCGGCGCGCTCGGCGGCGATCTCGTTCAGGCGGGCGGTCAACCGCTCGGCCAACCGCCTTGAGTTGGCGAACACGATCGTCGAGCGGTGCTGCTCGACGAGGTCGACCACCCGCTCCTCGACGTGCGGCCAGATCGAGCCGGCGCGCCCGTTGTCGTTGCCTGCCTGCTCACCGCCACCGCTGGCCCCCAGCTCGGTCATGTCCTCCACCGGAACCACGACGGACAGGTCCCAGCGCTTGGCCGACTCGGGGGCCACCACCCTTACCGGCGCGGAACCGCCGAGGAACCGGGCGACCTCGTCGACCGGGCGCACGGTCGCGGACAGCCCGATGCGCTGGACCGGCGTGCCCACCAGCGCGTCGAGGCGCTCGAGCGAGACCGCCAGGTGCGCCCCGCGCTTGCTGCCGGCGACGGCGTGGACCTCGTCGACGATGACGGTGTCCACCCCGCGCAGGGACTCGCGCGCCGACGACGTCAGCAGCAAGAACAGCGACTCGGGCGTCGTGATGAGGATGTCGGGCGGCGCGGCCGCCAGCCGGCGCCGCTCGGCCACCGGGGTGTCACCGGAACGGACACCGACGCTGACCTCGGTGACCGGTTCGCCGAGGCGCTTCGCGGTCTGGGCGATGCCGACCAGCGGGGCTCGCAGGTTGCGTTCGACGTCGACGCCGAGCGCCTTCAACGGCGACACGTACAGGACCTGGCAGCGCGGGGCCGAGGCGCCTGACCGGGCGGTCGTCAGGCGGTCCAGCGCCCACAAGAACGCGGCCAGCGTCTTGCCGGACCCGGTGGGGGCCACCACCAGCGCGTGCGAGCCGGTCGACACCGCGTCCCAGGCGCCGACCTGGGCCGGGGTCGGGGCCGGGAAGGCACCGGTGAACCAGGCTCGGGTGGCCGCGGAGAACCGGTCGAGCGCGGCTGCCGGCGGCGGTGAGGGCACCTGACCAGTCTCGCCGATGGCGCCGACAGCTGCCGGCCACTTCAGGGCAGCGCGACCGCCGCCCAGTTCCGGCCGCCGTCCTTGCTGCGCGCCAGGCCGCCCGCGGGTGGTGACGAGGTAGGCGGTGTGGGGGTCGGTGAACCCGGCGTAGCAGTACCCGACGCCGTTCCAGACCTCCCCGGTGGCGCCGAAAGGCCCGGTGACCGGGGTCGGGCCACTGCCGATGGCGAAGATCATGACCTCGGCCCCGTCGGTGACCAGGGCGTGCGCGGGGTCGATACCGGCCAGCGTGGTGACCGGCGTGGCCGGTGCCGGCAGCCTCCGTCGCTGCCAGCTGCTGCCGGAATCGGTGCTGACCGCCAGCGTGGCCCCGCCCGTGCTCGGGCAGTAGAGCCACATCGCGCCCGCGATGCCGCTGCTCGCCGCGGCCCCGTCGCACGGGAACCCGAGCGGGAGCGACTGCCAGCGCCGGCCCCCGTCGAGCGAGCGCAGATAGCTTGGCCGCCCGCCGGCGTGGGTCACCACGACGGCGGCGACACCGTCGGCAACCACGGGGGTTCAGCTGGTCGGAGGCAGGGAGGTGGAGGTGCGCCGGTGCCCACCGGTCGGACCCCACCGGCGTCGACAAGACCACCGGGCTGCCGTCGGCTGCGGTGCCGAACGCCCAAGCGGTGTCTCCCCACGCCTGGACGCTGGTCACGTCGGCGGCCACCGGCATGTCGACCTGCGACCAGGTGCCCCCGGCGTCGTGGGTCGACCAGACCTGACCGGTGTACCGCCAGGCATCGGTGCCGGTCACCGCGTAGCGCAGGTCGATCCCGGCGGCTGGCGAGGGGAGCGCGGGACCAGGTCCGGAACGGAAGTCGAAGGTCTGGCCGGCGTCGGTGGTGTGGGCGACGACCCGGTGCTTCGACGCAGCTTCGCCATCGCCTTGGCGCTCTGGCTCTTGACGGTCCCAACCGAGCAGCCCAAGACGACGGCCACCTCGGCCTCGGTCAGGTCCTCGTAGTAGCGCAGCGCGATCACAGCCCGCTGGCGGGGCGGGAGCTCCGCGATGGCACGCCACAGGTCGGCGTCGCGATGGGCGTCGACGCTGCCGCGTTCGGGCAGCTCGTCGGTGAGGCGCTCGCGGCGGAGCCGTCGCCAGGAGCTGATGTTGGCGTTGATCATCACGCGTCGGACGTACCCCTCGGGGTGCTCTCGGCACTCCAGCCGCGTCCAGTGCAGCAGGGTCCGTTCCAGTGCGTCCTGCACGAGGTCGGCGCCGGCCTCGTCGCTGCCGGTGAGGAGGCGTCCGAACCGCAGCAGCTCCGGCAGCCGGGCCCGGGCGAACGCGTCGAAGGCGTCGCAGTCGCGCTCAGCCACGCCGACCTCCGACGCGGCCGGCAGCTCGGCGGCAGCGGCGACCAATGTTCCGGCGATCCTCCGCGCTGATTGCACCAGTCATGTCTCACGCCACCCAGACGTCCGACTCGATGGTTGCCCGCGCAGCGCCTTCGCGTCCAGCACGACACGGTCACGGTTCGGCCACGATGGAGTGGCGGACGTTGCACCGCGACTCGACCTCCCGGCGTACGAGTGGTCCTGGCCGCCGAGGCGTCGGGAGATCCGTCCCGATCGCGGCTGTCGGGGCCTGTGCCTAGAGTTCGGCTGGTGAGGGACACGACGATCACGGACGCGCTCGTGCGCGCACGCGGTCTCACCAAGAGCTACGCCGGCTTCCAGGCGGTTCGGGCCGTCGACGTCGACGTGTTCCCCGGCGAGGCGTTCGGCTTCCTCGGGCCGAACGGGGCCGGGAAGTCCTCGGCCATGCGGATGATCGCCGCGGTCTCGCCGGTCTCGGCCGGCGAGCTGCGCGTGCTCGGGCTCGATCCGGCGGCGGACGGGCCCGCCATCCGGGCCCGCTTGGGGGTCTGCCCGCAGGAGGACTCCCTCGACATGGAGATGACGGTTCGGGAGAACCTCACCGTCTACGGCCGCTACTTCGGGTTGTCCCGGGCGGAGTGCCGGGAGCGCGCCGACGAGCTGCTCGGCTTCGTGCAGCTGAGCGACCGGGCCGGCGACAGCCCCGAGAAGCTGTCCGGCGGGATGAAGCGCCGGCTCTCGATCGCGCGGTCTCTCATCAACCGCCCGGACCTGCTGCTGCTCGACGAGCCGACGACCGGGCTCGATCCGCAGGCCCGTCACCTGGTCTGGGAGCGGTTGTCCCGGCTCAAACAGCAGGGCGTCACGCTGGTGCTCACCACCCACTACATGGACGAGGCCGAGCAGCTGTGCGACCGGCTCGTCGTGATGGACGGCGGGGTCATCGTCGCGGAGGGGTCACCGCGCGAGCTGATCGCGACGCATGCCACCCGCGAGGTCACCGAGCTCCGTTTCGGTCTGGGCGAGCACGAGTCGCTGGCGGCCAAGCTCGAGGACCTCGGGTCGCGGATCGAGGTGCTGGCGGACCGGCTGCTGCTCTACACCGACGACGGGGAGGCGGCCGCCCAGGCCGTGCACGACCGGGGACTGCGACCCGTCGGTGTCCTCGTCCGCCGCTCCACGCTCGAGGACGTGTTCCTCCGGCTCACCGGCCGGACGCTGGTGGACTGACGTGGAGCTACTGACCCGCCAGCTCGACTACTGGGTGACCACCTACCGCCGCACCTGGCGTGGCAGCGTGGTCTCGTCGTTCGTGATGCCGTTGCTGTTCCTCACCGCGATGGGCGTCGGTCTCGGGGGCTACGTCGACCAGGGCGGTTCCAGGTCGCTCGGCGTCTCGTACCTGCGCTTCATCGGGCCGGGCCTGCTGGCGACCACCGCGATGCAGATCGCGGTCTTCGAGTCGACCTGGCCGGTGTTCGGCAACCTGAAGTGGACCAAGGTCTACTCGGCCATGATCGCCACGCCGCTGCGGGTGGTCGACGTCCTCAACGGGCACCTGATCTACGTCTGCTTCCGGTTGGCGACGACCTGTGCGGTCTTCGTCGGCGTGCTCGCGGCGTTCGGAGCTGTCGGGTCGGCCGCGGGTGCGCTCGGCGCCGCGGTGACCGCCGTCGTGGTGGGGATGGCCTATGCCACCCCCGTCTTCGGCTACTCGGCATGGCTGCAGTCCGACAACGGCTTCGCGCTGTTGTTCCGGCTCGGCCTGCTGCCGATGTTCTTGTTCAGCGGCGCGTTCTTCCCGGTCAGCCAGCTACCTGGTGCGGTGCAGTGGGTGGCCTACCTCATGCCGGTGTGGCATGCGGTGGAGCTGTGCCGGGGGTTCACGCTCGGCACGCTCTCGTGGCTGCCGACCGTCGGCCACGTCGCCTATCTGCTGGTATGGGTCGGCGCCGGGTGGCTGCTGGCGCGGAGGGCATTCGAGCGCCGGTTGGCGGAGGGCGCCACGTGAGCGTGACGCTGACGGCTCGGGTGGTGCCGGTCCCCGTGCGCGGGACCGGATGGCGGCTGGTGGAGCGCAACTTCGTCGTCTACAAGCGGGCGTGGCCGATCTTCCTGACCGGCTTCCTCGAACCCGTCCTCTACCTGTTCTCGATCGGCATCGGGGTGGCCGGCCTCGTCTCGGGCTTCCGGCTCCCAGACGGCGAGCTGATCGGCTACACCGCGTACGTCGCCCCGGCGCTGCTGGCGGCGTCGGCGATGAACGGGTCGCTCTTCGACTCCACGTACGGGCTCTTCTTCCGGATGAAGTACGCCAAGCTGTACGACGCGATCCTCGCGACGCCGCTGCGGCCGTGGGACGTGGCAACCGGCGAGCTGACCTGGGCGCTGCTGCGGGGGGCGGCGTACTCGGCGATGTTCGTGCTGGTGATGTCGTTGATGGGGCTGGTCGCTTCGTGGTGGACGGTGCTGGCGCTGCCCGCGGCGATGCTGATCGGCTACGCCTTCGGCGGCGCCGGCATGGCGCTGACGACATGGATGACGTCGTGGCAGGACTTCGAGTACATCCAGCTGGCGATCATGCCGATGTTCTTGTTCTCCGGCACCTTCTATCCGCTCTCCGCCTACCCGCACCTGCTGCAGTGGCTGGTGCAGGTGACCCCGCTCTACCAGGGCGTGACGCTCTGCCGCGCGCTGACCACCGGCCACCTCGGCGTCGGCACGCTGGTGGCGGTGGCGTACCTCGCGGCGATGGGGACCGGGGGGCTGTTGGTTGCCGCCCGCCGGATCGGGACCCTGCTGCTGAAATGAGCCGGGCCGGCAGAGTGTGCGCCGCGGGCTGCGGAGGCCGACCGACCAGTAAGCAGCGGCGGGACGCCACCGCCGGTGCGCCGTCGACCTGATGCCGATACTGGCGAGGTGAGGCACAGCGAGTTCTGGGCGCGGATGGAGCAGCACCTCGGTGGCGCGTACTCCCGGGTCTGGGCCCGCCAGCAGGTGATGCGTGAGCTGGGGGGACTCACCGTCGAGCAGGCGCTGGCCGCCGGTGAGCCGCCGAAGTGGGTCTGGCGGGCGGTCTGGGCGCACCTCGAACTGCCCGACCAGGAGCGCTGAGGCCATGGCAGGATGCCGCGCGTGCCCGTACCGGACATCGCGGTGATCGGCGGCTCCGGCTTCGCCAGCTTCCTGCCCGGCGCCGAGCCGGTCGCGATGTCGACGCCGTACGGCGAACCCAGCGCGGACGTCCTGGTCGCCGACGTCGCCGACCGGTCGGTCGCGTTCTTGCCCCGGCACGGGCCGGGGCACCGCTTCCCGGCCCACGCGATCAACTACCGCGCGAACCTGTGGGCGCTGCGAACGCTCGGAGTCCGCCGGGTGCTGGCCCCGTGCGCCGTCGGCAGCCTGCGCCCCGAGCTGGGACCCGGAGCACTGGTGGTCCCCGACCAGCTCGTCGACCGCACCACCTCCCGGGTCCAGACGTACTTCGACGAGGGCCCGTGCCACATCTCCTTCGCCGACCCGTACTGCGAGCAGCTGCGCGGCCAGCTGCTGGCCGTTGCCGCCGGGGCGGCGTGCAACGTCGCCGACGGGGGCGTGATGGTGGTGATCGAGGGGCCGCGCTTCTCCACCCGGGCCGAGTCGAGGTGGTACGCCGCCCAGGGCTGGTCGCTGGTGAACATGACCGGTCACCCCGAGGCGGTGCTCGCCCGCGAGCTGGCGATGTGCTACACGCCACTGGCGCTGGTCACCGACCTCGACGCCGGGCTGGACGCAGCCGGCGCGGTCGACCAGGCCAGCGCGTTCGCGGTGTTCGGGCGCAACCTCGAGCTGCTGCGGGCGCTGCTCGTCCGGGCGGTGGCCGAGATCCCGCGGCAGGCCGACTGCTCCTGCACCAGCGTGCACGCGGGGATGACGCTGCCGGTCCAGCTGCCGTGAGGGTGCTTTTGACGGGGGCGGCCGGTTTCATCGGCTCGCACGTCCACCGGCGGCTGGTCGAGAGCGGTCATGAGGTCGTGGCCCTCGACGCCATGCTGGAGACGGCGCACGCCGCCGCCGTACGACCTCCGGGCGGTGTGGTGCGAGTCGACGTGCGCGACGCCGGGCGGCTGGGGCCGTTGCTCGCCGGCGTGGACGCGGTCTGTCACCAGGCCGCCATGGTCGGTCACGGGGTGGACGCCGCCGACCTCCCCGGGTTCGCGTCCCACAACGACCTCGGCACGGCCGTGCTGCTTGCCGAGATGGCGTCGGCCGGCGTGGACCGGCTCGTGCTGGCGTCGTCGATGGTGGTCTACGGGGAGGGTCGCTACCGGTGCGAGGACCACGGTGACGTCGAGCCTCCCGCCCGTCGTCCGGAGGCGCTGGCGGCGGGGCGGTTCGACCCGGCCTGCCCGGTGTGCGACCGGCCGTTGCGCTGGGAAGCGGTGCTGGAGACGGCGCCGCTGAACCCGCGCAGCGGCTACGCCGCGTCCAAGGTCGCACAGGAGCACCTCGCGACGGCCTGGAGCCTGCTGGCGCGGGGCCGGTGCCTGGCGCTGCGCTACCACAACGTCTACGGCGCGGGCATGCCGGCGAACACCCCGTACGCCGGGGTCGCCGCGATCTTCCGCTCCGCCTTGGCGCGCGGTGAGGCGCCGCGGGTCTTCGAGGACGGCGACCAGACGCGTGACTTCGTGCACGTTGACGACGTGGTCGCGGCCAACCTGGCGGCGATCGAGCAGGTGGCCGACCACCCCGTCGGCCTCACGCCGTACAACGTGTGCTCGGGCACCCCGCTCACCGTCGGCGAGATGGCCCGGGTGATCGCGAGCACCGTCGCCGGGCCGGAACCGGTGATCACCGGCGAGTTCCGGGCCGCCGATGTCCGGCACGTGGTGGCGTCGCCGCGCTCGGCCGC
Organism: Propionibacteriales bacterium; assembly: GCA_038198775.1. GTDB lineage: Bacteria > Actinomycetota > Actinomycetes > Propionibacteriales > Nocardioidaceae > JACCYJ01. The sequence goes on along the minus strand of JBBPZV010000006.1, from coordinate 129,520 downwards.
CGACGGCCTCGGCTTTCGGGCCAGGATCGCCCCGTGGGACGGGCTGGCGTCGTTCGCGACCGCACCGGTGCGGTGCACATAGCCGCACAGGGTCTCAAGAGGTCGCTGGCGCCGCCGGCAGCCGCACCTCGAACCGGCACCCGGGTCCCCGGTTGGCCACCTTGATCCGGCCGCTGTGCGCCTCCACCAGGCCGCGGGCGATGGCCAGGCCCAGGCCGGCACCGACGGGGTTGGACGCTGGCGCGGCGTCCTCGCGTTGCCGTGTTCCGCCCCGGTACGCGACGTCGAAGACCCGCGGCAGCTCGGCGTCCGGGATGCCGCCGCAGGCGTCGTCGACCTGCAGCCACACCTCGGCGGCGTCGGTGCCCGTGGTCACGACCACCTCACCGTCGACCGGCGTGTGGCGCACCGCGTTGCCGAGCAGGTTGCGCACCACCCGGACCAGCTCGGTCGCGGCACCGTGGACCACGGGACCGGTGCCGTCGCCGACGCTCTCGACCCGCACCCGCACCCCGGAGGCCTCGGCGACCGGCTGCACCGACGCGACGGCGGCGCGGACGACGTCGGTGACCGCAACCGGGCTGAGCGCCCTGCTCCGCGTTCCGGCGTGGATCCGGGACAGCTCGAAGAGGTCGTCGATCATGTCCGACAGCCGCAGTGACTCCTGGCGGATGCGCTGGGCGTAGTCCGCGACCTCCGCCGGCTCCGAGACGACGTGGTCGGCGAGTGCCTCCGACATCGCCCGGATGCCGGCCAGGGGGGTACGCAGGTCGTGGCTCACCCACGCCACCAGCTGCCGCCTGGCTGCCTCGGCGGCACGCTCGCGCTCACGCAGGTCGCGCTCCCAGACGCTGCGCCGGGCCAGCGACCGGCCCAGAAAGATCGCGGTGGGAACGCACACGGCGGTGACGACCAGCCACACCAGGCCTGTCGTGCGCAGCGCGGCGTTGAACATGAAGCCGCTGGTTGCGACGACACCCACGAGCAGTGCGACCACGGGGATTAAGGTGAGCACGACCATGGAGAGCGCCAGCGAGCGCGAGCGGAGCCGCTGCAGCAAGAACGCGCCCCCGACGGTCACCGGCAGCGAGCACAGCAGCGCGATCGTCACCACCAGTGCCGGTTGAGCGCTCATCCGGGTCACGGCTCGTCCCAGGCGTCGAAGCGGTAGCCGATCCCGTAGACGGTGACGATCCGGCCGGAGGTCTCCGCACCACCGGCGGTCAGCTTGCTGCGCAACCGCTTCACGTGGACGGTGACGGTGGAGTAGTCGCCGAACGACCACCCCCACACCCGCTCCAGCAGGTCGGCGCGGCTGAAGACCCGACCCGGATGGGACATCAAGAACGCCAGCAGGTCGAACTCCCGGGTGGTCAGGCTCAGGTCACGGTCGTGCCAGCGGGCGGTGCGGGCGAGCGGGTCGAGGCTCAGCCCGCCGTCCTCCAGTGGACCGCAAGACGTCTCCCCGGGTGCTGAGCGCGACCGGCGCAGCACGGATGCGACCCGCAGTGCCAGCTCGCGGGGGCTGAACGGCTTGGTCACGTAGTCGTCGGCTCCGGCGGAGAGCCCGTTCAGCCGGTCGTCCTCCTCACCGAGCGCGGTGAGCATGATCACCGCGACCGGGGGCTGGCGGTCCTGCGACCGCAGCCTGGAGCAGACCTCGACACCGTCGATCCCGGGCAGCAGCAGGTCGAGCACGACCAGATCCGGAGGGTCGGCCGCGGCGAGGTCCAGCCCACCCTCGCCGTCGGCGCAGGCCGTCACCCGATGCCCGTCGCGTTCGAGGTAGCGGCGGACGACGTCGCGGACGGCCGCGTCGTCCTCGATGACCAGCACGTGCGCAGCCCGGTCCCGCTGGCCCCGCCCACTTCCCGCGTTCACCATCCCGGCCGCAACAGGGAGGCGAGGGCCAGGCCGGTGGCCGCCTGCACGCCGAGCAGCCACCGCCGTTCCGCCGACGGCAGTAGGGCGGCCAGCAACAGTGCCCACCAGCTGAACGGCAGCCAGATCCGCTCCACCTCGGCCTTGCTCATAGCGCTCAGGGTGGCCGCGAGCATGCACAGCACGCCGGCGCTGCCCAAGACGGCGATCGCACGGTCACCCGTCCGGCCGTGCAGCAGGGCGCGGGAGGTGTGGCCGAGAGCCGCCCACACCCCCAGGCCGGTGGCGGCCGTCGCGGCGGCCAGGTCGGCCCAGACCCAGTACCAGTAGGGCCGCAGGCCGCCCAGCCCGGCGTAGTAGCGCGTCCGCAACGCGGCATAACCGTCCCACCACACGAACCCGCCGGCGGTGAACGCCGCCGCCACCGCCAGCGCACCGGCCACGGCCCACGGCAGCGGGGAGGCGTTGCGGGCCACCAGCAGCACCGCCACCGCGAGGATCGCGAGGAGGACCAGGCCGTACGACAGATAGCAGCACCAGCCGAGCAGCACGCCCGCCAGCAGCGAGTACGCCACCCGGCCGCGGGCTCGAGTTGCGGCGAGCGCGAGCAGCGCCAGCCCCCACGCCGCCACCGCGGCGTAGAGCGCGTCGGCGGAGACCCCCACCCAGATCGCGGCCGGGGCGCCTGCCAGGAAGGGCGCCGCCCGCCGCGCCCACTGCTCACCGGCCAGCGCCTGGGCCGCGATCAGCAGCGCCATGATCACCGTCGTTCCCGCGGTGAGGACGACCAGCCCGACCGCGAGCGGGTCGCTGATCCCGATCCGGTCCAGCCCGACGAAGACGAGCAGAGCGCCCGGCGGATGGCCACCGACGTGGGTCTGCCAGTGGTACGGCGTCCCGAGCGGGATGCGGGCGGTGAACTCGGTGAGCAGCTGCGGGACCGACGTCACGGTCCTCGCGTCGTAGACGTACTCGGTAGGTCTCGCGAAGACCCGGCTGATGCCCTGCGGGCCGTCGACGAGCGCCAGGGACAGCGTCCACGCCAGCCCGGTCAGCCAGGTCACCAGCACCAGCCGGCGCCAGGGGAGGTGGGACGCCAAGGCGTGCCCCTTGACGACCAGGCCGACGGCGATGACGACGGCGGCCGCGGTGCCAGGCCCGAGGCGCGGCGACCACTCGGCGGCCAGGGGTGGCCACCCGACCCAGCTGAGGTGCACGTCGGTCCCGGTGAGCCGCGGCACGATCGCCGCGGCTGCGAAGAGGCCGGCACCCGCGCCGAGGCCCCACGCCGTGCGGCGGCTGAGGACGAGTCGGGTCCGCGGCTGGGTCGGCGCGGGCGTACCGGACCTGGGCACGGTCTCCTGCACCGGGTCATCGTAGGTTGCGGCCAAGGTCGACCCCGACGGCCGGTGTCTCACCAGCCGGTCCTCAGCACCGAGCCGAGGACGACGCCGGTGGCGACCTGCAGGGCCAGCAGCCAGCGCCGCGCGCCGGACGGCAGCAGCGCGGGCAGCACCAGGGCCCACCAGCTGAACGGGAGCCAGATCCGCTCCACCTCCGACTTGCTCATCCCGCTGGCGGTCGCCACCAGCATGGTCACCACCGCCGCGGCGCCCAGCAGGGCGACGCCACGAGCTCCGAGCCCGGCGCCCGGCAAGGTCTGCGACGGCCGGCGCGCCAGCACGCGCACCGTGTCGGGCAGCGCCGCCCAGACCGCGAGCCCGGTCGCCGCCGTGGCCGCGGCCAGGTTGCCCCACACCCAGTACGAGTACGGCCGAACCTGCCCGAGGCCGGCGTAGTAGCGCTCCCGCAGCACCGGATAGGCCTCCCACCACGAGAAGCCCCCGGCGGTGAAGGCGGCGACCACCGCGAGGACGCCACCGAGAACCCAGGGAAGCGGGGCGGCGGTGCGCGCGGCGACCAGCACCGCGGCCGCCAGCACACCCAGCAGCACCAACCCGTACGAGAGGTAGGCGCAGCTGCCGAGCAGGACACCCGCGAGCACCGCGTAGCCGACCCGGCCGCGGGACCCGGTCGCGGCCAGGGCGAGGGTCGCCAGCCCCCAGGCGGCCGCGGCGGCGAAGAGCGCGTCGGCGGAGACCGCGACCCAGATCGCGGCCGGGGCCGCCGCCCAGAACGGTGCCACCCGGCGGCCCCACCGCTCCCCGACCAGCGAGCGGACCGTGACGAGCCCCGCCAGTGTCGCCGTCGTGCCCGCGGTGAGCACCAGGAGCCCGAGCCAGAACGGGTTGTGGATGCCGAGCCGTTCGAGCCCGACGAATACGAGCAGCGCACCGGGCGGGTGGCCGGAGACGTGGATCTGCCAATGGTCGGGCGCGCCGATCGGGATCCGGGCGACGAACCCGGTGAGCATCTGGTGCACCGACGACACCCGGGCGGCGTCGTACGCGTACTCACTCGGCCGGGCGAAGACGGCGGCGATTCCCGAGCGCCCGTCGATCAGCGCCAGCGAGACCGACCATGCCCACGTGGTGGCCCAGCTCACCAGCAGCAACGCCTTCCAGGGGAGCCGGACGGCGAGACTCGGACCGGCCGAGGCGACGGCGGCGCCGAGCGCCAGCGCGAGCGCCGTGCCGGGGCCGAACCGGAGGTCCCAGGCGGCCGACAGCGGCGCCGACCCGCCCCAGCTGGCATGCACGGCGGTGCGGGTGAGCCACGGATAGAGCGCCGCGACTCCGAACAGCACGGCACCGGCGCCGAGACAGGCCACACCGGATCGGCGGACACCGGGCCGCCACCACGACACCGCCGGGGTGCTCCGCACGTCGCCGGGGCGCACGGTGTCCAGCACCGCGTCAGGCTACGGTCGGGCGAGCGCTGAGACGGCTGAAGCGGCGGGGCTGCGCCCGTACGTCACCGGTCCGTCACCTCGCGCTGCCGGCCCGGCTCGACCGGCTTGGCTTACCCTCTCGATATGGGTGCGGCTTTCTCGGGTGCAAGCCCCCCGACCCCGGCAGCGCGAGATCTGGGGTGCGATGTCGTGCTGCCCTGCCGCGACGAGGCGATGGCGCTGCCGGCCGTGCTGGCCGACTGGCCCGCCGGGCTGCACCCGATCGTGGTCGACAACGGCTCACGCGACGGCACCGCCGCGGTCGCCCGCCGGCTCGGGGCGGAGGTGGTCGTCGAGCCGGTCCCCGGCTACGGCGCCGCGGTGCAGGCCGGGACGAACGCCGCGACCGCGGAGTACGTCGCGGTGGTCGACGCGGACGGTTCGATGTCGGTGGCGGAGCTTTCGTTGCTGCTCGCCGTGGTCGCGGACGGTCGGGCGACGATGGCGGTCGGTAGGCGACGTCCCACCGGCCGGGGGGTGTGGCCGTGGCACGCCAGGGCCGGGTCGGTCGGGGTCGCCTGGTGGCTGCGCCGCCGCACCGGTCTGGCGGTGCACGACATCGCCGCGATGCGGGTCTGCCGGCGCGACGACCTGATCGCGCTCGGCGTCACCGACCGGCGGTTCGGCTATCCGCTGGAGCTGCTGCTGCGGGCCGCTCGGGCCGGGTGGACGGTCGCGGAGGTCGACGTGTCGTACGGCCCGCGGGCAGCCGGGACTCGCTCGAAGGTGTCGGGCAGCGTCCGAGGCACGGTGCGCGCGGCCCGTGACTTCGCCCGGGTGCTGCGGTGAGCCCGGCGTTGCCGCGGAGGCCGGTGGTGGTAGTGGTCGCGAAGGCCCCGGAGCCGGGGCAGGCCAAGACCCGGCTGGCCGCCGGGCTGGACGCCCGTGCGGCCGCGGAGCTGGCGGCCGCCGCGCTGCTCGACACGTTGCAGACCGCTCGCGAGGCGGACGCGGCCAGCGTCGTGGCGCTGACCGGCGACCTGCGGCAGGCGGCTCGCCGCCGCGAGCTCGAGCGGGCGCTGGCGGACCACCTGGTGATCGCACAACGCGGCCGGGGCCTCGCCGAGCGTCTCGCCAACGCCGACGCCGACGCGGCCAGGGCGGTCGGGGCCGACGCGGTGGTCCAGGTCGGCATGGACACCCCGCAGCTGAGCGTGCCGCTGCTGTCAGGGGCGTTGGCCGCGCTGGCCGCCGCCGACGCCGCGCTCGGCCCGGCCGAAGACGGCGGCTGGTGGTGCCTGGCCGTGCACGACCCCGCGCTGGCCGCGTGCCTGGTCCCGGTGCCGATGTCGCGTCCGGACACCGGCGAGCGCACGTACGCCGCGCTGCGGGCCGCCGGTGCGACCGTCGCCGGTTTGCCGCGGCTCCGCGACGTCGACACGCTCGCCGACGCCCTGGCGGTGGCGGGCCAGATCCCGCACTCCCAGTTCGCCGCGGCGGTCGCGGCCCACGCCGCCGCCGCCGGGAGCGCGCGATGAACGCCGGGTCCCGGCTCTGTCCGCGGGCCGCCTTCGACGCCGCGCTGAGCGGGCACTCGTGTGAGGTCGTCGGCTCGGCCGCCGGCACCGTCTCGCTGCCGGCGCAGCGCTGGCTCGGCCCGCCCGACACCGTGGACCACCGGCTGCTGTTGTCGCGCTGCACCGGGCCGACGCTCGACATCGGATGCGGACCCGGACGGCTGAGCGCGGCGCTGCTGGCGCGCGGCACGATGGCCCTTGGCATCGACGTCTCGGCGGTCGCGGTCCGGCACACGCTCGGCCGGGGTGCGACCGCGCTCCGCCGCGACGTCTTCGGGCCGGTCCCGGGGACGGGCCGCTGGCACCACGTCCTGCTGGCCGACGGCAACGTGGGGATCGGTGGCGAACCGGTCCGGCTGCTGCGCCGCAGCCGGGAGCTGCTGCGCCCCGGCGGAACCGCGGTGGTGGAGCTGGGCCCGCCGGGGACCGGCCTGCGCCGAGAACGCCTGCGGCTCCTGGTGGGGGGTCGGCTCAGTGGGGGCTTCGACTGGGCTCACGTCGGGGCGGACGTGGCGGGCCAGCTGGCCGTCGCCGCCGGCATGCGACTGCACGAGCTGGAACAGCTGAACGACCGATGGGTGGCGGTGCTCCGCCGCCCCGGTGCCGACAGGAGCGAGGGCTCATGACACGTCTGCCAGTGCGACCGCCGCGGGAGCAGGACTTCCGCTCGCCGCTGCGCGACCAGCGGGTCACTGCCCGGCTCGGCCTGTGGCTGGGGATCGCGTTCTCGGTGGCGTTCGTCACCGGGGTCTTCAGCCACTTCGGCCAGACCACGCCTGGGTGGTTCACCTACCCCACCCGGCCGGTGTCGATCTACCGGGTCACCCAGGGCCTGCACGTGCTTTCCGGCACCGCTGCGGTACCCCTGCTGCTGGTCAAGCTGTGGTCGGTCTATCCCAAGCTGTTCGCCCGGCTGCCCCCGTGGCCACCGAGCCGAGCCGGCCTGGTCAACGCGGTCGAGCGGATCTCGATCGGGGTGCTGGTGGCCAGCGCGGTCTTCGAGCTGGTGACGGGGCTGCAGAACATCACCCACTGGTATACCTGGGGGTTCGGCTTCCGCGGCGGCCACTACGCCGTGGCGTGGCTCGCGATCGGGTCGATCGGGGTCCACGTCGCGGTGAAGCTGCCGATCATCGCCCGGGCGCTGACGACGCCGGTGGACGCCCCGGTGGACATGCCGGTCGGCGAGCGGTGGGCGTTTCCCGGAGCCCCGGATCGTTCGCCGGCGATCTCTCGGCGCGGGCTGCTGCGGGCCGCGTACGCAGCCGCCGGGCTGGTGGTGCTCTCGACCGCGGGGCAGACCGTGAGCTGGCTGCGGGACGTGTCGGTGTTCGGTGTCCGCTCCGGTGACGGGCCGCAGGGCGTGCCGGTGAACCGCAGCTCGGTCCAGGCGGGGGTGACCAAGACCGCCCGCGACCCGGCGTGGCGGTTGAAGCTCGTCAACGGGTCCACCACCCGCCAGCTCAGCCGCGCCGAGCTGGCGGCGATGCCGCAGCACACCCGGTCGCTGCCGATCTCCTGCGTCGAGGGGTGGAGCGCCGGTGCGACGTGGACCGGGGTGCTCGTCTCCGATCTGGTAGCGCTGGTGGACGCACCGCCGGACTCGGAGCTGAACGTGTCCTCGCTGGAGCGCAGCGGTGCGTTCTCGACCAGCACGCTGCCCCCGCAGTTCACCGCCGACTCCGACACGCTGCTGGCACTGCAGCTGAACGGCGAACCGCTCGACATCGAGCACGGCTACCCGGCCCGCATCATCGCCGCCGCCCGCCCGGGCGTGCTGCAGACGAAGTGGGTCTCGCGGCTGGAGGTGAACGCGTGACCCGGGGTGTGCTGGTCGGCCGCGCCGTGTTCGGGCTGCTGGGTGTGCCGGCGCTGGCGTACGGGGTGTTGTTGGTCTGGCAGCTGGGGGCCTCGCAGTGGGTGTCGCTCGGGGAGTGGCTTCTCGGTAGCGTCGTCGGACACGACTTCGTAATTGCGCCGATCCTGGTCGGGCTCGGGGTACTGGCCGCGAAGGTGCTCCCCTCGTACGCCCGGATGCCGGTTGCCGTGGCCGTCGTGGTGTGGGGCAGCATCACGCTGGCCGCGATCCCGGTGCTCGGCGGCTTCGGCGCGTCCTCCTCGCTGCCGTCCCTGTTGAACCGCCCGTACGTCGCGTCCTGGTGGATCGGGACCGCGATCGTGGTGACCGCCGTGGTGGCCGTCTCGCTGTTTCGGCGGCGCACCCGCTGACCCGGCGTGTCGGTGCTGGATCGAACACGTGTTCGCCGTAGCGTGGCGGTGCTCTGGTAGCGGCGCTGTCCACAGCCTGAGACGTGTCGTCTCGCGTTGTCGGTGGGCGCGCCTAGTGTCGGGGCACACGTGATGGAGGCAGCACCGACCAGACGGGACGGATGAGCGAGATGGCTGTTGGGGACCGCGACAAGGCGCTGGACACCGCGCTGGCCCAGATCGACCGGCATTTCGGCAAGGGTTCGGTGATGCGGCTGGGAGAGGAGGGCCGGGCGCCGGTGGAGGTGATCCCGACCGGGTCGATCGCGCTGGACGTCGCGCTCGGCATCGGTGGTCTGCCACGAGGCAGGGTGGTGGAGATCTACGGGCCGGAGTCGTCGGGCAAGACCACGGTGGCGCTGCACGCGGTCGCCAACGCCCAGCGGGCCGGCGGGATCGCGGCGTTCATCGACGCCGAGCACGCGCTGGACCCAGATTACGCCCAGCGCCTCGGCGTCGACACCGACGCGTTGCTGGTCTCCCAGCCCGACAGCGGCGAGCAGGCGCTGGAGATCTCCGACATGCTGATCCGCTCCGGCGCCCTCGACGTCATCGTCATCGACTCGGTCGCCGCGCTGGTGCCGCGCGCCGAGATCGAGGGCGAGATGGGCGACAGCCACGTCGGCCTGCAGGCGCGGTTGATGAGCCAGGCGCTGCGCAAGATGACCGGCGCGCTCAGCGGGGCGGGGACGACCGCGATCTTCATCAACCAGCTGCGGGAAAAGATCGGGGTGATGTTCGGCAGCCCCGAGACCACGACGGGTGGGCGGGCGCTGAAGTTCTACTCCTCGGTGCGGCTCGACGTCCGGCGGATCGAGACGCTCAAGGACGGCACCGAGGCCGTCGGCAACCGCACCCGCGTCAAGGTGGTCAAGAACAAGTGCGCCCCCCCGTTCAAGCAAGCCGAGCTGGATCTGATGTATGGCTTCGGGGTCAGCCGTGAGGGCGGGTTGATCGACGTGGGCGTCGATGTCGGCCTGGTCCGCAAGGCCGGCGCCTGGTACACCTACGAGGGCGACCAGCTGGGCCAGGGCAAGGAGAACGCACGGGCCTTCTTGCGCGACAACCCCGACCTTGCCGACGAGATCGAGAAGCGGATCAAGGAGAAGCTCGGGATCGGTCCCAAGCTCGACCAGCCGCCCGCGGTGGCTGTGACCGCCGTCGACTTCTGAGGTGGCCGACGACGAGGTCGCCGACCCGTCGGGCCCGGACGCCGATCCGGAGACGGTGGCGCGTCGGGTCCTGCTGCGGAGGCTGACCGACCAGCCGCGCAGCCGGGCCGAGCTCGCGGGGGCGCTGGCCAAGCGAAAGGTGCCCGACGAGGTCGCCACGGCGTTGCTGGACCGCTTCACCGAGGTCGGCTTGATCGACGACGCGGCCTACGCGCGCGCCTGGGTGGAGTCGCGGATGGCCGGCAAGGGGCTGGGCCGGCGGGCCCTGGCGCTGGAGCTGCGGCGCAAGGGCATCGACGCCGAGCTGGCGAGCGAGGTGCTGGCCGAGGTGGACCCCGCCGACGAGGAGGCGGCGGCCCGGGCGCTGGTGCGGCGCAAGCTGCGCGGCACCAGCGGGCTCGATCCCGACCGTCGCACCCGGCGGCTCGTCGCTGCACTGGGGCGCAGGGGCTACCCGCCCGGCATGGCGCTGCGAGTCGTACGCGAGGAGTTCGCCAACGACGACGTCCCCGTCGACGCCTAGCGCCGCCAAGTTCGTGATCTCCCGACGAAGCGGTGAACCTGGCCGCTCGGATGTCGGGAGACCCACCGGGAGGCAGCCGCGGATGGCACGATGAGCGCCATGACCTCGGTGCCACCGCAACCGAGCGGCTGGCCGGCCACCACGTATGACGGGCAGCCGGTCGCCGCCGACGACCCGCGCGGAGCCACGGTCGTGGTGCGACGCCCGGGAACCGCCGGCTGGGAGTACCTCGCGCTGCACCGGGCGGTACAAGGACCCGAGTTCGAGGGCGACTGGGCGTGGACGGCACCGGCCGGTGCCCGGCTCCCGGGTGAGCCGGTCGAGCCGGCGGCGTTGCGCGAGCTGGCCGAGGAGGCCGGCATCGTCGACACCGCCATCTGGGCGGTCGACCTGTCCGGCACGTGGGCGGTGTTCGCGGTCGAGGTCGGGCCCGAGCAGGACGTGACCCTCGACGGCGAGCACGACCGCTTCGAGTGGCTCTCGGCCGACGAAGCGGTCGCCCGGATCCTGCCCGCGTCGGTGGCCGAGCAGATCCGCCGGGTCGACCTGGTCCCGCAGGTCCGGTTCCGCTTCCGGGCGATGACCCCCGACGACATCCCCGCGGTGGCGGAGCGACTCGCGCAGCCGCACGTCGCACAGTGGTATCTGCCCGAGCACCACACGCTGGAGCGGCTGCAGCGGGAGTACGGCGCCCGCATCCGCGGCGACGACCCCACCCGGATGTGGGTGGTGGAGGCCGACGGGCTACCGATCGGTCAGGTGCAGGACTACCGCGTCGGCGACCACCCGGACTACGCCGCAGCGACCAAGCGACCAGATGCCGTCGGTATCGACTTCGCGATCACCGACCCGGGCCTCGTCGGCCGGGGAATCGGCACCCGGCTCTTGTGGCGCTTCGTCCGCGACGTGGTGTGGCTGGACTACGACGTCAGCACGGTGGTCTCGTCCCCTCACCCGGACAACGTCGCCTCCCTGCGCGCGCTGGCCAAGGTCGGGTTCGTCGCAGGCGACCTCATCGAGGCCGACGGCCAGCCCGAGCGGCTCTGCGTCCTCGACCTGGCTCGGCTGTTCGGCTGAGGAGCCCGTGCGCCCGCCCGGGGCGTCGGTGTCGCCAGGGTCCTCAGCGGCAGAAGTCCGCGAGAAGGGCGGTGACCGGCCCGGGGCGTTCCAGGCTGGGCAGGTGGGCAGCCCAGTCCAGCGGCTGGTGGCGGGCGTTCGGGATCGTGGCCGCCAGGTGGGCGGCGATCGCCTGGAAGTGGTCCATGTCCCGACCACCGCTCACGACCAGTGTCGGGGCCGATATGGCGGCCGGGTCGACCTCGACTTCGGTCAGCTCGGGCTGCTCCGGCCCTGCTTCGGCGGCCAGCTGTACGTCGAACGCACGCCGCTGCATGGCGGCTACCCGCGCCCGGGTCACCTCGTCGGCCTCCGGTGCCAGCCACGTGGCGACGTTCAGCTCGACCGCCCCCGCCACGTCGCCTCGCTCCAGCAGGTCCTCCTCGGCCCGCTCGAACGCGGTCGCGGCTTCGCTTGGCGCAAGGCCACCGAACGCCGGACACAGCAGCACCAGCCGCGCCACCCGTTGCGGTGCGGCCGTGGCCAGCTCCAACGCGACCCGCCCGCCGTACGACGACCCGACGACGCTGGCCCGATCGATGTCGAGGTGGTCGAGCAGCTCGAGCACGTCAGCGTGGTTGGAGAACGGCTCCGCCGGCAGCGGTGACTCCCCGAAGCCGCGCAGGTCCGGTCGCACGACCGCGAACTCCGGCGCCAAAGCGGCCAGCTGCGGGTCCCACATCCGGCGGTCGCAGATCCCGGAGTGCAGCAGGACCATGGGCGGGCCCGTCCCGACCTCGTCGTACGCCAGCAGCATCCCCGCAGCCTAAGGCCGGGCCGCCTTGCGTCTGTCGAACCTGCCTTAGGCTTTGCGGGCCATGACCGCGCCGCCGACCACAGCCGGGCTCCCCCGGACGTACCAGGTGCGGACGTACGGCTGCCAGATGAACGTCCACGACTCCGAGCGGCTGTCCGGGCTGCTCGAGGCGGCCGGCTACGTTCCGGCCCCGGAGGGCGAGACCGCCGACGTCGTCGTCTTCAACACCTGCGCGGTGCGCGAGAACGCCGACAACCGGCTCTACGGCAACCTTGGCCACCTGGCGCCGGTCAAGGCGGCCCGGCCGGGCATGCAGATCGCGGTCGGCGGCTGCCTGGCGCAAAAGGACCGGGGTGAGATCACCCGCCGGGCGCCGTGGGTCGACGTGGTCTTCGGCACCCACAACCTCGCGTCGCTGCCGGTGCTGCTCGAGCGGGCCCGGGTCGGCACGGAGGCGCAGGTGGAGATCGCCGAGTCGCTCGAGGTGTTCCCTTCGACGCTGCCGGCCAAGCGGGAGTCCGCGTACGCCGCCTGGGTCGCGATCAGCGTCGGATGCAACAACACCTGCACGTTCTGCATCGTGCCGAGCCTGCGCGGCAGCGAGCGGGACCGCCGGCCCAGTGAGGTGCTGGCCGAGATCGAGGCGCTGGTGGCCGACGGGGTGCTCGAGGTGACCCTGCTCGGGCAGAACGTCAACTCCTACGGGGTCGAGTTCGGCGACCGTTACGCCTTCGGCAAGCTGCTGCGCGCCTGCGGCCAGGTGGCCGGGTTGCAGCGGGTGCGGTTCACCTCGCCGCATCCCCACGACTTCACCGACGACGTCATCGCCGCGATGGCCCAGACGCCGAACGTGATGCCGTCGCTGCACATGCCGCTGCAGTCGGGCTCCGATGCCGTGCTCAAGGCGATGCGCCGCTCGTACCGGCGCGAGCGCTACCTGGCGATCCTCGACCGGGTGCGCGCCGCGATACCGCGAGCGGCGATCACCACCGACATCATCGTGGGTTTCCCCGGCGAGACCGAGGCGGACTTCGAGCAGACACTCGACGTGGTGCGCCGGGCCGAGTTCGCCGGGGCGTACACCTTCCAGTACTCCCGGCGCCCCGGCACCCCGGCCGCCGAGATGCCCGGACAGCTGCCGAGGACGGTCGTGCAGGAACGCTACGAGCGCCTGGTCGCGCTGGTCGACGAGATCGCCTGGGCGCAGAACCGGGCGCTGGTCGGGTCGCGGGTCGAGCTGCTCGTCGCCGAGGGGGAGGGGCGCAAGGACGCCGCCACGGCGCGGATGAGCGGCCGCGGACCCGACAACCGGCTGGTGCACTTCCGGCCGCCACCCCCGCCCACGCCCCGACCCGGCGACCTCGTCGACGTGGAGATCACGCGGGCGGCACCGCACCACCTGGTGTCCGACGCGCCGGTGCTGAGGGTGCGGACGACTCGCGCCGGCGACGCCTGGCAGGCGCGGACGTCACCGGCTCCGGTTGGTGTCGCGCTCGGCATCCCCACCCCCCGCCGCCCGGGCTGACCGGCTCGCCGCTATCCCACGTTGACCTGGGATAGCGGCACTCCGAACGGGTTGCGACCCGTTGGAAGTGTCGCTCAACCATTCCAAGTACGCCCGCACCGACCCCTGGACCCCGCATCCAGATGCTGCAACTCCACCAGCATCCCGCCGACGACGCCGAGCGAGGCGTACGGGTCGCCCTCCTGCTTTCGCGGCGTCCGGCCGAGCGCCGAGGACCAGAACGCCGATGCCGCATCGAAGCTGTCCGGCGGGTGTCGATCAGCACCACCCCGAGACAGCTGCGGTGCACGCCTAGGGCGCCGTGGTGGGCGGAGTCGTCCCCGGCATGGAGCCCCCCGGCGTGCCCGGCGACGACTCGCCGGTGGTGCCGGTGTCCTCGCCCGTTCCCGGCGGCGCGGGAGGTGGGGGAGGCGGCGGCGCGGTCACATCACCTGGCACCGGCTCCTCGGCGCCCGGTTTGGCGAGCGGCTTCTTCGCCAGCCCCACGCCCTTGTCGACCTTGTCTGCGTACTTCCCCTTGGTGGCCTTGTTCACCGCTCCGCCCGCGGCGTCGACGCCCGCGGCCAGCTTGTCCCCGTGCTGCTTGCGTACCGAGTCAGCCGTGCCCTTGAGCTTGTCCATCAGTCCCATGGCGTTCCCTTCCGTGCGGCGGCGGCGCCGCTCGCAGGCTGTCAAACTACTCGCGTGGCCGCTGTGGTGGCAGTCGTGGGTCCCACCGCGTCCGGCAAGTCCGACCTCGCGGTCGCGCTGGCAAAGCGGCTGGGCGGCGAGGTGGTCAGCGCCGACTCGATGCAGCTCTACCGCGGCATGGACGTGGGCACCGCCAAGCTGACGCCCCACCAGCGTCGAGGCATCCACCACCACCTGCTCGACCGGCTCGACGTGACCGAGCCCGCGACCGTGGCGCAGTTCCAGTCCTGGGCCCGGCAGGCGATCGGCACCTGTCACCGGCGCGGCGTGGTGGCGGTAGTCGTCGGCGGCTCGGCGCTCTATGTCCGGGCGGTTCTCGACCGGTTCGAGTTCCCCGGGACCGACCCCGACGTACGCCGGCGGCTGGAGTCCGAGCTCGCCGCGTCCGGGCCTGGGGTGCTGCATGCCAGGCTGGCGCAGCTCGATCCGGAGTCGGCGGCCGAGATCCTGCCCGGCAACGGGCGCCGGCTCGTCCGCGCGCTGGAGGTGGTGACGATCACCGGTCGGCCCTATCGGGCCCGGCTGCCGGCGTACGAGTACGCCTACCCCGAGGTGGTACAGGTGGGTCTCGACGTGCCCCGAGACATCCTCGACCGGCGCATCGCCGCCCGGGTGGACGACATGTGGGCAGCCGGTTTCGTCGCCGAGGTACGCCGGCTCGAGCGGGCCGGGCTGCGGCGCGGGCGCACGGCCAGCCGGGCCCTCGGCTACGCGCAGGTGCTGCGCGCGCTGAGCGGTGAGTCGACCCTGGAGCAGGCACGTGCGGAGACCCGGCGGGCGACCCGCCGGTTCGCCCGGAGGCAGGATGCGTGGTTCCGCAAGGACCCGCGCGTCCACTGGCTGCACCACGACGAGGACGACCTGCTGGAGCGGGCCCTCGCCGTACCCTCGTTTTCATGACCGCTGGCGTCCGATGGCTGAAGGGGCACGGCACCGAGAACGACTTCCTGCTGCTGCCGGACCTCGCGGAGACCGGGGACGTCGGGCTCGACCCCGCCCTGGTCCGGTCGCTGTGCCACCGCCGTCGCGGGGTCGGGGCCGACGGGGTGTTGCGCGTCGCCCGAGCCGGTGCAGCCGACGGCGCCGAGTGGTTCATGGACCACCGCAACGCCGACGGCTCGCCGGCCGAGATGTGTGGCAACGGGATCCGGGTTTTCGCCCGCTATCTCGAGCGCGAGGGCCTCGCCGACCCGTCGGCGCCGCTTCGCATCGGCACCCGCAGCGGCGTCAAGACGGTGCGCTGGGCCGACGACGGCCGCATCGGCGTTGACATGGGCGTCGTGCGGGTGGTGGGTGAGGTCGCCGTAAAGGTCGGGAACCGCAGCTGGCCGGCGCTCCACGTCGATGCCGGCAACCCGCACGCGGTCGTGCGGGTGCGATCGCTCGACGAGGCCGGCCCGCTGCGAGCCGAGCCGGGGTGCGACCCGGTGGACTTCCCCGAGGGCGTCAACGTGGAGTTCGCCGTACGCACCGGGTCCGACGCGGCGGTGATGCGGGTCCACGAACGCGGGGTGGGGGAGACGCGCTCGTGCGGCACCGGAGCGTGCGCTGTCGCGCTCACGGTCGCCGGAGCGGCCCGCCCGATCACGGTCGCAGTCACCACGCTCGGCGGCCGCCTCGACGTGACGCTCGGCCCCGACGGCCGAGCGGAGCTGACCGGCCCCGCCGTCATCGTCGCCGAGGGCACCTACCCCCTCCCGCCGGCCGGCCAGCGTCGACAACTCGGGTGAGCGCCGAGCCGATCCGTGCCACGATCGCGGGAACACGCCTGGCCCGCCGACGGTTGGAACCCGCAACGATGACCTCCTCCCTTCCCGAGTACGCCGCGTTCCGCGAGCCGGCACCCGACCGGCCGGGCAGCGACGACGGCTGGGTGTCCGGCTACGCCGACGAGCCGGTGACCGGCGAGATGGACCTCGAGGACCGCAACGCGCTACGCCGGGTGGCGGGGCTGTCCACCGAGCTCGTGGACGTCACCGAGGTCGAGTACCGCCAGCTGCGGCTGGAGCGGGTGGTGCTGGTGGGAGTCTGGACCGACGGGTCGACCTCCGACGCCGAGCATTCCCTGACCGAGCTCAAGCTGCTCGCCGAGACCGCCGGTTCGCAGGTGCTCGAGGCGCTGGTCCAGCGCCGGCGCCGGCCCGACCCTGCGACGTACATCGGCCGCGGGAAGGTCGACGCGCTGCGAGAGACCGTGCAGGCGAGCGGCGCCGACACCGTCATCTGCGACGGCGAGCTGGCACCGAGCCAGCTGCGCAACCTCGAGGACCGGACCAACGTCAAGGTCGTCGACCGGACCGCACTGATCCTCGACATCTTCGCCCAGCACGCCAGGTCGAGGGAGGGCAAGGCGCAGGTGGAGCTGGCTCAGCTGCAGTACCAGACCCAGCGGCTCCGCGGCTGGGGCGGCAGCCTGTCCCGCCAGGCCGGGGGACGGGTCGGGGCCCAGGGCGGCGGCATCGGCGGCCGCGGCCCCGGTGAGACCAAGCTGGAGACCGACCGGCGCCGGATCACCGCCCGGATCGCGAAGCTGCGCCGCGAGCTGGACTCCATGCAGACCACCCGCGACACCAAGAAGGGCGAGCGTCGCCGGCACGCGGTGCCGTCGGTGTCGATCGCGGGCTACACCAACGCCGGCAAGTCCAGCCTGCTCAACCGCATCACCGGCGCCGGTGTCCTCGTCGAGGATGCGCTGTTCGCGACCCTGGACCCGACGACGCGGCGGGCGACGACCGCCGACGGCCGGGTGTACACGCTCTCGGACACCGTCGGCTTCGTCCGCCACCTGCCGCACCAGCTCGTCGATGCCTTCCGTTCGACGCTGGAGGAGGTCGCCCAGGCCGACCTCGTCCTGCACGTAGTCGACGGCTCCGACCCCGATCCGGAGGGCCAGCTCACCGCCGTACGAGCGGTGTTCGCCGAGATCGGCGCGGACCGGGTGCCCGAGCTGGTCGTGGTCAACAAGACCGACGCAGCCGACCCGCTGGTGGTGGCCCGGCTGCTGGCCCGCGAGCCGCACGCCGTCGCCTGCTCGGCGCGAACCGGTGAGGGCATCTCGGCGCTGCTCACCGCGCTCGAGGCCGAGCTGCCGCGGCCACAGCAGCGCGTCGACGTCCTGCTGCCGTACGCGCGCGGCGACCTGCTAAACCAGATCCACGAGCAGGGCTCGCTCGACACCGTGGAACACACCGCCGACGGCACCCGGGTCGTCGCCCGGGTCAACGCCGACCTGGCCGGCGCCCTCGCCGCGTACACCCGCTGACCTTCCCCCTGCCGCGGCCTCGCGGGACACTAGCCTCCCGTCATGACGCCCAAGCAGCGCTGGCTCAGCGCAACCTGGCCGCAGGTGCGGGACGCGCTCCCGGCCGCCCCGTCGGACGTGCTCGAGATCGGCTGCGGATCGCTCGGCGGCTTCGTGCCCATGCTGCGAGACGCCGGGTACACCGCCGTGGGGGTCGACCCCGAGGCGCCGGAGGGTCGCGACTTCGCGCGGCAGCACTTCGAGGAGTACGAGCCACCGCAGCCGGTGGACGCGGTGGTCGCCTGCACGTCGCTGCACCACGTGCACGACTTGGCTGACGTACTGGACCGGGTTGCCGCCGCCCTGGTGCCGAGAGGCCTGGTGGTCGTCGTCGAGTGGGCGTGGGAACGCTTCGACGAGGCGGGGGCGCGATGGTGCTTCGCGCGGCTGGGCGAGCCGCCCGGCGAGGACGAACAGGGCTGGCTGCACCGCCACCAGCAGCGATGGGCGGAGTCCGGGCTCGGCTGGGCGGACTACTGGCAGCTGTGGACGGCCGAGGAACGGCTGATACCCGCCGCCGACATCGTCGCGTCACTCGACGGGCGGTTCCAGCGAACGGCTCTGGGAACCGGCCCGTACGCCTTCCCCGAGCTCGAAGGCGTCGACGTAGCGGAGGAGGCGGCCGCGATCTCGGCCGGTGACATCCCCGCGCTCGGCATCACGTGGGTGGGTCGGCGCCCCGCCACCCGCTGACCCCCCGGTCGCACGCTCGAGCCGCGTCACCGCCTCAGCTGTGGACGAGTCGCCGTCCGGGTCGCACACGGTGGATAGCGTGCGTCCGTGAGCGCATCGCAGGTTGCCGCGCCCACCGTGGCGTCGGTGCTGGCGGCCGCGGTGGATGCCCTCGGCGGCGACGAGCGCCCCGGCCAGCTGGCAATGGCCGAGGCCGTCGCACACGCCCTGGCGGCCCGCGAGCACCTGCTCGTCCAGGCGGGCACCGGCACCGGCAAGTCCTTGGGCTACCTGGTGCCCGCGCTGCTGCACGAACGCCGGGTCGTCATTGCCACCGCCACTCTCAACCTGCAGCACCAGCTGGTCTCGCGCGACATCCCGGCGCTGCTGGCGGCCGCCCGCACCGTCCTGGGGCACGAGCCGGCGTACGCGGTGCTCAAGGGCCGGTCCAACTACGCCTGCCTGCATCGGGTCCGCGACGGTGCTCCAGACGACCAAGGTGCGCTGATCGAGATGCCGGCGGGCGCGCTGGGATCCGAGGTGCTCACGCTGCGCAACTGGGCGGAGGAGCAGCTGGAGTCCGGCGCGACCGGTGACCGCGACTCCGCCCCGGCGCATACCGAACGCGCCTGGGCCCAGGTGTCGGTATCGGCCCGCGAGTGCCTGGCGCAGCGCTGCCCCTACCTGGCCGAGTGCTTCGCCGAGCAGGCTCGCGAGCAGGCCATGGCGTCCCGGTTGGTGGTCACCAACCACGCGCTCTTGGCGATCGACGCGATCGAACGGGTGCCGATGATCCCCGACTATGACGCGGTCGTCGTCGACGAGGCACACGAGCTCACCGCCCGGGTCACCAAGTCGGCGACCGACGAGCTGTCAGCGCCGATGGTGGAGCGGGCCGCCCGCCGGTCCCGCAACGCGGTGCGGGAGGGCAGTGCCGCAGCCGACTTCGAGGACAGCGCGGAGGCGTTGCGGGAGGCGCTCGCCGCCTCTCCGCCCGGGCGCGTCGACCCGCTGCCCGACCAGCTCGGGGAGGCGCTGTCCCTGGTGCGCGACAGCGCCCGCGTCTGCTGGTCGGCGATCGGCAAGGGCGACGACGCCGACCCCGTACGCCAGCAGGCCAAGGCGCTCACCGACGAGGTGCGCAAGGTGGCCGAGCGGATGGCGACCGGCTCCGAGCACGACGTGTTGTGGGTCACCGAGCGCGATGTGCTGCGCGGCGGCAACGAGCTGCGGGTAGCGCCGATCGACGTCTCGCTGCCGTTGCGGCAGCGGCTGTTCGCAACCAAGACCGTCGTGCTGACCTCGGCGACGCTGAAGCTCGGCGGCGGCTTCGAGCCGCTGGCGATCGGACTGGGTCTGCGGCCCGACGAGCGGGCCGGTGGCGAGCCGGTCGACGCCGAGGTGGACGCGGCCGCCCAGGGCGCCACCGAGGCAGCCGACGACGAGAGCGCCCCCGAGGCGCCGGTGACCTGGCACGCGCTCGACGTGGGCTCGCCCTTCGACTACGCCCGGCAGGCGATCTGCTACGTCGCGAAACGGCTGCCGACGCCCGGTCGCGACGGACTGGGGGAGGCCCAGCTGGGGGAGATCACCGAGCTGGTGCGAGCGGCCGGCGGCCGGGCACTGGGGTTGTTCTCGTCGCGCCGGGCGGCCGAGACGGCCACCGCCGCGCTGCGCGAGCGGCTGCCGGACGTGCCGGTGTGGTGCCAGGGCGAGGCGCAGCTGTCCGAGCTCGCCCGCCGCTTCGTCACCGAGCCGCGAACCTGCCTGTTCGGGACGCTGAGCCTCTGGCAGGGCGTCGACCTGCCCGGCGAGACCTGCCAGCTGGTGATCGTGGATCGCATCCCCTTCCCGCGACCGGACGACCCGTTGATGAGCGCCCGTGCCCGCGCCGTCGAGCGCCGCGGCGGCAACGGCTTCATGGCGGTCTCGGCAACCCACGCGGCCCTGCTGCTGGCCCAGGGCACCGGACGGTTGATCCGGCGGCGCACCGACCGCGGTGTCGTCGCGATCTTGGACCCGAGGCTGGTGACTGCGAGGTACGCCGCCTTCCTCACCGCCTCGCTCCCGCCGATGTGGCGAACCACCGACGCCGCGGTCGCCCGGGCCGCTCTGCAGCGGCTCGACGCGGCAGCTGCAGCCGGCTGAGGGCGCGCCCAGCGGCCGGTCACACCCGCCGCAGCACCGTGGTGACCTTGCCCAGGATCGTGGCGTTTGCGCCGTCGATGGACTGGTAGGCGCGGTTGTGGGGGAGCAACCACGCCCTGCCGTCCTTGAGCTGCAGCGTCTTGACCGTGGCCTCGCCGTCGATCATCGCGGCCACGATCTCACCGTTCTCCGCCGTGGGCTGCTGGCGCACGACCACGTAGTCGCCGTCACAGATGGCCGCCTCCACCATGGAGTCGCCGCGCACCTGCAGCACGAACAGCGTTCCCTCACCGACCAGGGTCTTGGGCAGCGGGAACACCTCTTCCACCCGTTCCTCGGCCAGCATCGGGCCGCCGGCCGCGATCCGGCCCACCATCGGCACGTACGCCGCCTCGGGGCGGGCGTCACCGTCCCCGGTGTCGTCGAAGCCGAAGTCCACCGCGGTGCCGATCGAGCGACGTGCCGCCAGCACGTCGGGGAGGAACACCTCGAGGGCACGGGGGCGGTTGGGGTCACGGCGCAAGAAGCCCTTGGCCTCCAGCGTCTTGAGCTGGTGGGCGACCGAGGAGCTGCTGGTCAGCCCCACCGACTGCCCGATCTCCCGGATGCTCGGGGGATAGCCGCGTTGCTCGATGGAGCGCCGGATGAACTCGAGCACCCGCCGCTGGCGGGGCGTGAGACCGCTGGCGTCGGCGGGACCGTCGGGCAGCTCGCGCACCTGCGAGCCGCCGCCAGAACCAATAGGGGTCCGGCTGCGCTTGGCCATGGTGCCCTCCGTTTGTCGACCGCGGGACCGGTACCCGGCCGCCCGTCGGTTGTCTTCGCCGACCGTATCGCCGACTCCCGCCTTCATCAAACAGGTGTTCGAGCGTGTCGCCCCGGCAGTGTCACAGCCCGGTGGTCTACTTCGGGCTAGCGGCCAGTCGAACAGGCTTTCGATCGGACGGGCAGGCCATCTGTCGGTGGCCGGCGATAGAGATTGACGCAGCACAGGTGCGAGGACGGAGGAGACGATGAGCACGCTGAGAACGAGTACGCAGTCGGGCGGGCGCGGTGGCCGCCCCGGTGCGGTCCGGCTGACTGCCCGGGGCAGGGTGGTGCTGTTGGTGGCGCTGCTGGTCGCCGTCATGGGGCTTTTGGTGGCGCTGGGCCCGGCCGTGGTGGCGACCTCGCGGGCGGGGGCCCCGCTGCAGGTCCGCGTCGTCGTGGTGCAGCCGGGAGACACGCTGTGGGACATCGCCAGCCACGCCGCACCGGACGGGGACGTGGGCGCCGCGCTCCACGCCATCGCCGAGCTGAACGCGCTGCCGAGCACCGGTGAGCTCCAGGTCGGCCAGCGGATCGCGGTCCCCAGGACGTGAGGTGGCCCGGTCGGCGGCGCGCCGCCTACCAGCAAACCGCATCCGCTCCTGCGCGCGGCAGCCCCGCGGCGCCGGGTGGAACCGCCTACCCTGTAGCCAACGCTTCCGAGAGGACGGCAATGAGCACCTCGCGTACCTCCCGCGAGACGACGGCCCCCGGCGGCCAGGCCGAGGAGCCGCAGCAGATCCCGGCCAAGGGCTGGCTGCAGGTCACCAAGCGGGCGTTCAAGGAGATGGGCAAGGACAACCTGACGCTGATCGCCGGTGGGGTGGCGTACCAGTGGTTCCTCGCGTTGTTCCCCGGCCTGATCGCCGCGGTGCTGATCTACGGGCTCGTCAGCGACCCGTCGCAGGTGGAGTCGCAGGTGTCGTCGTTCGCCTCGGGGCTGCCCAAGGACGCGCAGTCGCTGCTGATCTCCCAGATGAAGAACGTCGCCGGCGGGTCCGGGGGCAGCCTGTCCATCGGGCTGATCTTCAGCATCGCGCTCGCGCTGTGGAGTGCCTCCGGCGGGATCGCCGGGCTGATCCAGGCCGTCAACATCGCCTACGACGAGGACGAGACCCGCAACTTCTTCGAGAAGCGCGGGCTGGCGGTCGCGCTCACCCTCGGCTTCCTGGTCTTTCTCGCGCTCGCGGTAGGGCTGGTGGCCGTCCTCCCGGCCGTCCTCAGCGCGATCGGTCTAGGCTTCGTGGCCCAGCTGCTCATCGCCATCGGACGGTTCGTGGCGCTGGTGGTCATCATGCTGGTCGCGCTCGCGCTGATCTACCGGGTCGCGCCCGACCGGGACTCTCCCAAGGTGGCGTGGACGACCCCCGGGGCGATCGTCGCCACCGTGGTGTGGATCGTTGCGTCGGTCGTCTTCTCCCTCTACGTCAACAACTTCAGCAGCTACGGCAAGACGTACGGCAGCCTCGCCGGTGTCGTGGTGCTGCTGTTGTGGTTCTGGATCACCGCACTCGTGGTCCTGCTCGGCGCCGAGATCAACTCCGAGGCCGAGGCGCAGACCGCCAAGGACACCACGAAGGGCCCCCCTGAGCCGATCGGCACCCGCGGTGCGGTCAAGGCCGACGAGGGCCCGGCGCACCGAAGTTGAGCACCGGAGTGGCGGCTAGACGTTCGGTGGGAGTGACGTCATGATCCCTGACGTGGGCTCCGGTCGCCGTGCCATGTACCTCCATGTCGGGGCGCCAAAGACCGGCACCACGTTCTTGCAGAGCGTGCTGTGGGCCGCTCGAGACGAGCTGATCGGGCAGGGCCTCACGCTGCCGATGCGCAAGCTCGAAGACCACGTACGGGCCGCGCAGGACGTGCGGGAGCTCTACGACGAGCAGCAGTACTCGCCGAAGGCCCGTGGCGGGCTGGACCGGTTCGCCGCCTCGCTCCCGGAGGTGGCTACCCCCCGGGCGCTGTTCAGCATGGAGATCGTCGCCGCCGCAACGCCGAAGCAGATCGAGCGGTTCTTCGGGGTGCTCGGCGACTTCGACGTCCACATCATCATCACCGCACGCGACCTCGCCCGTCAGATCCCCTCCGGCTGGCAGCAACGCGTCAAGCGCCGGCGGCGCACGCCGTACGACCAGTACCTCCGCAACGTTCTGGAGGACCCGGCCCTCACGCTCGACTTCTGGCGCAGCCAGGACGTTGCCGAGGTGGCACAGCGCTGGGGCGAGGCGTTGCCCCCACCCCGTGTGCACATCGTCACGGTCCCGCCGGCCGGAGCGGCACCGCGGCTGCTGTTGCAGCGGTTCTGCGCGGTGATCGGGGTGGACCCCAATGGCCTGGACACCGAAGTCGCGGTGACGAACAGCTCGCTGAGCTCCCCGCAAGCCGAGCTGATGCGCCGGGTCAACACGGCGCTGGGAGAGCGGCTGACCGGGCGCCGCACCGGCTACAACCAGCTGGCCAAGACCTACCTGGCCAAGACCGTGCTGGCCGCCCAAGGTGGTCCGGCGCTGAAGCTGCCGGCCAGATACGCCGACCGCTGCCGAGCGGTGTCCGCGCGGATCAGCGCCGACCTGGCTGCCGCCGGCTACGACATCGTGGGGAACCTGAGCGACCTGGAGCCCACCGTCTTCGGGGCGCCCAACGGCAACCTCGAGCAGTTCAATCTCGACGCTAACGACGAGAACGTCGCCGAGTCGGCCGTGCAAGCCATCGCCACCATGCTCGTCCAGCGCCACGAGGATCTCACCGTGATCGCCGACCTGCGCACCCGCCTGCACCAGGCGCAGACCGCGGAGACGTGGGCGCACAAGCAGCGCCGCCGCCTCTCGATGGTCAAGGACGACCCGGCGTTGCTGCTGGACCGGCTGCCCCGCCCCGGTCGGCGCTGACAGACCGCCTACAACGGCGGGGACGAGGCAGCTGAGCGGGAGCTAGAACGGCACCTGCACCGCTAGCAGCCCCTCACCGGCGCCACGTCCGGACAGCACCCGAGCGAAGTCGATCGCGTCCAGCTCCAGCTCGGGACCCCCAACACTGGCCGACCACCGCCCGCCGGCCGGGCCGAACAGGTGCAAGGCGTACGACTGTCCGTGCCGGGCCGCCCACTCCGTGACGACATCGGCCACCAGGACACCGTCGTGATCGGGGGTTAGGTGCAACTCCCGGCCGGTGGCGCGGGCGATGTCCACTCGGTGCATCCACGGGTCGCGGGTGAGGATCGAGTCGATGAGGAAGCCGAACGTCCACTGCTCCTCGACGCCGCCGACCGACTGCAGCTGTGGCATCGTGCGGCGTCGGATGAACGCTGGCGCTCGGCGGCGCCCGCGTGCGGCCTTGGGTCCGACGCGCTCCATGCCGGTGACGATCTGCTCCGGCGTGAGGGCCCGGTGCTTGTCGACCTGCAACGCGGTGAGCGAGTCGAGGAATACGCCGCCGCGCTTGGTGGCTTGCGCGGTCTGGCGCCGGCTCTCGCGGATGCTGGCGGCCATCTCCGCCATGCCGAGCGTGTGCGCGGCGACGGCACGGACGTCCCAGTCCGGACAGTCGGTCGGCTTCGCCCAGTCGGTCGGCCCGAGCTGCCGCAGCTGCTCGGCGAACCGCTCGTACTCCGTGGCTGCCAGCCGCATCGCGGTCGGCCGGTCGAGCACAGACCTGCGCGCCGGCGGAGTGTCCGTGGTGGTGGTCACGAGGAGTCCTCTCGAGGCCCGGGCAGGCCCATCTCGTCGGCAAACATGTCGATCGCACGGTCCACCAGCCGCCGCCAGCGCTCCCCGCCGGGGTCGTTGGCCCACTGCTGGTCGACCAGCCCCCCAAGCAGGGCGGTGAAGAGGTCGCCCGCATCCGGGTCGCCGATCCGAAGATCGGCGAACAGACTGTGCAGCCGCCCCAGCACACGGACGGCGGGCTCGTACGCCTGCGGTGACGGGCTGAACCCAGGAATCGTGCGGACGTTCATGAGCTGGTAGCGCGCGAAGTCGCGCGTGGCGAAGTCGACCCACTCGGAGGCGACCCGCTTCAGCGCCGCTCGCGGGTCGTCGGGGAGATGGCGCTCCAGTCCGTCGGAAACGGCCTCGTAGGACTCCCACGCCTGCCCGAACATCGCGTCGTAGATCGCGTGCTTTGAGGCGAAGTGGCTGTAGAGCGAGGGCGGCCGCATGCCGACCCGGGACGCGACCTGGCGCAGCGTCAGCTGGGCCACCCCCTCCTCGCGCGCCACCTGCCAGGCTGCCTCGAGGATCTCCGAGCGGGTCGCCTCACGACGTTCGGCCAACCTATCGCGATTAGGTACGGCTACCACGGTTAGGACGATGACGCAGATCCGCGTCCGCGTCAAGCAGCCGATGGCGGCCGCCGGCCGGCTCGCCGAGGCCGTCAACCACAGCGACACGCCCTGCTTGCCATCCTGACCTGCAGCGATGCGGAAAGTGTCGGCGGTGGGCGGGAGGCTCTTGCACGTGGGAAGGGTCGGGCGTACGGTTGCCCCAACATCTAGTAGTTACATGGGTGTAAGTTTCCACAGGTTGGGGTCAGTCGCCCACAGCGACTCGACCGCGATCCCCAGACGGTGCACAGCATCGTCCCCAGGCGGCGGCTGGAGCTGTCGCCGCGATGGCCGCACCGCCGGGAGGAGGAGGAGCCGATGCACTGTCCGCATTGCCGCTCGGTCGACACCCGGGTGCTGGACAGCCGGGTCAGCGACGACGGGGCCGCGATCCGCCGCCGGCGCAGCTGCCCGGTGTGCGAGAAGCGGTTCTCGACGGTGGAGCAGGTCCAGCTGAGCGTGGGCAAGCGTTCGGGGGTGGCGGAGCCGTTCAGTCGCGACAAGGTGGTCGCCGGTGTCCGCAAGGCGTGCAAGGGCCGCCCGGTGGGCGAGGACGACCTGGCCCGGCTCGGGCAGGCGGTTGAGGACAGCCTGCGGGCCGGCGGCAGCGCCGAGGTCCCGGCTCCCGAGGTGGGGCTCGCGGTGCTCGGCCCGCTGCGCGAGCTCGACGAGGTGGCGTACCTGCGCTTCGCCAGCGTCTACCGCGCGTTCGAGTCCGCCGCCGACTTCGAGACCGAGATCGCGATGCTGCGGGCGGAGCGGGAGGCCGTCGATGCCGTCCCCTAGGCACCGCAGAGAAACCTCCGACCAGGGCAGCTATCTGCCCGACCAGACGTTGTACGAGAACATCAGGCGAGGAGAGGCAATGACCGAGACGGTGAACGGCGCGAACGCCCCAGGCGGCCGTGACGCGGAGACGCCAACGCGGCGTCCCCGCCGGAACACGGGCCTGCGGATCGAACGCGTCTACACCACACGGGGGGTGCACCCGTACGACGAGGTCGCCTGGGAGCGGCGCGACGTCGTCCAGACGAACTGGAAGACCGGTGAGGCCGTCTTCGAGCAGCGCGGCGTGGAGTTCCCCGACTTCTGGAGCGTCAACGCCTCCACGATCGTGACCACGAAGTACTTCCGCGGGGCGGTGGGCAGCGCCAGGCGCGAGTCGAGCCTGCGCCAGCTGATCGACCGGGTGGTGCTGACGTACGTCGACGCCGGGGTGCGGGACGGCTACTTCGCGACGCAGACCGACGCGGACGTCTTCGAGCACGAGCTGACCTGGATGCTGCTGCACCAGGTGTTCAGCTTCAACTCACCGGTGTGGTTCAACGTCGGGACGTCCAGCCCGCAGCAGGTGAGCGCGTGCTTCATCCTGGCCGTCGACGACTCGATGGACTCGATCCTGAACTGGTACCGCGAGGAGGGGCTGATCTTCAAGGGCGGCTCCGGCGCCGGCCTCAACATCAGCCGCATCCGCTCCAGCAAGGAGCTGCTGCGCTCCTCCGGCGGCACCGCCAGCGGGCCGGTGAGCTTCATGCGCGGCGCCGACGCCTCCGCCGGGACCATCAAGTCCGGCGGCGCCACCCGCCGCGCGGCGAAGATGGTCGTGCTCGACGTCGACCACCCCGACATCGAGGAGTTCGTGTCGACCAAGGCGCGCGAGGAGGACAAGATCCGCGTGCTGCGCGACGCCGGCTTCGACATGGACCTCGGCGGCCGTGACATCGTCAGCGTGCAGTACCAGAACGCCAACAACTCGGTCCGCGTCAGCGACGAGTTCCTGCAGGCGGTCGAGGAGGGGGAGGACTGGGGCCTGACCGCCCGGACCACCGGCGAGGTGATCGAGACCGTCGACGCCCGAGGCCTGTGGAGGCAGATCGCCGAGGCGGCGTGGGCGTGCGCCGACCCGGGGGTGCAGTACGACTCGACGATCAACGACTGGCACACCTGCCCGGAGGCGGGTCGGATCTCCGCGAGCAACCCGTGCTTCCCGGCAGATCAGCGAGTGGTCACCGACAAGGGCCTGATTCGCATTGGTGATCTGGTGGCGCGCGCCGCGGGCGGTGAACAGTTCGAGGTCTACACCAACGACGTCACATCAGACGAGGAGTCCGCCTCGCGCATTGTGTCGTCACGACCGGTCCAATACATGGTGACCGGAGTCAACGAGGTGGTGCGCCTGCGCTTCTCGGACGGCTCCGAACTGCGTTGCACGCCTCGGCACCGTCTGTGGACCGCCAACCGAGGATGGGTGCACGCGGATGGGTTGAGGGTCAGCGACGAAGTCGTGCGGTCATACCACCACGCCATCCGCCAGATGGCGACCTGGGAGCTACCCGCAGGCGCGCAGCGCGTGGCTCGCGCCGCCAGGGCACTGGCATTGCCCGAGAAGTGGTCGGCGGAGTTGGGGCACCTGATCGGGTGGCTGGTTGGCGATGGCTGCGTGACCGACCAGACGATGACGCTGGTCTATGGCTCCGGTGACGACCAGCGAGAGGTACTCCCGCGGCACGCCCACCTGCTCCAGGAGCTGACCCACTTCGATGCCAAGCCGAGCGTGCAGGCCAACGGCACCTTGCAGCTGCGATCCAGTAAGCGCGACGTCATCGACTTCGTACGGACACTTGGAGTCGTGTCAGGACGATCCTCGACCAAGGTCGTTCCGGAGTCGGTGTTCGAGGCGCCAGAGCCTGTTCTTGCCGCCTTCCTGCAAGGCCTTTTCGACGCCGACGGATGTGTCGTTGATCAAGAGGTGCAGGGCACGAGGTACGTCGGTCTAGGCAGCAGATCCCACGTTCTGCTGCGAGGCGTCCAGGAACTGCTTGCCTCATTCGGCATCATCGCCCGCATCTACAACATCGGGACGAAGAACGCGTCCTTCACTTACACCCGCAAGGACGGGAGCGTCGCGAGCTATGGCTCAGATGGGCCCTTGTACGACCTGCGTATCTCCGGACGCTCGATCAAGGACTTCGCGGCCCGAGTGGGTTTCTCGCTGCCCGCCAAGGCAACCAAGCTGCACCATGTCATTCAAAGCCACGAATTCTATGCGGTGAAGGAGACGGTGCACCTCGTTTCTCGAGAAGGTGATGGCTTCGAGACGACATACAACTTGACGGAACCTCGAAACCATTCATACATCGTCAACGGCGTGGTGGTGGCGAACTGCAGTGAGTACATGCACCTGGACAACTCCAGCTGCAACCTGGCCAGCCTCAACCTGATGAGGTTCCTGACCGACGACGGTCGCTTCGATGCCGTGCAGTTCGCCAAGGCGGTGCAGATCATCATCACCGCGATGGACATCTCCATCTGCTTCGCCGACTTCCCGACCCCCGCCATCGCCGAGACCACCCGGGCGTACCGGCAGCTCGGCATCGGGTACGCTAACCTCGGCGCGCTGCTGATGGCCTCAGGGCTGGCGTACGACTCCGACGGCGGCCGGTCGCTGGCGGCGAGCATCACCAGCCTGATGAACGCGACCGCTTACAAGCGCTCGGCGGAGCTGGCCGGGGTCGTGGGGCCGTACGAGGGCTACGCCCGCAACGCCTCGGCGCACACCAAGGTGATGCACAAGCACCAGGCGGCCAGCGACACGATCACGCCGCTGCACCAGATGGACCGCGACGTGCACGAGCTGGCTGGGGCGATGTGGGAGGAGTGCATCGCGATCGGCAGCGAGTACGGCTGGCGCAACGCGCAGGCCAGTGTGTTGGCGCCGACCGGGACGATATCGTTCATGCTCGATAGCGACACCACTGGAATCGAGCCGGACTTTTCGCTGGTGAAGTTCAAGAAGCTTGTCGGCGGCGGCTCGATGCAGATCGTCAACCAGACCATCCCGCGCGCGCTGGAGAAGCTCGGGTATTCGCAGGAGACCATCGAGGCGGTCGTCGAATACATCGCCGAGCACGGCCACGTGGTCGACGCGCCGGGGCTGCGGCCCGAGCACTACGAGGTGTTCGACTGTGCGATGGGGCAGCGGGCCATCAAACCGATGGGCCACATCCGGATGATGGCGGCGGTCCAGCCGTTCATTTCCGGCGCGATCTCAAAGACCGCGAATGTTCCTGAATCCGCGACGGTTGAGGATATTCAGGACCTGTATTTCCAAGGGTGGAAGCTCGGCCTAAAGGCGATCGCTATTTACCGAGACAACTGCAAGGTAGGCCAGCCGCTGAGCGACGCCAAGGCGAAGAAGGTGTCGGCGGTCGAGCCAGCTGAGGCCAAGGCCGATGAGCCAGCGCCGGAGCCGCCGCCGATGCAGGTGGTGGTGGAGCGCCCGGTCCGCAAGCGGCTGCCGAAGTCGCGCCCGTCGCAGACGACGTCGTTCACCGTCGGCGGTGCGGAGGGCTACCTGACGGCCGGGTCATACCCCGACGACGGCCTGGGCGAGGTCTTCCTCAAGCTGGGCAAGCAGGGCTCGACGCTGGCCGGGGTGATGGACGCGTTCTCGATGGCGATTTCGATCTCGCTGCAGTACGGGGTGCCGTTGGAGACGTACGTCTCGAAGTTCACCAACATGAAGTTCGAGCCGGCGGGGTTGACCGACGACCCGGACATCCGGATGAGCCAGTCGATCATGGACTACATCTTCCGGCGGTTGGCGCTGGACTACCTGCCGTTCGAGCAACGGGCCGGGTTGGGCATCTACACCGCGGACGAGCGCCAGCGGCACCTGGAGACGGGCTCGTACGCGGCCGGGTCGGAGTTCGAGCAGGTCGAGCTGCCGGAGGCGGAGTCGCTGAGGTCAGCGGACGCGACGGTGGTGGAGCGTGCGGTCGAGGACGATGCGTCGGTGGATGCCGACGCGGTCATCGCCGAGACGGCCAAGCCGGCTCCGGCGACGGCCCACACGTCGGCGGAGCTGTTCGAGGCGATCACCGGGGCGTCGGTGGACGCGCCGCTGTGCTTCACCTGCGGTACCAAGATGCGCCCGGCGGGTTCGTGCTTCGTGTGCGAGGGGTGCGGCAGCACGAGCGGCTGCAGCTGATCCAGGATGGGCTCCGTTCGACCGCGCCGGATCGCCCGGCGCGAGCAGGAGTCAGCCCGCGATCAGGTACGCCGGGACAATCCCTGCGCAACACCCGCCAGATTGCGGAGTCGTTCAACCCGTTTGACGCCGATGCGGATGCGGCTGCTGGGTGGGAACGGCCCGCAGGTGCGCCTTGTCGAATGCGCCGCGGCCGATGCGACCCACGTCGCCGACGACGAGGTGGACCGTCTGCTCGGTGCCGGCTGGCGGCCCGAGGACGTGGCGCTGCTGGCCACCGGCAGCCGGCACCCGGAGCAGGCCGCTCGCCAGTCGCAGGGGCAGGAGCCGGATTGGGAGTCGTTCTGGGACGTCGAGCAGGTGTTCTACGGGCACGTCCTCGGCTTCAAGGGGCTCGAGCGGCGGGCGGTGGTGCTGGCGCTCAACGAGGCCGAGCCGCGGGAGCGGTCGACCGAGCGGCTGTACGTGGGGCTCTCCCGCGCCCGTGACCAGCTCGTCGTCTGCGGCGATCCTGCCTACGTCGAGCAGGTGGGAGGCGCGGCGGTACTGCGGCACCTGCGTGCAGTAGCGGGGTAGAACCCCGCCTGCATGGTCAGCCCACCATGCGGATCCGATGGATCGCTAATCTCTCGCGGGTGATCACCAGCGAGGTCTTCTTGTTCTACGTCGACGTCGCTCTCGACGGCATGGTCGAGATCGTGTCCGAGCTCGGCGACGAGCTCGCAAACGCGCGCCCGGACTTCGCCGGAGCCAACAGTCCGTACGCGATCCTCACCCACTGTCTGGGCGTCATGGAGTGGTGGGGCGGTCACGTGGTGGCCGGGCGGCCGGACCACCGTGACCGCGACGCGGAGTTCACCGCCACCGGTGCGGTCGGGGACCTGGTCGCGCGAGTACGACGCGCCCGCCGCCAGCTCGGGTCCGACGTCGCCGGGGTAGACGCCGCCGCACCGCCTCGCAACCCGCCACCGCACTTCCCCGATCTCGTCACCACGACCCAGGGCGCGGTACTGCTGCACATCTACGAGGAGCTGGCGCAGCACCATGGGCAGCTGGAAATCACCCGGGATGTGCTCCGTGCGGATCGATGAAGTCTTCTCCGCACGAAGGCTTCGGGAGCCGGCTGTGGATGGAACGCGCCGGAGGCTCGACAGTCTTAGGCTCTCGACATGGAGCTCACCGCCTACCTTGGCACCGTCACCGCGATTGTGACGCTGGCCCTGGGAGCGATGTGGGTGGTCGCCTCGGTGCTCGGTCGACGCATCGATGACATTGGTTCGTCTCTCGGGGGACAGATCAAGCACCTCGAAACGCAGAACGACGCCATTATCGACGCTGTCGGTGACCTTGGGCAGCGGGTTGCTCGTCTCGAGGCCCGCAGCTCCTAAATCGTCGAGGCGTAGGGCGCACCAGGGGGACGGCACGACGGCCTCGGCCCTCGGATGATGGATCGATGCCGGCCTTCCCGCGCAGTCAACAGCAGTTGGCGCGGCCGACCTGACCGGGGCTGAGGCTTGCGAACCAGCAGCTGTGGACGAGCGGCCTGCTCGGGACCAGCCACCTACACTCTCGGCATGGAACTCCGTAGGCCAAGATGACGCCGAAGACGGTGTTGGTGAAGATCCCGGCCAGCGTCGCGGCCCGGTAGCTCGAGTAGCGCCGGAACCCGCCGACCGCCACGGCGGCGTAGAGCGTGGCCCGGGGCACGTGCGGACGGTCGGTCAGGCCTGGTAGGTGCCGACGAGGATGGCACGCCCCAGCGTCTTGGAAGCGAGCTCGAACGAGACCATCGCCGGGGTGGCGTCGGCGTCCACGCCGAGCGTCTCGTCAGACAGGGCGTGGACGACGAAGAAGTAGCGGTGCACCTGGTCGCCCTCGGGCGGACCGGCCCCGACGTACTCGCGATTGCCGTAGTCGTTGCGGACGTGGAAGGCGCCGTCGGGCAGCTCGCCGCCGGAGCCGGTGCCGGCCGGCAGCTCGGTGACGTCTGCCGGCAGGTCCACGACAACCCAGTGCCAGAACCCGCAAGGGGTCGGCGCGTCCGGGTCGAAGCAGGTCACGACGAAACTCTTGGTCCCGGACGCGAAGCCCTCCCAGAGCAGGTGCGGCGAGGTGTTGCCCTGCGCCTCCACCTGGGCATCGGCGAGCCGTTCGCCGTCGGAGACGTCGTCGCTGGTGACCGAGAACGCCGCGACGCGCGGCAGCAGGTCGTACGGGTTCGGGCTGACCGGGCGCTCCAGGCTCATCGGGCGTTCCTCTCTGGGCAGGGGTTCGCCGACGCTACCCCTTTCTCGTGGCGGCCGGACCGGCTGCTTGGCTGAAGCAGTGAGCAGGTGGCCGGCCGACGACGTGCTGGCCGGTGTGTGCGCACGCATCCAGCCGCCCGACGAGGCCGCCCGCGGCGCGGCCGCCGACCGCCACGCCACGCTCACCAAGCCGGCCGGCTCGCTGGGCCGGCTGGAGGACCTGGGGCTGCGGCTGGCAGCGATCGCCGGAGCGTGCCCGCCGCCGGTACCCCGAGAAGCGACGGTCGTGGTCGCCGCCGCCGACCACGGCGTCCACGCCCAAGCGGTCACACCCTGGCCGCAGCGGGTGACCGCCCAGATGGTGGCTGGCGTGGCCGCGGGCACCGCGGCGGTCAGCGTGCTCGCCCGCGAGGTGGGTGCTGCGGTCGTGGTCCTCGACGTCGGCGTCGCTGGGCCGGTGCCGGCCGCCGCGCACGTGCTGTCGCGCCGTGTCCGGGCGGGTACCGCCGACCTGAGCCGCGGACCGGCGATGGCGCGTACGGAGGCGGTCGCCGCAATGCGGGCCGGTGCCGAGGTGGGGCTCGAGCTGGTGGCGGCGGGCGCCGAGTGCCTGCTCACCGGTGACCTGGGGATCGCGAACACCACCGCCTCGGCGGCGCTGGTGGCGGCGTTCACCGGCGCGCCCGCCGAGCGGGTCACCGGGCGCGGGACCGGAGTGGATGACGCCACCTGGGAGCGGAAGGCCGCCGTCGTCGCCGCTGCGCTGGACCGGCACCGGCCCACTGCCGGGGACCCGCTGGGTGTGCTCGCCTGTGTCGGGGGCCTGGAGCACGGGGCGCTGGCGGGCCTCATCCTGGCCGCTGCCGCCTCCCGGGTCCCGGTGGTGCTGGACGGCGTCATCGCCGGTGCCGCCGCACTGGTGGCGGCGGAGGTGGAGCCCGCCAGCATCGGCTACTGCGTCGCGGGCCATCTCAGCCCCGAGCCCGGCCATGCGATGGCGCTGCGAAGGCTGGGGCTCGAGCCGCTGCTGGACCTGGACCTGCGGCTGGGTGAGGGCACCGGGGCGGTGCTGGCGCTGCCGTTGCTGCGCTGTGCGGCGGCGGTGCTGGGGCAGATGGCGACGTTCGACTCCGCCGGGATCAGCCCGGGCAGCCGGTGAGGGCTCACGCGCCGCCGGAGACCTCGTCCTCGAACAGCACGCTGTGCCGCTGTTGAGTGGGCGCGCGGGCCGACCGGATCAGCTCGCGCAGCCGTTCTCGGTCGCCCGCGCCGTCGACGACGAGCCGGGTGAGACCGTCGGGGCCGGCCACGTCGTACGCCTTCAGGCCGGCGCGGCGGACCGCGGCCCGCAGTGCGGCCGCGTCGTCGGCGTCCCGGTAGGCGTAGCGCAGCTCGAGCATTCGCCGATGCTAGGGGGCCCCGGCCGCCGCGTCCGACTGGCCGGTCATGGAGGTGACCGGCCAGTCGGCTGGATAGTCGCCGGCGAACTCGGCCGCCTGCCGGAGCAGCCGCTTGCGGGCTCGCTGCGCGAGCCGGTCGGCGAACACCGTGCCGTGGATGTGGTCGGTCTCGTGCTGCAGGCAGCGCGCAACCAGGGTGCCGCCGGCGTAGGCGACCGCGGCACCGGTGTGGTCGATGCCCTCGACCAGCGCGACGTCGGGGCGAGCACAGTCGACGAAGGCACCCGGCAGCGAGAGGCACCCCTCCTCGGACTCGTCGAGGTGGCGGCCCTTGGTCTCCGGCAAGGTCAGGACCGGGTTGCATACGACACCGCGGTGCCGCTCGCCGTCCTCGTCGGGGCAGTCGAAGACGAACACCGCCGCGTCGACGCCGACCTGGTTCGCGGCCAGGCCGACACCTTCGGCGGCGTACATCGTGGCTGCCATGTCGGCCACCAGCTCGCCGAGCGCCTCGTCGAAGGTCGTGACCGGCCGCAACTTCCGGTGCATGACCGGGTCACCCCACCGGGTGATGGGGCGCACCCGGCCCCCCTCCGGCAGCGTGCTCACGGCCGCGCAGCGTAGCCGACGGGCCCTGCCGCTATCCCACGTTCACCTGGGATAGCGGCACTCCCAATGGCATGTGCACCCATGGAAGTGATGCTGAGCCACTGGAAGTACGCCCGGCTCATCCGCTAAGCCATCCCGCGGAGGCAGCCCGGAACGCGGCGGGCGACCAGCCGCCGCAGCCGGCCGGCAACGCGCCGAGCAGCGGAACCCCGCTGAGGCGGGGCAGGTCCGCGCGGTTGCAGCGCTCGGCCAGCCCCGGCCGCGCCGGCCAGCAGCCGATGACCAGACCCCGCAGTGGCAAACCGGCGGCCCGGACCGCGTCCACGGTGAGCTCGGTGGCGCTGAGCGTTCCCAGTGCCGGAGTCGTCACGACCACCACCTCGACCCTTCCGTACGACTGCAGAAGGGTCGCAAGGTCGAGCAACGTGCCCCCGGCGTTGTCCAGCCGGACCCGGACGCCTCCGGAGCCTTCGACGACAACACTGTCTGCGCGCACCTCGGCCACCCGCTGGGCCAGCTCGGCCACACCGGGCAGCGTGATCCCGCTGCGATGGGCGGCGCTCTCCGGTGCGAGCGGGTCCGCAAGCCGAACCAGCTCGTGCACCTCGGTGACGCCGCTCAGCCGGGAGATCTCGGCTGCGTCGCCGCCCGCGCCGCCGGCAACGCCGGTCTGCACCGGCTTGACCACCGCCACCTCGGGCGCCGCAACGACGGCCAGCGCGGCTGCGACCACGGTCTTGCCGATGCCGGTCCCGGTGCCGGTGACGACCACGTACCTCATCGCGGGGGTGAGGCGGCAGGCGAGCAGACGTCCGCGAGCACGGCAGCGGCTCGCGACCGGCCGGGCGGGCTCAGCCCTGCGCGAGCGGTGATCCGGAGGCGTGACAGGCCGTCGGGCACCGACGGCGGCCGGAAAGCACCCACGCGTACGCCGCCCGCCTCGGCCTCCGCCCGGGCGCGCAGCGCGGCCTCGGGGTTCGGCATCGGGACCGACAGCACCGCGCCGGCCGGAGGCGGCAGCCCGACGGCGGCGGCCAGCTCGGCGGCGCAGTCGCGAACGTCTTGGACCAGCTCCGGTGAGGTGCGCAGCACGGCCAGCGCCGCCCCGGCCGCCGCCGCCGCCGGAGGCGCGAGTGCGGTGTCGAAGACAAAGGTTCGGGCGGCATTCGTCAGATGGTCGACCACAGCGGCCGGACCGAGCACCGCGCCGCCCTGCGCTCCGAGCGCCTTCGACAGTGTCGCCGTGACGACCAGGCGTCGACGCGGCAGGGACGCGGTTAACCCGCGACCCTGCGGTCCCGCGACGCCGAGGGCGTGCGCCTCGTCGACCAGCAGCGTCGCGTCGTACCTTTCGCAAAGCTCGGCCAGCTCGGGCAGCGGGGCGACGTCGCCGAGCACCGAGTAGACCGACTCGACGACCACCAGCGCCCGCGGCTGCGGCCGGGAAGCGAGCGCGGCCGACATTTCCGAGACGTCGTTGTGCGGAACCACCCGCACCCGGCCCCGCGCCAGCCGGCAGCCGTCGACGAGGGAGGCGTGGACGTGAGCGTCGGACACGATCAGCGTTTCGGCGTCGGCGAGGGCTGCCACGGCACCGAGGTTGGCCAGGTAGCCGGAGGAGAACACCAGCGCCCGCTGCTGGCCGCACCAGGCTGCGAGGTCCGCCTCGAGCTCGGCATGCAGCCCCAGCGTGCCGGTCACCAGCCGAGACGCGGTGGACCCGGCGCCCCATTGCCGGGCGGCCGCGGCGGTGGCCGCGACGACGCGCGGATGTCTCGCCAGGCCGAGGTAGTCGTTGCCGGCGAGGTCGACGAGCGGGTCCCACGACTCGCGGCTGGTGAGCTGGCGGGCCAACCCGTTCGACTCGCGCTCGGCCGCCTGCTGTGCCAGCCAGGTGGCGAGCGCCGTCACGCGGTCTCCGACTCGACGACGGAAGCCATCGCTGCGCAGATCGTGGCCACGTCGTCCTCGGTGCAGACGTATGGCGGCATCGTGTAGACGAGGTCGCGGAACGGGCGCAGCCATACCCCGCTGCGGACCGCGACCGAGCCCGCGCGGACCACGTCGACCGTTTGGTCCAGCTGGACCACTCCGACGGCGCCGAGGGTGCGGACGTCGGCGACGCGGGGGTGGCCCCGCAGCGGCTCCAGGCCGTCGCGCAACCACCCGGAGATCCGCCTCACCCGGTCGCGCCACGGTGAGTCCAGCAACAGGTCGACGGAGGCGACGCCCACCGCGCAGGCCAGCGGATTGGCCATGAACGTCGGTCCGTGCATCAGCGCCCCGCCCGGGAAGGCCGCGATGGCCTCGGCCACCGCGGTGGTGCCCAGCACCGCGGCCAGGCTCAGGTAGCCGCCGGTCAGCGCCTTGCCGACGCACATGATGTCCGGCGCCACGCCGGCGTGGGCACCGGCGAACAGTTCGCCGGTGCGCCCGAAGCCGGTGGCGATCTCGTCGAAGACGAGCAGCAGGTCGTGGTCGTCGGCCAGCCGGCGCAGCACCCGCAGGCAGGCCGGTGGATAGACGTGCATGCCGCCGGCGCCCTGCAGCACCGGTTCCACGATGATCGCGGCCAGCTCCGCGGCGTGCTGCTCGACGAGCGCGGTGGTGGTGGAGGCCCAGCCCGCTATCTCGGCGTCGAGGCCGGCGGGAGGCCGCGGCGCGAACACCTGTCGGGGCACGACTCCGGCGAACATCGAGTGCATCCCGCCGCCCGGGTCGCAGACGCTCATCGCGGCGAACGTGTCGCCGTGGTAGCCGCCCCGCACCGTCAGCAGCCGGGTCCGTTCCGGTCGTCCTCGGCCGCGCTGCGTCTGCAGCGCCATCTTGACCGCGACCTCGACGCTGACCGAGCCGGAGTCGGCGAAGAACACGTGCTCGAGGCCCGCGGGCGAAATCGACACCAGCCGCCGGGCCAGCTCGACCGCGGGGGGGTGGGTCAGCCCGCCGAACATCACGTGCGCCACGGCAGCAAGCTGCTCGCGCACCGCCGCGTCCAGGACCGGGTGGCGGTAACCGTGGATGGCGCACCACCACGACGACATCGCGTCGATGACGTCGCTGCCGTCGTCCAGTCGCAGCCGCACCCCGCGGGCGCCGACAACGGTGCGGGCCGGCTGTGGCCCGGTGAGCGAGGAGTACGGGTGCCACAGGTGCCGCCGGTCGAAGTCGCGCAGCGCCGCCCCCGACAGCGGCGCGGCGCCAAGCGACCAGCTCATGGCCGGTCAGGCTAGCGAGCGGTGGGCTCGCTATCTTGCCTGGCGTGAGCGACGTCTTGGCCCGTGCCCGCCGGCGGGTGCTCGGCGACGGACGGGCCCTGACGCACGACGGGGTCGTGGAGGTGCTCGAGCTCCCCGACGAACAGGTCCCGCAGCTGCTGGAGCTCGCGCACGAGGTGCGGATGCGCTGGTGCGGCCCCGGCGTCGAGGTCGAGGGCATCGTGTCGGTGAAGACCGGCGGCTGCCCCGAGGACTGCCACTTCTGCTCCCAGTCGGGGCGCTTCTCCTCACCGGTGCGATCGGTGTGGCTGGACATCCCGCAGCTGGTCGAGGCGGCACGGCAGACCGCCGCCACCGGCGCTACGGAGTTCTGTATCGTCGCCGCGATCCGCGGGCCGGACGAGCGGCTGCTGGCCCAGGTCCGGGACGGGATCGCCGCGATCCGTGCCGAGCTGGACATCAACATCGCCTGCTCACTCGGCATGCTGACCCGCGCGCAGGTCGCCGCCTTGGCCGCGATGGGCGTACACCGCTACAACCACAATCTGGAGGCGGCCCGGTCGTACTTCCCGCGCGTTGTCACCACCCACACGTACGAGGAGCGTTGGCAGACCTGCCGGCTGGTGCGGGAGGCCGGGATGGAGCTGTGTTGCGGCGGCCTGGTCGGCATGGGGGAGACGTTGGAGCAGCGGGCCGAGCTCGCCGTCGAGCTCGCGGCGCTCGAGCCGGACGAGGTGCCGCTGAACTTCCTCAACCCCCGACCGGGGACACCGTTCGGAGACCTGCCGGTGATGAGCGCCGCTGACGCCTTGCGGGCGGTGGGAGCCTTCAGGCTGGCGATTCCAGGCACGATCCTGCGGTACGCCGGCGGGCGGGAGCTGACGTTGGGCGACGCCGGGACGCGCGACGGCCTGCTGGGCGGCGTCAACGCCGTGATCGTCGGCAACTACCTGACCACGCTGGGCCGCGACCCCGGCGACGACCTCGCACTTCTCGGCGAGCTCGCGATGCCGATCAAGGAGCTGAGCCGGACGCTGTGAACGGGGACGACGGGTTCTGCGGGCAGTGTGGGCGTGGGCGGGCCGACGACGACCACGGTGCCTGCGAGCAGCGGGCGGCCCTGGAGCCGCCACGCTACTGCGCAGCATGCGCCCGCCGAATGGTCGTCCAGGTGCTGCCGCAGGCATGGACCGCCCGGTGCCCGGTGCACGGCCTGGTCGGGATCAAATGACCATGCTCCGGCGTTGTCCCTGACATGAAGGGCGACCGAGTCGAGATCGTCATCGACGCCGGCAGCGACGTGCGCGTCTACGAGGTGGAGGCCACCCGTGCCGGACGCCGGGTCGAGATCACGACCGGGCGCGGGATGGTGACGGTCACCGAGGTCACCCGCGGCGGTACACCGGTCCGGACCGCACAGTTCATGACCGGGCGGGTGCTGGCGCTGGTCGAGCACCCGGCCGCTCGACACTCACCGGGGGAGCCGCAGCCGGTACCCCTGCCCCGCCCCGCCTGATCCACGAGCCGAAGGTCAGGGCTGCAGCAGCACCTTGATCGCGCGGCGCTCGTCCATGGCGCGGTACCCGTCGGCGACCTGGTCCAGCGGCAGCGTCAGGTCGAAAACCGCGCCAGGATCGATTCGGCTCTCCCACACGTCGTCGAGCAGCTCCGGCAGGTAGGCCCGGACCGGAGCGACGCCGCCGCGGATGCCCTTGTTCGAGCCGAACATGGACCTGATGGGCAGCTCGACCCCGTGTGGAACGCCGACGTACCCGACGGTGGCGCCGTCGCGGGCGACCGCGAACGCCTGCTCCATCGCGCCACTGGTGCCCACGCACTCCAGCACGCAGTCGGCGCCCACGCCGTCGAGGATGTCGCGGGCCCGCGCGGCGCCGTCCTCGCCGCGCTCGGCGACGATGTGGCTGGCGCCGAACTGCTTCGCCACCCGTTGCCGCGGTTCGTGCCGGGACATCGCCACGATCGTGCTCGCGCCGAGCCGGGCCGCGGCGAGGACGCCGCAGAGCCCGACCGCCCCGTCGCCCACCACGGCGACCGTCGCGCCCTCGCGTACGCCGGCGGAGACCGCGGCGTGGTGACCGGTCCCCATCACGTCCGACAGGGCGAGCAGCGCCGGCACCAGCGAGGGGTCCGGCGCCGACGGTGTCGCCACCAGGGTCCCGTCGGCCAGCGGGACCCGGATCCGTTCGCCCTGGCCGCCGTCGACCGGGTTGCCGTCCTCGTCCTCCCCGCCCCAGCCACCGCCGTGCTGGCACGACGTCTGTACGCCGCGCCGGCACATCGGGCAGGTGCCGTCGGACCACACGAATGGGGCGATGACGAAGTCCCCGGGCACCACACTCTGGACGGCGGTGCCGACCTGCTCGACGACACCGACGAACTCGTGCCCGATCCGCCACGGCTCGTCGAAGTCGCTCGCCCCACGGTACGGCCACAGGTCGGACCCGCAGATGCACGAGGCCACGACGCGCACCAGCGCGTCGCCGTCGGCGTACAGCCGAGGATCGGGTACGTCCTCCAGCCGGATGTCGCCGGGCGCGTGGATCAGTGTTGCCTTCACCCGGTCATGGTTTCACGCCCCCTTCCGTGCGGCGGGACGGCGTAGCGCAGCTCTGCGAAGGTCTCCCCGACGGCCTCCACGGACTGAAGGCGCAGGCCGGTCAGCCGCCGGGGCAGCAGCGGTGCCCCGGCGCCCAAGGTGACCGGGGCCACGCTGACGATGATCTCGTCGAGCAACCCGGCATCGGCGAACTGCCCGACCAGGTCGCCCCCTCCGACCAGCCAGATGGCGCGGTCATCGGCGGCCGCCGCCAACTGCTCGTGGACCGGCGCCACCTCGCCGCTGACGAAGCGGAGATCCGCGCCCGGGATCGGCGGCAGGTCGCGGTGGCTGAACACCCAGCAGGGGACCTCGCCGTACATCTGCCGCCAGTTGGCCGGCTGCTCGAGCAGCTGCTCGTGGTCGAGGATCCACTCGTACGTGGTGCGGCCCATGGCGAAGGCCCCGACGCCCGCGAATAAGGCGCCGAAGCGGTCCTCGGCGTCCCGACTGGCTCGGTCGGCCTCGAACAGCCAGTCCAGCGAGTCGTGTTCGTCGGCGATGAAGCCGTCGAGGCTGGTCGCGGTGTAGTACTGGGTCTTGGCCATGGCCTAGACCTTGCCAGCGGCCGCCGACAGTGCGGGGAATGCCGCCTCGCCACGGCCGGTTGTCCTCGGCGGTACCCCTGCCCCAGATCAAGGAGCGCCGCCGGTGAACCACGTCCCCAACGTCTTGCTGAACAACGGTGTCGAGATCCCCCAGCTCGGCTTCGGCTGCTTCCAGATCCCGCCGGAGGACAGCGCCGACGTGGTCGCCACCGCGCTGGAGGTCGGCTACCGCCACCTGGACACCGCTGCGGCGTACGGCAACGAGGAGGGCGTCGGCCAGGCCGTACGACGCTCCGGCCTCCCCCGCGAGGACGTGTTCATCACGACGAAGCTGTGGAACTCCGACCAGGGGTCCAAGTCGGCCCTGGAGGCGTTCGACGCCAGCCTGCGGCGGCTCGACATGGAGTACGTGGACCTCTACCTGATCCACTGGCCGGCCCCGGCCAGCGACCTGTTCGTGGACAGCTGGCGGGCGCTGGAGAAGCTGTACGCCGAAGGCCGGGCACGGGCCATCGGGGTTTCCAACTTCGCGCAGAACCACCTGCGACGGGTGGTGGCGGAGGCCACCGTCCCGCCCGCGGTGAACCAGGTCGAGATCCACCCGACGTTCACCCAGGACGAGCTGCGGCGCGTGCACGAAGAGATGGGAATAGCCACCGAGGCGTGGAGCCCGCTGGGTCAGGCGCAGGACCTCGAGAACCACGCCGTCGGGGTGATCGCGCAGCGACTCGAACGCACACCCGCCCAAGTGATCTTGCGCTGGCATCTGCAGCTGGGGAACATCGTGTTTCCCAAGTCCACGACGCCGGAGCGCATCCGCGAGAACTTCGGGGTCTTCGACTTCGAGCTGTCGGTCGCCGACGTGGGCGAGATCTCCGCGCTCGATGCCGGCAACCGGATCGGCCCGGACCCCGACAGCTTCAACGGCTGACCGCCGGCCCGGTCGGACGGCTTCCGCGGCGTCCCCCGCGTCCGGTTTTGCGCCCATGGCGTTGGCCGGAGACCCGCCGCGCCAACCACAGGCGCGCAGAACCGGTCGCCGCGACGGTCGGGGCGGCGCCGGTCAGGTGGCGCTGACGCCCCCGATACGCCCCTGCCGGAAGGCTTCCACGAACAACGCATGGTCCTCACGCGCGCGCATCGCGTAGTCCATCGACCAGTCCACGACCTCGGCTACGAACTCGGCGGGGTCGTCGCCGACGGCGCCGGCGATGGCCTGCTCGGTCTGGAAGTCGACCAGGGACTCGTCGCTGTCCTGGTCGCTCACGCAGTGGATCTTCGCGGTCGCCCGGCCGAGGTCGCGCAGCACCGGCCCCATCTGGTCCGGCTCGGTGATGTCGGCCCAGTCCAGGTCGGCCTCGTACGGCGACAGCTCCGCGACAACGAACCCGACGTCGTCGACGGTGGTGTAGCCCAGGAAGGGGTCGGCGTGCACCTGCAGCGCCCGCTGGCTCAGCGTGGTGCGGTGCCCCTCGTGTGCGAAGTAGTCGCGTGCCTGGCGAATGTCGACGATGCGGCTCGCTGCGGGGACGCTGCCCTGCTTCATCGTGAGCACGACATCGTTCTCCAGCGCCTGGTTCATGCCCTCGATCAGCACGTTGTAAGCGGGCAGGCCGGCGCTGCCGATGCCGAAGCCGGCCTTGCCGACGATGTCCTTGACGCCGTAGAACGTGTCGTGGTGCTGGCGCTTGGACTCCGGGATCGTGTCCAGGTAGCCCAAGAACGCGTCGTAGACCTGGTGCTCCTCGGCCCGGCCCAGCCGGCGGACCCCAGGCCCCTCGACGAAGGAGCGCTCGAAGTCGCGCACCTCGCTCAGCGACTCCAGCAGCTCGATGCGGGTCGACGCCCGCGCCTGCTGCAGCACCTGGTGCACGACCCCCTCGGTGTTGTCCAGGCCGAGCGCGAAGTCCTCGTCCTCGGCGCCGTCGACGTAGACCTGCACCTGGTTCACGTACGCCTGCAGATACACCGACGCCAGCTCACGCAGTGCGTCCTCGGGTAGCGCCTTCTGCCAGCCCATCAGGGCGAGACTCGCCACGAACCGGCGCAGGTCCCACGAGAAGTGCCCGAGGTACGCCTCGTCGAAGTCGTTGACGTCGAAGACCAGGATCCCGTGGGAGTTCATGTACGTCCCGAAGTTCTCGGCGTGCAGGTCGCCTTGGATCCAGATCCGGCTGGTGCGCTTGTCGGCCCACGGGTCGGTGAAGTCGCGCAGGTCGGCGTAGAACAGGCAGGCGCTGCCGCGGTAGAAACCGAACGGGTCGGCCGCCATCTTGCGGTACTTCGTGCGAAAGGCCACCGGGTCGGCCACCATCAGGTCGGCGAACGCATCCTCGAAGACCTCGACGATCAGGTCCTGGCGCTTCGTCTGGTCCGGCATGCGGTTGAGTCTGCCATCCACCGGGCACTACGACTCGATGAGCGCGAACACCGAGAAGCCCGAGGTCGACGTCCCCGAAGGCGAGCCGACGGGGGAGCTGCAGATCACCGACATCACGCCCGGCGACGGCGCCGTCGCTGAGCCCGGTGACACCGTCGAGGTCCACTACGTGGGGGTCGAGTACGCCACCGGCGAGCAGTTCGATGCTTCGTACGACCGTGGCCAGCCGATCGAGTTCCCCCTGGAGGGCCTGATCCAGGGCTGGCAGGACGGCATCCCCGGGATGCGGGTCGGCGGGCGCCGCCGGCTGGTGGTCCCGCCGCAGCAGGCGTACGGCCCGGCCGGCACCGGCCACGAGCTGGCCGGCAAGACGCTGGTGTTCGTCATCGACCTGCTCGACGTACGCTGACCGCTTGACACCCGCGCGAGTGGCGCAAATCGGACGCCCCGCGTGTCTTGAGCGTGCCGATTTGCGCCACTCGGCGGCACGTGGATGGCGGCGCGGCTCAGAGCGCGTACGCCGTCGGGTGCTTGGGCTGGTAGAGCAGCATGTCGTCGGCGCCGGGCACGTGCAGTGAGACCCCGAGCCCGAAGCCCATGTCGCTCACCTCGTCGCCGAACTCCGCACCACGCCT
Organism: Propionibacteriales bacterium; assembly: GCA_038198775.1. GTDB lineage: Bacteria > Actinomycetota > Actinomycetes > Propionibacteriales > Nocardioidaceae > JACCYJ01. The sequence goes on along the minus strand of JBBPZV010000006.1, from coordinate 85,328 downwards.
GCCGAGCTCTGCGACGGTGGCCTCGACGTCGTCGCACATCAGCGCCACCCTGTGGTGGCGGGGATGGGAGTAGTGCTCGCCCTCCCAGTCGCTCTCGGTCGGGTGCACTCCGAGCTCGCTCGGCCCGGTGCAGAAGATCGGCCAGTCCGGTGTGGAGTCTTGGTCCTGCACCCACGGCCACCGCAGCACGTCCCGGAAGAACGCCCGGGTGGCGTCGGCGTCGTCGGAGTAGACCAGCGAGTGCAGTGAGGTGATCACGACCTCAGGCTAACGGCGCCCCGCTGCCCCGCTGCCGCGGTGCCGAGATCGTCGAGCATCCGGCGGATCCGCTTGGCCGACACCGGGTACGCGGTGCCCAGCGTCTGCGCGAACAGGCTGACCCGCAGCTCCTGCAACGCCCAGCCCGCCGCCCGCACCTCGGCGTCGTCGCGGCGGAGGGGCGGCACTCGCGAGAGCAGGTCTGCGTACGCCTGCTCGAGGTGCTGCACCTCGGCCATCGCCGCCGCGTCGCGTGCGGGGTTGTCCGTCAGCCGCTCGACTCGGCGCAGCATCGCGCGCAGGTAGCGGGGGAGGTGCGCCAGCTGGTCCCTCCCGGTCCGCAGCACGAAGCCGTCGTGGACCAGTCCGGCCAGCTGTCCCTCCAGGTCGGCAGTCGCGTCCTTGACGCCAGCCGCCTGCAGCCCCTGCAGTTGCTCGCGGAGCGTGCCCGCGAGCTCGAGAACCTCCGCCACGGTCGCGGCGACCGCTGCGGTCTGCGGCACCAGGTCGGCGCGAACGTTTCGCTGCAGCCGTTCGAACTCCTCGCGGGTCCACGCCGGCCCGCCGGCCGCCGCGACGGCGGCGTCCACCGCGGCGTACGCGCAGTCGCGGAGCAGTGCCGGGACGTCTGCGTACGGGCTCGCCGCCAGCGCCAGCTTGGTGCGGTTGTCCAGCCGCCGTACCACGGCCGCGACCGGGGAGGGGACCGTGAGCAGCAGCAGCCGCCGGGTGCCGGCGCGCATCGCCGCCCGCTGAGCCCCCTCGTCCTCGAAGACGCGGACCGCCACGCTGTCACCTTCGTCCACCAGCGCCGGATAGCCGCGCACCCGCCCGCCCTGCTGCTCGACGAGGCGGGGCAGCTCGTCGAGGCTCCAAGACGTCAGGCCCCTGCGCTCGAGTCCAGGCGCGGCAGCGGTCAGCACCGAGCGGAGCCGGTCACGCAGCCGGTCACGCAGGTCGTCGAGGTCCTTCCCCTCGGCCACCACCACGCCGTCCTCGACAACCCGAAACGTCACCCGCAGGTGGGCGGGCAGCCGGGAGACGTCGAAGGCATCCGGCGGCACGGCCACACCGCTCACCCGGCGCAGCTCGTCGGCAACCGCGGCAACCAGCGGTCGCTCCCCGGGCGTCAGCCGCTCGAGCACCGCACGGGCGTGGTCCGGGGCCGGTACCAGCGCTCGCCGCCACGACTTCGGCAGCGAGCGGATCAGCGCGGTTACCAGCTCCTCGCGACGCCCGGGCACCTGCCACAGGAACTGCTCGAGGTCCAGCCGGTTCAGCTGCTCCAGGGGGACGTCCACGACGACGCCGTCGTGCCGGTCGTCGGGGTCGAAGACGTACGACACCGGCAGCGCGACCTCGCCGGACCGCCACTCCCGGGGGTACGCGGCCGGGTCGACCCGGGTGGCGTCGTCGCGCACCAACAGGGACCGGTCGAAGTCCAGCCGGTCCGGTTCGCGGGCACCCACCCGCTTCCACCAGGTGTCGAAGTGCCGCCCGGACACGACGTCGGCCCCCACCCGCTCGTCGTAGAACGCGAAGAGCGTCTCGTCGTCGACCAGCAGGTCGCGCCGGCGTACCCGGTCCTCGAGCGCCTCCACCTCCGCTACCCGGGCCCGGTTGCGGGCGAGAAACCCGTGCCGGGTCTCCCAGTCGCCGTCGACCAGCGCGTTCCGGATGAACAGCTCGCGGGCCCCCTGCGGGTCGACGCGACCGTACGACACCCGCCGCCCGGCGACCAGCGGGATGCCGTAGAGCGTGACGCGCTCCAGCGCGACCACCTCGCAGCGGCGCTTCTCCCAGTGCGGCTCGGCGTACGACCGCTTCACCAGGTGGCCGGCGAGCGCCTCCACCCACTCCGGCTCGATGCGGGCGGCGTCGCGCGCCCAGAGCCGGCTGGCCTCCACCAGCTCGGCGGCCATCACCCATCCGGGCGGCCGGCGTGCGAGCGCCGAGCCCGGCCAGATCGCGAACCGGGCGCCCCTCGCCCCGGCGTACTCGCGGCCGTCGTCGTCGCGGAGGCCGACGTGGGAAAGCAACCCGGCGAGCAGCGTCTGCGACACCAGCTCGCGGCTGGCGTCGGCGGCACCGAGGCGCAGGCCGAGCTCGGTCGCCGCCGAGCGCAGCTGGACGTGCACGTCCTGCCACTCCCGCACCCGGAGATAGTGCAGGAACTCCTCCCGGCACATCCGGCGGAACTGGTTAGACGACAGCTCCTGGCGCCGCCCGCGCAAGTAGCGCCACAGGTTGAGGTACGCCACGAAGTCGGACTGCGGGTCGGCGAACCGGGCGTGCCGTGCGTCGGCTGCCTGCTGCTGGTCGACGGGCCGCTCGCGCGGGTCCGGGATGGACAGCGCCGACGCGATCACCAACACGTCGCCCAGGCAGCCGTTGCGGTCCGCCTCGACCAGCATCCGGGCCAGCCGGGGGTCCAGCGGCAGCCGGGCCAGGGTGCGCCCGACGTCGGTCAGCCGATGACCGCTCGCGGTCGGTTCGAGGGCGCCGAGCTCGACGAGCAGATCCATGCCGTCCTTTACGCTGCGCCGCTCCGGCGGGTCGAGGAACGGAAAGTCGGCGACGTTCCCGAGTTCTAGGGCGGTCATCGCGAGGATCACCGAGGCAAGGTTGGTCCGCAGGATCTCCGGCTCGGTGAAGCGCGGCCGGGAGGCGAAGTCCTCCTCGCTGTAGAGCCGGATGCAGATTCCGTCGGCCGTCCGCCCGCACCGACCTTTGCGCTGATCGGCCTAGGCCTGCGAGATCGGCTCGATCGGCAGCCGCTGCACCTTCAGCCGCTTGCTGTAGCGGGAGATTCGCGCCGTCCCGGGGTCGACGACGTAGCGGATGCCGGGCACGGTCAACGACGTCTCCGCGACGTTGGTGGCGAGCACGATGCGGCGGTTGTGATGCGGTTGGAATATCCGGTGCTGGTCGGCGGCCGAGAGCCGGGCGTACAGCGGCAGGATCTCGGTGTCACTGCGAAGCTGCTCCCGCAAGGCGTCCGCGGTGTCGCGGATCTCACGTTCACCGGAGCAGAAGACGAGGATGTCACCGCTGCGCTCGCGGCTCAGCTCGGCGACCGCGTCGCAGACGGCCTGTACCTGGTCGCGGTCGGGATCGTCGGGGTCCACGACCGGGCGGTAGCGCACTTCGACGGGGTACGTACGCCCCGACACCTCGATGACCGGCGCACCGCCGAAGTGGTCGGCGAAGCGCTGCGGGTCGATGGTCGCCGAGGTGATGACGACCTTGAGGTCGGGGCGGCGGGGGAGCAGCCGCCCGAGGTAGCCGAGCAGGAAGTCGACGTTGAGGCTGCGCTCGTGCGCCTCGTCGATCACGAGCGTGTCGTACTCGCGCAGGAACCGGTCGTGCTGCAGCGCGTTGAGCAGGATGCCGTCGGTCATGACCTTGAGCAGCGTGCGGTCGCTGACCTGGTCGGTGAAGCGGACCTGGTAGCCGACGGCGTCACCGACCGCGGATCCGAGCTCGGCGGCGACCCGCTCCGCCACCGCCCGTGCTGCCAGCCGGCGGGGCTGGGTGTGACCGATGCGGCCGCGCAGCCCGCGACCGAGCTGCAGGCAGATCTTGGGCAGCTGGGTGGTCTTGCCTGAGCCGGTCTGGCCGGCGACGACGACGACCTGGTGGTCGCGGATCGCGGCCGCGATGTCCTCTCGTCGTGCGCTCACCGGAAGCTCCTCCGGGAAGCTGATCACGGGCACGCTGGCCCGGCGGGCGGCGACCGCCGCCTCCGCGCGCGCGATGTCGGCGGAGATCCGGCCGAGGCCCACCCGACGTCGGCCCCGGTCCCGGACGTTGGCAAGCCCGCTCAGCCGTCGCCGCAGCCGCTGCTCCTCGCGCAGTGAGACCCCGCCCAGCCGCTCCGACAACTCTGCGGGAGTGGGGGCGGCGGGCTCGGGCATGGCGTCGGCCAGCGTAGGCTCGCCGGAGCCGACGGAGGTGACTGACATGGCCCAGGTCCGGCGACGGGTCACCGTGACGGGGCGCGTGCAGGGGGTTTTCTTCCGGGACGGGTCCCAGCAGCAGGCGCAGCAGCGCGGGCTGACCGGGTGGGTGCGCAACCGCGAGGACGGTGCGGTGGAGGCGCTCGTCCAGGGATCACCTGACGACGTCGACGCGTTCGTCGGCTGGGCGAGGCAAGGTCCGTCAGAGGCGGACGTGGAATCTGTCGACGTCGACGACGCGGAGCCGGTCGACTCCGAGTCCGGGTTCGAGGTCCGCTGACCCGCCTCGACTCAGCAAACCCCGACGTCTCAGTGGCTCCGGCGACGCAGATGTCGGGAGACCGCCGCGGACCACGGCTCCCGGGGTCAGCAGGCACGGTAGATGTAGCCGGGTTTGCCACGCGGGCGAAGGTTGCGGTCGCGCAGGATGACCGAGAGCCGGTTCCCGTGGTCACGACAGGCACGCCGGTACGCCCGGCGGCCGTTGTCGGCGTACTCGACCTCGATCACGTGGGCGCCATAGACCTGGGTGTACGCGCCGCACTCGGAGTAGACCTGGCACTCCTCGGCGACGGCGAAGTCGAAGCCGATGCGGTGAGCCCTCCGGTGGTCGAGACCGGCCAGGTTCTTCTGCGCGATCGCCAGGTCGACTCGATGTGCGCGGCGGACGAGCAGCCGCGCCAGCGCCAGGTTGTCCGAGCGGTCGAGCAGGTGGTGCGACCGCGTGAACGAGTCCAGGTTGTCCGGCTCGACGGCACGGAACCCGTCGTGGGCGCAGCCGCCGATCCACCGGCCGACCACGCCGGCGATGCCGCTTCGGTTCGCTCTCGAGGAGGTGTCGAACAGCACCTCCCGACGCCAGCCCGGATCGTGGACGAGGTCGCCGTTGCGGTTCCGAAGCAGCAGGCGGGGATGATGGTGGCGCCACCAGCGAAGTGCGCCGGGCTGGGTCTGGTAGGCGTTGACGTAGCAGACCGAGTACCGGCCCTTTGCGACGGAATCGGTCCGGTCACGTGTCACGACCTCGACGCCGGGTGCCGGCCGGTAGGCACCCCCGAGCTGGTAGTCGAACTGCGCGTTCGCCGGCGGCGCCGCCGGAGCACCGGACACCAACATCGCGGCGGAGACAAGCAGCGGTGCGAGCACCAGACCAGTCTGGCGCAGCAGGTGCCAGCGTGACGCCGTCGCAGGTCGCAGGCACTCAGAACAACACAGCGGGAGCGCGAACCGGTGAGCGTACTGTCGCGGCGTGAGGCTCACGAAGTACACCCACTCCTGCGTCCGGCTCGACGACGGCGTCCGGTCGCTGGTGATCGATCCAGGCATGTTCTCGGAGACGGGGCAGGCACTCGACGGAGCGGATGCGGTGCTGATCACGCACGAGCACCCCGACCACCTCGACGCCGACGCGGTCGTTGCCGCCGCCGAGCGGCGCCCGGAGCTGCGGGTGTGGTGCCCGGAGTCGGTGGCCCGCCAACTGGACGCGATCGGCGAACGGGTCGACGTGGTCGGACCGGGCGAGGACTTCGAGGCGGCCGGCTTCGCGGTGCGTACGTTCGGCGGACAGCACGCGCTCATCCACCCGTCGGTGCCGATGGTGGGCAACGTCGGTTTCCTGGTCTCGGAGTCCGTGTACCACCCGGGTGACGCGTTCACGGTCCCCGACGTCGCCGTCGAGACACTCCTGCTCCCGACGCACGCGCCGTGGTCCAAGGTCGGCGAGGTGCTCGACTTCGTCATCGCGGTCCGGGCCCCGCGGATGCACCAGATTCACGACGGGTTGCTCAACGAACGCGGTATCGGTCTCGTGGAGGCGCACGTGCAGCGGGTGGCGGAGCGCTACGGCAGCGGCTTCGAGCACCTCGAGCCGGCCCAGACCGTGGAGCTGTGAGCCGTCTGGTCCCGCGGCCCGCTCGCCGCTGACTCTTGCGGCGTACGGCGAGTGGTGCCAAGGTTTGCGCTGAGCGGGCCGACGGTCCTCGTCGACGTGGCGACGTTGCACTGGCCCGGGGGACGGTGGACAGATGATCCGCACGCGTAGGAACGCACTCGTTGCAGCCGCCGCCGGGCTCAGCGCGGCAGCCCTGGTCTTCGTGGGGGTGCAGGCCAACCAAGGCACGCCGGTTCCCGGCGGGCAGGAGCAGGAGCAGGCTGCCCGCGACGAGCTGCCGACCGCGCTCGGCCAGCATCTCGAGCAGCTCAAGGAGTCGATCCCGGGCAACGGCGGGGAGCCCGGCGAGGGGCCGCAGTCGGCGGCCGAGTGGCAGTTCCAGCAGCGGGCGTACCCGGCGAACACGATCTCGGTGGCGCAGCAGCGGACCGCGATGCGGGCGTTCCGCAGCGCGGAGCTGCGGGCGGCCGCCGCTCCGGGTCGGCGCCCCGGCACGGGCTGGGTCAACGTGGGACCGCGGCGGGCGCTCTATCCGCACACCAAGTTCCGCAACGTGAACTCCTATGTCCCGAACAAGTACGTCGCCGGCGGCCGGGTGACCGACCTGGCGATCTCACCGACCTGCGTGCCCCACAGCTGCCGGTTGTGGGTGACACCCGCCGGTGGCGGCGTGTGGCGCAGCGACAACCCGCTGGCCAAGCGGCCGCGGTGGACCTACCTCGGCGGTCCGCTCGGCATCAACGCCGCCGGGAGCGTCACCGTCGACCCGGCAGATTCCAGCGGCAACACGATCTGGGTCGGTACCGGCGAGGCGAACATCTGCGGCAGCGGCTGCGTCGCCGGCACCGGACTGTACAAGTCGACCAACGGGGGCGACACCTGGAGCGGCCCCTGGGGCAAGGCCAAGCTCGGCGGCAAGGGCATCGGCGACCTGGCCATCGACCCCACCGACGGCACCATGTACGCGGCGACGACGACCGCGCTGCGTGGGATGTCCTCGGTCTGCTGCAGCGGCGTCACCAGGCCGGTGCCGGGGGCGGCCAAGTGGGGGCTGTACAAGTCCTCCGACGGCGGGCGCCGCTGGCACTTCGTCCACAACGGCAGCAAGCTCAAGCGGGCCTGCACCGGTGACATCAACGAGTTCAACAACGCCAGCCAGTGCTCGCCGCGCGGTGTTCGCTGGGTCCGGCTCGACCCGAGCGACCCGAACACCGTGTACGCCTCCTCGTACGCGAGGGGCATCTGGCGCTCCAACGACCGCGGAAAGCATTGGAGCCAGATCAAGCAGTCGTTGAACCGAGCGCTGATACCGACGATCGCGGCCATCGACGTGACCACGCTGCGCAACGGGAACACCCGGATGTACGCCTACGAGGGCAACGTCGGTGACCCGTACGCGCGGCTGTTCCGCAGCGACAACGTGTACACCGGGACGCCGTCCTTCACCGACCTGTCGAGCCCGGACCCGGCTGACCCCGGCTACGCGACGTACGACCAGTGCGGGGGCCAGTGCTGGTACGACTCGTTCGTCTACACCCCGCAGGGGCACCCGAACGTCGTCTACACCGGCGGCTCGTACGGCTACGGCGAGACCGGCGGCATCTCCAACGGTCGCGGCGTGGTGCTGTCCACCGACGCCGGCGTCAGCGGCACCGACATGACGATGGACGGAACCGACCGGGTGCACCCGAACGCGTTGCACCCCGACCAGCACATGCTGGTGACCGTGCCGGGCCACCCGTTCCGCTTCTTCGAGGGCAACGACGGCGGTGTGATGCGCTCCAGCGGGCGGTTCAGCGACGTGTCGTCGTGGTGCGACGGGCGTGGCCTCTCCGGCGACGAGCTGGCCCGCTGCCAGCAGCTGCTGTCCAAGGTGCCGAGCCGGCTAGGCGGGGTGAACTCGGGCATCTCCTCGCTGCAGTTCCAGAGCCTGTCGGTGAGCCCGTTCGACTCACACCTGCTGCAGGGCGGCACCCAGGACAACGGCACCTGGCAGAACGGTGACCGACGGGTCACGTGGCGCAACAAGATGATCGGTGACGGCGGGCAGTCCGGATTCGACACCAAGGTGAAGTCGTTCCGGTTCCACACCTTCTACGACGCCAGCCCCGACGTGAACTTCCACAACGGCAGGATCGGCGCCTGGATCTGGACCGGCGACCCGATCTTCGGACAGCCGGGGACGCAGTTCTACGTTCCGATCATCAGCGATCCCCGGGTCAGCGGCACGATGTTCGTCGGCACCGGGACCACCGTCTATCGCACCACGACCTTCGGCCTCGGGCACCGGAGCCGGGCGCAGGCCAACCGGATCTGCAACGAGTGGACCGGGACGTTCGCGGCGAAGTGCGGCGACTGGAAGCCGACCGGCCTGGTGCCCCTGACCAGCGACCAGTTCGGTGACCGCGAGGGTGGCGCCGTCGCCGCAGTGGAGCGCACCAAGGCCGACAGGTCGACCGCCTGGGCGGCGACGACGACCGGGCGGGTGTTCGTCTCGCACAACGTTGATGCGTCCAACCCGGACGCGGTCACCTGGCGCCGGTTGGACACCCGGTCCCCGAACGCACCCCAGCGCTTCGTCAGCAGCATCTACGTCGACCCCAAGAACCCCGACCGGGCGTGGGTCTCCTACAGCGGCTACAGCTCCAACACGCCGACGGCACCGGGTCACGTCTTCCGGGTCGACGTCACCGGCCGCGGCGCTACGTGGACCGATCTGTCCGGCAACATGTCCGACCTGCCGGTCACCGACCTGGTTCGTGACGACGTCACCGGCGACCTTTACGCGTCGACCGACTTCGGCGTCATGCGCCGAGCGGCAGGCAGCTCGAACTGGACCAAGGCGGCGCCCGGCATGCCGAACGTGGAAGTGGCGGGGCTGACGATCTTGCCGAGGAGCCGGCTGCTGTACGCCGCCACCCACGGACTCAGCGCCTACCGGCTGCGGCTTCGCTGAGGCTGCGCGACGGACGAGGGGGTCGCCGGGCCACTCGGCGACCCGCTCGCCTCTGAAGCGATCGAGGCTCAGCGCAGAGCAGCGAGCAGCGCGGCGGCGTAGGCGGTGTCGACGTCGTTGCCTTGGGCATGGTGCTCGGCGCCGTCGAGCGCCCAGACCACGGTCCAGCCGCCGGCCGCCCGTTCGAGCCGGCGGAACAGCCCTCCCAGCAGCTCGCGCAGCTGATCCTCGCGCGGCAGCCACAGGCACCGCTCGACCGATACCGAGTCCAGCGCCCACTCGGTCGTGCCGTTGAAGCCGAGCACCCGCTCCGCGCCGTACTCGTGCACCTCGATCGTGAAGTCGCTCACCCAGAACACCGAGTCGCCCATCTCGGGCTCGTCCACCACGAACCGGTCACCGGGGCGGGGGTCCCAGCGCACGTCGCAGGCACGCAGCTCCCGGGCGATCTCGGCGGTGATCATGGATAGAGCCCAAGTTTCCGCGGGCCGGCCCGGCGCGCTAACCGGTTCAGCGTGACACCACCTGCGCCAGCAACTGGCGCAGCTCGGCGTCGCCATCCGCGCCTAGCCGGGCGGTGATGCGAGCCTGCACCGCAGCCGCGGCTGCGCCGGCCGCGGCCAGCCGGTGGCGACCGCTCGACGTGAGGGTTAGGTCGTAATGCCGACGGTCCTCGGCGTTGCGTACCCGCTGGATCCATCCCGCCGCCTCCAGCTGTTCGGCCATCGACAGCGCCGCCGGGGGCGTGACGCCCAGCTCCGCGGCCAGGTGCTGCTGCGAGCACGGCTGGTCGCGACCGACCACCGACAACGCACCGAAGTCACGCGGGTCGAGCCCCACCGGTGCCAGCGCCTCGACCGCCCATCCGCGCGCCAACCGATGCGCTTGAGCGATCAGGAAGCCGGTGTGCCCGGCCAGTACGCGGACCCGCATCCAGTCGTCACCGTCCAGCAACGTCAGCAGATGGTGACGGAGGCGGTCGCACTCGTTGCGGTCCAGTCGCCTGGTGAAGGTCAGCTCAGCGTCGTCGAGCTGGCCCTTCAGCCGGTCCAGCGCCTCCCGGCCGGCGGCGGTGAGCCGCAGCGAGTACGAGCGGCGATCGTCGCGATTGCGTTGGCGGACCACCCAGCCGCGCTCTTCCAGCGCATCCACGGCCTTCACCATCTGCGTCCGGTTGACCGCGGTGACGTCGCCGAGCTGTCGCTGGGAGAGTGCGCCGCGTTCTCGCAGGATCGCCAGCAGGGCGACCAAGCGCAGCTCGGCATCGGCGCTGACGCACGCCTGGGCGCAGGATGCTGCTGCGGCGTAGGCGCGCCGCAGCAGGTATCCCGTGAGCGCCGGAAGGGCCGGACCGGGCGGTGGTTCGTCGCGGTCGGCCATCGCTCTCCTCCTGGCTCTCTCCACGTGCCGTTCATCTACGGTTCATAAGTGTGATTATTTACCATGTTGACGGTTCCTGTCACTCCCCGGTACGGTCGCGCAGCAGGAACGGCCGGAATCCCGGGACGCCGAGGCGATGACTTTCGCTTCCCACATTGGTCAACCCTCGCACCCGGCGGCGGTGCAGAACGCCGCCGGGGGACAGGTCCGGCTTCGACCCGACAGGAGTCCGAGTGGAGCGTCTGGCTCACACCGTCATGCGCCACCGGCGCATCGTCAGCGTCATCTGGTTGTTGTTGTTCGGTGCCGGCATCGTGGCTGCCGGCCAGCTCAGCAGCCGGCTGACCGTCGACTTCTCGCTGCCTGGTCAGCCGGGGGACACCGCCGAACAGCAGCTGATCCGCAACTACGGCGCGAGTTCCTTCGACACCTATCTCGCGTTGGTGACCGTTCCGCAAGGGCAGACGGTCAAGGCGAACCAGGGCGCGATAGCAACCGTATTCGCCGCCGCGGCTCACGCCGCCCCGGACCTTCGGCTCGTCGACTTCGCGAGCACCGGGGACCCGGGGTTCATCACAGCCGACGGCCGGACGACGTACGCCCTCGTCCAGGGTCCGTTGCCGCAGTCGTTCGGGCCGGGGATCGAGGTGCAGCTGGAGCCAGCCCTCGCCGCGGCCGCCAAGAGCCAGGGGTTCACCGCCGGCCTCACGTCGTACGGACTGCTGTCAGCCGGCGGCGACAGCTCGGGGCCCAGCGTGCTGGGGGAGACCTTGTTGGGGGGCTCCGGCGCGCTGCTCGTCCTGGTGTTCGTCTTCGCGTCCTTCCTTGCCCTGCTGCCGTTGGTGATCGCTGCCGTCTCCATCCTGACGACGTTCCTGCTGGTGCTGGGCCTGACAACGTTCAGCGACGTCAGCTTCGTCGTCCAGTTCCTGATCGCCCTCATCGGGTTGGGCGTGGCGATCGACTACTCGCTGCTCCTGGTGTCGCGTTGGCGCGAAGAGCGTGCCCACGGGCGCGACAACGAGACCGCGGTCGTCGTGGCGATGAAGACGGCCGGCCACGCCGTGCTCGCGTCCGGAGTCACCGTCGCCATCAGCCTGGTTGCGCTGCTCGTGGTGCCGGTCCCGTTCCTGCGAAGCATGGGCATCGGCGGCCTGCTGATCCCGCTGGTCAGTGTCTCGGTCGTGCTGACCCTGCTGCCGGCCCTGCTGTCCAGCGTCGGCCCGCGCATCGACTTCCCACGGATCCGGAAGGAGGCGACCGCCTCACGTGGCTGGTCGGCGTGGGCCCGCGCCATCGTCCGCCATCGCTTCGTGGCGACCGCGGTGGCGCTGGCGGCGCTCGGGGTGCTGGTGGTACCGGCTCTCAGCCTCAAGATCGGCCAGTCGGGCATCGACTCGCTGGCTCGCAGCGGCCCCGCATTCCAGGCTTTGGCCACACTGCGCGACGGGGGCATCGGCACCGGCGCCCTCACGCCCGTGGAGGTGCTGGTGCCCCCCGGCCAGGCCGACGCGGCGGCGGCGGCTGCTCGTGGCGTCGACGGCGTCCAGCTAGCGGTGGTTGGCTCGAACAGCACCGACCTGGCCGTGGTGGACGTCCTGCCGGCCAAGGCAACCGTCGACAGCGCCAGCAGTACCGTCGTCGACGACATCCGCACCGCCGTCGAGCAGGCAACCAACGGGCCGGTCGGCGTCACCGGCTCCGGTGCCACCGTCGAGGACTATTTCAGCGCCGTCTACGACAAGACCCCGTACGTCCTCGGCCTGATCGCGCTCATCACGTTCGTGCTGCTGGTCCGGACCTTCCGATCGGTGCTGCTGCCCATCAAGGCGGTGGTTCTCAACCTGATCTCCCTCACCGCGGTCTTCGGGGCCGTGGTGTTCTTCTGGCAGCAGGGGCACGGCTCGGATGCGGTGTTCAGCGTGTCCGGAACCGGCGCCATCACGTTCTGGCTGCCGGTGCTGATCTTCGCGTTCTTGTTCGGACTCTCGATGGACTACGAGGTGTTCATCCTGGCCAGGATGCGCGAGGAGTACGACGCCACCGGCGACACGTCGGCAGCCGTGACGACCGGGCTGGGCCGCACCGGCCGCCTGGTGACCTCGGCGGCTCTCATCCTGTTCTTCGCGTTCGCCGCGCTGGCCTCGACGCCGGGCACGGACATCAAGGTGCTCGGTACGGCGCTCGGGGTGGGAATCCTCATCGACGCCACCATCGTGCGCGCTCTGCTGGTCCCGGCCCTCGTCAGCGTTTTCGGTCGATACAACTGGTGGCTCCCGGCCGGCCTGGCCCGACTGCTTCGGGTCGAGCCCTCCCCGCTGCCACCGCGACGAGAACACGACCCGTCCGCGGCCGGAACGGCACCCGTTCCCGTACCCGACTGAGTCGCCGACCGTCACGCCTCCGGCGCTTCCTACCAGTCGGCGATCGGACGTCCGACCGTCAACGCGTCGCGCATAGTGGCGTCGAGACTGTCCGCGTAGAGGGCATCCGCCTGGGTGCCGGTGGCGTCGAGCACCGTGCTGAAGAACGAGCGAGCGGCGGTCGCGAGCACGACATCGAGGATCTCCGCGTCGTCCAGCCCGTGAGAACGCAGCTGCTCGACGTCCTCCCTGGTGATGTCAGCCGCGCTGCGGGTCACCTTCGCAGCGAAGGCGACAACGGCGCGCTCGGCGTCGTCGAGCGCGTCCGGAACGCGTCCCTGCGCGAGCTGCGCAACGTCGTCCGCCGCCAGGAACTTCTCAGCGAGGATTGATCCGTGGGCAACGCTGCAGTACGTCGAGCGCAGCTCACGGGCCGCGGCGAGCGTGACGAGCTCGAACCGTCGGGCTGGCATCGACGTGGCCACCTCGGTGATGAGCTGGCGCCAGGCGCAGTACACCCCCGGCCGGGCACCGAAGGCTTGTACGTACCGTGGCAGGTGCCCGACCCGCTGGCGCTCGCTGGCGTACAGCTCGGCCGTGGCGCCCACGGCGTCGGACTCCTCGATCGGACGGGGGAAGCTCATCGGAGTCTCCTGATGTCGAGAGGAAAGGACTCGCCCTGCGGATGGCAGGGCGAAGCAGCCTAGGGGCAGGCTGCTGCCCTTGGCACATCAGTAGCTGAACGTCGTGGCTGCCTCGTCACCGATCCACTGCCACATCGGCATCGTGCCGTTCAGCTGCGCGTTGCCGACCAGGTTCTCCTTGTCCAGTTTCCTCGCATCGAAGCAGATCGGACACACGAAGAACTGGCCGCCGGCCGTCTCGTACCGGACGACGAGGTCGGCCAGGGGCGGGCAGCCGTCGCAGGCCACGCCGGTGGCGAAGCCGGGCACCGCCAGGCGTACGGCCTCCTTGGTCAAGAACATCAGCGTCGGGCGGCCTTGCTCGGCGGCCGCCACCGCAACGAGGAAGGCAACCGTTACCCGCTCGGCGTCCTCCAGGCCGGTGGTGAGGCTGATGACCGCCTTGTTACTCACGATGATCTCTCCCTTCGCTTACGGGCCTGCATCCAGGCCTGCTCTGCAATCGCCGGGTCGATGGGAGCCCGACGACATTATACTGGGCACCTGGTTCGATGCCGGCACCACGATCACTTGCCCCACGCTGCTCGAGACCGACACCGTCGGCGACGTGGAAAAGTGAACTACCGGCTGGCCCGTCGGCTCGGCAACGGCCCAGCCGTGGTAAAGGCCTGAGGCGAAAGGGTAGTCGACGCGAGACAAGGGTGTCAGTATCAGGGGTCATGAGAAGGGAGCATCCAATGCCTGAGTTCATGGACGTCCACACCGGCATGGCGGGAGTCACCGCGGAGGCGCTTGCGGAAGCTCATAGGGCTGACCTGGCCATCCAAGATGAGGAAAAGGTCGACTTCAAGCACGCGTGGGCCGACCCCACGTCGGGAATGGTGTTCTGCCTCTCCGAGGCGCCCAACGCCGAAGCGGTCCAGCGGATCCACGAGCGAGCCGGGCACCCGGCGGACAATGTCTACGAGGTGCCCGTCCAGGCGTAGCCGGAGCGCGTTCCCAGGCCCCCGCGTGCGCGGATGGTCCTGGAGTCTGCGGAACTGCAGCGCTCACGAAACGACTCGGGCATCGACGGGGACGTCCAGCTGAGCGAGTGGACGGGCCCGTGAGGTCCTTGGGTCACGGTCGGGTGTCCGCGCGCACCACTACTCGTGTGTCCGAGGGGACTCGAACTCCGACCCGCCCCGTATCAGCGGGTACCATCCCGTCCGGACGTTGTGACCCTGATCTGCGGTTTTATCGCTCCGGCTCGGCTCGTCCTGCTCAGTCCGCCCCCGTGCTTACGGGTCCGTTTAGCAACCCGTTAGCAGACTCGATTCCAGGTACTGGGTTGACAGCTGGGTCGCGGACCGGCTGGCGATCATGGGTGGTTCCAACGGGGGCCTGTTGATTCAGGGCGCTGTTGGCCTACTCGCCGTACCACAACGTCGTGGACGAGACGAGGCATCCAGCCGTGCTTTTGTCCGGGGGAGAGAACGACACCCGGGTCGATGCCTGGCATGCCAAGAAGATGACGGCAAGGCTCCAGAGGGCGACGGCATCGGATCAGCCCGTACTGCTGCGGCTGGAGTCCACGGGTCACCTGACCCGATCGCTCGACCAGACCATCGACCTGCACAACTTCCTCTTCGACCAACTAGGTCTTGGTTACCGCCTCGTCGCCAAGGAGTGACATTTTACATTCGTAACGCGCTGCCCGCACCAGGGCGCTCAGCAGCGTCGCTACTCCGACAGCACGTGCGTCAGGCTTTTCCCTCACGACCGGGGAGCCGAATGGAGCTGCCATCGCCCTCCGGCCGTGCCGACAGTTGAGGGCACCTACAGGCAACACTGATCGCCGTGGAAACCCTTGGCAGCAAACAGGTGTACGCCAACCCGTGGATGGTGGTTCGGGAGGACACGATCCGCCGTCCGGACGGATCCACCGGCAGCTACGGCGTGGTAGACAGCCCAGACATCGCGCTGATCATTCCGGCCGAAGGCGACCGGTTGCATCTCGTCGAGCAGTACCGGTATCCGGTCGCCGGCCGGCGCTGGGAGTTCCCGTCCGGAACCTCCGACCAGCAGCTCGACGTCGACGCGGCGGCGCTGGCCGCCCGCGAGCTGCGCGAAGAAGCAGGGCTTGTGGCCAGCACGCTGACCTCGCTCGGCGCGCTCGACGTGGCCCCCGGCATGTTGAGTCAACGGTGCCGGGTCTTCCTGGCAACCGACCTGACGCACGGGTCACCGCAGCGGGAGCTTGCGGAGCAGGACATGAGGTCGGCCTGGTTCACCCGGGCCGACGTCGAGCGCATGATCAACGACGGCACTATCACCGACGCGAAGACCGCTGCGGCGTACACGCTGCTGCTCCTGCACGATGATGTGAGACATGGACGTCCATGCCCGGACAGCAGCAAACCGCCGCTTGTTGGCTGACTTCTTCGACGGTCTCGACGAGTATCAGCTCAACACCCGCAGCTTGTGCGATGCCTGGACCGTCCGGGAGGTGCTGGGCCATCTGGTGACGCCGATGACCGTGAGCCTGGGACGGCTGGCGCGCCACGTCGTGCGTACACGTGGATCGATCAACCGGGCCAGCGAGGCGATCGCCCGCGAGGTCGCGCAGCGCCCGGTCCGAGACCTCACCACTTTGCTACGTGTCAGGGCCGACGAGCACGGCAGAGCCCCCGGGGTCGGCCCGATGGGGCAAATGACTGATGGCTGCGTGCACCTGCGTGATTGCGCGCGACCCCTCGGCCTGCCCGACGACGTGAGCAATGACGACTGGCGGATGGTGCTCGACTGGCTTTGCGAGGGCGTCCCAGGCCTTGTCCCAAAGCGCCGTATCGACGGGCTGTCTCTGTGCACGACCGACCAGGACTGGTCCTGGGGAAGCGGCACGGCGATCACCGGCCCGAGTGAGGCGCTGGCGATGGCGGTGTCCGGCCGCGCGGCCGCGCTCGACGCTCTCTCCGGCCCGGGAGTCGATCTCCTCCGACGCCGACAGAACGGCGGCGGATAGCAGGAGTTGGAACCTGCCGAGAGCGCTGAACGCAACCCACAGGCCAGCTCAGGAACCTCTTTGGGTGTCCGAGGAGCGACACCGCTGCTTGGCACATGGGCCCTCAGTGCGGATCTTGCGCTGCGGACTGAGCCAGTGATGTAGGTACACTGCCTACGGAGCTGATCGCAGATGACGGAGTTGAGCGCACGCGAGTTCAACCGTGACGTCAGTGCGGCCAAGCGGGCGGCTGACCTGGAGGCGGTCGTGATCACCGATCACGGTCATCCCTCGCACGTGCTGATGTCTTACGCCGAGTACGAGCGCCTCACTGGCAGCGCGATCAACCTGGTGGAGTGGCTCGCGCTGGGCGACGATGTTGACCTGGAGCACGAGCCCCTCGAGATCGGTCTGCAGGCACCGGACCTGTGAGGTACTTGCTCGACACGAATGTCGTCAGTGAGCTGCGGCGACCACGCGCGGCTGATGCGGTGCGCGGGTGGATCCGGGGGCAGCCGGTTGCGTCGCTGGCGATCAGCGTCATAACGGTGATGGAGCTCGAGATCGGGGTCCGCCGCGTGGAGCGACGCGATCCGGGCCAGGGTGAAGTGCTGCGGCAGTGGCTCGACCAACGTGTAGTCGCGGCCTTTCGCGAGAGGATCCTGCCCATCGACTTGGAGGTAGCCCGGCGGGCATCGGAGCTGTCCCCGTTCCCGGCCCGGAGCGGGACATGCTAATCGCCGCGACCGCGATCGTTCACGGCCTGACGGTGGCGACACGTAACGTCGCGGACTTCGCGCCCACCGGTGTTGCGCTGGTTGACCCGTGGGCGACGTGACTCCAACGAGGGCGAATCACTAATCCGGAGGTTGTGCGGCACCGTCGCGCCCACGTTTCTCCAGCGGGACTCACACTGTCTTTCGGTCTTCGGCCGAACGTCTGTCTCGGACTGGCCGAGCGGCGTAAGCGACTGCGCCAGAGCCACCTGCGTCCTATCGCCCAGATCGACGCGCGTGGGTCGGCGTCCGGCGGGCTCGACTCAGCGCGTGAGTGCCGCGCGGGCGCGGTCGGTGAGCGTCGAGAACGGCAGAGGGTCGAGTACCGGCAGGTCGTGGACTCGGGCCTGCACGCCGACCCAGGCGCCGTACTGCCAGATCTGCCGGTTCACCCGCACGTGACGCTCCTGGGGAAAGACGACCATCGAGGCGAGGAGCCAAAGCGGCAGCGACATCGTCGACCTCGGCGTGTTGCAGGAGTCGGAGCGCACCTCGCCCAGTTCGAAGGCTCGGGCACTTCGCCACCCCGGTCGGCAAAGAAGATGTTGCGGAGGATCACGCACCGATAGTCGGATCGGGGTCGAGAAGGTCAGAGGCCTGGTCTTCGAGTGTCCGAGGGGGGACTTGAACCCCCACGCCCATTAGTAGGGCACTAGCACCTCAAGCTAGCGCGTCTGCCGATTCCGCCACCCGGACGTGACGCCGGCACGCAGGGTGCCGAGCGGAGTCACGATACCGCATCCGGGCGGTGCGGCCCGGGGCCCGCGGGTGCAGGATGAGGGCCATGGACACCGACACCCAGCACCCGTCGTACGACCCAACCGACGATGTCGTCGAGCACTGCCGGGAGCTGATCCGGATCGACACCTCCAACTACGGCGACGAGTCCGGTCCGGGCGAGCGGAAGGCGGCGGAGTACGTCGCCGAGCAGCTCAGCGAGGTGGGCCTCGAGCCGCAGATCGTGGAGTCGCAGCCGGGGAGGGCCTGCGTCCTGGCCCGCTGGGACGGCGCCGACGAGTCCGCGGAGCCGCTGCTCGTGCACGGCCACCTCGACGTCGTACCGGCCCGCGCCGAGGATTGGCGCGTCGACCCGTTCTCCGGCGAGGTCGTCGACGACTACGTGTGGGGGCGCGGTGCAGTCGACATGAAGGACTTCGACGCGATGCTGCTCTCGGTGGTACGGGCGCGTCGTCGCGCCGGGGCGGCACCCAGGCGACCGGTGGTGCTGGCGTACACCGCCGACGAGGAGGCCGGAAGCCGGCACGGCGCGCACTGGCTGGTCGACGAGCACCCGGAGTGGCTGGCGGACTGTACCGAGGCCGTCGGTGAGGTGGGCGGCTTCTCGACCGAGGTCGGGGGGCAGCGGCTCTACCTGATCGAGTCGGGTGAGAAGGGCATGGCCTGGATGCGGCTCACCGCGCGGGGAGCGGCGGGCCACGGCTCGATGCGCCACCCCGACAGCGCGGTGACCGCACTGGCGGCCGCCGTCACCGCGATCGGGGCACACGAGTGGCCGGTGGAGCCGGGACCGTCGATGCAGCTGCTGTTGGACAAGGTGCGAGAGCTCACGGGCGCGGCCAGCGAGAATGCAGACGAGCTCATCGCGGCGTTCGGCTCGACGGCGCGGATGATCGGGGCCGGGATCCGCAACACGGCGAACCCCACCATGCTCGAGGCGGGCTACAAGGTGAACGTGGTTCCCGGCGAGGCGACGGCACGGGTGGATGGCCGGTTCCTGCCCGGGCACGAGACGAGCTTCGCCGACCGGGTGCGGTCGCTGGTCGGGGACCGGGTGAGCATCGACGTGGAGACGTACGACGTGGCGCTCGAGACCGACTTCGGCGGCGATCTGGTCGACGCGATGACGACGGCGCTGCTCGCCGAGGACCCCGGAGCGCACGTTGCGCCGTTCTTGATGTCCGGCGGCACCGACGCCAAGGCGTGGAGCAGGCTGGGCATGGCGACGTACGGCTTCACGCCGCTGCGGCTGCCAGCCGACCTGGACTTCACCGCGCTGTTCCACGGCGTCGACGAGCGGGTACCCGTGGACGCGCTGCGCTTCGGGGCGCGGGTACTCGACCGGTTCCTCGACCTCGCCTGAGCAGCTGACGGAGCCGGCGTACCTCCAATGGCTTAGCAACACTCCCAATGGGATGTGCGCCATTGGAAGTGTTGCTATCCCAGGTGAACATGGGATGGCAACCATCCCGGCGATCACCAGGTGCGGGTGGCGCGGATGATCCGGCGGCGCAGCACCACCCGCCGTCGGCCGTCCGGGAAGAGCCGGAGCCGGTCGAGCTCCCAGCCGTCGTACTCCGCGGCCTCGGTCAGCAGTCGGCGCACGGCGGAGCGGCTTTGAGTGCGCGGGAGCCAGAGGCGCCGGAACTCGAACTCCATCGCGGCCCATGCTGCCACGCCAGCGCGACCTCAGGCAGTCATCTCGCGCAGCAGACCGGGCAGTCGGGTCAGCCGCGGGCGATGGGGGCGGGTCGCGACGGCCTGGGCCGACGCCGCCCCGCCCTGGTGCACGATCGAGACGTGCCGCTCCACGGTGCGCAGCGCGGAGACGACCAGGGCACGGGTCAGGGAGCCGGACGCCTCGGCGGGGAGCACCAGCACCACCGCGGGGAAGCTCCGGCCAGCCGCTTCGTGCACGGTCAGGACCTCCGGGCCCTCCAGCGCCGCGCGCAACGACGCAGCCCCGCAGGCGCCGCCGGCCCGAACCGTCAGCACGACCGGCGCGTCCCCCAGCATCCGCGGGATCGAGGTCTCCACCAGCTGGCGGATCCGCTGCTCTACTTGTCCGGCGTCCGCACAGGGCACGAGGACGACGTCTCGCTGCTGCGACGACACCGCCGGCAGCCGGCCGCGACGGACCTCCTGCAACAGCTCACCCACCGGCGAGTCAGCGACCTGAGGTTGCAGCTCCACGGGCAGCAGGCCACTGCCCAGCAGGTCGTTGAAGCCACGACCGGGGGAGTCCGGCTCGAGGGCGTCCGGGTCACCCTCGACCACCATCGGCTCGGAACCGGCACGCTCGAGCAGCCGGGCCAGCTGCGGCAGCGACAGCCGGTGACCGTCGCCACGGCCGGCCACCAGCGACAGCAGGCCGGCGCCTTCCAGCCGCAACGCCTCCTCCGCCACGGCCTCCTCGGCTCGGAGAACGTCAGGTAAGGCCACCAGCTGCTCGTCACCGAGCGCGAGCAGCCGGTCCTGCTCCACCGCGAGCTCCACACCGGGTACGAGGTCGGTGGCGCCGTAGCCGCGCAGCGCGGCGGTCAGGACGGGGGTCGGCAACGCCGTGGAACCGTCGAGCGCAGCCCGGCCCACCAGCCAGGTCGCCAACCCAGCGACCCGCCGGGGGTCGTCGGCCGAGACGGCGCCGAGCTGCCGGCGGGCGGCGGCGTCGACCTGCAACGGTGACACCGACGGGTCGTCGAGCTGTCGCCAGGGGTCCGCCATCGTCAGTCTCGATCAGGCCCCGACACGTCGTCGAGTGCGGCCACGATCTCCGCCGGGAGCTCGACGTCCTCGACGGTCAGCACCCCCCGCAGCTGGGCCGCGGTGCGGGCACCGACTATCACCGAGGCCACGCCCGGACGCCCCCGTACCCAAGCCAGCGCCACCTCCACCGGGGTCAGCGACAGCCCCTCGGCGGCGCGGACGACGGCCTCGACGATCCCGCGGCCGCGTTCGTCGAGGTACGGCGCCACCGTGTGCTCGAGGTGGGAGGCAGCGCCGCGGGAGTCCGCCGGAAGGCCGGTGCGGTACTTCGCGCTGAGCACACCGCCCGCGAGTGGAGCGCACGCAATCACCCCCAGGCCCAGGGCCGCGGCTGCGGGAAAGACGTCGCGCTCGGCCCTGCGGTCCGCCAAGGAGTAGGCCACTCCCGCCGACGCCAATGGGATGCGCTGCGGCCACGCCAACTGCCAGGCCTGCGCCAGCGCCACCTGCCACCCCGCGTACCCGCAGACTCCGACGTAGCGGGCTCGACCGGTGGTGACGGCGGCGTCCAGCGCCGCCAGCGTCTCCTCCCAGGGCACCCGGTCCGACCACGGTCCCACCTGCCACAGGTCCACGGCGTCGACGCCGAGTCGCTGCAGCGACCGGTCGAGGGACCGCAGCAGCCCAGCGCGGGAGGCGTCCTTCGCACCCGAGGCTGACACCCCGGCCCCGGCGGCGAGCACGACGTCGTCGCGCCCCACGACGTCGCCGAGCAAGCCCCCCAGCACCTCCTCGCTGCGGCCGCCGCCGTATCCGGGCGCCGTCTCCACCAGCGTGCCGCCCGCCTCCACGAACCCGGTCAGGCAGTCGCGCGCCTCGTACTCGTCGGTGTCCCGCCCCCACAGCGAAGTCCCGAGCCCAAACGCAGACACCTGCAGACCGGTCCGTCCCACCGCTCGCTGCCGCATGGCGCGCAGGGTAGTGGCTGTACGCTCGCTCCCGGCGGCGGGCGGGTCGTCGGACGGCAACGCACCCGGCCGACCTCACTGACCGGGGGTGGCATGAACGAGACCCGGGAGTCGTTGCGGGCCACGTTCGAGTCGGCCGCCGAACTCTACCACACCGCACGGCCCTCGTACCCCGAAGAGCTGTTCGACGATCTCGTCGGCCTCGCCGAGCTGCCGCCCGGTGCCCGGCTGCTCGAGATCGGCTGCGCCACCGGCAAGGCGACCAGACCGCTGCTCGAGCGCGGCTTCCGGGTCGTCTGCGTCGAGCTCGGCGCACAGCTGGCTGCTCACGCTCACCGCAACCTGGCCGGCCTCCCGGTCCAGATCCACGTCGGCTCCTTCGAGTCCTGGGAGGGAGCTCCGGCGTTGTTCGACATGGTCTACGCGGCGACCTCGTGGCACTGGGTCGACCCCGCGGTCCGCTACCAAAAGGCAGCCACGTTGCTGCGCCCGGGCGGCCGACTGGCGTTCTGGGGCGCGCTGCACGCGTTCCCGGAGGGCTTCGATCCGTTCTTCACCGAGATCCAGGACGTGTACGACGCGATCGGCGAGAGCTACGTGGGGGAGTGGCCACCGCCTCGGCCGGCGGACCTGCCCGACGAGCGAGCGGACATCGACGCCAGCGGCTGCTTCGGGGACGCCGCGGTCCGACGGTACGTCTGGGAGGTGTCGTACACCGCCGACCAGTACGTCGCCCTGCTGGACACGTTCTCGCATCACATCGCGATGGAACCGGCCAAGCGGGCCCAGCTGTACACCGAGATCCGGCGCCGGCTCGGCACCCGCCCGGATGCTCGGGTGCGCCGGCACTGGTGCGCCGTCCTGCACGTCGCCCGCCGGGTTCAGCGGAGCGCCACGGTCTAGGCTCGCGGGTCGTTGCCGGATCCTGGGAGGGCCCATGCGCCTCGGCCTCAACCTCGGCCATCTCAGCTCGGGCGACGACGCGCAGGAGCGAATCTCACTCGCCTGCGAGGCCGAACGGCTCGGGTACTCGGTGGTGTGGGTGGCGGAGGCGTACGGCTCGGACGCCCCGACGCTGCTGGGCTGGATAGCCGCGCACACCGAGCGCATCGACCTCGGCACTGCGGTCATGCAGATACCGGCCCGCACTCCGGCGATGACCGCCATGACCGCGGCCACCCTCGACATGCTGTCCGGCGGGCGCTTCCGGCTGGGACTCGGCGTCTCCGGGCCGCAGGTGTCAGAGGGCTGGCACGGGGTGCGTTTCGACAAGCCGCTGGCCCGGACCCGCGAGTACGTCGAGATCGTCGCGATGGCCCTGGAGCGGCGCACCGTGGCGTACGACGGCGAGCACTTCACGCTGCCCCTGCCCGATGGTCCGGGCAAGCCGCTCCGGCTGATGTTCCGACCGCTGCGCGCCGGGGTCCCGATCTACCTGGCGGCGCTCGGGCCCAGGAGTCTCGAGCTGGTCGGAGAGATCGCCGACGGGTGGCTTGGCATCTTCTTCGCCCCCGAGCACGCCGAGCTGTCCTTGCAGCCGTTGCAGGCCGGGGCCGAACGAGCCGGCCGCCGCGTCACCGACCTCGACGTCACTGCGACGGTTCCGGTGATGGTCGGCGAGGACCTGACCGCGTGCGCGGACGCTCTGCGTGCCTACACCGCCCGCTACGTCGGCGGGATGGGCAGCCGCGAACAGAACTTCTACAACGCGCTCGCCCGGCGGATGGGCTTCGAGGACGCCGCCGCCCGGATCCAGGACGCCTACCTCGACCGGCGACACCGGGAGGCCATGGGAGCGGTCCCCGTGCAGCTGATCGACCAGACCGCGCTGATCGGGCCGGTCGGGCGCATCACCGAACGGCTGTCCGCGTACGCCGCGGCCGGTGTGACGACGTTGACGGTGAGCCCGTTCGGCGCGACCTCCCACGAACGACACGCCGACCTCCGTACCATGACCGACGCGCTGGACCGCAGCGGGTTAGGGGACTGAGGGTGGATCTGCTGAGCGCCGTGGTGCTGGGCGTGGTGGAAGGTGTCACGGAGTTCCTGCCGGTGTCCAGCACCGGTCACCTGACCATCGCCGAACAGGCGCTGGGCCTTCCCATCGCCGACGACAACATCACGGCCTTCACCGCCGTGATCCAGGTGGGGGCGATCGCCGCGGTGATCGTCTTCTTCCGGGGTGACATCTGGCGGATCACCTCGGCCTGGGTGACGGGCCTGGTGCGGCCCGAGCGGCGGGGCAGCTTCGACCACCGGTTCGGCTGGTACGTGATCGCCGGCTCCGTCCCGATCGTGGTGGCCGGTGTGCTGGGCAAGCCGCTGGTGACCGGGCCGCTGCGCAGCTTGTGGTGGGTGGCGGGTGCGCTGGTGACGTGGAGCGCGGTCATGGTGGCCGCGGAGCGCGTCGCCACCCAGCGGCGTGGCGAGCGCGACATCGGGATGCGCGACGCGCTCGTGGTCGGGGTGCTGCAGTGTGTGGCGCTCGTGCCTGGGGTGTCCCGCTCCGGGGCCACCATCTCCGGCGGCTTGTTCCTCGGTCTCGACCGGGTCACCGCGACCCGGCTGTCGTTCTTCCTCTCGATCCCGGCGCTCGTCGGTGCCGCGATCTACGAGCTGCCGCAGGCCCTGGGGGGCGGCATCGGCTGGCTCCCGACGCTGGTGGCGACCCTGGTCAGCTTCGTGGTGGCGTACGCCGCCATCGCCTGGCTGCTGCGGTTCGTGGCCAATCACAGCATCACGGTGTTCGTGTGGTACCGGGTGGCGCTGGGCGCCGGACTGCTGCTGCTGCTCGCCACCGGCACGATCCCTGCCACCTGAGCTCCGCCGCCCGCGCCGGATCTCCCGACCGCAGATGGGCCTGGGCGAAGCAGATGTCGGGAGATCGCCGGGTCCGACCCGGTCACAGCCAGCCGGAGCGCTTGAACCGGTAGTACAACGTCGCCGACACCGCGACCATCGCCAGCAGCGCAAACGGATAGCCCAGCAGCCAGTGCAGCTCGGGCATGTGGTCGAAGTTCATGCCGTAGACGCCCGCGATCAGCGTCGGCGCGAGAAACAGCGCGGCGACCGCCGAGATCTTGCGCATGTCCTCGTTCTGCTGCACCGAGATCCGGGCCAGGTGGGCGTTCAGCGCGTTGTCCAGCAGGTGGTCCAGGCTGTCGACGCTCTCGCCCACCCGGGTGAGGTGGTCCACGACGTCCCGGTAGAACGGAGCGGCCCTCGGCGGCACCAGGTCGACGTGGCCGGAGGCAAGCAGCTGCAGCGGCTCCAGCAGCGGCAGGACCGCCCGCCGCATCTCCAACAGCTCTCGCTTGAGCCGGTAGATCCGCTCGGAGTCGCGGGTGCGCGCGTCGGAGAAGACCGATGCCTCGACCTCGTCGACGTCGGTCTCGAGGGCAGCTGCCACCTCGGTGTAGCGGTCCACGACCGAGTCGCAGACGGTGTATAGCGCCGCCGCGGGACCGTGTCCGAGCACCGACGTTCTCGCCTCGGCCCTGCGGCGTACGCCAGCGAGCTCCATGCCGGCACCGTGGCGCACGGTCACCAGGTAGCGCGAGCTGAGGAAGACACTGATCTCACCGGTCTCCACCGCGTCGTTGACCTCGACGTACCACAGGGTCTTGAGCACCAGGAAAAGGTCGTCCTCGTAGGCGTCGAGCTTGGGTCGCTGGTGCGCCTCGACGGCGTCCTCCACCGCCAGTGGGTGCAGCCCGAGCATGGTGGCGACGGTGTCGAGCTCGTCGCGGGCCGGTTCGTACAAGCCCAGCCACAAGAAGCCGGCGTCGTCACCGAGCGCGGCGCAGGCGGTGCGCAGGTCGGGGCGGTCACCGTCGAGCGGCACCCGAGCACCGTCTCGATAGACCGCGCAGTCGACGATCACGTTCCCATTGTGCGCGATGAAGAGATGGCGACCGGTTTCCCACCTAGGGTGAGCGCCGTGACCACCGTGATCCTCGTCCGGCACGGGCGCACGGCCGCGAACGCCGACGGGGTGTTGGCCGGTCAGGCGCCAGGTGTCGCGCTGGACGAGCAAGGGCGGCGGGAGGCGGACGCCGTGGCTGCCCGACTGGCCGCGCTGCCGTTGGCGGAGGTCGTCAGCAGCCCGCTGCAGCGGACGCTGCAGACCGCCCAGGCGATCGCGGCGGCGCAGTCCTCGCCACCTCACGTCCACCGGGACCGGGCGCTGATCGAGTGCGGGTACGGCGCCTGGACGGGGCAGTCGCTCAAGGCGTTGGCCAAGCAGCCACTGTGGCGGATCGTGCAGGCGCATCCCAGCGCCGCGCGGTTCCCCGACGGTGAGGCGTTGGCCGACATGGCACACCGGGCCGTGGCTTCGGTGCGCCGCTGGGACGGGGTCGTCGCCCAGGCGCACGGGGCCCAGGCGGTCTGGGTCGCGGTGAGCCACGGCGACGTGATCAAGGCGGTCCTCGCCGACGCCCTCGGCCTCCACCTCGACTCGTTCCAGCGGCTGGTGGTCGGTCCCGGATCGCTGAGCGTGATCTCGTACGCCGAGCTGCGCCCCTTCGTCCTGTACCTCAACGACACCGGAAGCGACCTGTCCGGGCTGAAGCCACCGGCGCGCCGATCCCGGCGACGGCGCAGCAGCGACGCTGCAGTCGGCGGCGGCTCCGGCACCGCCTAGGCTCGATGCATGCTCATCCACCGGTACGACTCCCCTGAGCGGTTCGTGACCGGAACCGTCGGTCCGCCCGGGGAGCGGACGTTCTTCCTGCAGGCGCGAGAAGGCAGCCGGCTCACCTCCGTTGCCTTGGAGAAGGAGCAGGTGGCGATCCTGGCCGAGCGGCTCGGGGAGCTGCTCTCACGGGTTCAGGGCGAAGCCCCCAGCCTGGACCGCATCGTCTTGGCAGTGGTCACGGGCGCCGACGAGCAGCAGGATCTGGACCCGGGTGACACCGCGCCGCTCGATCAGCCCATCGAGGAGGAGTTCCGCGTCGGCACGATGACGCTGGCGTGGGACGAGAAGCTAGCAGCGGTCGTCGTCGAGGCGTTCGCGCAGACCGAGACCGAGGACGACGAGGCGCACGAGGCACTCGTGGTCACGATCACCTCGCAGATGGCTCGGGAGTTCACGTCGCGGGCGAGGGTGGTTGTCGGCGCCGGTCGAGCCGCCTGCCCGTTCTGTGGCAATCCCATCGACCCAGCGGGGCACCTGTGCCCGCGGGCCAACGGGTTCAAGCGCCTCAGCCGCGACTGAGGTGGACGTCACGCAAGCCGACGTCGCGGCGGTTCTGGCACACGGCGAGGTCGCGGTCGAGGGCCGGCTCGTGGCGGCTTCCAACGCGACGTTCTTCGGGGCCGTCGAGTCGGAGGGTGTCGCCCTGCCCTGCGTCTACAAGCCGGTCCGCGGCGAGCGCCCGCTGTGGGACTTCCCGCACGGCTCGCTGGCGGGTCGAGAGGTGGCGGCGTACGAGCTCGCACAGCTGGCAGGCTGGGACGTCGTACCACCGACGGTGATGGGCTCCGGCCCGTTCGGTCCCGGCATGGTGCAGCAGTGGGTGGACGAGGACCCGCAGGCCGGTGTCGTCGATCTCGTCCGGCGCCACGAGGTCGGCCCCGGTTGGCTGCGCGTCCTCGACGCGGTCGACGAGCGCGACGACCTCGTCTCGCTGGTCCACGCCGATACGCCGACGCTGCGGAGCATGTCGGTCTTCGACGCGGTGGTGAACAACGCCGACCGCAAGGGGGGTCACGTGCTCGTCGGTGTGACCGGCGAGATCCGAGGCTGCGACCACGGGGTCACCTTCCACGTCGAAGACAAGCTGCGCAGCGTGCTGTGGGGGTGGGCCGGACGCCCTCTCACCCAACCCGATGAGCAGGCCCTGCAACGACTGCGGGCGGTGTTGGGCGAGACCGCGACGCTGGCGCGGCTCGGCGAGCTGCTGCGCTCCGACGAGCTGGCCCGGCTGCGCTGGCGGGTGGAGCGGCTGCTGCGCACCCGTCGTCACCCGCGCCCGTCCCCGGGCTGGCCGGCGATCCCCTGGCCGGCGTTCTGACGCTGCCTGGTTAGGGTGTCGGCTATGCGCTCCTGGCCGGCCCCGCCGGTCCCTTCGCTGGTCGACCTGGGGCAGGGAAAGGGGAAACTGCCCCGCCTGCACGACACGAGGAGCGGTGGTCTCGTCGAGCCGCATCCGACCGGCAAGGCGCGGTTGTATGTGTGCGGGATCACGCCGTACGACGCCACCCACCTCGGCCATGCGGCCACCTACGTCGCGTACGACGTCTTGCGTCGGGTCTGGCAGGACGCCGGTCTGGACGTCGCGTACACGCAGAACGTGACCGACATCGACGACCCGTTGCTGGAGCGGGCCCGAGAGCGGGACGAGGACTGGACCGAGCTGGCGGGCCGTGAGATCGAGCTGTTCCGAGACGACATGGAGGCTTTGGGCGTCAGCCCGCCCGATGACTTCGTCGGGGCGGTGGAGTCGATGCCACGTATTGTCGCGTTGATCGAGCGGCTGCGGGAGCGTGGCGCGCTCTACGCCGTCGACGGGGACCTCTACTTCGACGTGCACAGCGACCCGTCCTTCGGGGAGGTCAGCGGCTACGACGAGCAGACGATGCGGGCGCTCTCAGCCGAGCGCGGGGGTGACCCTGACCGGCCGGGCAAGCGGGACCCGCTCGACGGCCTGGTGTGGCGGGGGGCGCGACCCGGTGAGCCGTCGTGGGACTCGCCGTTCGGCTCCGGTCGGCCGGGCTGGCACGTCGAGTGCGCGGCCATGGCGCTCGACAGCCTGGGCATCGGCTTCGACGTACAAGGCGGTGGCAACGACCTGGTCTTTCCCCACCACGAGCTGTCGGCCTCGCAGGCGCAGGTTGCGCTCGGCGAGCATCCGTTCGCGCAGGCGTACGTCCATGCCGGGATGGTGGGGTACGCGGGCGAGAAGATGTCGAAGTCGCGCGGCAACCTGGTGTTGGTGTCCCGGCTGCGCGAGGACGGCCATGACCCGCTCGCAATCCGGCTGAGTCTGCTCGCCCGTCACTACCGCAGCGACCGCGAGTGGTCCGACCTTGATCTCAGCGACGCCGAGGCCCGGCTGGCGCGCTGGCGCCGGGCGGTCACCCGCAGCGCGGCTCCGCAGGTCCGGACACTGGTGGCGACCGTACGTGATGCGCTGTGCGACGACTTGGACACTCCCCGAGCCTTGGCCGCCATCGACGTGTGGGCGGAGAGCGCGCTCGCCGGCGCGGAGCATGCGGTGGTTCACGTCAGCGGCGCCGCGGCACCGGCGGAGGAGCTGGAGGCGCCGACCGTCGTACGAGCCCTCACCCACACCCTGCTCGGCACCCCCCTTGACCATCCGTGAGTTTCCGACCGACCATCCGTGAGTTCCGGCTCGACCATCCGTGGATTTCGGCCATCCCGGCGCGGCTGCTTGAAACCGAAACTCTCGGATCGTGGGACCGAAACTCTCGGATCGTCAGTCGTTGGGGGGGCGGCGCTTGAGGTAGCGCTCGAACTCACGGGCGATGGCCTCGCCACTGGCCTCCGGCAGCTCGCTGGTGTCCCGGGCCTTCTCGAGCGACTCGACGTACTCGGCGATCTCGTGGTCCTCGTGGGCCAGCTCGTCGACCCCGCGCTCCCAGGCTCGAGCCTCCTCGACGAGGTCACCGAGCGGGATCGTCGTCTCGACCAGGTCCTCGAGCCGGCCGAGCAGGGCAAGGGTGGCCTTGGGACACGGCGGCTGCGCGACGTAGTGCGGCACCGCCGCCCACAGCGACGCGCACGGCAGACCCTCCCGGCCGCAGGCTTCCTGGAAGACCCCGTTGATTCCGGTGGGGCCTTCGTAGCGGGATGCCTCGAAGTCCAACGCCGCGGCGAGCTGCGGGTCGCTGGCGGTGCCGGTGATGGGAATCGGGCGGGTGTGCGGCGTGTCGGCCAGCAGGGCGCCGAGGGCGAGGACGAGCTGTACGCCCATCGCGTCGGCGGCCTCGACCAGCTCGGCACAGAACTCGCGCCAGCGCATGTTCGGTTCGAGCCCGCGCACCAGCACGAGGTCGCGAGCCGACCCGGTCGGCCGGCCGACGTAAAGGCGCGTCGTCGGCCAGCTGATCGTACGAGCGCCGTCGTCGCCGATGCCGATGTGCGGCCGGTTCACCTGGAAGTCGTAGTAGTCCTCCGGGTCGATCTCGGCGACCTGATCTGGCTCCCAGGCGTCGAGCAGGTGGTCGATGACCCCGGACGCGGCCTCGGCGGCGTCGTTCCAGCCCTCGAACGCCGCCACCATGATGGGGTCGACCAGA
This sequence comes from Propionibacteriales bacterium, assembly GCA_038198775.1. Lineage (GTDB taxonomy): Bacteria > Actinomycetota > Actinomycetes > Propionibacteriales > Nocardioidaceae > JACCYJ01. Next base: position 55,441 of record JBBPZV010000006.1, on the reverse strand, counting down.
TCCGGAAGCTGCTCGGTGGAGCGCACGTCGCCACCCTACGGCCCCGGCCCGGACGGGTAGGCTGAAGATTCCGCCGTACCAAATCCCCCGAGGCAGCATGACCGAAAGCTCGCTGCGCGCCGCTCTCAGCGAAGTCGTCGTCGTCGCCGACGGTGCGATGGGGACGATGCTGCAGTCCCAAGACCTCCGCATCGACGACTTCGAGGGCCTCGAGGGGTGCAACGAGATCCTCAACGTCACCCGCCCGGACGTCGTCCGGGCCATCCACGACGGCTACCTGGAGGTCGGGGCGGACGCCGTGACCACCAACACGTTCGGCGCCAACCTCGGCAACCTCGGCGAGTACGGGATCGCGGACCGGATCGGTGAGCTCTCGGGTCGCGGAGCCGAGCTGGCCCGTCAGGCCGCCGACGCGTGGGCAACCCCCGAACGGCCACGCTGGGTGCTCGGTTCCATGGGGCCGGGCACCAAGCTGCCCACACTCGGACACGTCAGCTTCGACGAGCTGGCGCAGGCGTACGAGGAGCAGGCCCGCGCCATGCTGGCCGCCGGTGTGGACGCTCTCCTCGTCGAGACCGCGCAGGACCTGCTGCAGGCGAAGGCGGCGGTGATCGCGGCCCGTCGGGCAGTGCAGCGCAGCGACGGCGACGCGCTCGTAATCGTCAACGTCACCGTCGAGACCACCGGTGCGATGCTGCTCGGAACCGAGATCGCGGCGGCGCTGGAACCGCTGGGTATCGACATGATCGGGCTCAACTGCGCCACCGGTCCGGCGGAGATGAGCGAGCACCTGCGGCACCTCTCGCGGCACGCAGTCGTCGGGGTCGGCTGCATGCCCAACGCCGGGCTGCCCGAGCTGGGCCCCGAGGGTGCCCGCTACCCGCTGACGCCCGAGCAGCTGGCCGACGCGCACGACACCTTCACCCGCGACTACGGGCTCGGTCTGGTCGGCGGTTGCTGTGGCACCACCCCCGAGCACGTGGCCCGGGTCGTCGAGCGGGTACGGGGGCGGACCCTGCCTCCTCGCGAGCCGCGACCGGAGGTCGGGGCCTCGTCGCTGTACCAGGCCGTACCCTTCCGGCAGGACGCGTCGTACCTGTCGATCGGCGAACGGACGAACGCCAACGGCAGCATGGCCTTCCGCAAGGCGATGCTGGCGCAGCGTTGGGACGAGTGTCTGGACATCGCCCGGGCCCAGGTCAGAGACGGCGCCCACCTGCTCGACCTGTGCGTGGACTACGTCGGGCGCGACGGCGTCGCGGACATGGCCGAGCTCGCGTCGCGGTTCGCGACGGCGTCGACGCTGCCGATCGTGTTGGACTCGACCGAGCCCGCCGTCGTCCAAGCGGGGCTCGAGCGGCTGGCCGGCAGGTCGGTCGTCAACTCGGTCAACTACGAGGACGGCGACGGCCCGGGCTCCCGATTCGCCCGGATCATGCCCTTGGTCCGCGAGCACGGGGCCGCGGTCGTCGCGCTCACCATCGACGAGGAAGGGCAGGCCCGCACCTGCGAGTGGAAGGTCCGGGTCGCCACGAGGCTGATCGAAGACCTCACCGGCCGGTGGGGGATGCGGATCGGCGACATCCTCCTCGACTGCCTGACGTTCCCCATCGGCACCGGCCAGGAGGAGACCCGCCGCGACGCGGTGGAGACCATCGAGGCGATCCGGCAGCTGAAGCAGCGCTTTCCGGAGGTCCACACGACGCTCGGGGTCTCCAACGTGTCGTTCGGCCTCAACGCCGCTGCCCGCGTCGCGCTCAACTCCGTCTTCTTGCACGAATGCGTCGGGGCCGGACTCGACTCCGCGATCGTGCATGCCGCCAAGATCGTGCCGCTGGCGCGCATCTCCGACGAGCGCCGCCAGGTGGCCCTCGACCTCGTCCACGACCGGCGACGGGCGGGGTACGACCCGCTGGCTCGGCTGCTCGAGCTCTGCGCCGACGAGACGCCCGGCGGCGCGCGACAAGACCGAGCTGCCGAGCTGGCGGCGCTGCCGCTGGACCAGCGCCTGCAGCGCCGGATCGTGGAGGGGATGCGCGGCGGCCTGCTCGACGACCTCGACGAGGCACTCGGGCGCGGGCGCAGGGCACTCGACATCGTCAACACCGAGTTGCTGGCCGGGATGAAGGAGGTCGGCGAGCTTTTCGGCGCCGGGCTGATGCAGCTGCCTTTCGTGCTGCAGTCCGCGGAGGTCATGAAGGCGGCCGTGGCACACCTCGAGCCGCACATGGACCGCAGCGAGGAGCAGGGACGCGGCACGATCGTGCTGGCGACCGTCAAGGGCGACGTCCACGACATCGGCAAGAACCTCGTCGACATCATCCTCAGCAACAACGGCTACACCGTCGTCAACCTGGGCATCAAGCAACCGGTGAGCGCCATCCTGGACGCCGCGGACGGCTCCGACGCCGACGTCATCGGCATGTCAGGCCTGCTCGTCAAGAGCACCGTGGTGATGCGCGAGAACCTCGAGGAGCTCAACTCCCGCGGGCTGGCCGCTCGGTGGCCGGTGCTGCTCGGAGGCGCGGCCCTCAACCGTTCCTACGTCGAGGACGACCTCGCCGGGATGTTCGACGGCGAGGTCCGCTACGCGCGGGACGCGTTCGAGGGGCTCCGCCTGATGGAGAGCGCGATGGCGGTCAAGCGCGGCGTACCCGGCGCCTCGCTGCCGGCGCTGCGCCGCCGTCGGACGCCGACCTCAACCCGCGAGACGGTTCCGGCCCGGCCGCTGCCGGTCCGTTCCGACGTCGCGGGGGACAACCCGGTGCCCACCCCGCCCTTCTGGGGCGACCGTGTCGTACGCGGTATCGCGCTCGCCGAGTTCGCCTCCTGGCTCGACGAGCGGGCCACGTTCCTCGGACAGTGGGGGCTACGGGGCGCTCGCGGGTCGGGTCCGTCGTACGAGGAGCTGGTCGCCAGCGAGGGACTCCCTCGGCTGCGGATGTGGCTGGACCGCATCCAGACCGAGGCGATCTTGGAGCCGGCGGTGGTGTACGGCTACTGGCCGTGCTACTCCGAGGGCGACGAGCTGGTGGTTCTCGACGCCTCCGGCCACGCCGCCGAGGTGGCCCGCTTCAGGTTCCCCCGGCAGCGCCGGGACCGGAACCTGTGCCTGGCCGACTTCTTCCGGGCCAAGGACGCCGGCGAGCTCGACGTGGTCGCCTTCTCGCTGGTGACCGTCGGCGGGCGGGTCGCCGAGGTCACCGGCCGGCTGTTCGAGTCCAACGCCTACCGCGACTACCTGGAGCTGCACGGCCTGTCGGTACAGCTCACCGAGGCGCTCGCGGAGTACTGGCATGCCCGGATCCGGATCGAGCTCGGCGTCGGCGACGAGGATGGCAGCGACCTCGCCGACATCCTGCGGCAGCGCTACCGCGGGTCGCGCTACTCCTTCGGCTACCCGGCCTGTCCCGACCTGGAGGACCGGGCTCAGGTCGTACGCCTGCTGCGGCCCGAGCGCATCGGTGTGACGCTTTCGGAGGAGCTGCAGCTGCATCCAGAGCAGTCGACGGACGCGCTCGTGGTGCACCACCCGGAGGCGAAGTACTTCAACGCCCGCTGAGCGGGACGAGGGTCGGTCAGCGGCCGCCGTGACCGACTCGTGACCCGGCCGGTCTTTCCCAAGTGTCCGGTGCCTCGCTAGTGTGCCCGCCACGAGCCTGCCAAGTCGGCCGGCGCGAACCGAGGGGTGACGAGTGCTTCCCAAGCGCAATCTGACGACTCTCCTGGCCACCGGGGCACTCCTCGGCCTCGCCGCGTGCGGAGGTGGTGGCAGCGGCGGCAGCAGCAGCGGCGGCAGCAGCGGAGGCGCCGGCGGGTCCGGCGACCCGTGGATCCTCGGCACCACCGACAGCGTGACCGCGCTGGACCCGGCGGGGTCGTACGACCTCGGGTCCTGGACGCTGTCGTACAACATCTACCAGACCCTGCTGACGATTCCGGCGGGCGAGAACGCTCCCCAGCCGGACGCGGCCCAGTCGTGCCAGTACGACGACCCGAAGACGTTCACCTGCAAGCTGAAGCCGGGGCTGAAGTTCTCCAACGGCCACGATCTCACCTCCAGCGACGTCAAGTTCTCCATCGAGCGCAACCTCAAGATCGCCGACCCGAACGGGGCGTCTGGACTGTTGGGCTCGGTCAAGTCGGTAGACGCGCCTGACGACACCACGGTGACGTTCAACCTGAGCCGCCCGGACACCACGTTCCAGTTCGTCCTCACCACCGCCACCGCGTCGATCGTCGACGAGGAGCTCTTCCCCGCGAAGTCGCTGCTTCCCGACAACCAGGTGGTGGGTTCGGGTCCGTACCGCCTCGACCAGTACAAGCCGGGCCAGCAGGCCGTGCTGACGGCCAACCCCAGCTACCAGGGCGCGAACACTCCGCAGGCACCGCAGGTGTTCGTGCAGTACTACGCGGAGTCCTCGGCCCTCAAGCTGGCCGTCGAGAAGAACGAGGTCGACGTCGCCTGGCGAAGCCTGGCCCCACCGGAGATCAACGACCTGAAGTCGCAGAGCAGCGTCGACGTCGTCGAGGGCAAGGGCTCGGAGATCCGCTACTTCGTGTGGCAGTTCAACACCGACGTCGGCAAGAACCCGGCGATTCGGCAGGCGGTGGCGCAGCTCATCGACCGCAACGCGATCGCGCAAAGGGCTTATGACGGCACGGTGAATCCGCTGTACTCCATCGTTCCGCCGGGGCTCCCCGGCCAGGTCGACGCCTTCCAGCAGCGATACGGCCAGCCCAGCGTCGACGCCGCGAAGAAGATCCTGAGCGACGCCGGCGTCCAGACCCCGGTCGCGCTGACGCTCGGCTACACCCCCACCCACTACGGCCCCAACGCCGTCGACGAGGCGTCGGAGCTCGCCGACCAGCTGAACGGCTCCGGCCTGTTCAAGGTCACGCTCAAAGACGCCGAGTGGGAGCAGTACCAGACGCTGTACAAGCAGAACGCCTACGACCTGTTCCAGCTCGGCTGGTTCCCGGACTTCCTGGATGCCGACAACTACCTGTCACCGTTCGTCGTCGACGGTGGCTTCTACGCCAACGGCTACTCCAGCAAGCAGGCCAACAGCCTGGTGGCTCAGGAGCAGGCGACGTCGGACCAGGGCCAGCGCGAGCAGATCTTCCAGCAGCTGCAGGCGCTGGTCGCCAAGGACGTGCCGCTGATTCCCAGCTGGGTCGGCAAGAACGTCGCGGTAGCCGGCCCCGGCATGCAGGGCGTTGCCGACACCCTCGACCCGTCGTTCATCTTCCGGTTCTGGAAGATCACCAAGAACGGGTGACAGGCGCGGCGTGGGGCCCGGCTGGTGGCTGGGCCCCATGTTCGCGCCCGGTGCCGGGTGGTTGGATGAGCGCCGAGGAGGAGTGGCATGCGTGGAGCGTCCGGGTCCCTTCCCCGCTACATCCTGCAGCGGCTCCTGCTCACCCTTCCGATGGTGTGGTTGCTGCTGACCCTGGTCTTCTTGCTGCTGCGGGTGGCGCCCGGTGACCCGGTCAGCGCCGCGGTGGGGGACCGGCTGGCTCCGGCCGCGCTGGCGGAGCGTCGCGCGGCGCTAGGGCTCGACCGCCCGCTGTTGCAGCAGTACCTGGAGTACCTCGGCAGCGTCGTGCGCTTCGACTTCGGCAAGACCATCTCCGACAACATCCCGATCACACAGGTCGTCCGTGACAACGGTGGAGCAACTCTCACGCTCACGCTGTCCGCCCTGCTGGTGGCCCTGGTGGTCGGGGTCCCGCTGGGGGTGCTCGCCGGGCGGTTCCGCGACAGCGTGCCCGACGTGATCATCCGGGTCTTCGGCATCGTCAGCTACGCCGCCCCCGTGTTCTTCGTCGGCCTGCTGGCGCAGCTGCTGTTCGCGGTCAAGCTCGGCTGGTTTCCGACCAGTGGCATGTCGACACCGATCACCCAGTTCGAGGTGCAGCCGCGGACCCATGTGCTGCTGCTCGACGCAATTCTCGCCGGCAACACCACTGCGGTGCGAGACGTGCTCCTGCACCTCGTGCTGCCCGCGGTGACGCTGGGGCTGCTGCTGTGCGGGGTGTTCATCCGGCTGGTGCGGGTCAACATGCTGCAGACCCTTCGCGGCGACTACGTCGAGGCGGCACGTGCCCGTGGCCTGCCTGAACGCCGGGTCCTCGTGGCCTACGCCTTCCGCAACGCCCTGGTTCCGTTCGTCACCATCCTCGGGCTGCAGGTCGCGCTGCTGCTCTCGGGCGCGGTGCTCACCGAGTCCACGTTCAACTGGCCGGGGCTGGGCCGCAAGCTGGTCGACTACATCGGTGCCCGCGACTACGCCGCGGTGCAGGGCATCATCACGTTGTTCGCCGTGGTCGTGGTCGTGATCAGCGTCGTCGTCGACATCGTCAACGCGCTGATCGACCCGAGGATCCGGTACTGATGGCCGTCGAAGGGACCGCGAACGGGCTGACGGCCGCTCCCAGCCGAACCGTGCGGTCGCTGCGACGGCTGGCCACCCCGGTGGTCCGCACCCAGGGTGTCGCGCGCTGGCTGTTGTTCATCGGCTTGTTCATCACGCTCGCCTTCGTCGTGGCGGCCGTCTTCGCACCGTGGCTGGCGCCCTACGGCTTCGCCCAGAAGAGCGCCGGCGGGGTGCCGTTCCCGAAGCGAGGCACCCCCAGCGGTGCGCATCCGTTCGGCACCAACGACCAGTTCTACGACGTCTTGTCGAGGGTGATGTGGGGTAGCCGGACCGCGCTGCAGGTGGTGTTGTTGTCGCTGGCAGCCTCTTTGCTCATCGGTGTCATCCTCGGTCTGGTCAGCGGCTACCTGGGCGGCTGGCTGGACCGGATCCTGCTGCTCTTGATGGACGCGCTGTACGCCTTTCCCTCACTGTTGCTGGCGATCGTGTTCGCCTTCTTGCTCGTGGAGCGGCTCGGCGGGGGCATCCTGGCGGCGGCGCTGTCACTGACGGTGATCTATATCCCGCAGTACTTCCGGGTGGTGCGCAACACCACGATCAGCGCTCGGGAAGCCACCTACGTCGAAGCCGCCCGTTCGATCGGCGCCAACCGGGTCACGATCATGCGCAAGTACGTCTTCCCCAACGTCGTGCAGAGCGTCCCGGTCGTCGGCACCCTCAACGCCGCCGATGCCATCGGCACGCTGGCCGCGCTGGGTTTCCTCGGCCTCGGCATCCAGCCGCAGAACGCCTCCGAATGGGGCTACGACCTCAAGCGGGCGCTGAGTGACGTCGCCTCCGGCGTGTGGTGGACGGCGACGTTTCCCGGGCTGGCCATCGTGTTGCTCGTCACCGGGCTCACCTTGGTCGGGGAGGGCCTGAACGAGACCGTCAACCCCACCCTCCGCCGGCGCAAGCTGCTGCCGGTGCAGCTGCCGGGGCCGGACGGCGAGCCGTCGCAGTGAGGGGCGGGAGGCAGCCACGCCAGGTGGACCAGGACCGGCGGGGCGCCGGTGACGTGGTGGTGTCGGCGCGGGACCTGCGGATCTGGTACGGAACCGAACGGGGGCCGGTACGAGCCGTCGACGGTGTGTCGTTCGAGGTGCGAGCGGGCGAAACTCTCGGCCTCGTCGGGGAGTCCGGCTGCGGGAAGTCCACCCTCGGCCGGGGCCTGCTGGGGCTGCTGCCCGACGGCGCCAAGATGGATGGCAGCCTGGAGTACCAGGGTCGCGACGTGCTGGCGATGCCAACGAGCCGCCGCGCCGGCCTGCGGGGCACCGACCTGGCGATGATCTTCCAGGAGCCGCTCACCCGGCTGAACCCGCTGATGCGGATCAGCGAGCACTTCGAGGAGGCGCTGAGAACCCACCTATCGGGTCTTGACCGCCCCCAGGCGCGCCAGCGGGCGTTGGCCATCCTGCGCCGGATCGGGATCCCACCGACGCGCTACCGCTCGTACCCTCATGAGTTCTCCGGGGGGATGAGGCAACGCCTCATGATCGCCCTGGCGCTCGTGCTCGAACCCGCCTTCGTCGTCGCTGACGAGCCCACCACTGCCCTCGACGTGCTCGTCGAGGCGCAGATCATCGCGCTGCTGGCGGACCTGCGGCAACAGATCGACACCGCGCTGCTGCTGATCACCCACAACCTGGGCATCGTCGCCGAGGCGTGCGACCGTGTTGCGGTGATGTACGCCGGAGAGGTTGTCGAGATCGGAGCCGCCCGCGAGGTGTTTCGCTCCCCGCAGCACCCGTACACCCGCGAGCTGCTGCGCTCGACTATCTCCCTCACCACCACCGGGCTGAACTACATCCCGGGCGCGCCCCCAGACCTCGTGTCGCCGCCGAGCGGCTGCCGGTTCCACCCGCGCTGCCCGGATGCGATGAGGGTGTGCCCGGCTCGAGCGCCGCGGCTGCGGCCCACCCCTGTCGGCAGCCAGGCGTCCTGCTGGTTGCACCAGGGAGGAGGCGACGTCACCGACGTCGATCGAGAGCCCCTCGAGCGGGAGGAGATCAGCAGTGCCGAGGAGGCCTGAGTCCGGTGACCCGGGCACGCTCATCGACGTCGAAGACGTCAGCGTGCACTTCGAGCTGCGGGGCAGCAGCCTGGCCCGGTTGCTGGGCCGCGACACCGGAAGCGTCCGCGCCGTCGACGGGGTGTCGCTGCGGTTGCGCACTGGGGAGGTGCTGGGACTCGTAGGCGAGTCGGGCAGCGGCAAGACCACGCTGGGCAGGGCGCTGCTCGGTCTCGTCCAACCGACCGGTGGCCACATCCGCTTCGACGGCGAGGACATCGTCGGGCTCAACGAGCGAGCGCTCCGCCGGATGCGCACCCGGCTGCAGATGGTCTTCCAGGACCCCAACGCTGCGCTCAACCCCGCCATGACCCTGGTCGAGCAGGTCGGGCATCCGTTGCTGATACACAAGCTGGTCCGCCGACCCGAGCTCCGGCGCCACGTGGCGGAGGCCTTCGAGCGGGTTGGCTTGGCCCCGGCGGAGCAGTTCTTGGACAAGTACCCCTCCGACCTGTCCGGCGGTCAGAAGCAGCGGGCAGTCCTGGCGCGGGCGATCATCACCGGTCCCACCCTGCTCGTAGCGGACGAACCGATCTCGATGCTCGACATGAGCGTCAGGGCGAAGATCCTGCAGCTCATGGTCGACCTCAAGGAGAGCCTGAACCTGACGTACGTCTACATCACCCACGACCTGGCCAGCGCGAAGTTCTTCTGCGACCGGGTGGCGATCATGTACCTGGGGCGCGTGGTGGAGATCGGACCTACCGCTGCCATCTTCGCCGACCCCAAGCACCCGTACACCAAGGCACTGCTCGCCGCGATTCCCGACCTGGACCCGGACCGCTCGGTGCCGAAGGACCTGCCCCGCGGAGAGATCCCGGACGCCGCGGCGCCGCCGAGCGGATGCGCCTTCCATCCCCGCTGTCCGGCCGCCTTCGAGGTCTGCGGTTGGGAGCGCCCCGACCTCCGGGCGCTGCTCGAGCGGCACTGGGCCTCGGTGCCGCCAGATGACTACGACCGGGAGCGTCGGATCGTCGGCGACATTGCCGGCCTCGACGAGCCCGGCGGCCCGGCCCTGCTTACCCCAGGTTCGGGGTCGACGGCCGTCGCCGTCGGGGATCTCGTCGACCGGCTGCGATCGGACACCCCGGACGACCCGTTCTGGAGCGGCGTGGCGGCCGTGCGCAACGCCGACGCCGGCGTCGAGGTCGACTTCTGCGACGGGGAGGACCCGCGGCTCCGGCGCTGCGGCGACGTCGACGTCGCCTGCCACCTCTACTGACCGGTGATGTCGCGGGCAGCACCCGCGGTGCAGGGCGAGTCGTCGCCTCCTGGAAGCGGCGGAGGCGTGCCGCCCCATTCCGGACAGAGCGCCTGGTGGTCGCACCAGCCGCACATCGCCGAGCGGCGGGGCAGCCAGCGGCCGGTCATGGTGGCGCGGGCGATCGCATCCCACACCGCGTTGACCTTGCGCTCGGTGGCCACGAGGTCCTGCTCGTGCGGTGCGTAGCGCAGCACCTCACCGTTGCCCAGGTAGACCAGCTGCAGCAGGTCAGGGATGCGGCCGCTGCTGCGCCACAGCACCAGCGCGTAGAACTTCATCTGGAACAGCGCCTTGGCTTCGAACAGCTCGCTCGGTGCGCGTCCGGTCTTGTAGTCGACGACCCGCACGGCGCCGGCGGCGTTGACGTCGACCCGATCGATGTAGCCGCGCAGCAGCAGCCCCGACTCGAGCACGTGCTCGACGTAGAGCTCCCGCTGGACAGGTTCGAGGCGGCTCGGGTCCTCGAGCTGGAAGTACAGGTCCAGCAGCGTGCGGCACTCGGCGAGCCACGAGCCGACGGCGTCGCCGTCGGCTCCGGCGAACATCTGGGCCAACTCGGGCTCGTCGCCCACCAGCCGCTCCCACTGCCGGGCGACCATGGTGTGCGCCGCCTGCGGCGTCCGCTCCGGTGCCGGCAGGTCGAACAGTCGCTCCAGCACGCTGTGGACCACGGTGCCCCGGACCGCAGCCTGGCTCGGGGCCTCCGGAAGCCGATCGAGCACGCGGAACCGGTACAGCAACGGGCAGGTCATGAAGTCGGCTGCGCGGCTCGGCGACAGGCTGGCGACCACGCGGTCCCCGTCGGCCGGAAGCGGCGAACGACCCCTCTCGGTGCGCTCCGGGAACAGGTCGGTGGCCATGTCCGGAAGGTTATGACAGCTCACCGACAGTTCCGCGCTAGCGTGGCGGAGTGGACGGCACAACCCGAAAGTCCGGTGGCACTGACCCCAGACCGCGGGAACCCGGAACGCTGCGGGTCGGTCAGATCGCCGGTGTGGACGTGCTGGTCCGCTCCTCATGGATCGTGGTCGCGGTGTTCATCTCGGTATTGGTGGCGCCACGGGTGGACGCGGTTGCGCCGGGTCTGGGCGGCTTGGTGTACGCCGCCGGTTTCGCCTTCGCGGTGCTGCTGTACCTGTCGGTCCTGCTGCACGAGATCTCCCACGCGCTGGCGGCTCGCGGATTCGGCATGCAGGTGTCCTCGGTGACCCTGCACTTCCTGGGCGGCGTAACCACGATCGAGGGGGAGGTGACATCGCCGAAGCGGGAGTTCTGGATCTCGGTCGTGGGTCCGATCACCTCAGCCGCCGTTGCTGCGGTCGCCTGGTTGGCGAGCATGCTGACCTCTCCCGGTCTGATCAACTTCGCGCTCGAGGGTCTCGCCCTGTCCAACTTCGTGGTCGCCGTCTTCAACCTCGTCCCGGGCCTGCCGCTCGACGGTGGCAAGGTGCTTCGCGCCGCGGTCTGGGCGATCACCGGCCGGCCCAACCTGGCCACCGCGGTGGCGGGCTGGTCGGGCCGTGCGGTCGCCTGCCTGGTACTCGCCTACCCGTTGTTCCTTCCTGCGGTGTTCGGCGTTCGTCCGAGCCTCGTCGACTTCGTGATGGCGTTCGTCCTCGCGGTGTTCTTGTGGACCGGTTCCAGCAACGCACTCCAGGTGGCGCGGCTGCGCCGCCGGATGCCCGCACTGGTGGCGAGGACGCTGGCGCGCCGTGCCTTGGCGGTACCCGAGGACGTGCCCCTCGCCGAGGCGGTACGGCGGGCGCGCGAGTGTGACGCGGGAGGCCTCGTCGTGCTCGGTCCGGCCGGTGAGCCGCTGGCCGTCGTCAACGAACAAGCGGTGCTGGCGACTCCCGAGGGCCGCCGCCCCTGGCTCAGCACCGGTGCGGTGGCCCGTCGGCTGGAGCCGGGACTGATGCTCCCCGCCGACCTGACCGGAGAGGCTCTGGTACGAGCCATGCACCACACCCCATCCTCGGAGTACCTCCTGGTGGAGGCCGACGGCTCGGTGTTCGGTGTCTTGGTGACCGCCGACGTCGACGCCGCCTTCGCCCGCGCCTGACCCCGTGGCCGAACCCGACGGTGCTCCCGGTCCGCCGCCGACCTGGTCGGCGGCCCGTGGGGGCCGGTTGCTGCCCGGGGAGTGGGTGCGGCTCACCGACGCCAAGGGCCGGCGCCACAGCATCCGGCTGGAGGCCGGCGCCCAGTTCTTCACCAACAAGGGAGCGGTGGCCCACGACGAGCTGATCGGGTCGCTCGAAGGCGTGGTGGTCCGCTCCTCCGGTGGGGCCGCGTACCTGGTGCTCCGCCCGCTGCTCAGCGAGCACGTCGTCGCGATGCCGCGGGCGGCGGCGGTCGTCTATCCCAAGGACGCGGCGCAGATCCTCTCCGCGGCCGACGTGTTCCCCGGCGCCCGGGTGGTCGAGGCCGGGGCCGGCTCGGGGGCGCTGACCGCCCAGCTGCTGCGGGTGGTCGGGCCTACCGGACTGGTGTCGTCCTACGAGCGGCGCCCGGACTTCGCCGAGGTGGCCCGGCGCAACGTCGAGGAGCTGTACGGCGGCGCGCACCCGGCGTGGCGGCTGACCGTCGGTGACCTCGCCGAACAGCTCGCCGAGCGCGACGTCGACCGGGTCGTCCTCGACATGCTCGCACCATGGGAGTGCGTCGCAGTCGTCGCCGCCGCGCTGTCACCCGGGGGCGTGGTGTGCTCGTACGTCGCGACCACCACCCAGCTCGGGCGCCTCGTGGAGACCCTGCGTGAGCACGGCGGCTTCACCGAGCCGTACGCCTGGGAGACGCTGGTGCGGTCCTGGCACGTGGAGGGGCTCGCGATCCGCCCCGACCACGCCATGGTCGGCCACACCGCGTTCTTGGTGACCGCCCGCCGGATGGCCCCCGGACATCGGCCGCCGCGGCGCAGTCGGCGCCCGGCGCCCGGCGCGTACGGGCCGGACTACACCGGTCCTCGGCCCGACGAGGACGCTGCTGGGGTGTCCGCTGCGCCACGGCCCTCTGGGGCCGCCAGGCAGTGACTGGTCCGGGAAATCGGCACCAGATGACGATCGGGACACAGTGCGTGGCAACCCGGGCGACAGGGCGAACCCGAGGGTAGGGTCGTGCCCTGAACCCCCATCCGTGGAGGTGTGGCGATGTCGGAGCGACCGGACAAGCCTCGCTCGACAGGTGCTCGAGACAGCGAGGTGCAGTACCTACGGGCCGAGGTCGAGCACCTGCGGCACCGGTTGATGTCGGTGCCCGGGGACAACCGCAGCATCGAGGCCCGGCTGGCCGAGGCGCACGCGCGGTTGGCCGCCACGACGGCCCAGAACGAGCGGTTGACATCGACGCTGCGCGAGGCGCGGGACCAGATCCTCACGCTCAAGGAGGAGGTTGACCGGCTGGCGCAGCCCCCCACCGGGTTCGGCACCTTCTTGCACCGAAACGACGACGACACCGTCGATGTCTTTACCGGCGGCCGCAAGCTTCGCGTCGCGATCAGCCCCAGCATCGACCCCGAGGAGCTTCACCGCGGCCAGGAGGTGCTGCTCAACGAGGCCCTCAACGTGGTCGCGGCACTGCGCTTCGAGCAGGTCGGCGAGGTGGTGATGCTCAAGGAGACCCTCGCCGACGGCGACCGCGTGCTGGTGATCGGCAACGCCGACGAGGAACGCGTCGTGCGGATCGCCGACTCGCTGCGCAAGACCACCTTGCGCGCCGGCGACTCGCTGCTGCTCGACGCCAGGGCCGGTTACGTCTACGAGAAGGTCCCCAAGACCGAGGTCGAGGAGCTGGTGCTCGAGGAGGTCCCGGACATCGACTACGGCCAGATCGGCGGGCTGATGCGCCAGATCGAGGCGATCCGTGACGCCATCGAGCTGCCGTACCTCTATCCGGACCTGTTCACCGAGCACAAGCTGAAGCCCCCGAAGGGGATCCTGCTGTACGGTCCGCCCGGATGCGGAAAGACGCTCATCGCCAAGGCGGTCGCCAGCTCGCTGGCAAAGAAGGTCGCAGCCCGCACCGGCGAGGAGGGCAAGAGCTTCTTCCTCAACATCAAGGGCCCCGAGCTGCTGAACAAGTACGTCGGCGAGACCGAGCGGCACATCCGGTTGGTGTTCCAACGGGCCCGGGAGAAGGCGTCCGAGGGCACCCCGGTCATCGTGTTCTTCGACGAGATGGACTCGCTGTTTCGTACTCGCGGGTCCGGGGTGTCATCCGACGTCGAGAACACCATCGTGCCGCAGCTGCTGAGCGAGATCGACGGGGTCGAGGGGCTCGAGAACGTCATCGTCATCGGCGCGTCCAACCGTGAGGACATGATCGACCCGGCGATCTTGCGACCCGGCCGGCTCGACGTGAAGATCAAGATCGAGCGACCAGATGTGGAGTCCGCCCGCGACATCTTCACCAAGTACCTCACCTCCGACCTTCCGCTGCACGCCGAGGACCTCTCCGAGTTCGGCGGTGACCCCGATGCCTGCGTCGCCGGCATGATCCAGCGCGCCGTCGAGCGGATGTACACCGAGTCCGAGGACAACCGCTTCCTCGAGGTCACCTACGCCAACGGTGACAAGGAGGTCCTCTACTTCAAGGACTTCAACTCCGGCGCGATGATCCAGAACATCGTGGACCGCGCGAAGAAGATGGCGATCAAGGACCTCATCGACACCGGGCAGCGAGGGCTGCGGGTGCACCACATGCTGCAGGCGTGCATCGACGAGTTCAAGGAGAACGAGGACCTTCCCAACACCACCAACCCCGACGACTGGGCCCGGATCTCGGGCAAGAAGGGCGAGCGCATCGTGTTCATCCGGACCCTGGTCACCGGCAAGGAGGGGACCGAGCCGGGTCGCTCCATCGAGACCGTGGCCAACACCGGCCAGTACCTGTAGGCCATGGCCCCGGAGGAGCCGCTGGCAAGGGACCTGGAGGCGACCATCGCCGCCCGCGCCGAGCTCGGGCGGGAGTACGAACCGGCGCTGGTCGAGTCGTTCGCCGAACGGTTGGAGCAGACCATCGCGGCCCGGGTCGAGGTCGAGGCGAAGCGCTACGCCAGCCCGCCCGGCAGCGGGAACCAGCTGGCGCTGGGCATCGTGTCGCTCGGCACCGGGATCCCGATCACCGCGATCGCGGGCGGCACGGCTTCGCTGCCGGGCATCCTGATCGCCTGGGCCGGCATCGTCAGCGTCAACGTCGCGGCGGCCTGGCAGCAGCGCCAGCGCCGCCGCTGAGGTGCTCATCCGGCCGGTGCCGTACCACCACCCGGACGCCCAACGGCTGGTCGAGCAGGTGCAGCACGAATACGTCCGGATCTACGGCGGCCGGGACGAAGCGCCAGTCGATCCCGCCCAGTTCGAGCCGCCGGCCGGCCTGTTCGTGGTGGCGTACGACGACGGTGGCGAGCCGGCCGCCGTCGGCGGATGGCGCCGTCACGAGCCGGGTGGCTACGGTGGCTTGCCCGGCGCGGCGCCGGCGGAGATCAAGCGCATGTACGTGGCGCCGTCGTCTCGGGGACGGGGGGTGGCACGCGCCGTCCTCGCGCACCTGGAATCCGCCGCCCGCAGCGCCGGCGTCGACTGGCTGGTGCTGGAGACGGGGCAGCGGCAGCCGGCGGCGCTCGGGTTGTACCGCTCCAGCGGCTACGTCGACGTCTCCCACTTCGGGACGTACGCCAAGGCCCCTGAGGCGGTCCACCTCGGCAAGCGCCTCTGGACGCGGGAGGCCGCGATCGCAACGGTGGTAGACCGGTTCGGCGCCCGCCCCGGGCACCCGCTACGAGTCGCCGTCGACGGGATCACCGCGGCCGGCAAGTCGACGCTCGCCCGCGAGCTCGTCGACGCCATCCGCGGCAGCGGCCGGCCGGCGGTCCACGTGACGCTCGACGGGTTCCACCATCGCCGGGACCGGCGCTACCGCCGGGGACGGTGGTCCCCGCAGGGCTACTACGAGGACGCGTACGACGTCGACGCCTTCGTCCGCGAGGTGCTGGTGCCGTTGGGGCCGGGCGGGGACCGGTGTTACCGCGACCGGGTGCACGACCTGGGCACCGACGAGCCGGTCGATGCGCCACGGACTCCCCTCGCGTCCGATGCTGTGGTCATCGTGGACGGGACCTTCCTGCTTCGCCCGGAGGTGGCGGCGCACTGGGATCGGGTCGTGCTCGTCGACACGAGCTTCCCGGTCGCCCGCTCGCGGGCGATCGCACGCGATGCGGTGCTTTTCGGCGGCACGGCGGCGACTGCCGAGGCGTACGACCGCCGCTACCACCCCGCGTGCCGGGTGTACCTCGAAAGCATCCGCCCCTCTGAGCGGGCCGACGTGGTCTTCGGCAACGACGAGCCCGCTGCCCCGCGACTTTTCACTCCCTCAGCGCCCTCCAGCCCGCTGAGGGAGTGACAGGTCGGGCTAGAGGCGCGCGAGGACACCGGAGAGACCCGACTCGACGTAGGCCGGCTGATCGGTGTCCCAGCCGTACGTCACCTCGTGCCACGGCCCGAGGCGGTGCCACTGAAGCGACCGTTCTCGCAGCTCGGCGTCCACACCGTAGGCGCCCGCGACCCCGGCCGCGAACTCCGCCGGGGCGCCGTGCAGCACCCAGGACAGGTCCAGCGCTGGGTCGCCGACGTAGGAGTCCGACCAGTCGATGACGCCGCTCAGCCGGCCCTCGCTCACCAGCAGGTGCTCCGGGCCGAGGTCGGCGTGGACCAATGAGTCGTGGGGGGCACGCCCGACCGCATCGAGCAGCCTCCGGGCCCTGACCCGGACACCGGCCGGCAGCATCGGCACGACCTCGGCCGCGAAGCGTCGAAGCTGCTCGTCTCGCTGCGCCGCGGCGGCGGCGGCGCCGGGGACCCCCCGTGCCACCGCGGCGGCGACCGGCACGGCGTGCAACGCCCGCAGGAAGCGGCCGAGCGACCGGCCCAAGCCCCGGTCGTACGGTCCTCCGGCCAGCCCAGGCAACATCGGGTGCCGCACCCGAAGCGGGTCCTCGCAGACCACGACCGGCTGCGGCACCGGGATCGGCAGCTGCGGGCCCAGCCAGGGCAGCAGCCTGGTCTCGGTCCGCAGCGTCGCGGCCACCTCAGGCCGGCGCGGCACGCGGTCGACCCAGCGCCCCTCCACAAGAGTGGCCACGCTGTCCCAGCCGCCCGGGACCTCCTCCCGCGCCGCGAGCCGGTCGGCCAACCACCGAGTGACCAGCGCTCCGCTGTCGGGGACGAACGGCCAGCCGGGGTCCGCCAGCCGTTCGGCGAGCTCCTCCAGCGTCATCCAGCCGCCCCAGGCCACCTCCTCCGGCTGGTGTCGCATCGGACCGTCCCACAGTGCCTCGTAGACGTACGCGACGTACCGGGTGACGTCGTCGGCGTACGCATCCACCAGCACCGGCACCAGCGTGACTCCAGTGACGCCGAGCTCCTCTGCCAGCTCGCGGTACGCCGCCTGTTCCGGCGTCTCGCCCGCGCCGACGACGCCGCCGGCGCAGCAGTCGTGCATCCCAGCGAAGACGTCCTTCGTGGGGGTGCGGAGATGGACGTAGACCAAGCCGAGGCGGTTGCGGACGATCACCCCGGTGGCCATGTGCCGCAGGTTGCGCCGCCGCACCTCACGGCGGGGCGCGGCCCCGACGACGTGCCCGTGCTCGTCGACCAGCGCGACCCGCTCGTCGCCCACGTCCATCGCCCGTCCCCGCCGTAGGGTTGAGGCGTGAGCGTACGCCGGGTGATGGGAACCGAGGTGGAGTACGGCATCTCGGTCGTGGACCAGCCGACGGCGAACCCAATGCTGGCGTCGACGCAGGTGGTCAACGCGTACGCCAACGCCGGACAGGCCGCGCGCCGGGCCCGCTGGGACTTCGAGGAGGAGAACCCGCTGCGTGACGCCCGCGGCTTCGAGATGGCTCGCGACGTCGCGGACTCCAGCCAGCTGACCGACGAGGACCTCGGGCTGGCCAACGTCATCCTCACCAACGGCGCCCGGCTCTACGTCGACCATGCCCATCCCGAGTACTCGACGCCCGAGTGCACGAACCCCCGCGACGTCGTGGTGTGGGACAAGGCCGGCGAGGCGGTCATGCGCCGGGCAGCCGAGCTGGCCTCGCAGCTGCCCAGGGCCGCCACCTTGCTGCTGTACAAGAACAACGTCGACAACAAGGGTGCCTCGTACGGCGCCCACGAGAACTACCTGATGGAGCGGGCGACGCCGTTCGCCGACATCGTCGAGTACCTGACGCCGTTCTTCGTCACGCGGCAGGTGGTCGCGGGGGCCGGACGGGTCGGGGTGGGCCAGGACGGAAGCGGTCGCGGCTTCCAGCTCA
The DNA here is from genome assembly GCA_038198775.1 of Propionibacteriales bacterium. Taxonomy (GTDB): domain Bacteria; phylum Actinomycetota; class Actinomycetes; order Propionibacteriales; family Nocardioidaceae; genus JACCYJ01. The sequence continues at coordinate 37,370 of JBBPZV010000006.1, read as the reverse complement.
GTCAGCGCGCGGACTACTTCGAGGTCGAGGTGGGCTTGGAGACCACGCTGAAGCGACCGATCATCAACACCCGCGACGAGCCGCACGCGGACCCCAGCAAGTACCGCCGGCTCCACGTCATCCTCGGTGACGCCAACCTGTCGGAGACTTCGACGTACCTGAAGGTCGGCACCACCGCGCTGGTCCTCGCGATGATCGAGGCGCGGGTGCTGACCGGTGACCTGGCGCTGGAGCGACCCGTCCCCGAGCTGAGGGCGGTGTCCCACGACCCGACGCTGCGCCACCTGCTGCGCCTCAAGGACGGTCGCCGGATGACCGCGGTGCAGGTGCAGGAGGCCTACCTGGAGGCGGCCCGCGGTTTCGTCGAGCACCAGGACGGCCGCGACGAGCAGACCGCCGACGTGCTCGACCGATGGGAGTCGGTGCTGGCCAGGCTGGGGTCTGATCCGCTGCAGTGCCGCACCGAGCTGGACTGGGTGGCCAAGCTGGCGCTGCTCGAGTCGTACCGGGAGCGCGACGGGCTGGACTGGGGCCATCCGAAGCTTGCGCTGATCGACTTGCAGTACGCGGACCTGCGCGAGGACCGCGGACTGTTCCACCGACTCGTCCAGCGCGGCCGGATGGCTAGGCTGGTCACCGACCAGGAGGTCTCCCTCGCGATGACCACGCCACCGGCGGACACCCGGGCGTACTTCCGCGGCCGCTGCCTGGCACAGTTCCCGCACGACGTGGCGGCCGCCTCGTGGGACTCGGTCATCTTCGACCTGCCCGATCAGCAGTCGTTGCAGCGCATCCCCACCCTGGAACCGCTGCGAGGCACCCGCGAGCACGTCGGTGCCCTCCTCGACCGCTGCGACACCGCGGACCAGCTGTTCGCCGCGCTGACCCGGCGCTGACCCAGGCTAGGGGTCTCCCCTGCTTGTAGGGTCGACGGTGTCGGCCCCCGGCGGGGGAGCCGACGATCCGGAGGTGGTGGATCGTGGCCCGCGACAGCGGACAACAGCACAAGACGACGCGCCGGCAGGGCGAGAACGAGGAGTCGCCGCAGGTCGAGTCCGGCGACGAGGTCGCCGAGCGCAAGGAGCGGCTCGACGACGACGTCGACGCGATCCTGGACGAGATCGACGACGTCTTGGAGGAGAACGCCGAGGAGTTCGTTCGCGGCTTCGTCCAGAAGGGCGGACAGTGACGTCCTCGCCCGCGGGCAGGCTGCCGGAGCCGTTCCTGGTGGCCGGGTCGTCGTCGTTCACCGACTTCTTGGCCAACCACGCGCCGGAGCTGCTGCCGGGGGTGCGTACCCCTGCGGTCTCGATCCCGCCGGCAGCGCTCCCGCACGGGACCACCATCGTCGCTGCCACCTTCGCCGAAGGCGTCATCATGGCCGGCGACCGGCGGGCGACGATGGGCAACATCATCGCCCAGCGCGACATCGAGAAGGTCTTTCCGGCCGACGAGTACTCCTGCGTCGGCATCGCGGGCAGCGCGGGCTTCGCGGTCGAGATGGTCCGGTTGTTCCAGGCCGAGCTCGAACACTACGAAAAGATCGAGGGCACCACGCTGTCCCTGGACGGCAAGGCGAACCGGCTGTCGACGATGATCCGCGGCAACCTGGCCATGGCCATGCAAGGCCTAGCGGTGGTGCCGCTGTTCGCCGGGTTCGACCTCGAGAGCGGTGCCGGCCGGATCTTCTCCTATGACCTGGCCGGTGGACGCTACGAGGAGCACTCGTTCCACGCCGTCGGCTCCGGTTCGCTGTTCGCCCGCGGCTCGCTGAAGAAGCTCTACCGGGACGGTCTGGACGAGCGGGCGTGCATCACCGCGACGATCCAGGCGCTGTACGACGCGGCCGACGACGACTCGGCGACCGGTGGGCCGGACCTGACCCGGCGCATCTTCCCGGTCGTCGTCGTGGTGACCGACGACGGCTTCCGGCGCATCGACGACGCCGAGGTCGCCGCCGTCGCCGACACGGTCATCGAAGCCCGGATGGCGCGCCCCGACGGCCCCGCCGCCCCGCTCATCTGACGCCCCGTACGAGAGGACCGTCGTGACGACCCCGTTCTACGTCTCACCCGAGCAGCTGATGCGGGACCGGGCCGACTACGCGCGCAAGGGCATCTCCCGCGGCCGCAGCCTGGTGGCAGTGCAGTACGCGGACGGCATCGTGCTGGTGGCCGAGAACCTGTCGCCGGCGTTGCACAAGATCAGCGAGATCTATGACCGGATCGCGTTCGCGGCGGTGGGCCGTTACAACGAGTTCGAGAACCTGCGCATCGCAGGGGTCCGCCTCGCCGACCTGCGTGGCTACTCCTACGACCGGCGCGACGTCACGGGTCGAGGCCTCGCCAACGCGTACGCGCAGACGCTGGGCACGATCTTCTCCTCCGGCGCGGAGAAGCCGTACGAGGTGGAGATCTTCGTCGCCGAGGTCGGCGGCTCGCCGGTCGAGGACGAGATCTACCGGCTCACGTACGACGGGTCGGTGGCTGACGAGCACCGCTTCGCGGTCATGGGGGGGTCGGCAGAGAAGGCGACGGCGCACCTGGAGGCGCACTACCGCGATGGGCTCGGACTGGACGAAGCGGTGGCTCTGGCGGTTGCCGCCCTCGCGGACGAGGGTGACGGTACCCCGGCGCGGGAGCTCGGTGCCGAGCAGATCGAGGCCGCGCTGCTCGACCGGACCCGGCCGCAGCAGCGCAAGTTTCGGCGGCTCGGCGACACCGCGGTGACACGGGCGCTGCGAGCGGGAGAGCCGCCGGCCTCCGGTGGGTGAACCAGCCTGCTGTGGCCGGCGCTCGGGGACGCCGGGCTGCTAGCGGGCCGTGGCTGCTTTGGGGCTTGGTACTCCCAATGGCTGAGCAGCGCTTGCAACGGGGTGTGCGCCATTCGATGTGCCGCTATCCCACGTTAACCTGGGATAGCGGCGTAGGGCCTACAGGCCCAGGCGTTCGGCCCACAGGGCGGCCGAGGTGCGGTCGGAGACGCCGATGCGCTGGAAGATCGAGGTGAGGTGCGCCTTGACGGTGCGCTCGCTGATGCCGAGCCGGCGCCCGATCTGCTTGTTGGCGAGGCCCAGTCGCACCAGGCGCAGCACCTCGAGCTCACGGGGCGTGAGCTCACCGGGCGCCTGCCCACCGGCTCCGGAGCGCGATAGCAGCAGCTCGCGCGCCGCCTTCGGGTGCAGCGGTGACTCACCGCGAGCAGCGGCGCGGATGCTGCTGACGAGGTCGTCGGGATCGACGTCCTTGAGCAGGTAGCCGACCGCGCCGGCGTCGATCGCGTCGAGGATCCGGTCCCGATCGGAGAAGGAGGTCAGTACGACGACTTGGGTGTCCGCGTGTGTCGAGCGGGCCCGGCGGGTCGCCTGAACGCCGTCTACCCCGGGCATCAACAGGTCCATGAGGACCACGTCGGGCCTCAGCTCGGTGATGCGTTCGAGGGCCTCTGCGCCGTCCGCGGCTGTTCCGACGACCTCGATATCGACAGCTGCGGCCAGCAGCTGCTCCAGTCCGTGCCGTACCAGTTGGTGGTCGTCCACGAGCAGCACCCGGATCATGGCAACGGCACCTGCAGCCGCACCGTTGTGCCCCGCCCCGGCGCCGAGTCCACGGTCAGCTCGCCTCCGTGCTCGCGGGCCAGTTCGGCGAGGACTCGCAGACCGAAGTGGCCATACGGCCCGGCCGCAGCCGGGTCGAAACCTCGACCGTCGTCCGACACTTCGGCGTGCACGTCGCCTTTGGAGGACCGGACCACGATCCGAAGCCAGTGGGCTTCAGCGTGTCGCAGAGCGTTGCGGACCGCCTCTTGAGCCACCCGCCAGACCAGCGCGGTCAGCTCGTTCGGCAGCTCGAGAGCCTCGGCCACCTCGACGGAGACCTCGACTCCCGCGTCAGTGGCGGGAACGACGAGGTCGGCCAACGCGGCGCGGAGGCCATCGGTTCGCAGGTCGGGCGGGTAGATCTCGACCAGTAGCGAGCGTAACGACCTGATGCTGCGCCGTACCCCGAGCCCGAGGTGGCTCAGGCGCGACGCCAGCTCTGGCCGGTCCGGCAGCTGCTGCGCTGAGGCCGAGAGGGCGAAGGACGTTCCCGCGAGCTCCTGCACCACCCCGTCGTGCAGGTCGCGAGCGATCCGACGACGTTCGGTGTCTGAAGCCTCAGCAGCGCTCAGCAGCAGCCGCTCGCGTTCTGCACCCGCCAGCTCCAACCGCCGGGCGAGCGCCCACACCAGCGGAACCGTGAGCAGGAGGAAGAGCAGTAGGCCACCGACGGTGATGGGTCGGAAGGCGGACAGCACCTCGGCGCTGCGTCGGGTCACGTCGTCGTAGGAGTAGTACGCCTCGAAAAGCAGCGGGGCACCGTGCCGGGGCCGTACCTGGGTGTAGACCTCCAGGAGGCGCCCGAAGGCGCGCTCGAACACGTTCTCCGGCTGTGCGAGGTCGGACGGCTCCGCATCACTGCCACCCCCTGCCAGGATCGCCGTCTCCTGCGGCCCGAGGTCGAACCGCTGCCCGATGAGTCGTGTCTCGTCGGAGTAGACGATGCGGCCGGAGCGGTCCCACAGTTTGACCCGCAGGATGTCTCCGCCGAGCACGTGGCTGCGGATGAGACGGTCGAAGCGGTCCAGCCTCGCCGGCTGGCCTCGTGCCAGGGCCGGGGAGAGCGCGGGTCCCACCACGCTGGAGGCGAGGAGGTTGGTGGCACGTTCGGCGTCCTCGACGGCCTGCGTCACAGCAGCTCGCTGACTCAGCCAACCGGATGCGACCACGAGCAGTGCCAGCGCCACCACACCTGCGGCGACGTACTGGGCCACCGGACCGAATCGCCGCCGCCGCGCTCGGCCATGCCGAGACCGTGCGATCCCCAGGGGCGGGGACCGCACGGCGAAGTCGGACAGGCTGCTCGGCGGCACTTCGGACCTGCGGTGGCTCGCTGCAACCCATCGTACGGTCGGGCGCTCGCGTCCCACGGCGTCAGTCTGTCAAACGGTTAGCGCGCCTTGGCAGACCTCACCAGAACGCAGGTTGCGGGCACGCCAGCCGATACGGTCGCGGCCGCTGGTGTCCACCAGCCGTCGGTGTACCTCGAAGGAGCCACTGGGGCCTGACGTCGCCCGGGTGCCGTGGGCGCTGGCGTGACCGTTGTGGCGAATCTTCCAGTGCCACGTCTGGCCGTTGACGTTGCTGTCTACTTCTCCCTCGACCTCGATGCGCCCGTTGTCGGGGCCGGCCTTCAGCTTCCAGTGCGACGCGCCCGAGCACGCGCCGCGCTTGACGACGTCGTCTCCTCCGCTGGCCGAGGCGGTCGGCGCGAACGCCAGACCGAGGGCGGCGGCGCTGGCGGCCGCGATGGCGATGGTGAGTCTTCCCTGAGTCATGACCCGTTTCCTTTCACCGACGATGTGGTGTCTCGACTCTGCGGTCATCAGGGTGCAGCGCACCATCGTCCAGTGGTCGTACGACCCGGGGGCCGGTTCTCACTTCCAATGGCGCAACCACACTCCCAACAGGTTGCATCCCACTGGCAGTGCTGCTGTCCCAGGTTCACATGGGATAGCGACAGCACCCGCCGCACCCGGAGGAGCGCCTAGGGTGGAGGCGTGGACCGGCGGATCTTCGGGATCGAGAACGAGTACGGCGTCACGTGCACGTTCAAGGGTCAGCGCCGGCTGTCGCCGGACGAGGTGGCCCGCTACCTGTTCCGCCGGGTGGTCTCGTGGGGCCGGAGCAGCAACGTCTTCTTGCGCAACGGGGCCCGGCTATACCTAGATGTCGGCAGCCACCCCGAGTACGCCACCCCCGAGTGCGACGACCCGGCCGAGCTGGTGGCGCACGACAAGGCGGGCGAGCGGATCCTGGAGGGTCTGCTGGTCGACGCCGAGCGCCGGCTGCACGACGACGGCATCGTCGGCGACGTCTACCTGTTCAAGAACAACACCGACTCCGCCGGCAACTCCTACGGCTGCCACGAGAACTACCTGGTCGGCCGCCACGGTGAGTTCAACAAGATGGCAGACGTGCTGATCCCGTTCCTGGTGAGCCGTCAGATCGTCTGCGGCGCCGGCAAGGTGCTGCAGACCCCTCGTGGCACCGTTTACTCGGTCAGCCAGCGCGCCGAGCACATCTGGGAGGGCGTGTCGAGCGCCACCACCCGCTCACGGCCCATCATCAACACCCGCGACGAGCCGCACGCCGACGCCGAGCGATTCCGGCGGCTGCACGTCATCGTCGGTGACTCGAACATGAGCGAGACGACCACGCTGCTCAAGCTGACCACCACCGACCTGGTGCTGCGCATGGTCGAGGAGGGGGTGGTCATGCGCGACCTCGCCCTGGAGAACCCGATCCGCGCGATCCGCGAGATCTCCCACGACATGACCGGTCGACGACGCGTCCGCCTCGTCAACGGCCGGGAGGTCAACGCCCTGGAGATCCAGAGCGAGTTCCTCACCAAGGCACGCGACTACGTCGATCGGCGCGACATCACGACGAACACCATCGTGCGCGTGCTCGACCTGTGGGAACGCGGGCTCAAGGCCGTCGAGTCCGGCGACCTGTCCCTCGTCGAGCGGGAGATCGACTGGGCCATCAAGTACGTCCTGATCGACCGGTACCGAGAGCGCCACGGACTGTCGTGGGGCGACCCCCGGATCGCCCAGCTCGACCTTGCCTATCACGACATCCACCGCGACCGCGGGCTCTACTACCTGCTCGAGCGGCGCGGGGCCGTGGCCCGGGTGGTCTCCGACCTGTCGGTGTTCGAGGCAAAGTCGCGACCCCCCCAGACGACCCGCGCCCGGCTCCGGGGTGAGTTCATCCGCCGGGCCCAGGAGCGCCGGCGGGACTTTACCGTCGACTGGGTGCACCTCAAGCTCAACGACCAGGCGCAGCGCACGGTGCTCTGCAAGGACCCGTTCCGCTCCCACGACGACCGCGTGCACAAGCTGATCGAGAGCATGTGACGGGTACGCTGGCGCAGGCGCCTCGTCGCCGGCCCACGTTCCCACTCAGCCCCCACCGAGGTCCGTCTTGCGCAAGTCGACAGTCCTGTTCGTCCTCGCCCTGGCGACCGTTGCCGGCTGCTCCGGGGGCGGCAACAGCAGCGCGAACCCCAGCGCCAGCAGCTCGCCGTCACCGACCTCGATAGCCGGGGTCGCGGTGGGTGGCGCCTTCGGGTCCAAGCCCGACGTCTCCCTCACCACCCCGCTCACCGTCGACCAGACCAAGGTCGACACCTTGAGCAAGGGCGACGGCGGCACCGTAGCCAAGGGCGACTCCGTCGTGGTCGACTACGTGGGCGTCGTCGGTCGCACCGGCACCCAGTTCGACAGCTCGTACGACCGGGGCCAGCCGGCAACGGTGTCCACCGACAACCTGATCCCCGGGCTCGCCAAGGCGATCGACGGCCAGACCGTCGGCAGCCGCGTCGTCGCCGCAGTGGCCCCCTCCGACGGCTACGCGCCCCAGGGCGGCATCCCCGGTGCGGGCATCGGCAAGAACGACACCGTGGTGTTCGTCGTCGACATCTTGGCCAAGCCCGCGTTCAAGCCGACGGGCATTCCCGGTGTCAGCCTGGGCGAGTACAACAAGCAGCCGCTGGTCGACGTCGCCGCCCCGCTGACGCTGGACCGCACCCAGGTCAAGGCGCTGAGCCAGGGCAAGGGCGCGACCGTCAAGCCCGGAGACTCCGTCACCGTCAACTACGTCGGCGTCAACGGGCGCACCGGATCGGTGTTCGACAGCTCGTACGCCTCCGGAAAGCCGGCCACGTTCCCCACCGACGGTGTCGTGAAGGGGTTCGGCAAGGCGCTCGAGGGCCAGCCGGTCGGTAGCCGGGTCGTGGTCGCGATCACGTCGGCGGACGGCTACGGCGCCGCCGGCAACCCGCAGATCGGCATCCAGGGTGGTGACCCGTTGGTGTTCTACATCGACATCCTCGCCACCAAGCCGGCACCGTCCACGCCACCACCCGCATCGCCACCGGCTAGCCCGTCCACCAAGCCGTCTCCGGCTCCGGCTCCCAGGCCGTCCGCCTCGCCGTCCTGAGCACGAAGGCGTAGACAGCCGCCAGCGGGCTCACAGCAGGTCCGCCGTGAACCGGCCGGCGGCCGCGGTGGCCAGGAACGCAGCGCCGTCGCGGCTCAGGTCGCGGCCCATCGTCGACAGCGGCACGGGGCACTCCTCGAGCGCGGCCAGCAGGCCGTCCACTGTCACGGCGGCGAGCCGGTGCGGTGGGGACAGTGCGGCGACCTGGTGCGCGACTAGCTCGCCGAACCCGCCGTCGAGCAGTGGCACGACGACGTCGACGGGCACCAAGGTGGCGCGCCCGTACGTCGTGAGGCTGTGGTGCGAGACGCCGAAGTGCCGCTCCCGGCGGTCCGTGGCAGACAGGCGGAGACTGGCCACCGGCCGGCCGCCGAGGATCGCCGCCGCGTGCAGCGCCTCGGCGGTGGCCACCCCTGAGAAGCCCCAGCGGGTCCCAGTGCCCAGGTTCCCCGGCCCCTGCACGACGACCACCGCGTCGGCGCCGACGACATGGCGGGCCGCCAGCAGGCCGGAGTGGACGGTGACCGCCTCCACCGACCCGCCGAAGGCCTGCCCGACGGTGATCGTGCCGGCCAGCCAACCGGCCTCGCTGAGAGCGGCGACGGTGCGGGAGAACGCCAGCGGCAGCGCCGCAGCGTCGGTCATCAGGTACGCCACGCGCACCCCGGGCGCCCGTTCGCGCAGGCCGGTCAGGACTGCCGGTAGCGCGGAGTGCAGGTCGGCGACAACCACCGGCATTCCCGCGAGGTCGTCGGAGTAGCGCAGCAACTCGTGGGCGGGAGAGTCCGCCTCGTCGACGCCCAGGACCGTCGTCTGCAGCGGGGTGTAGCGAGCCTTGACCAGGTGACCGGGTGCCGGTCTCGGGTCGGCGGGCAGCGCGTCGGGCAACGCGACGACGAAGGCGTAGCCACCGGTTCCCAGGTCGGCGAGCAGTGCGGTGGCGTTGACCAGCACCTCATCGCCCGGTTCCGGCGTGCCGACGAGATCGGTGTACGCCAGCGCCTTCGCGGTGCGTCCGTCGAGGTCAACAAGGAGCTCGCGTGCCCCCGGCCACCGGTCACCGACGCCGGTCACCGTCACCCGGCGCCACGCGATCATGGCGGGCAGCCTATGGCCCAGCGGTTGCGTGTAGCGTCGGCGCGGAGAAAGGGGCCACGGTGAGCAGGCGCAAGAGCGAACGGTTGATGAACCTCGTGATCGCCTTGCTGGTGAGCGGCCGTTACCTCACCAAGGACCGCATCCGGGAGGTCGTCGAGGGCTACCACGACCACACCGACGAGGCCTTCGAGCGGATGTTCGAGCGCGACAAGGAGGAGCTGCGCGAGATCGGTATCTCGATCGACGTCGGCAGCCACGACAGGGTCTTCGACGACGAGCCCGGATATCGCATCCGGCGCGGCGACTACGAGCTGCCCGAGCTGGTCTTCGCCCCGGACGAGACAGCGGTCGTGGGCCTCGCGGCCCGGGTGTGGCAGCACGCCCGGCTGGCGTCACAGGCCTCCTCGGCTTTGCGCAAGCTCAAGGCCGCCGGGGTTCCGGTCGAACCGGACGCGGCGTCGTTGGTGGAACCTCAGCTGGCGGCCTCCGAGCCGTCCTTCGAGCCGTTGTGGGAGGCCGTGATCGCTCGCACCCCGGTACGTTTCGGCTACGCCAGACCGGGGCAGCCGGCCCGCGAGCGCACCGTGGAGCCGTGGGGTGTGCTGTCTTGGCACGGTCGGTGGTATCTGGTGGGGCGCGACCGCGATCGGGCGGACACCCGCATGTTCCGGCTGTCCCGGGTCACCGGCTCGGTGGAGGCCGCCGGGCCCGCCGGGTCGTACACCGTGCCTCCCGGCACCGACCTGCGCGCGCTGGCCGTGCAGCTGGCACCGGTGGAACCGGTCGGGACCGCGACCATCCGGGTCCGCACCGGCACCTGCTGGGCGTTGCGCCGGCGGGCCAGCAGCCAGCGCCTCGGGAACCAGGGCTGGGACGTGATCGAGGTGCCGTACGCCGGACGCTGGGGGATGGCCGAGGAGATCGCCAGCTTCGCCGCGGACGCGGTCGTCACCGATCCGCCCGAGCTGCGGGAGGCCGTCGTGAGCGTGCTGCGCGGCGTCGTGGAACGCGGAGCGGCATGACGCAGTCGGCGCGCGAACAGGTCCCGCGCATGCTGGCCCTCGTGCCCTATCTGCGCGGGAGGGACGGGGTGCCCGTCGAGCAGGTGGCCAAGGACTTCGGCGTCAGCACCGCCCAGATCGTGCAGGACCTCAACGTGTTGTGGTTCTGCGGCCTGCCGGGGGCGGTGACCGGCGAGATGATCGACGTCGACATGGACGCCCTCGAGGCAGACGGCGTCGTCTACATCGACAACGCCGAGTTCCTGCGCCGACCGTTGCGCTTGACGGTGTCCGAGGCATTGTCGTTGATCGTCGCGCTGCGGACCCTGCGTGAGAGCGCGTCCGCCCAGGAGCTGCCGACGATCGAGAGCGCCCTCGCCAAGCTCGAGTCGGCAGCCGGTGACGGTGCGGCGGCGGCCGCTGCGGTCCAGGTCCACGTCGAGCCGGCTGACCCGGAGGTCCGCGCCGCGATCGACACCGCCCTGTCGCGACGCCGCCGGCTGCAGCTGACCTATGTCGTCCCGTCCCGGGACGAGCAGACCGAGCGCGACGTGGATCCGCTGCGGCTGTTGACAGCGGAGGGGCGGCCGTACCTGGAGGCGTGGTGCCACCGGGTCGAGGACGTCCGGTTGTTCCGGCTCGACCGGATCACGGCGGCGGCGGTCACCGACGCCCCCGCCGACCCGCACGAGGACGTCGCCCGCCGCGACCTGTCGACAGGTCTGTTCCGCCCGGGGCCGCACGACGTGCTCGCGGTGCTGGACCTGGACCTGTCCGCCCGCTGGGTCTCGGAGTTCTATCCGATCGAGTCGGCGAACGAGCGTTCCGACGGCACGCTGCGCGTGGAGCTGCGGGTGTCGGACCCGGCGTGGTTGCGCCGGCTGGCATTGCGCCTGGGCGGCTCGGCCAAGGTGGTGGAGCCCACGGCAGTTGCCGAGGAGATCGTGGGCCTGGCTCAGACCGCGCTCGCGGCGTACGCCTGAGGCAGTTCGCACAGCGACCTGGGCAATCCGCCCGCGCTTGGGTGCCGAACCCTATGATGGGGAGCAACGACACGTCAGGAGACACCACCATGGGCTCACTCGGCCCCACCGAAATCCTCTTGATCATCCTCGTGGTCGTGCTGCTGTTCGGCGCCAAGAAGCTGCCCGAGCTGGCTCGTGGTTCGGGCCGGGCGCTGCGGATCTTCAAGGCCGAGACCAAGGGCCTTGTCGAAGACGACGACGAGACGACGAGCGACCCGCACGGCCGCCCGCTGCCGCCGGCGACACGCGACGCGACCACCGAGATCAGCCAGACTCGCGAGGTGGTCGACCCGGCGCCGCACGAGCCTCGCCAGCCCTGATCCGCCGCAGGCTGAGAGGTGGCACTCTCGCTGCGCCGTAGCCGCAGGACGGGTTCGTCGGTGCCCGACGGCTCCATGACGTTGATCGAGCACCTGCGCGAGCTGCGCGGCCGACTGTTCAAGAGCGTGCTCGCGATCGTCGCCGCGACGGTGCTGGCCCTGTTCTTCTACAAGGACCTCTTCACGCTCCTCACCGACCCGTTCAACAAGGTGGTCGCCGACCTCGCGGCCAAGCGGCATCTCGACGCCAAGCTCACGATCAACGACGTCGCAGGACCGTTCATCCTCCAGCTCAAGGTGTGCCTGGTGGCCGGCCTGGTGCTCGCCAGCCCCGTTTGGCTCTTCCAGCTGTGGTCCTTCATCGTGCCCGGCCTGCACCGCAACGAACGCAAGTGGACGGCGGTCTTCGCAGCCGTCGCGGGCCCGCTGTTCATCGTCGGGGTCCTCATCGGCTACTACGTGCTGCCGAAGGGGCTCGGCATCCTGCTCAGCTTCACGCCGCTGAGCGTTTCGAACTTCGTGCAGGTGGATACCTACCTCAGCTTCATCTTGCGGATGCTGTTGGTCTTCGGGGTCGCCTTCGAGATCCCGCTGTTCGTGATCCTGCTCAACCTCGCCGGGGTCGTCTCCGGCCGGGCGCTGGGACGATATCGGCCCTGGATCATCGTCGGCACCTTCGTGTTCGCCGCGGTCGCCACGCCGTCCACCGACCCGATCAGCATGCTGTTCCTCGCCTTGCCGATGACCGCGCTGTTCTTTGTCTCCGAGATCCTCGCGCGGATCGTCGACCGGCGCCGCGGGCGCGACGAGGACGGCGACTACGCCGAGTGGGACGACGACGAGTCCTCGCCGTTGGAGGCGCGCCACGACCCCGCCGACGCGCGCCGCAGCGACCTGGACGACGAAGGTGCCTGACAACGCCGGCTGGCACCCCACCGACCCGTTCGAGCTGCCCGACTGGTTGGGACGCGACGACCTCACCTGGTCGCTCGACGGTCCGCTCAGCGCGGCCGCGGTGCAGGGCACCCTGCACGGCGACGGCGTGCGGCTGTCGTTGGACGTCATCTGCGCCGACGTGGCATATCCCGCCCCGGTGGTGCCGGAGCTCACCCGGCGCTGCTGCCACCTGGCTTGGCATCACGGGGAGGTGTCGGTGCTCGAGCGAGACGACCGGATCGCCGTGGGGGTCCCCGTCTCCGTCCTCGACGCCGACACCGCGTGCGAGGCGCTGCGGCGCTTCGCCCGCGCAGTCGCCGTGGAACCGGCACAGGTCAAGGTGCTGATCCGGCTCTGACCTCTACGCTTCGCGCCGTGGGTCGCTCACTCGTCGTACTCGTGAACCCGACGGCCGGAAGAGGCCGGGCGGTGCGGGCGGCCGCAAAAGCGGTGCCGCAGCTGGAAGCAGCCGGTTTCAGGGTTCGCCGGCTGCAGGGTCACAGCAGCGACGAAGCCGCGCAGCTGGGCGAGCGCGCCCTTCGCGACGGGGCCGACGGGCTCGTGGTCGTGGGCGGTGACGGCGTGGTGCACCTGGCGTTGCAGCTGCTGGCCGGGACCGACGTCCCGCTCGGGATAGTGCCGGCGGGCACCGGCAACGACGTCGCCCGCACCCTGGGCCTGGACCGACGGAACCCACGCACCGCTGCCAACGCGGTGATCGCCGGTCGCACCCGCACGCTGGACCTGGCAGCGGCCGACGGTCACCGGGTGGCGTCGGTGCTGGCGACCGGCTTCGACTCGCTGGTCAGCGAGCGCGCAAACGCGATGTCCTGGCCGCGGGGGCAGCTGCGCTACACCCTTGCCACGCTGGCCGAGCTGCGCGTCTTCGCGCCGATCCGGTACGCGCTGGAGCTGGACGGGGTCGCGTACTCGACCGACGCGATGCTGGTCGCAGTCGGCAACGGGCCCTCGTACGGTGGCGGCCTGCGGATCTGCGAGGGCGCACGGCTCGACGACGGTCGGCTGGACGTCGTCGTGATCAAGCCGGTCAGCCGGCTGGAGCTGGTGCGGGTGTATCCCCGGTTGTTCACCGGGACGCACGTGCGGCACCCGGCTTACGAACGCCACCGGGTGCGCCGGGTCACCGTGGCCGCCCCGGGCATCGTCGCCTACGGGGACGGTGAACGGGTGGGACGGCTCCCGCTCACCGTGACCGCCCTGCCGGCCGCGGTACGGGTGTTCGTGCCACCGGCGTCCGACCAGCCGGCGCCCCACCCGCCCGTACCCTCGGGTGCATGAGCTCGCCGGCGCAGCGGCCCGCGCGGCTGCAACAGGGCCAGGCCCATCCGGTCCTCACCGACTTCGTTCAGCGCTACGACTACGAGCTCGACGGGTTCCAGGTCCGAGCCTGCCGGGCGGTCGAGGACGGTCACGGGGTTCTGGTTGCGGCCCCCACCGGGGCGGGCAAGACCGTCGTGGGGGAGTTCGCGGTCCACCTGGCGCTGCGACAGGGCCGCAAGTGCTTCTACACGACGCCGATCAAGGCGCTGTCGAACCAGAAGTACTCCGACCTGGTGGGTGCCTACGGTCCCGAGTCGGTCGGGCTGCTCACAGGAGACAACACTGTCAACGGCGATGCCTCGGTGGTCGTGATGACCACCGAGGTGCTGCGCAACATGATCTACGCCGCCTCGGGGACGCTCGCCGGTCTGGGCTTCGTGGTGATGGACGAGGTGCACTACCTCGCCGACCGCTTCCGGGGCGCGGTCTGGGAGGAGGTCATCATCCACTTGCCGGAATCGGTCTCGCTGGTGTCGCTTTCGGCGACCGTTTCCAACGCCGAGGAGTTCGGCGACTGGCTGCGCTCGGTGCGTGGGGACACGGTCATCGTGGTCGAGGAGCGGCGACCGGTCCCGCTCTACCAGCACGTGCTCGTCGGACGGCAGCTACTGGACCTGTTCGCCGCCGACGCCGACACCGGTGACGGCCCGGAGAAGTTGCGGGTCAACCCGGCGCTGGAGCGGATCGCGCGCGAAGAGCTGAGGGCGGCCCGGATCCGGTCGGCCGGGCGCAGCCGCGTCCGCGAGGGCAGGTCGTACGCCGCGTCCCGGCACCGCGAGCGGCACCGCACCCCGAGTCGCTTGGAGGTCGTGGACCGACTCGACCGGGCCGCGCTGCTGCCGGCCATCGTGTTCGTGTTCAGCCGCGCCGGCTGCGCGGCCGCGGTGGCGCAGTGCCTCGCCGCCGGAGTGCGGCTGACGACGCCGGCGCAGGAACGTACGATCCGCGAGTTCGTCGACGACCACTGCGCGAGCATCCCCGACGCCGACCTGGCGGTCTTGGGCTACGCGGAGTTCGTCGAGTCCCTTGCCCGCGGAGTGGCCAGCCACCACGCCGGCCTGTTGCCGACGTTCAAGGAGTGCGTGGAGCTCTTGTTCAGCCGCGGGCTCGTGCCGGTCGTCTTCGCCACCGAGACCCTGGCCCTCGGCATCAACATGCCGGCCCGCTCAGTGGTCCTCGAGCGGCTGACCAAGTGGAACGGCGAGACCCATGCCGACGTGACACCCGGGGAGTACACCCAGCTCACGGGGCGCGCCGGCCGGCGCGGCATCGACGTCGAGGGCCACGGTGTGGTGCTGTGGCAGCCGGGACTCGACCCGCGGCACGTCGCCGGCCTCGCGTCGACCCGTACGTACCCGCTGCGATCGTCGTTCCGGCCGTCGTACAACATGGCGGTCAACCTTGTCCGCGGTGACGGGCGGGTCCGGTCCCGGACGCTGCTCGAGTCGTCGTTCGCGCAGTTCCAGGCCGATCGGGCAGTCGTCGGTCTGGCGCGGGAGCTGCGCCGTGGCGAGGAGGCGCTGGACGGGTACGCGCAGGCGATCAGCTGCGACCGTGGCGACTTCCGCGGCTACCTGCGGCTGCACCGGCAGCTCTCCGACCGGGAGTCCTCGCAGTCGCGGCGGAAGCGCGCCGACCACCGGAGCGCGGTCGTGGAGTCGTTGGAGGCGTTGCGGCGCGGAGACGTGATCACGGTGCCCGCGGGTCGTTCCGCCGGGTGTGCCGTGGTGCTGGACCCCGGCCTGGGAGCCGGCCGCGACGGCCCCCGACCGCTGGTGCTGACGCTGGACAGGGCTACCCGGCGGCTGTCATCGGTGGAATTCTCCAAGCCGGTGGCCGCGCAGGGACAGCTGCGGATCCCCAAGCGGTTCAACGCCCGCAACCCGCGGATGCGCAGGGACCTGGCGTCGTCTTTGCGAAGCCTGCTCGTCGACCTTCCCCCGCTCGAAAATCGCTTCCCAGAACCCGGCGTGGAAACGAGCGTGGACGCGGTGGCGGCACGGCTGCGGGCGGAGATCTCGGCGCATCCGTGCACGAAGTGCCCGGACCGGGAGGACCACGTCCGGTGGGCCGACCGGCACGCCAAGCTGGAGCGGCAGGTCCGGGCCATGCGGGCACGCATCGAGCAGCGCACCAACAGCATCGCCCGGCAGTTCGACCGCGTCTGCGCGGTGCTCGACGCCTTGGGCTATCTCGACCAGGACACGGTGACCCACGATGGGTTGCGGCTGACCCGGTTGTACAACGAGCTCGACCTGCTCGCCGCCGAGTGCCTGCGGCGAGAGGTGTGGAACGACCTGACCCCGCAGGAGCTCGCGGCATGCCTGTCGGGGCTCGTCTACGAGGCCCGACAGGCCGAGGAGGCGTCCGCTCCTCGGCTGCCCCCGGGTGCGGTCACTGATGCCGTCGCCGCGATGGAGTGCATCTGGACGGACCTGCGTGTTGTCGAGAGAGATCACCGGGTGGCGTTGCTGCGGCCTCCCGACTTCGGCTTCGCCTGGGCGGCCTACCGCTGGGCGTCCGGGGTCAGCCTGTCCGACGTCCTCGCCGAGGCAGACGTCGCAGCCGGCGACTTCGTCCGGGCGGTCAAGCAGTTGTTGGACGTGACGGACCAGGTGGCCGACGCGGCCGGCGATTCACCTGTTCGCGACTGCGCCCGGCTCGCGGTCGGGCTGTTGCGCCGCGGTGTCGTGGCGTACTCGTCGGTCACCGCTTGACAGCTCAGGCGGTGGCGACGTCGAGGGCGGCCAGGGCGCGAGCGGCGCTGCCCCCCAGGCCCCGCTGCTCGGCGAACACCGCGAACGCCGCCCGCTGCTCGGGGGCGAGCCGGCACAGCCGCAGGTCGAGGTCACCGAGGTCGATGCCGGTGGCAACGCGTACGACCGTGGGTGCCACCGCCAGGTAGTCGGCGGCCGCGAGGATCTTGGCGCGCAGCGCTCCGGTTAGGTCCCCCTGCGGGTCCGCAGCGGCCGCGATGATCGCGTCCAGGTCCCCGTGAGTCGCCAGCAGCCCGGCCGCCGTCTTGTCCCCGATGCCGGCGACACCGGGGAGGCCGTCCGAGGCGTCACCCCGCAAGGTCGCGAAGTCCGGGTACTGCCGCGGGAGGACTCGGTAGCGGCTGACGACGGTGCGCTCGTCCATCCGCTCGTGCCGGCCGACACCCCGCGCGATGTACAGCACCCGGACCTGGCGCTCGTCGTCTACGACCTGGAAAAGGTCACGATCGCCGGTGACAACGTCCACGGGGCCCGGCCAGCCGGCCGCGAGCGTACCGATGACGTCGTCGGCCTCGTAGCCGTCGGCGCCCACGACCGCCAGGCCGAGCAGGCCGAGCGCCTGCCGGATCAGCGGTATCTGCGCCTCCAGCGGGTCCGGTGTCACCTCCCGGTCCGGCCCGGTCTCGACCTCCTCCGCCACGCGGTGGGCCTTGTACGAGGGGATCAGGTCGACCCGCCACTGCGGTCGCCAGTCGTTGTCCCATGCGGCCGCCAGCGCCTGCGGCTCGTACTCGCCGACGAGCCTGGCGATGAAGTCGAGCAGCCCCCGTACCGCATTGACCGGGGTACCGTCGGGGGCCGTGATCGTCGCAGGAACGCCGTGGAACGCCCGGAAGTACAGCGAGGCGGTGTCGAGGAGCAGCAGCCGTCCGGTCACCCAAGTGAGGATGTCACCACAGTGCGCCGCCGTGGGTATCCGGCGCCGGTCGGCGAGGAGACCGGGTCGTCGTAGGCTGCCCGGGTGACGAGCGCTGCGTGGGACCGGCTGCACCGGGCGCAGGCGGCGACGCGGGTGGCGGGGATCGACGCGTTGGTGGTGTCCGCGGGCGCTGACCTGCGCTACCTCACCGGTTACCAGGCGCTGCCGCTGGAGCGGTTGACCTGCCTGGTGCTGCCGGCGACGGGTGAGCCGGTGCTGGTGGTCCCCGCGCTGGAGCAGCCCGCCGCGCTGGCGTCACCGGCGGGGGAGCTGGGTGTCGAGATCGTCGCCTGGCAGGAGGCCGACGACCCGTACGCACTGGTCGCGTCCCGGCTTGTCGCCCGCCCGGGCACGGTCGCGGTCGACAACCACATGCCGGCCGAGAAGGTCTTCGGCCTCCGGGGCGCGCTGCCGCGCACCGACCAGGTGCTCGCCGGGAGCGTGCTGCGGGAGCTGCGGATGCGCAAGAGTCCCGACGAGGTCGCGGCGCTGCGAGAGGCCGGCGCCGCGATCGACCGCGTGCACGCTGCCATGGGGCGCTGGCTCGCCCCCGGGCGCAGTGAGCGCGAGGTGGGCGCGGACATCGCGGACGCGATCTTGGCCGAGGGGCACGTGCGGGTGGACTTCGTGATCGTCGGGTCCGGCCCCAACGGGGCGTCACCTCACCACGAGCTGTCGGACCGAGTCATCGGGGTGGGAGACCCGGTCGTCGTCGACATCGGCGGGACCACCTCCCGGGGTTACTGCTCGGACTCGACGCGAACCTACGTCGTTGGGGGCGAGCCGCCGGCGGGTTTCGCCGACTACTACGCGGTGCTCTGCCGGGCCCAGCAGGAGCAGGTGGCGTACGCCGGACCCGGGGTCAGCGCCGAGTCCGTCGATGCGGTGGGGCGCGAGATCATCGGCGGGGCCGGCTTCGCAGCGGGATTCCTGCACCGGACCGGGCACGGGATCGGGCTCGAGACCCATGAGGAGCCGTACATCGTCGCCGGCAACACGCTGCAGCTGGAGCCCGGAATGACCTTCAGCATCGAGCCTGGCATCTATCTACCGGGCCGTCACGGGGCCCGGATCGAGGACATCGTCGTGGTGACAGAGGACGGCGTCGAACGCCTCAACAACACCTCTCGCGAGCTGACCGTGCTCGCATCGTGAGCGGCGTGGAGGACGTCGACCGGCAAGTCCTGCGGCTGTTGACCGCCGACGGTCGACTGTCGTTCACCGACCTCGGCAAGGCCACCGGGCTGTCGACCTCGGCCGCGCATCAGCGGGTCAAGCGTCTTGAGCAGCGCGGGGTGATCGCCGGTTATGCGGCCGTGGTCCGACCCGGCGAGGTCGGGTTGTCGTTGACCGCGTTCGTGTCGATCCGTCCCATCGACGTGAGCCAGCCCGACGACTCGCCGGAGCGGTTGCGTGACCTCGCCGAGATCGAGTCGTGCTACTCGGTCGCGGGGGACGCGAGCTACCTGCTCAAGGTGCGGGTGGCCGATCCGGGTGCCCTGGAGGACCTGCTGTCGCGCATCCGAGCCCAGGCCAACGTCACTACCCGTACCACGATCGTGCTGTCCACCCCGTACGAGCACCGCCCACCCCCCCTTTGACCATCCGAGACTTTCCGCTCGACGATCCGAGAGTTTCCGCTCGACGATCCGTGAGTTCGGGCGTTGACTCGGGCAACAACTCACGGATGGTCGGTCCGAAAATCACGGATGGTCGGGCCAGAACTCACGGATGGTCAGGTGAGGGCGGCGGCGGACTCGCGGCTGCTCCTGGCGGCGGCCTCCGCGGCAACGATGTCGGTGGCGGCGTGCCGGCGCCACCAGGCCTGGCCTTCCGGCGGAAGCGTGTGGATCGGGTCGTAGTACTCGTACGTTCTCGCCAGCGCCTCGGGATCGGCGGACTCGATCGAGGTCCGGTAGTTCTTGGTCCAGTACGACACGCCATGCACCCGGTCGTACTCGGCCAGCTGGTGGACCCACCGCTTGCCGACGTACGGCACGTCGCAGACGATCCGCGGCGTGGCGAAGCCCGGCAGGTAGCCCATGATCGCGTGCTGCAGGTGCTGGGCACGGTCCACGCTGACGCGCCAGTGCTCGCTGAACGGGATCATGTCGCACATGTAGAAGTAGTACGGGATGACCCCAGCGCCGTCGAGCAGCGCGAAGCACAGGTCCAGCAGCGTGTGCGGATCGGCGTTGACGCCGTCGAGCAGAACGCCCTGGTTGCGTACGTCGCGGATCCCGGTGTCGAGCATTGCCCGGCTGGCCCGCGCGACCAGCGGCGTGACCGAGTTGGCGTGGTTGACATGGGTGTGGATGGCGATCTGCACGTCGCGTGCGCGAGCTGTCGAGGCAACGCGTTCCATCCCGGCCCGCACCTCGTCCTGCAGCCAATGCTGAGGCAGGCCCATCAGCGCCTTGGTGGCGAGCCGGATGTCGCGGACGTTGTCGATCTCCAGCAGTCGGGTGAGGAAGTCTTCGAGCCGCGCCCAGGGCATGTTCGCGACATCGCCACCGGACACCACGACGTCTCGCACGCTGGGCGTTCGCCGCAGGTAGTCGAGCATCGAGCCGAGCCGGTCCACCGGCTTCAGCGTGAACTTGAG
Organism: Propionibacteriales bacterium; assembly: GCA_038198775.1. Classification (GTDB taxonomy): domain Bacteria; phylum Actinomycetota; class Actinomycetes; order Propionibacteriales; family Nocardioidaceae; genus JACCYJ01. Next base: position 17,304 of record JBBPZV010000006.1, on the reverse strand, counting down.
CTTGTCGATGACAGGCGTCGAGTTGCCGACGAGGTCCATCCGGGTGCAGTGCCCGCAGTACTGCGGGCAAGTCGGCAGGATCTCGGCGAGCACCTTGGTGGGGTAGCGGTGCGTCAGCCCTTCCGTCGCCCACATGTCGTGCTCGTGCAGCGAGTCGCGGGTGGCGTGGGGGTGGCTGGGCCAGTCGGTGCGCCGGTCGGAGAACACCGGCAGCATGTAGCGGCGCACCGGGTCCGCGTACAGCGCCGCGGTGAAGCCGGGCTGGTGCGGCGCGCCGCCTGGCACCATCGTGTTCAGCATCTGGGGCGGCAGCAGCATCGACATCGTGGCCCGCTCGGCCTGGTCGCGTTCCAGGTCGGCGTAGAACCGGTCCTCGAGGCCCTCCCCGAAGACCTCGCGCAGCTGCCGCGCGCTCTTGACGCAGTGGGCCCGCTGCCATTGTGCCGACTCCCACTCGGCGGGGGTGACCTCCCGCCAACCCGGGTACCGGGTCCAGTCGGGCTCTCCCAGCTCGGTTCGCTGGTAGGCGTACGGCTGGCCGCCCGGCAGCTGTTGCCCAGGTGCGGTAACGGTCAGGTCCTGGCTCACGGGACTCCTTAGGATGCAGACGACTATGGGAGGATGTCTCGTCCTCCCCCCAGAGTACGAAAGACTTTGCGGCGAGTCCACCGGGACACCGGAGGATCTCTCGTTTCCGACGAAGGGACGTGTACGTGAACGAGTCCCGACCGACTCCGCCGTCACCGGTCGGCCTGCACCGGGTGATCGCCCCGGAAGGCGTCTTGCCGCAGGCGGCCGAACGACTCGACGCCAGTCCTGCCCTGTGGCCCGACGAGGCGCGGGTCCGGGTGGAACGGTTGAACCTCGACGCCGCCAGCTTCCGTCAGCTGCAGCAGGAGTACCCGGGCGACGGGGCGCAGGTGCGAGCCGCCGTGCTGGAGATCGTCGCGGCACGCGGCAAGATGCACAACCCGGTCACCGGCTCCGGCGGCATGCTCGTCGGCGTGGTCGACGAGGTGGGGGAGCGGTCACCGCTCGGACTGGCTCGCGGTGACCGGGTGGCCACGCTGGTGTCGTTGACGCTGACGCCGCTGATGATCACCGACGGTCTGGCTCGCTGGGACGGCGCCGGCGAGCAGGTGCCTTGCGAGGGCCACGCGATCTTGTTCGGCCGCAGCATCGCGGCTCGGCTCCCCGCCGATCTCCCGACCGAGCTGGCCCTGTCGGTGCTGGACGTCTGTGGGGCGCCGGCGCTGACCGCACGAGTCGTACGGGAGTACCGGCAGCGGCAGCCGGCCCCCGTGGTCGCCGTGATCGGGGCCGCCGGCAAGAGCGGGTCGCTGTCGCTGGCGGCGGCGGCGGCGGCCGGCGCCGGGAGGACCATCGGAGTGGTGCCGACCACGGGAGAGGCACAGGCCCTGGCGGAGGCCCGGCTGGCGGACGCCGTCGTGCTTGCGGATGCCCGCGACCCGGTGGCGCTGTCGCGGGCCGTGACCTCTGCCGGCGGACCCGCCGACGTCACCGTGGTGTGCGTGGACGTCCCAGGATGCGAGGGCGGCGCGGTCTGGTCGACGGCGGCCGGGGGCACGGTCGTGTTCTTCTCGATGGCGACCTCGTTCAGCGCCGCCGCGCTGAGTGCCGAAGGACTGGCGGCCGACGTCACGATGCTGATCGGCAACGGGTACGTCCCCGGACACGCCGACTACGCCCTGCAGGTGGTGCGCGACAACCGGGGGGTACGCGGATTGTTCGAGTCGCGGTTGCCGGCGGCGCCATGACCGGCCGGGCGAGCACCAGCCGCGTCGTGCTCCGAGGCGGGCGGGTCTATGCCCCGGACCATCCGGCTGCGACCGCGATGGCGGTCGACGGGGCGGACGTCACCTGGCTCGGCGACGACTCCGGCTCCGATCGCTACGCCGACGCCGCCACCGATGTCGTCGACCTCGAGGGCGCGCTTGTCACCCCTGCGTTCGTCGACGCCCACGTGCATCTCGCCCAGACCGGTCTGGCCGCTCGCGGTGTGGATTTGCGCGGGGCCGGGTCGCGGACGGCCGCTCTCGACCGGGTCGCCGCCCATGCCGCCGCCAGCACCGATCCGGTCATCCTCGGCCACGGCTGGGACGAGAGCGACTGGTCGCCGGCCGAAGCGCCCGGCATCGCCGAGGTCGACCGGGCGGTCGGGGGCAGACCTGCCTACCTCGCTCGCGTCGACGTGCACTCCGCGGTGGTGTCCAGCGGCCTACTCGCGCGCGCCCCTCGGATCGCGGCGCTGGCGGGCTGGAGCGCTCGGGGACGGGTCGAGCGCGACGCCCACCACGCGGCCAGGGCCGCGGCCGACTCCCTGGTCCCGCCGGCGATGCGGCGGGAGGCGATCGAGACCGCACTGCACCGGGCGTCGTCCGCCGGCCTCGGTGCCGTGCACGAGCTCGGGGCACCGCACCTCTCCAAGCTGGAGGACTTCGCGCTGCTCGACCAACTAGCCGCCAGCCAGCCGTTGCCAGAGGTGGTGCGCTACTGGGGCGAGCTGGGGGCCTACGACGTCGCCGTCGCGTACGCCTGCCGTGGGCTGGCCGGGGACCTGTGTGCGGACGGCTCGATCGGTTCCCGCACCGCGGCACTAGACGCTCCCTACACCGACGCGCCGCAGAGCCGCGGCCACCTGTATCTCGACGCGGAGCAGGTTGGCGCGCACGTGGTCGGCTGCACCCGCCGTGGTCTCCAGGCCGGCTTCCACGTCATCGGCGACCGTGCGGTCGCGACCGTCCTGGCGGGGTTCCGGGCCGCGGCTGCCGAACTCGGCACGGGCCCGGTCATCGCGGCGCGACACCGGTTGGAACACCTCGAGATGATGGTCCTCGAAGGCGTCGGCCTGCTCAGCGAGCTGGGGGTGAGCGCGAGTGTGCAACCGGCCTTCGACGCCGTCTGGGGAGGACCCGACGGGCTGTACGCGCGACGGCTGGGCGAGCGCTGGGCCCCGATGAACCCGTTCGGCGCCCTGGCGCGGCAGGGCATCGCGCTCGCCTTCGGCTCGGACAGCCCTGTGACGCCGATGGATCCATGGGCCGCGGTACGCGCGGCGGTCCGGCACCGCAACGGCGCCCAGCGGATGCCGGTTCCCGTCGCGTTCGATGCGCACACCAGGGGTGGCTGGCGGGCTGGCGGTCGAGACGGCGCCGGCGTCCTGCGGTCCGGCGCGCCCGCGACGTACGCGGTGTGGGAGGTGCCCGGCGGCCTGCGCGACGGACTGCCCCTGCTGGGGGACGGAGTTGCGCTGCCCAGGTGCCAGCGCACCGTCGTCGGCGGACGAACGGTCTATGACGCCGGCTACTCAACTCGGGAAGATCGCTCGCCGGCCGGCCGGTGACCCGGAAGTCCTGCGGTATTCTGCCTGCGTCGCCACAAACCTTCCCGGAGTTCTCGTCGTGCCCACCTCGACCATGTCCACCAAGCTGGACCTCGACCCTGCCGTCGTGCGCCGGGCGCGCACCCTGGCGAAGCGGGCCGGTGGCCCCATCGTCGAGCTTGCGCAACAGCACACCACGGTGTCGGTCGAGCGGGCGACGCTGCGCCTGGCGGGGCTCGGCGGGGCCGACCCCGACGGCACACCGTGGGTCAACCGGCTGGTCGACACCGTCCGGGCAGACACCGGGATCGAGACCGGGGTCAGCCTCCCGGTGTGGGACGCATTGGTTCGCGGTGAGGCGGCCGACCTCGCCGAGCTCGCGGCCAAGGCGTCGGTCGGCTCCGTACGGTTCCGTCTCCCCGACGGCCGCGACGCCGGGCGAGCCCGTTCCGCGGCCCGGCGCTCGGTGCGCTCTGGAGTACGCCGCATCGACGCTCGTCGCCGGGAGCGGGAACGACTGGTGCGCCGGTGGGGGGACGCCCCGCGCAAGCCGTGGATCTATCTCATCGTCGCGACCGGCGACATCTACGAGGACATGCCGCAGGCGCAGGCGGCGGCCCGAGAGGGCGCCGACGTCATCGCGGTCATCCGCTCCACCGGCCAGTCGCTGCTCGACTACGTCCCAGAGGGCGCCACCCGGGAGGGCTTCGCCGGCACGTACGCCACCCAGGAGAACTTCCGGCTGATGCGGGCCGCCCTGGACGAGACCAGCGCCGAGCTCGGCCGCTACGTGCGGCTCACCAACTACGCCTCCGGCCTGTGCATGCCGGAGATCGCCACGCTGGCTGGCCTCGAGCGGCTGGACATGATGCTGAACGACTCGATGTACGGCATCCTCTTCCGCGACATCAACCCGGTACGCACGTTCGTCGACCAGCGCTTCAGCCGCCAGGTGCACGCCCGGGCGGGCATCATCATCAACACCGGCGAAGACAACTACCTCACCACCGCCGACGCCGTCGAGGCGGCGCACACGGTCACGGTGAGCCAGCTGCTCAATGAGTACTTCGCGAAGGAGGCCGGGCTCGCGGACTGGCAGCTGGGCCTGGGGCACGCCTTCGAGATCAACCCGGACCTGCCCGACAGCTTCCGGCTGGAGCTGGCGCATGCCCTGCTCGCCCGCCAGCTCTTCCCTGATGCGCCCCTGAAGTGGATGCCGCCGACCCGCCACATGACCGGCGACGTGTTCCGCGGCTACCTGCTCGACGGCTTCTTCAACCTTGTCGGCGCCATGACCGGGCAGGGCATCTTGCTGGTCGGCATGATGACCGAGGCGGTCGTGACCCCCTGGCTGTCCGACCGCGACCTCGCACTGCAGAACGTGCGCTACGTGATGAACGCCTGCGGCAGCCTGTGGGAGGACTTCCGCCCGACCCCGGACGGCTTCGTCAACACCCGCGCCCGGCGGGTGCTCGCGGAGAGCATCGACCTGCTCGACCAAATCATCGAGCACGAGGGGGGACTGCTCGACGCGATCGCAGACGGCACGTTCGGGCTGATGAAACGGCCGGCCGACGCCGGTCGCGGGCTCGACGGCGTCGCCCGCAAGGCCGACGGCTACTTCAACCCGGCCAGCGAGCTGCTGGAGGCCCAGTGAACGACGACCCGACGGTGCTGCGACCGTACGGTGACACCACCGGCGACGGCATGGTGCAGGTGTCGTTCACGCTGCCGTTGCCGCACGACAAGCTCGCCGAGGGTGCCGCGGCACAGCTGGCCGCACGGATGGGCGTCGACCCCGCGATGGTCGTGCACGCCAAGGCAATGGGCCCGGGGCACACCTTCTTCATCGTGTACGGCCGGGTCAACCACCTCGTCGACGTCACCAAGGTCACGGTCTTCGAGCGCGACTACCCGCTGCTGTCGCCCAAGGAGGTGAACCTCGCGATCCGAAAGGGCCTGCGTCGCCGGCTGAGCGTCGTCGGCGCCTGCATCGGCACCGACGCGCACACGGTGGGGATCGACGCGATCCTCAACATCAAGGGCTTCGCGGGGGAGAAGGGCCTCGAGTACTACCGGGAGCTGCGGGTCGTCAACCTCGGGGCGCAGGTCTCGGTTCCCCAGCTGGTCGCTCGGACACGCCAGGAGCGAGCCGACGCGGTGCTGGTGTCGCAGGTGGTGACCCAGCGAGACGCCCACCTGCTGAACACCAAGGAGATGTCGGCCGCCTTCCGGGAGGCCTACCCCGCTCGGCAACGGCCCCTGCTCATCGTCGGCGGCCCCCGCTTCGACGAGGCGCTGACCGCCGAGCTCGGCGTCGACCGGGTCTTCTCCCGCGGCACCACCCCCGCAGAGGTGGCGAGCTACCTCGTCGACGCCCTCGTCGTTCGTCGAGGCGGGCGCAGCGAGCCCCACCGGGGCATCGCATGAGCACACCCGGGAACTCCGCGCCGCCCGACCCCCGTCTCGGCCTGCGGGTCACGCACCGACGGTACGTGTCGTACGCCGAGGCCCACTACGCCGGGCACCTCGTCGACGGGGCGTACGTGCTCGGACTGTTCGGCGACGTCGCCACCGAGGCGTGCATCCGGACCGACGGGGACGAAGGGCTGTTTGCCTCGTACGCTGACGTGCAGTTCCTCGCCCCGGTGCGTGCCGGTGACGTGCTCGAGGTGAGCGCGACCGTTTCCCGTGTGGGACGGCGCAGTCGCGTCCTCACGATGGAGGCCCGGGTGGTGTGCCGCGGTCTTCCCGGGACCGTCGAATCGGCGGCCCAGGTGCTCGCCGAGCCGGTGCTCGCGGTGAGCGCCACCGGCACCGTTGTGGTGCCGCCGGCCGGCTGAAGCTGCGCCGGACTCGCCGCTCCCGAGAGCCGCAAACCGGGAAATCGGGCGAAAATTCCTGGGAAACCGCCGTCTCGCGCTGACCTGCGCGGACGCCTTATCGTCGCAGGTCACGGCGCTGTTGACAGGTCTGAAACCGCTCGGCAGGCTCCTCGTGTCCATCGTGCAGCCGACACCGTGAGCCGGCAGCCGCGTGGCCTCGGGACTGGGGTCCGGTTCCAGACTCCACGTCTCGCCGCGTGCCGGCCGTACCTTGCGGTGGCGGGATGGGACACGTGCAGAGCCCGCCGCCTGGTAGACAACGGCACGACGGCCCGCCGCCAACGGGTCCCGGTCGGTCCGAGGGGCGTCGGGCTCTGTGCGTCCCTTGTCCCCGACCGGTAGCGTGGAGACCTGTCCCCGCTCGTGAGGGAACCCCCATGCCGTTGCCCGCCCGCCTCGCCGTCGCCGCGGCAAGTGGCTTGGCGGTCGCCTCCGGCTTCCCGCCGTACGGGTGGTGGCCGCTGCTGCTGGCAGGCCTGGTCGGGTTGGTGGTCAGCCTGCGTGGGGCCTCGCCGCGGACGGCGGCGGCGAGTGGTTTCGGCTTCGGCTGGGTCTTCATGGTGGCGCTGATGCCGTGGCTGCGCGTCATCGGCTCCGACGCCTGGTTGGGGCTGGCCGCCGTCGAGGGGTTGTTCTACGCCCTGTTCGGGTTGGCGTTCGCCCTCACCACCCGCGGCCGGTGGTGGCCGGTGGCGGCGACCTGCTGCTGGGTGGCGGCCGAGCACCTGCGCAGCACGGTGCCGTTCCACGGGTTCCCGTGGGGACGGCTGGCCTTCGCCACCACGAACACCCCGCTGGCCGACTACGCGCGCTGGGTCGGGGTGCCGGCCCTGAGCGGCATCGTCTTCGCTCTCGGTTGCCTGCTGGTGCTGGCGTGGGAGCGGCGTGGACGCTGGCATGTCGCGCTCGGGGCGGTCGGAGCGGCCGTCGCGGTCGCAGCGGGTTCCCTGCTGGTGCCCACCGGCGTTGGGGCGCCGGCCGGTGCGGCCACGGTGGCGGTGATCCAGGGCGACGTGCCCGGCACCGGGGCGAACGGCTTCGGCCAGCAGGAGCAGGTGCTGCGCAACCATGCGCGGCTCACCGAGCATTACGCCGCGGCGGTCAGGGCGGGGCGTCAGGCACCCGCGGACCTGGTCCTCTGGCCGGAGAACTCCTCCGACATCGACCCCTTCCACGTCCCAGGGGCGCGCCAACTCATCGACCGTGCCGTTCAGGACGTCGGTGTCCCGACCCTGGTCGGGTCGATCCTCGACGGTCCGCGAGCGGGCACCGCTCTCAACGTCGGCATCGTGTGGGACCCGGTCACCGGTCCGGGCGCCGAGTACGTCAAGCGCCGCCTGGTCCCGTTCGGTGAGTACATCCCGTTCCGCTCGATGCTGGCCACCTGGTTCACCCGGCTCGACCAGATCCCCCGCGACATGCTCCCCGGTCAGCGGCCGGGTCTGCTCCAGGTCGGGCCGGCGCTGGTGGGGGACATGCTGTGCTTCGACGTGGCGTACGACGACGTCGTGCGTGACGTGGCGAGAGGCGGCGCGCAACTGCTCGTCGTCCAGACTAATAACGCCACCTACTTGGGCACCGGTCAGCCCGAACAGCAGTGGGCAATCTCCCGGTTGCGTGCCATCGAGACCGGCAAGGAGGTCGTGGTCGCCTCCACCGACGGGATCAGCGGCGTGGTCGGCGCCGGCGGCCAGGTCGTCAGCCGCTCCCGGTCAGGGCAGGCGCAGGTGCTGGTCACCTCGGTGCAGCTGGGCAACGGAGTCACTCTCGGAGTACGTGTCGGGGGCTGGCTCGAGTACGCGTTGACGATGGTCGCCGCCGGGCTGCTGCTCGCCGCCGCGGTTCGCCGGGTGCGTCGGCGCCGTGGCGGTTCGGCATCGTCAGCGGTGGAGGAGACCGACGCCGCTTCGGTGGTAGGGGACGAACGACCGTCCGACTCTCTCGTCGGCGGTCCGCGGTGACCTCCGACGGGTTGCTGGTGCTCATCCCCACCTACGACGAGTACGACAACCTGCGCGGCCTGGTGGAAGGCGTACGCACCGCGGTCCCGCAGGCCGATGTGCTCGTCATCGACGACGCGTCCCCGGACGGCACCGGGAAACTGGCAGACGAGCTGGCCGCAACCGATCCGCAGCTGCGGGTGCTGCACCGGCTGGGCAAGCAGGGACTCGGGGTGGCCTACCTAGAGGGCTACCAGTGGGGCCTGGAGCGGGGCTACACCGCCTTCGTGCAGATGGACGCCGACGGGTCCCACCAACCCACCCAGCTGCCAGCGCTGCTTGCCGTCTCGGACCGGGCGGACGTGGTGCTGGGTTCGCGTTGGGTACCGGGTGGGTCGGTGTGCAACTGGCCCCGCCAGCGCGAGGTCTTGTCGCGGGCCGGCAACGCCTACACCCGCCTGCTGCTGGGACTGCCGGTGCACGACGCGACCGGTGGCTACCGGGTCCTGCACCGCCGGACCCTCGAAAGGCTGCAGCTGGACCAGGTGGCCTCGGCCGGCTACTGCTTCCAGGTGGACATCGTGCGCCGCGCGGTCGACGCGGGGTGCCGGGTGGTGGAGGTGCCCATCACGTTCGTCGAGCGCCGATACGGCGTGTCGAAGATGGACCTTGCGGTGGTGGTGGAGTCGCTGGTGCGCATCACCGCCTGGGGCCTCGAGCACAGGCTGGGTGCGATGCGTCGCGTACTCTCGAGGCGGTCACGCAGCCGGGCGTGACTCCGGTGAGGAGGGTCAACCGATGCCGTGGCGGCTGTTGCCGATCGCGTTGCTCGTGGTGCCGATCATCGAGATCGCGGTCATCGTGCAGGTGGGGCAGCTGATCGGCTTCTGGCCGACCCTCACCCTGCTGGTCGTGGAGAGCGCGCTCGGCGCGTGGCTTGTGAAGCGCGAAGGGCTGCGAGCATGGAAGGCGCTGAGCGGTGCCCTACGCACCGGTCACCTGCCGGGTCGCGAGCTGACCGACGCGGCGCTGGTCCTCATCGGTGGGACCCTCCTGCTCACACCCGGCTTCGTCACCGACGTGGTCGGATTCGGGTTCGTGCTGCCGTTCACCCGGCCGTTCGCCCGGCGGGTGGTGCAGGCGTACGTGGCGCGGCAGGCGGGAGGAAGGCTCCGCGGCGGCGGGGCTGGTGCCGCCCCACAGGTGGTTCCCGGTGAGGTGATCGACGAGTAGCGCGGCTCAGGCGCTCTTCTTGCGGCCGGACCTGGGCCGCCGGTGCAGGTGGGCCGGCCCGATCTCGCCGCCGCGCAGCAGCTCGAGCCGCTCGGAGAGGATCTGCTCGAGCTCGGGGATCGAACGCCGCTCGAGCAGCATGTCCCAGTGCGTCCGCGCCCGCTTCTCCGGCTTGCCCGCCGGGGGGTCGCCGTCGATGACGTTGCTCGTCGCTCCGCAGCGGGGGCACTCCCACTGGGCTGGCACCGAGGCATCGTCGGCGAAGGGGATCGTGAACGTGTGGCCGCGCGGGCAGTCGTACCCGACGTCTTGGCGGGGAGCCATCTCGACGCCGCGTTCGTCCTCGAAGCTCTGCCCGCCGAGGCGCGCTCCTCGCAGTGCGCGGTCTGCCATGGCCCCTCCTAGTGGGTTGCGTCGGTCGTCCCCGGGGATTCGTCGCCACCCACCGGTATGGATGGCCGCTGGAAGCATCCGACGCGTACAACGTAAAGGTCAGCGATGAGATTCCGCTGAGAACAGGCTCACAACACCCTGGGAAGGTGATTATCGACTGCTGTCAATTCCTTCCAAGCGGCGGGCGGCCGCTCCGCGACGTACCGGGCGTGCCGCTCACGAATGCCACTGCCCTCGCTCGACCAGCACCTTCCGCAGCACCTCGGGCCGGTCGGTGATGATGCCGTCGACGCCGCGGTCGAGCAGGGTCCGCATCGCTTCGGCGTCGTCCACCGTCCAGACGTGCACGGCGAGCCCGACGCTGTGGGCCCGGTGCACGAATCGCTCGGAGGCGAGCAAGATCGCGCCGAACCGGTAGGGCACCTGGGCGCATGCCGCTCCGCGGCGGACCCCGACGGCGCGGCCCCCGGCGAGTGGCGACAGGCGCAGCGCCGCCACCTCCGCTGAGCCCAGCGAGGTGGCCACCCGGGGCCCGACGAGGGCGCGAAACCGTTGCAGCCGGGCGGTAGAGAACGACGCGACACAGATCCGGTCGTGGCAGCCGGTCTCGCCGATCAGCCGTGCCAGCGGCTCGACGGCGGCCTCCTCCTTGACGTCGACGTTGAACCGCGCCCCTGGCAGCGCGTCGAGCAGCTCGGCAAGGTACGGGATCGGCTCTCGTCCCCCGATCCGGGCCCGGCGTACGACGGCGGCGTCGAGCGAACGGATGGATCCGCTGGCACCGGTCACCCGATCGAGGGTGGAGTCGTGGAACGCGAAGAGGGCTCCGTCCCGCGAGGCGTGCACGTCGGTTTCCAGGTAGCGGTAGCCGGTGGAGACGGCGTTGGCGAAGGCGGTGAGGGAGTTCTCCAACCCGATGTTGGGGCCGTAGCGCGCCCCGCCTCGGTGTGCCATGGGAATCGGACCGGGGTGGTCGAAGAAGGCGTAGTCCGCGGTCCGCAACCTTGACACCGCGCCAGTATCGCGGTCGCGCCCGGTCGCAGCGGCTTGCCTACCGCAGCGGTGGGTACGGTGCCGGGATGGAGACGATGACCTGCCCCAGATGCCGAGGTGAGATGAGCGAGCGGCAGCGCGCCGGAGTCAGCGTCGCCCAGTGTGGACAGTGCGAGGGGATCTTCCTCGACCGGGCCGACCGTGGCGTGCTCGCCGAGCAGGAGAACGACTGGCACGTCTCCCAGGGACCGCGCACCCAGCCACTGCCGCGGATCACGCCCGAGATGCCGGTCCCGCCAGCTGCTGCCGCTGGTCCGTCCCCCCGCTCGTTCGTCGACGCCCTCTTCGGATGACCGGACCCTGCCACCGGGTCCGGCTCAGATGTCGCGAAACGTCTCGATCTGCGCGCCCAGTGTGTTGAGCCGTTCGGCGAGGTCCTCATAACCGCGATGGATCACGTACACGTTACGGAGCACGGAGGTTCCACGAGCCGCGAGCATGGCCAAGAGGATCACGACGGCCGGGCGTAGCGCCGGCGGGCAGATGACCTCGGCGCCACGCCAGCGTGTCGGTCCCTCGATGAGGACCCGGTGCGGGTCCAGCAGCTTGACCGAGGCGCCCAGCTTGTTGAGCTCAGTCAGATAGATGGCGCGGTTCTCGTAGACCCAGTCGTGCAGCAGCGTCGACCCGGTGGCGGTGGCGGCGATCACCGCGAAGAACGGCAGGTTGTCGATGTTGAGACCTGGGAACGGCATCGGATGGATCTTGTCGATGGGGGAGTGCAACGTGGAAGCGTACGTAGTGAGGTCCACCAGCCGGGTACGGCCGTTGGCTGCGAAGTATTCCTCGCTGCGCTCGTACTGGAAACCCATCTCCTCCAGCAGCGCCAGCTCGATCTCGAGGAACTCGATCGGGGCTCGGCGGATGGTGATCTGTGACTCGGTGACGATCGCGGCGGCCACCAGGCTCATCGCCTCGATCGGATCCTCACTGGGCGCGTACGTCACGTCGCGGTCGATGTGCGGCCTGCCGGTGACGGTCAGCGTGGTGGTGCCGACCCCGTCGACGCCGACGCCGAGCTCGGTGAGGTAGAAGCAGAGATCCTGCACCATGTAGTTGCTGCTCGCGTTGCGGATGACAGTGGTGCCGTCGTGGCGAGCGGCAGCCAACAGGGCGTTCTCGGTGACGGTGTCCCCGCGCTCGGTGAGGACGATGGGACGGCGCGGGCTGCGCCGCTGCGGCACCGAAGCGTGGTAGCTGCCCTCGGTCGCCTTGACCTCGAGGCCGAAGGGCCGGAGCGCGGCGAGGTGCGGCTCGACGGTACGCGTTCCGAGGTCGCAACCACCGGCGTACGGCAGGCGGAACTCTCGTTCCGAGTGCAGCAGCGGGCCGAGGAACATGATGATGGAGCGAGTACGCCGGGCCGCCTCGGTGTCTATCTGGTCGAGGTGAAGCCGCGGTGGGGGCACGATCTCGAGGTCGTTGTCCTCGTTGAGCCAGCGGGCTCGGACGCCCATGGACGCCAGCACCTCCAGCAGCCGGTTGACCTCCTCGATGCGAGCCACCCGCCGCAGCGTCGTCCGTCCCTGGTTGAGCAGGGAGGCCGCCAACAGCGCGACGCCGGCGTTCTTCGATGACTTGACCGAGATGCTCCCCGACAGCCGGATGCCTCCGGCCACCCTCAGGTGCATCGGGCCGGGCACCCCGAGGGAGACGAACTCCGAATCCAGCGCCTCGCCGATTCGAGCCAGCATGTCCAGGCTGAGGTTCTGGTGGCCCCGCTCGATCCGGTTGACCGCGCTCTGGCTGGTCGCCAGCGAGTCGGCGAGGTCGTTTTGCGTCCATCCCCGGTGCTTGCGGGCATCGCGAATGAGGTTGCCGATCCGGCTGAGGTAGTCCTCGCTCATGGCCCGCGATGCTATCTCATATCTGAGATAGCGCCTATCACATCGGGCGAGTCGCGGACGCGACAGGGGAGTGGGGCCGCGGCTTCGGCGCGATGTGCGCGCAGGTGGTTCGTCTCCTCTGCCACCGGCCAACCGTACGGGCGCGAGACCGCCGCCCGGCGCCGCCCCGTAGCGTGTCCCCATGAGCGACATGACGTACTCCCAGCTGGGGGAGTCCGGACTCACCGTGAGCACGGTCGGGCTCGGCTGCAACGCCTTCGGAGCCCGCATCGACGCCGCACAGACCGCTGCGGTGGTGAGCGCCGCGCTCGATGCAGGCATCACGCTTTTCGACACCGCCGACACCTACGGTGGCGAGCCGGGGGAGTCCGAGACCCTGCTCGGTCGGGCACTTGGCCGGCGTCGAGGCGACGTTGTGGTGGCCACCAAGTTCGGCATGGACATGCGAGGCGCCAACGGTCCGGACTGGGGGGTCCGCGGATCGCGCCGCTATCTCCGAACGGCGTTGGAGGCGAGCCTGCGCCGCCTGGGAACCGATCACATCGACCTCTACCAGATGCACGAACCAGACGAGCTGACGCCGATCGAGGAGACCCTGGCCGCCTTGCACGACCTGGTGACCGAAGGCAAGGTGCGCTACCTCGGCAGCTCCAACTTCGCCGCGTGGCAGGTCGTCGACGCCGACTGGCAGGCGCGTGCGGGTGGCCTGACGCCGTTCGTGAGCGCGCAGAACAAGTACTCGCTCTACGACCGCGATGCAGAAGACGAGCTGGTGCCGGCCTGCGAACACATCGGCGTCGGCATACTGCCGTACTTCCCGCTCGAGTACGGCCTGCTCACCGGCAAGTACAAGCGCGGCGAGGACGCGCCGCAGGGCAGCCGGCTGGCCGCTCAGAGCGCCCGGCTGGAGGGCGCCGACTTCGACCGCATCGAGGGATTGCAGCGCTTCGCCGACGAGCGCGAACTGAGCGTGCTCCAGGTGGCGATCGGCGGCCTCGCGGCGCAGCCGGCGGTGGCGTCGGTGATCTCCGGTGCCACCAAGCCGGAGCAGGTGCGTTCCAACGCCGCCGCAGGCACCTGGGAGCCCACGCCGGAGGACCTCGCCGCGCTCGACGAACTGGACTGATCGCCGCCGTGGCTGGGCTCAGTGGCGCGATCACCTCGGCCATGCGGCGACCGCCACCCCGACCAGTGTCAGAGCGGCTCCGGCGACACTGCGCGCACCAACGGCCTCGCCGGTGACGACGTCGACAGCGAGGGCGCCGAACACCTGACCGGCGACTGTGCACAGCCCGAGGACCAGCACGCCGTGGACCTGCACCAAGACGGCCGCGGCGCTGATGAACACGATGCCGATGGCCCCGCCTGTGTAAAGCCACCAGGTGCTCGGCAGCGGCGCGAGGTGACCGGGCAGCGCTCGCGCCGCGAGCGTGAACCCGAGGAGGAGCGCGGTCCCGACGACGAAGTTGTTCCAGGTCGCCGCCCAGGGACCGCCGACCTGGTTGACCTGTCCGTTGACCGCCTGCTGGAAGGCCGCGCCGAAACCGCCGAGCAGCGGCAGCAAGACCAGCGAAAGCGCGCCGGCACCGAGGGCCGCGGTGCCGGTGAGCCGTTCGGACACCGCGAGCCCCACCGCGACCAGCGTCAACGAGGCGCCCACCAGGCGCGCCGGGGTCACGGGCTGCCGGCCGGCCGGACCGAGACCGATCTGGTCCACCGCCAAGGAGCTGCTGCTCTGCCCCGCGACCAGCGCAACGGTGAACAACGCCACACCGATCGTGGCCACGGTGAGCCCCTGCGAGGCGACGATGAACGCGCCACCGGCGCCACCGGCGACCTGCCACCAGTGCAACCGCCCCGCGCGTACCGCCGCCGTTATCCCTGCCACCCCTGAGCGCGTGCGCCGGTGCACCCCGACCAGCGCAGTGAGGAGGACCAGCCCGCCGCCGAACGAGATCAGGGCGGCCGTGGCACCGGCGCGCACTCCGGAGCCGAGCGCTGCGGCCAGCCGGCCGTTGATCTCGGCCTGCAGGGTCACCAAGGCGCCGATGGCGATCATGGCTGGGATGGCCAGTCGAGCCAGGACGGACCTGTGCCCCGGGTGGCCCCGTTCGCCGGCTTCGGTGGTGGGCCGGCTCACGCCGGAATGATCGCGGGTGCCCTCACCGCTCGCCGCGGCGGGTACGCCGGGTGTCGTCCCCAGGTGTCGAACCGTGGCGCGTCGCGGCGCCCGGCTGACCCGCTGCCAACCATTCCACCAGATCCGGCGGCATGAGATGTTGGAGGCGCCGGCGGTAGCGCCGCAGTTCCGCTTCGTCGAGCAGCTCGGCGCCGGCACCAGAGGAGCCACGCCGGAAGAACGCGGTCGGGCTGCGCAGCACCCCCGCCGGGTCAGGGGCCGAGCGGGCTGCCTCGGCCCGCATCTGCGCGAACGTCGCCGCCTCGACCAGGCGGCTCCAGGCGTCGTCGGCCACCGAGATGCCCAGCCGGGCCGCCAGGTGTCGAATCATCGCGTCGAGGTCTGCGAGCAGGTCGTCGTAGCGTACGAGCGTCACGTTGGCAGCATCGCGCCGCGACCAGGCGTCCGAGAGGTGCCAGGCGTACCCGGGCAGGGAGTCCATCTCCTCGCCCGGATCGGCATTGTCGTCGATCCACTCCCGCAACCAGCTTCGGATGTCCGGGCGAGTCGGTGGCGGTTGCGACGCCTGGGGCTGCCCGGTCAGCCGGCGCAGCCGGACCCGGTCGATGTTGTCGCCTTGGTGGTAGAGGGAGACCGCCGCGTCCAGCGGGTCGCGGGCGACGACGAGGTAGGTGGCTCGCACGTCGATGGGCAGGCCGTCGAGCGGCGTGTGCGTCTTGATGAACCGGCGATGTCGCTGCGCCGCCAAGACGGCGTACACCCGCTCGCGTGGCTCCGCCAGCCAGTCCAGCCATGGCGAGATCCGTGACAGCGGCTCCGGCAGCTCCGGGCCGCCGAAGATCAGCAGGGCGCAGATCCGCTGCAACCAGGTCGTGCCGCTCTTGGAGCGGGTGCTGATGACGATGTCGCCCTCACGGAAGCCGAAGCCCTCCCAGCGAGCGCTGTCCTCCTCGCTGGAGCGATAACGTCGACGCGGTGCCGGCACCGCTGAGACGGTATCGGTAGTCGGTGGCCAGTCCTGCGGCTCGGCCGAAACTGCCGGCATGACCACTTCTCATGGCTAAGCGTCACTTCCAACAGGCTGTGCGCCATGGGAAGCGTTGCTTGCCCAGGTTCACCTGGGAAAGCAACGGCCCTCAGCCGCGAGTTCGGCTCGCCCGGGGATGCCCTCGTGGCGCAACAGGTGACCAGACTGATCAGGAATCGAGAAGCGCCGCTCACCGAGCCACAGCTAGCGTGATCGTCACGTACCACCCACAGGGTCGTTATGACCCACCAGCCCGGAGTGACCATGACCGGCTCTTCCACCCAGGGAATCAAGACCGTGCTGCATCCCGTCTCCGATGTGGCGACCGCCAAGGAGGTGTACGCCGCCCTGCTCGGCGTACCGCCGCTGACCGACGAGTCCTACTACGTCGGCTTCGAGGCCGCCGGGCAGCACATCGGCTTGGTGCCGGGCGGTGGACCGCAGGGTATGACCTCTCCGGTGGCCTACTGGCATGTGTCGGACCTGGAGGCGAAGCTGGCCGAGGTCACCGCCGCGGGAGCCACCGTGAACGAGCCTGCGCACGATGTCGGTGGCGGCCGCCTGGTGGCCACCGTCACCGACCCCGATGGCAACGTCCTCGGGCTGCTTCAGGACCAATGAGTGCGCGGCGCTGACAGCCACGACTCGATCCGCGTGCACGGGGCGCGGGTGAACAACCTCAAGGACGTCAGCATCGAGATCCCGAAGCGCCGGCTGACGGTGTTCACCGGGGTCTCCGGCTCGGGCAAGAGCTCGCTGGTGTTCGGCACGATCGCCGCGGAGTCGCAGCGGCTGATCAACGAGACCTACAGCGCCTTCGTGCAGGGCTTCCTGCCGACACGGGCGCGGCCCGAGGTCGACGTACTCGAAGGGCTGACGACCGCGATCCTCGTAGACCAGGAGCGGATGGGTGCCAACCCCCGCTCCACCGTCGGCACCGCCACCGACGCGAACGCGATGCTTCGCATCCTCTTCAGCCGGCTCGGCCGACCGCACATCGGCTCGCCCAACGCGTACTCGTTCAACGTCCCCTCGGTGAGGGCCAGCGGTGCGATCACGGTTGAGCGCGGCGCCGGCAAGACGAAGACCGAGAAAGCGACCTTCACCCGTCTCGGCGGCATGTGTCCGCGCTGCGAGGGCATGGGCTCGGTCACCGACTTCGACCTGTCTGAGCTGTACGACGACAGCTTGTCGCTCAACGAGGGCGCGCTCACGGTCCCCGGCTACAGCATGGACGGCTGGTACGGCCGCATCTTCCGCGGCTGCGGCTTCTTCGACCCGGACAAGCCGATCCGCAAGTACACCAAGAAGGAACTGCACGACCTGCTCCACAAGGAGCCGACCAAGATCAAGGTGGACGGGATCAACCTGACGTACGAGGGTTTGGTCACGAAGATCCAGAAGTCGTTCCTGTCCAAGGACGTCGACGCGCTGCAGCCGCAC
>JBBPZV010000005.1:0-94621 GCA_038198775.1 Propionibacteriales bacterium | reverse complement strand
GGGGCTCCGCTCGCCCGCGCCTGCCGGGGGCGGCACGGCCACCCCGCGGGGGGGTCGACTGCAGTCCACCCCCCCTCTAGGTCAAGGGCGTCGAGGAACTCGGCCCAGTAGACGAGGCGCTTGATCGAGGTGCCGTGCGCGTGGGACGCGTGGCTGGACTGCCTGAGCGAACGACAGGTGGCCGAGAGGCTTGGCTTGGATGAAGCCACCACGCACCGCTGGCTGACTGCTTCAAAAGCGGAGACATCCGGAAATGAAGCGCCCCCATCCCGGCAGCACTTCGACGTGTGGTCGTTCGGCGCCGACGGCACCGACTCGGCGGGCAACCTCGTCCGTGGTGCGCTCCCGTTCGTGACAGTTGTCACTAACGGGGACCGGTTCGAGGTCGCCTTGCCGCAGTGTCACCAGCTGCCGCCGCCGTGCGGCCTCCGCAACGGCCGGCTCGATCAGCCGCCCGACCGCCACCTTCTGCGCGTCGGTCAGGTGCCGACGTCGGCTCGGTCGGACCTCGGTCACCACTCCCGCGACGTCGGGTTGATGCCGGGCGGGTCCTTGCTGACCCAGTAGAACTCCGGCAGGTGGAGCCGGCGGAAACGCAGCCGGTGGTAGGTGCGGGTCAGCGCCCGCTCGACGCGTGTTCTCATCCCCGGTTTCCCTTCGGTCAGAATCCGACGGCGGCGTAACTGCGTTTGGTGCTCCGCTGGGCTGCGGCGGCCCGGTCGAACGCGATGATCGCGCCCACCGCCGCGTCAATCTTCCGAGGCGAGTTGCGGCGGTCCTTCGTCACCAGGTCACCGTGGGTCGTCGACTTCGCGACGCAGTTCGCGACGTGCCCGGCCAGCCGGGGATCCCCGTCGTGGGAGACGCGACCCTCCGACACCGCCTGGAACAACCGGTCAGTCGCCGGACCCATCCGGGCGGCGAAGCCGGTGTTGTACTCCAGCACCCGGCCTTCACCGTGCCGTTGCGCCCAGGCCTCGATCTCCGACCGCCACCCCCACGGGTCGCAGGCGAGCTCCACCACATCCCAGGTGTCGAACGCCATGTCCACGGCGGCGTCGACCTCACCGCGCGGCACCCGCCAACGGGGGTCGCCGTCGTCAGCCCAGATGTCCACCACAAAGACGTGCGGGTCGTCGACGGTGCAGCCGACCAGGACGGTGGAGTCACCGGACGCGGAGCCGTCGAACCCGAGCACCACCCGCTCCCCCGGCTGCACCACCCGGGCAGGGTCCGCGACCGCGTCCCACGCACCCCACGGCAGCCACCCCTCCGCCTGTGCCACCCACTGGCCGAGCCGCAGCTGCCGGAACGCCCCCTCCCGGGTGGTCCGCATCACCGCCTCCATCGCCTGCTCGGACAGGAACGGGCGCGCATCCGCCAACGCCGGGTTCGCGGTGCGCCACGCGTGGCGGTCGTCCACCCGGCAACCGTCCGGGGCGGCGTACTCGACGAAGTGGAACGCCGGGTCGTCACCGTCGCGGCCGTGGCGGACCAGATCCCACATCACCGTGTCCGGTGACGTCGACGGCGTGGAGATCGCCAACGTCAACGACTCCGGGCGCTTCCCCGCCGCCGTGGTCGCCGCCTCCCACACCTCGCGGGTCACCACATGCAACTCGTCGACCACCAGCAACGACGGGTCGTGCCCGTGCAACGCGTCCGGCTCAGCCGGCAACGGCAACAACGTGGCGTCGTTGTGCGGCGCGTACAGCCGGTCCCGGAACACCTGCACCCGGTCCTCGAGCTCAGGGTTCAACTCCACCATCCGCCGCGCCAGCTTCAACGTCAGCTCCGCCTGCCGCTGGTCCGAGGCGACAACCAGCGTCTCCGCCGACGGTGGACCCACGAACAGCTCCGCCAGCCCCAGCATCGCCGCCAACGCCGTCTTCCCGTTCGCGCGTGGGATGCTGACCAGCGCCGTGCGGATGCCGGGGGCGAACGCGCCCCGGATGATGTCGCGCTGGAACTTGCGCAGTCGCACCGGCTTACCCGCGTCATGACCACGCGGCACCACCAGGAACTCGCGGACGAACCGCTCCCGGCGGCGGGCACGGTCACGCGGCCAACCCGCCAACTGCAACGGACCGACCGTGATGCTGCCCTTCGGACCAGCCCTCATGGCACAGTCACCGCATGGCGTTCCGACTGCACGACAACTCCGGCTACCAAGACTTCGACGACGGTGCGACCTACACGTTCAACGAAGCCGGGCTGCTCGTCATCCACCTCAGCAACAACGGGAGTCGACTGACCTACTCCCCGCACGCGTGGAACCTCGTCGAGGAATCCGACACCGCCGGCGACTACGCCGAAGCCGGACGCCGCCGGTACGAGTAAGACCCTGGGGGAGGACCCCTTACTCTCCGTCACCGATGCACCCTCGGCGTAGCTAAGTTTCGGACACACTCCGGCGCTCATCGGGACCCCTTCGCTGCGTTGCAGGCCCTACACAGCACCTGGAGCGGCCCTGCCTGGTCACCGCTGACCGCGACGGCGACCACGTGGTCGGCGGTGAGGTCGCTGGCGCGGTGTGGTGGTTGGTCGCCCCATCCGCCGCACCAGTCGCCGTGCTGTCGCCGCCAGGCGCGGACGGTGCGGGCACGGCGCCGGCGCTCGGCTGAGGTCCGGGTGGCCGAGGTCGGCTTGACCTGCTGTCGCCGCCGGTCCTCGCGAGGGGCGCAGCGGAGGCAGCGGGACTCCGGTGACGGGGTGCCGCAGTCGAGGCACGGTTTCCACGTCATGACGGGCTCCTGTCGGGGTTGGGGTGCGCCAGCCGGGCCCGGAGGGGTTCACGGACCGGCTGGCGCTGCGGCGCAGGCGCCTCTACGCGCGGAAAGGACGCGCTCCACACCTTCGCTCCTCGTCGGAGATGGCACACACTCCGCGAGGCGACGTTGACGCCGCCGCTGGGGGGTCACTCCTCGTGTTCCCCGGTCTGGGCGTAGCGCTCGCGGGCCTGCTCGAGGGCGTCGTGTTCGTCGGCTGCCACGGCGGCGGCGCGCCGCTCGACGATGCGCAGGATGTCGGCGATGCCGGCCGGCGCCGCCGGTGATGTGACGGTGTTGGGGCGGCTGGTGTCGCCGAGTCGCTGCGCTGCCGTGTCCACGGCCACCGCTTGGTGGTAGCGGCGCAGCCGCGCGGCGTACACGGCGGCGACGGCGGACCACACCTTGTCGTTGAGCACGGCGTCGGCGAGCCGCTGCTCGGCTTCGGCGACCTCCTCCTGGGACGCCACCTCGTCGTAGGACTCGAGGACGTGGCGGGCGGTCTCGTCGCGGCGCTGCTGGACGGCGGCCTCGTGGGCGGCCGCGGCCTGCTCGGCTCGGCGTTGCGCTTCGGCGTGACGGCGTTGTGCCTTCTCGTACTCGGCTTGGACCTTCCCAAGCTCGGTCAGTGTGTCAGCCATCGTCGGTGTGTCCTTTCAGTCGTTAGGCGGGGTTGACAGGTCGGCGCCGGGCCCGGCGGCGACACGGCGCTGGTCCTCGTACAGCCCGCACGCGATCTGCGTCGTGCGCGAGACATCGGCCCAACGCGGACTGCCCTCATCGCGCCAAGCCAGCAGCCGCTCGTACTGCTCGTTCGGGCGGAAGTCGGCGGCGATGCGCCGGGCACGGCGCAGGTCGACGCGGTCGATGTCGCTCATCCGGTCCTCGTTTCGTTGGTGTGGTGGTCACAGCTGGCGCAGCAGCGGCGACCGGACAGCCACTTCTTGATGCCGCAGCCGCTCCGGTCGGCACCGCACCCGGCGCACCGGCTTTCGGCGGGGCGCTCGTCGAGCACGGCGGTCATGCGGTGGCCTTCGCCCTCGTGATGATGGGGCGGTACGTCGCGGACCTCATGACGTCGCCGCCGACTGGTCGGCGCGGTGCCAGTGGCACCGCTGTCCGGCCGCGCGGACCTCGATGCGGCAGGGGTAGCCCGTTGTGGTGCGTCCGCCGCACCGAGGCGGTTGCCGGAGCCGGTAGACGACGGGCGGCGGAAGCGGGCCGGTCTGCTCATGTGGGGCGCAGGCGGGGCAGTTGCAGCCGTGCCGGGCGGTGGCGGCGTGGGCGGTGCAGAGGTCGGTGATCAGCCACGGCCAGGTGGACCCGTCCTCGTTGACGCACCACGCAAGCGTGTGGGCGTCGTCGAGCCGGACCGGCTGGATCGGCAGCGAGGATCGGTCGCTCATCGGTGGCCGTCCCGTACGGCGGCGACGATCGCCGCGCTGCAGGCCGAGCAGCGGACATGGTTCGGCGCGACCGTGGTGCCGCAGTCGTGGCAGTAATCGCCGTGGTCGTCTCCAGGTTGGGACCACAATGGGTTTGGTCGCGGACCATCGCGGACCACGGCCTCGGACGCGGGGTTGGTCCGCGATGGTCCGCGTACCGCGTCATTGTGGGTCGGACTCAGCGTGACGCCGAGATACCGCCGTTCGCGGGACTCGCCCTCGCGCGGTCGATGCTGACGAAGTTGGGGAACAACCGCCCGGAGGTCGCGGCCGAGCGACTGCACCGACCCGGCCTTGTGGCCGTTGTCGTCGGCCCACTGCTTCCAGGCGCCGTACAGGTCGGTGACGGCGACGTGGTGGCCGATCCCCACGGTGCAGACGTCGCGCACGAACGCGGCCGTGGGGGACACCAGATCTTGCAGGGTGGTGATCGCGTCGGCCGAGGACGCCGGCTCGGTGAAGGCTGATCTCGCGGCGAGCCGGTCCAGCCCGCTCAGCGCCCACGCCAAGATCCCCGGCAGCTCGGTCAGCAGCTCGGCCGTCAGCCGGGTGTTCTCGTGCCCGAGGAAGCTCTTGTGCATGGTGGTCACGATGAAGCGGTGCGCGATCGCCCCGGAGGCGTCACCGAACCGGGGCAGCTCGTTGGACAGCACCAGGAACCGGGTCGGCAACTTGCCGGTCCAGGGTTCGCGGTACTTCCGATCGACGGTCAGCATGTCCTCACCGGAAACCGACAGCAGCCGCTCAACCACCTGGTGGACGTTGGCCCCACCGAGCCGGGCATCGGACACCACAGCGAGCGGTTTGCCGAGCAGCGGCGACAGCCCGAAGTTTGTCCCCAGCGACGCCAGCGTGGGGCCGGCGGCGTTGCCCTTGCCGACCAGCGCGGCGAGCACCCTGGCGATGGTGCCCTTGCCGGACCTCGTCGGCCCCACCATCAGCAGGATCTTGTGCAAGTCCGTACGGCCAGACAACACGTAACCGAAGAACTCCTGCAGTGCCGAGATCGAGTCCGGGTCATCGGGCCACAGCTCCTCGAGGAAACCGAACCAGCGGACGGGCTCGGCGGCGTCCGGGTCGTAGTCGAACGGGACAGCCACCCGGTTGAAGAACCAGGGCGTGAGGTTGAGAAGATCCCTGGTGCCGACGTGCAGCAACCCGTTGGTGCAGGCGACGATCTCCCCAGCGGGATACATGGCGGTCTGCGGACCATGCGGACCACTGCGGCCCAGCCACGACGGGGCGTCCACCGACTCCGGCAGGTGCGTCACCGCCCCAACGGCAGCCATCACGTCGGCCACCTTGCGCCGGTTCGGCGCCCACGGCTTCACCTTCGGCTGCTTACCCGTCTCGTCCAGCCACTGGGCGTGCTCCAAACGCTGGTAGATCTTCGATCCGAGTTCTGCCGCCTCGACTTCCCTCCAGCAGCTCGACTCCCACCGCATCCAACCGCCCCGCCAGGACCGCAACGTCAGCCAGCCGTCGACGTCGAAGTCGTCTAGCAAGACCCGAGCCACGGCCATCGGGTCCGCTGGCGCCGGCAACGTCTCCGCCTCCCGGCCCCAGTCGTCGGCGATCGAGACACCCATTACCGCACCATCCCGAGCGACGTCAGCAAATCACCTGTGCGAAGGGCGGTCAGCCACCTGGGGACCTGCCACGGCTCACCCCACACCTCCAGGTTGAGGCGGTGGAGATGATCGCGATGCAGTAGATCGACAACCCGCGGGTCCGGCGCGAGCGCCCCGACCAGCACGACCACGCGCACACCGTCTGGTGCGTTGTAGAGGCCGGCCAAGCGGCGGTGCGCGGACTCGGGCTCGGCGTCGCGCAGGTCGATCAGGACGCTGCCGGTGATCATGTCTGGCCACCGTCTGTGGGTAGAATCGGCGCGACGACGGTGGCGATCGGCGTCCCAGCGGCCTCTCCTCGGTGGTGGAGGCCGCTTCGTCGTTCAGGCACCGGAGTCACCGACTGCCGGGATGCGGCGGAGCAACCTTTCGAGGTCGCGGCGCTTGATCCGGACCTGCCGGGGCCCGATGCGGTACGCCGGCAGCAGACCAGCGGCGATGTAGCGGCGAATCGTCCGAGTCGACACGTCGAGGTCGGCAGACGCGCCGGTGATGGTGAGCAGGTGGGGTTGGGGGTCGACCGGCGTTAGCGTCATCGAAAAGGCACCTCCGGGCAGGGCGAACCTGCACCCGCTGAGGTGCTGAGGACTACAGGGTCAATATACGGCCAAGGGCGGACAGTGAGAGCCGCGACACGCCTTCATCTGCGACCTTCGACAGGACGACGTCGGTCTTGCGCGCAGCGTCGAACACCCGTTGTTCGATCTCACCCCAGGGGGACTCCCAGAGCGATCGTGCGCCAGGTCGGCTGCCGAGCCGGTCACCCGCGATGACGTCGAACCCGCAGCTCGGGCACCGGAGCCGGTACCGTTCCGCGACCCGGCCCGCCACTTCCAGCACCTCCAGTCGGACGCCCAACTCGGATCGCAGCGCAAGCCGCTGAGTCACCACGTGGGGCCCCGACGGGCGCCAGTGCTCCTGGCCAGCCCTCTTCGCCGAGTCGAGCCGGCCGATGTACGTGGTCACCGCGCCGGGGCAACCCTCGCACCACACCGCGATGGTCCTGGATTGGAAGGGCCGCCGCGCCTGGTTCACGGGCGGCCTACTCACCGGGAGGGCTCGGCCAGCGCCGACAGCGCCTTGGCGATCTCGGCGTCGCGGCCCTGGGCAGCGTGCTGGTAGCGCAGCGCGGCCCCGGCGGTGGAGTGCCCGAGCCGCGCCATCAGCTCTGCCAGGGTTGCGCCCGTCGCGGCCGCCAGGACGGCCCCGGTGTGGCGCAGGTCGTGCCAGCGGACGTCGGGGCGCCCGGCGGCCTTTCGGGCGCCGTAGAACGCCCTGTAGAGCGTCGAGGGCGCCAGGTGCGCGTCGGGGTCGGAGGCGGCGGGGAACAGCAGCCCGGCCCGGCCGCCGCGGATGGTGTCGTGCAGGTGCGCCCGGACCGCGGGCAGCAGGTGCGGCGGGATGGCGACGTCACGAGTGCCGGCGTCGGACTTCGGCGGCCCGACGATGGTCTGCCCGTCCGCCCGCACTACGGCCCGGCGGACGCGGAGAACGCCGGCGCGGAGGTCGACGTCGCCGCGCCGTAGCTCGGCGAGCTCCCCGAACCGCAGCCCGCACCAAGCCGCGAGCAGGGTCATCACCCTGTGCCGTGGCGGCATCGCGACGACCAGCGCCTCGAGCTCGGGCACGGTCAGCGGCTGGACCTTGTGGACCCGTTTGGCGTTGCCGGCACCGCGGATGTGGCACGGGTTCACCGTGAGCAGCTGGTCCTGCACGGCGGAGCCGAGGATGGACCGCAGCAGCCCGTAGGCGTGGGCTCGCAGGGTTGGCCGGGTGGTACCCATCTGGGAGTGCCAGCGGCGCACCGCGTCCGGTGTGATGCCCGTGAGGGTGGCCGGGCCGAACGCGGGCAGCAGGCGCTGCTGCAGCAGCGCCCGGTAGTGGGCCTGGGTCCGCGGCTTGAGGGGCCGGTCGGCCAGCCACGCGGCGGAGTAGTCGGCGAACGTCATCGGCCGGGTGGTGCCTTGGGGCTGCCACTGCCCGCGCACCAGGTCGGTGCGGATGGTCGCCAGCCACGTCTCGGCGTCGAGCTTGGTGTCGAAGGTGAAAGGCGCCCGGTGGGGCAACCCGTCGGGGCCTGTGTAGCGTGCCTGGATGCGTCCAGACGGCAGGGTCCGCAGGCTCCCAAACGACGCCTTCGTGCCCTTACGGTTCGCCACTGACCGGCCTTTCGTGCCAGATACGTGCCAGATGACAAGGGTATCCGAGGCCGTTCGTGTCCACTTGTGGGACACGTGGGGACGCGCTACTGTTTCGCAAACGTGCTGGTCAGAGCACAAAATCCGAGGTCAACCCAGTATCGCAACGGTGGGCGCGGGCCTGGTTCGAACCCAGTATCGCCCACCAGACTCAGCGGGCTGGCCACCGGCCGCAGCCGTCGGCGACGGGTAAAGGTTGCAACCTATTGGGGCCCCGCAGCGTCTAGGCAGTATGACCGGCTCGACCTCAGGTCAACGGAAGGAACCCCGATGAGGAGAGCATGCGGCGTGGGGCTGGTTGGTTTTGCGCTCGCACTGACCCCGATGACTGCGATCGCGCAGACCGCCCGGGTTCAGGATCGGTCTGGCGACGCGTCGAAGGCCGTCGACGTCACCAGGGGCAGGGTCCAGCACGGCGAACACCGCATCCGGGCCGTGGTCAGGATTCCTCATCTCAAGCCGGGGAAGCTGTCGGGGACCGAGCTGCTGATCAAGACCAGGGGCAAGAAGAAAGTCTACGCCGTCGTTGTGCTCCGCAACCGCCGGGGGAAGGTGGTCGTCACCGGTTTGGCGTGGCGCCCTTTGAACGATCCGGTGGAGCCGATGGTACTGCCGTGCCAGCGAATCAAGACGGCACTCTCCGCCAAGCGCATCCGGGTGTCGGTGTCCAAGTCATGTCTGACCAAGACCGGCCCGAACAAGAAGATCAAGGCCAAGGTGCGCACCATCAACGGAACGCTTGACCTCCAAGGTGCCTACTTCGACGATCAGACGAGGTTCTCGCGTTACCTCAAGCCCGCTCACGCGACATGTGCGGCGGGTACCGGCTCAGACTGACCCGATGCGGTGGAGCCTGCCGCCGTGCCCACTGCGACCGCAGTTCCCGACCATCGGGTAGCCGTTCGCTCGGAGTAACGGGTCGTGCTGGCGCGCCCGGCGCGGTTAGCATCGATCGCCCGATGGGTTGTGTTCGAACGATGGGAGCCGGTCGTGTCCGAGCTCGAGGTGACGGTGCGCAGCGACGGTCGGTCGACGAAGCGTACGGTCACGAGGGGCACGCGTGCCGCGGAGCTCTTCGGCGCCGATCCTCGGGCCGTCGCCGTCGCCGTCGCGGTTGGCGGTGAGCTGCGCGACCTGTCGTACGAGCTGCGGCCCGGCGACGAGGTCAGCTCGGTGCCGATCGACTCACCCGACGGGCTGGCGATCCTGCGGCACTCGACGGCCCACGTGCTGGCGCAGGCGGTGCAGGACCTGTTTCCCAAGGCCAGACTCGGGATCGGTCCTCCCATCGAGGACGGCTTCTACTACGACTTCGACGTGCCCGAGCCGTTCGTACCGGACGACCTAGAGCGCATCGCGACCCGGATGCGCAAAATCGTCAAGGAGGGCCAGCGGTTCGTCCGCCGGGTGGTCTCCGACGACGAGGCGCGCGCCGAGCTGGCCGGTGAGCCGTACAAGCTCGAGCTGGTCTCGCTCAAGGACGGCGCCGTTGCCCCGGCGGACGGCGCCGACGTCGAGGTGGGAGCCGGTGAGCTGACCATCTACGACAACCTGCGCCGCGACGGCTCTGTGGCGTGGCGGGACCTGTGCCGGGGTCCGCACCTGCCGACCACCAGGCGCATCCCGGCGTTCGTGCTGACACGGTCCGCGGCGGCGTACTGGCGGGGGAACGAGGCGAACCCGCAGCTGCAGCGCATCTACGGCACCGCGTGGCCGAGCCGCGAGGAGCTGGAGGCGTACTTGCACCGGCTCGCGGAGGCGGCCTCCCGCGACCATCGCCGGCTGGGCGCCGAGCTGGACCTGTTCAGCTTCCCCGAGGAGCTGGGCTCCGGGCTGGCGGTCTTCCACCCCAAGGGCGGCGTGGTCCGCAAGGAGATGGAGGATCACGCGCGGCGCCGGCACGAGGAGGCGGGGTACGAGTTCGTCTTCAGCCCGCACATCACCAAGGGGGGGTTGTTCGAGACCTCGGGGCACCTCGAGTGGTTCGCCGACGCGATGTATCCCCCGATGGAGCTGGAGGAGGCGCGCTACTACCTCAAGCCGATGAACTGCCCGATGCACTGCCTGATCTTTCGCTCCCGCGGTCGCTCGTACCGGGAGCTGCCGCTGCGGCTGTTCGAGTTCGGGGCGGTGTACCGGTACGAGCGGTCCGGCACCCTGCACGGGCTGACCAGGGTGCGGGGCATGACCCAGGACGACGCGCACATCTACTGCACCCGCGATCAGCTGCACGCGGAGATCCGGTCGCTGCTGGACTTCGTGCTGGCGCTGCTGCGCGACTACGGGCTCCAGGACTTCTACCTTGAGCTCTCGACCCGTGACCCGGACAAGTCGATCGGCAGCGAAGAGGAGTGGGCGGAGGCGACCGAAGCGCTGCGGGAAGCGGCGCAGGCCAGCGGCCTCGACCTCGTGCTCGACCCGGGGGGAGCTGCCTTCTACGCACCCAAGATCTCGGTGCAGGCCCGAGACGCCATCGGTCGCACCTGGCAGCTGTCGACGATCCAGGTCGACCTGATGCTGCCGGAGCGCTTCGGCCTGGAGTACACCGCGGCCGACGGGTCCCGCCAACGCCCGGTCATGATCCACCGCGCGCTGTTCGGGGCGATCGAACGCTTCCTCGGCGTTCTCGTGGAGCACTACGCGGGCGCTTTCCCACCGTGGCTGGCTCCGGTCCAGGTGGTGGCCATCCCGGTGGCCGAGCGGCACGTCTCGTACCTGCGCGAGGTGGCGGAGCGGCTGCGGGCTGAGGAAATCCGCGTCGACGTCGACGACTCCGACGACCGGATGCAGAAGAAGATCCGCACCGCGCAGACCCAGAAGGTGCCGTACATGCTGATCGCCGGTGACCGCGACGTGGAGAGTGGGGGGGTGTCGTTCCGCTACCGCAGCGGTGAGCAGGACAACGGAGTGCCGGTCGGGGACGCGGTGGAGCGGATCGTGACCGCCGTCCGCGACCGGGTGCAGGTGTGACCGGAGCGCCCCAGCTGGCCGCGCCGGACGGCGCCGGGGAGCCCGACGCGTTGCAGCGACTGTGGACGCCGCACCGGATGGCGTACATCGAGGGGGAGAACAAGCCGGTCGGCGAGAACGCGGGGGACGGGTGCCCGTTCTGCCGGATTCCCGGCCTGGTGGACGGCGACGGGCTGGTGGTGCGCCGGGGGCGGCGAACGTACGCGGTGCTCAACCTGTACCCGTACAACCCGGGGCACCTGATGGTGTGCCCGTACCGCCACGTCGCCGACTACACCGAGCTGGACGCTGCCGAGGTGGCCGAGGTGGCGGAGATGACACGGCAGGCGATGCGTGCCGTCCGTACGGTCAGCCGGCCGCACGGGTTCAACCTCGGGATGAACCAGGGGGCGGTCGCCGGGGCGGGCATCGCGGCGCACCTGCACCAGCACGTCGTGCCGCGGTGGGGCGGCGACTCGAACTTCATGCCGGTCGTCGCCCGGACCAAGGTGCTCCCGCAGCTGCTCGCAGACACCCGCAACCTCCTCACCGCCGCCTGGCCCGACGATCCGTGAGTTTTCGTCCGACGATCCGTGAGTTTCGGTCCGTGCCCGCGCCCGAAGTCTCGGATGGTGACACCGAAACTCTCGGGTGGTCGAGCAAGAAGTCTCGGATGGTCGATCAGGGGTGGCGGAGGCGGGCGGCCACGTGGGCGGGGACGGGGTCGTAGCGGACGTACGTACGCGAGAACGACCCGGTGCCATGGCTCAGCGAGCGCAGGTCGGTGGCGTAGCGGAGCAGCTCGGCCGCCGGCGCCTCCGCGTGCACGATCGTGCGCCCTCCCGGTGCGGACTCGCTGCCCAGGACCCGGGCCCGCCGCGAGGACAGGTCGCCCATGACCGCGCCGACGTACTCGTCGCCGATCAGGACCTTGACGTCGTCCACCGGCTCCAGCAGCGACACCTCGGCCTGCTCGGCGGCGTCCTTGAGCGCGAGCGCCCCGGCGGTCTGGAAGGCCATGTCGGAGGAGTCGACGCTGTGCGCCTTGCCGTCCAGCAGTGTGACCCGGATGTCGACGACCCGGTTGCCGGTGACCAAACCGCGCTCCATCTGCGCCAGGACGCCCTTCTCCACGCTCGGGATGAACTGGCGGGGCACCGCTCCTCCGACGACCTTGTCGACGAACTCGAAGCCGCCGCCGGACGGCAGCGGTTCCACGGTCACGTCGCACACCGCGTACTGCCCGTGCCCACCGGACTGCTTGACGTGCCGACCGTGCCCCGGCGCCGGCCGGGCGAAGGTCTCGCGCAGCGGTACGGCCACCTCGACCCGGCGCACGCTCACCCCGAAGCGCGTCTCCAACCGGTCCAGCAACACCTCGGCGTGCGACTCGCCCATCGTCCAGAGGACGAGCTGGTGGGTTTCGGGGTTGTGCTCGATCCGCAGGGTCGGATCCTCGGCCGCCAGCCTGGCCAGACCCTGGGACAGCTTGTCCTCGTCGGACTTCGTCTGGGCTTCCACCGCAACCGGCAGCAAGGGTTCCGGCATCGGCCAGGGCTCCATCAGCAGCGGGCGGTCCTTGCCCGAGATCGTGTCGCCCGTCTCGGCCCGGCTGAGCTTCGCGATCGCGCACAGGTCCCCGGCGACCCCCTTCGGTACCGGGCGCATGGTCTTGCCGAGGGGGCTGGACAGCCCCCCGATCCGTTCGTCCTCGTCGTGGTCCTCGTGCCCACCACCACCGTCGCGGAAGGCCGAGGAATGCCCCGAGACGTGGACGGCGGCGTCCGGAGTCAGCGTGCCGGAGAAGATGCGGACGAGCGAGACCCGGCCCAGGTACGGGTCCGAAGTCGTCTTCACCACCTCGGCGAGCAGTGGACCGTCCGGGTCGCAGCCGACGCTGTCGGCGCTCGCGCCCGCGATGGTGTAGATGGGCGGCAACGGGTGCTCGGTCGGCGCGGGGAAGGCGCGGGTCACGACCTCGTCGAGCTCGGCCAGTCCGGCGCCGGTGGGTGCCGCCAAGGGGATGACCGGGAACAGCGTGGCCCTGGCCACCGCCGTCTCCAGGTCGTCGACCAGGGTGTCGAGGTCGATCTCGTCTCCGGAGAGGTAGCGATCCATCAGTGACTCGTCCTCGGACTCCTCGATCACCGCCTCGATCAGCGTTCCCCGGGCCGCGGTGATCGCGGCGGCCTCGTCGTCGTCGGGTTCGCGCTGGCGGCGCGACCCCGTGGCGTAGTCGAAGACCTGCTGCGACAACAGCCCGGCCAGGGCGCTGCCCGAAGACAGCGGCAGATAGAGCGGCATCACATTGTCGCCGAAGACGCCTCGTACGGCCTCCAGCGTCGCCGGATAGTCCGCGCGCGCGTGGTCCAGCTTGGTGATCGCGACGGCCCGTGGCATCCCGACCCTCTCGCACTCGTTCCACAGCGCCTTCGTGGCGCCGTCCAGTGGCTCGGCGGCCGACACGACGAACAGGGCGCAGTCAGCAGCCCGCAAACCGGCCCGCAGCTCACCGACGTAGTCGGCGTAGCCGGGGGTGTCGAGGAGGTTGACCTTGATGCCGCCTGCGACGTACGGCACCAGCGAGAGTCCGATCGAGCGCTGCTGCTTGTGCTCGGCCTCGTCGGCGTCGCTGACCGTGGTCCCGGCTTCGACGGTGCCGGCCCGGGAAACCACCCCGTGGCTGCTCAGGATGTGCTCGACGAGGGTGGTCTTGCCGCTGCCGGACGGACCGACGAGGACGACGTTGCGCATCTGGTCGGGCTTGTCGATGCTGCTGGGGGCCGGCCCACCGCCACTGGCGGGGCCGGACGATCTGTCCGCCATGGGCGTTAGACAACACCCCGCGTGACCCGGGGCACAAGCCCTGCGACGGTACTGTCCGGCGCATGCTCGAACGCTTCCGGCAGTTCTGGACCCGGCTGCTGTCGCCGGTCGCGGAGGGGCTGCTGCGGCTCGGGGTTAGCCCCGACGCGGTCACCGTGGTCGGCACCGTCGGGGTCTGCGCCGGGGCCCTGGTCTTCTTCCCGCGGGGGCAGCTGTTCGTGGGTGTCCTGGTCGTGTCCGCGTTCGTCTTCTCCGATCTCGTCGACGGTCTCATGGCTCGGTCCGCCGGCCGCTCGAGCAGCTGGGGAGCGTTCTTGGACTCCACGATGGACCGCTTCGGCGACGCCGCCATCTTCGGCGGCCTGGTGCTCTACTTCGCCAGGTACGACGACCTGCTGCTGGCCTCCCTGGCGCTGTACTGCCTGGTCATGGGGTCGGTCACGTCGTACGCCCGGGCGCGCGCGGAGAGCCTCGGCATGCAGGCGAAGGTGGGCCTCGCGGAGCGGGCGGACCGGCTGGTCGCGATCTTGGCCATGACGGGGCTGTCGGACCTGTTCGACCTGCCGGTGCTGCTGAGCGCGACGCTGTGGGTGCTCGCGGCGGCCAGCACGGTGACCGTCGTGCAGCGGGTGGTGGTCGTTCGCCGGCAGGCGCACCCGGGCTCGACCCCGGCCTGAGTGCCGTGATCACCAGACCGTCGTACGCCGATCTGACCGGTCGCGGCGCTCACCTCGGGTGGCGGCTCGGCACCCGGCTTCCCGAGAGGTTGACCGCCACCGCGCTGAACGCCGGGGCGGACGCAGTGTGGGCGCGGCACGGCCCGGCGGTGCTTCGGCTGGAGGCCAACCTGGCCCGGGCGGTGCCTGACGCCGACACCGCGACGATGCGCCGGCTGTCGCGGTCGGCGATGCGCTCCTACCTGCGCTACTGGGGCGAGGTCTTCGCGCTGCCGCGCTGGTCACAACGGAGGGTGCGGGAGCAGGTCGTGCCCCATGGCGTGGACCGGGTACGCGACACGCTGAGCGCCGGTCGCGGCGTCGTCGCGGCTCTGCCGCACATGGGCAACTGGGACCTGGCTGGGGCGTGGGCATGCCTCGAGGGCATGCCGGTCACGACGGTCGCCGAGCGGTTACGCCCGGCCGGCCGGTACGACGACTTCGTCCGGCACCGGCGAAGCCTCGGCATGACCGTGCTGGCGCTCAGCGGGGGACCGCCGGTCGTTCCGGAGCTGGAGCGCAGGCTGCGTGAGGGCGGCTTCGTCTGCCTGCTCGCCGATCGGGACCTCACCGGACGCGGCCTGCGGGTGCCGTTGCTGGGCGAGAGTGCCCGGTTGCCACCGGGTCCGGCGTGGCTCGCCCACCGGACCGGGGCCCGGCTGCTGCCGGTCACGACGTCGTACGAGGGCGCCCGCATGCACCTGCGGGTCCACGAGCAGGTCGAGGTGGAGCCGGGGCACCGGGGGCTGGTGGCCGCCACCACCGCACTGGCGGTCGCCTTCGGGGTGGCGATCCGGCGGGACCCCGCCGACTGGCACATGTTGCAACCGGTGTTCGACTCCGACCTGGGACGCCCCTGATGCGCGTCGGCATGGTCTGCCCGTACTCCTTCGACGTCCCCGGCGGTGTCCAGAGTCATGTCCGCGACCTCACCGAGTCGCTGCAGCGGCACGGTCACGCGGTGTCCGTGCTGGCACCGAGCTCCGACGAGGGGGCGCTCCCGCCGTACGTCTTCCCCGGCGGCCGGGCCGTCCCGGTGCCCTACAACGGGTCGGTGGCGCGGTTGAGCTTCGGGCCGCTGTCGATGGCGCGCTCCCGGCGCTGGCTGCAAGACGGCGACTTCGACCTGCTGCACGTACACGAGCCGATGGCGCCGAGCCTGTCGCTGCTGGCGCTGTGGGCGTGCGAGGGGCCGGTGGTCGCCACGTTCCACGTCGCCACCGCTCGCTCTCGAGCGATGGCGGCCGGTGCCGGCATCCTGCGCCCGGCGCTGGAGAAGCTCAGCGCCCGCATCGTGGTGTCCGAGCCGGCTCGGGTGACGCTGGCCGCCCACATCGGTGGCGCCAGCGTCGTCGTGCCGAACGGCGTGTGGGTGGAGCGGTTCCGCGCGGCCGGACCCGATCCGCGATGGCGCTCTCCCGCTGGCACGGTGGTCTTCCTCGGCCGCTTCGAAGAGCCGCGCAAGGGCCTGGGTGTGCTGCTCTCGGCCGTGCCGGCGCTGGCCGCCGTCCGGCCGCTGCTGCAGGTGCTGGTCGCCGGGCCCGGAGACGCCGGGGCTGCCCAGCGCTCGCTTCCCGCCGAGTGCCGTGAGCGAGTCACCTTCTTGGGACGGCTCGACGACACGGCCCGCGCGCGGCTGCTGGCCGGCGCCGACGCCCTGGTGGCCCCCAACACCGGCGGCGAGAGCTGCGGCCTGGTGGTGCTGGAGGCGATGGCCGCCGGGGCGCCGGTCGTCGCCAGCGACATCCCCGCGTTCCGGGACCTGTGTCGCGACGGCCGCTACGGAGCACTCTTCGGCAACGGCGACCCCGCCGACCTGACCCTGGTGCTGCTCGCCGCGCTCACCGACCCTGATGCCGCCCGCGCCCGCGCCCGAGACGCCGCCTCGACGGTGTGGCGCTACGACTGGTCCCAGGTCACCGGACAGGTGCTGCGGGTCTATGAGACGGTGCTGGCCGGGCCGGTCGTGGCCGCGCGATGACCGACACGTGGACCTGGCTGCTGCTCGTGGTGCTGATTGTTGGCACCGCCATCGTCGGCCTGTCATGGACCGCCGGACGACTGGACCGACTGCACATCCGGTTGGCCACCGCGCGGGCGTCGCTGGACCGGCAGCTCGCCGACCGCGTCGCCACCACGATGCGGGTGGCTGCCGTCGAGCCCACCGACCCCGCCGCCGCGGTGCTGCTGGCCGGTGCGGCGGAGGAGGCACGGACTGCAGCGGCGTCCGGCGAGTCCGAGATCCGGCAGAGCGCGCTGAGCCAGGCGCTGCGGGCCGTGCTCGACGACAGCACCTCGGCGGCGCTGTGGCGCGACGCCGACGACGTCGACCGATCCGCGCTGCGCGACCTCGCCAACTGCTGCGAACGCGTTCGACTCGCCTGCCACTTCCACGCGGACCTGGTCGCGCGAACCGCTGACATGCGCCGGCGCCGTCTCGTCCGGTGGTTTCGGCTGGCCGGGCGCGCTCCTTGGCCCGAGGCGTACGTCATCGACGACCGCCCCCCGCTTGCCCTGCTGCGCACGACCACCCCGCCGGCCACCCTGGACGGATCCGGGTCTCACCCTTGACCTGGTCAGACCGAGGCGGCCGCGACCGCTTGGTCGAGTATCGCGACGGCCGCGGCCAGCTGTGCCGGCGACGACGTGAAGGGGATCCGAAGGTGGCGCCGGTCGTTGCCGTCGGGGGTGTAGAGGTCCCCCGGGGACACCAGCAGCCCAAGCCTCCGAGACTGCGCTGCGACCCGGTGGGCGTCGGCGTGCTGCAGCTCGAGCCACGCGGTCATGCCTCCGGACGGCCGCTCCCAGGCGACGTCTCGGAGACCGGACAGGCCGGCGGCCAGCGTGGCCAGGTTGCCGTCGAGGATCCGGCGCCGCCGCTCGACGATGTCCACGAGGTCCGCGAGGATCTCGCCGGCCAGCAGCTCGTCCAAGGCCCCCGGCGCGACGACTGCGGCCGACGGCAGCCGGTGCAGGCGTCCGGTGAAGTCTTGCGACGCCCGCACCCACCCAACCCGGAGGCCGCCCCAGACCGTCTTGCTGAGGGAGCCGAGACTGACCACCCCGGGGTGGCGGCTCAGTGCCGCGGGCTGGGTACCGGCCCCGAACCAAAGCGGGCGCAGCGTCTCGTCGCTGACCAGCGTGACCTCCTGCCGCCGGAGCAGCTCGACGACGGCGGGCCGGCGGTCGCCCGCGAGGCTCAGCCCGGTGGGGTTGTGGTTGTCGGCCTGCACGTACGCCACCACCGGGCGCCGTCGGCGGATCAGGTGAGCAAGCTGGTCGGTGTCCCAGCCGGTGAGGCCGGCCGGCCATCCGCTGATCTCCAGCCGATGGCGGCGCAGGCAGGCCAGCGCCGCTGGATAGGTCGGCGACTCGCTCAGGGCGGCGCCGGGGCCTTTCACAACCAGCTGCAGGACGAGCTCCAGCCCGGCGGCGGCTCCACTGGTGAGGGTCAGCTGGCCGGGCAGCGTGGGCACGCCCGAGGCGGTGAGCTGCTCGGCCAGCGCCGCCCGGAGAGCGGGAGACCCGCCAGCGGGCGGGCCGTCGCCGGCCATGGCCGCCCGGAGCGGGTCAGCGGCAAGTCGCCGGGTGGCGACCTCGACCTCGTGCGGGGCCGCGGTGGTGCCGGCCCGCAGGTCGAGGGCGATCGGAGCGCCGCCGGACGGGCTGGGCGTCGGGGCCACCGGATCCAGCAGCCGGTCGCTGGGAGCCACCACGGAACCGGCGCCGTGGCGGGTGGAGACGACACCCTGGCCGCGCAACAGCTGCAGCGCTCGGACCACACTGGCCCGGCTGACCGCCAAGCGGCGAGCGAGATCGCGTTCGGACGGCAGGGCCGAGCCGACGGTGAGCTCGCCCCGCTCCACCCGGCGCAGCACCAGCGTCGCCACCTGCTCGGCCACCGAGCCGTCTTGGGGATCCAGATCACCTGGGCGCCACACGCAGTCCAGTCTGACAGCAGTGGACTGTCGCGGGCCGCCGCCGGGCGGCCACACTGGAACGCATCCAGGTACCAGGCAGGGAGACGGCATGACAACGAGCACCGAGACGGC
Organism: Propionibacteriales bacterium; assembly: GCA_038198775.1. GTDB lineage: Bacteria > Actinomycetota > Actinomycetes > Propionibacteriales > Nocardioidaceae > JACCYJ01. Next base: position 76,036 of record JBBPZV010000005.1, on the reverse strand, counting down.
CGGAACGACGCAGACCGGCACGGCCCGCGTGAAGCGCGGGATGGCGGAGATGCTCAAGGGCGGCGTGATCATGGACGTCGTCACCGCCGACCAGGCCAAGATCGCCGAGGACGCGGGAGCGGTCGCAGTGATGGCGTTGGAACGGGTGCCCGCCGACATCCGTTCCCAAGGCGGGGTCGCCCGGATGAGTGACCCCGACCTCATCGACGGCATCGTCGATGCCGTCTCGATCCCCGTGATGGCCAAGGCCCGCATCGGGCATTTCGTCGAGGCGCAGGTGCTGCAGTCGCTCGGGGTGGACTACGTCGACGAGTCGGAGGTGCTGACCCCCGCCGACTACGCGCACCACATCGACAAGTGGGCGTTCACGGTGCCGTTCGTCTGCGGCGCGACCAACCTCGGCGAGGCCCTGCGCCGGCTCACCGAGGGCGCGGCGATGATCCGCTCCAAGGGCGAAGCGGGCACCGGTGACGTCTCCAACGCGACCACGCACATGCGCGCCATCCGCGGTTCCATCGCGAGGCTCGGCTCGCTGAGCCCCGACGAGCTCTACGTCGCGGCCAAGGAGCTGCAAGCGCCGTACGACCTGGTTCGCGAGGTCGCGGTGGCGGGCAAGCTGCCGGTGGTGCTGTTCACCGCCGGGGGCATCGCGACCCCCGCCGACGCCGCGATGATGATGCGGCTGGGTGCCGAGGGCGTGTTCGTCGGGTCCGGAATCTTTAAGTCCGGCGACCCGGCGCGGCGGGCCGAGGCGATCGTCAAGGCCACGACGTTCTTCGACGACCCGGACGTGATCGCGAAGGTGTCGCGCGGGCTCGGCGAGGCGATGGTGGGCATCAACGTCGAGGACGTTCCCGAGCCGCACCGGCTCGCCGAGCGCGGCTGGTGAGGCTTCGCCGGTCCGGAAGGCTCGCCGAGCGTGACGCCGAGCAGCTCGCGGACTACGCCAGGGTGCTCGTACGCGCCGGCTATCTCGACGTCGCGGCGGTGGAGGCCGAGCTGGTCGAGTCCGGTGCCCCCGGGCACGACGGCGCCGAGCGCTGGAACCTGGCACACCATCTGGTCGGCCAGGCGGCCGACGAGCTCGCCGCGGAACAGCCCGGTTGGCCCCGGGTCACCGACTTCGACAAGGTGCAGGCGGCCTTTGCTGAGCTGAGCACCCGCGGCATCGCCGTGCTCGAGCACGTCGAGGACCACTGGGCAGCGGCGGCGGAGCTGGAGCGGCGCGACGAGGCGGGGGAGCGGCTGCCCGGCATCGTCTGGTTCACCCCACCGGACGTGTGGCATGCGGTCGACCACGGCATGCTGGAGCTCAACCTCTGGCACGGCGACGGCGCCAACGTGGCCCCAGGGGACGGCTTGCTTGCCGACGTGTTGGCCGTGCTGAGCGCGCACGGGCTGGGTGCCGGGTTCGACGAGGGGCGAATCGAGGTCGCGGCGTCGTGGCAGCGCCGCCGGTGAGCACCCCACGGATCGGGGTGCTGGCGATGCAGGGCGATGTCCGCGAGCACCTGCGCATGCTCACCGCGGCAGGAGCCGACCCCACGGCCGTGCGGCGGCCGGATGAGCTGGCGGGGGTCGACGCCTTGGTCCTCCCCGGAGGGGAGTCGACGACCATGCACAAGCTCACCGTCGCCTTTGGCCTCTTCGATGCGCTCCGGGAGCGCATCGCGGCCGGGATGCCGGCGTTGGGGACCTGCGCCGGGATGATCATGCTGGCGGAGCGGATCGAGGGCGGCATCGCCGGCCAGGAGACGGTCGGCGGCATCGACATGACCGTGCGCCGCAACGCGTTCGGCCGCCAGGTCGACTCGTTCGAGGCCGACATCGCGTTCGCGGGCCTCGAGCCCGCCGAGCCGTTGCATGCGGTGTTCATCCGGGCCCCGTGGGTCGAGAAGGTCGGCAAGGAGGTCACGGTGCTTTGCCGGGTCGGGCAGGCGGGCGCGGACGCTAGGATCGTCGCCGTCCGCCAGCAGGACCTGGTCGCCACGTCGTTCCACCCCGAGCTCGGCGGGGACGACCGGGTGCACCGCTACTTCGTCGACGTCGTGCGGCAGGCGAGCTGAGCCAGGCCGTACCCGACCGTTCCGGAGGACCCCGATGTCCGGCCACTCCAAGTGGGCGACCACCAAGCACAAGAAGGCGGTGGTCGACGCCCGGAGGGGGAAGCTGTTCGGCAAGCTGATCAAGAACATCGAGGTGGCCGCTCGGACCGGTGGTGCCGACCCGAACGGCAACCCCACGCTCTACGACGCGATCCTGAAGGCCAAGAAGGCCTCGATGCCCAACGACAACATCGACCGCGCGGTCAAGCGTGGCGCCGGTTTGGAGGCCGGCGGGGCGGCGTACGAGACGATCATGTACGAGGGCTACGGGCCGGGCGGAGTGGCGTTCCTCGTCGAGTGCCTGACCGACAACCGCAACCGCGCCGCGAGCGAGGTGCGGACCGCGATGACCCGCGGCGGCGGATCGCTGGCCGACCCCGGCTCGGTGGCGTACCTGTTCGCGCGCAAGGGAGTCGTGATCGTTCCCAGCGTGCAGGAGGCGCGCCAGCTCGAGGAGGACGACGTGCTCGCGGCGGTGCTCGAGACGGACGTCGAGGACGTCAGCGACCTCGGCGGCGACTTCGAGGTCGTCTGCGAGCCCGGTGACCTGGTCACGGTCCGCACCGCACTGCAGCAGGCCGGCCTGGACTACGAGTCGGCGGAGGTGTCGTTCGTGCCGTCGATGACCGTCGACGTCGACGCCGACGTGGCCGGGCGCCTGCTGCACCTGGTCGACGCGCTGGAGGACTCCGACGACGTGCAGAACGTCTTCACCAACTTCGAGGCCGACGACGAGGTGCTGGCGGCGCTGGGCTGAGGTACCGGCGCGCCGGTACCCGGCTCGGTCCGGCAGCCTCGCTAGCATGTCGAACACGTGTTCGCCGCGACGGACGGAGCCGGCCCATGCGAGTGCTCGGCGTCGATCCCGGGCTGACCCGGTGCGGGTTCGGGATCGTCGAGGGGGCGGTCGGTCGACCACTGCAGATGCTGGGCGTCGACGTGCTCCGGACCTCGGTCGACGAACCGGTGGCGAGCCGGCTCGCCGAGCTGGAGCGGTCGCTGTGCCGCTGGTTGAGGATGTACCCGCCCGACGTGGTCGCGGTCGAGCAGGTGTTCAGCCAGCACAACGTGCGAACGGTGATGGGAACCGCCCAGGCCAGTGGCGTCGCGCTGGCGACCGCGGCGAGGCTGGGCATCCCGGTGGCGCTGCACACGCCCAGTGAGGTCAAGGCGGCGGTGACCGGCAGCGGGCGGGCGGACAAGGCCCAGGTGGGCGCCATGGTGACCCGGCTGCTCGGGCTGCCGACGCCCCCGCGACCGCCCGATGCTGCCGACGCGCTGGCGCTCGCCATCTGCCAGATCTGGCGCGGGCCGGCGCTGGCGCGACGGCACGCCGCGGCCGTGGCGGCAGGGCGGAGCGGCTCGTGATCGCGTCGGTGCGTGGCCGGGTGGCGGGCCTCACCTTGACCTCGGTGGTCGTAGACGTCGGTGGTTTCGGGGTCGAGCTGCGGTGCGCTCCCGCCACCTTGGCCGGGCTCCGTGTCGGGGAGACCGCCGAGCTGCCCACGTCACTGGTGGTGCGAGAGGACTCGTTGACGCTCTTCGGCTTCGCAGACGACGACGAGCGCGGCGTCTTCGAGCTGCTGCAGACGGCCAGCGGCGTCGGCCCGAAGCTGGCGCAGGCGATGCTGGCGGTGCACCGGCCGGAGGCGCTGCGCCGGGCGGTCGCGACCGAGGACCTGACCGCGTTGACTGCCGTACCCGGTGTCGGGCGCAAGGGTGCCCAGCGGATCGTGCTGGAGCTCAAGGACCGCCTCGGCGCGCCGACGGCGGGGGCAGTGGGTGCGCTGGCTTCTCCGGCGGGCGGATGGCGCGACCAGGTCCGCGAGGCGTTGATGGGCCTGGGATGGTCGGCGCGCGAGGCTGAGGGGGCGCTTGACACGGTCGCCTCCACGGTGGAGGGCGACGACGCGCCGGAGGTGGCGCAGGCGCTGCGGGCCGCCTTGCAGACGCTGTCGAAGGCATGATGGCCGGGTCATGAACGAGGACGCCGACCTGCCGCTGTCCCTGGTCGCGGCCGAGGCCGACGCGGACGAGCGTGCTGTCGAGGCCGCGCTGCGGCCCCGACAGCTGACCGAGCTGATCGGGCAGGAGCGGGTTCGCGAGCAGCTTGCCCTCGTCCTGGAGGCCGCCCACCGGCGGGGTCGGGCACCCGACCATGTGCTGCTGTCGGGGCCACCGGGGCTCGGCAAGACGACGCTGGCGATCATCATCGCGGCCGAGATGGCGGTGCCGCTGCGGCTGACCAGCGGTCCCGCGCTGCAGCACGCCGGGGACCTGGCCGCGATCTTGTCCGGCATCGGGGAGGGCGACGTGTTGTTCGTCGACGAGATCCACCGGATGTCGCGGCCCGCCGAGGAGATGCTCTACATGGCGATGGAGGACTTCCGCGTCGACGTGATCGTCGGCAAGGGACCCGGAGCCACCGCCATCCCGCTGGAGATCCCGAGGTTCACCCTGGTCGGCGCCACGACCCGGACCGGGCTCCTCCCGGGTCCGCTGCGGGACCGTTTTGGCTTCACGGCGGTGCTGGAGTACTACCAGGCCTCGGAGCTTCAGCGGATCGTGGAACGCTCCGCCGCGCTGCTCGAGGTTCCGGTTTCCACCGACGGCGGCCATGAGATCGCCTCGCGGTCGCGTGGCACGCCGCGGATCGCCAACCGGCTGCTGCGCCGCGTCCGCGACTTCGCCGAGGTCCGCGCCGACGGGATCGTCGACCTCGACATCGCCCGCCGGGCGCTCGAGCTCTACGAGGTCGACGACCTCGGCCTCGACCGGCTCGACCGGGCCGTCCTCGACGTGCTCTGCCGCCGCTTCGGCGGTGGCCCGGTCGGCGTGGCCACCATCGCCGTGGCCGTCGGGGAGGAGCGCGAGACCGTCGAAGAGGTCGCCGAGCCGTTCTTGGTGCGCTCCGGATTCCTCGCCCGTACCCCTCGAGGTCGGGTCGCGACCGCGTCCGCGTGGCAGCACCTCGGGCTGGCCGCACCGAGCGAGGCGGCGCTGACGCTGCCGTGGGAGTGAACTGCTTGGCCAGCGTCGCCTCAGCGAGCAGCTGTTCGCCGAACTCGGCGACGAGCTGACCACCGACCTGCAAGTCCCTCGGGGCCGAGGCCGCCCCCGTTACACTGGCCGCTCGACCGGACGCGGTCGCCTTGTCTCGTACCCCAGGAGTCTCGTCGTGGACAGCGCAACGTTGGCCCGGCTGCTGCCGCTGGTCCTGATCGTCGCGCTGTTCTGGTTCTTGGTGATGCGACCCGCACGCAACCGCCAGCGTCAGACGCTGGCGATGCAGTCCTCGCTGAGCCAGGGTGCCGCCGTCATGCTGACCAGCGGTGTGTTCGGTGAGGTCGCCGAGCTCGGGGAGGAGTCGGTGCGCCTGCGAGTCGCACCGGACGTCACATTGACCGTGCACCGAAACGCTGTCGGCCGGATCCTGAGCGATGACGACGCCGCTCGGATGCGCCGAGGTGAGCTCGGCTCCGGCGACCCGTCCTCGGTCGAACCGGCCGACTGAGCGCCCTGCACAAGAGGAGCTAGCGACCCAGTGGCGACCAAGGCGTCTCGACCCGGACGTGTGCTGATCATCTTCGGGCTGGTGGTTCTCGCGCTCTATGGCGGCGTTGCCTCGGCGGGTGAGTGGAAGCCGCGGCTGGGCCTCGACCTGCAGGGCGGCACCCGCATCACGCTGCAGGCGAAGAACTCCACCGGCGGCTCGGTGCCACAAGACAAGCTCGACCAGGCCAAGAACATCATCGAGCAGCGGGTCAACGGGACCGGTGTCTCCGAGGCCCAGGTCGGGACCCAGGGCGGCGACCAGATCGTCGTCGAGATCCCCGGCAAGGAGCGCCAGGACCTGGTCGAGCAGGTCGGTCGCACCGCCCAGCTGCGTTTCCGGCTGGTGTGGGCGACACAGGCAGGGCAGGGCACCGGCCCTCAGGTCCCCCCGGCGCCGCTGATCACGGTGCCCCCTCCGAGCCCTGCCAGCAGTGCTCCCGCGAGCAAGCCGACGGGCAAGCCGACCAGCAAGAACCGGGCGGCGTCGGGCTGGATGCTGGACAAGCCGGGCAAGACCAAGGCGACGCCCGGTGGGGCGTCACCGAGCACCTCCGCCACGCCAACCCCCACGAGCGGTTCGGGCTCCGGCGGCACCACGTCGGCGGGGCCGGCGGACTGGAGCAAGCTGACGCTGTCCCAGTCGATCCAGGCCGCGGTGCAGGGCAGCGTCCCGAGCGCCTACCAGGGCGCGTTCAGCAAGCTGCAACAGCAGATGGCCTCGCTGCAGTGTCCCACCTCGGGCGCTCCGGCCAACGTCACCGACAACCCCGCCCTGCCGCTGGTGACCTGCAAGGACGACGGTTCTGGCACCAAGTACGTGCTGAGTCCGGCCGTGATCGAGGGCACCCAGGTCACCAATGCCGCGGCCACCGTGCCGCAGCAGTCGTTCCAGTGGATCGTGACGCTATCGCTCAACGGGGACGCCACCAACACGTTCTCGACCGTGACCCAGGCGCTGGTCAACACCCCCGCCCAGTTCGCGATCGTGCTGGACGGAGCGGTCATCAGCGATCCTCAGGTCACCGGCGTGATCTCCGACGGCAACGCCCAGATCGAGGGTGGCTTCACCCAGACATCCGCCAGCGCGCTGGCGAACTCGCTGAAGTACGGCGCGCTGCCGCTGGCGTTCGAGATCAGCGGGGTCGAGGTCGTCGGCCCGTCGCTTGCGGGCTCGCAGCTCAGTGCCGGCATCCTCGCCGGTGTCTTCGGGCTGGCGCTGGTGATCGCGTACTGCATGGTCTACTACCGCGGGCTCGGGCTCGTCGTCGTCGCCTCGCTGGTCATCGCGGCCGCGCTGACGTACGCCATCGTGCTGCTGCTCGGTGCCGGCCAGCTGCGGTTCACGCTGACGCTGCCGGGAATCGCCGGGCTGATCGTGGCCATCGGCATCACAGCGGACTCCTTCATCGTCTTCTTCGAACGCATCCGCGACGAGGTCCGCGACGGCAAGTCGCTGCGGCTCGGGGTCGAAGCGGGTTGGCGGCGCGCCCGGCTGACGATCCTGGCTGCCGACGCGGTGTCGTTCCTGGCCGCGCTGGTGCTCTACATCTTTGCGATCGGGGTCGTCCGCGGGTTCGCGTTCGCGCTGGGCCTGACCACGCTGATCGACGTGTTCGTCGTCTTCTTCTTCACCAAGCCGCTGGTGTCCCTGCTCGCCCGCACCAGGTTCTTCGGCACCGGGCACCGGCTGTCCGGCTTCGACGCCAGGCACCTCGGGATCCGCGGGCGCTCGGTGACCACGATGGGCCGGCGTACGCCAGAACCGTCGCTGGCCCGCACGAGCGGCGGCGAGGCCTGATGGGCCGCATCGCCAGCTTCGGCCAGCACCTGTACGAGGGGCGGGTGTCGTTCGACTTCGTCGGGCGGCGCAAGCTGTGGTACGCGATCTCGGCGCTGATCGTCGTGGTAGCGGCGGCCGGGTTGCTGCTGCGCGGGGTGAACCTGGGGGTGGAGTTCAAGGGCGGCGTCGAGTTCACCGCGAAGATCGCGCCCACGTCCGCCAACGTCGACACCCTGCGCACCGCTGTGAACAACGCCGGGGTGACGGCGGCCGGCGACCCGATCGTCACGACTTCGGGCCAGGACTCGATCCTGGTGCAGACCAAGCCACTGGACCAGGCCGAGGCCACCCGCATCGAGCAGGCCCTGACCTCGGCCGGTGCGAGCGACGTGAGCCAGAACCTCATCGGCCCCTCCTGGGGGCAGCAGGTGGCGCACAAGGCCCTGCTTGGGCTGGTCGTCTTCTTGGTGCTGGTGGTGCTGTTCATCTGGGCGTACTTCCGGGAGTGGCGGATGTCGGTCGCCGCGATCGTCGCGCTCGCCCACGACCTGCTCATCACCGTCGGCATCTACGCCTGGTCGGGCTTCGAGATCACCCCCGCGACCGTGACCGGGCTGCTGACGATCCTGGGCTTCTCGCTCTACGACACCGTCGTCGTCTTCGACAAGGTGCGCGAGAACACCCGCAACTTCGCGACCAACCTGACCCGGACGTACTCGGAGTCGGCGAACCTTGCGGTCAACCAGACCCTGGTCCGCTCGATCAACACCTCGATCGCCGCGCTGCTGCCGGTCGCCGCGATCCTGGTCGTCAGCACGGTCCTGCTGGGAACCGGGCCGTTGAAGGACCTCTCGCTGGCGTTGTTCGTCGGCACCGCGGCGGGTGCGTACTCCTCGATCTTCATCGCGACGCCGCTGGCGGTCCAGCTCAAGGAGCTCGAGCCGGCGGTGCGCAACCACTCCAAGCGGGTGCTGACCCGCCGGGCCCGGGCCGAGGCCGCCGCGCCGGCGACCGAGCCGGTCGCAGACCCTGTCGCCGCTCCGGCGGGGGCGACCGCGGTGCGGTCGGGGAAGACCGCGGCGCCGCGCCCTCGCCCGGCGCCAGCCTCGCCCCGGAAGGTGAACCCGTCCAGCTCCGCCAAGCGGGCGCAGCCCCAGCGGACCTCCCGCGCTGCCCGCAGTAAGGGCCGGTGAGCTGAGCGCGATGACGACGGCCGAGCTGAGCGCGCTGCTCGACCGGTTGGTCCGCGACGTGCCCGACTTCCCGTCGCCGGGCATCGTGTTCAAAGACATCACCCCGGTGCTCGCCGACGCCGGCGCGTTCGCCGCCACCGTCGAGGCGCTCGCCGGCCTGGGCCGCTCGGTCTCGCTGGGCCCGGTGGACGCGGTGGTCGGCATCGAGGCCCGCGGCTTCATCCTCGCGGCGCCGGTGGCGCTGGCGCTCGGCGCCGGCTTCGTCCCGGTTCGCAAGGCCGGCAAGCTGCCCGGGCCCTCGTACGCGGTGACGTACGACTTGGAGTACGGCACCGCGACGCTCGAGGTGCACCGCGACGCGTTCGGCCCCGGCGACCGGGTGCTGCTCGTCGACGACGTGCTGGCCACCGGTGGGACCGCCGCGGCGACCGCGGACCTCGTCGCGCAGTGCGGTGCCGAGGTGGTGGGCGTGGTGGTGCTGCTGGAGCTGGCGTTCCTCGCCGGCAGCACCCGCCTGGACGGCCTGCCGCTGGCCGCCCTCCGCACCGTCTGACGGCGGTGCCGCTATCCCATGTTCACCTGGGAAAGCAACGCTCCCAATGGCGCACATCCCGTTGGAAGCGTTGCTCAGCCATGGGAAGTACGGCCGGCACCGCGGGCGGGGAGGTGCCGCGTACGATCGCGTCATGACCGAGCGCGACCCGCTCCAGCCGGAGCTCGTGCGCAGTGCCTTCCACGGTATCCCGTCCGACGCGCGCCGCATGGGTTTCGACCGCAACACCGAGCAGGGCGCGCTGTTGGCGCTCACCGGTTCCCTCGATCCCCACAAGCCCGGCCATCGGGCGGTCGCCTGGCTGATGCTGGTGGCGGTGGTCGGTCCCGGCCTGTTCGTGTTGCTCTCCACCCTGCTCGGGCGCGCCTAGACTGGGGCCTCACCCTCGTACGAGACGTGGAGCATCCGTGGCCGAGGAGCAGACCGCGAAGGCCGGCGCCGCCGTAACGGCTGCCGCCGCTCCCGTGCTGACGCCTCCCACGCAGGCCCGGATGCGCACCAGACTGGCCCGGCTGGGGGGTCGCACGGGCACCGCGAACCCGGCTCTCGAGCCGCTGTTCCGCATCGTACGAGGCACCCATCCCAAGGCCGACGTCACACCGATCGAGCACGCGTTCGCGGTGGCAGAGCGCATGCACGCCGGTCAGCAACGCAACAGCGGCGACCCGTTCATCACCCATCCGCTCGCGGTGACCACGATCCTGGCCGAGCTCGGGATGACCCCGCCGACCCTGTGCGCCGCGTTGTTGCACGACACCGTCGAGGACACGGCGTACACCCTGGCCGCACTGCGCAAGGACTTCGGCGACGAGGTCGCGCTGCTCGTCGACGGCGTGACCAAGCTGGACAAGGTCAAGTACGGCGACTCCACCCAGGCAGAGACCATCCGCAAGATGGTCGTGGCGATGAGCAAGGACATCCGGGTCCTGGTCATCAAGCTGGCCGACCGGTTGCACAACATGCGTACGTTGCGGTTCGTCAAGCCCGCCACCCAAGAGCGCGTCGCCCGCGAAACCCTGGAGATCTACGCTCCGCTCGCTCACCGGCTCGGCATGAACACCATCAAGTGGGAGCTGGAGGACATCGCGTTCTCGACGCTGCAGCCGAAGGTCTACGAGGAGATCGTGCACCTGGTGGCGGACCGGGCGCCGTCTCGGGAGGAGTACCTCGCGACCGTCGTGGCGGAGGTGCAAGCCGACCTGCGAAGGGCCAAGATCAAGGCGACCGTGACCGGGCGACCCAAGCACTACTACTCGATCTACCAGAAGATGATCGTGCGGGGCCGCGAGTTCGGCGACATCCACGACCTGGTGGGCATCCGGTTGCTGGTCGAGTCGTTGCGCGACTGCTACGCGGTGCTCGGCGTGCTGCATGCGCGCTGGAACCCGGTGCCGGGACGCTTCAAGGACTACGTGGCGATGCCGAAGTTCAACATGTACCAGTCGCTGCACACCACGGTCATCGGGCCGGAGGGCAAGCCGGTCGAGCTGCAGATCAGGACGTTCGCGATGCACCGCCGAGCGGAGTACGGCGTTGCCGCCCACTGGAAGTACAAGGACGAGGCCACCGGCGGCCCACAAAGGGAAAGCAGCAAGGCCAAGGGCGACGACCTGGTGTGGCTGCGACAGCTGCTGGACTGGCAGCAGGAGACCGAGGACCCGGGCGACTTCCTCGACTCGCTGCGCTTCGAGATCAACTCCGGCGAGGTGTACGTGTTCACCCCGCGCGGCGACGTCATCGGGCTGCCGGCCGGGTCGACGCCGGTCGACTTCGCGTACGCGATCCACACCGAGGTCGGGCACCACTGCATCGGCGGACGAGTCAACGGGCGCCTCGTACCGCTGGAGTCACCGCTGGACAACGGCGACGTCGTCGAGGTCTTCACGTCGAAGGCGCCCGGCGCCGGGCCGAGCCGGGACTGGCTGGGCTTCGTCAAGAGCCCCCGCGCCCGTACCAAGATCCGGCAGTGGTTCACCAAGGAGCGGCGCGAGGAGGCCATCGAGCAGGGCAAGGAGTCGATCGCCCGGCTGATGCGCAAGGAGGGGATGCCGCTGCAGCGGCTGCTCAGCCACGACTCGCTGCAAGCGGTGGCGGAGGAGCTTCGTCTGCCCGACGTGTCGGCGCTGTACGCCGCCGTCGGCGAGGGCAACGTCGGCGCTCAGAACGTCGTACGCAAGATCATCACGCTGCACGGGGGAGAGGAGGGGTCCGCCGAGGACCTGGCAGAGGCGGTGGTGCTGCCCGCTCCTGCGGACCGGCGGCGCCGGCCGCGGGGCGGGGACGCGGGGGTCGTCGTACGCGGGACCACCGACCTGCTCGTCAAGCTGGCCAGGTGCTGCACGCCGGTGCCGGGCGACTCGATCGTCGGGTTCGTCACCCGGGGGGCCGGCGTGTCGGTGCACCGTGGTGACTGCCCCAACGTCAAGGACCTGTCCAACCAGCCCGAGCGCATGGTCGACGTCGACTGGGCCGCGACGGCGTCCAGCGTGTTCTTGGTGGCGATCCAGGTCGAGGCGCTGGACCGGGCCCGGCTGCTGTCGGACATCACCCGGGTACTGTCCGACCATCACGTCAACATCTTGTCCGCCGCCGTGCAGACGGGTCGCAACCGGGTGGCCAAGAGCCAGTTCACGTTCGAGATGGGCGACCCGAAGCACCTCGGCCACGTGCTCAAGGCGGTGCGTACGGTCGACGGCGTCTTCGACGTCTACCGCGTCACCCAATAGCGACGATCCGTGAGTTTCGGTCCGACCATCCGTGAGTTTCGGTCACCACTGCCGCGGCAGCTGGGGGAGCATCCCCAGTGCGGCGCCAACCTCGCGCTCGAGTTCCGGATCCTTGCCCAACACGTCGTGCTTGCGGCTGACCAGGATGCGCCATTGCAGGACGTCAACTACGAAGCCACGGCGGCCGCGATCGTGAGCTCGGTCCTCGTCCTCGCTGTGGAACTCCTGCCCGTCGTACTCGATGCCCAGCCGCACCCTCGGATACGCATGGTCGAGCCGAGCGACCTCGCGATCGCGGCTGTCCGTGACGACGTACTGCGGCTCGGGTCGCGGGAAGCCGGCGTCGATGAGTCGCAGGCGCTGCCACGACTCACCGGCCGATTCGGCGCGAGGCTCGATGAGCACCGCCAGCTCGCGCGCCTGGACGACCCCGGGGTAGCGGTGCAGCTTGCAGACGTACGCCTCCACCTGGGCCGGCGTCACCAGCCCGGCGTGTGCCAAGCCGTCAGCGGCAGCCAGCGCGTACGGGCGGTGCAGGCGGCGTAGCAGGTCGGACGCGGTCCGGACTGGCACCGTCATCCGCAGGCCGGCGACCTCCATGACCTCCGACGGCGGAAGGTAACCCTCCACGCAGCGGACGCCGAGCACAGTGCAGCGGGTGCCCCCGTGCGGCACCACGCAGGCGGGGACGAGGTCGAAGCGATCCGCAGGTCCAAAGGTGTCGACCTCCAGCGCCCAGGTCGCCGTACAACCGAACAGCACGCCATCACGCGGTACGACCAGCTGCAAGGCCCGAATGCGTACCTCCCGCCCGTCGGCCACGGCGGCGTCGACGTAGACGCCTCGGAAGATGCGGCGGACGCGGTGTTCGCGGACGAGTCTTCGCAGCCGGGAAGGGCTGAGGCCCAGCATCGGCAGCTGTAGACACGTGAACGGCAGTCCGTCATGGAGGAGGTCCGACATGCCCTCAGGGTGCGCGACTTCGGGGGGCTCGTCGGGCGTCATCCACAACTGGCGGCCATCGCTGTGGATGACGGCGCCCAGAACTCACGGATGGTCGGGCGACAACTCACGGATCGTCGAGGTAGGCGCGGATCGGCGCGAGCCAGGACTCCCGGGCCGCAATGGCGGCTTCCAGGTCATCCGCACCACGTTGGTCGCCGACCGCCACCGCCTCGTCGCGTCGGGAGCGCAACGAAGACAGCGCCGACTCGAGCTGGGCGGCCCCATCGGCCGCTCGGGCCTGGGTCTCCGGGTTCGAGCGAACCCAGCGCCGTTCCTCGGCCGCACGAACGGCCTCCTCGACGGCACTCATCCTCGCCTCGAGCGGGCGCATCTGGTCGCGGGGCACCTGCCCGGCCGCCGCCCACCGCTCCCGCAGGCCCCGCAATGCCCCCCGGGCCGACGCCGGGTCCTTCACCGGCAACAGCGCCTCGGCTTCGCTCAGGATGGTCCGCTTCACCTCGGCGTTGGTTCGGCGATCCTCGTCCCTCGCCAGCCTGTCCGCGTCGCGCGCGGCGAAGAAGGCGTCCTGCGCTGCCCGAAAGCGCGCCCACAGGTCGGCCTCGACCTCACGTGGGGCGGGACCGGCGGCCTTCCACTGGCTCATCAGCTCGCGGAACGTACGCGTCGTACGCGCCCAGTCTCGTGACCCGACCAGCTCCTCCGCCTCGGCGAGCAGCTGCTCCTTGCGTACTCCAGCCACGGCCCGCTTCGCGTCCTGGTCGGCGAAATGCTGTTTGCGAGCCCGGGTATAGGCGGTGCGAGCCGTCGAGAAGCGTCGCCACAGGGAATCGTCGAGCGTTCTGTCGAGGCGCGGCAGGGCCTGCCACTGCGTCACCAGCTCCTGGAGCCGTCGCGAACCGCTGCGCCACTCCCGACGCTCGGCGATGCTCTCGGCCTCGGCGCAGATCTTCTCCTTGGCCGCCGCGGCCTCTTCGAGCCGTTGCGCTCGTGCGGCTTTGCGCTGTTCTCGCTGCGCGACGAGGACGGGTTGCAGCTCGTCCAGCCGGCGTACGAGCGCGTCGAGGTCGCCAACCGCAGGAGCTCCAAGCACCGTCGTACGCAGCGCCGCCAGCGACTTTGTGGCATCGGCCGGCGCGAGCAGACCGCCGCGAACCCGACGTTCGAGCAGGTCGACCTCGACGGCGAGGCCTTCGAAGCGACGGGTGAAGAAGGCCATCGCCTCCTCGCTGTCACCGTCCGTCCACTGGCCGACGGGTCGCTCGCCCCCGCCGGCTCGGACGTAGACGGTGCCATCGGAGTCGACGCGCCCCCAGGTGGCAGCCTCGGTCACAACAGTCCTCGTACCACGAGCAGGGCGAGACCGACCGCCATCAAGCAGCCGATGAGGACGCCGAACACGATCCGGCGGCGCCGTGCCCGCCGCAGCTGCTCGGACCGGCGACGTTGCTGCCTCAGGTAGTGCTCGCGCGCCAGCAGACGTCGACGCTGCTTGCTGCTGACCACGCGAGCCTCCGTGACCTCGGTCCCCCCGGCGTACGGGGAAGGGCGGCGCAGGACGCCCATTGTAGGAGAGTGGGACGGCCGAAACTCACGGATCGTCGGACCGGAAGTCACGGATGGTCGGGCGGGAAGTCTCGGATGGTCGATAGCCTGGGGGGGTGTGGGTTGTGGGGTTTCCGGCGGGGCCGTGGGGGACCAACTGCTATGTGGTGGCCACCGCACCAGGCACCGAGTGCCTGATCATCGACCCGGGCATGGGCGCCGCAGCCGGGATCACCGACGTCGTCGCCGAGCACCGTCTCAAACCGGTGTCGCTGCTGCTCACCCACGGCCACGTCGACCACGTCTGGAGCGTGGTGCCGCTCGCCGGCAGCTACGATTCGCCCGCCTACCTGCACCCGGCCGACCGGCACCTGCTCACCGACCCGGCCGCGGGCATATCGCCCGAGGTCGCCGGAATGCTGGCCGGCGCCGGCTACTCCTTCGCCGAGCCCGACGAGCTGCGCGAGCTCACGGACTCGACGACGGTCGAGCTCGCCGGAGTGCGGCTGCGCGTCGACCACGCCCCGGGGCACACCGCCGGCTCAGTCATGTTCTCCACCACCGACACGGTCTTCTCCGGCGACGTCCTCTTCGCCGGGTCCATCGGGCGCACCGACCTGCCCGGAGGCGACTCCGCGACGATGCGGCGCACGCTTGCCGACAAGGTCCTTCCGCTCGGGGACGACACCGTGGTGCTGCCCGGTCACGGGCCGAGCACCACGATCGGGGCCGAGCGGGCCTCCAACCCCTATCTGACCGCCCGCGCGCTCGCCGGCGCAGCGCGGGGGCGATGAGCGTGGCACGTCCCCGACCGCTGTCGGGCTTCCCGGAGTTCCTGCCCAGCCAACGCGCCGCCGAGCAGCGCGTCGTCGACTCGCTCCGGGAGACCTTCGAGCTGCACGGGTACGCCTCGCTCGCCACCCGTTCGGTCGAACCCCTGGACGAGCTGCTCCGCAAGGGCGAGACCTCCAACGAGGTGTACGTGCTGCGCCGGCTGCACGCCGAAGGCGGTGACGCCGACTCCGGCGTGGGGCTCCACTTCGACCTCACGGTGCCGTTGGCGCGCTACGTGCGAGAGAACGCGGGCCGGTTGCAGTTCCCCTTCCGGCGCTACGAGATCTCCCGCTGCTGGCGTGGCGAGCGGCCCCAGGAGGGCCGCTACCGCGAGTTCACCCAGGCCGACGTGGACGTGATCGGCGAGAACGAGCTGCCCGCCGACGCCGACGCCGAGGTGACCGTGGTGATGGCAGAGGCGCTGAGCCGGTTGCCGCTGCCGCCGGTGGAGCTGCGGGTCAGCAACCGCCGGCTGGTCGAAGGGTTCTACCGCGGCGTGGGCATCGCCGACCCCGCAGCGGTCATGGCCAGCATCGACAAGCTCGACAAGGCCGGCGAGGCCGCCGTACGGGAGATGCTCGGCGCTCTCGGTCTGGACCCAGCGCAGACCGAGCAGTGCCTGGCGCTGGCGCGGGTCCGGGGCAGCGACGCCGGATTCGCCGACGAGGTGCTGGCGCTCGGGGTCCGCGACCCGCTGCTCGACGCGGGACTGAGCGACCTCACCGCCGCGCTCGAGGCCGCGGCCCCCGCCAGCTCCGAGCGCTTCGCGGTGGTCGCCGACCTCAAGATCGCGCGCGGCCTCGACTACTACACCGGCATCGTCTTCGAGGGCTTCACCGCCGCCCACGGCACCATGTCGGTCTGCGCCGGCGGCCGTTACGACGCGCTGGCCAGCGACGGCCGCACCACCTACCCGGGAGTGGGGGTCTCACTCGGCGTAACCCGGCTGTTGGCCCCGTTGATCGGACGCGGGCTGCTCGACACCGACCGGGCCGTCCCCTCGTGCGTGCTGGTGGCGCTGCCCGACGAGGACGCGCGACCGGCCTGCCGGGAGATCGCACGGCAGCTGCGGGCGCGCGGCATCGCGACCGAGCTGGCGCCTCGCCCCGACCGGTACGGCCGGCAGCTGCGCTACGCCGACCGGCGGGGGATCCCGTACGTGTGGTTTCCTGGCCAACCGGACCAGGTCAAGGACATCCGCTCCGGTGACCAGACGCCGGCCGACGCCATGAGCTGGTCGCCGCCCGCCGCCGACCTCCGACCGCGTCTCGTGACCCAGGAGCCCTCGTGATCCGCACCCACGACGCCGGGACCCTGCGCGCCGAGCACATCGGCGCCGCGGTGACCCTTGCCGGCTGGGTGGCGCGCCGCCGCGACCACGGCGGGGTGGCGTTCGTCGACCTGCGCGACGCCAGCGGCGTCGTGCAGGTGGTGATCCGGGACGAGGAGGTCGCGCGGCCGCTGCGCTCGGAGTACTGCCTGGCGCTGAGCGGCGAGGTCACCGCCCGACCGGCCGGCAACGAGAACCCGGCGCTGCCCACCGGCGACGTCGAGGTGATCGCGACCGTCGTCGAGGTGCTGTCGGAGTCGGCACCCCTGCCGTTCCCGGTCGAGGAGCACGAGACGACGCCGGTCAGCGAGGAGCTGAGGCTGCGCTACCGCTACCTCGACCTGCGTCGGGCCGAGATGGCGGCCAACCTGCGGCTGCGCGCCGCAGCGACCAACATCATCCGCCAGGTGATGGACGAGCACGGCCTGCTCGACATCGAGACCCCCTACCTGACCCGGTCGACGCCGGAGGGGGCGCGCGACTTCCTCGTCCCGGTCCGGCTCCAGCCCGGCAGCTGGTACGCGCTGCCGCAGTCGCCGCAGCTGTTCAAGCAGCTGCTGATGGTGGCCGGGCTCGAGCGCTACTACCAGATCGCCCGCTGCTTTCGCGACGAGGACTCCCGCGCCGACCGGCAGCCGGAGTTCACCCAGCTCGACGTCGAGCTGAGCTTCGCCGACGTCGACGACGTGCTGGCGCTGACCGAGCAGGTGCTGGTGCGGCTGTGGGCCGACCTCGCCGGCCACCACATCCCGACCCCGATCCCGCGGATGACCTACGCCGAGGCGATGCGGCGGTTCGGCATCGACCGTCCCGACCTGCGGTTCGGCTGCGAGCTGGTCGACTTCACCGCCTACTTCGCCGGCACCGGCTTCGGCGTGTTCTCCTCGAAGGGAGACGGCTGGCATGTCGGCGCGGTGGTGATGCCGGGCGGCGCGAGCCAGAGCCGCCGGCAGCTCGACGGCTGGCAGGACTGGGCCCGCTCGCACGGCGCCAAGGGGCTGGCGTACGTCCTGGTCGGCGCCGACGGGGAGCTGGGCGGGCCGGTCGCCAAGAACCTCTCCGAGCCCGAGCGGGCCGGACTCGCCGCCCACGCCGGAGCGGCCCCTGGTGACTGCGTCCTCTTCGCCGCCGGGGCGCGGAGCGACGCGCTCGGGCTGCTGGCCGCGGCGCGACTGGAGGTGGGGGAGCGGTGCGGGCTGGTCGAACCCGGGAGATGGGAGTTCGTCTGGGTGGTGGAGGCGCCGATGTTCGAACCGGTGCGGCGGCCCGACGGCAGCACGGGCTGGACCGCGGTGCACCACCCGTTCACAGCGCCCACCCCGGAGTACGCCGACACGTTCGAGCAGGTGCCGGGGCAGGCGCTGTCCCAGGCGTACGACATCGTCCTCAACGGCAGCGAGCTGGGTGGCGGTTCGACCCGGATCCACCGCTCGGACATGCAGCGGACGGTCTTCGACGTCATCGGGCTGAGCGAACACGAGGCGCGCGAACAGTTCGGCTTCCTGCTCGACGCGTTCGGCTTCGGACCGCCACCACACGGCGGCATCGCGCTCGGCATCGACCGGCTCTGCGCGCTGCTCGCCGGCGCCGACTCGATCCGCGACGTCATCGCGTTCCCGAAGACCGCCTCGGGCGCCGACCCGCTCACCGGTGCGCCGACGCCGATCACGCCCGCGCAGCGCAGCGAGGCAGGGGTTGACGCGGCCCCGGGCGCTGCGGGAACCTCCCGCCACGAGCGCGGCCCGGCGGCAAGCGTGTCCTGATCGTTACCTGCTGGTGTCCGTTTCGTGGGCCGTAGTCGTCTAGAGTCCGGGACGGCGCAGTGTTCAGGCGCTGCCCCGCAGGAAGGTGAGACATGTCGCTGACGAACGTCCAGGTCGACCAGGGACCTTCGCTCGCGGTGCCGGAACCGGCCGGCAAGGACGCCAAGAAGATCGCCGGCCGCTCGCCGACCAAGATCGCGTTCGACCGGCTGCGCGCCGACAAGGTCGCGGTGGTCTCGTTCTTCATCGTGCTGTTCTTCGTCCTGATCGCGATCTTCGCACCGCTGATCACCCGGGCGTTCGGCGTCCAGCTCAATGCCGGTGACCCGGTCCGGGACCTCGACGTCTTCGGCTTCCCGAGGTTCGGGCCGCCCGATCACGGCTTCACCTGGAAGGCGCCACTGGGCATCGCTCCCTCGACCGGGAAGGACAACCTGGCCCAATGGCTCTACGGCGCCCGCACCTCACTCGAGGTGGCCACCGCGTCCACGATAGGCAGCACCCTGCTCGGCATCGTGATGGGTCTGGCGGCCGGCTTCTCCCGGGGCTGGCTGGACCGGGTCATCACGTTCATCATCGACGTCTTCCTCTCGTTCCCCTTCCTGCTCGGCGCCCTGGCGCTGGCGCCGATCCTGGTCAACCGGTTCCAGAGCAACGCCAGCGCGCTGGACAAGGCCCAGTTCGTCAGCCTCGTGCTGATCTTGACGTTCTTCACCTGGATGTACCTCGCCAGGCTGATCCGCGGTGAGGTGCTGTCGATGCGCGAGCGGGAGTTCGTGCAGGCAGCCCGCGCGATCGGCGTCCCGACGACGTCGATCCTGTTCAAGGAGCTGCTGCCCAACCTGGTGGCCCCGATCGTGGTGTCGATCTCGCTGGGACTTCCCGCCTTCGTCACCGCCGAGGCCGGGCTCGCCTACCTCGGCGTCGGCCTCACCGGGCGCCCGTCGTGGGGGCAGACCATCAACAACGCGACGGCCTACTTCCGGGAGTACCCGCTCTATCTGTGGGCCCCGGTGGTCGGGATCATGGTCCTGGTCGTGGCGCTGAACCTGCTGGGCGACTCGATCCGAGACGCCTTCGACCCCAAGACTCGGCGGTGACCACAGTGCGCCGCGAGAGCGTTACCGATCAGAAAGGGACTGTGTGATGCACTGGAAGAGGCCCGCAGTGGCCATCTCAGGCGCGGCGCTGTTGACGCTCGCCGCATGTGGAGGGGGCAGCAGCGGTGGTGGCACCGGCGCCGGCCCGACCGCTACGTTCTCCGCCGGCGGAGGCTCCGGTCAGTCGATCGACATGTCCCGCTCCGACGGCCCCGCCCCGCCGATCGACGGGGCCAAGCAGGGCGGCACGGTCACGTCGCTGACCAACCGCGGCGCCTCCACATTCGACCCGACCGAGATCTACTACACCAACACGGCCTCGATCGGGCAGGCCCTGGTCTTCCGCTCGCTGACGCAGTACGTGTACAACCCGGATACCAAGGAAATGGTGCTGATCCCCGACCTGGCGAGCAGCTGGAAGAGCAACGCCGACTTCACCGACTGGACGTTCACGCTGCGAGACGGCGTCAAGTACGAGAACGGCCAGCCGGTGACCTGCGCCGACATGCGCTACGGCCTGCTCCGCTCGATGGACCGCGACGCCTTCCCGACCGGTGCCTCGTACAGCAACGACTACTTCCTGGGCGGGGACAAGTACAAGGGCCCGATCACCTCGGGCAGCACCAAGTTCCCCGGCATCACCTGCAACGGCCAGGACCTCAACATCAAGATGACCAAGCCGTTCCCGGACATGCCGTACTGGGGATCGTTCCCGGCGATGAGCCCCATCCCGCAGAGCGCGAGCGACCCCAAGAAGTACCGGCTCCACCCGCTGGCGACCGGGCCCTACAAGTTCGACAAGTACCAGCCGGGCACCTCGTTGACGCTGGTTCGCAACGACCAGTGGGACCCCGCGAGCGACCCGGGCCGCCACGCCTACCCCGACGGCTACAACTTCAAGTTCACCGAGGACTCCAGCAAGCTGGACCAGCTGATCATCAACGACCAGGGCAGCGCGCAGACCACGCTCACCTACGAAAACCTGCTGACCGCGGACTACCGGACCGCCACCCAGCAGGCTCCGGACCGCGTCGTGACCGGCACCTCGCCGTGCACGTTCTTCTGGTATCCCGACTACACCAAGATCACGGACGTCAACGTCCGCCGTGCCATCGGGCTCGCCTACCCATACGAGAACGCCTGGCTGGCGGCCGGAAGCATTGTCGGAGTGACCCGGATCCCGGCCACCTCGATCATGCCCCCGGGCATCCCGGGTCGCCCGAACAAGACCTACGACCCGCTCGGGATCGGTGGCAAGAACACCGACACCGCCAAGGCCAAGCAGATGCTGAAGGACGCGAACGCGCTGGGCTATGAGCTCAAGTTCTACTACTCGACCGACGACCCCAACTCGGTCAACGTGAAGAACGAGATCGTCAAGAGCCTCACCACCGCCGGGTTCAAGGCCTCCCCGGTCGCGACCACCACCAACCAGTTCTACACGCTGACCCAGGACCCGAACTCCCCGGTCAACGTGCGCTCGCTGGGCTGGTGCTCGGACTGGCCGTCGGGCTCCTCGTGGCTGCCGCCGGAGCTGGGCTCCAACAGCCCGCAGTCGATCAACCTGTCCAAGTTCAGCGAGCCGGCCGTGGACAAGGAGATGAACCGGATCCAGACGCTTCCTCTCGACCAGCAGCCGGACGCCTGGTACCAGCTGGACAAGACCATCGGGGAGAAGTACTTCCCGATGATCCCCACCGGCTACAGCGGCTCGGCGATGATGCACGGATCGAAGATCCAGGGCATGAACAACGACTCCACGTTCGGTTACCCCACGTGGAAGGACATCTGGATCAGCTCCTGACGGAGCGGTAGTTCGACGCTAGGGTGGGGCGGGCCGCAACGGCTCGCCCCACCAACGTCGCGGAAGGGGTTGGGGCTCCATGTTCGGTTATCTGGTGCGGCGGCTGATCGGGGCGGCGCTCGTCGTCGTGGTGACGTCGATGCTGGTGTTCGTGCTGTTCTTCGCCGGCCCCAGCGAGCCCGCCCGCTCACTTTGCTCGACGGCGCGGTGCACCCCGGCGACGCTGGCGGGCATCAACCATTCGCTGGGCTACGACCAGCCGGTGACCACGCAGTACCTCGTGTGGGCCAAGGGTGTCGTCGCAGGACGGACGGTCAGCTTCGGGCCGAACGTGGACTACAACTGCCCGGCGCCCTGCCTGGGAATCTCCTTCCAGCAGCGGCTCAGCGTCTTCGACATCTTGAAGCAGCGGCTGCCCGCCACCTTGTCCATCGCCGTCGGAGGCGCCATCATCTATCTCGTCGTCGGCGTGTCGCTTGGGGTGCTGGCCGCCCGAAGGCGCGGCACGATGACCGACCGGAGCCTGGTCGGGAGCTCGCTGATCATCAGCTCGATCCCCTACTACCTGCTGGCGCTGCTGGCGTACCTCTACCTGGTCAGCAGCTGGGGGCTCTTCCCCAACACCGGATACACCTCGCCGTTCTCCAGCCCGGTGGGCTGGATCAGCGGGATGCTGCTGCCGTGGCTGGTGCTCGGGCTGGCGTCGTCCACGACGTACGCCCGGTTCAGCCGCGGCTCCATGGTGGAGTCGCTGAGTGAGGACTACGTGCGCACGGCGAAGGCCAAGGGCCTGCCGGAGCGCAGGGTGATGCGGCACGCGCTGCGGGCCGCGATCGTGCCCGTCGTCACGATCTTCGGGCTCGACGTCGCCTACCTGCTGGCCGGGACCGTCTTCACCGAGCGGATCTTCGGCATCCAGGGCATCGGGCTGACCGGTCTCTTCGCGATCCAGCAGGAGGACCTGCCGATCATCCAGGCCACCGTGCTGTTCGGCGCCGTCCTCGTCGTGGTCGCCAACGTGGTCGTCGACGTCGTCTACAGCATCATCGACCCGAGGGTACGGCTGTCATGAGCACAGTCGCCCAGAGCGCCGACGCCACGGCGCCGGCACCGGCCCGCCAAAGCGACGGCGAGCCGTTCCTCGTCGTCGACGAGCTGACCGTGAAGTTCCCGACGTTCGACGGCGTCGTCAACGCGGTCAGCGAGCTCAGCTACAACGTCCAGCTCGGCAAGACCCTGGGCATCGTCGGCGAGTCCGGCTCCGGCAAGTCGGTGTCGAGCATGGCGGTGATGGGACTGCACGACTCCCGCACCGCCCGCATCTCCGGCTCCATCCGCGTCGGCGGCACCGAGGTCGTGGGGCTCGACGAGCCCAAGATGCGCAAGCTCCGCGGCAACGAGGTCGCGATGATCTTCCAGGACGCGCTGACCGCGCTGCACCCCTTCTACAAGGTCGGGCACCAGATCGGCGAGGCCTACAGCGCGCACCACAACCGCGCCTCCGGCGACCAGGTGCACAAGAAGGCCGTCGAGATGCTCGACCGGGTCGGCATCCCGCAACCGGACCGCCGCATCGACGACTACCCGCACCAGTTCTCCGGCGGCATGCGACAGCGGGTGATGATCGCGATGGCGCTGTCCAACGACCCCCAGCTGCTGATCGCCGACGAGCCGACGACCGCGCTCGACGTCACCGTGCAGGCCCAGATCCTCGACCTGCTACAGGAGCTGCAGCGCGACTTCGGCTCGGCGGTCATCATCATCACCCACGACCTCGGGGTCATCGCCGAGATGGCCGACGACGTGCTGGTGATGTACGGCGGGCGCGGGGTGGAGTTCGGCAGCGTCAAGCAGATCCTCAGCCAGCCGCTGATGCCGTATACCTGGGGCCTGCTCGCCAGCGTCCCGGAGCTGGACAGCGACCCCACCCAGCGCCTGCTGCCGATCCCCGGCACCCCGCCCAGCCTGCTGTCACCTCCCAGCGGCTGCCCGTTCCACCCGCGCTGCCGCTACCGCGACCACGTGCCCGGCGACCTGTGCGTCCGGGAGCTTCCCGAGTTCGTGGCCCCGCCGGGCCATCCCGACCACCTGAAGCGCTGCCACATCAAGGACCCGGAAGCGGTCCTCAGCGACAACCCGCTCGCCACCGGAGCCCAGCCATGACCGACACCGCACAGGCGGGCGGTGCCACCGCCGCCGGGACCGAGGGAGCAACCACCACCCGCGAGCCGCAGCCCGCGCAGCCGCCCGGGTCGAATGGCTCGAACGGGCCGAACGGCGAGGTGCTGCTCGACGTCGTCGACCTGGTCAAGCACTTCCCGGTCAAGAGCTCCGGGCTGATCCGGCGCACCATAGGGCAGGTGCAGGCCGTCGACGGCGTCTCGTTCCAGGTCAACCGCGGGTCCTCGCTGGGCCTGGTCGGCGAGTCCGGCTGCGGCAAGTCCACCACCGGTCGGCTGATCACCAAGCTCCACGAGCCCACCAGCGGTCAGATGGTCTTCGACGGCAAGGACCTGGCGCCGTTGAGCGGCAAGCAGATGCTGCCGTTCCGCCGCGACGTCCAGATCATCTTCCAGGACCCGTACGCCTCGCTGAACCCCCGCCACACCGTCGGGACGATCGTCGGCACCCCGCTGAAGGTCCACGGTGTCGTCAAGCGGGACAAGGTCATCCCGCGGGTGCAGGAGCTGCTGGAGTTCGTCGGGCTCAACCCCGAGCACTACAACCGCTATCCGAACGAGTTCTCCGGAGGCCAGCGCCAACGCATCGGGATCGCCCGGGCGCTGGCGCTGCAGCCCAAGTTGATGGTCGCCGACGAGCCGGTCTCGGCGCTGGACGTGTCGATCCAGGCGCAGGTCATCAACTTGATGCAGGACCTGCAGAAGGAGTTCGGCATCGCCTTCCTCTTCATCGCGCACGACCTCGCGATCGTGCGGCACTTCTGCCCCGAGGTCGCGGTGATGTACCTAGGCAAGATCGTCGAGATCGGTCCGCGGGACGTCATCTACAAGCAGCCGCACCACCCGTACACGCAGGCGCTGCTCTCGGCCGTCCCCGAGGTGGGGCAGGCGACCGTCGGCGGCCGACGGGAGCGGATCCGGCTCGAGGGCGACGTCCCGAGCCCGGTCAACCCGCCCTCGGGCTGCCGCTTCCGGACCCGCTGCTGGAAGGCGCAGAACATCTGCGCCGAGCAGGAGCCACCGCTCTACCGGATCGCACCCGGGCACCAGGCTGCCTGCCACTTCGCCGCGCCGCTGGGCGAGGAGCGCACCGTGCCGTTGTCGGCGGAGCGGCAGCAGGCTGCCGTCTGAGCGAGCCAGACACGCTGTTCGAGGACCCGGTCGAGCCCGGCGGCGCCGACCCGCCCGCCGGGTCTCCGCTCGCTGTCACGATGCGGCCCCGCTCGCTGGCCGAGCTGGTCGGCCAGCAGCACCTGCTCGCTGCCGGAGCGCCGCTGCGCCGGGTGGTAGAGAGCGACGCCTCGATGTCGCTGCTGCTGTGGGGACCGCCGGGCACCGGGAAGACGACGGTCGCGGCGCTGCTGAGCGCCGCCACCGGCCGGCGCTTCGTCGAGCTGTCCGCGGTGTCGGCCGGTGTCAAGGACGTCCGTGAGGTGCTGGCCACCGCCCGCCGCGACCTCGCCCGCGGGCGGCGGGAGACCGTGCTGTTCGTCGACGAGGTCCACCGCTTCAGCAAGGCCCAGCAGGACGCGCTGTTGCCGGGCGTGGAGAACCGCTGGGTGTCGCTCGTGGCCGCGACCACCGAGAACCCCCACTTCGCGGTCATCGCCCCGCTGCTGTCCCGCTCGCTGCTGCTGAGCCTGCACCCGCTGAGCGACGAAGAGGTGGGCATCCTGGTCGACCGGGCGGTGACCGACGACCGCGGGCTCGCTGGTGCGGTGACGTTGGCGCCCGAGGCCCGCGAGCACATCGTCCGGCTGGCCGGTGGTGATGCCCGCCGCGCGCTGACCTACCTCGAGGCGGCCGCCGGTGCCGCGGCCGAGCGCGGCGCGACCGAGGTCGACGTCGACCTCGCCGCGCTGGCCGTGGACACCGCGGCGGTGCGCTACGACCGTCAGGGCGACCAGCACTACGACGTGACCAGTGCGCTGATCAAGTCAGTGCGCGGCTCCGACGCCGACGCCTCGCTGCACTACCTGGCGCGGATGGTGGAGGCCGGCGAGGACCCGCGGTTCCTGGCCCGGCGCCTGGTGATCCTCGCCAGCGAGGACATCGGGATGGCCGACCCGTCGGCGCTGGCGTTGGCGGTCGCCGCAGCCCAGGCCGTCGCGCTGGTCGGCCTCCCGGAAGGTCGGCTGGCCCTGGCGCAGGCGGTGATAGCGCTCGCGCTGGCACCGAAGTCCAACGCCGTCATCACCGCCGTGGACGCGGCGGTGGCCGACGTGCGGGCCGGCCTGCTGGGACCGGTGCCCCCGGCGCTGCGCGACGCGCACTATGCCGGTGCCCGCCGGCTGGGGCACGGTCACGACTACCGCTACGCCCACGACGACCCGCGCGGGGTGGTGCCGCAGCAGTACGCCCCGGACGCCGTCGCCGACCGGCGCTACTACCACCCGACCACGCACGGCGCCGAAGCGGACTACGCCGAGCGCCTCGCGCGCGTGCACGCCATCCTCCACCCCGACCCGTGACCGCGGCGGTGCCGCTATCCCATGTTCACCTGGGATAGCGACACTTCCAACGGCGCGCAACCTGTTGGAAGTGTCACCGCGCCATTGGAAGCGGGCCGGACGGGACGCCAAGAGCACGCAGCCGTCGCCGCGGCGGCGTCACGGTAAGGTCGGCGGCGTGTCCGCGCTGACGGTTTCGAGCCTGGTGGTGGCCGCGGTGGGGCTCGCCACGGCAACCGCGCTCGGGCTCCTGCTGGTACGCACCAGGCGCCAGGTGGACGACCTGGCGGCGGCTGTGAGCCGACTACGGCCGGACCCGCCGGTGCAGCCCCTTACGCCGACCACCCAGCTGGCGCTTCGCGAGCCCCACGATGCCTCCGCGGTGCTGCTGCCGTCGTCCGAGCAGGTGCTCCGCGCCACGATGGCCCGCCCGGTCGTACGAGCGGCGGCGCTGGCCCACGGCCTGCGTTGCGCGCTGCGCCCGCACAGCCGGGACCGGATCTCCGCGCTGGTGCGACGGGAGTACCGTCGGCGCCGCAAAATGCGGGCGCGGGCGGGCCGGCTGGCCGCCACAATGGTCTCCGTGCGGGAGGAGACGTGAGCGGCCGGGTGGTCTGGTTCGCCATCGGCGCCGGTGCGGGCCTCTACACCTCGATCCGGGCCCGCCGGCTGGCGCGGCGGATGACTCCGCTGGGTGTGGCGGACCAGATCGGGGCACTCGGTGTCGGCGTTCGGGCGTTCACCGCCGAGGTCCGCAGCGGGATGGCGGCGCGGGAGGCGGCGATCGCGCAGGAGCTCGGGCTGCTGGCGGAGCGAGCTCCCGTGCCGGCGCCGGCAGAGCAGCGAGAGCTGCGTCCCCGCGCGCTGGCCGCCGCCGCACCCGCCCGCTGACCGACCGAAGGGACTTCCCGATGCAGACCGCTGAGGTCCGCCGCAGCTTTGTCGACCACTTCCGCTGGTACGACCACACCGTCGTACCGTCGGCGTCACTGCTCTACGACGACCCGACGCTGCTGTTCGTGGGGGCCGGCATGGTGCCGTTCAAGCCGTATTTCCTCGGCGAGGAGACCCCCCCGTACGCCCGCGCGGTGAGCGTCCAGAAGTGCCTGCGGACCACCGACATCGAGGAGGTGGGGCGGACCACCCGGCACGGCACGTTCTTCCAGATGTGCGGCAGCTTCTCCTTCGGTGACTACTTCAAGCGGCGCGCCATCGAGCTGGCCTGGGAGCTTGTCACCAAGCCGCGGTCCGACGGCGGCTACGGCTTCGCCGAGGCGCGGCTCTATCCGAGCGTCTACTACGAGGACCAGGAGTCGATCGACCTCTGGAAGCAGGTGGCTGGGCTTCCCGACGACCGGATCATGCGGCGCGGCAAGAAGGACAACTACTGGTCGATGGGGGTCCCCGGACCATGCGGTCCGGACTCCGAGATCCACTTCGACCGCGGTCCGGAGTACGGCGCCGACCGAGACTGGGACGCCGGCGACCGGTATCTGGAGTTCTGGAACCTGGTGTTCATGCAGAGCATCCGGGGCGAAGGGAGCGGGAAGGAGGATTACGAGATCGTCGGCGACCTGCCGCGCAAGAACATCGACACCGGGATGGGTCTAGAGCGGGTCGCGTACCTGCTGCAGGGGGTCGACAACCTGCACGAGATCGACGAGGTTTTCCCGGTGATCGCCAGGGCGGCCGAGCTCACCGGGCGCCGCTACGGCGTTGACCCGGCCGACGACGTCTCGTTCCGGGTGGTGGCCGACCACGTCCGCAGCGCACTGATGCTGATCAGCGACGGGGTCACCCCCGGGAACGAGGGCCGTGGCTACGTGCTGCGGCGGCTGCTGCGCCGGGCGGTTCGCTCGATGCGGCTGCTCGGAGTCGACGCTGCGACGCTGCCCGAACTGCTGCCGGTCAGCAAGGACGCGATGGTGCCGTCCTACCCGCAGCTGGAGGCGCAGTGGAGCCGGATCGCCCAGGTCGCCTACGGCGAGGAGGACGCGTTCCGTGCCACGCTGCGTACCGGCACCCAGATCTTCGACACCGCGGTCTCGACCGCCCGGGCGCGGGGCACCGGCCTGTCCGGAGGCCAGGCGTTCGCGCTGCACGACACGTACGGCTTTCCGATCGACTTGACACTGGAGATGGCCGCCGAGCAGGGCGTCAGCGTCGACGAGGCCGAGTTCACCCGGTTGATGCGGGCGCAGCGAGATCGGGCCAGGAGCGACGCCGTGGCCAAGAAGGCCCGCCACGCCAGCACCGGCACCTACCGCGAGGTCGCCGACCGGCTGGGTTCCGCCGTGGAGTTCACCGGCTACGACGAGGTGGTCTCGGAGGCACGCGTCGAAGGCATCGTCGCAGCGCGGGGAGTCGTCTCGGCGGCCGGCGAGGGCGAGACCGTCGAGGTGGTTCTCGACCGGACCCCGTTCTACGCCGAGGGCGGTGGCCAGCTCGCCGACCAGGGCCTCCTCGAGACGGCGGACGGTACCAGGCTGCGGGTGCTGGACGTCCAGACCCCGATTCCCGGGCTCATCGTCCACCAGGCCGAGGTGGTCGCCGGCGAGCTGCGACTGCACGCCGCCGCATCGGCCCGGGTCGACGTGGAGCGCCGACGCTCGATCAGCCGCTCGCACACCGCCACCCACATGGTGCACAAGGCCTTCCGTGAGGCGCTCGGGGAGACCGCGACACAGGCCGGCAGCGAGAACGCTCCGGGCCGCTTCCGCTTCGACTTCTCCGCCACGGGCGCGGTCCCGGCGTCGGTGCTCTCCGACGTGGAGGCACGCGTCAACGACCTGGTGCTGGCCGACCTCGGGGTCGAGGCCGAGGTGATGACCCAGGAGCAGGCGCGGCGGGCGGGGGCGATGGCCCTGTTCGGCGAGAAGTACGGCGACCACGTCCGGGTCGTGTCGGTCGGGACCTGGGCGCGGGAGCTCTGCGGCGGTACGCATGCCCGGCGGTCCGGGCAGCTCGCGGTGGTGAAGCTGCTCGGGGAGGGTTCGATCGGCTCCGGGGTACGCCGCGTCGAGGCGCTGGTCGGTGCCGACGCCTACCGCTTCCTCGCCCGTGAGCACGTGCTGGTGGCCCAGCTGTCGGAGGCGCTCAAGGCGCGGCCCGAGGAGCTGCCGGTACGCGTCCACGACCTGGTGGAACGGTTGCGCGACGCGGAGAAGGAGATCGAGCGGGTCCGTGCCGAGCAGCTGCTCGGTGCCGCGCCTGAGCTGGCGCGGACCGCGCAAGCCGTGGGGGATGTCAGCTTCGTGGGTCACCGGGCCGACGGCGCCGGTGCCGCCGACATCCGCCGGTTGGCCCTGGACGTACGCGGCCGGCTGCCGAGTGAGCGCCCGGTTGTGGTGACGGTGATCGGCACCGTCGCGGACAAGCCGTCGGTAGTGGTGGCCGTCAACGACGCCGCCCAGGTGATGGGGCTGTCGGCAAACGACCTGGTCAAGGTCGCGGCTGCCGCGCTCGGGGGCACCGGCGGCGGCAGGCCGGACGTCGCTCAGGGAGGAGGCACGGAGGCGGCAGGGGCCCAGGAGGCACTGCGGCGGGTGGAACGGGAGCTCACCGCGACCCGAGCGGTCTGAGGCTCCGGGTGCGAACGGGCCGCCGACTCGGCGTCGACCCCGGCGGGGCCAGGATCGGCGTTGCCGTCAGCGACCCCGCCGGCCTGCTCGCCACCCCGGTGGAGACGGTCTTGGTGGGACCGGATGCGCTCGAGCGGCTGGTCAGTCTGGTGGCCGAGCTCGCAGTGGTCGAGGTCGTGGTCGGCCTGCCGACCACACTGAGCGGGTTGGAGGGACCCGCTGCGGCCCGGGTCCGTGCCTATGCTGTGCGCCTGGCACGCGAGGTGCGCCCGACCCCGGTGCGGCTGGTCGACGAGCGGCTGAGCACACTGAGCGCGGAGCGGGCCTTGCGGGCCCAGGGGCGCAAGCGGGCGAGGCGGCGGGACGTGGTCGACCAGGTGGCTGCCGTGGAGATTCTGCAGACGGCCTTGGATGCCGAGCGGATGAGCGGGCGGCCTCCAGGGGAGACTGTCGAGGTGGAGACCGGGTGAGCGACAGTGGACTGGGCCTGGCGGCGGCGTCGGGGCACCGCAGCACCAAACGCACCGGGCGCGGCTTCGGGTGCGTGGCGGCGCTGCTTGTGGTGGCCCTGGTCGGTCTCGGGCTCTACGTCGTCGCCACCATCGGCGTCAGGTACCTGCACGACCGGCTGAGTGCGCCCGCCGACTTCAGCGGTCAGGGCCACGGGTCGGTGCGCGTCACGGTCAAGAAGGGCCAGACCGCCGCCCAGATCGCCACCACGCTCGCCCGCAGGCACGTGGTGGCGAGCGCGGAGTCCTTCACCGACGCCGCGGCCACCAACCCCGACAGCACCCGCATCCAGCCCGGGGTCTACGCGATGCGCAAGGAGATGTCGGCCGAGTCCGCGCTCCTGCTGCTCATCGGCAACCGCAACCGCGTGGAGACGAGGTTCGCAGTCCCCGAGGGGCTGCGGACCGATGAGATCGTCGCCGCCGTAGCCCGCCAGACCAACCTTTCCAGCTCCGACCTGAGGACGGCGCTGAAGCACCCGGGCTCGCTCGGCCTGCCGGCGTACGCCCAGGGCCATCCGGAGGGGTACCTGTTCCCGGCCAGCTACACCATCGGCCCTGGCACCTCCGCCACCGAGGTGCTGTCGATGATGGTCGACCGCTTCGACCAGGCCGCCAAGGACACCAACCTGCTCCGCGGTGCCCGGCAGCTGGGCCTCAGCCCCCACGACGTGGTGACGGTGGCGAGCCTGGTGCAGGCCGAGGCTCGGCGGCCCCAGGACTTCGGCAAGGTGGCCCGCGTCATCTACAACCGCGACAACGCGGGCATGGCGCTGCAGCTGGACTCGACCGTGCACTACGTCGCCGGCAGCCGGGGGAAGGTCTACAGCACCCAGCAGGAGCGTCGGATCGACTCCCCGTACAACACCTACCTGTATCCAGGACTGCCACCGGGTGCGATCGGGGCACCGGGGGAGGCGGCGTTGCAGGCGGCGCTGCACCCCACTCGGGGCGGCTGGCTCTACTTCGTCACCGTCAACCCCGACACCGGGCGGACGCTTTTCGCCAAGACGCTGCGAGCGCACAACGCCAACGTCGCGAAGCTGAAACGGTACTGCCAGACCTCTCCCAGCTGCTGAGCCCTGGTGGCACACCGCTGCGCCGTGCTCGGCTCGCCCATCGCCCACTCGCTGTCCCCGGTGATGCACCGGGCGGCGTACGGCCGGCTCGGGTTGGCGTGGACGTACGACGCGTACGACGTCGACGCGGCGGCGCTGCCGGGGTTTCTTGCCGGCCTCGATGCGGCGTGGCGGGGACTGTCGTTGACGATGCCGTTGAAGCGAGCCGTGCTGCCGCTGCTCGACGAGCTCAGCGCGACGGCCCGGGAGTCAGGCGCGGTCAACACCGTGCTGCTGGATGCTCGGGGAGCGAGCCGCGGTGACAACACCGACGTGCCCGGCATCGTCTCCGCACTGCGCGAGCAAGGTGTCACCGCGGTGCAGCGGGCGACCGTCCTCGGCACCGGGGCGACCGCCACGTCGGCGCTGGTCGCGCTGCAACGACTCGGCCTGCGGCACGCGGTCCTGTGCGGCCGCGACCCCATCCGCGCCGGTCGGCTCGCGGATTGGGCGCGGGCGCGAGGCATCGCCGCGGACGCCGCACCGCTGGACCCCCCGGCACGAGCAGGCGAGCTGGTGGTGTCCACGGTCCCGGCCAGCGCCGTCGCACCTTGGGCCGAGTCGCTGGTCCGGGACGCCGACGTGGTCCTCGACGCCGTGTACCGACCCTGGCCGACACCGTTGCTGGCGGCGGCCGCGGTCGCCGGCCTGCGTACCGTCACCGGGATCGACCTGCTGGCCCACCAGGCGGTGCTGCAGGTGCTGGCGATGACCGGGCGAGGCGTGCCTGTGGACGTGCTGCGGGACGCGGCGCAGGCAGCACTAGGCTCCGCGCCGTGACGACGGAGCAGGCGGTGGCCGCCGCCTGCTGCGCCGCTGCCGCCGCCGCGGGCGGATCGCTGGTGCCACGATGGCTGCGACGCCTGCGGGAGCCGGGCGAGCCGGCTGCCGACAAGCCGACGTACGCCTCGTTGGCAGCCACCCCGCACTTGGGCCGGTGGTGCGCGCTCACCGCCGGGGTCTTCGCCGGCTCGGTCGGTGCCGTCCTCGGGCTGGAGGCGTCGCTGCCGGTGTGGGTCTATCTGAGCGTCGTCGGGGTCGCGCTGGGCTTCGTCGACTGGCGGACCCGGCTGCTTCCGTACGACATCGTGGCGCCGTCGTACCCCGTCGTCGCGACGCTGCTGCTCGCGGCCGCGCTTGCCGGACGGGAGTGGGAGTCGCTGCTGCGCGCCGCGATCGCCTGGGTGGCGACGTTCGCGGTGTTCTACACGCTCAACCTGATCTCCGAGGCCGGCATGGGGTTCGGCGACGTCCGGCTGTCCGGCGTGCTGGCCATGGCACTCGGATGGCTCGGCTGGGGCCAGCTGCTCGTGGGGATCTACGCCGGGTTCCTGCTCGGGGCTGTCGTCGGCGGTCTGCTCGCCTTGATCCGGGTGGTGGACCGCAAGAGCTACCCGTTCGGTCCGTTCCTGCTGCTGGGTACCTGGGTCGGGGTGGTGTCGGGCCCGGTCACCGGTTCGTGGCTGCGCTGAGCCGCCGCGGCGGGGAGGCGGGCCTGTCGTGACAGACTCGTCGACATGCTGCGCTGGCTGACCGCCGGGGAGTCGCACGGCCCGGCGCTGACCGCGATCCTGGAGG
This sequence comes from Propionibacteriales bacterium, assembly GCA_038198775.1. Classification (GTDB taxonomy): domain Bacteria; phylum Actinomycetota; class Actinomycetes; order Propionibacteriales; family Nocardioidaceae; genus JACCYJ01. The sequence goes on along the minus strand of JBBPZV010000005.1, from coordinate 43,369 downwards.
GCCTCCCGGCCGGTGTCCCGGTCACCTCGCAGACCCTGGCGGCGGCGCTGGCCCGGCGCCGGCACGGCCACGGGCGAGGTGCCCGGATGTCCTTCGAGGCCGACCGGGTCGAGATCATCGGGGGGGTACGGCACGGCGCGACCCTCGGCAGCCCGGTTGCGGTGCGCATCGCCAACAGCGAGTGGCCCAAGTGGGAGACGGTCATGGCGGCCGACCCGGTCGACGAAGCGGCCATGAGCGACCTGGCGAGGGCCGCGCCGCTGACTCGGCCGCGCCCCGGCCATGCCGACCTCGCCGGAATGCAGAAGTACGGCTTCGCCGAGGCTCGCCCGGTGCTGGAGCGGGCCAGCGCCCGCGAGACCGCCGCCCGGGTGGCGCTCGGTGCGGTAGCCGTCAGCTTCCTGGCCGGGTCCTGCGAGGCGGGGGTGGTGAGCCACGTCGTCGGGCTCGGCACCGTCCGGGCCCCGGACGGCTGCGTGCCGACGACGTCGGATGCTGCGTACCTGGACCAGGACCCGGTCCGCTGCCTGGACCGCTCCGCCAGCGCGGCGATGGTGGCCGAGGTCGACGCCGCCCATGCCGCCGGTGACACGCTCGGCGGCGTGGTGGAGGTCGTCGCGCACGGGCTTCCTCCCGGCCTGGGCAGCCACGTCCACTGGGACCGGCGCCTCGACTCGCGGCTCGCGGCGGCGCTGATGGGAATCCCCGCGATCAAGGGCGTCGAGGTCGGCGACGGGTTCGCGCTGGCCAGGACCCCGGGGTCGCAGGCACACGACGAGATCGTGGTCGACTCTCAGGGGGTACACCGTGCCTCCGGACACTCGGGGGGCACCGAGGGCGGCATGTCCACCGGTGAGACGCTGCGGGTGCGGGCCGCGATGAAGCCCATCTCGACGGTCCCGCGGGCCCTGCGCACCGTCGACGTGGCGACGATGCGCCCGGCGACCGCCCACCACCAGCGTTCCGACGTCTGCGCCGTACCCGCGGCCGGTGTCGTCGCCGAGGCAATGGTGGCGCTGGTGCTCGCCGATGCGCTGCTGGAGAAGTTCGGCGGCGACTCGGTCACCGAGACCCGCCGCAACCGGGACGCCTACCTCGCCGCGCTGGCGATCAGGTGAACCTGCCGGTGGGTCCGCTCGTCGTCCTGGTGGGGCCACCGGGCGCCGGCAAGAGCACCGTCGGCGCCTTGCTGGCGGATCGCCTGCGGACCGGCTTCTGCGACACCGACGCGGTGATCGAACAGACCGCGGGCAGCAGCGTGGCGGCGATCTTCGTCGACCACGGGGAGGCGTACTTTCGTCGCCTGGAGGAGGAGGCCGTCCTCACTGCGCTGAGCACCCACGACGGCGTCGTCGCGCTCGGCGGCGGGGCGGTGACCAGCGCGCCGGTACGCGAGCGCCTGCCGGCCAGCCGCACGGTGTTCTTGGACGTCGGGCTGGCCGAGGCGAGCCGCCGGGTTGGGCTCGGTGGTCCCAGGCCGCTGCTGCTGGGCAACGTCCACAGCCGGTTGCGGCAGCTGCTGGCGGCACGGCATCCCCTCTACGTACAGGTGGCCGGGCACGTCGTGTCCACCGACGGGCGTCCTGCGGGCGCCGTCGCCGACGACGTCGCCGCGCTCCTCGGCGCCGAGACCGCGTCGTGAGCACGCCCACGGTGGTGGTGCCGGTTCGGACCTCCTCCCCGTACGACGTCGTCGTCGGCACCGACGTGGCGGACCGGCTGCCAGGACTGCTTGCCGGGTCCGACCGGGTGGCGCTCATCCATCCTCCGGCGCTCCGGGAGGCGGCCGGGCAGCACCGCGAGCAGCTGGCGAGCGCCGGCCACGAGGTGCACACGGTGGAGGTGCCCGCGGCCGAGGAGGCCAAGAGCCCACAGGTCGCGGACTTCTGCTGGGCGGTGCTGGGTCGCTGCGGCTTCACCCGGTCCGACGCCGTCGTCGGGCTCGGCGGGGGGGCGACGACCGACCTGGCCGGCTTCGTGGCGGCGACCTGGCTGCGAGGTGTGCGCCTGGTGCAGGTGCCTACCACGCTGCTGGGGATGGTGGACGCGGCGGTCGGCGGCAAGACCGCGATCAACACCGCCGCGGGCAAGAACCTCGTCGGTGCCTTCCACGAACCGGCCGGTGTGCTCTGCGACCTCGCCGCGCTCGCGACGCTGCCGCACCGGGAGCTGGTGAGCGGGCTGGCGGAGGTCATCAAGTGCGGCTTCGTGGCCGATCCCGGGATCCTCGACGCCGTGGAGGCCGATCCGACCGGCGCGCTCGACCCGGCCGGCAGCGGCGTGGCGGAGCTGGTGGTGCGCGCGGTCCGGGTCAAGGCCGGCGTGGTGGCCGCCGACCTGCGGGAGACCGCGGCCGCCAGCGGAGCCGGCCCCGGGCGCGAGGTGCTCAACTACGGTCACACCCTCGGTCACGCCGTCGAGCGGGTGGAGCGCTACACGTTCCGGCACGGTGCCGCGGTCGCCATCGGCATGTGCTACGCCGCCGAGCTGGCGCGGCTCGCCGGACGGCTCGACCAGGAGACAGCCGACCGGCACCGGCAGGTGCTCGAGCTGGTGGGGTTGCCCACCTCCTACCGGCCCGGCGCCTGGGAGTCGCTGCACGACGCGATGCGGGTGGACAAGAAGGCGCGCGGCGGCATGCTGCGCTTTGTGATCCTGGAGGGTCTGGCTCGCCCGGTCGTGCTGGCTGCGCCGGATCCGGCGCTGCTGACCGCGGCGTACGCCGAGATCATCCGGTGACCGCGTTCTCCCGGCGCACGGTTGGCTGGAACCGCTCAACGGTCGGGAGTCGGCGGTCGGCGCGACCGTAAGGTGGACAGCATGCCACCCGAGCACGAACGCCGGCGCGGTGCCCTGGTCGACGCTCTGGTCGGGCGCGACCTCGACGCCGCCCTGGTCACCGACCTGGTCAACGTGCGGTACCTCACCGGGTTCACCGGTTCCAACGCCGCCCTGGTCGTCGATGTCACCGGTCGCCACGTCTTCGCGACCGACGGCCGCTACGCCGAACAGGCGGCGACCGAGTGCGGCGACCTGCGCCACGTCATCTCCCGGGAGCTGCTGCCGGCGTTGGTCGACGCCGTGGGGGACCGGCCCGGCTGGCGCTGCGCGCTGGAGACCCACGCGCTCAGCGTCGACGCCCACGGCGCGCTGACCGCGCTGCTGCAAGGCACGGGCAGGTGGACGCTCACGTCACTGCAGCGAGCCGTGGAGGGGCTGCGTGAGGTCAAGGACGAGGCAGAGCTCGCAGCGCTGCGGGCGGCCTGCGAAGTCTCCACCGCGGCGCTGGGCGGCCTGCTGTCCGGCCGGCTGCGGGGCCGCAGCGAGCGGGCGCTGGCCCGCGACCTCGAGTCGAGGATGTACGACCACGGCGCCGAGGCCGTGGGCTTCGACACGATCGTCGCCTCCGGGCCGCACAGCGCGATCCCGCACCACCAGCCGACCGAGCGGGTCGTCGGGCGAGGCGACCTGCTCAAGATCGACTTCGGCGCCCGCGTCGACGGCTATCACGCCGACTGCACGCGTACGGTGGTGATCGGCGCCGCCGCCGACTGGCAGCAGGAGATCCACGCTGCGGTGGCCGCAGCCCAACGTGACAGCATCGCCGCGCTCGGTGTCGGCGTGCTGGTGGCAGACGTGGACGCCGCCGCCCGCCGGTCGCTGGACCGCGCCGGGTACCTCGATCACTTTCCCACCGGGCTGGGCCACGGCGTCGGGCTGGTGATCCACGAGGACCCGTTCCTCGGCAAGGGGCGTCCGGGTAGACTGCGCGCGCACACCGCCCTCACCATCGAGCCCGGCGTCTACCTCCGGGGTCGCGGCGGGGTGCGCATCGAGGACACCCTCGTCGTCACCGACGCCGGGTCGGACTTCCTGACAACCGCTCCCCGGGACCTGCTGGTCTCCGACTGACCGTACCGCTGCACGCCAGCACAGGAAGGGACCGCGCCGCGATGGCCACCACCAACGACCTCAAGAACGGCACCGTGCTTAACCTCGACGGGCAGCTGTGGTCGGTGGTGTGGTTCCAGCACCACAAGCCGGGCAAGGGTGGGGCGGTGGTACGGACCAAGCTGAAGAACGTGCTGTCGGGCAAGGTCGTGGACAAGACGTTCAACGCCGACGTCAAGGTGGAGACCGCCAACGTCGACAAGCGGGCGATGACGTACCTGTACCACGACGGCGAGTCGTACGTGTTCATGGACACCGAGACGTTCGACCAGACCCATCTCCTGGACGCCATAGTGGGCGGCGCCGCCAACTTCCTGCTCGACAACCAGGACGTCGTCGTCGCCGTGCACGAGGGCACACCGCTCTACCTCGAGCTCCCGGCGTCGGTGGAGCTGAGCGTGGAGTACACCGAGCCCGGCCTGCAGGGAGACCGTTCCACGGGGGGGACGAAGCCGGCGCGGCTCGAGACCGGGTACGAGCTGCAGGTCCCGCTGTTCATCATTAGCGGGGAAAGGGTCCGGGTCGACACGCGCGACGGCAGCTACCTGGGTCGCGCGGGCTGATGGGCGCCCGCAGCAAGGCCCGCAAGCGGGCCCTCGACGTGCTCTTCGAGTCCGACCTGCAAGGCATCGGACTCGGCGCCACGCTGCCGCAACGGGTCGCTGTCGCGGCCCCGCCCCTCAACCCGTACACGATCACGCTGGTCGAGGGCGTCGTCACCCACCAGGCCCGCATCGACGCGCTGCTGGCCGAGCACTCCATCGGGTGGTCGCTGGAACGAATGCCCGCCGTCGACCGCAACGTGCTGCGGCTGGCGGCCTACGAGCTGCTGTACGAACCCGACGTCCCGGACGCGGTGGCGGTGAGCGAGGCGGTCCAGCTGGCCTCGGAGCTCTCGACCGAGGAGTCGGGGCCGTTCGTCAACGGCCTGCTGGGGCGACTCGTCGAGCTCAAACCGACCCTGTGCGCGTGAGGGCAGCGCTCACGGGTCGCCGTCGGGGTCCCCGGTGACCGCGGCCCGCAGCACGCCCCACCCGATGAAGCGCGCCGCCAGCACGCTGGGCTGCTCCTGGTAGATCACCGACAGCGTGCGCAGGTCCTCCTGGCGGATCGAGAGCACCCGGCCGTTGTAGTCGCCGCGCTGGGACTGGATCGTGGACGCATAGCGAGACAGGGGCGCCGCCTCGGCTGCGTCGACGTCCTGCAGCTTCGCCAGGTCGAGGATCAGCTTGGGCGGCGGTTCCAGCGCCGCCGGGCTCGAGTTGCCTCCCGGCAGCAGCTCCTCGACCGGCACCCCGTAGAACTGCGCCAGCTCCGAGAGCTTCTGCACCGTCACGGCACGGTCGCCGCGCTCGTACGAGCCCACGACCACCGCCTTCCAGCGCCCCTCGGACTTCTCCTCGACGCCGTGCAGCGACAATCCCTGCTGCTGGCGGATCGAGCGCAGTCGGCCACCGAGTGCTCGGGAGTAATCCTTGGCCACGAGGGACTCCGTAAGTCGGGCCGTTCCGGACGGCGTTTGGCTACGCTGCGTGACCATAGACCCCACCCCGCTGCCGGTCAAGCGAAACCGCCAGACTCGCGGTCTCCCCGCCTGCCGTGGCATCGGCGAGATGCCTGGTACCGTGCCCGCGACAACGTGCTCGGACATCCTTTAACGCACCGTCCCGTGAGGCGGGCAAGGAGGTCGCCAGTGGCTGCCACGCAGCTGCCCGCTCGGGTCGTGCTCGACGACCGCGACGTCTCCCGGGCGTTGACCCGCATCTCGCACGAGATCATCGAGCGCCATCGCGGTGCCGCCGGTCTGGTGCTGCTGGGGATCCCCACCCGCGGGGTGCCGCTGGCGGCGCGGATCGCCGCTCGGATCGAGCAGATCGAGAGCAGCCCCGTGCCCCACGGCGCGCTGGACGTCACGATGTACCGCGACGACCTGCGGCTGCGCCCGGCGAGGACCCTCGAGCACACCGACATCCCCCGCACCGGAGTCGAGCGCAGGACCGTCGTGCTCGTCGACGACGTGCTGTTCTCCGGCCGGACCATCCGGGCGGCGCTGGACGCGCTCAACGACCTGGGCCGCCCGCAGGCGGTGCGGCTCGCCGTGCTCGTCGACCGAGGCCACCGGCAGCTGCCGATCCGGGCGGACTTCGTCGGCAAGAACCTCCCGACCGCGCTGTCGGAGGAGGTACGCGTCAGCGTCGCCGAGGTCGACGGGTACGACGAGGTGCAGATCGCACCCGGGCCGGCGGCCGAGCCGGCGATCCGGGAGGCCCGATGAAACGGCACCTGCTCAGCGCCGCCGACCTCACCGTCGAGGACGCCTCCCTCGTGCTCGACACGGCCGGCGAGATGCGTGCCCTCGCCCAGCGTCCGATCAAGAAGCTGCCGGCGCTGCGCGGTCGGACCGTCGTCAACCTGTTCTTCGAGGACTCGACCCGCACCCGCATCTCCTTCGAGGCCGCCGCCAAGCGGTTGTCGGCCGACGTGATCAACTTCGCCGCGAAGGGTTCCAGCGTGTCCAAGGGGGAGAGCCTCAAGGACACCGCGCTGACCCTGCAGGCCATGGGCGCCGACGCCATCGTCGTGCGGCACCACGCCTCCGGGGCGCCGCACCTGCTGGCGTCAGCCGGGTGGACCCACTGCAGCGTGGTCAACGCCGGCGACGGCACCCACGAGCACCCCACCCAGGCCCTGCTCGACGCGTTCACCATGCGGCGGCACCTGGGCGACCTCGCCGGCCGCCGGGTGACGATCGTCGGGGACGTCCTGCACAGCAGGGTGGCTCGATCGAACGCGCTGCTGCTGAGCACCCTGGGCGCCGAGGTGACCCTGGTCGCGCCGCCCACGCTGTTGCCGGTCGGCGTCGAGTCGTGGCCGGTGCAGACCTCGTACGACCTCGACGCGACGATCGTCAAGAGCGACGCGGTGATGATGCTGCGGGTCCAGCGCGAGCGCATGGGTGCCGCGTTCTTTCCCAGCGCCCGGGAGTACAGCCGCCGCTACGGGCTCGACGTACGGCGGATGGCGCTGCTTCCAGAGCATGCGCTGGTGCTGGCCCCGGGTCCGATGAACCGCGGCATGGAGATCTCCGCCGACGTCGCCGACTCCACCCGATCGGTGATCGTCGAGCAGGTCAGCAACGGCGTGGCGGTACGCATGGCAGTGCTGTACCTGCTGCTCAGCGGCGCCGTCTCTGCGCCGCTGCCAGCACCGGACGACCCGGGGCGACGACCGTGAGCGGCACCGGCCGGGACGTGCTGATCCGCGGGTGCCGGCCGCTGGGGGGGGGAGCCACCGACCTGCTGCTGCGGGGCGGGGTGGTGGCAGCGGTGGGACGCGAGGCCGCCACCACCGACGCCGAGGTCTTCGACGCCGACGGCCTGTTCGCGCTGCCGGGGCTGGTGGACCTCCACACCCACCTGCGCGAACCGGGCCGGGAGGACGCCGAGACCGTGGACAGTGGCACCCTTGCCGCCGCCAGGGGGGGCTTCACCGCGGTGCACGCGATGGCCAACACCGACCCGGTCGCCGACACCGCCGGCGTCGTGGAACAGGTCTGGCGGCTCGGCTGCGAGGCGGCGCACTGCGATGTCCACCCGGTGGGAGCGGTCACCGTGGGCCTGGAGGGCCGTCGGCTGGCCGAGCTCGGCGCCATGGCCGACTCCGCCGCCCGCGTGCGGGTCTTCTCCGACGACGGCAGGTGTGTCGACGACGCGGTGCTCATGAGGCGGGCGCTGGAGTACGTCAAGGCGTTCGACGGGGTCGTCGCGCAGCATGCGCAGGAGCCCCGGCTGACCGAGGGCGCGCAGATGAACGAGGGGGAGCTGTCCGGAGTGCTCGGCCTGGCGGGGTGGCCAGCGGCTGCGGAGGAGGCGATCATCGCCCGGGACGCGCTGCTCGCGGCACACGTCGGGTCCCGGCTGCACGTCTGCCATGTCTCGACAGCCGGGTCGGTCGAGATCCTGCGCTGGGCGAAGTCGAAGGGGTGGGCGATCACCGCCGAGGTCACCCCCCACCACCTGCTGCTGACCGACGACCTGGCCGCGACGTACGACCCGGTCTACAAGGTGAACCCGCCGCTGCGGACCGCCGCGGACGTCGAGGCGCTGCGCGACGGGCTCGCCGACGGCACCATCGACGCCGTGGCCACCGACCACGCCCCCCACTCGGTTGAGGACAAGGAGTGCGAGTGGGCGGCGGCCGCCTTCGGCATGCTCGGGCTGGAGACCGCGCTGCCGGTGGTGCACGAGGCGATGGTCGACAGCGGCCGGCTGGACTGGGCCGGGGTCGCGGACCGGATGTCGGTGCGGCCGGCGCGAATCGGGCGGCTGCACGGGCAAGGGCGGCCCCTGGCGGTCGGTGAGCCCGCCAACCTGGTGCTGTACGACGCGGCCGAGAGCTTCGTCGTGCGGGCCGCCGACAGCGTCTCGCTCTCGCGCAACAACCCCTACGCCGGGCGGACGCTGCCCGGGCGGGTCGTCGCGACGTACCTGCGTGGCGCTGCCACCTGCACCGCCGAGGCGTACGCGTGAGAACGGCGCTGCTGGCTCTCGAGGACGGCCGGGTGTTCCCCGGCGAGGCGTACGGCGCCACCGGCCAGGCGGTGGGCGAGGCGGTGTTCGCGACCGGGATGACCGGCTACCAGGAGACGCTCACCGACCCCTCGTACCGCGCTCAGGTGCTGGTGATGACCGCTCCGCACATCGGCAACACCGGGATCAACGACGAGGACTGCGAGTCGACCCGGATGTGGCCGGCCGGCCTGGTCGTCCGGGACCCGGCCCGCCGGCCGAGCAGCTGGCGCAGCCGCGGCAGCCTGGACGCGGCGCTGGCTCGAGAGGGTGTGGTCGGGATCGCCGGCGTCGACACCCGGGCGGTCACCCGTCACCTGCGCCAGCGCGGCGTGATGCGGGCCGGGATCAGCTCTGGTGGAGCCGATGTCGACACCTTGTTGGCGGTGGTCCGGTCGGCGCCGCCGATGGCCGGGGCCGATCTCAGCGCCGAGGTCACGACCACCCGGTGCTACGTCGTGCCGGCCATCGGGCGGCGGCTAGCCAGCGTGGCGGCCATCGACTTCGGGCTCAAGGCGAGCACCCCGGCGCTGCTGGCCCGGCGCGGCATCGAGGTCCACGTCCTGCCGGCCTGGACCGGGGTGGACGAGATCGCCGCACGCGGTGTGGACGGCGTCGTGTGCTCCAACGGGCCAGGCGACCCGGCCGCCGCGTCCGCGGCGGTGGCGCTGGTACGCCAGATCTTGGAGCGGCGCTGGCCGTGTCTCGGCATCTGCTTCGGGCACCAGGTGCTCGGCCGCGCCCTGGGGTTCGCCACGTACAAGCTCCCCTTCGGCCACCGCGGGCTGAACTGCCCGGTCCAGGACCTCGCCAGCGGTGCGGTGGAGGTGAGCGCCCACAACCACGGGTTCGCGCTCGACGCGCCGGTCGGGCGAGCGGTGAGCACCGCGTACGGCCGCGCCGAGGTCACCCACGTCTGCCTCAACGACGGCGTCGTGGAGGGAATCGCCCTGCGGAACGAGGGCGGCGAGGTCTTGGCGTTCGGGGTGCAGTACCACCCCGAGGCAGCCGCCGGGCCCCACGACTCCGAGCACCTCTTCGACCGCTTCGCGTCGATGGTGGTCCAGGCCGCGGCAGCGGATGGGGGGCGCTGAGATGCCGCGCCGCGCCGATCTCGCCTCGGTGCTGGTGATCGGTTCCGGACCGATCACCATCGGGCAGGCCTGCGAGTTCGACTACTCCGGGACGCAGGCCTGCCGGGCGCTGCGCCAGGAGGGGCTGCGGGTCGTGCTCGTCAACTCCAACCCGGCGACGATCATGACCGACCCGGAGCTCGCCGACGCGACGTACGTCGAGCCGATCACCGCCGAGTTCGTCGAGCAGGTCATCGCCAAGGAGCGGCCGGACGCGCTGCTGGCCACCCTGGGCGGCCAGACGGCGCTCAACACCGCCCTGGCCCTGCACGGCGCCGGTGTCCTCGAAAAGTACGGCGTCGAGCTGATCGGCGCCAACGTCGAGGCGATCGTCGCCGGAGAGGACCGCGAGGCGTTCAAGCAGGTGGTGCGGTCCCTGCCGGAGCACTGGGGCGCCCACGTCGCCGACTCGGTGGTCTGTCGTTCGCTGCCGGAGTGCTTGGACGCCGCCGCCGTGTTGGGCTTCCCGGTCGTCGTACGACCGTCGTTCACGCTGGGTGGCACCGGCTCAGGGCTGGCCAGGGGCCCAGACGACCTGCGTGCGATCGCTGGGGCCGGGCTCGCGGCCAGCCCCACCGGGCAGGTGCTGCTGGAGGAGTCCATCGCGGGCTGGAAGGAGTACGAGCTCGAGGTGATGCGGGACCGCGCCGACAACGTCGTCGTGGTCTGCTCGATCGAGAACGTCGACCCGATGGGTGTCCACACCGGCGACTCGGTCACGGTGGCGCCCGCGATGACGCTGACCGACCGGGAGTACCAGCAGCTGCGTGACATCGCCCTCGGCGTCATCCGGGCGGTCGGCGTGGACACCGGCGGCTGCAACATCCAGTTCGCCGTGCACCCGTTCGACGGTCGGGTGGTAGTGGTCGAGATGAATCCCCGGGTGTCGCGTTCGAGCGCGCTCGCCTCCAAGGCCACCGGCTTCCCGATCGCCAAGATCGCGGCGAAGGTCGCGATCGGCTACACCCTCGACGAGATCCGCAACGACGTCACCGGACAGACCCCGGCCTGCTTCGAGCCGACGCTGGACTACGTCGTGGTCAAGGTGCCCCGCTTCGCCTTCGAGAAGTTTCCGGGCGCTGACACGACGCTGACCACGCACATGAAGTCGGTCGGTGAGGTCATGGCCATCGGAAGGAACTTCGCCGAGGCACTGCAAAAGGCGCTGCGCTCGTTGGAGCAGGTCGAGGCGGTCTTCGACTGGGCCCAGCCGGTGGCCGACAAGACGACGCTGCTGCAACGGGCCAGCATCCCCCATGACGGGCGGCTGCGTACGGTCATGGACGCGATCCGCGCCGGCGCCGCGGTGGAGGAGCTGACGGCAGCCACCGCGATCGACCCGTGGTTCTGCGACCAGCTGGTGGCGCTGGACGAGGTGGCCAAGCTCGTGGTGTCCGCGAGCGAGCTCAGCCCGGAGCTGCTGCGCACGGCCAAACGCTCGGGGTTCTCCGACGCCCAGCTGGCCGGCCTGCGACGCCTGCCCGAAGATGTCGTCCGAGGCGTCCGGCACGCTCTCGGCGTCCGACCCGTGTTCAAGACCGTCGACACCTGCGCCGCCGAGTTCGCCGCCAGCACCCCGTACCACTACTCCAGCTACGACGATGAGACCGAGGTCGCGCCACGGGAGCGGCCGGCGGTGATCATCCTCGGCAGCGGCCCCAACCGGATCGGCCAGGGCATCGAGTTCGACTACTCCTGCGTGCACGCGTCGCAGTCCCTGGCCGAGGCCGGCTACGAGACCGTGATGGTCAACTGCAACCCGGAGACCGTGTCCACCGACTACGACGTCTCCGGCCGGCTGTACTTCGAGCCGTTGACGCTCGAGGACGTGCTCGAGGTCGTGCACGCCGAGCGCGCCGCGGGGCCGTTGGCCGGGGTGGTGGTGCAGCTCGGCGGCCAGACCTCGCTCGGGTTGGCCGCGCGGCTGGTCGACGAGGGGGTTCGCGTGGTCGGCACGTCGCCACAGGCGATCAACGTCGCCGAGGACCGTGGCGCGTTCGGGCGGCTGCTGGCCTCCGCAGGGCTGCCTGCGCCCCGTCACGGCCTTGCCTCCTCGGCGGCGGAGGCCACCCGCGTCGCCGCCGAGATCGGCTATCCGGTGCTGGTGCGCCCCTCGTACGTGCTGGGCGGGGCAGGCATGGAGATCGTCTGCGACGACGAGGCGCTGAGGGCATATCTCGACCAGCACCTCACGAGGGGCAGCGCGGCGCATGCCGTGTTGGTCGACCGCTTCCTCGACGACGCGGTCGAGATCGACGTCGACGCGATCTTCGACGGGGAGCAGCTGTTCGTCGGCGGCGTGATGGAGCACATCGAGGAGGCCGGTGTCCACTCCGGTGACTCCGCCTGCGTGCTGCCGCCGATCACGCTGGGCCGAGAGGACCTGGAGCGGGTCACCGCTGCCACGACCACGCTGGCGGAGCGGATCGGCGTCCGCGGGCTGCTCAACGTGCAGTACGCCCTCACCGGTGACGTGGTGTACGTGTTGGAGGCCAACCCGCGCGCGTCGCGGACCGTGCCGTTCGTGTCGAAGGCCACCGGGGTCCCACTTGCGAAGGCCGCGGCTCGGGTGATGCTGGGGGAGCGGATCGCGGACCTGCGCCGCGACGGCCTGCTGCCGGCCCGAGGCGACGGCGCGTCGATGCCACCGGGCACGCCGGTCGCGGTCAAGCAGGCGGTGCTGCCGTTCCAACGCTTCCGGACCCTCGACGGCAAGACCGTCGACAGCGTCCTGGGCCCGCAGATGCGGTCGACCGGCGAGGTGATGGGCATCGACGCGGGGTTCGGAGCGGCCTTCGCGAAGTCGCAGACCGCAGCGTACGGAGGACTGCCCACCGGTGGTCGGGTCTTCGTCTCGGTGGCCAACCGCGACAAGCGCTCGATGATCTTCCCGGTGAAGCGGCTCGCCGACCTCGGGTTCGAGATCTCGGCGACGTCTGGGACCGCCACCGTCCTGGCTCGCAACGGGGTGATGGCAAGGGTCGTTCCCAAGCTCTCGGAGGCCCGTTCCCGCGCGGGGGAGGCCACGGTTGTGGCCCGCATCCTCGCCGGGGAGATCGACCTGGTGATCAACACCCCCCACGGCGCCACGTCCGGCGGTCGGCCCCGGGCCGACGGGTACGAGATCCGCACCGCCGCGATCCAGCGCAACATCCCGTGCATCACGACCGTGCAGGGACTGGCCGCTGCCGTGCAGGGAATCGAGGCCCTGCGACGCGACGGTCTCGGCGTGCGATCCCTGCAGGAGTGGTCCAGCGAGGTCGGCAGGTGACCGGCTCCGGGCCACTGGTCCTGAGCGCCGCCCCGCTGCAGCAGCGCGCCGAGGTGCTTACGGTGAAGCGCATCGGCGCCTACCACCACCTGACGCTGGTGGCTCCGGGCGTCGCGGAACGGTTCCGTCCGGGTCACTTCGCCGCCCTGGCGGTGGGCGGCCCGGACACCGCACTGCTGCTGCGGCGCGCGTTCTCGATCTATCGGGTCAAGAGCAGCGGCGTCTACGGCGGCACCGTCGAGGTCGTCTTCGCCGTCACCGGCCCCGGCACCGCCTGGTTGGCCGCACGAGCTCCGCACGAGCGCGTGGACGTCGTGGCGCCTCTCGGCCGCCCGTTCGCCCTGCCCAAGGAACCGGTGCCATGCGTCCTTGTCGGCGGCGGGTACGGCAGCGCCCCGCTGTTCTCGCTCGCCGAGCGACTGCGCGAGCGCGGTTGCGGTGTGCACATCGTCCTCGGAGCCGGCTGCGAGCAACGGCTCTTCGGCACCAGGGAGGCCAAGCGCTCGGCGGGCTCGGTGCTGGTCACCACCGAGGATGGCTCGGTCGGGACCCGGGGGAGGGTCACCGACGTGCTTCCCGAGCTCGTCACCGGCACCGGAGCGGGCGTCGTCTACGCCTGTGGCCCGATGGGCATGTTGGCTGCGGTGGCCGAGATCGCGGAGTCAGCCGGCGCTTGGAGCCAGTGCGCGGTCGAGGAGGCAATGGCCTGCGGGATCGGCGTGTGCATGACCTGCGTGCTTCCCGTAGTCGGCGAGGACGGTCGTACCCGCATGGTTCGTTCCTGCGTGGAGGGACCGGTCTTTCGTGGCGACAGGGTGCGCTGGTCGGCGCTCGGTTCGGTTCCGGCTGACGCACTTGGGGCACCGCGGTGGGGCGGCCCGTGAGCGTCAGCGTCGATCCGGACGCGGTAGACCTGCAGGTCGAGGTGGCGGGACGACGGCTCCCCAACCCGGTGATGGTGGCGTCCGGGTGCGCCGCGGCCGGACGTGAGCTGCAGGCGTTCTTCGACGTCGCCGACCTCGGGGCGGTCGTCACCAAGTCGATCATGGTCGACCCACGCGCGGGGCGTCCCACACCTCGGATGGCCGAGACACCGTCGGGGATGCTGAACTCGATCGGACTTCAGGGCCCCGGGATCGACGCCTTCCTCGCCACCGACCTGCCCTGGCTGGTGAGCAGCGGAGCCCGCCCGATCGTGTCCATCGCCGGGTCGGCCCTTGGCGAGTACGCCGAGCTGGCCCGGCGGGTGGGGCACAGCCCGGGCGTGGTGGCGGTCGAGGTGAACATCTCCTGCCCCAACGTGAACAACCGTGGTCTGGTCTTCGCGTGCGACCCCTACCAGGCCGCCAAGGTGCTTGCGGTGGTGCGCCGTGACGTCCCCCGCGACATCCCCGTCTTCGCCAAGCTCTCACCCGACGTCACCGACCTGGTCACGGTGGCGGAGGCCGTGATGGATGCCGGCGCGAGCGGCTTGGCAATGATCAACACCCTGCTCGGGATCGCGATGGACCCGCTCACGCTGCGACCGGTCCTGGGAGGGGTCACCGGTGGTCTGTCCGGCCCCGCGATCCGGCCGGTCGCACTGCGGTGCGTCTGGCAGGTGCACCAGGCGATGCCGGAGGTGCCGATCTTGGGGATCGGCGGCGTCCGCACCGGCGCCGACGCGCTGGAGTTCCTGCTCGCGGGGGCCAGCGCGGTCCAGGTGGGGACGGTGATCTTCTCCGACCCGTCAGCCCCGGTCCGTGTCATCACCGAGCTCCGGTCCGAGCTCGCCACCCGGGGGTTCACCTCACCGGCCCAGGTCGTCGGGCTGGCTCACACCCCGGCGGCGCAGGCGAGCGCCGCTCACGACCTCGACCCGCTCCGGGTGACGTGACCGCGTCGTTCGGGCAGCGGTTGCACCAGGCCATGGGCAACCGCGGCCCGCTGTGCGTGGGCATCGACCCGCACCCGTGGCTGCTGCGCCAGTGGGGGCTCCCCGACGACGCGGGCGGCGTGGAGCGACTGGCGATGACCGTGGTCTCGGCGGTCGGCGACACGGTGGCCGTGCTGAAGCCGCAGTCGGCGTTCTTCGAGCGCCACGGCGCCGCCGGGATCGCCGTCCTCGAGCGGGTGGTCACCGCGGCCGGCCAGGCCGGCGCGCTGGTGCTGCTGGACGTCAAGCGCGGGGACATCGGCTCGACCGCCGCGGCGTACGCGGACGCCTACCTGGACCCCGTGTCCCCCCTGGCGGTGGACGCGGTCACGGTGAGCCCCTTCCTCGGCGTCGGCTCGCTGAGGCCGTTCCTGGACCGGGCACGTACGTACGGCCGTGGTGTTTTCGTGCTCGCGAGGACGTCGAACCCGGAGGGTGAGCAGATCCAGCTCGCCGCTCGCGACGGGGTGACGGTCGCCTCGGCGGTGCTCGCGGCGCTGGCGGCGCAGAACGCGGGCGCGGTGCCGCTGGGCTCCTTCGGCGCGGTCGTGGGTGCCACGTTGAGCTCCGCCCCCGACGGTCTGGAGATCAACGGCCCGCTGCTGGCGCCGGGTTTCGGCGCCCAGGGCGGCGGCGTCGCCGACTTGCGTCGGGTGTTCGGTGCCGTGCTGTCCCACGTCCTCCCCGCGACCTCGCGCCGGGTCCTCACGGCTGGGCCAGGGGTGCCGGCGCTGCGAGCAGTCGTCGAGCGGACCCGCGACGACCTGGCCGCGTTGCGCTGACTGCGAGCGTGACCATCGACCTGTCCGCCTCCACCAGCGCGTTGCCGAACACCCAGCAGGACGCGAAGGACAACTGCTCCTCGCCGATCGGAGCGGGCACGTTGCCGGGCGGACACGATCGTCGCTAGGTTCGCACCGGGTGCCCAAGACGCCGCACCCTTTCCGCGCAGCGACCCTCGAGGTGACCCCGTGGCCCTTCCTCCCCTGACCCCCGAGCAGCGACAGGCGGCGTTGGATAAGGCGGCGGCGGCGCGGCGCGAGCGGGCGGAGGTCAAGAACCGGCTCAAGCACTCCGGCGGATCGCTGGCTGAGGTGCTGGACGAGGGCCACCGCAACGAGGTGATCGCCAAGATGAAGGTGCTGGACCTGCTTCAGGCGATGCCGGGTCTCGGCCGGGTCCGGGCCCGGCAGCTGATGGACCGGATCGGAATCGCGGAGACCCGCCGGGTGCGTGGTCTCGGCGTGAAGCAGGTGGCTGCGCTCGAGCGTGAATTCGCCGACCGCGGCTGACCCGGCGACCGCCCCGTCGCGGCTGGTCGTGCTGGCGGGCCCCACCGCCGTCGGCAAGGGCACGATTGCTGCCTGCGTACGCGACCGGTACCCGCAGGTGTGGATCTCGGTGTCGGTGACCACGCGTCCCCCGCGGCCGGGGGAGGTCGACGGCGTGCACTACCGCTTCGTCGGCGAGGCCGAGTTCGACGCGATGGTCGCCGCCGGCGACCTGTTGGAGTGGGCGGTGGTGCACGGCAGCGCGCGCTACGGCACCCCGCGCCGGCCGGTCGAGGAGGCGGTGGCCGCCGGCCGGCCGGCGCTGCTCGAGATCGACCTCCAGGGCGCCCGTCAGATGCGGGCGTCGATGCCGGGGGCCTTGTTCGTCTTCTTGCGCCCGCCGTCGTGGCAGGAGCTGGTGCGGCGACAGGAGGTACGGGGGACCGAGACCGCCGCGGAACGGGCGCGGCGCCTGCAGAGCGCGCGGGAGGAGCTCGCCGCCGAGTCGGAGTTCGACGTCACCATCGTCAACGGCGACGTGGGACAGGCGTGCGCGGAGTTGATATCCTTGCTCAGGTCCGTTCCGGATCTTCCTGTCCACCGAGGTGAATGAGGCTTGCCCGTGTCCGAAACCGGCTCCGTCGCCGAGGGCATCACCAACCCGCCGATCGACGACCTGCTGACCAAGACCGATTCGAAGTACCAGCTGGTGCTCTACGCCGCAAAGCGGGCGCGTCAGATCAACGCCTACTACTCCGGGCTCGGTGAGGGGCTGCTGGAGTACGTCGGGCCCTTGGTGGACACCCATGTCCAGGAGAAGCCGCTGTCGATCGCGTTGCGGGAGATCCACAAGGACCTGCTGACGTGCGAGCCCACCGAGCCCGAGCCGGTGGCGGAGACCGACGGCACCTGACCCGGTGACGGCACGACCCGCTGCCTCACCCGACCACCGTCCCCGGGTGGTGCTCGGGGTCGGGGCCGGCATCGCCGCGTACAAGGTGTGCGGGTTGCTGCGGCTGCTCACCGAGTCCGGGCACGACGTCCGGGTCGTCCCCACCGAGGCCTCCCTGCGCTTCGTGGGGGCTGCGACCTGGGAGGCCCTTTCGGGCGCCCCCGCCACACCGGACGTCTTCGCCGGAGCCGGCACTGTCTCGCACGTCCGTCTGGGACGGCAGGCCGAGCTGGTCGTCGTCGCCCCCGCGACCGCGGACCTGCTGGCCAAGGCGGCGACTGGCCAAGCCGATGACCTCCTCACGACCACGTTGCTGACCGCCCGGTGCCCGGTGGTGTTCGTTCCCGCCATGCACACCGAGATGTGGGAGCATCCCGCGACGCGGGCGAACGTGGACGTGCTGCGCAGCCGCGGTGCACTGGTGGTCGAGCCGGCCACCGGCCGGCTCACGGGGGACGACTCCGGTCCCGGTCGCCTGCCCGAGCCCGAGGAGATCTTCGAACTGGTGCGCCGGTTCAGCTGGCGGGCCAGCGCCGGAGGAGAACCCGACCTGTTGCGCCGACGCGTGCTCGTCAGCACAGGTGGCACCCGGGAGTACCTCGACCCCGTGCGCTTTCTCGGCAACCGCTCGTCGGGCCGGCAGGGGTTCGCGCTGGCCCGGGCCGCCACGGTCAGGGGGGCGTTGGTGACGGTGGTGGCCGCCAACGTCTCGCTGCCCCATCCCGCCGGAGCCGACGTGGTCCGGGTCGAGACCACCGAGCAGTTGCGTACCCAGGTGCTGGCGGCGGCGGCGAGTGTCGAAGCCGTCGTGATGGCGGCTGCACCCGCCGACTTCGCACCGGCGTCGGTTAGCCCGGTGAAGATCAAGCGAGAAGGTGGTCCGCCGCCCTCGCTGGAGCTCACGGCGAACCCGGACATCCTGGCCGAGTTGGTCGCCGACCGGTCGGGCGCGTTCCCCGTCGTGGTCGGGTTCGCTGCCGAGACCGGTGACGCCACGGGCTCGGTGCTCGACCACGGGAGGGCGAAGCTCGCCCGAAAGGGGTGCGACTACCTCGTAGTCAACGACGTCTCGGCGGGCAGGGGGTTCGACCGGCCCGACAACGAGGCGGTGATCCTCGGTGCCGACGGGTCGGAAACGGTGGTGCCGCGCGGGCCGAAGGACCAGCTGGCGGATGCGGTGTGGGATGTCGTGGCAAGCCGCCTGGGCAACCCCTGACATGTGCCGGTTCTCGCACCGGCGCCGCATCGCCGCCGGCAACGCCGCAGGTCCCCGTACTCCCAATGGCTGAGCGACGCCTGCCATGGGCTGCACCTCGTTGGGAGTGTCGCTCTCCCAGGTCAACCTGGGAAAGCGCGGGCGGGGCTAGGCTGGGACGGCCGGTCGGGGACCCGCGGCCGGACCGCAGCAGGTGGGAGCGTCCGTGAGCCGTCGACTGTTCACCTCCGAGTCGGTGACGGAGGGACATCCCGACAAGATCGCGGACCAGATCAGCGACAGCGTCCTCGACGCCCTGCTCACCAAGGACCCAGCCAGTCGGGTCGCGATCGAGACGCTGGTGACCACCGGGCTCGTCGTGGTCGCCGGCGAGGTCACGACCGATGCGTACGCCGACATCCCGCGGATCGTGCGGGACCGCGTCCTCGAGATCGGCTACGACTCGTCGAAGAAGGGCTTCGACGGCGACTCCTGCGGCGTACAGGTCTCGATCGGGTCCCAGTCACCCGACATCGCGCGAGGCGTCGACTCGGCGACCGAGGGCCGGGAGGGGTCGTCGGACCCGCTCGACGCACAAGGTGCCGGCGACCAGGGCATGATGTTCGGCTTCGCCTGCGACGAGACGCCACAGCTGATGCCGTTGCCGATCACGCTGGCCCACGCGCTGGCGCGCCAGCTGGCGCGGGTGAGGCGCGACGGGACGATGCCCTACCTGAGGCCCGACGGCAAAACGCAGGTCAGCGTCGAGTACGACGCCGCTGGGACGCCGTTGCGGGTCGACACCGTGGTCGTGTCCAGCCAGCACGCCGCCGACATCGACCTCGACGCGCTGTTGACCCCGGACGTCAAGAAGCACGTCGTCGACGAGGCGCTCACCGGCTTCGACATCGACGTCAGCGACTACCGGCTGCTGGTGAACCCCACCGGGCGGTTCGAGGTGGGCGGCCCGATGGGCGACGCAGGGCTGACCGGCCGCAAGATCATCATCGACACCTACGGGGGGATGGCCCGGCACGGTGGTGGTGCCTTCAGCGGCAAGGACCCCAGCAAGGTCGACCGGTCCGCGGCGTACGCGCTGCGCTGGGTCGCGAAGAACGTGGTGGCCGCCGGACTGGCCCGCCGTTGCGAGGTGCAGGTCGCCTACGCGATCGGGAAGTCCCATCCGGTCGGGCTGTTCGTGGACTGCTTCGGCACCGAGGCGGCCCCCGTCGACTCGATCCAGGACGCGGTGCGAGAGGTCTTCGACCTGCGGCCGGCTGCCATCATCGCTGACCTCGACCTGCTGCGCCCGATCTATGCCAGCACCGCCGCATACGGTCACTTCGGGCGAGAGCTGCCCGACTTCACCTGGGAGCGCACCGACCGCGCAGCCGCGCTGCGCGCCGCCTGCCGCGGCTGACCGGGCCCCGGACGGGGGAACTGTGGTCGGCGACCCGCGCTGCCGGTGCCGGCTGATACAACCGGGTCGTGACCACCCCCGGTTCGGCCGCTCCACCGGCTCAGCTGGCACTGGTCCGCGAGCGGCTGCGGACCACCCGACCACGCCCAGGACCGGAACCGGCGGTGTCCCGGCCGGTGGCCCGGGTCGCGCTCGACGTCTCGCTGGCCCACCTCGACCGGCCGTTCGACTACCTCGTGCCGGAGAGCATGTCCGACGCAGCCGTGCCGGGATGTCGGCTGCGCCTGCGCTTCGCCGGCCAGCGGGTGGGCGGGTTCCTGCTCGACCGGGTCGAGCGCAGCGATCACCCCGGGCGGCTGGGGTGGATCGAGCGGGTGGTCTCCAGCGAGGTGGTGCTGCGCGGTGACGTGGCCCGGTTGTGCCGGGCGGTCGCCGATCGCTACGCGGGGACGTTCGCCGACGTCGTACGCCTGGCCGTTCCTACCCGGCACGCCCGCACCGAGCGCGCTCCGGTCGCGCCTGCGGACACCGCCGCGTTGCCCGACCTGGACCTGGCGGCCTGGGAGCCGTACCCCGGTGGGCGGGCGCTGGTGGATCGGATCGCCGGTGGCCAGGCCCCCCGGGCCTGCTGGAGCGCGCTGCCAGGCGACTGGGCAGCGCCGCTGGGCCAGGTGGTGGTGGCCGCCGCCCGCGCCGGTCGGGGTGTCCTCGTGTGCCTGCCCGACGCTCGGGACGTTTCCCGGTTGGACGCTGCGCTCTGCCGGCTCCTCGGTCCCGGCCGCCACGTCGTGCTCAGCGCCGACCTGGGGCCGCAGGCGCGGTACCGGGCCTTCTTGGCGCTCTCCCGAGACCACGTCAGGATCGTGCTGGGGACGAGGGGAGCGGCGTTCGCGCCAGTGCACGCGCTGGGCCTGGTGGCCATGTGGGACGACGGCAACGACGCGTACGCCGAGCCACGGGCTCCGTACCCGCACGCTCGTGAGGTGTTGGTCCGGCGTGCGCAGGCGTGCGGTGCGGCGCTGCTGCTGGCCGGCCATGCCCGGTCGGTGGAGGCGCAGGCACTGGTGGAGAGCCGATGGTGTGCCGACCTGAGCGCGCCGGTGGTGCTGCGGCGGGCACACGGTCCCCGCGTCAGCGTCGCCGGCGGCGCCGGGGACAGCGACGACCCAGGGGCCGGCACGGCCCGCCTTCCGGCAGCAGCCATGCGTGCGATCCGAGCGGGACTCGGTTCCGGGCCGGTACTGGTCAGCGTTCCGCGCCGCGGCTACCGCACCGCGCTGGCCTGCCAGTTGTGCCGGCAGCCCGCCCTTTGCTCGCGCTGCGGCGGCCCACTGCGGCAGCTCGTCGCGGGCGCCCTCCCGACCTGCCGCCGGTGCGGGCTCGTCCACACCGCATGGTCATGCCCGCGGTGCGGGTCCGACCGGCTCCGGGCACCGGTCGTCGGAGAGCAGCGCACCGCCGACGAGCTCGGCCGGGCGTTCCCCGGCGCAGCCGTCCGGACCTCCTCCGCACCGCACGTCGTCGACCGGGTTGACGACCGTCCGGCACTTGTCCTCGCCACGCCGGGCGCCGAACCCGACGCCGCCGGGGGCTACGCCGCCGGGGTGCTGCTCGACACCGACCTGATGCTGGCGCGGCCGGAGCTTCGCAGCGCGGAGGAGTCGGTCCGCCGTTGGTTCAACGTTGTGGCCCTCGTACGCCGGAACGGGGTGGTGGTGGCCAGCGGAGATCCGACCGAGGCTGCGTTGCAGGCACTGGTCCGCGCGGACCCGGTCGGGTTCGCCTCGCGCGAGCTGGCCGAGCGGCGAGCGGCGAGGCTGCCGCCGGCGGTGCGGCTGGCGGTGCTGGACGGTCCCACCCCAGACGTCATGGCACTGCGTGGCCTGGCCTGGCCGGAGCCGGCCGATCTGGTGGGACCAGCCCCGCTGGACGCCGAACGCAGCCGGCTGGTCGTGCGGGTCCCGAGGGGAGTCGGGCCGCAGCTGTCGCGCCGGCTGCAGGTCTTGCAGTCTGAACGCAGCGCTCGCAAGCTGGTTCCGCTGCGGGTGCACGTCGACCCGGTCGGGATCTCCTAGCGGCGGTGTCCAGGTGCCCTCCCTAGAATGGGTCGTCGTGACCGTCCGTGCGATCCGGTTGTTCGGCGACCCCGTGCTGCGTACCCCTGCGGCTGCGGTCACCGACTTCGACAAGGAGCTGCGGGCGCTGGTGGCGGACCTGACCGACACGATGCTGGAAGCTCCCGGTTCGGGCTTGGCGGCACCACAGCTCGGGGTCGGGTTGCGGGTGTTCACCTATCACGTCGACGCAGAGGTGGGACACCTCATCAACCCGCAGCTCAGACTGTCCGACCTGACCCAGGATGGCCCGGAGGGTTGCCTGTCCATCCCGGGTTTCAGCTTCGAATGTGTCCGGGCGGCCCAGGTGCGGGCGACCGGGTGGTCGATGCACGGCGAGCCGGTGGACGTCGAGGGCTCCGACCTGCTGGCCCGGGTCCTGCAGCACGAGACCGACCACCTCGACGGCATCTTGTTCGTCGACCGGCTCGACCGGGACGCCCGGCGGACCGCGTTGCGCGAGATCCGGGAGGCCGCGTGGCTGGGGACCCCGGCGCCGACCGTACGCAGCTCACCGCACCCCGTGTTCGGCCGGGGCATGTGAGGTGCGGCTGCTGTTCGCGGGAACACCGACGGCGGCGGTGCCCTCGCTGGACGCGCTGCTCGCCAGCCGGCACGAGGTGGTGGCGGTCCTGACCCGTCCCGCCGCGGCCGCCGGGCGGGGGCGGCGGCTGGTCCACTCACCTGTGGCCCGGTGGGCCGCCGAGGCAGGCGTCGAGGTGCTCGAACCGCAGCGCCCCAGCGACCCAGACTTCTTGCACCGGCTCACCGTGCTCGCCCCCGAGTGCTGCCCGGTGGTCGGCTACGGTGCGCTGCTGCCGGCAGCCGCACTGGGAGTTCCCGGGCACGGCTGGATCAACCTCCACTTCTCGCTGCTGCCGGCCTGGCGGGGTGCGGCGCCGGTGCAGCACGCGCTGCTCAGCGGGGACGACGTGACCGGTGCGACGACGTTCCGGCTGGTGCCCGAGCTCGACGCCGGGCCGGTGCTCGGCACCCTCACCGAGGCGGTGCGGCCGCGCGACACCGCGGGCGAGCTCCAGAGCCGCCTCGCCACCGCCGGCGCCCGGCTCCTCGTCGAGACCCTGGACCACCTCGCGGACGGTTCGGTCGCGGCAGTCCCGCAGCCGGACCAGATGGTCTCGTACGCGCCGAAGCTCGGCGCGGCCGACGCGAGGGTGCGGTGGACCGACCCCGCAACCGCGGTCGACCGGCGCATCCGCGCCTGCACCCCGGCCCCGGGCGCCTGGACGACGTGGGCCGACCACCGGCTCAAGCTGGGTCCGGTCCGACCGGTCGCGGCGGTCACCGGGCTGGCGCCGGGAGAGCTCCGCCCGGCTGGTGAGCAGGTGTACGCGGGCACGGGGACCCACGGCGTGGCCCTGGGGGAGGTCCGGCCACAGGGTCGCCGGTCGATGAGCGCGGCCGCGTGGGCCCGCGGTGCCAGGCTGTCGGAGCGAGCCCTTCTCGGTGACGGGCACGGCTGAGCGTGGCCCGTCGCCCGGTCGACCCGGCCCGGCTGGTGGCGCTGGACGTCCTGCTGGCGGTGCGAGAGCGCGGCGCCTACGCCAACCTGCTGCTCCCGGCTGTGCGCGCAGAACGCCGGCTGAACACCCGCGACGCAGCCTTGGCCACCGAGCTCAGCAACGGCGCGCTGCGGCTGCGCGGGACGTACGAGGCGATCCTCGCCGCGGTCTGCGACCGGCCGGTTCCTGAGCTGGACCCGGTCGTCGCCGCCGCCCTTGTGCTCGGGTGCCATCAGCTGCTCGCGATGCGGACTCCCCCGTACGCGGCCGTGTCGACCAGTGGCGAGCTGGTACGCGGCCGTCTCGGGCCGCGTCCGGTGGGCTTCGTCAACGCGGTGCTGCGGAAGGTGTCGGAACGAAGCCTGCAGCAGTGGCTCGAGGAGGTCGCACCCGCTGCCGGAGAGGACCCGATCGGCCGGCTCGCGGTGATGCACTCCCACCCCCGCTGGGTGGTGGAGGCGGTCCTAGCCGCCCTGGGTGGCGATCTGGCGGGGACCGCTCGCTACCTGCGCTGGGACAACCAGCCGCCGAAGGTCACGCTGGCGGCGCGTCCAGGCCTGGCGGCGGTGTCGGAGCTGCTCGGCACAGGGGGCAGACCAGGAACGCTTTCCCCGTTCGCGGTTCGGCTGCCCGGTGGCGACCCGGGCGAGATACCAGCCGTCCGGGAGGGCCGTGCCGGGGTCCAGGACGAGGGCTCGCAGGTGGTCACGTTGGCGCTGTTGGCGGCGCCGCTGCGCGGACCTGACGCTCGCTGGCTCGACCTGTGCGCCGGCCCTGGCGGGAAGGCGGCGCTGATGGCCGCGGTCGGCGCGGGTCGCGGGGCGCTGCTGCTGGCGAACGAGCGGCAACCGCACCGGGCCCGGCTCGTCGCCAATGCGGTCCGCCGGCTGCCGAACGCTGAGGTCGTCGCCGGCGACGGCCACCGACCGGCCTGGAGACCCGGAACGTTCGACCGGGTGCTGCTCGACGCACCGTGCTCCGGGCTCGGCGCGCTGCGACGCCACCCGGACGCTCGCTGGGGCCGCCGAGAGGACGAGCTGCCCGGCCTGGTGCGGTTGCAGGAGCAACTTCTGGAGACCGCGCTCGATTCCGCACGAGCCGGTGGGGTCGTCGGCTACGTCACCTGCTCACCGCATCTCGCGGAGACCGCCGGCGTCGTCAACGCCGTCCTCGGCCGGCGCCCGGAGGTTGAGCTGCTCGACGCGCCGGCGGCCTTCCCCCAGCTGCCCGGCCAGGCGGGCTCCTGTTTGCGGCTGTGGCCGCACGTCCACGACACCGATGCGATGTTCCTGGCCCTGCTGCGCCGCCGCGACTGATCGCGGCTGGGACGGATCACCGCGCTGAAGGGCAGACCCTGGTGACTCGCGTCCCCACCGGTGTCACCAACCTCGCGGCATAGAACAACTAAACTGCGCCGCGATGGGCATCCAGATCGCGCCGAGCCTGCTGGCGGCCGACCTCGCCGAGCTGGCAGCCGCCGCTCGCTCGGTTCCCGGCGCCGACTGGTTGCACATCGACGTCATGGACAACCACTTCGTTCCCAACCTCACCCTCGGCCTGCCGGTCGTCGAGTCGTTGGCGAATGTCGCCGCCCAGCCGCTGGACTGCCACCTGATGATCGAGGATCCCGATCGCTGGGCGGTCGGCTACGTCGAGGCCGGCGCCGCCAACGTCACCTTCCACGTCGAGGCGGCGCGAGCTCCGGTACGACTCGCCCGCGAGCTGCGAGCCCATGGAGCCCGGGCGGGCCTGGCGCTTCGCCCGGCGACCCCGGTGGAGCCGTACGCCGACCTGCTGACCGAGATCGACCTGCTGCTGGTGATGACGGTCGAACCCGGCTTCGGGGGTCAGAAGTTCCTGGACGTCTGCCTGCCGAAGGTGGCACGCGCCCGAGACCTGGTCGACCGCCACGGCGGACAGGTGTGGCTCCAGGTCGACGGGGGAGTCTCGCTCGCGACCGTCGAACGCGCCGCCGCCGCCGGCGCCGACGTCTTCGTGGCCGGCACCGCGGTCTTCGGCGCCGACGACCCTGAGGCCGCAGTCACCGAGCTCCGCGCCCGGGCCGTTGCCGCCGCCCCCGCGAGCCGCCCCGCCTAGCCGGTTTCGCGCCCTCGCGCGTAAAGACGCGCCTGCTGCCCGTCCCGGCCGGCCGGTCTGGTGGCCGGGGCCGCGGCGTGGCATACTCGGCGCCGAGTTAGCGCTCGCGTGCTCCGGGGTCGGTGCAAGTCCGAACCGGCGGTGACAGTCCGCGACCCGACCACCTCCAGTGGCCGGTTGACCTGGTGGAACTCCAGGACCGACGGTGATAGTCCGGATGGGAGGCAGCACGCGCTCGCCGCCGTCGCTCGGCCGCGTGCCGGCGCGTCAGCGGCGGTGACGGCAGCCCCGGGTCTAGTGGGCGTCGTCGTCATCGAGGAGCAGAAGATGAGCGCGCTGCACTGGCTGTTCAACGCCCAGCTGGTCATCGACGGGCATGCCATCACCTGGCGGGAGATCATCGGCAACGCCTTCGGGCTGGCCTCGGCGATCGGCGGGATGCGGCGGCGGGTCTGGGCCTGGCCGGTCGGCATCGTCGGCAACGTCATGCTGTTCACCGTCTTCCTGGGTGTCGCGTTCGGCAACCCGCAAGGGGCCACGCTGTACGGCCAGGCGGCCCGCCAGGTCTTCTTCCTGGTGGTCAGCGGCTACGGCTGGTGGCGGTGGCGTCAGACACTGGCCGCCGGAGCCGGCTCGGCAGCCGTCGTCCCACGCTGGGCCACCGCAGCCGAACGGGTCGCCTACCTAGCCAGCGCGGCGGTGGCCGTCGGGGTCGGGTTCGTGGTGTTCTCCTCGGTCGGCGCAGGGTTCCCGGCCGCCTGGTGGTACTACCTCGCGGACGCCTGGATCTTCGTCGGCTCGGTGCTCGCGACGTACGCGATGGCGCGCGGCTGGATCGACTTCTGGCTGGCGTGGGTCGCGGTCGACGTGGCGGGCGTTCCTGAGCTGCTGTACTTCCGGTTCTATCCCTCGGCGGTGCTCTACGGCGTGTACGCCGGGTTCGTGATCTGGGGCTTCTTCGTCTGGCGCCGGGTGGCCCGCGACGAGGCGGCCCCGCCGGTCGACGATCCCCGTATCGAGACCGTCGGCGCCTGACCACTCGCGGTGGCCCGGCGCCTAGTGTGAGCTCGTGCGCGGTCGTACCGGAGCCGACGGCGCCAACGAGCCCGCGCCTGGGACGACGTACCGCCCACTCGGTGCGCGGGTCGTCGCGGTCGCCGCCGCCGGGTGCCTGCTGGCGGTGTTCGCGGTGCTGGCGTTGGCGCTGCCGGCACCGGCCCGCGCCGGCTTCACCGCGGTGCAGACGGCGACGCTGGTGCTGTTCCTGGTCGCGGTGCTCGCGGTGCTGTACGGAGTCGCGCGAACCCGCGTCCACATCGACGACACCGGCATCACGGTGCTCAACGGCTACCGCCGCCACCGCCTGGAGTGGGCCGAGGCGATCGCGATCAGCCTGCCGCGCGGCGCACCCTGGGCGGTGATCGACGCCGCCGACGGGACGGTCGTCTCGGTGATGGCGCTGCAGAGTGCCGACGGTGAACGGGCCCGGCGAGCCGTGCGAGCCCTCGCAGCGGGGCTCGACGCCCACTCCGGCCCGGACCCGGACTGGTGATCCTTCGCTAACGGGCGCGGACGCCCCACTCCGCCAGGTGGCTGGCGCCCGGGTCGAGGCGGACGAGGTCGGTGCCCGACCGGAAGGCGTTGGGAGGACACGTCATCGGCTCGAGCGCCACCGCGCGGCGAGCTCGATCCGGCGGCAGCGTGTCACCGGTGAACGCCTGGACCCAACGGTAGGACCGGTCCATCCACAGCTCGACCGTGCTGCCGGCCGTCGCGTCGCGCACCCGCACGGTGGCACGGCCGGTCTCGTCGCGGGAGAGGCCGGTGAACGGGTTGTCGAGCCGGATCTCGCCGATCCGCCGGGGCGAGCCGAAGTCATAGCGGGTGTCCGCGACGGGCTCGGCCGGCTCCGGCAGGCCTCGCTCGTCGACGCGGCAGACAGCAGTGGCCGGGATCGTGAGATCCCAGTCGTCGACGACGCCCTCACCGCCGATCAGGTACGGGTGCATGCCGTGCCCGTACGGGGCGAGCTCGGCACCGGAGTTGGTCGCCCGGACCCGCACGCGAAGCCCGTCGTCGCCGACTGCGTACGTCACCGAGAGCGCGAGCGTGAACGGGTAGCCGGGCTGCGGGTGGAGCACGAGGGTGGCGGTGACCTGGTCGCCGCCGGAGGGCCGCAGCTGCCACGGCAGCCACCGCACCAGGCCGTGCATGGCGTTGTGCTTGGGCGGCGGCTCCGACAGCGCCAGCTGATGGGATCTGCCCTGGAACTCGTACTGGCCGTCCTCGATCCGGTTCGGCCAGGGCAGCAGCAGCTGCCCCGCCCCCGCGGCGGCCATCTGGTCGAGGTCGAAGCCGTGCAGCAGCGGCCTGCCGTCGTAGCTGAGCGAGCGCAGCGTGGCACCGACCTCGGTCACCGTTGCGGCGTAGCCGCCGCAGCGGACGCTGACCTGCCGCCCGCTGGGCGCCAACGGCTCAGGCACCTGTGGGGGTGGTGTCGACGACGACGTCGGCATGCTCGCCGGTGTGTTCCCTCGCGAACAGCGCGTCCTCGGTGGCCGCCCAGGCGTCCCACCACGGTGCAAACGTGTCCCCGTCTCGCTCCAGCGCCCGGGCCCGGCGCGTGACCGGATCGGCCCGCACCCACACCAGCGTCGTCACCGATGCGGCGTACGCGGCGGAGTAGGCGCCGACTCCCTCGAGCAGGAGCACCGAGCAGGGAGCCACCTCGCGGGTTCCGGCCCACCGGCTGCGCTCCCAGTCCCAGTTCGCCACCGGCGCGACCCGGTTCTGCGCCAACGGGTCGATGAGCTGAGCGGCGAGCTGTTCCGCAACCCTCGCCAGCCCGCCCCAGCCGGCGTAGCAGTCGTCGAGGTGAAGCGTCGTGACTTCGGTGCCGCCGGGTCCTCGCAACCATCCGGCCAGGTCCGCGGCGAGGCGGGTCTTCCCCGCTCCGGCCCGGCCGTCCACACAGACCAGCCGGGTGCTGCCGAGACGGGCCGGGGAGGCGAGCACCCGGCGTCCCACCGTCGCCGCGGTGGTGGTGTCCGGTGCGGTGACGATCGCCGGCACGGCTCAGGTGATCCCGTGCTTGCGGAGGATTGCCTCCACGTCGGCCATGTCGTCGCCTCCGGCGCGCCGGGCGGTCAACGCCGGTGGCTCCGGCTCGGTGTCCTTGGACCGGCCACCGCGTCCGACGGCGATGAGGCCGACGGCGACGACCGCGGTCACCAGACCCAGCCAGGCCACCGGATCGAGCACGAACCGGCCGGCCCACAGCGCCGCCGCGGCGGCAACTCGGCCGGCCAGGCCGTAGAGCCCGAGCAGCAGCACCGCCCACGGTGCGAGCGCCCATCCCAGCCGGCCGGTCGTCGCCCTCAGGTCGCGGCGGCGCCCGGCGCGCCAGGCGGCCACGACGGCGAGGGCCGACAACCCGGCGGTCACCGGCAGCCACCACAGCAAGTCGAGAGCCGACATGGTCCCAGTGTGCCGCATGCGCTGGCCGGCTCGGTCGCCGCCGAGCGCTTCGCTACCGTGTCCGGGTGCCTTCCAGCTCGCCGCCCCCCGGCGACGACGGTGCCCCCGACCCCGTGGTCACCGCGGCGCTGGCCGAGTACGCAAGCGGGCGCGACCTGGCCCCGGTCCTGGTGGCGCTGGGCCGCGCCCGGTTGCTGATCCCGGTCGTGGTCGCGCCGGGCTCGGAGCGGGGAAAGGTGTCGATGGCCACCCCGCTCAGCCTGAGCCCGGACGGGCGACGGGCACTGCTGGCGTTCAGCGGGCTGCCGTCCCTCGTCCGCTGGCGCGCCGGTGCCCGTCCGGTCCCGCAGCCCGTGGCCGACGTGGCCCGAGCGGCCCTTGCGGAAGGCGCCGCCGCGGTCGTCGTCGACATCGCCGGCCCGGTGCCGGTTCCGATCGAGGGTGATGACCTAGCGCACCTGGCTGCCGGCCTGCGCCTGGTCTCCACCCCGTCCGGGCACGCGTGGACGCATCCGGCCGGGCTGATACCCTGACCGTCGACCAACCACGGCGCACTGCCGTGGTTCGCAAGCGGAGACCACCTCCCACCCGCAACGACTCGCCGTCGTCGGGTCAGGTCCGTCGGGTGTGCCGACGACTTGGTGAGCTCGAGGGCTCGCCGAGGTGGCCTTCAGGCGCGCGGTCGGAGGCCGGTCCGAGAGCCTCCGTTCCAGGTCACAACACCGCGCTCACCAGGAGGACCCATCAGCACAGAGCTTCGCGTCAACGACCGCATCCGTGTCCCCGAGGTGCGTCTCGTCGGTCCCAACGGCGAACAGGTCGGCATCGTACGGATCGACGATGCGCTCCGGCTGGCCTCGGAATCCGAGCTCGACCTCGTCGAGGTGGCCCCCATGGCACGGCCACCGGTCTGCAAGCTCATGGACTACGGCAAGTACAAGTACGAAACCGCGCAGAAGGCGCGCGAGTCGCGGCGCAACCAGACCAACACGGTCATCAAGGAGATGAAGCTGCGCCCAAAGATCGACTCACACGACTACGAGACCAAGAAGGGTCACGTCGTGCGGTTCCTCAAACAGGGCGACAAGGTCAAGATCACGATCATGTTCCGCGGCCGCGAGCAGCACCGCCCCGAGCTGGGGTTCCGGCTGCTGCAACGGCTCGCGGAGGACGTCGGCGAGCTCGGCTACGTCGAGTCGGCGCCACGCCAGGACGGCCGCAACATGATCATGGTGCTGGGACCGCTGAAGAAGAAGGCGGAGGCGCGAGCCGAGGTCAAGGCCGCAAAGGTGCAGGCCGCAGCCGATCGCGACGCCCAGCGCGCGGCCGACAGAGAAGCCGACCAGGCCGGGCGGCCTCTGGTTGCGGCCGCCGCCAAGAAGCCCCGCCGTCGCGGGGAGAATCTCGACCCAGACATGTGAGATCGGGGACCGACCCCGTCCATCCGGGCGCCGCAAGCGCCCGACCAAGCAGGAGGCCACGATGCCGAAGATGAAGCCGCACTCCGGCATGACCAAGCGCGTCAAGACGACGGGCAGCGGGAAGCTCCGCCACCTCAAGGCACGGCGGCGCACCCACCTGATGCAAAAGCAGTCGACTGCCCGCACCCGGCTGGACGGCGGCGACAAGCCGGTCGCCAAGGCAGACCGCAAGCGGGTCCGGCGCCTCCTCGGCAGCTGAACCGCGCCACGAGCGCGCATCCACGCGCCGTTCCCGGCGCACCCGATCGAGCAAGGAGCACCAAGTGGCACGCGTCAAGCGGTCCGTCAACGCCCAGAAGAAGCGCCGGGTCACACTCGAGCAGGCGTCGGGCTACCGGGGGCAGCGATCGCGCCTCTACCGCAAGGCCAAGGAGCAGGTGGCGCACTCGCTCGTCTACTCCTACCGCGACCGGCGCGCCCGCAAGGGTGACTTCCGACGGCTCTGGATCATCCGCATCAACGCCGCGGTCCGGCAGCACGACATGACCTACAACCGCTTCGTGCAGGGCCTGCGGATCGCCGAGGTGGAGGTCGACCGCAAGATCCTTGCCGACCTTGCGGTCAACGACCCGGCCGCCTTCGCCCAGCTGGTCGCGGTGGCGCGCAGCCACCTGCCCGGTGACGTCAACGTCCCGGCCGGTGACGCGGCCTGAGCCGGCACCGCTGACCCCGCGCTCGCAGCGGGTGCGGCGCGCCCGGCGCCTCGCGTCCCGCTCCGAGCGCGCCGAGCGCGCCGAGTACCTCGCCGAAGGACCGCAGTCTGTGCGCGAGGCGCTGCGGCAGGGCGGGATCGCCCGGGAGGTGTTCGCGACGGCCGTCGCCACCGCCCGGTTCACGGACCTGGTGCACCTCGCGGACGAGCAGCGGGTCCCCTGGCGGCTCAGCGACGAAGCCGCGGTCGGCGTGCTGTCAGACACGGTCACCCCACAGGGCGTGATCGCGCGCTGCGGCATCCGGCAGGTGAGTCCCGACGCGCTGTTGGCGGCGTCGCCACGGTTGCTCGCGGTCCTGGACGCCGCTCGCGACCCGGGCAACACCGGAGCGGTCATCCGCTGCGCCGACGCCGCCGGGGCCGACGGGGTCTTCCTGGTCGGCGACGGCGTCGACCCGTACAACCCCAAGGCGGTGCGAGCGAGCGCGGGCAGCATCTTCCACCTCCCGGTCGTCCCCGGCGGTGACCCCGCCGTGCTGGCCCGCGGGATCCGCCACGCCGGTCTTCAGGTCCTCGCGGCCGACCCCACGGGCCGGCTGAGCCTCGACGAGCTGGCCGACGAAGGCCGGCTCGCGGCACCAACCGCCTGGGTCTTCGGCAACGAAGCCCACGGACTGTCGGCCGCCACCCGGGCGCTGGCCGACGAGGTCGTCCGGGTGCCGATCCACGGTGGGGCCGAGAGCCTCAACCTGGCGGCAGCCGCGGCGGTCTGCCTGTACGCCTCGGCTCGAGAACTTCGCCGTCCAGGTTGTGGCAACCGGCGACATCGCCGCTAGCCTGTCCGAGGTGTCGAATCCTTCGGCGCCCCGACCGTGACCGAGAGCAGCGACGAGGTGGACCTCGACGACCTGCCGGACGGCGTGCTGGTCGCCGGCGACGATGCCACCGTCACCGCAGCCAACCGGGTGGCCGCGGCGATGCTGGGCGGTAGTGTCCCCGACCTGGTAGGGCGCCCGCTGCGCGAGGTGATGAGCCTCGACGACCTCGAGGGTCACAGCTGGTACGAGTGCACCCGCCCGTACGACGGGTTCGAGCTGCGGTCCCGGCTCGGCGAACGGGTCTGGTACCTGGCCGGCGGCCAGCAGCTGCTCGTGACCGCCCGGCTGGTGCGTGACGCCCCCGCCGGCCGGGTCCGGCGGGTGGTCGTCGGCCTGCGGGACGCCAGGGCTCGCGCCTGGGCCGACCGGGAGCGCTCCGACCTGGTGGCAACGGTCGCCCACGAGCTGCGTTCACCGCTGACCGGGGTCAAGGGGTTCGCCGCGACGCTGCTGTCTCGGTGGGACAGGTTCTCGGACTCCCAGCGGCTGCTGATGTTGTCGACCATCGACGCCGACGCCGACCGGCTGGGACGCCTCATCACCGACCTGCTCGACACGGCGCGGATCGACACCAACCGGATGCGCCTGCGCCTGGAGCCGCTGGATCTCGCGGCGACGCTGCGCCAGGTGCTGGCGACGTCGGAGGCGCCGGCGGCCAGCATCACGGTCCTCGGCCCGCCC
This sequence comes from Propionibacteriales bacterium, assembly GCA_038198775.1. Lineage (GTDB taxonomy): Bacteria > Actinomycetota > Actinomycetes > Propionibacteriales > Nocardioidaceae > JACCYJ01. Next base: position 10,790 of record JBBPZV010000005.1, on the reverse strand, counting down.
TCGCTCCCCGTCGTCTGGGCCGACGCCGACCGGGTCTGCCAGGTGATCACCAACCTGGTCGAGAACGCGTTGCGCCACGGCGCCGGAGACGTCACCCTCCGCCGCCACGGCACGGCCGGCGGGGTCGAGATCTCCGTCGACGACCACGGCCCCGGCGTGCCGGAGGAGATTCGCACCCGGGTGTTCACCCGCTTCTGGCACACCGGCGTCCGGGGCGGCTCCGGGCTCGGCCTCTACATCGTCCGTGGCATCGTCGAGGCGCATGGCGGCACCGTGACGATCACCGACGCCCCCGGCGGCGGGGCCAGCGTGCGGGTCTGGCTGCCGCGCAACGAGCCGGCGGTCCTGCGGGAAGCCGAGCCCGAGCGCGACGGCGCGAAAAGGCATTGGAGCGTGCCGGCCCGGACTTCTTAGACTGGTCTGCCGCCCCTTCGCCGGAAAGGCTGCCGATGTCTGGTCCGAACACCGACTACGACCCGGTCGAGGTCGCGTCGCTGGGTGCCGACGAGGTCGCGCGGGTGCGAGCCGCGGCCCTCGACGCCGCAGCTGACGCCGACACCCTGGAGGAGTGGCAGCAGGCGCGGCTCGAGCATGCCGGTGACCGTTCACCGCTGGCGCGCGCCAACGCCGAGATCGGCGCGCTCCCGCCGCAGGCTCGCAAGGCGGCCGGCAGCCGGGTGGGCGCCGCCCGCAAAGAGGTCGCCGCCGCCTTCGCCGCCCGCCGCGCCGAGCTGGAGGGCGAGGCCGAGGCGCGGCTGCTGCTAGACGAGGCCGTAGACGTGACCCTGCCGTACGACCGCGATCGCGGTGGCGCCCGGCACCCGCTGACCACGTTGCAGGATCGGATCGCCGACGTGTTCGTGGCGATGGGATGGGAGGTTGCGGAGGGTCCGGAGGTCGAGGCGGAGTGGCTGAACTTCGACGCACTCAACCTCGGGCCGGACCACCCCGCCCGCAGCATGCAGGACACGTTCTTCGTCGAGCCCGCCGACGCGCACCTCGTGCTGCGCACCCACACCTCGCCGGTGCAGGTGCGCAGCCTGCTCGGCCGCGAGCTTCCCGTCTACGTGATCTGCCCCGGCCGCGTCTTCCGGACCGACGAGCTGGACGCCACGCACACCCCGGTCTTCCACCAGGTGGAGGGGCTCGCCGTGGACCGGGGGCTCACCATGGCGCACCTCAAGGGAACCCTCGACCACTTCGCGGCGGCCATGTTCGGTGCCGGCACCACGACTCGCTTCCGGCCGTCGTACTTCCCGTTCACCGAGCCGAGCGCCGAGGTCGACCTGCGCTGCTTCGCCTGCCGGGGACAGCCGCCGGCCCTCGCGGCGTGCCGCACCTGCAAGGGCGAGGGCTGGGTCGAGTGGGGAGGCTGTGGTGTCGTCAACCCCCGCGTACTCGTCGCCTGTGGCGTCGACCCCGAGGCCCACACCGGGTTCGCCTTCGGGATGGGGATCGACCGGACCCTGCTGTTCCGGCACGGCGTCGCCGACATGCGCGACCTGGTCGAGGGAGACGTCCGCTTCACGGCGGCGTTCGGGCTGGAGGTCTGATGCGCGCGCCCCTGTCGTGGGTGCGTGAGTACGCCGACCTCCCCGCCGCTGCCGACGCCGCCGACGTAGCGGCCCGGCTGACCGCCCGCGGGTTGAAGCTGGAGTCGCTCGAGGCACCCGGGTCCGACATCGTCGGCCCGCTGGTGGTCGGCAGGGTGCTGGGGTACGACACCGAGCAGCACTCCAACGGCAAGACCGTGCGCTGGGTAGCGGTCGACGTAGGGAAGCAGCGCGGCATCGTCTGCGGGGCCACGAACTTCGCGGTCGGCGATCTGGTTCCGGTGGCGCTGCCGGGGTCTGTGCTGCCGGGCGGCTTCGCCATCAGCGCCCGCACGGCCTACGGTCACCTCTCCGACGGGATGATCTGCTCTCCGCGCGAGCTCGGGCTCGGGGACGACTCGGCGGGAGTCTTGGTGCTCGAGCCGGGCTCGGCCGCCCCCGGCAGCGACGCCGTGAAGCTGCTCGGGCTGCGCGACGACGTACTGGAGCTGGAGATCACTCCCGACCGCGGCTACGCGCTCTCGCTGCGCGGCGTCGCGAGGGAGGCGGCCGGCGCGTACCGCGTCGACTTCCGCGACCCGGCGCAGGTGAGGCTCTCCGAGCCGGTGGGCGCCGCCTACCCCGTGCGGGTCCACGACTGCGAGGGGTGCCCACGATTCGTCACCAGGGTCGTGACCGGGCTCGACGCCACCGCGTCGACGCCGGGTTGGATGGCCAGGCGCGTCCAGCTGGCGGGGATGCGGCCGATCAGCCTGGTCGTCGACGTCACCAACTACGTGATGCTCGAGCTGGGGCAGCCGATCCACGCCTACGACCGGGCGCTGCTGTCGGGGGCGATCGACGTGCGCAGGGCCCGCCCGGGAGAGCCGCTGCGGACCCTGGACGGGGTCGCCCGCGTCCTCGACGCCGAGGACCTGGTGATCTCCGACGAGCGGGGCGCGATCGGGCTGGCCGGTGTGATGGGGGGTGAGCCCACCGAGATCTCGGCCGGGACCCGGGAGGTGGTCATCGAGGCCGCGAACTTCGACCCGGTCTCGGTGGGGCGCACCGCGCGCCGGCACCGGCTGGGTTCGGAGGCATCGCGCCGCTTCGAGCGCGGCGTCGACCCGCAGCTCGTGCGGGTCGCCGTGCAGCGGGTCGCGGACCTGCTCGTCGCACACGGCCACGGCCGGCTGGAGCCCGGGGAGACCGACCTGGGCAAGGTCGAGGCACCCGAGACCATCGTGATGGCGGCCGACCTCCCCGGGTCGCTGCGCGGGCACCCGATCGAGACCCGGGCCACGGTGGCAGCGCTGCGGGAGGTCGGCTGCGAGGTCCGCGCCCAAGCCGACCTGGCCGTGACCCCGCCCTCTTGGCGCCCTGACCTGCGCGACCCGTACGACCTCGTCGAGGAGGTGCTGCGCATCATCGGCTACGACACCGTCCCGTCGGTGCTGCCACGGGCGCCGGCTGGTGGCGGCCTGACGAAGTCGCAGCGGCTGCGCCGTCGGGTCGGCTACGCGCTGGCCGGTGCGGGCCTCACCGAGGTGGTCGCCTACCCGTTCGTCGGACCGGCGGACTGGGGGGGGCTCGGCCTGGCCCGCGACGACGAGCGGCGCCGGTGCGTGCGGCTGGCCAACCCGCCGTCGCAGGAACGGCCGATGCTGACCACCACACTCGCCCCGCTGCTGCTGGACGTCACCGCCCGCAACGTCGGCCGCGGCCAGGCCTCACTTGGGCTCAGCCTGGTCGCAGCGGTCTTCGAGCCCGGGCCGGATCGCCGGCCGCCGCCTCCGGTGCTGCCGGTGGACGTCGCGCCCAGCGCCGAAGAGATGGCCGCCCTCGACGCGGGGCTGCCGAACCAGCCGCGTCACCTCGCCGTGGCCCTGTGCGGGGACCGGGAACCGCCGGGGTGGTGGGGACCGGCTCGGCCGGCCTGTTGGGCGGACGCGGTCGCGATCGTCGTCCAGGTGGCGCGGACCGTCGGCGTCGAGGTCGCGGTCGGGTCCGGGGCCGTGCCCCCCTGGCATCCGGGGCGGGGTGCCCGCATCCTGCTCGGCGACGTCTGCCTTGGGCACGCCGGGGAGCTGCACCCGAGCGTCTGCCGGTCGTGGGGCGTCCCTCCCCGTACCTGCTACGCCGAGGTGGACCTGGACGCGCTGATCGCGGCCGCCCCCACGACGGCGGCGGCCCCTGTGCTCTCCGCGATGCCGGTCGCCAAGGAGGACGTGGCCCTGGTGGTCGGCGACGACGTCCCGGCCGCTGCCGTGGCGGAGGCGTTGCGCCGCGGTGCGGGGGACCTGCTCGAGTCGCTGCGGCTCTTCGACGTCTACACCGGGCCACCGGTGCCGCCCGGGTACAGGTCGCTGGCGTTCGCGCTGCGGCTGCGAGCGGCCGACCGGACGCTGACCGAACCGGAGGCGCGCGCTGTCCGCGAGGCCGCCGTCCGGGCCGCTGCGGCAGCGACGGGCGCCCGGCTACGCGACTGAGCCGGCCCGGCTTGCACTACCTCGCATAGGCATGCATGCTGGCGGCGTACGTCACGACGTTGACCGTAGAGATCGGGAGCTGCCCGGCATGGTTCGCCACTTCCTCCGCGATGACGACCTCGGCCCCGACGAGCAGGCGGCGGTCCTCGACCTCGCCGACGCGTTCGCGTCCGAGCGCTCTTCGGCCTTCTGGCCCGACAGCGAGGGGCCCCGACGCGTTCTCTCCGACGAGAGGGCAAGGCCGTTGCAGGGCCCGAGGTCGGTCGCCGTCATCTTCGACAAGCCCTCCACCCGGACGCGGGTGTCGTTCTCGGTTGGGATCGCCGAGCTCGGCGGCTATCCCCTGGTCATCGACTCCGGCAGCACCCAGATGGGCCGTGGCGAGAGCGTCGAGGACACCACCCGGGTGTTGGAACGGATGGTGGCGACGATCGTGTGGCGCACGTTCGACCAGTCGGCCCTCGAGGCGATGGCAGCGGTCAGCTCGGTACCGGTCGTCAACGCGCTGACCGACGACTTCCACCCATGCCAGCTGCTCGCCGACCTGCAGGCGGTACGCCGGCGCAAGGGCAAGCTGGCCGGGCTCGCAGTGGCGTACCTCGGGGACGCCGCGAACAACGTCTCGCACTCGTACCTGCTCGCCGGAGCCACCGCCGGGATGCACGTGCGGGTCGCCGGCCCTGAAGGGTTCCTCCCGCGCGCCGACATCGTCGCCGACGCCGAACGCATCGCCGCAGACACCTCCGGATCGGTCCTGGTCACCACCGACGTCGCCGCAGCGATCGCCGGTGCCGACGTCCTGGTCACCGACACCTGGGTCTCGATGGGGCAGGAGGAGGAGAACGCACGGCGCCAGCAGCTGTTCGGCTCGTACCGCATCGACACGAGCGCGCTGGCGGCGGCGGCGCCGGACGCGGTGGTGCTGCACTGCCTGCCCGCGTACCGGGGCAAGGAGATCACCGCCGACGTGATCGACGGCCCGCAGAGCCTCGTCTGGGACGAGGCAGAGGACCGGCTGCATGCTCAGAAGGCGCTGCTCAGCTGGCTGCTCGCCGGGGAGCGGTCGTGACGGCAGCGCTCGGTGTCCCGGCCACCAAGGCGGCGCGGCAGCGGCTGATCGTCGACCTGCTGGCGTCGCGGCCGGTGCGCTCGCAGTCCGAGCTGGCCGAGCTCCTCAGTGGGTCCGGGGTGAGCGTGAACCAGGCGACACTCTCGCGTGACCTGGTAGAGCTGGACGCGGTCAAGGTCCGGTCCGCCGGAGGGGCCCTCGTCTACGCCGTCTCGCCGGCAGCCGACCAGGCGCCGGCCGCCGAGGCCGCTGGTTCGCAGGTCCGGTTGGGGCGGTTGTGCGCGGAGCTGTTGCTGTCCGCCCGGGCGGCGGCCAACGTGGTCGTGCTGCGGACGCCTCCAGGGGCCGCGCAGTTTCTCGCCTCGGCGCTCGACCGCGCCGCTGACAGCGGCGTCGTCGGCACCCTGGCAGGAGACGACACCGTGCTGGTGATCTCCACAGATCCGGGCGCCGCCTCGGCCGTTGCCGAGCGCCTCGTCCGGCTGGCCGAGCGAGCTCCCACCAACACGGCCGAGGAGGAACCATGACCAAACCGGTGGTCAGCCGCATCGTGCTCGCGTACTCCGGGGGGCTCGACACGTCGGTCGCGATCGGGTGGCTCAACGCCAGCACCGGCGCGGAGGTGGTCGCGGTCGCGGTCGACGTCGGCCAGGGCGGCGAGGACCTCGAGACCGTTCGGAGCCGGGCGCTCGCCTGCGGTGCCGTGGAGGCGGTGGTGGTGGACGCCCGGGCCGAGTTCGCCGACGACTTCTGCCTACCGGCGTTGCAGGCAAATGCGCTCTACATGAACCGCTATCCGCTGGTGTCGGCGCTGTCGCGGCCGCTGATCGCACGACACCTGGTCCGCGCCGCGCACCGGTACGGCGCCGACACCGTCAGCCACGGGTGCACCGGCAAGGGCAACGACCAGGTCCGCTTCGAGGTCGGGGTCGCCACGCTGGACCCGGGGCTGCGCGTCATCGCCCCGGTTCGCGACCACGCATGGACCCGTGACAAGGCGATCGGGTACGCCGCCGAGCACGGCCTGCCGATCGACGTCACTGCTTCGTCGCCGTACTCGGTGGACCAGAACCTGTGGGGGCGTGCGGTCGAGACCGGCTTCTTGGAGGACATCTGGAACGCACCGGTCGAAGACCTCTACGCCTACACGCGTGACCCGGGGGTGGCCCGTCCTTGCGACGAGGTCGTCGTCACCTTCCGCGACGGGGTGCCGGTCGCCCTGGACGGAGCCGCGGTGAGCGTGCTGGAGGCCGTGCAACAGCTCAACGTGCGAGCGGGTGCGCACGGCGTCGGGCGGCTCGACATGGTCGAGGACCGCCTGATCGGCATCAAGAGCCGTGAGGTCTACGAGGCGCCCGGGGCGGTCGCGTTGATCACCGCCCACGCCGAGCTGGAGAGTGTCACCGTCGAGCGCGACCTGGCCCGCCACAAGCGGGGGGTGGACCAGCGCTGGGCCGAGCTGGTCTACGACGGCTTGTGGTTCTCACCGCTCAAGCGGGCACTGGACGCGTTCGTCGCGTCGTCGCAGCAGCACGTGACCGGGGACGTGCGGCTGCGGTTGCATGGGGGCCGGGCGGTCCCCACCGGCCGGCGCTCCGATACCGGGCTTTACGACTACGGGCTCGCCACCTACGACTCGGGGGACACTTTCGACCAGGAACCAGCCAGGGGTTTCGTCGAGCTGTGGGGCCTACCGAGCCGGCTGGCGGCCGCTCGGGACACCCGCGCCGGCCGTTGATGCCCGACGCCACGCCGGCGCCGGGACTGTTGTGGGGCGGGCGTTTCGGGGCGGCGCCCGCGTCCGAGCTGATGGCGTTGTCGCGTTCCACGCACATCGACTGGCGGCTGGCGCCGTACGACCTGCGAGCCTCCAAGGCGCATGCGCGGGGGCTGGCGGAGGCGGGGCTGCTGGCGGTCGAGGAACTGGCGACGCTGCTCGCCGCTATCGGCGAGCTGGCCGGGGAGGTTGCACTCGGCCGGTTCGCGCCGACACCGCAGGACGAGGACGTGCACACCGCGCTCGAGCGGGGCCTGATCGAAGCGGTGGGTGCCGAGCTCGGTGGCCGGCTGCGAGCGGGGCGCTCCCGCAACGACCAGGTGGCCACGCTGCTGCGCATGTACCTGCGGGACGAGGCCCGGGCGTTGGCCTTGCTCGTTCTCGACCTGGTGGCGGCCTTGACCCGGCAGGCCGAACGACATCTCGGTGTGGCGATGCCCGGCCGCACCCACCTGCAACCTGCCCAGCCGGTCCTGCTCTCCCACCACCTGCTCGCCCACGCGTGGCCGCTGCTGCGCGACGTCTCGAGACTGCGTGACTGGGACGCCCGAGTCTGCGCCGACTCGCCGTACGGGTCCGCGGCGCTGGCCGGTTCCTCCCTCGGGCTGGACCCCCAAAAGCTGGCCATCGAGCTCGGGTTCACCGGGTCGGTGGCGAACTCGATCGACGGCACGTCCGCCCGCGACTTCGCCGCGGAGTTCGCCTTCGTCCTCGCGCTGATCGGCGTCGACCTGTCCCGCCAGGCCGAGGATGTCGTCTTGTGGTCCACGCCCGAGTTCGGCGTGGTCGAGCTAGCCGACGCCTACGCGACCGGGTCCAGCATCCTGCCGCAGAAGAAGAACCCCGATGTCGCCGAGCTGGCTCGCGGCAAGGCGGGCCGTCTCGTCGGCGACCTCACCGGCCTGCTGACCACGCTGAAGGGGTTGCCGCTGGCCTACAACCGTGACCTGCAGGAGGACAAGGAGCCGGTGTTCGACGCCGTCGACACCCTGAGGGTCCTGCTTCCCGCGTTCACCGGCATGATGGCGACGATGCGTTTCGACACCCAGCACCTCGAGCAGGTGGCACCTCAGGGGTTCACGTTGGCCACCGACGTCGCCGAGTGGCTGGTCCGGCGCGGGATGCCGTTCAAGGAGGCGCATCAGGTGGCTGGCGACTGCGTCCGGGCCTGCGAGCAGGCCGGGGTCGACCTGGCCGACCTCGGCCACGGCGAGCTGGCTGCGGTATCACCGGCGCTGACGCCGGACGTCCGCGAGGTGCTCACCGTGACCGGTTCCATCGCCGCGCGCGATCGCCGCGGAGGGACGGCTCCGGACCGGGTCGCCGACCAGCTGACGGAGCTGCGCGCCACAGTCGCCCCACTGCGGGCGTGGGCCGAGAGCTCAGCATGCGGGTGAGCGAGCAGGTACGGGCCCGGCTTCGCCGCCGCGCGGTCGAGGTGGCACCCGAGCTGATCGGCTGGCGGCTCCGTTCCCTGACGCCGGAGGGCGCGGTCACCGTGTTGCTGACCGAGGTCGAGGCGTACGAGGGCGGCGACGATCCCGCCTCGCACGCGTGGCGCGGGCGGACGCCGCGGAACTCGGTCATGTTCGGCCCGGCGGGACATCTCTACTGCTATTTCAGCTACGGCATGCACTGGTGCGCCAACGTCACCTGCGCACCAGACGGCGTGGCCAGTGCGGTCCTGCTGCGTGGCGGCGAGGTCGTCGAGGGGATCGAGCTGGCCCGCACGAGGCGCGGTCTCCTCGTTCCGGACCGTGAGCTGGCGCGAGGACCGGCCCGGCTGACGCGGGCACTGGGCATCGACGGCAGCTGCAACGGAGCCGATCTGGTCGCTGCGCGCCGCCTCAGCCTGCTGCCAGGCAGCGTCGAGGGCGGCCGCTCCTGCGGCCCGCGGGTCGGGATCCGGGCCGCGTCCGACCGGCCTTGGCGCTTCTGGGCCACCGGGCACCCGACGGTCTCGGCCTATCGGAGCAGCCCTCGCTCCAGGTCGACTAGAACCACCACTGCGCGACAATGACCCCGATGACGTCACCAGCCGTACCAACGGAGACCCGCTTCGCGGGACCCGACGTGCTCGCCGACCTCGACGCGCGAGGGGTCCTGGCACTCACCACCGACAGGGACGCGCTGCGGGCGGCCCTGGACGCCGGCCCGATCACGTTCTACGTGGGGTTCGACCCGACTGCGGCCAGCCTCCACCACGGCAACCTGGTGCAGCTGATCACGGCCCGCCGCCTGCAGCTGGCGGGCCACCGGCCGCTGATCCTCGTCGGCGGCGCCACCGGCCTGATCGGGGACCCGAAGGAGACCGGTGAGCGGGTGCTGCACGACCAGGAGACGGTGGCGGGCTGGGTGGGTCGGATCGAGGCCCAGGTGGCGCGCTACGTCGACCTGGACGGCGCCGCCGCGGCGATCGTGGTCAACAACCTCGACTGGACCGCGGCGGTAGGGGTCCTGGACTTCCTGCGGAACGTGGGCCGGCACTTCCCGGTCAACCGGATGCTCGGCCGCGAGGTGGTCCGTGCCCGGCTGGAAGGAGGGATCAGCTACACCGAGTTCAGCTACGTCTTGTTGCAGGCCATGGACTACCTCGAGCTGTTTCGCCGCCACGACTGCCGGCTGCAGACCGGGGCCACGGACCAGTGGGGCAACATCACCGCCGGCGTGGAGCTCGTGCGGCGAGCCGAGGGCGCCCAGGTGCACGCCTTCGCCACCCCCTTGGTGACCAGGGCCGACGGCCGCAAGTTCGGCAAGTCCGAGGCCGGCGCCGTTTGGCTCGACCCGGCACTGACGTCTCCGTACGCGTTCTACCAGTTCTGGCTCAACGCCGAGGACTCGATGATCGGCGCCTACCTGCGGCTGTTCAGCTTCCGTCCGCTGCCCGAGATCGACGAGCTGCTCGAGCGCGCGGCCGGCGAGCCCGGTGCCCGGCTGGCGCAGCGCGAGCTGGCGGCGGAGGTCACAACTGCGGTGCACGGGGCCGACGAGGCTCGCCAGGTCGCGGCCGCTTCAGCGGCGCTCTTCGGACACGCCGACCTGCAGCTGGTGCCCGCTGCCACGTTGGCGGCAGCCTTGAAAGAAGCTCCGCATGCCGCCTTGGCGGCGGGTCCCGGCACCCCCACGCTGGTGGACGGGCTGGTCGCGACCGGGTTGGCGCCCAGCCGTGCCGCCGCGCGGCGTACCGTGGGCGAAGGTGGCGCGTACCTGAACAACGTCCGAGAGACCGAGCCGGGACGGCTCCTGGGACCGGCGGACCTGCTCCACGGGCGATGGTGCGTCCTGCGTCGCGGCAAACGCTGGGTGGCCGGGGTAGAGGTGCTGGACGCAGAGGTGAGGGCCTGACCACCCCTCCGGAGCGCAGCGACTGGTGACCGGGTCCGGGGCCCAGCAGGTGGCCCGCCGAAGGCCGGGATGGTTTGCTTCTGCGCCCACGCTCCGGTAAGTTTGCCGAGTTGCCCCGCCGCGGACGACCAACCGGTCGGTCGTGGCGGTGTGTGTCTGATCCTTGAGAACTCAACAGTGTGCCAAAAGTCGACGAAGACAGTAACGCCCCGTCGGCACCGACACATCCGTGCCGGTGCCGCGGATTCCTTTGACAAGTGCAAGGAACTTGTCGGGATTGATCTGTTGAGTCGAACCGGAGACGGTTCGATGGAATGATTCAACGGAGAGTTTGATCCTGGCTCAGGACGAACGCTGGCGGCGTGCTTAACACATGCAAGTCGAGCGGTAAGGCTCCTTCGGGAGTACACGAGCGGCGAACGGGTGAGTAACACGTGAGCAATCTGCCCTTCACACGGGGATAACCCCGGGAAACCGGAGCTAATACCCGATACAACCAGCGCCGGCATCGGTGCTGGTGGAAAGTTCAGGCGGTGAAGGATGAGCTCGCGGCCTATCAGCTTGTTGGTGGGGTAACG
>JBBPZV010000004.1:0-6332 GCA_038198775.1 Propionibacteriales bacterium | reverse complement strand
GACCTATCGGCGCTGGCCTGGGCGTATTACCAGGCATACCGCGACCCCGGTGCAACGCCTGACCTGGCGCTGCGGTTCCAGGCCCACCTGCCCGGTTTCCGCGCCCGGATCGACGGCTGGCTGGGGGCGGACCCGGCCGCATGCCGCGCCGGCCGGCATTCCCGGACCTGGCGGCGCTCTAGTGGGACCCCGCATGCGGCGCCCGCGCGCGCATCCAGCGAGGAGCGCGACGCCGTGATCCTCCTCGGAGTTCCGGACTTCGGTTTCCCCCCGTGAGCTCGTCGACGGCCATGTGACGGCGTCGGACTGTTCAGGCGCAGGCGGACCAGCTCGCGACCTGCCACTCCTGCGCTATGCGGCCGGTGGCGGTCGGGGTGGCGCCTGGGGACCGATTGGCCGGACGCCCGCAGCTCTCGGGGGTGGTCCGTTCCAACCATGGCTGGGCGTCGAGGCACTCAAAGGTCTCCGGCGCCCTGCGCAGGTGAGCATGCGCGTCGGCCCACCGTCGGGGCCGGCGCAGGAACTCCCGCAAGGCAACTCGATGCGCGCCCGGTCGAAGGCCCGGGTGAGTCCGCGCGGTACGCCAGCGCCTGCTCGAAGTGTCGTTAGGCGTCAGCGCCCGGCCAGGAGCGCGTCGCCGTGTGCCGCGACGGCCGCCGCCCCGTCCGGTCCGTCGCGGCGGCGACGTCGACCCGCTGCTGAGCCCAGCTGCGCGCCCGGGCCGAGCCGACGAGGAGGTCAGCGAAACAGTGCGTCCGGGGTGGGTCCACGTCAGTGGGGGCGGGAACGAGCCCCACCGAGATCTACGCCCGGACAATGCGGGCGGCAGTCCTGATCGTCGCGGCGCTGGCGTATATCGGCTTCGCCCTGAGCGCCGGAGAAAGCTCGAACTGGCTTGTGGTCGAGTCGAGCTGGTCGGAGTCACCATTTTACGGCGGTATGGCTTTGGCGGCGTACGCGGATCGCGGTGATGGCTGGCTGCTGCGGACAGGCGTAGTGAGCCAGGCGTGTCACCGCCGTCCCGTCAACGAGCCGGCCGGCGGCACCGCGCAGCTGGACGTCGAGCACCACGGGTGCCTTGTAGGGGCCCACCCCGCAGGTAGGGCTGCGGCGGCCGCGACGGGAGGTCCCAGCCCGAACACGCCCGGAGAAAGATCACCATGAGGGCCTGATGGGCGCTAATATCTCGCCGTCCGACTTTCGCGGCTCAATACACGTCTCTTGGAGGACTTGATGAGCGCACCGTCCACGCCCTCCACGACCAACCGAACTACCGGTGGGGTGGTGGCGGCGGCGTATGCGAAGTATCACCAGCCGGTGTCGGTGGGGGTGTCGTCGGCGGAGCGGGCGGCGGCGGCTGCTGCGGAGTCGGCGGCGGCGTATGTGAAGTATCACCAGCCGGTGTCGGTGGGGGTGTCGTCGGCGGAGCGGGCGGCGGCGGCTGCTGCGGAGTCGGCGGCGGCGTATGTGAAGTATCACCAGCCGGTGTCGGTGGGGGTGCCTTCGGCGGAGCGGGCCGCGCCTGCCAACGGCGCCACCCCTAGCAACGGTGGGAGCACGGGAGGTAAACACCGGTTGATGACCCCTGCCATGGTGTCGGCCGACGGGGACGAGAGCCAGGGCCTGCGTGGTTTCCTGAAGCGGGCGTTCGGCCGCCGCGAGATCTGAGCCTGCGACCGACCATCGGGGACCCGTTGCTCAGGCGTACGCAGAGCCATAGGTCGCCGCAGCACGCATCCCGGTAGAGCCAGCCGGCGCAGGTCCGGCGCCGCAATGGAGGCGTAGGGAATGCGAAAGGTTCTCGTCATCGGAATCGGGTCGGGTGATCCCGACCACCTCACGGTCCAGGCCATCAAGGCCATGAACCGGGTGGATGTGTTCTTCGTCATCGACAAGGGCAGCGCGAAGAGCGACCTGACCGGGTTGCGCACCGAGTTGCTGGACCGGCATGTTGAGCACGGCCGTTATCGGGTGGTGGAGGCGGCCGATCCCGAACGTGACCGCACCGCCGATGCCTATCGCGACGCCGTCGTCGACTGGCAGGACCGGCGCGCCGAGGTCTACGAGCAGATGATCACCAATGAACTGGACGACTCCGGGTGCGGTGCCTTCCTCGTCTGGGGCGACCCGTCGCTCTACGACGGTACGCTTCGGCTGCTGGACCGCATTGCCAGTCGTGGTGAGGTGCGGTTCGAGGTCGAGAGCATCCCCGGCATCAGCAGCGTGCAGGCCCTCGCCGCCGCGCACCGGCTGATCCTCAACCGGATCGGCCGCCCGGTGCTGATCACCACCGGGCGGTGGCTTGCCGCGGGACTTCCGGCGGACATCGACGACGTGGTCGTCATGCTCGACAGCAGGGCGACGTTTGCCGAATTGAACGACCCCGACCTCGAAATATACTGGGGAGCTTACCTGGGGTCACCAGACGAGGTGTTGGTGTCAGGGAACCTGCAGGAGGTCAAGGGTAGGATCCAGCGGTTACGCGCCGCCTGCCGGGAAAAGAAGGGCTGGATCATGGACACCTACTTGCTGCGACGCGGACCGATGGAACGTTGAGTGCCGCCGGCCCGGCGTGGTACCGAAAGGGTGAATGCGACGATCAGCGGCGGCGGCCGGGTTTCTCTCGTCGATGATGCGGGTATTACCGCGGCGAAAAGAGTTCCACGTCCGATACCGCGGGGGAACATCAGTGCCCGACCGCGTCGAGTTCGTCCACCGTAGCTGGCCCGCGGAGGCCAGCCAGTTGGGTCTGATTAGACGAGAGCTGCTTGCGTGGCTCGTGCCGCTGGGGCTGACCTCGGAGGAAACCGACGATGTCGTGCTCGCGGTCGACGAGGCCGCGGCCAACGTGGTTCGGCACGCCTATCTTCCCGGCGAGGCGGGGACCGTTGAGCTGACGCTGTGGACGGAGACCGACGCGCTCTGTGTCGAGGTCACCGACCACGGCGCCTGGCGGGAGAACGACCGGGCCGGCAGGGGCATCGGGCTGATGCACCACATGGTCGACACCGTGTTGATCCACTTCGACCAGCGGGGGAGTCGGGTGCTGCTGCGGCACCGCTACCCGGCCGACCGACTGCCGCGCGCGCCCGAGGATGATGCGGCAGACCAGTCCGGGCCTGACGTGTCCTGAGGAGCGATGTGGGAGAGCGTGGCCGCGCGGGACGAGCTGTGGACCTACTGCGAGCGGGCGGTATACGCCGAGGCCGTCCCGGGTAGGCGGGCGGGAATCCGACGACCGGAGAGGATCGAACCTGATGGCCCAGCGTGACTACGAGGAGCAGCCCGAAGCCGCCGACCTGGCGAGCAGCCTGCATCTGGAGACCGAGGAGACGTTGTCCGGGCCGCCGGGGGACGGCGACGCACTCGACGCCGGCTATGTGCCACCGGACCGGCCATACGTCCTCGACGAGGACGGCGTGACCGGGGCGGGAGCCAGGGAGGGTGAGACGTTGGACCAGAAGCTGGCCAGGGAGCGCCCCGAGTACGCCCGGGACGAGGACCCGACGCGCACCGGGCGGTTGGCCGTCGCCGAGGCCAACGCCGTCGGTCAGTCCGCAGACACGAACGAGGCCGTCGATGTCGGGATCGACGGCGGTGCCGGGTCGGCCGAGGAGGCCGCCGTGCATGATGTGGACGCCGGGTTCGAGCCGGTCGCCGACCAGACGCCGCTGGACGACCTCGAGGTGGCCCTGAGCGCAGAGCAGGACCCGCAGGCCGAGCGCGCCGAGCGGGACGCCGCCCGTGACGCCGCCGCAGGAACGCACCGCTGAGTGACGGTGTTACTCGGTGCGACTGCCGGTGATCTTGGCGATCTCCGCGTCGAGATCCATTCGGGTTGCCTCGTCACCGAGGGCCACGAGTTCGACGCTGGAGTCGATGAAGTGCCGGAGCAGGTCGCGGTCGACCTCGAGCACGGCGCGGCCGTCGGTGGACCGGATCTCGATCTCCACGATCTCGTAGCCCTGCACCACCTGCGGGCTCATCCGGATGTCGCCGCGGCCGGCCGGGCCGTCCAAGGCCTCGATGACGAGCTCACGGGCGACGAGCCACTCTACCCAGCGGTCCTGCCTGGTCCGGACCGCGATGGTGACGGCGAAGGGATCGGCCGCAGAGTAGGTCCAGCGGGTCACCACCGGTGCGGGCTGCCCGTGCAGCACGGTGAACATGTCCTGCTGGACCGAGTCGCTGCTCGTCATCACTCACCCCCTGGCGATCCGCGGTGTCCGGTGTTCGGACAGCGTCGTGGAGGGAGTCGTCACCGGGGGTGCGAACGCAGCAGTTCGAACCCGTGTTCACCCGAATGGGCGACGTTGTGCACCCCTTAGGCCGGTCGTTAGGGTGGGCGGCCAGCAGGATGTGGGTACGCACGGACGACCAGCGGGGTGGCAGATGAGCGGCGCCAGCACGGGCGCGCAGGCCTTCTATGCGGCGCGGGAGTTCCTGTTCGTGCACCGCGAGGACTACGACACCGCCTACCGGGACTTCTGCTGGCCCGAGCTCGACGAGTTCAACTGGGCGCTCGACCATTTCGACGCCGTCGCCGTCGACCCGGAGCGCGGCGCGCGGCGCGCGTTGTGGATCGTGGAGAGCGACGGCTCCGAGGCGTACTGGACCTTCGCGGAGCTGTCGCAGCGCTCCAACCGGGTCGCCAACTGGCTGCGGGCCCACGGCGTCGACCGCGGCGACCGGATCATCCTCATGCTCGGCAACCAGGTCGAGCTGTGGGAGACGCTGCTCGCCGCAATGAAGCTCGGCGCCGTCGTCATCCCGGCCACCACGCTGCTCAACGCGGCCGACCTGCGCGACCGGGTGGAGCGCGGCAACGCCGGGCACGTCGTGGTGGGCGCCACCGACGCCGGAAAGTTCGACGACGTCGAGGGCGACTACACCCGCATCGCGGTGCGCCCTGAGAGCGGCGCTGCCTCGCCGGGCTGGTTGGACTACACCGACACCGCCGACGCCTCCGCCGACTTCACCCCCGACGGCACCACCTCGACGAGCGACACCCTGCTGCTCTACTTCACCTCGGGCACCACGGCCAAGCCCAAGCTCGTCGAGCACACCCACGCGTCCTACCCGGTGGGTCATCTGTCCACCATGTACTGGATCGGGCTCGAACCCGGCGACGTGCACCTCAACATCTCCTCGCCGGGCTGGGCCAAGCACGCCTGGAGCAATGTGTTCGCGCCGTGGATCGCCGAGGCCTGCGTGCTGGTGATGAACTACGCGAAGTTCGACGCCCAGAGCTTGCTCGAGGTGCTCGATCGTTGCCACGTGGACAGCTTCTGCGCCCCGCCCACGGTCTGGCGGATGATCATCCAGGCTGACCTGTCCGGCCTCGCCACGCCGCCGACGAAGGTGGTCGGCGCGGGTGAACCGCTCAACCCCGAGGTCATCGAGCAGGTCGAGAAGGCGTGGGGCGTGCGGATCCGCGACGGTTTCGGCCAGACGGAGACCAGCGTCCAGATCGCCAACCCGCCCGGGCAACCGGTCAAGCCGGGCTCGATGGGCCGCCCGGTCCCCGGCTTCGTCGTGGAGTTGATCGACCCGGCGACGGGGGAGAAGGCACCGGAGGGTGAGATCTGCCTCGACCTGTCCCGGCGTCCGACCGGCCTGATGGTCGGCTACCGCGACGACCCGGAGCTCAGTGCGGAGGTGATGGCGGGCGGCTACTACCACACCGGCGACGTCGCGGCCCGCGACGCGGACGGCTACCTCACCTACGTCGGGCGTGCCGACGACGTCTTCAAGGCCAGCGACTACCGGATCAGCCCCTTCGAGCTGGAGAGCGTGCTCATCGAGCACCCCGCGGTGGCCGAGGCGGCCGTCGTGCCGTCGCCGGACCCGGTGCGGCTCGCGGTGCCCAAGGCCTACGTCGTGCTGGCCGCCGGGTACGACCCGACCGAGGAGACCGCGCGGATGATCCTGCAGTTCGCCCGCGACAACCTCGCGCCCTACCAGCGGATCCGCCGCCTGGAGTTCGCTGAGCTGCCCAAGACGACCTCCGGCAAGATCCGCCGGGTGGAGCTGCGCGCCCGCGAGGGCGCGCTGCACGCCAGCGACGGCGACGGCGGGGCGGAGGCGACGCCCGCCGGCGAGTACATTCTCTAGCGATCCTTGGTCGCTAGGTGTAGGTGTCTAGTGTCTCGTGATCCTTGTGAATTTACGTGGTTAGGTGTTTAATAGGAAAATGAAGTTGACAGTAGACCAGCAAGCCGAGTTGCGGACCGTGGTGAACAGTGCTGATGTGTCGGCGATGGTTGCGACGCGGGCCCGGATTGTGTTGTGGCGTAGTGAAGGCCGGTTGAAGAAACAGGTCGCCGAATTGG
>JBBPZV010000003.1:0-51866 GCA_038198775.1 Propionibacteriales bacterium | reverse complement strand
CCCCCCCCCTCGTCGTCATCGTGCGCCGATGATGTTGTACGCCGCCACCGCAAGCTCGACGCAGTCATCCCGCTTGGTGTCGGCCCCGCCTTCGCCCCCGCGGAGCGCGTTGTCGACGCCCATCCAGTAGGCGTGCCCGAGAGCCTCGCGCAGCGGGTCGCGTGGGAGTCGGTCGGCCACTTCGGCCATGTCCGTCCGGTCGGTAGGTTCCATGCGCGGCAGTCTCGCCGCTGAACCTGACCCGCGTCTAGACCAGGCGGGCAGGCGCGGGACCGTGCGGCGAAGGGCGGCTCCACCGCAACGATTGGGGGCACCCCGACCGGTATGCCGCTTCCGCCCGGGTTGTCCGATTCAGCAGAGCCGCTGTGTGCCCCGCTGAGCGCCTAACAGGCTCCGGGTGGGGTGCTGGTACCCCCCGATTCGCGTCCGGCTCAGGTGAGGCAAATGCCTCACCCTGACGGGGGTCCCCGCGGACGGGCCGGGGCCGGCGTTGCGCACGGTCGCGGAATAGCTTCTGTTCCACCGAACAAAAGCCAATGGTGCTCGGTACGACACTCGGAAGGTTGCGGTCGACATGCCGACTGCGGGGGCGACGGGGCAACCCGCTGGTGTCTGGCACATATCTGGCACGATGCCTGTCCGGTTCCCCAGATTGTGCCGCTGACCTGCGGTTTCTCTGTGGGCGATACTGGGTTCGAACCAGTGACCTCTTCGGTGTGAACGAAGCGCGCTACCACTGCGCCAATCGCCCAGGGCCAGTCGCCTGGAGTCCACCGTCACGCTACCCCATCGTCGATGACTGCCAACCCATCCTGACCCGGGCCCGCTGCGAAGAACGGGCACGACGTCGTTCGGGCGCACGTTGCCCGAGGAAGGCCACGATGGACGAGTCGCCTTGCGGGGTGATCCGCACCGCCTGCTTCGAGCTCCTGCTATCGGACGCGCCCCCAGCCCTAGTTCCCTGTCAGCTGTCGTACGAGGTTGGCGACCCCTTCGCGGTCACCGCTCGCTTCGCGCTCGGTGACCACAGCGTGTCCTGGACCTTCGCCCGCTCGCTGCTGCGCGCCGGGATGTACGAACCGGTCGGTGAGGGTGACATGGCCATCCGACCCGGCATCGACGACAGCGGTCGGTCGGTCGTGTACGTACGGCTGACGTCACCCCAGGGAGAGGCGGTGCTGCGGACCAGCTCGGCGGAGATCGCCGCCTTCTTGGAGATGACCCAGCAGCTGGTGGCGATCGGCGCGGAGCTGTCCGGTGTGGACCTGGATGCGCTCATCCGCGAACTGCTGGAGCAGACTTCGGCCTGAGCTCGCTCCTCACGGGTCCATGTCCGCGGCAGCGCGCTCGGCCCACGTCTTCTGGGCGCGGGACGTCACCGGCCCGGGGGCCGTCAGCTCGCGCTGGTCACAGCGGTGCACGGGCTGGACGTCGCGTGTCGTCGACGCGACGAGGATCTCCTCGGCCGCGGCGAGCACCTCCATCGGCGCATCGCGCTCTGCCGCCCCGCACCAGTCGATGACCAGCGCCCGGGTGACTCCTGCCAGGCACCCAGACGCCAGGGTCGGTGTGACCAGCTCGCCGTCGAGCACGTAGAAGACGTTCGATCCGGTGCCCTCGCACAAGACGCCTGCGGTGTTGGCGAACAGCGCCTCACCGGCACCGCGTTGCTTGGCGTACGCCAGCGCGACGACGTTCTCCGCGTACGAGGTTGTCTTCAAGCCGGTGAGCGCGCCTCGCTCGTTGCGGGGCCAGGGAACGGTGGCGACCGCAGTGGTGTCCTCCCAGTGACTCTCCGGTGCTGCCGCGACAATCACGGTCGGCTCGGAGTCCCCCCGCTCGGAGCCCAGCGGCGCCGGACCGCCCGTCACGGTGAGGCGCAACCGCCCGGTCTCCGTGCCCGGGCTGCTCGAGAGCACGTCGTCCACGGCACCGCGCAGCACGTCCTCCCCTGGTGGCTGCAGCCCGAGGCCGGTCGCCGACCGCGCGAGCCGCTGCAGGTGACGCGTCAGCGCGAACGGGCGACCGCGGGTCACCTTCACGGTCTCGAAGACGCCGTCCCCCACGGTCAGACCGTGGTCGAAGACACTCAGCGACCGCTCGGCATTGTCGAGGAGCGTTCCGTTCACCCATGCCCGCATGGGCTGGACGCTAGCCGGTTTGACCGGACCTTCCTAGCAGCCGGTGCTCGCTACGACTGGTGTCGCTGCGATCGGCTAGTGTGTGGCGCCGGAGCAGGGGTGTACGCGGACGTGGCTCAGCTGGTAGAGCATCACCTTGCCAAGGTGAGGGTCGCGGGTTCGAATCCCGTCGTCCGCTCGGAGCGGGTCGTGCAGGCCTGTCCTGGTGGAGTGGCCGAGAGGCTTAGGCAACGGCCTGCAAAGCCGTGTACACGGGTTCGAATCCCGTCTCCACCTCGGTCCGGACGCACAGCTCGGACTCGGGCGATTGGCGCAGTGGTAGCGCGCTTCCTTGACACGGAAGAGGTCACTGGTTCAAACCCAGTATCGCCCACCAGTAGCCCGCAGGTCACAGGCCGTCCCGCGGCGCGCACGGTGCCTCCCATGCCGTCCGCGTCATCGCCTTCATAGTCTTCTCCGCCCTCAACGCGGTCGCCGCCATCTCGGCCGCGAATCGTTCCTATCCTCGGCCGGTGACGAGTTCACGCGAGCCGTGCGCAGGCGAACGCCCGACGCGTCTATCGGGTAAGTCACCCCCGTCGCGAAATCGCCATCGACGGAGGGCAAGTCAAACGGCGACGACGGTGATTGAGTCTTCGAGACCGGTGAAGTCGCCGGGGTTCCGGGTGCAGAGCCGAGCACCGTGCGCGTTGGCGGTTGCTGCGATGAGCAGGTCCATGACCCGACGCCTGGGCTGGCGGCCGGCATCAACGACCGCGGCCGCGAGACGGCCATAGCTGACCGCCACTGCCTCGTCGACAGGCAGCGCATTGAAGTGCCGCTGAAGGACGCTCAGGCGTCTCAGGCGCTCGGCACGGACCTTTGCGGTCCTGGCCACAAGGACGCCGAAGTGCAGCTCGGCCAGTGTGACGGCGCTGATCGCGAGCACACCAGGGATGGGTGCGACGTTGTCCGCGATGACGACGCTTGTGTCGAGGATGGCGCGCTCAGGCAGCTCGACCGGTTCCGTCACCGCGCTGCCCAGGGGTCACGAACATCGGCGTCGAGAAGGTCCCGATCTAGCTCCCACTCGACGTCCGCCGGACCTCGGAACAGGTCAGCGATCTCCGTCCAGGACCGCCACGGCGACGACCGGGCCGGGACAAGGCGTGCGCTCGGGCGGCCGGAGACCGTGATCGTGATCTCCTCACCGGCCTCGACCCGGCGCATCAGGTCAGAGGCGTCCTGACGAAGCTCGCGTAGCCCGACGGTGCTCATACACCCACAGTAGCACTTGTGCTATGCGCCAGCTGACGCCGACGCGACAGCCAAAGCAGCCGCCCACTCTAGGGCGAGCTCCGTGATCTGCAACCTCTCCGGCGTAGGGGCTCAGGCCGGGGGCAGCTGCTCTCGTTGCGCGTCCGGGTCGTCGTCGGGCTCGTTGTCGGCACTGATGGGGCCGCGGGCGCCAGGTTCCTGGTCCCGAGTCCCCTCGATGTGCTCCTCCGATTGGGCGTCGTCGTGCGTCGGGCTGTTCGGCTCGTCGCCGGTTGGCACGATCGGCTGTGGTGTCGTCATGAGGCAGCGATACCCGCATCCGACCGGACCATGCGGAACTCACCCATGACGTCGAAGGGAGCCGCCAAGCCCACCGGGCTACGGCTCCCTTCGACGACGAGCGGTCAGGTGGTCGTTCGACCGTCGCTAGTGGTGCCACCGTCCGTGAGGTCGCCTTCGGTGTCGACGCGTTCGCGGCGGACCTCGTCGGTGACGGTCTCCTCGGTGGTCACCTGCTCGGTGCCCAACCGCACCCGCTCCACGGGCTCGGTGGTCTTCTCCACCACCGGCGTCTCCTCCCGCAGCACCACCTCGTGCTCCTCCTCGGAGAACTCCGGTCCCGACGTCGCAGCGTCCCGGTTCGCGTCGCTGATCGGCTCCCGCTCCACCACCGCCCGCTCCCGGGTCACCGGCACCGTGTGCTCCACCTGCTCGGTCTCCACATACTTACGCAACCGGGCCCGACCCGTCTCCTGCGACCGGGTCCCCACCTCAACCCGCTCCTGCGACAACGTCATCGCCTCATCAGTCTCCGGACCCGACGTGTCATGGCCCTCCGACCGGGTCGACTGCGTCGTCGTGGTCTCCGCGTCCCCGTACCCCATCCCGTAATAGGAGTACAGCTCCCGCTCCTCCTCCGGCCCCAGATGCCCATCGGAGTCCCCCACACTCGGCGCGTCCTTCACCTTGTCCTTGGAGTACCCCACCGTCAACCGATCCCCCGAGAACGACGCCTCCCCCAACGGCACGAAACTCTCACCCGTCCCGAACATCCCCGTATTCACCGTCGCCCACTCCGGACGACCACTCTGATCATCCAGATACACCTGACCAACCTTCCCGATCTTCTCCCCATCACTGCCATACGCAGTGCTCCCCATCACATCCTGGATCTGATCGTCGTTCAGCATGCCGTTGCCTCCCGTGGAGATGTCTTCTGCGCTCCGTGGTCGGAGCCGGCGGTGACGACCGCCATCTCCCCCTCGTACCCCCGGGCCGGCGCCCCATTCCCCCACCGTCACGCCCACCAGGACGTCTCAGCGCCGGGCGGGGCCGGATCGCCGCAGCGGCGAGCGGCGCCGACGGGCGTCCTCGAGAACCCGGCGGGACTGCTCGTGCAACTCGTCCTCGACCAGCTGGTCCTCTCCGGGCTGTTCGGTTTCGTCGAGGGCGAGCCCGGCATCGCGCAGCCGCAGCTGCATCGCCCGGGCGCGCAGCCGGCTGACCACCTCGAGCCGCGCACGGGCGGTGCTGTTCGCGGGGAACACCCGGTCGAACGAGGCGTTGAGGGCGGCTCCGATCAAGACGACGATCGAGAGCAGGTAGAACCAGATCAACACCGCGATCGGCGCCGCCAGCGGCCCGTAGATCGACGTGCCCCCGACCGTGTGCACCAGCGTCCAGCGCAGCCCCCAGCTGCCGGCGATCCAACCGGCGAGGGTGAAGACCGCGCCGGGGATGTCGTAACGCCAAGAGGTGCGTACGGGGACCGACAGGTGGTACAGCGTGGTGATGAAGCCGATGGTCAACAACAGCACCGTCGGCCAGTACAGGACCATGACGAAGTCGAGCCGCTGGGGGACCAGCTGGGCGACCAGGCCAGGGCCGGCCAGCAGCAGCGGGATAACGATGATGCCGAGCAGCAGCGCGACGACGTAGAGCGAGAACGACAGCGCCCTGGTCTTCACGATGCCCCGGCGGCCGCCCAGCCCGTACATGATCGTGATCGTGTCGATGAACACGTTCAGCGCTCGTGAGCCGGACCACAACGCCAGCACGAAGCCGATCGACACCACGTCGAAGCGACCGCCGGCGAGCACGTCGTCGAGCGTGGGGGCGATGACGTCGCTCACGGTCTGGTCGGTCAGCGCCCGCGAGGCGAGGTCGAGCACCTGCTGCTTGAGGCTGTCGACCTCGGCCACCCCGTAGGTGTTGGCGAGGTAGCCGATGGTGCCGGCGAGCCCGAAGATCAGCGGTGGCAGCGAGAGCAGCGCGAAGAAGGCCGCCTCCGCGGCAAGGCCGGTGACGCGGTAGCGGAAGATGTTGCCCACCGTGGCGGTGACAAGCCGCCATGCGGCGTCGCGGACCGTCCTCCAGGTGCTCGCCCGCGGCGCCGTTTCGGTGACCGAGTCACCTGCCATGCCCCTAAGGTAACGATCGCGCGCCCGCGGGCCGGCGCGCCGCTCAGGTCCCTTCCCCGGCGAGTACGGACGCGAGCCGGAACCGGACCGGCTGGTCGAGCTGGTCGTACGTGCACGACACCGGGTCGCGGTCGGGGCGCCAGCGTCGGAATTGGGCGGTGTGACGAAACCGGGTCCCCTCCATGTGGTCGTAGGCGACCTCGACGACCAGCTCGGGTCGCAGCGGGAGCCAGGACAGGTCCTTGGTGGCGTTCCACCGCGACACCGCCCCCGGCAGCCGGGCGGCGGCGTGGGCACCCGCCTGCGCCCAGGCGGCCCAGGGATGCCCGCTCGCGTCGTCCATGCGGTGCGCCGCCACCTCCTCGACGAGTGCGGCCCGCCGCGGCATCGAGAACGAGGCACTCACCCCGACGTGCTGAAGCGCGTCGTCACCGTCGTACAGCCCCAGCAGCAGCGATCCGACCACGGGCCCGCTCTTGTGCCAGCGGAAGCCGGCGACCACGCAGTCGGCGGTCCGTTCGTGCTTGACCTTGGCCATCGTGCGCTTGCCGGGCGTGTACGGCGCGCCGACCGGCTTGGCGACCACACCGTCGAGGCCGGCCCCCTCGAAGGCCGCGAACCACTGCGCGGCCTGCCCCATGTCGGCGGTGGCGGGCGTGAGGTGGACCGGTGGCAGGGAACCGGCCAGGGCGGCAGCGAGCCGGCTCCGCCGCTGGCCGAACGGAGTCTGCATGAGCGACTCGTCGTCGATCGCGAGCAGGTCGAAGGCGATGAACGACGCCGGAGTCTCACCGGCGAGCAACCTCACCCGAGACTCCGCCGGATGGATGCGCTGCTGCAGCGCCTCGAAGTCCAACCGGTCGTCGCTGACGACGACGATCTCGCCGTCCACCACGCAGCGCTGCGGAAGGTTCTCCCGAACGGCCGCCACGACCTCCGGGAAGTACCGGGTCATCGGCCGCTCGTTTCGGCTGCCCAGGGCGACCTCGTCGCCGTCCCGGAAGACGATCGTGCGGAAACCGTCCCACTTGGGCTCGACGTGACCGACGTCTGGGATCTCCGCCACCGACCGGGCGAGCATCGGCGCCACGGGCGGCATCACGGGCAGGCGCATGCGGGGCATTGTCGCCCACGGCGGCGGGGCCGGACGCCCGGCCCATAGGGTGGGCCGGGCACTCACCGGCACGAGGAGGCAGATGTACGACGTGGCGCTGCTGGTCGAGCGCGAGATGACCGGGCTCGACGCGCAGCAGGTGACGAGCCTGCACGAAGGCATCGACGACACCGTCTGCTATCACCTGGTGATGCCGGTCGACGAGGCCGCGGCCCGGGTGCACGACTCGATGGGGTCGCTGCTGGGTCCCGAGCTGGTGCCCGTCGTCTCCCCGCTGGGCGCCGGGGACATCGAGGCGCTGGAGCGAGACGCCGCGGACTCGGCCTCGGCGGCGTTGGACGCGTGCCTGCGGCTGCTCCGCGGCGGTGGCAACAGCGCCGACGGCCAGGTCTCGAGCGGCGACCCGATCGACGCGCTGGCCTCGGTCGTTGCCGCGCACGAGGCCGCCGAGGCGATCATCTTGACCGCCCCGCACGCGGTGCAGCAGTTCTTCCACGTCGACTGGACGTCCCGCGCCCGCCGCCGACTGGGGGTGCCGACCCTGCACCTGCTCGAGCACGAGACGTTCGACGAGCAGGCCAGTGGGGCCGGCGAGGGCAACACGATCCTGTAGCGGAGGGCAACGATGGAGGTCTGGCCCGGTGGCCCGTACCCGCTGGGTGCCACCTACGACGGCGCCGGCACGAACTTCGCGCTGTTC
Organism: Propionibacteriales bacterium; assembly: GCA_038198775.1. Lineage (GTDB taxonomy): Bacteria > Actinomycetota > Actinomycetes > Propionibacteriales > Nocardioidaceae > JACCYJ01. Next base: position 44,234 of record JBBPZV010000003.1, on the reverse strand, counting down.
TCCGAGGTCGCCGACCGGGTGGAGCTGTGCCTGCTCGACGACGACGGGCGCGAGACGCGGGTCGAGATGAGCGAGCGCGACGCTCTGGTCTGGCATGTCTACCTGCCGCGCGTCGGCCCGGGACAGCGCTACGGCTTCCGCGTCCACGGTCCGTACGACCCGTCGCGGGGCCTGCGCTGCAACGCCTCGAAGCTGCTCATCGACCCGTACGCAAAGGCGCTCGACGGGGCAATCGACTGGGCGCCGGCATGCTTCTCCTACGACGTGGCAGCGGTGGACCGTGTCAACACCGACGACTCCGCGCGCCACACGATGAAGTCGGTGGTGATCAACCCGTACTTCGACTGGCAGGAGGACCGCCCTCCCCGGCGGCCCTACCACGAAACCGTCGTCTACGAGGCGCACGTCAAGGGGCTCACCTACACACACCCCGGCATTCCCGCGGAGATCCGGGGGACGTACGCGGCGCTGGCGCATCCGGTGATGCTCGACCACCTGACCACGCTCGGGGTGACGGCGCTGGAGCTGATGCCGGTGCACCAGTTCGTGAACGACGCCGGCCTGGTCGCAGCGGGACTCACCAACTACTGGGGCTACAACACGATCGGCTTCTTCGCCCCGCACAACGCCTACAGCTCCACCGGGCAGCGGGGCAACCAGGTGCTGGAGTTCAAGGCGATGGTCCGCACGCTGCACCGAGCCGACATCGAGGTCATCCTCGACGTGGTCTACAACCACACCGCCGAGGGCAACCACCTCGGCCCGACGCTGGGTTTCCGCGGCATCGACAACCCGGCGTACTACCGGCTGGCCGACGACGACCCGGCGTTCTACTACGACACCACCGGAACCGGCAACACGCTGGCGATGCGCCATCCGCACGTGCTGCAGCTGATCATGGACTCGCTTCGCTACTGGGTCCTCGACATGCACGTGGACGGTTTCCGGTTCGACCTGGCGGCGAGCCTGGCCCGCCAGTTCCACGAGGTCGACCGGCTGAGCGCGTTCTTCGACCTGGTGCAGCAGGACCCGGTGGTCTCGCAGGTCAAGCTGATCGCCGAGCCCTGGGACGTCGGACCCGGTGGCTACCAGGTCGGTCAGTTCCCGCCCCGGTGGACGGAGTGGAACGGGCGTTACCGCGACTGCGTCCGCGACTTCTGGCGGGGTGAGCCGCGCACACTCGGGGAGTTCGCGGCCCGGCTCTCAGGCTCCAGCGACCTGTACGAGACCGACGGCCGGGCACCGTACGCGTCGATCAACTTCGTCACCGCGCACGACGGATTCACCTTGCGCGACCTGGTGTCGTACAACGCCAAGCACAACCAGGCGAATCGCGAGGACAACCGTGACGGCGACAACCACAACCGGTCCTGGAACTGCGGTGTCGAGGGACCGACCGACGACTCGGAGGTCCTGGAGCTCCGCGACCGCCAGCAGCGCAACCTGCTCACCACGTTGCTGTTGAGCCAGGGCGTTCCGATGCTGCTGGCCGGCGACGAGCTCGGGCGCACCCAGCACGGCAACAACAACGCCTACTGCCAGGACTCCGCGGTCAGCTGGGTCGACTGGTCCGCCGTGGACACCGACCTGCTGGCGTTCACCCGATCCCTGCTCAGGTTCCGCGCCGCCCATCCGCTGTTTCGCCGAAGGCGCTTCTTCACCGGGGTCCGGAACGGCTCGGGGGTGCCGGACATCGCCTGGCTGCTGCCGGACGGCTCACCGATGGGCGCCGAGGACTGGGGCGGGACGTCGGAGCGCGCGATGGCGGTCTACCTCAACGGCGACGCCATCACCGAGCCCGGCCTGCGTGGTGAGCAGATCCAGGACAGCTCCTTCCTGCTGCTGCTGAACCCCGACGAGAAGGACGTGGAGATGATGTTGCCCGCAGCGCCGTACGGCGAGCAGTGGATTCCGGTCCTGGACACCGCCGGCGACGAAGCGTCGGAAGGGCAGGTCGCGGCGGTGTACCCGGGCGGCTCACAACGATCGGTCACCGCCCGCTCGGTAGCCGTCCTGCGGCGCGGCTGAGCTGCCGCCGGCGTCCCGAACGGCGCCGGTGACTCCCGTCATTTGGCTCCCGTACAGTGACGGCCGTGGTCGAATCACTTCGCCAGCCGCTGGCCAGCGTCATGAGCCAGGTCGCCCGCAACCTGGAGGAATCCCTCGACGTCGACAGCACGCTCGAGATGATCACCCGGCTGGTGTGTGAAACCGTTCCGGGCGCCGACTACGCGGGCATCATGATCGGGCACCGCGACGGTCGCAAGGCGACGGTGGCGCCCACCCACGATGTCGTCGTCGCGCTCGACGACCTGCAGCGCGAGCTCGAGGAGGGCCCCTGCATCGACGCGCTCAACGGCCAGGCCCGGGTGGAGAGCGGTGACCTGTGCGACGACGACCGCTGGCCGGCGTACGCACCACGAGCGGTGAGGTTCGGCGTCGTCTCACAGATGGGATGGCCGCTGTTCGCGCGAAGCAACCGGCTCGCCGGCCTCAACATCTACGCGACGAAGAAGCACGCGCTCGACGACGACGCACACTACATCGGCGAGCTGTTCGCGACTCACGCCGGAATCGCCCTCGGTCGCGTCCGCACCGAACAGCAGCTCAGCGAGGCGCTATCGAACCGCAAGGCCATCGGGCAGGCGCTGGGTATCACGATGGAGCGCTACCAGGTGGACGAGGAGCGGGCGTTCCAGTTCCTGCTCCGGGTGTCGCAGAACGGCAACATCAAGCTGCGCGACCTGGCTCGGGAGGTCGTCTTGCAAGCCAACGAACAAGGCCGCGATCACGAGGTGAAGAACCACACCGCCTGACTTGCACCGATGCGGTGGCGCGGCTGGCTCTGCCCCTGCGATCTCCCGACGTTTCGGTGGTGGGCGCCACGTGTGCGTCGGGAGATCCGCCCCAGGGCCGCCGAACTGCCGCGGTCAGCGCTTGGCCCGGCTGGGCTGCACCCGCATCGGCTCGCCCGGCATCTTCGGGTAGTCCGGGGGATACGGCATGTCGGCTACCCCTCGACGCTCGTCACGCTCGTACCACTCGAGCAGGTCGTCGAGGGGATGCTCGCGCTGGTCCATGTCGGCCATCGGGTCGCCGTTCGCCGCCAGGCGGCCGGGCACGGTGTGCAGGGTGAGGTCACGCGGGTCAATGTCGGCGACCTCCGACCACGACAGCGGAGTCGACACCGGCGCACCTGGTCGAGGGCGCAAACTGTAGGCGCTGGCGATGGTCCGGTCTCGGGCGTTCTGGTTGTAGTCGACGAACACGGCCTCCCCCCGCTGCTCCTTCCACCACTCGGTGGTCACCCGCCCCGGCATCCGCCGCTCCAGCTCGCGGCCGAACGCGATCGCCGCGTGGCGTACGTCGGTGAACGTCCAGCGCGGCTGGATGCGGATGTAGATGTGCAGTCCCCGGCCGCCCGATGTCTTGGGGAAGCCGACCATGCCGAGCTCGTCGAGCAGCCCGCGCGCTTGCGAGGCGACCTCGACGGCGTCGGCGAAGTCGGTGCCAGGCTGCGGGTCGAGATCGATGCGGAGCTCGTCTGGATGGTCCACGTCGTCTCGTCGCACCGGCCACGGGTGGAACGTGATCGTGCCCATCTGGGCCGCCCAAGCCAGCACGGCCGGCTCGGTCGGGCACACCTCGTCGGCGAAACGGCCCGACGGGAACGTGATCGTCGCCGTCTCCACCCAGGCCGGCGCGCCCTGGGGAATGCGCTTTTGGAAGAACGCGTCGCCCCGGTTGTCCTGGCGAGTCGCCAGCACCGCGCCCGCGAAGACGCCCTTCGGCCACCGCTCGAGCGTCACCGGCCGCTCGTAGACCGCTCGCAGCATCGCCTCACCGACGGTGGCGTAGTACGAGACGACCTCCAGCTTGGTCACCGCCGGACCGCGGTCGGTCGCCGCAAAGATCTCCCGCCCCGGACTGGTCACCCGGATGGTTCGCCCGGCGACGTCCAGGTCCTGGAACTCGCTGGCCATGTGGCTCACGTTATCCGCACGTCCGACGTAGGTTGAGGGCATGGCAGCACCCGACGCCCGCACCGAAGGCCAGTGGCGAGCACGGCTCAGCCCCCAGGAGTACGCCGTCTTGCGCCAGGCGGCCACCGAGCGGCCCTGGAGCGGGGAGTACGTCGACACCTCGACGGTCGGTGTCTACCGTTGCCGAGCCTGCTCGGCCGAGCTTTTCCGGTCCGAGGCCAAGTTCGACTCCCACTGTGGCTGGCCGTCGTTCTACGCGCCGTTGGACGGCAGCGTCGACTACGTCGAGGACCGATCGCTGGGTACGAAGCGGGTCGAGGTTCGCTGCGGCACCTGCGGTTCTCACCTCGGTCACGTCTTCGAGGGTGAGGGCTACCGGACGCCGACCGACCAGCGCTTCTGCATCAACTCGATCAGCCTCACGCTGGAACCGGCGCCTCGCGATCAGGACGGGGCGACGTCGACCTGAGCCACCACGGTGGCCGCGCGAGCGCGCGACACCTGCACGTGCCACCCCTTGCGGTCCGGTGCACCGCACGGTTGGGGCAGCGAAGTGCCACTCAGGCAGGCCACGTTGAGCACCCGGGGATGAACGAGGTGGACGCGTACGGGGACCTTCGCGGACCCGGTACTCACGATCACGGCGTTGACGAGCGCCAGCGCCCGGCTCGGCACCGGCGATCCCGTCCGCGCCAGCTGGCCGTGACCGCGGAAGTGGACATCCACCGTACGGGTGGGTGCAGCCAGGCGGAGTACGACGGACTGCCCGGCACGCATGGTCGTGGGTGCCGGGACCGGCGTGCCGTCGGCAGTCACCCTCACCCGGCTCAGCCGTGGCCGGAACGCGTAGCCGCTCATCCGCGCCCGACGGGAGGCAGACCAGACGGTCAGCCGGAGCCGGGAGAAGGGCTGCCGAGCGCCCAGCCGCGCGCTCGTCTTGACCACTCGGTCAGAGGCCAACCGGACACGCAAGGACAGGTGAGGAGCAACGACCTCTGGGGTGGTCGGCGAGGCGCTCGACGGGTTGGTCGGCGAGGCGCTCGACGCCACCCCCGGGCTCGGTTGAGTGGTCGTCGTGTCAGAGGGTCCCGACGAGTCCTTGGGCAGCCGAGTGGCCAGGAGCCCTCCGACCACCAGCGCCAAGACGACCCCACCGATGAGCCACAGCAGCAGCAGGCTCCTTGGCCGCGACCCCTTGTGCCGGGCACCGTCTGGACTGGGCGCGACGCTGCTGCCACCGGATTCGACGTCTCCGTCCGGGGGTTCACCCTGCCGCTGCACTGGCACCTTCTGACGCTATTCCGCAATGCCCGCCGATAGTGACACAGTAGGGCCCGGGGTCACGACTGGGTGACCACCTTCTGGAGTGAGGACTCGACATGCGCAGCTGGACCAGATGGGCCGGTGCGGTGCTGCTCGTCGTCGCCGGCGCCGGGATCTCCGGGACGTCGGCGGCGAACGCGAAGCCCGCCCGTACCGGCGAGGTGTACGTGATCCAGGCCGTGTCGAACGCGACAGTCGCGGTGTCGATCGATGGCCGGTCGCAGGGCAAGAGCCTCGCCGCCAAGGCGATCCTCGGGCCGCTGCACCTGAGCGCGGGACGCCATGCGCTGACCCTCACACCCGCAGCCGGCAACTGGTCGGTGCGGACGTCCATCCGGGTGGTGGCCGGGAAGAGCCGCGACGTGGTGCTGCACCGACCGGCCGCGGTGAAGGGTGACCCGTTGGTGACGACGTACCGCAACCCGCTCCGCCCGGTGTCGGCTGGGCAAGGCCGGGTGATGGTGGCCCACACCGCGGTGGTGCCGCCGGCGGACATCCACGTGGATGGTTCGGTGCTGTTCTCCAACGTGGCCAACGGAGAGTTCGCGACGGCCGATGTCCCGTCGGGCACCCACCAGGTGGCGATCTTGGCGACCGGTACCCGCGGGGACCCGCTGCTCGGCCCGGTGGGTCTCGACATCGCGGCCCGGACGCTGACGCAGGTGTTCGCCATCGGGCGACCCAGCAACGGCTCGATGGACGTCATCGTGCAGCAGCTTCCGCTGGCGACCGCCGGAAGCGCGCCTCCGACCATCATCAATACCGGTTCCGCCGGCCTGGTGGCAGCGGTGCCCGTTTCCGAGCCAGGGGGTCCGCCGGCGGTCGCGATCTGGCTGTCGGCCGTCCTGGCGGCCGGCGGGGCGATGTTGCTGGCGAGGAGGCCGCGTGGCCGACACGTCCGGAGCGCATAGGGGCCGCCGGCGCCGCCCCGGCCTGGTTGCCGCGCTGGTAGGGCTCGCCACGGCCGCTGCCGTTGCCGTCCCGATCGCGGCCGCCGACTCGAGCGGTACGGCGGGGACCGGTTCCGCCCCCGGCCCCGCGGACCTGCCGACAACGGCCCCGGCGGCGCGCTTCGTACCGGCGGCGCCGGGAGTGCGGGTGGCCGTAGCGGTGAAGCCTGCGCGGCCGACGGCGCTGCGGTTGCCCAGCGGCAGTCACGTCGCCGTTCGGCCGGCTTCCACCAACGCCGCCGGCCAGCTCGTGGTCCCGGCCCACCTGAGCGCCGCCGGATGGTGGGACGGCGGGGCGCGCCTCGGTGACCCCTTCGGCACGGTCGTCATCGCAGCCCATGTCGACTCGGCCAGCGAGGGGCTGGGCCCCTTCGCCCAGCTGCTGGACGCACGCTCCGGTGACCGCGTCGCGGTGACCGCTCGGGGCGTCCGCCAGGTCTTCAAGGTCGCAGCGGTGGAGGTCGTCGCCAAGACCGCCCTGGCCGACCGGCCCGACCTCTTCTCGGCCGCCGGACGGCTCAGGCTGGTGCTCATCACCTGCAGCGGCCCGTACGATCCGAGCTCCGGCGGCTACCAGAACCTCACCGCGGTGACCGCCACTGCGGTGGGTGGACCCCACCGGCGCTGATGCCGGCCGGTCGGACTGGCCTCACGGCAGGTCGGCCACCAGGTCCGCGACCTCTCGGCGGCGCCCGGTGAAGAACGGGACCTCCTCCCGCACGTGACGGCGGGCCGAGCTGGCGCGCAGTGCTCGCATCAGGTCGACGATGCGGTGCAGCTCGTCCGCCTCGAAGGCCAGCATCCACTCGTAGTCGCCGAGCGCGAACGCCGACACCGTGTTGGCGCGCACGTCGGGATAGTCGCGCGCCATCCGGCCGTGCTCGGCGAGCATGGCCCGGCGGTCCTCCTCCGCGAGGAGGTACCACTCGTACGACCGGACGAAGGGATAGACGCAGACGTACGCCCGCGGTGGCTCGCCGGCCAAGAACGCCGGGACGTGGCTCTTGTTGAACTCGGCCGGCCGGTGCAGCGCGACCTGGGACCACACCGGCCGCAGTGACGCTCCCAGGCTGGTGGCGCGCAACCTGTTGTAGGCCTCCTGCAACAGCTCGGCCGACTCGGCGTGCGCCCAGAGCATCAGGTCGGCGTCGGCTCGCAGCCCGCTGAGGTCGTACACCCCCCGCACCTCCACCCCCTTGGCGGCCAGCTGCGAGAAGAGCTCATCCACCTCGGCTGCCAGGACCGGCCGATCGGAGTGCCCCAGCGGCGAGCCGAGCGCGAAGACCGACCACATCGTGTAGCGGATGCCGGCGTTGAGGTCTCGAGCTGCCTTGCCGGCGTTCGGCCGTCGCTGTGCCTCGGTCACGTGCTCAATCCTCTCGCGGCCGCCAAGTCGACGAGCAGCCGCCCGGCCGCCCGCTGCCCATCAGCGATGCAGGCCGCCACGCCGATGCCGTCGTACGCGGCCCCGCAGACCTCTAGTCGCGGGGCAGCTGCCACCGCGGCCCTGATCCGCTCGACACGGCTGCGGTGCCCGACGGCGTACTGCGGCAGCGCCCCACCCCAGCGGGTCACGGCGGCGTCGACTAGTTGCGGTTGACGTCCGAGGGCTGTCCCCAGGTCAGACCGGGCCAGCTCGACCAGCTCCGAGTCGTCACGTTGGAGCAGGGCCTCGTCCCCCAGCCGGCCGATCGAGGCGCGCAACATGGTCATCTCGCTCCCCGCCGATCGTTGCAGCCAACCCCACTTGCGGCCGGAGTAGGTGACGGCTTTGATGACTCGGGCGTCGACCGGCGGTACCAGGAACCCCGTGCCGGCCAGCACCGGCAGCGTCGCCGACCGGATGGCCAAGGTGACCACCGCGGTGCTGGCGTAGCGGATCTCCTCCAGCTCTGCTGCTGCCGAGGGGCAGGTCTGCCCCAGCAGCCGGGCCGCCGCAGGCGCGGGGGTGGCGAGCACAACCGCGTCGGCGACCAGCGTCTCGGGAGCCCTGGAGGACCCGAGCAGCAGCTCCCAGCGGTCGCGTCGGGTCAGCCCCCGCACCGTCGTCCCGGTCCGGACCGTGGCACCGGACGCGCCGGACACCGCGGCCGGCAGCCGCCCGACGCCGCCGCGAACACCGGCGAAGACGGGGGGCAGGCGGTGTCGATGTCGCGGCCGCGCCTCGCGGGCTGCCCGCAGCAGGGAGCGGTGCCGATCGGCCAGTGCGGCGATCTGAGCGGCCGCCGCCTGCAGGGAGAGCTGGCTCGCATGGCCTGCGTACACACCGCCCAGCAGCGGCTCCACCAACCGCTCCACGACCTCTGCGCCGAGGCGGGCACCGACGAACCGGCCCACGCTGACGTCGCCGGCCGAACCGTCGGACGGCAGCACGAGGTCCGCTGCGGCCCTTGCGACCCCCCGCCGGGAGACGACGCCCGAGCGCCACAGCTGCGGGAGGTCGGCGGGCACACCCATGACCGTGGCCGGCATCGGGCGCACACCGTCTCGGGTCCAGATGCCCGAGCCGGTGGTCTCGGGATGGCACACGTCGGCGCCGAGCCCGACCTCGCGTGCCAGGTCAACTGCTTCTCGCCGCCGGTTGAGCAGTGCTTCCGCCCCCAGGTCCAGCTCCACTCCCCCGACCTCGCCGACCACGAGCTTGCCGCCCACCCGTGCCGACGTCTCCAGCACCACAACGTCGAGATCCGGCCGCGACGACGTCAGGGTGTGGGCGGCGGCGAGACCCGTGATGCCGCCTCCGACCACCGCGACCAGCGCTCGCACGCCACCAGCCTCGCAGGTCCGAGGAACCGAACCCGGACCGTTCGCGTCGCAGGAGCACCAGACCTGCCCGAGGAGGATCCATCAGCCGCAGCCGTTGGGTGGTGGCCGCCGTAGCAGCCGTGGGTGTCCTCGGCGCCTTCGTGCTCGGCTGGCAGCATCAGCTGGGCGGCGGCTCCGGGTCGACGGCAGCGGGCCCGGCGGCCTCGTTCGCTGCTGGTGCGGCCACCCCCAACGCGGACACCGTCTCCTCGTCCCGAGCCGCCGGCCCGGAACTGTCGCTGCAGCAGGCTGCGGTCATCCGGAAGGGCTCGTTGTCGATGACTACCGGCAACATTGCGAAGGCGCGGCACGCGATCATGGCTTTGCTGGACTCGCTCGGCGGCTACCTTGCCAGCGAGCACACTCAGGCGTCCGGTCGAGGCGCCATCGACACCGCGGCGCTGCTGCTCAAGGTGCCGAGCCCGCGCTTCGACACCGCGATGTCACGGCTCAGCCAGCTCGCCGACGTCCGCTCCCGTACCCAGTCGGCAACCGACGTCACCCGCCAGGTTGCCGACGTGAACAGCCGGGTCGCCAGCGCGCGGGCGGCGGCACTCACCCGGGTCCGGCTGCTGCTGGACCGGGCCAACGCCCTCGGCTCGGTGATTCGGCTGGAGAGCGCGCTGAGCGACCGACAGGCCGCCCTGGAGTCCTTGCTGGCGCAGCAGAAGGCACTGCAGTCGCAGACGCAGATGTCGACCATCGACGTCGACCTCCGCCTGTTCCGCGGCGCCCCGCCGGCCCCGCCGGACCGGGCCGGCTTCCGCGGCGGGCTGGCCCAGGGCTGGCACGCCCTCACCGCGATCCTCACCGGCCTTGCCACCGCCGCCGGTGCGCTGCTCCCGTTCGCGTTGTTGCTCGTCTTGCTCGGGTTGCCTGCGTGGCTGGTGGTCAGGCGGGTGCGCGGTGGCCGGCGGCGAGGCCCGGTTCAGACCGGATGAGAGTGCACCACCTCCACCAACCGGGCCAGTGAGTCCGGGTCGGTGGTGGGCAGCACCCCGTGCCCGAGGTTGAAGATGTGCCCGGGCGCTTCCCGGCCGGCGGCGAGCACCGCCCTGGCCTGGTCGCGTACGACCTCGGCGGGAGCCAGCAGCAGTGCCGGGTCCAGGTTGCCTTGGACCGCCTTGTCGCCACCGAGACGCCGCGAAGCAACATCGAGCGGGACGCGCCAGTCCACACCGACAACGTCGGCTCCGGCCGACGCCATTGCGGCCAGCAGCTCACCGGTTCCCACCCCGAAATGTATCCGGGGAACATCCAGGTCGGCGAGGCCTTCCAACACCGCCGCCGAGTGGGGTCGGACGAAGGTCTCGTAGTCCGCCAACGACAATATGCCGGCCCAGGAGTCGAACAGCTGCACCGCCGACGCGCCGGCCTGCACCTGCATCCGCAACGACGCCGCCACCACATCCGCCAGTCGGCCGAGCAGTGAGTGCCAGGTCGTCGGGTCAGTGTGCATGAGGGCCTTGGTGCGGGCGTGGTCGCGCGAGGGACCGCCCTCCACCAGGTAGGTAGCGAGCGTGAACGGAGCCCCCGCGAAACCGATCAGGGGTACGCCGCCCAGTTCTGTCACCAGCCCGCGCACAGCCTCGCTCACGTACCAGACGTCGTCGGGGTTCAACGGTCGCAGCCGGGCCACGTCGGACTCGGTCCGGAACGGTTCGGCGACCACCGGCCCGGTACCAGGCACGATGTCGAGGTCGATGCCGACGGCCTTCAGTGGCACCACGATGTCGGAGTACAGGATGGCGGCATCCACACCGTACCGGCGCACCGGCTGCATGGTGATCTCGACGACCATCTCCGGCCGGGTGCACGAGACCAGCATCGGGACCCCTTGGCGAACCGCCCGGTACTCCGGAAGCGAGCGACCGGCCTGCCGCATGAACCAAACCGGCACGTGCGGGACCGGTTGGCGACGGCAGGCGCGCATGAACGCGCTGCCCGCCGTCACCTCGTCCACCAGGTGATCGTCCCAGGTCATGCGGCGAGTCGCCGTGTGACCCGCAGCGGGCCCGGCCTAGGCTGCCGCGCATGGGAGCCCGCAAGGAGCTCGACAAGCCACCGCAGGAGTTCTCGCTGGCGCTCGAGCAGCTGCGTTCTGCACGGCTGCGCAGCGAGGTGTCCTGCGAGGAGATGCCGGCCCCGCAGCGCATCGCCCCCTTTGCGGCGGCGATGAGTGGAGACGTCACCGTCGACGGCAAGGAGTTGGGAACCGGCCGGATCGTGGTGCTCCACGATCCGGCGGGCAATGACGCGTGGCAGGGCACGTTCCGGTGCGTCGCGTTCGCCCGGGCCGACATCGATCCGGAGATGGTCACGGACCCGGTGCTGTCGGCGGTGGGATGGTCCTGGCTGACCGATGCGCTGGCCACCCACGAGGCCCGGTTCGCCGCTCCCAGCGGCACCGTCACCACGGTTCTCTCGGAGGGGTTCGGCGGTATGTCCGACGACGGCTCGACCGCTCAGCTCGAGATCCGAGCGTCCTGGACGCCGGTCGGAGACTTGACGCCGCACGTCCAGGCATGGGCCGACCTGCTGTGTACCGCCGCGGGTCTGCCACCGCTCCCGCCGGGAGTCGTTTCGATCCCCAAGCGCCGCGGTTCTCGAGGCTGAGGCGGTGGCCGAAGGCGATCCGAAGGCCGACGCCCCCACAGAACTGCCCCGGTTGGTGCTCCGTGACCCGCTCCCGGCCGTCGTCGACACAGCGCAGGCGCTCCACGAGGCCGCGCAGGCGGTGCGCGGTGGCCATGGTCCGGTCGCCGTCGACGCCGAGCGCGCCTCGGGATATCGCTACTCCCAGCGGGCCTATCTGGTGCAGCTGCGCCGCGCGGGGCCGGGCACGATGCTCATCGACCCGACCTGCTTCGACGACTTGAAGCCGTTGGACGCCGCCATCGGGGACGCCGAGTGGATCCTGCACGCTGCCACCCAAGACCTCCCATGCCTTCGGCAGCTTGGCATGCGGCCACGACGGCTCTTCGACACCGAGCTTGCCGGGCGGTTGCTCAACCTTCCGCGCGTGGGTCTGGCCGCGTTGACGGGTGAGCTGCTCGGCTCATCCTTGGCCAAGGAGCACTCAGCCGCCGACTGGTCCACCCGCCCGCTGCCGCAGCCCTGGTTGGAGTACGCCGCGCTCGACGTCGAGGTGCTCATCGAGCTGCGCGAAGTGTTGACCGAGCGGCTGCGGGACGCCGACAAGCTGGAGTGGGCAGCCGAGGAGTTCGAGGCGTTGACTCGCTTCACCGGCCCGGTACCGCGCCCGGAACCCTGGCGACGGGTCTCGGGCATCCATCGCGCTCGCGGCCGACGGGCGCTCGGCATCGTCCGCGCGCTCTGGCAGTCCCGTGAGACGCTCGCGGCCGCCACCGACACCGCGCCAGGCCGGCTGCTCCGCGACGCCGCGATCGTGGAGGCAGCCGTCGAACTGCCCAAGGGCAGGCCACTTCGTTCTCTCCCCGCCATGCGCAGCCGAGGGGCTCGCCGCCACCTCCAGCAGTGGACCACCTCCGTCGATGACGCGCTCCGACTCCCCGAGAGCTCACTGCCGGCTGTTGCTCCCCACCACGACGGGCCGCCTCCCGCGCGGACGTGGGCGGAACGGGACCCGTCCGCCGCCGCCAGGTTGGCCGGCTGCCGAGGGGTCCTGCAGACGATCGCACTCGACCACGATCTGCCGGCAGAGAACCTCCTCGCCCCCGAGCACGTGCGCCAGCTGGCATGGGAACCCCCCGACCCCGCCGACGCCGTAACGGTCGCGGCCACTCTCACCAGCTCGGGGGCACGCCGGTGGCAGGTCGAGCTTACCGCTGCGTCGCTGAGCGAGATCCTCTCGACCGTTCCCCCTGGCATGAAGGTAGGTTAGGCTGCCCTAAGCCGTCTGGTGTCGAGAGTGGGAGGGCCTTGTGCTGGCCAACTACCTGATCGGGCTTCGGGAGGGCCTGGAAGCAAGCCTGGTGGTGGGAATCCTGGTGGCCTATCTGGTCAAGTCGGGGCGGACCGAACGGCTTAGCTACGTGTGGGCCGGCGTGTCCAGCGCCGTATTGGTCAGCCTGGGCTTCGGCGCGGCGTTGACCTTCACCTCGGGCCGACTCTCCGAGCAGGCACAGGAGGCGTTCGGGGGGGTGATGTCGATGCTCGCGGTGGCGTTCGTTACCTGGATGGTCTTCTGGATGCGGCGCACCGCGCGGTTCCTCAAGGCCGAGCTGGAGGGAAGGCTCGCTGCCGCGCTGGCGCTCGGTGCGTTCGCTCTGCTCGCCACCTCCTTCGTCGCGGTGGCACGGGAAGGCCTCGAGACGTCACTGTTCATCTGGGCAGCGGCCCAGACATCGTCCAGCAACGCGACGCCCCTGGCGGGCGCGACGTTGGGCCTTCTCACCGCGGCGTTCCTCGGCTGGCTGATGTATCGCGGCGCCGTCCGCATCAACCTCGCCCGATTCTTCAAGATCACCGGCGCGCTGCTTGTTGTCGTCGCGGCCGGGGTCTTCTCGTACGGGTTCCACGACCTGCAGGAGGCGGGACTGCTGCCCGGTGCCGAAAACCTCGCCTTCGACATCAGCGGGCAGGGCTGGCTGCAGGTGTGGGGCGGGGCCCCCCAGGCCGTCCTCAAGGGCCTGCTCAACTTCACGCCAGCGCCGACGACGCTGCAGGTGAGCGCGTGGGCGGCGTACCTGCTGAGCGTCATGACCGCCTTCTTGTGGCCGCAGCGCAGCCGCATGCCACAGCCTGGGCCGAAGTCCCCCGTCACCACTGCCCGCTGAGACACCGAGCCGATGCGCGCGAGACGGTCCCTGGCTTCGGCTTGGCTCGCTGGGCTGGTGGTGGTCAGCGGCTGCACGAACCCGACCGCGCAGCCGACCGCTGCCAGCCAGCATTCGACCAGCTCTCCGGCATCTTCGTCCGCCGCTCCCACGACGCCCACCCCGACGGCAAGCCGCACCAGGCGTCCGCCACCAAGGTCGGGTCTCGCGAGCGCGTTGTTGCCTGCAAGACGACTGCCGAGGCTCAACGATCAGACGCCTTGGATGCAGCAAACTCCCACAACTCCGTCTCGCCTGAAGATCTCTCCCTGCCAGAAGACGTCGCTGGCCAGCATCGGCGCCACGAAGGCCGTCCGTCGGGACTTCGCCGCCCCGGGCGGCGCCGCCGCGACGCAGATCGTCGCTCGCTTCCCCGACGACCTGACCGCGGGCTACGGCTACCAGATCCTCGAGTCGTGGTTGCGAAGCTGTCGTCCTCGGCTTGCTGACGCCGGACATCGCAAGATCAGAGTCCCAGCCGGGTACTCCCCGCTGGGCGCCGGTGAGCAGGCCGGCTGGGCGGTGCTGTCGTACGGACCGGTTGCCGGCGATCCTCGGGCCGCCTACCTCCAGGCCGAGACCGTGGTACGTGACGCGCAGTACTTGAGCTGGGTGGTGTTTCGCTCCGTCGGTCAGGACTACAGCTATCCGGCGGGGGGCTCACCGCCGGAGCGGGCGGCGCCGTTGCTTGCCGCCCGGCTGGCGGGACTGGGATGACCGGCCCTGTCAGACTGCTGCGGTGAGTTCGAGCTTCCGCCGGCCCGCCCTGCCGGGCGACGCGCTGTTCGAGGCCCTCCCGGGGGATCAGGACCCGGCTCAGCGGGCCGAGGCCGGGGCCCGGGTTGCCTGGCTCCTGGTGCGGGGCGCCCGCAACAGCGACGACGTACGCGTCGTAGGCCGGCTGGTTCGCCTCGCCGACGACCACGGGCTGGAGGTGCTCGCGCAGCTGTGGCGGGAGGCCCCGGCGGAGTCTCTCGCCGGCGTACTTTGGCGGCTCTACCTGCTGCGCACCTGGGTGCACCGAGAACCCTCCCGCGCAGCCCGCGAGTTCGACACCGGACGGGAGTACGCACCGGTCCACGAGGTGGTTGCCGGGGTGGGCGTCCCCCCGGGACCCGACGAGGTGTGTGCCCTGGTCGACAACCTGCTGCGCGGCCTCGCCACCGGAGACCTGGCGGTGACGCTGGACCGGGCCGCCGCGTTCGCAAGGGTGGTGGCAACCGGGCGGGCACACCTGCCGGTGGACCGGCCCGAGAGCACCCGCACCGCCGCCAGGCTGGTCGCTACCGCCGAGCAGTTGGAGCTCGCGGGTCGTCTGGAACGATCCGGTGACCTGATCTAGGCTGTTCCAGGCGTCGGGCTGCGGTAGCCCCGGGTCCCACATATAGCCGCTGCGAGCGGCCACGCGCCGTGAGGCGCTTCCCGGCCCGGCGCCCCTAGTGTCCAGCCGGGCGCCGGTGCACGCTGACCGCGTAGCCCCCACCGTCGTAGGGTGCGCCCTCCCACGTGGCCAGCCGACGTACGAGTTGTAGCCCGGCGAGCCCGCACCAGGTGTCGTAGCCGTCCAACGTCACGGTCGGCTCGTCGAGAGGAAGGTGTTCGCGGTCGAGGCCGAAGCCTGCGACCAGCAGCCCGGGCGGGCGCAGGCAACGAGCGAGCCGGCGCACCACCTCGGCTTCGGTGCCGGGTTCGAGCAGCGGCATGACGTTGCCGGCGCTGACCACGAGGTCGAATGCACCGCCGAGACGAGCGTCCTGTGCATCCAGCCGGCTCAGGTCCGACTCGAGCCAGAGAAGCTGTGGGGCGGTGCGCCTGGCCACTGCCAGCATGGAAACGTCGAGATCGATCCCGACCACGTCATGTCCCTGTCGGGAGAGTTCGATCGCCACGCGTCCGTGCCCGCACCCAGCGTCGAGGATCCGGGACACGGGCGGTGTCAGCGTCGTACACAACCGGGCCTCGCCGTGCAGGTCGTGACCTGAGCCCTCGAGCTCGGTGAAGCGCCGGGCGTACGCGTCGCCGCCTTCATGCCCCGCGACCCGTGACCAGCGAGTGCTCACGCGAGACCGGGCAGAGTCTTTGCGGGGTGGACGAACGTGTGCGTCACCCGCATGCCGACCCGCAGGTAGAGGTCGAGCGCACCGGTCCGGGAGTCGGTGGAAAGCTCGGCGCGTCGGGCACCGTGGTGGCGACCTGACTCGAAGGCCTGCTGCAGCAGCGCGCGACCGAGTCCTAGCCCGCGCCAGTCTCGCCGCACTGCCAGCTGGGCCACGAAGACCGAGCCGCCGCTGAGCATGAGACTCGCCACCCCGACGACGTCTCGGGCATTCGCGACCGCCAGCAACAGGTGCCATGGCTCGAACCCGGGACGGTTGAGGACCGTCGCCGCCCAGTCCTCGAACCGGGTGGGGTCACGGTCCGGCCACTCGTTGAACGCGTCCTCGACTACCTGGTAGGCCGCGCGCTCGTCCAATCCCGGTCGGTGGGGCCTGAGCTGCACCCGTGCTGGAAGTCGGGGTGCCGGCACGACGGCCTCCGATGGGAGCTCGAGCACCCACGACGTCCACAGCGGGCGATAGCCGTGATTCCGCAACAGGGCGGCGGACGTGCTCGGCTCGGGCACGGACTGCCCGACGAGCGTGCCGCCGCAGGCTGCGGCGGTCTCCCAGGTCCAGTGCATGAGCGCAGTGCCGATACCACGTCCACGGTGGCGGGGGTGGACGTACGTCTCGGCTCGTCGTCCGGGCGCCACCTCCGAGCAGGCGATCAGTTCGCCGTCAGCGAAGACGCCGATGCTCTGCGTCGCCAGCTCGAGGCTGGGCTGCCGCCAGTGGGCCTCGATGTCCGCGAGGTCGAGCATCGCCTCACCGGCGTCTGCTTCCTCGCAGGTGCGAACCAGCGCACACACCGAGCCGGCGTCCTCGACACAAAGCGGTCGGGTGGGCCAGGACACTTCGAGAGCGGCGGACACGAGTGCCAGCATGGCCGATCCGCATTCCGCGCCGCAGCCAGTCTTGGCCCGGCGGCTGGCGTCAGGGTCCTGGCCGTGGGGGTCGCCATGGCGTACGTCGTGCCGGGAACTGACCGCTCGACCCGAGCGATCCGGTGCCGGCCGAAAGCGTCGACGCCAACAAGGCAGCGGTCCGGGCCACCTGGTTGGAGGTGAGGACCGCATCCCGGCGGCGCAGCACCGAGTCCACGCTGGCCGCGTCGCACGCGATCACACCCCCCGCCTCGGCGTCGATGTTGTGTGCGGTTACGACGGCGAGCGCCGCAACGACATGCCCTTGCAGCTCCGGCGGCAGCGCCAGGCGCACCGCGGCGGCCGCTGCTTCGCATGCCCGTGGGGCGGCACTGGGACGGCCGTTGTGGTGGACGACGCCACCGTGGACGCCGACTTGTCCGACCCAGTGGACGGTGGTGATCACAACGATGCCACCCGGCCCGACAGCCACGTGGTCGATCACGGCCCGGGCCCTGCCGGGCCAGCGCAAGTCGTCGAAGTGAGTCCATCCGGCGCTGCGCAGTCGTCCGAGGCCGCGTGAGGTAGCAGCCTGTCCGTGCGCCGTGAGGTCGAGCTGCTCGCCGCCCCGGTCGGAGGACGCTGTCCGGTGACTTCGGGGTTTCGCGGGCGACATCGGCAGCGGATCCTCGACCTGCATCGAGTCCCCCCCCCTGTGACGGCTCGGGCAATGCGTTGCCCGGTTCACGGCGGGCGTTGCGTGGAAGGCGGCGGTGGTTCTCCCCCCAGGTCAAACAGTAGGGGTCACGTCCGGCACCGCGAGGTCAGGTCGGCGAGAATCCACCGAACGCCCGATGCCAAGCAGGCTTGATGTTTGCGCCCTGCTACCAAGCGATGACGGAGAGCCGAACAGACGGTCCGTCGGGCGCTGTGGAAGGGTGACCGCATGATCGTTGCCTTCAGCGTGAGTCCCGCCGCCGGGGACGCCGACGGCGGTGTCAGCGAGGCGGTCGCGGAGGCCGTACGCGTCGTCCGGGAGTCCGGCCTGCCGGCGGAGACCAATGCGATGTTCACCAATATCGAAGGGGAGTGGGACGAGGTGATGGCGGTCATCAAGCGCGCCGTGGACGCTGTCACTGCCCGTTCGCCTCGAGTCGGCCTGGTCCTCAAGGCCGACATCCGTGCGGGGCACACCGGCCAGCTGGACGCCAAGGTCGCGCGCATCGAGGAACACCTGTCGGGTTCGTAGTCCGGGGCTCGACTCAGCCGCCCGAGAGCACCGGTGTGGCCTCCTTGATCCGCAGCGCCGTCGCGGGGCCCTGGGCAGTCAGCGTCTCGTCGAGCGCCTGCCACGCACCGCCGGCCACCCGGTACGCCACCCGGTAGGTCACATCCACGTGGGGTCGCACGGTCACGTGCGCGTCGACGTACCGATGGGTGATGTCCTTCGCTGGGTAGGCAGCTCCCGGCTCGTTCGTGGTCTCCTGCTGACCGTCACCGAAGAGCCAGTGAAAGCTCTCCGGCACGGCGCGGACGTCGACATCAAACCCGAGCAGTCGGACTGTGCGCTCAAACGGCTGCGGCTCGGCATAGAAGATCGTTTCGAAGTTGACCAGCGTTGCGGTGTCCGGCTGGACATGGACCTGGAGCGAAGGCAACGTCATGCGGCGCACCGCTTCCAGCACGCGTCCCGGCGTCAGCACCTGTCGGGGCGCGTTTGGTGGCGTGTTGCTGCGGCACGCGGACGTGAGCCATTGCCAAGCCGACGGTACCTCGGCTGCCGGCCTTCCCCACAACACCCAGAGTGTCTGTCGGCTTGTGGGACAGGTATGTGCAGCCGCACAGTCGGTGATTTCCTTTCCGGGACCGTTGTGAGGACAGGCTAAGAACCATGCGTACTCCCACGGTTTCCCATTGTCTGAGACAGGACGATGAGAGCGACCAGCCGGCAAGTGACGAATCCCTGAGATTACTACGCCAGGCGCATTCCCATTCTGGCCCTCGCCGTCCACTCCGTCGCCGGACGCTTTGGGCCCCAAGAGCATCGAGACAGCAAGTATCCCCACGGTAGCTATGGCAGACCCTGGCCGGATCATCGACCGGAAAAGGACGTGACCGTCCAAGTGGGATTGTGCCGCTCGACGTCAAATCGCAGCGAATAGACATCCGCGTGTCCGCGATGTGGTGCTGCTCCCTTATGCATGACGGAGACAACGGCTGGCGCGTTGACGTGAAGTAGGACGGTCACTGCGCCGGCTTGCCGCCGACTGAGAACTCCGAAAGGTGTCCAACCGGGGTCGCGAAAGTACCCACCTTCCTGATAAGTGCTCTTATACAAATCGGCGTACCGGTCGCAGCCTGGGCAGTCGGTCGCGGCAGCACGCAAGGCCTTAGTGTCGCCGGTGTTGGCGGCATAGTTGAGCAAGTCGATGTAGTAGCGGACGAAAGCCTCGGCACCCGAACGGGTGGGTGCCTTCGCGGCGGCGGGCAACTCCGGTTCCGTTCTCGACGGTGGAGTGGGAGCTGCCGTCTTCGTTTCGGAAGTCGTCGGCGTCCTCGTCAGGTTGACCCGCGGGGTCGTGGTGGGATCCCCACTCGGCTGCGCACCAGCGCTGCAACCGGCGACGCCGCTCAACAGCACCGATGCAAGCAGGTAGCAGGCGGCACGCGGCTTGGACAGAGGGACCACCCCGCTTCCATCCACCGGTGCGAACGGCTACAAACTAGCCAGCGAGCGCGGCCTCGGCCAGCCTTCGACGCCCGCCTGTGGACAAGCCGCACGGGCGCTGCTCGCCCGCGCGGGCACCACGGCAGGGGATGCAGCCAACCAGGGACGGACCTATGGAGGCGGGTCGGGAGCTCCGGCAGGCGGAGGAGGCGGCGGTGCGTAGCCGCCGTGCGGACCCGGATACGGGCCAGGGGCGCTGGAGGGGACGGCTCGGCGAGCGCCTTCCCCGGGCCTAAGCAGTTCGCTGCCCACCCCCGCGGCGACGGCCAGGCCACCTACGACGGCGGCGATGACGGCCAACCACAGTCGACTGTCGGTCCGCAGCGCGGCCAGCGCGAACAGCACGAGCAGGGCAGCTCCGCCGAAGCCGAGCACGAGGTAGCCGACGAAGTCGGTGACGGCGTACAGCACCGCAAACCCGAGGCACACAAGCAGCCCGAGGATCAGCGCGGTCCACACGTCACCGTTGACCTCGACCGGCGAGGAGTCCGAGGACAACGCGCTGTTCCGGCCGGGGCTCTGCTGGTTCAAACCACTCGCAACCGCCACCACACCGACGACAAGCAGGACCAAGAACACGCCGGCGAGGGCGATGATGCCGCCGAGCATGGCGGTGACGTTGCGGCTCGGGAGCCACCAGCCGGCGGCCGCGACCACAACTCCGTAGCACAAGATGCCGATGCCCGGCCCCAGCGCGGAGTTGGTACTGACGCTGGTCACGTCGCTGATGACCTGCCCGACCACGAGCAGGCCGCCGAGCACGACGACCACCGTCAATGCCGACCCCCGCAGCCACGCATACGCCGCGATCCCCGCCACCAGCATCAGGGCGCCAACGACGTACGCCGACCAGTCCTGTTGGCGGAGGACGACGGCGAACGCCAGTGCCAGCGCGAAGATGCCAGCGGCGAGCACAACCGAGGCCACCCAGCCCCGGTGCTCGCGGTCGCTCCCCATCAGCGCGCAGACCGCCGCGACCACGCACAGTGCCACGGCGCCCACCAGGACGACGAGGAACGCGTACCAATTGAAAGTGGCCTGCTGAGCGAGTCCCCACGCAACCCCGAGCGCCCCGAGCAGGACCCCGGCGCCCAACACCGCCGCCGCGCCCCCGGCGCGCAACGGCAACGTCCACCGCCGGCGGCCCCCGGGCACCTCCCCCGGTATCAACGACGCGCCGGTGGAAGTCTCGCGCAGCCGCGAATAGACGCGGTCCGCCTGCTCCGGCGCGAGCGTCCCATCGCGCACGAGCGCGTCGACCTGGGCGTAGACGGGGTCGGGTGAGCCGCGCGAGTCCATGGTGTCGAGGGTAGGGATGGGCACGTGTTTCCCGGTCGAGGAAGCCGCGTGTCGGGCCGCAGGCGTACGCTCGACCGACGCAGGAGTCGTCATCGGAGGCTGAGCATGGAACGTGGTTTGGGCAGCGCGGAGCTCGAGCGGTTCGCGAAGGACTTCGCGGCCAACCCGGCGTACCGCGTAGCGCAGAACGCGGTGACGCGTACGGCGATCGACGACGTCGCCCTCGACCGCTCGGTGGCGAACTCAATCGAGCCTTCGGTCTCCCACCTGCTCGACGACTGGAAGGTCACCAACCAGAAGAAGAGCGGGCGCTGCTGGCTGTTCGCCGGCCTCAACCTGCTGCGCGTCGGGGCAGCCGAGCGGATGGGGCTCAAGGACTTCGAGTTCAGCCAGAACCACCTGTTGTTCTGGGACAAGCTGGAGAAGGCCAACCACTGGCTCGAGGCGATCCTGGAGACCGCCGGTCGCGACGTCGACGACCGTACGGTCGCCCACCTGCTCGCCACCCCGACCGACGACGGCGGACAGTGGAACATGTTCGTTGCGGTGGTCCGCAAACACGGCCTCGTCCCCAAGGTCGCGATGCCCGAGACGCAGTCGTCGTCGGACACCGCGCACCTGAACCGAGCGTTGGGCCAGGTGCTGCGCCGCGCAGCTCGGGACCTGAGGGCGCGCGCCGCGGCGGGTGAGAGCCCAGCCGACCTGCGCGAGGGCAAGTCAGCGGTGCTTGCCGTGGTGCACCGCATCCTCGGCATCCACCTCGGAACGCCGCCGGAGCGGTTCTGGTGGCAGTGGACCGACAAGGACCGGGGATTCCACCGTGACGGTGAGCTGACTCCCCAGGAGTTCGCCGCCCGCTACGTGACGCTGCCGCTGGACGACTACGTCTGCGTCGTGCACGACCCGCGGGAGAGCAGCAGGGTGGGACAGACGTACACCGTGGACTACCTCGGCAACGTGGTGGACGCGCCACCCGTGGTCTACCTCAACGTCGACGTCGAGCTGATGCGCTCACTGGCCCAGCGCGCCGTCACCGGCGGCGAGCCCGTCTGGTTCGGCTGCGACACCGCCAAGATGTCGAGCCCGGAGCTCGGGCTTTGGGACGCCGGGCTCTACGACTACGAAGCCGTGTACGACGCCGAGCTGGGGATGAGCAAGGCGGACCGGCTGGTCCACCACGAGACGCTGATGACCCACGCCATGCTCTTCACCGGCGTCGACGTCGTCGACGGGGCGCCCCGGCGGTGGCGAGTGGAGAACAGCTGGGGCGACGAGAAGGCCGACAAGGGCTTCTGGACGATGAACGACAGCTGGTTCGGCGAGCACGTCTTCGAGATCGCGGTCCGCAGGGACGCCCTGCCGCCCGATCTGCAGGCCGCCCTCGACAAGGCTCCGGTCGTGCTCCCGGCATGGGACCCGATGGGGGCCCTGGCCGGGCTCGACGGGCCGGAGGCCCAACTCGTCGACGCGACGCCCAAGCAGCTGTTCATCGGAGGGAAGTGGCGCGACGCCGAGGGCGGTCGCCGGCTCGGAGTCGAGGACCCGTCCACCGCTGAGGTCATCGCTCACGTCGCAGACGCCGGCGTCGGCGACGGCCTGGCTGCGCTGGACGCCGCGGTCGAGGCCGGCCCGGAGTGGGCGGCGACGCCACCGCGAGACCGGGCTGAGATTCTGCGTCGGGCCTTCGAGCTCATCACCGCGCGTGCCGACGACCTTGCCCTGCTCATGACCCTGGAGATGGGCAAACCCCTCGCCGAGTCAAAGGCCGAGATCACCTACGGTGCCGAGTTCTTCCGGTGGTTCTCCGAGGAGGCGGTGCGCGTCTCCGGCCGCTACTCCGTCGCCCCCAACGGTGCCAGCCGGCTGCTGACCATGAAGCAACCGGTCGGTCCCTGCCTGATGATCACGCCGTGGAACTTCCCCTTGGCGATGGGCACCCGCAAGATCGGCCCCGCGGTAGCGGCCGGCTGCACGATGGTGATGAAGCCGGCGTCGCTAACTCCGCTCAGCATGCTCGCGCTGGCCGAGATCCTGGCTGAGGCCGGGCTGCCGCCCGGCGCCCTCAACGTCGTCACCACTTCCTCGACCGGCGAGGTCATGGAACCGCTGATCCGCGACCCGCGGCTGCGCAAGCTGACGTTCACCGGGTCCACCGAGGTGGGTCGCACCCTCGTCGAACAGTCGGCGCAGCGGCTGCTGCGGCTGTCGATGGAGCTCGGCGGAAACGCGCCGTTCCTGGTCTTCGCCGACGCCGACGTCGACGCGGCCGTGGACGGCGCGATGCTGGCGAAGATGCGCAACGTCGGAGAGGCGTGCACGGCGGCCAACCGGTTCTTGGTGCACGAGTCGCTGGCCGACGAGTTCACCGCCGGCCTGGCGCGGCGGATGGGCGCGCTCACGATCGGACGTGGCACCGAAGAGGGCGTCGACGTCGGGCCGCTCGTCGAGCAGAAGCAGCGCGACAAGGTCGCTGAGCTGGTGAAGGACGCGGTGGACGCCGGCGGCGAGGTGCTGGTTGGCGGGAACGCCCCGGACCGGCCCGGTTGGTTCTACTCCCCCACGGTGCTGACTGGCGTTCCCCGCTCGGCCCGGATGTTTCGCGAGGAGATCTTCGGTCCGGTCGCGCCGGTGTACCCGTTCAGCGACGAGGACGAGGCGGTGGAGATGGCCAACGACACCGAGTTCGGGCTGGTCTCGTACCTGTTCACCGGTGACCTGTCCCGTGCGGTGCGGGTTTCGGAAAGACTGGAGACCGGGATGATCGGGCTCAACCAGGGCATCGTCTCCAATCCGTCGGCGCCGTTCGGTGGTGTCAAGGCCAGCGGCTTCGGCCGTGAAGGCGGGGCGGAGGGCATCGAGGAGTACCTCGAGACCAAGTACGTCGGCGTCAAGCTCTGACATGGCGACCTCGGTGGACGTCGTCGTCGTGGGGCTGGGCCCGGGCGGCGAGGACGCAGCCGGTCGGCTGGCCACCGCCGGCCTCGAGGTCGTAGCGGTCGAGCAGCGGCTGGTCGGCGGTGAGTGCCCCTACTGGGGTTGCATTCCCTCCAAGACGATGATCCGCTCGGCCGACGTCCTGGCCGAGGCGCGCCGGGTGGCCGACCTCGCCGGCAGCGTCGACGTGGCTCCGGACTGGGCCGTGGTGGCGCGGCGAGTTCGAGACGTCACCGCGGACTGGGACGACTCGGCGGCGGTGCAGCGACTCGAGAGCAAGGGATGTCGCGTCGTCCGTGGCAGCGGCACCTTGACTGGACCGGGACGCGTCCAGGTCGCCGGGGACACGTACGAAGCACGCCGGGCCATCGTGCTCAACCCGGGCACGTCACCCCGCATCCCTGCGATCCCCGGGCTGGCGGACGTCCCGTACTGGACCAACCGGGAGGCGATCGAAGCCGACCGCTTGCCGGAGTCGCTGCTGGTGCTGGGCGGCGGCGCGATCGGGGTAGAGCTGGCGCAGGTCTACGCCCGGTTCGGGAGCACGGTCACCGTGGTCGAGGCGGGGCCGTGCCTGCTGTCGTTGGAGGAGCCGGAGGCAGGTCGGGTGCTGTCGGACGTCTTCGGACACGAAGGCGTCCGGGTGTGCAACAACACCAAGGTGACGTCGGTCGACCACGACGGGTCGAGCTTCCGGCTCGGCCTCGAGGGTGGCGCACAACTGCGAGGCGAGGCGCTGCTGGTGGCGACCGGACGGGATGCCCGGCTGGAGGCCCTCGGCCTGGACTCGGTCGGGGTCGACACGTCCGGGCGCTTCTTGGCGGTGGACGACCGACTACGGCTGTCCGACGGCCTCTGGGCGATCGGCGATGCCACCGGCAAGGGCGCGTTCACACACGTGTCGATGTATCAGGCCGCAATCGCCGTCCGTGACATCCTCGGTCAGGACGGACCCGCGGCCGACTACCGCGCGCTCCCCCGTGTCACGTTCACCGATCCCGAGGTGGGCGCCGTCGGCATGACCGAGCGGCAGGCACGGCAGGCCGGCCTGAACGTCCGCACCGGCTGCACCGACCTGCCGTCGTCGTCGCGCGGCTATGTGCACGCCGAAGGCAACGACGGGTTCGTCAAGGTCGTCGCGGACGCCGACCGCGGCGTTCTCGTCGGCGCCACCAGCACGGGTCCGTACGGCGGTGAGATCCTCGGTGCGCTCGCGGTCGCGGTGCGCGGCGAAGTACCGGTCTCCACGCTGCAGCACTCGATGTGGGCGTACCCGACGTTTCACCGGGCGATCGAATCCGCGCTGGAGGCGTTGACGGGTTAGCCGGGGCCACCGAACGAGAACCCAGCCTCACCGCCTACCACCGGTCGCGGCACACTGGCCCGATGAAGTTCCTGGTGTTGTGGCGCATCGACCTCAGCCTGCTGTCGACCGAGATGGCCCAGGCCATCGGACGGATGCCCGAGTACGGCCAGGCCCTCATGGCCGAGGGCAAGGTGCTGGCCCGCTACCACGTCGTCGGTGCGCACGGCGGCGCCTGGATCTACAACGTCTCCTCCCACGAGGAGTTCGAACGGCTGCTCGCCCGGGCCCCGGTGTTCAACTACGCCCGCTACACGATCCATGCCCTGGCCGACATGGATCCCGGCAGCGAGGAACCCGGCGCCACAATCACGGGTTGACGGAATCTGCGACTCGCGGAATAGTTCCGCGGGGAGGCGCTGTGTGGCCGGATCCACGATGAACGGCACGTCTCGCCATCAGTTCGTGGGGCAGCGGCTGCGGTCCCGCCGGCGACGGCTCGGTATGACCCAGCAGCAGGTCGCCGCCCGGCTCGCCGAGTTGGGAGTGCCCTGCACGAACAAGACCGTGAGCACGCTGGAGCTCGGTGCCGGCCTCGACGTGGCGAAGCTGCCCGAGCTGGCCACCGTCTTGGACTGCTCGGTCACCTATCTGCTCGGCTTGTCCGAGGACCCCGGCCGTTGGGAGCCCGACGTGGAGCTCCGACCGCAAGCGGTTGGCGACATCGCCGAACCGCGGATCCTCGGACCGCTCGTGCCGTCGCGGGGCCAGGCATGGTGACCGGAGTGGGGCGGCTGGCGGCCGTGCTGGCCCTGGTGCTACCGCTCGGCTGCGGGGGGTCCGGCGCTGGCGGCGGGTCCGCCGATTCGATCACGCTCTACACCTGCGTCGGCGACGACACCGTGCAGGCCGTCATCGGCGGGTTCGAGGACACCCATCCCGGAGTCCAGGTCGATCTCTTCCGGGCCCCGACGTCGGACCTCAACGCCCGGGTGGCGGCCGACGTACGCTCCGGCGGGCTGCGTGCCGACGTGGTGTGGGCGTGCGACCCCCTGACGATGCGGACACTGGTCGACCAAAAGCTGGTGGGCGGCTGGACGCCCGACGGTGCCAGGGCCCTCGCCGAGCGCTACCGCACCCCGGACTACGTCGGCGTCGCAGTCCTCTACATCGTCGCTGCCTACCACGACGGCGCACCGGTCCCGCGGTCGTGGTCGGACCTGGCCGGCCCCGAGTACGCCGACGCCGTCGCCCTTCCCGACCCCGCCGTCGCGGCCTCGGCGCTCGGAGCGCTGGGATACTTCTCCAACGCCGACGGCTACGGTCTGGACTACTACCGGCGGCTGCACGACAACGGTGCCGTCCAGGTCAGCACCCCCGACGACGCGGTCTCCGGAGTTGCCTCCGGGACGTACCAGGCAGTGATGACCATCGCCAACTCGGCCTATCTCGCAGCGGACAACGGCTCCCCGATCGGCGTCAGCTGGCCGGAACCGGGTGCGGTCGGCGTCTACGGGCCGATCGCACTGGCCAGGTCCAGCACCGACTCGTCACTGACCAAGCAGTTCATCTCCTACGTCGTGAGCAGGCCGGGGCAGACGACGCTCGCGAACGCCGGTTCCTATCCGACGCTCGCCGGTGTGCCGGGACCGACCATCCCGGCCGGTGCGCCCATCGTCTACCCGGACTGGTCCCGCATCGCCAGCGATCAAGACCAGCTGCTGAGGGACTACCAGCAGATCTTCGGTGGTTGAGTGGCGCATCCGGCGACGGGCGGTGGACCGGCGCACCGGGTCGTCACGCTGGTTGTGGTCGGCTTCGCCGCGGCCGTCGTCGTCGTGCCGCTGGGGCGCCTCGTCCTGACCGTGGTGCAGGAGACCCACGGGAGGCTGGGCGCCGTCCTCAGCACGCCCGGCCTCGGCGCCGCCGTCGTCAACACCTTCGTGCTGGCCCTGGCCGTGACGGCGGTGGCGGTTCCCGCGGGGTTGGCGACCGCGCTGGCACTGCGGAGATCTGACCTCCCGGCTCGACGGCTCTTCCGGGTCGCTGTCCTGCTGCCGGTGCTGGTCCCACCGTTCGTGTTGGGCTACAGCTGGCGGCAGGCGTACGGGCGGGCCGGCATCACCGACACCGTCGTCGGGGCCGCCTGGACGGGGGTGCAGGGAAGCGGTGGAGTGTTCGTCGTGCTGGTGGTCAACGCAGTGCCGTTGACGTACCTGCTCACCGCGGCGGGGCTGGCCGCCCGGGCCGAGCCCGACCTGGTCCGCGCCGCCCGCGCCAGCGGAGCCACCACCTGGATCGGGCTGCGTACGGTGACCGTGCCGCTGCTGCGGCCGGCGATCGCGGCGGCGTCGGTGCTGGTCTTCGTGCTGACCCTGGAGAGCTTCGCGATCCCCCAGGTGCTGGGTACCCCCGCCGGGTTCAAGACGGTGACCACCGAGATCTACACCGATTTGGCCCGCAGCGCCGATCCGGTCTCGTTCGTGGCGGCGGTCACGCTGGCGCTGCTGCTGGTGGCGAGCACCGCCGTCGTCGTTGTCGCTGCCGACGTGCTGGTCGGTCCGCGGCTGCGGGTCACCCGGGTGAGCGAGGCCCCGGGAACGACGCCGCCGGCGAACCGCAGCCCTGGCGCCCGGTGGCTGGCAGCTGCACTGGGCGGCTACCTGGTCCTCACCGTGGCGCTGCCGATGCTTGCCCTGCTCGCGGCTGCGCTGACGCCCGCCGTAGGCGTTCCGCCGACGCCGGCGAACTGGACGCTCGACAACCTGCGGGCGGTGTTGGACACCCGGACCTTCGACGCCATGCAGCGCAGCTTCGGGCTGTCGTTGGGTGCGGCCAGCCTGCTGGCGGTTCTCGGCGGGTGCCTGGCTGTCCTGGAGCGGCGGCGGGCCGGCCGGGCGCTGTCGGTCGTGGTCACCCTGGGGCTGGTGATGCCGGGCTCCACCCTCGCGGTGGCGCTGCTCATCAGCTACGGCCGGTGGATCGGTGGGACGACCGCGATCATCCTGCTCGCCTACCTGGCCAAGCTCTGGGCGTTCGCCCACCGTCCGGTGTCCGGCGCCCTGGACCGGCTGCCACCCGACGAGCTCCGCGCCGCCCGCGCCAGTGGGGCCACTGCGCTGACCTCGGTGCGGACGATCGCCCTTCCACCGCTGGCCCCGGCACTTCTGGCCGGGTGGCTGATCTGCTTCGTGACGGCCCTGCACGAGGTGACGATGTCGAGCCTGCTCTACGGTCCAGGCAGCGAGACACTGGCGGTGGTCGTGCTCAACGCCCAGGAGCTCGGGCGGGTCGGAAGGTCCGCCGCCTTCTCCGTGGTGCTGACGGTGGCAGTGACCCTGCCAGCCGTTCCGCTGTGGGTCGCGTTGCGACGGTTGCGAACGCGTACGTGAGTGCGCCCCCAGCTCTCCAGGTCCGCGCGCTGAGCGTCGCGTACGACCGGGATCTCGCCGTGCACGAGGTCGACCTCAGCGTCGGAGTCGGTGAAGTGGTGGCGCTGCTCGGTCCCTCGGGGTCTGGCAAGTCAACGCTGCTCCACGCCGTGGCGGGGTTCCTGGCGCCGAGCGCGGGTGAGGTCTGGTTGCACGGCAGGCGCGTGTCGTCACCGTCTCGGGTCGACCCGCCGGAACGGCGCGACGTGGCGGTGGTGTTCCAGAACGGTGCGCTGTGGCCGCACCTGTCCGCGGTGGACACCGTGGCCTACCCGCTGCGCAGACGCCGGATGGGAAAGGCTCGCGCCCGAGCCGAGGCAGTGCAGATCCTGGACCGTCTCGACGTCGGGCACCTCGCTAGGCGGCGCCCGGCGGAGCTGTCCGGCGGCGAGGCACAACGAGTAGGACTGGCCCGTGCGCTCGCCCGCGGGGCGTCGCTGTACCTCTTCGACGAGCCGACCGCCAACCTCGACACCCACGTGCGCGCCCTGTTCCTGACCGAGCTCGCCGAACGCCAGCGCGTCAGCGGGACCGCCGGGCTGTACGCCACGCACGACGCCGAGGAGGCCCTTGGCCTGGCCGACCGCATCGTGCTGCTGCGAGACGGCCGGGTGGTGCAGGTCGGCCCGCCGGAGCTGGTCTACTCTCGCCCCGTCGACCTGTGGGCCGCCCGGCTGACCGGGCCGGCGACGTACCTGTCGGCGCCCCTGGTGTCAGTGGGCACCGGAACCGGTGTCGTCGACATCGCCGGCGAACGGGTTCGGGTGCGCTGCGAGGCGGGCGGCGACGGGCCGGGATCGTTGCTGGTCCGGCCCGGTTGGGCCCACCTGGGCGGCACTTTGCCGGGGCGCCTGCGCGCGGTGTGGTTCCGCGGGCCCCATAGCGACCACCAAGTGGAGACGCCCGCCGGCGAGGTGCTGATCCGGGAACCAGGTGGACCACGCGGCCGGGTCGGCGACCGAGTGGGCTGGTCGCTGGAACGGGTGTGGCCCCTCGCGGCGCCCGGAGCTCGGCCTCAGCCGCCCAGGACAACCGCTGGGCCCGACTGAGCCACCCGGTCGTTGACGATGCTCAGATGTCGCTGCGTGAACCGCCGCAGCGCGGCGAGCTGATGCACGCTGAGCCGGTCGCACACCCACTCCCAGTGCAGCGAGACCCAGTCGCCGACGTCGAGCCGTGGTGCCACCCCGACGCCGTCGAGGGATCGTACGGCGGTCTCGGTGGCAGGCGCCGCGAGCTCCAGCCGACGCCCGTCCCAGCTGAGCGGCTGGGATTCGACCACCACCTGATCGCCCTGCACTGCGGTGACCCGGCCCCACCGGATCCGGCACCGGTCCAACACCGTGAGCGCCTGCTCGGCCCGCCGGTCGTCGCCGAGGAGGCCCACCCAGGGGTAGATGCAGAAGACGTGGAAGCTGTGGTGCGGAACACCACCCGCCAGCACCCCCTCGGTGAGGCTGCCGAACCCGGGACCGGCCCGGTGGCGGAACCGCTCCTCCATCGACCCCCCGACGGCGGCGACGCCGACACGGTCCAGCAAGGCGTTGCCCACCCAGTACGCCTCGACGACGCGCCGGTCCAGCGGGTCGGCCACGCCCGTGGCGCCGGCAATGAGCTCCAGGTACGGCCAGGCACCGGCGAACTCCCGGGCCATGGCCCGCAGGCCACCGTCGACCACGCCGTGCGCCCCGTACTCGAAGAACGCCCCGTTGTCGGCGGGTCCGCAGTAGCCGTGGTGGTTGGGGGGGAAGGCATAGCGGACGAACAGCAAGGGTCCCGGGGTGGGCGCCGGGGTCGTCGCCGGCGGCCGCTCCCCGAGTGTCACGCGTGGTCGGCGCCGGGACGCCCCAGCAGCTCCAGGCCGGCCATCGCCTCCTCGGCGCGGGCCTGGTCGACGCGCTCGATCGCGAAGCCCATGTGGATGAGCACCCAGTCACCGGCAGCCGGCGGACCTTCCTCCAGCATCCCGATGTTGATCCGGCGCTGAGCACCGGTGACGTCGACCAAGGCCAGCTGGTCCCCGTAGCCCTCCACCAGCTCGACCACCCGACCCGGGATGCTCAAGCACATCTGCTGCCTCCACTGGGGCGGTTGGCTGTTGCTTCGACGACCAGCTTCCCCCCAGCGTAGCGGCGGGCGACGCCGCGCTCTCCCCCACCTGATCCTGCCCTGCCGTTGCCTGGCTCTGGCACAGTTGCCCAGGTGAGCAGGTCGCACCTCGAGACAGAGCGAACGTTCGAGCTGCCCGAGGATGCCCCGCTCCCCGAGCTGAGCGTCGACGGTGTCGCCGTGGCCGGTGCCACATCCCGGACGCTGGAGCTGCACGCGACCTATCACGACACCGCGGACCTGGCGCTGGCGCGGGCGCAGGTGACGTTGCGCCGCCGCGAAGGGGGCGAGGACGACGGTTGGCACCTCAAACTGCCCGCCGGCGGAGACCGGCGACGGGAGGTGCACCGCGCTCTCGGCCGCACGTCGGTGCCGGTGCCGCTTCGCCGGGCCCTCACCTCGCTCACGCTCGGTGCCCCCCTGCTGCCGGTGGTCGAGGTCCGGACGACCCGGCGGCTGCAGGAGCTTCGCGACAGCGACCGGATGGCGGCCGTCGAGGTGGCAGACGACACCGTCTGCGTGATCCGCGGCGCCGATCCCGACACCGCGACGGCCTGGCGCGAGATCGAGGTCGAGCTGAAGCGTGGGAACGAGAGCCTGCTCGATCAGGTCGGAGCCCGGCTGCTTGACGCCGGCGCCCGGGTGGCCGACCATCCCTCCAAGCTGCGGCGCGCGCTCGGTGACACCGTCCCGCCCCGGCACGTGCCACCCCCTCGGTCCGAGGACAGTGCGGGCGCGGCATTGTGGGACTACCTGTGCGTCCACGCCGAGCGGCTCGCCGACCGCGAGGTGGAGGTCCGACTGGGGCTGGCGGACGGGGTCCACCAGATGCGGATCACGGCTCGGCGCCTCCGCAGCGCCCTGGCGGTGTGCCGGCCCTTGCTCGACGAGCGGACCTCCCGGCCCCTCGAGGGGGAGCTTCGCTGGCTCGGGCAGGAGCTCGGAGAGGCCCGCGACATCGAGGTGATGCGGGAGCGACTGCTCGCCGCCATCGACTCTGACTCCGAGTACGTTCCGGCACGGGCGATGAGCTCCGCCGTCCGCTCGTTGCTGCGGGCGGACGAACGCACGGCCAAGACGCGGGCCACGGATGCGCTGGACTCCCCACGCCGGGCCCAGCTGGGAACGGCCCTCGAGAAGCTGCTCGCCGACCCGCCGTTTCGGGAGCCTGCCGACAGCAGCGCTGCCAAGGTGCTCGACCGCAGGATCCGCCGCGCGTGGCGGCGGTTCGCCGATCGGGTGAGCGAAGCGGACTCGGCGACCGAGCCGACCCGGAACGAGGCATTGCACGACGTTCGCAAGGCGGCGAAACGGCTACGCTACGCCGCGGAGCTGGCCACCGCGACCCTCGGCGCACCCGCGGACTCGCTACGGGTCCGGGCTCAGGCGATCCAGAAGGCCCTCGGCGACCACCAGGACAGCGTGGTGGCACGCGGGTGGTACGAGCGGCTGGGGCGGGAAGCGTCCACCCCGGCGATCGGTTTCGGTTTCGGGCGGCTGCACGCCCTCGAACAGGTCCGCGCCGCCCGGTCCGAGGAGTCGTACGCACGAGCCGTCGAGGCGCTGCGCACGCCGACCAGCCTGCGCTGACCTCCCTGCGGCGTGGCGCGAACGCTCACCGGGCCGAGACCGGCCGCAGCGCGCCGAGCTGCGCACCGCTCCAGTGCGCCATCCCGGCTCGCTGTGCCTCGCTCAGCTTGTCGCACACCCAGTCCCAGTGCAGCGCGACCGTGTCCCCGACAGCCGGTCGTACGAACGCGCGACCCTCGGTCGCCCAGCGGACCGTCTCCGTCCGCTCGGGGCCGAGCCGGAGCTCCCCGTCGCGCCACGTCAGCGGCTCCGACACCACGGCGGCCCGTTCCCCGTCCAGCTCGGTGACCACCCCCCAGCGGATCCGGCACTGCTCCAACACCGACAGCGCCACCGCGTCCCGGCCGCGGCCCAGCATGCCTGCCCACGGGTAAACCACGAAGACGTGGAAGCTGTGGTGCGGCACCGCGCCGGTCACCTCACCCAGGCCGCTGGTGACCTGACCGGCGAACCGTGACCGCAGCTCGTGCAGGCAAGCGACCGGGTCGACCAGCTCGAGCAGCTCGTTGCCGATCCAGTACGCCTCCACCACCCGGGCGTCGAGGGGGTCGTCGATCCCCGCCGCGGCCGCGATGATCTCCAGGTACGGCCAGGCGCCGTCGAACTGCCGGGCTCGGGCGGCGATCTCCGCCTCGTCCTCCTCCAGCAGCGCCTCGGCGCCGGCCGGGCCGCAGTAGCCGAGCTCGTTGGGCGGAAACGCGAAACGGGCGAAGAGCTCGGCTCCCGACATTCAGCAGATCCGCGGCAGCTGTTCGCCGAGCGGCAGGTCGACGACCCGAGTGCCACCGAGCCCCGTCCTGGCCACCACCATCCCGGCGTGCTCGTCGACGCAGCAGCCGATGACGGTCGCGCCCTTGCCGTACTCGTGGGACCTCATCGCGGCCAGCACCGTGTCGGCGTCTTCCGCTGGCACGAACGCCACCAGCTTGCCCTCGTTGGCGACGTACAGCGGGTCCAGGCCTAGCAGGCCGCACGCGTCGGCGACCGCCGCCGGGATCGGGAGCTGGCGCTCGGTCAGCTCGACCCCGACCTTGGCTGCCCGCGCGATCTCGTTCAGGGACGCCGCGACCCCGCCCCGGGTCGGGTCGCGCAGCACGTGCACGTCGACTCCGGTTTCGAGCATGGCGGCCACCAGGCCGTGCAACGGCGCGCTGTCGGTCTCGACCAGCGTCCCGAACTCCAGCCCCTCCCGGCAGCTCATGACGGCCACCCCGTGGAGGCCGATCTCGCCGCTGACGATGACCGCATCACCGGGTCGAGCCCGCGCCGGGGAGATGTCGACACCGTCCGGCACCACGCCCACCCCGGCGGTGTTGACGTAGACCTTGTCGCCGTGGCCGCTGTCGACGACCTTGGTGTCACCGGTCGCCAACCGCACCCCGGCCCGGGCCGCGGCCGCACCGAGCGCCGTCGCGACCCGGCCGATCTGGTCCAGGGGGGTGCCCTCCTCCAGGATGAACGCCGTCGACAAGGCGACCGGTCGCGCCCCGGCCATCGCCAGGTCGTTGACGGTGCCGTTGACGGCGAGGTCGCCGATCGAGCCACCGGGGAAGAACATCGGCCGCACCACGTACGAGTCGGTCGAGAACGCCAACCGCGTCCCGGCGATCTCCAGCACCGCCGAGTCGCCGAGCGAGGTGTCGGCGGCCGCCCCGTACGCCGGCAGGAACAGGTGCTCCACGAGCTCCGCCGACAGCGCGCCGCCGCCGCCGTGCCCCATGACGATCGTCGGAGAGTCCCGCAGCGGCGCCGGGCAGACCCAGGCGTCCAAGTCGACGAACGCGACCGGGTCCTCAGCCATGGCTGGGCACCCCGACCGGCTCGGGCACCACCTCCGGCACCGGGGTGAGGCGACGGTACAGGTAGTACGCGGCGCAGGCGCCCTCCGACGACACCATGGTCGCGCCGAGCGGGTTCCGCGGCGTGCACTCCTTGCCGAAGGCGGCGCACTCGTGCGGCTTGATCAGCCCCTGCAGCACCTCGCCGGACCTGCAGATCGCCGACTCGTCGGTGTGGATGCCGCCGACGTCGAAGCGGGCCTCGGCGTCGTAGAAGCTGTACTTCGGAGCCAGCCGCCACCCGCTCTGCGGGATCATCCCGATCCCGCGCCAGGCGCGGTCGGTGACCTCGAAGACGTCGTTCAGCATCGCCTTCGCCGCGGGGTTGCCCTCCGGCGGCACCACCCGTGGGTAGGCGTTCTCCAGCTCGTAGCGCCCCTGCTCCAGCTGCAGCACGGTACGCCGGATGCCCTCGAGGATGTCCAGCGGTTCGAAGCCGGTGACGACGATCGGGACCTCGTACTTGTCGACCAACGGCGGGTACTCGCCCGTCCCCATCACGCTGCACACGTGGCCGGCGGCCAGGAACGCCTGCACCCGGCAGGTCGGGGACTCCATGATCGCAGCGATCGCCGGTGGCACCAGCACGTGGGAGACCAGCAGCGAGAAGTTGTCGACGCCCAGCCGCTTGGCCTGGTAGACCGTCATCGCGTTGGCCGGCGCCGTGGTCTCGAAGCCGATGCCGAAGAAGACGACCTGCCGGTCCGGGTTGGCCTTGGCCAGGTTCAGCGCGTCCAGCGGGGAGTAGACCACGCGGACCTCCCCCCCGGCGCTCTTGATGCGGAAGAGGTCCTGGCTGCTGCCCGGCACCCGCAGCATGTCGCCGAACGAGCAGAAGATCACGCCCGGGCGGGCAGCGATCGCCAGTGCCTTGTCGATGATCTCCAGCGGGGTCACGCAAACCGGGCACCCCGGTCCGTGGATCATCTCGATCTGGTCCGGCAGCAGCTGGTCGATGCCGTGCCGGATGATCGAGTGGGTCTGACCGCCGCAGACCTCCATGATCGCCCAACGCTGCGTCGCGGTGTCGTGGATCTGGTCGAGCAGGCGCCTCGCCAGGTCCGGGTCGCTGAACTCGTCTAGGTATTTCACGACGGCACCTCCATGCCCGCTTGCTTGGCGGCGAGGGCGAAGCCGTCGCCGAACTCCTCTTCCAGTACGCCGAGCTTCTCGAAGCTGGCGAGCGTCTCCCGTGCCGACTGCTCGTCGAGCCGCTGGATCGCGAACCCGACGTGCACGATCACGTAGTCACCGGTGCTCGCATCCGGCAGGTACTCCAGGCAGACGTCCTTGCGGACCCCGCCGAAGTCGACCTCGGCCATCCGGGTGGCGTCGCGCTCCTCGACGCTCACCACCTGTCCAGGAACTGCCAGGCACATTTCATCTCCTCCTCGGGGGTGTCAGCCCGACGTCGCGACGAGCAGCTGCCCGAGCGCGATCCCGCCGTCGTTCGGCGGCAGCCGGTGGGGTACGAGTACCGTGAAGCCGTCAGCGATGAGTCTGCGCCGGGCCGCGCTCAGCAACAACGCATTCTGGAAGACTCCTCCTCCGAGCACCACCGTGCCAAGTCCGCGTTCGTCGCGGGCCCGCCCCGCCAGCACGGCGACGAGGTCACAGACCGCGGCGTGGAAGCGGGCGGCGACCAGCTTCTGGGAGGCGCCGGCCCGGACGTCCGCCACGACACCGCGTACGAGCGGGGCGGCGTCGGCGACCACGTCGGCGGTGTCGGCCGCCCGCAGCTCGAAGGCGTAGCGGTCTTCACCGGCCGGCAGGTCGTAGCCGAGTCCCTCCAGCTCGATGGCCGCCTCGGCCTCGTAGTCGGCCACCTGCCGGACGTCGGCGATCGACGCGACCGCGTCGAAGAGCCGTCCCATGCTCGAGGTGGGTACGCAGCCGAAGCCGGTGCGCAGCTGGTGCAGCAGCACCCGGGGCTCGCCGTCACGGCAGGCCCGCACGGGGGGCAGGTCAGCGTCCCAATCGACGCCGGCAGCGTGCAGGTGAGCCAGCGCCATGCGGTACGGCCGGTCGACGGCCGCGTCACCACCGGGAAGCGGGACGTACGCCAGGTGGGCGTAACGCCGGAACCCGGTGGCCTCGGTGAGCAGCACCTCGCCGCCCCAGATGGCACCGTCGGTGCCGTAGCCGGTGCCGTCGAAGGCCACCCCGATGACCGGCTCGCCCGCGTCGCGACCGTGCTCGGCGAGCACCGAGGCGACATGCGCGTGGTGGTGCTGGACGGGCCGGAGGGGGCGTCCGGCGGCGGCGTTGCGGGCCCACGCGCCCGAGCGGTAGCCGGGATGGGCGTCCGCGGCGAGGCGCTGGGGGCGGACGCCGGTCAGCAGCTCCAGGTGCGACTCGGTCCCGGTGAACGCGTCCAGCGTGGCCAGGTCGTCCATGTCTCCGACGTGCTGGCTGACCCATGCGTACCGGTCCTCGCCAAGACAGCAGGTGTTCTTGAGGTCCGCCCCCACCGCCAGCGTGGGCTGCACCGGGCTCCGCAACGCGACCGGCAGCGGGGCGTACCCGCGAGAACGCCGCAACGGCAGCTCGGTTCCGTCGACCACACGCGCCACCGAGTCGTCGCAGGGCACCGCGATCGGCCGGTCGTGCCACAACCACCCGTCGACCAGCGGCGCCAGCCGTTCCAGCGCGTCGTCGTCGCGGTAGGCGATCGGCTCCCCCCCGAGGTTTCCGGAGGTCATCACCAGCGTCGCCGGGCCGTCGGCGTCATCCGGCAGTCCCAGCAGCAGCGTGTGCATCGGCGTGTACGGCAGCATCACCCCCAGATGCGGCTTGCGCGGGGCAACGGCCGCGGCGACCGTGGCGCCGTCGGTGCGCCGCTCCAGGAGCACGATGGGGCGGCGTGGACTGGTCAGCAGCTCGTGCTCGCCCGGCCCCAGCCGAGTGAGCGCCGACGCGGTGGCCAGGTCGCGAGCCATGATCGCGAACGGCTTGTCACCGCGGCGCTTGCGGTGGCGCAGCTCGCCGACGGCGGCCTCGTCGCCGGCGTCACAGACCAGGTGGTAGCCACCGAGGCCCTTGACCGCCACGATGCCCCCGGCGGCGAGCATGGACCGGGTGGCGGCCAGGGCGTCCTCGTCGCGCAGCGGGACCTGCCCGGGACGGACGAGCTCCAGCCGCGGGCCGCAGACATGACAGGCGATGGTCTGGGCATGGAACCGCCGGTCGGTGGGGTCGGCGTACTCGCGGGCGCAGTCGTCGCAGAGCGCGAAGCCGGCCATCGTGGTCGTTCCCCGGTCGTAGGGCAGCGCGGTGATGACGCTGAAGCGCGGCCCGCAGTTCGTGCACGAGATGAACGGGTGCCGGAAGCGCCGGTCGGCCGGGTCGGCCAGCTCCCGCAGGCAGTCGTCACAGGTGGCGACGTCAGGCCCGGCGAGGGTGCGCCCGGTCACCGCCCGGCGAGTCTCCGCGATCACGAAGCCGGTGCCGCCACGCGGAGGAAGCTCGCTGGCCAGCACCCGCTCGACCTGGGCCAACGGCGGAGCATCGTGGCGCAGCGCGACCGCGAAGGCCTCCACTGCCGTCGCGTCGCCTTCCACCTCCACCACGACCCCGGCGGCGTCGTTCGCCACCTCCCCGCTGAGCGACAGCGCGGTCGCCGTGACATAGACGAACGGCCGGAAACCCACACCCTGCACGACACCGGCGATGCGGAACCGCCGCCGGACGCGGGCGCGCGGCGCGGCGACCGGGCAGGTCCCGGCGTCGATCACGCGCCGTCACCGGCAGCCCGGTCGCGAGGGCTGCCCATCAGCTCGACTTGCGCGAGTTGGCCGCCGTAGCGCTCGACCCGGTCGACGACCTGTCCCGGGACTGCGAGGCACATCTCAGGCCTCCGCCGGGGCGAGCAGGTCGGCAAGCAGCCGCCGCACGGTGTCGGCCGCGGCCGGCACCGCCGCCTCGACCGGTGCCGAGAGTCCGATCCCGTCGCCGACCTCGGCCGGCCGGCAGCCCACGACCAGCGTGCGTGGGAGCTGCCCGCCCAACGACTCCAGGTTTGCCAGCACGGCCACAGGGTCCATGCCGTGGGCGTCGAACTCGCCCTCGCCGAGGTCGTCGGGGCCCACCGCCAGCACGCTCACGGCACCGACCTGGTCGCCGGTGGGCAACGCATCCACGATCACCAGCGCGTCGTACCCGTCGAGCAGGTCGTACGCCAGGTGCATGCCGCGGATGCCGTAGTCGACGACCCGGACCCCCGCCGGCAGTGGCTGGGTCAGCAGCCGCCGGGCGACCTCCGGACCGAACCCGTCGTCGCGGCGGAACAGGTTGCCGATGCCCGCGACCAGGACGCCGGGCGCCATCTAGCCCTCCTTGCCCATGTCCTCACCACGGCCGGTTCCCTCGGTGTGGGCCGGACCGGTCGCGGCCTCGCCGGGTTCCCCGCTCGGGGTGTCCGCAGCCGGCTGCTCGTCCGACGGCGAGGCTACGGCGCCGCGGTCGGTGTCGGCCGGTTCCGGAGCCTTCTGGTCGTCGCTTTCCACCGGCCCGGTGGCACCGCCGACGTTGGCATCGTCACGGCGCAGCTCCTCCTCACCGTCGACGTCCGCGCTCTCGCGTCGGCCCTCGTAGGGGGGTATGGGTCGGTCTCCACTGGCCGGGTCGGTGGGACCCGGGTCGCCTGGTGTGATCGTCATCGGTCCTCCTTCGCTGGTGGCCGAGCCTCAGCCGGCCTGGTCACCGGCCGGCATCTGTGGCGAGTCGCCGTGGCCGGAGCCTTGCGGGTCGATCTTGGTGTCACTCTCCTCGTCCGAGGTGCCGGCAGGCCGCTCGGCAGGCCCACCGGCTGGTTCATCGGAACCCGTGTCGCGCGAGCCGGGGGCACCCCGCTCGTCCTGCGGCTCCTCGTCGAGGTGGGCGGCGGGTTCGGTGTCGCTCATGGTCTCTCCTCTGGGTCGGGTCGGGCGTTACATGTTCCGCATCTCGAGATAGCGCTTGATGTCGGGAATCGAACGCACGCCGACGACGACGGCGCCCGCGAGCGCCGCGGTCATCACAACCGTGGTCATCCGTCCGAGCAGCTTCACGGTGAACTCTCCTCTCGGTAGTCGCGGTCTTCTGCCCCGGCGAGCGGTTCGAGCTCGTCCGGGGCGAAGTAGAGGTAGCGGCCGTACCAGTCGTGCATCTCGGCCGCCGGGTCGTCAAGCAAGGTGACGGCGACATGGGTCTCGCCGTCGAGGTCCACGTGGACGGCGTTGACCCGGGCGGTCTGGTCCGCGAAGAACAGGTCCTGGGCGTCGGCCCGGCGGGAGGGGTGCAGGCGCACCAGGCTGCCCCTTGCGATCGCCACACCGGCCACCATCACCGAGTCGGTCTCCGGCGTCACCGGGGCAGCGGCTTGGGTCGCCCACCAGTCGTCGCCGGTGGGCGTGGAGGTGCCGGCGTGCGGGTCACGCAGGATCCCGTGCAGCCGTTGCAGCTCCTGCGGCGACATCTGCTCGCAGCGGTCGATGATGGCCGCCGCG
This sequence comes from Propionibacteriales bacterium, assembly GCA_038198775.1. Taxonomy (GTDB): domain Bacteria; phylum Actinomycetota; class Actinomycetes; order Propionibacteriales; family Nocardioidaceae; genus JACCYJ01. The sequence continues at coordinate 4,694 of JBBPZV010000003.1, read as the reverse complement.
TGCGCGTCGGTGGCGCGGGCCTGGGCCTTCTCCTGCTCGGTCAGCGTCATCACCCGCAGCGTCAGGATCTCGTCGATCTCGGTCGAGTCGAACAGCGCCCCGGCGCTCTGCTCGGCGACCTCGGGATGGTCGTACAAGATGATCGGGGAGCACAAGACGACGTCGGTCTCGCCCACGGCTCCGGCCAGCACCGGCCAGCAGCGATGCTGGTGGCAGCGGGCGGCGGCATCCATCGCCTCGGCGGGCGGGTCGATCACCGACACGAAGGACGCACCGTCGGCGACAAGCAGCAGGTGCGCGCCGAGGAACGAGCGCCGGGTGGCCGCCTCCCTGGTGTCGACCGGTCCCGCGGTGTTCTCGACTCCGACCTCGAGGCGCATCAGGCCCGAGTCCTGGGCGGCGCCGATCCGGAGCGCGCCCACAAGCGGCCAACGGCGGCGCACCACCCGCCCGGCCACCGTGTCGTCCTCCTCGCGCAGCACCTCGACGTCCTCGCCGCCGGGCACGTCCAGCGGCAGTGTCAGTCCCGTCGCCAGCTCGGCGGTCAGGAACGGCCCCAAGGTGAGCTCCTGCGCCACCGCCTCGTCCCAGCTGACCCACGCCGTACCGGCGCACGTCAGCTCCGGCACCAAGACGAAGGCGTCGCCGACCGCGCGCTCGACCGAACGCGCCTGGAGCTGCAGGAAGCGGACGTAGACGCCGATGGTGCCGTCCTCGGCGGGGGCCAGCAGGCACTGCGAGGCCATCGTCGACTCCTCGCCCACCCCGGCCGCGGCGGCGCCCTGCGGTCCCAGCACGCCGAACTGCCAGCGCACCTGGTTCTTGCCGGAGGTGGAACGGTACGGGTACAGCAGGTAGCCCTCGTAGAGGACCGCGTCGGCGACCTGGCGGGCACGGGCGAGGTTCATGTTCCGACACCGGCCTTGGCCAGCAGCGAGTGGACGGCTTCCTCCCAGCTGGTCATACCCCGCACCGACTTGTAGTGGGCGAGGGCGTCGAGGGTCTCGTGGTCGAGGCGCAACCACCCGGTGTTCGGATAGTAGTGGGCGATCATCTCCCGCCACACCGGAACCGGGATGCGGTAGCTGGACTCGCGATCCCACGGGATCTGTTCGACCGAGAACCCGTTGCTGCCGCGCACGAACACGGTCCCTGAGTAGAGGAAGACGACCGGGACGGTGTCGTCGCGGAGCGCGTGGAGGAACCGCGACCACGTCACGTCGAAGTCGTACGTGCACGGCATCGCGAGGTCGACCTCGGTGACTTCGGTGAAGCCCTGGACCATCGCGGTGCACTGCATCCACATGAACGGCTTGAGCGTGTCGAACCAACGGTCCCGGGTCCCGAACATGTCGAGCAGGCCGCTCTCCTCGTCCGCGCTGTAGCTGCGCCGTTGCGGTTCGATGCGCACCTGGGCGCGCAGCGCGATGGCGTGGACCGTCTCGCCGCTGGACTCCGAGATCCGCAGCCGTGCGGTCAGCTGCGGCGCGGCTGCGTACTTCTCGGCGAAGACGTCGACGACCGAGAACGACAGGTCGCTCACCGCGACACCGCGCTCACCGCGACACCGCGTCGTCGGCGGACGGCGCCGGGGCGGCTCGCGCCGCCACGTGGGCGAAGAACTCCTCGATGCGCCGCCGGGCGTCCTGCCCGCCGTCGAAGCCGCGCCACACCTGACGCAGCTCACCGACCAGCTGGTAGCAGGCGTCGATGGGCACCAGGTAGCACGCGAAGCCGCCGCCCTCTCGACCTGGGGCCCGCAGCAGCAGCGCCTCCACGTCGGGGGCGAGGGTGCGAAGCCGTGGGTTGTCGGCGACGACATCGTCCCAGGCCGCCATCGAGAGCTCCGACTCCGCGGCACCGGCGGGGCCGGGATAGAACGCCACGGTCTTGTCCAGGACCGAGTTGTAGAACAAGAACACCAGCCCGACCGGGATCGACAACGCCTCCCAGCGACCGGGCGCAAGCTCGAGGTCGGGGAACGAGAGGTAGCGCTCGGGGACGGCGCGGTAGCGCAGCTCGGCCTGCTCGGCGGTGAACAGCAGGTAGCACCCCCGGCACGTGCACAGCAGGCTGCGGCTCGTCAGGTTCACCACGTGCTGGTGGTTGGCGGCGATCGCCTCCGCGCACATCTCGCAGCGCTCACCGGCCACCGGAGGGGGTCGGTTGCCGGTGATGCGGGACAAGACCGCCAACGGGGACCCGTCCCCGGGCCGTCCGGTCACGCCGGCACCGTCTCGGCCGGCACCGCGACCGAGACCACGTCGTCGTGGACGAGCAGCGGTAGCGGCTCGAGGTGAGCGCCCTCGTCGTCGAGGCCGGCGCCGGCTCGGCGGACGTCGTAGTGCGCGCGACAGGACGGGCAGCTGAGCACCGCGTCACCGGCGGCGCCTCCCAGACGTCGCTCCAGCGACGCGGAGGCGAGCCCCCCGCCGCACCGGGCGCAGCCGTCACGGTAGGCGTAGAGGTCGGTGCCCAAGCGGCACACCACGATCGGCACCCCGGCGACGGCCAGTCCCCGCAGCTGTCCCGACGCCAGATCGGCCGCCTCCGGAACGGCCTGCCACGCCTGGCCGACGGACGGCTCGTCGAGCCGGGTGCGCAATGCGCTGACCGGGATCACGGACCCGTTCGCGGCATCCGTCGGGCTCTCCACCTCGATCGCCGTCACTTCCGGCGCAGCGGCCTCCACGGCTCCCTCCACCGCCAGCTTGAGGGTCACAGACGACGACGGGCAGCCGTCACAGCTGCCGAGCAGCCGAAGCTGGACCGACATGTCGTCGGTGACGCCGAGCAGCTCGACGTCACCACCGTGAGAGCCGAGGTACGGCCTGACGCCCTCGAGGGCACGCTCCACCCGGGTGGTGACGTCGTAGGGGTGCAGCCCGTGCACGAGCAGCAGGCTGGCCACGAGGTCGTCACCGGCGAGCGCCTCGAGCGCCTCGGCGTCGAGGCGCCCGGCGTCGTACAGCACCTCGAGAAGCCGCTCGAGCCCTGCGCCGTACAGGTCCGCGACCTGGCGCACCAACTCCTCGGAGCGTTCCCGGGCCATGGCCCCGTGGGCGGAGCTGGCAACCAGCAGCGCCTCGATCCGCTCCCCGGTGGCCCGGAGGTCGGGGCCCCCGTCCTCGACCTCGCTCACAGTGTCCGCCCTCAGTCGCCGGTGACCGACTGCGTCGGCGAGTGCAGCATCTCCAGGCTCTTGCCGCCACCGAGGTACATGTGCACCCCGCACGGCAGGCAGGGGTCGAAGCTGCGCACCGTACGCATGATGTCGATGCCCTTGAAGTGCTCCCGGTCGTTCTCCTCGAAGATCGGCTGGCCCTGCACCGCGTCCTCGTAAGGGCCCGGGGTGCCGTACACGTCACGCGGGTTCGCGTTCCACGGGGTCGGTGGGTAGGGGTGGTAGTTCGCGATCTTGCCGTCGCGGATGACCAGGTGGTGCGACAGCACGCCCCGGACGGCCTCGGTGAAACCGCAGCCGATGCCCTCCTGCGGCACCTCGAACGGCTCCCAGGTCTTGGTGTGACCGGCTCGGATCTCGGTGAGCGCCTTCTCCGCGAAGTGCAGCGCGCAGGCGGCGGCGTACGCCTGGAAGTACGTGCGCGCGCGGTTGCGCTCGATCGTGTTGCTCCACTGCGGGATCTTCCACTCCAGCTCCATGGGGCCCTTGAGCGCGGTCTTTGGCAGGTTGATCTGCACGCTGCCGCCGGTCGACTTGACGTACCCCACGTCGACCAGGCCGGCGAGCGCCGTCGACCACAGCCGTGCCAGCGGACCGCCACCGGTGTCCAGAGCCAGGTAGTCCTTGCCGTCGTACCAGCGTGGCGACATCACCCAGCTGTACTTGTCGTCGAAGTCGCGCTTTTGCGGCACGGGGTTGGTGTGCTGGTTCCACGGGTGCCGGCGGTCGACCGGGTTGCCGAGCGGGTCGTGGGTGACGAACGTCTCCTGGCCCTCCCAGTCCTCGTAGTACGAGCTGCCCAGCAGGATCCGGATGCCCAGGTTGATGTCGACCAGGTCGGTGGTGACGAGCTTGCCGTCGATCACGATCCCCGGTGTCACGAACATCTTGCGACCCCAGTTGGTCATGTCCTTGTAGTCGAAGTTGCAGTGCTCGGGGTCCTGGAACGACCCCCAGCAGCCGAGCATGGTGCGCCGCAGCCCCACCTTCTCGTAGCCGGGAATCGCCTCGTAGAAGAAGTCGAACAGGTCGTCGTGCATCGGCACGACCTTCTTCATGAACTCGACGTAGCGCATCAGCCGGGTCATGTAGTCGGTCATCAGCTGGATCGTGGCGACCGTGCCGACCCCGCCCGGGTAGAGCGTGGAGGGATGCACGTGGCGGCCCTCCATCAGGCAGAACATCTCGCGCGTCCACCGGCTGACCACCAGGGCCTCGCGGTAGAACTCGCCGGTGAACGGGTTCAGCGCCCGCATGATGTCGCCGATGGTGCGGTAGCCGTGGTCGCCGGCATGCGGCGCCTCGGTGCTGTTGGCCCGCTCGAGGACTCCGGGGTTGGTCTCGGCGACCATCTTCTCGCAGTAGTCGACCCCGACCAGGTTCTCCTGGAAGAGGTTGTGGTCGAACATGTACTCCGCGGCCTCGCCCAGGTTGACGATCCACTCCGCCAGGTGCGGCGGCCGGACGCCGTACGCCATGTTCTGCGCGTAGCAGGAGCAGGTGGCGTGGT
>JBBPZV010000002.1:0-37519 GCA_038198775.1 Propionibacteriales bacterium | reverse complement strand
GGGATCTCGGTGTCGACCTTGTCGGTGGAGATCTCGAGCAGGGGTTCGTCCACCTCGACGCTGTCGCCGATCTGCTTGAGCCAGCGGGTGACGGTGCCCTCGGTGACGCTCTCCCCGAGCTCCGGCAACGTGACAGGGGTGGCCATGGCGGTGCTGGTCTCCTCTAAGCGCGTCGGAGGGTCAGGCGTGGACGTGGAGCGGTTTGCCGGCCAGCGCCAGTGCGGCCTCGCCGAGTCCCTCGGTCTGGGTCGGGTGGGCGTGGACGAACTGGGCCACGTCCTCGGGGTACGCCTCCCAGTTGACGATCAGCGATGCCTCACCCACCTGTTCTCCCATCCGCGAGCCGATCATGTGGACGCCCACTATGGGCCCGTCCTTCTCGCGTACCAGCTTGACGACCCCGGCCGTCTGCAGGATCTTGCTGCGCCCGTTGCCGGCCAGGTTGTACTCGAAGGTGTCCACGTCGCCGTACTCCGCCCGAGCCTGCTCCTCGGTCAGCCCGACGGAGGCCACCTCGGGGTCGCAGTAGGTCACCCGCGGGATCGCGGTGTCGACGACCGGCATCGGCTCCAGGCCGGCGATCTCCTCGGCGACGAAGATCCCGTGCCCGAAGCCGCGGTGCGCCAGCTGCAGCCCCGGGACCAGGTCGCCGACGGCAAAGATGCTGGGCACGTTGGTCCGCAGCCGCTCGTCGGTCGTCACCCAGCCGCGGTCGACGCTCACGCCGTGATCGTCATAGCCGAGCCCGTCCGAGACCGGGCCACGCCCGACCGCGACCAGGCACAGCTCGGCCTGCAGCTTGTCGCCGTTGTCGAGCACGACGGTCACCCCGTCGTCGTCCTGGGTGAGCTCGGTGAACTTCGCCCCGAGCTTGAACCCGATCTGGCGCCGCCGGAACGCACGCTCGAGCTGCTTTGACAGCACCTCGTCCTCCAGCGGCACCAGGTGCGGCAGCGCCTCGACGATCGTGACCTCGGCGCCGAACGAGCGCCACACGCTGGCGAACTCGCAGCCGATCACCGAGCCCCCGATGATGACAACGCTGCGCGGCACGTCGTCGAGGGTCAGCGCCTGGTCGCTGGTGAGCACCCGACCGCCGACGTCCAACCCCGGCAGCGTGCGCGCGTACGACCCGGTGGCGAGCACGATGTGCTTGCCGGTGAGCCGGGTGCCGGCAACGTCGACGGCGTCGGTGCCGACCAGGCGCCCCTCGCCCTCGTACACGCTGATCCCGGCACTCTTGACCAGCCCCTGCAGACCCTTGTAGAGCCCGCCGACGACGTTGTCCTTGTAGGAGTTCACCGCCGACATGTCGATGCCCTCGAGCGACGTCTTCACACCGATGGCGTGGCCGTCGCGGGCGTCGTCGGCGACCTCGGCGGCGTGCAGCAACGCCTTGGTCGGGATGCAGCCGCGGTGCAGGCAGGTGCCGCCGACCTTGTCCTTCTCGACCATCGCCACCGACAAGCCCAGCTGCGTGGCGCGCAAGGCACAGGCGTACCCACCGCTGCCCCCGCCGAGGATCACCAAGTCGAAGTTGTTGTCGGTGTTGTCCGCCACCGATCTCCTCCGTGCCGTCGCGCCGGTCGCCGCCCCCACTCTGCCGGGCGCGGCTGCGGCTGGTGGGCCAGCCTGCGTGCCATCTTGTCACCTCGGTGCCGGCGGTGCCCATCGGGGCGAGCGCCGTCGCTGCCGCCCGCCACAGCGCACGTGCGCCACACTGGACCTGTCCGATGACGAGGAGACGACATGCGGCTGTTCGGCCGGCGGCGCATACGCGGCGGTGGGAGTCCGGGTGCGGCGACGATGGATCGCGCGGCACTGAAGGTTGACCGCGAGCACCTCGAGGAGTTCATCCGCTCCCGGCAGGGCGTCGAGGGCTACGTGGAACCGCGTACCACCGTGACCGAGACGACGCTGCTGCTGGTCGCGATCGACGGCGAGTGGACCAGGCGCCGGGTGCCGTCACCGCAGTGGGCGCACGACTTCGCCAACCGGCTGCGTGTGCCCAGCTACGACGCCGCCGTGGTGGGGTACCCCCAGCGGATGCGCGACTACAACCGGCGGCAGGGCAAGCAGCGTCGGTCCGAGCCCTGAGGCCCCCGGGGTGTTGCGGGTCGGCGGTTGCAGCCGGCGTACTTCCAACGGCCGAGCAACGCTTCGAACAGGTTGCAACCCATTCGGAGTGTCGCTATCCCAGGTTAACGTGGGATAGCGCGGGCCCACCCGGCGCCGGCGGTGAGGTCCTGGGCGAGGCGGATGAGGGTCCGGGTGGCGAAGCCGGTTCCGCCCTTGGGGACGTAGCCGTACGGGTCGCCCTCGTGGAACGCAGGGCCGGCGATGTCGAGGTGCGCCCACCGGCAGCCGGTGACGAACTCGCGCAAGAACGCGGCGGCGAACAGCGCCCCACCGGACGTGTCGGGGTTGTGCTGGCGCAGGTCGGCCACCGCTGACGAGCTCACCTTCGCCTTCATCTCCTCCGGGATCGGCAGTCGCCACCACTCCTCGCCGGCCCGGCGTCCCGCGGCCGTGACCGCCTCGGCCAGCGGTTCGTCGTTGCCCATCACCCCGGCGGTGCGGCCACCGAGCGCCACCACGCAGGCACCGGTGAGGGTGGCCACGTCGACGACCACGTCGGGGTCGGTCTCGGCAGCGAGGACCAACGCGTCGGCCAGCACCAACCGGCCCTCGGCGTCGGTGTTGAGCACCTCCACGGTCTGGCCGCCGCGGATCGAAAGCACGTCCCCCGGGCGGGTCGCGGTCCCGCTCGGCATGTTCTCCGCCATCGCCGCCAGGGCGGTGACTTGGACCGGGAGACCGAGCTCGGCGATTGCGAACGTCGCGGCGACCACGGCCGCCGCCCCGGCCATGTCGCACTTCATCGTCATCAGCCCGGCACTGTTCTTGATGGTCAGACCACCGGAGTCGTACGTGATGCCCTTGCCCACCAGTGCGAGGTGGGCCGCCGGCTTGCGCGGCCGGTAGTCCAGCCGCACCAGCCGTGGCGGGGAGCTCGACCCCTGCCCCACGCCCAGGATCCCGCCGCACCGCTCCGCCGCGAGGCGCTTCTCGTCCCAGACGCCGACCTTCAGCCGAGCCGGAGCGTCGAGCCCGCCGACCGCCGCCGCGAAGTCCGGCGGTCGCAGGTCACGAGGGGGGGTGTTGACCCAGTCGCGCGCCCGCGCGACCGCGCGGACGACGACCTGGGCGTTCGCCAACGCTCGTCTTGCCGCCCGCGAGGTGGCGGCGATGACCACGACGTCGTCCACCCCGTCCGCCGAGGGCGTGCTGCGGTAGGCGTCGAAGTCGTACGACCCGAGCCCGACGCCCTCGCAGATCGCCTGCACGTCGTCCTCGTCGCGGCTCGGGACCGCGACCGCGACACTGGTCGCCTTGTGGACGGCGCGCATCCCGGCTCCGGCCGCCCGGCGCAGCGTCTCGGGGGTCATCGCGTCGGCGTCGCCGACGCCGACGGCGATCAGCAGCGGTGCCCGGATCGCACCCGCGGTCGGGAACGTCGCGACCTGGCCGGGCTTGCCGGTGAAGCCGGCTCCGGTCAGCGCCGCGTCGAAGCCGGCCCCGAGCGCAGCGGCCACCGGCTCACCGGGTCCGAGGGCACGGGGACCGTCGGCGCCCTCGGCGGCGGCGAGAACGAGGACGTCGGTACGCAGCCGGGTCACGTCGGTGGCGCGGAGGTCGATCGAGGTCAAGGCTCACCAGGTTTCGTCGAGGCCGGAATGGCTTCGACACCCTATCCCCGCACGATCGGTGCGCCGTCGCGGTCGCGATAGGTTCCGCGCCATGACCGAAGACGGCGCGAGGTCGCCCCAGCTCTCGCCGCTGCACCATCGCCACCAGGCACTGGGCGCCCGGATGGCGGAGTTCGGTGGCTGGCTGATGCCGTTGGAGTACGCCGGCGGCGGCGTACTCAAGGAGCACGCGGCCGTCCGTGGTGCGGTCGGGCTCTTCGACGTCAGCCACCTGGGCAAGATCGCGGTGCGGGGCGACGGTGCCCGCGACTTCGTCAACGACTGCCTGACCAACGACCTGGACCGCGTCGGACCCGGTCGGGCGCAGTACACGCTGTGCTGCGACGACGCCACCGGCGGCGTCGTGGACGACCTGCTCGCCTACCTGCACGGCGACGACGAGGTCCTCCTCATCCCGAATGCGGCGAATGCGGCGACCGTGGCCCACCTGCTGTCGCAGACCGCCCCCTCCGGGGTCGAGGTCCGCGACCGGCACCGAGACCTTGCCTTGCTGGCGGTACAAGGACCGGCGAGCGACGAGACGCTGGCCGCCGTCGGCCTCCCGGCCGGCCATCCGTACCTGAGCTTCCGGGGAGCTCAGCACGCCGGACACCACGTGACCGTGTGCCGCACCGGCTACACCGGCGAGCGCGGGTACGAGCTCGTCGTGCCCGCCGCGGGCTCCGGAGAGCTGTGGGACGCGGTCCTCGCCGCCGGGCAAAAGCACGGCATCCTCCCGTGCGGGCTCGGCGCCCGGGACACGCTGCGTACAGAGATGGGCTACCCCCTGCACGGGCAGGACATCTCCCTCGACGTCACCCCGGTGCAGGCCGGGCTGGGCTGGGCGGTGGGATGGCGCAAGCCGCGGTTCTGGGGCCGCTCCCGCCTGCTCGCTGAGAAGGAGCGGGGACCCCGGCGAAGGCTGCGTGGGCTGGTGGCGCGCGGGCGCGGCATCGCCAGGCCGGGCATGCGGGTGCTGATCGCCGCCGACGTCCCGGTGGGTGTCGTCACCTCGGGCACGTTCTCGCCGACGCTGCGCACCGGCATCGGCCTGTCGCTGCTGGCCCCCTCGATCGAGGAGGGGGCCGAGGTCAGCGTGGAGGTGCGCGGGCGCCGCGAGATCTTCGTGCTGAGCAGGCCGCCCTTCGTCGCTTCCAGCGTCCGGGAGCCGTGAGCGCCCACGGGTGGGCGCTCAGCGCCACGCTAGCCCGACGAGGGCGGCGCCGAAGGCCAGCTCGACACAGGCCCCGAGGACGTCGCCGGTGATGCCGCCCAGCCGGGTCCGGCCGAGCCGCAGGGTCGCCAACGTGACCAGGCCGGCGAGCAGGTACGCGACGGCGACCCGGCTGGCGGGTAACGCCAGCGCTACGACGGCGAAGACGCCAGCGGCCGCCGGTACCAGTGCCGCGCCGGCGAGCGAGCGGGTCGACACCGTCGCGGCGACCGTGGCCCCGAGGCCGTCGCCACGGGCAGCGGGCACGGACCGATGACACGCCAGCGGCAGCGCCAGGCGAGACACACCCAGGCCGACCAGCAGCGCACCTGCGCCCCGACCCAGCGCGACCGCCTGCGCCAACGCACCGACCTGCACGAGAAGGACGAGCACCACCGCGACCACTCCGAACGGCCCGACGTCACCGCGGCGCATGACGTCCAGCGCGGAGGCCGGGCCCCGGCCGCTGCCGAGCCCGTCGAAGGTGTCCGCCAGGCCGTCGAGATGCAGCGCGCGGGTCTGTACCGCGAGCAGCCCCACGACCAGGACCGCCGTCGGCAGCGGGGCCAACCGCTCGTCTACGACCCCCACCAAGACGATGGGTGCCAGCGCGAGCCCGAACCCGACAACGGGTGCGAGCACCATCGCCGCGCCGGCCACCCGGCGGTCGACGGTGCCCGGTGGCGGTGTCGGGAGGGCGGTCAGCGTGCCCACGGCGAAGCGCCAGGCGTCCCGCCAGCCGGTCACAGGGTGACGACCCGACCGGCGACCAGCAGCCGTACGTCCTCCGTCCGGGCGGCGATCTCGGCGTTGAGGCGACCCAGCAGGTCCCGGAAGACCCGGCCGGCGACGGTGTCGGGGACGATGCCGGCGCCGACCTCGTTGCTGACCGCGACCACGCGCCGGGGAGTCGCGGCCCAGGCTGCCGTCAGCGCGTCGATGGCGGCGTTGGCCCCGCTCGCGGCGGCGCCCGGATCGGCGTCCCATGCCCCCAGGCGGTCGAGGGTGCCAGCCAGCCACAACGTCAGGCAGTCGACCAGCAGCGGCGGCCCGTCGCTGCGCAGCAGCGGCACCAGGTCCCGGGTCTCCAGCGTCGTCCAGGTGGACGGCCGGCGGTCGCGATGCGCCCGGATCCGGGCGTGCCACTCGGCGTCGTCGCCGCTAACGGCCGAGGTCGCGACGTACGCGACGTCCGGCTGGTCGGCGAGCACCCGCTCGGCCTCCCGGGACTTGCCCGAGCGCGCCCCCCCGAGCACCAGCGTCCGTCCCCGCCGGGGCGGCGGTGGGTGGGTCGAGCCGAGCTCGACCACGTTGCCGTCGGCAACCACCTCGGCCCCCCAGTCCGCCAGCCGACGGGACAGCTCCGGACCGGTGGGGTTGGAGTGGGAGAGGTGGACCGCGACCACCCGGGTCTGCGAGGTCACCGCCGCAACGTCGCGCAGCCTCGCCAGCTGCACCGGGAACGACGCGAGGTCCAGGTGGTCGGTGCCGTGGTCGGTTCGCTCCCCGAAGGTCTCCTCGAGCAGCACCAGGTCGTACGCCCGACCTTCCACCGCGGCCAGCGTCTCGTCCAAGAGGGGACCGGTGTCGGTGGCGTAGAGCAGCCGCCGCCCGTCGGCCCCGGTGACGTCGTACGACAGGCAGGACCCGGGCTCGCCGTGGCGCGCAGCGAGCACCCGGACGCGGTAGCCGCCCAGGCGGAGCCGGTCGCCCGGCTCGGCGACGGTGAGGGCCACCGGCGCGTCCGGCGCCACCCAGTCGCGACATGCTCCGACGGCAGCCGCCGGTCCGACCACGTCGAGCGGGTCGTCGCGCACCCAGGAGCGGAACAGCAAGGCTGCCGGGAAGCAGTGGTCGGGATGCGCGTGGCTGAACAGCAGGTGGCGCATCCGGTCCAGCGGCGCCCCGGCCTGCTCGGCCAGCAGCAGCGTCGTCGGACCGCAGTCCAGCAGCAGCGTGTCGTCGACGAGCGCGCAGGTCTGAGCCCGAAACGAACCCTGGGCGCGGGCGCTCCGGCAGGCCGCGCAGCTGCAGCAAGCGTTGGGCCAGCCGTCGGCCGACCCGGTGCCCAGGACGGTCACCCTCACGGCTGCTCCGGTACGAACTGCGGCGCGGCGTCGAAGGCTGCCCGGCGGGCCGCCCGGCGCAGGCTGGCGAGCACGGTCGGTCCCAGCACCAGCACGAGGACCATCGTGAAGACGCCGCGGGGGAGGTCGTAGCCCAGCGACGTGGTCAGGTAGAAGACCAGGTAGCGGTGGGCGTTGGCGAGCAGCGAGTCGCCGGCGAGATAGGACACCTCCGGCCCGTAGCCGGCGAACGGCCAGAACCACAGGTTCATCAGCGCGCCGTAGCCGAGCCCGGCCACCAACCCGTACGCCGCGACCACCCATGCCTCGGCTCGGCCGCGCACCGGCGGCAGCGAGCCCGCGAAGAAGCCCACCCACCCGGCGGCGAACATCTGGAAGGGCAGCCACGGCCCGACCCCGCCGGTGACCAGCGCGCCCGCGACGATCGTCACGGCCCCGAGTACGAAGCCGAAGCCGCGGCCGAAGACCCGGCCACCGAGGACGATCACGAGGAAGGTCGGCTCGAGGCCGGCGGTGCCCGGCCCCAGTGCCCGCAGCGCGGCACCGACCGCGGCCAGCATGCCGAGCATCGCCACCGCCTTTGCGTCCATCCCCCCGGAGCTGAGCTCGGCGACGACGACGGCCGCCAGCAGCGGCAGCAGCAGCGCGAACAGCCACGGGGCGTCGGCGGCGTGGGAGGTGTCCAGCGCCGGCCCGGCGCGCAGCAGGAACGGCCAGCCGAAGCCGACCAGCCCCATCGCCGAGCAAAGCGCGAGCGCGAGACCGGCACGGGTCCCGACCGGCAGCACCGGCCTGGCCGCCGGGCTCACGACGCCGCTCCCAGCGCGGTGGTGACGTCGGAGACCGTCAGCCACGGCCCGGCCCCCAGCACCTTGGTGACCTGCGGAGCGAACGCAGGAGATGCCACTAGGACCTCATCGGTCGGCCCGTCCGAGACGACCTCGCCGTCGGCGAGCACCACGACCCGGTCGGCGATCTCGGCCACCAGCTCGACGTCGTGGGTCGCGAGGACGACCGCATGGCCGCGAGCGGCCAGGTCTCGCAGCGCCGCGGCAAGCCGGCGCTTGGCGGTGTAGTCGAGCCCACGGGTCGGCTCGTCGAGGAGCAGCTGCAGCGGCCGCCCGGTGAGCACGATGGCCAGCACCAGCGCCAGCCGCTGCCCTTCGGAGAGGTCGCGAGGATGCTGCTCGTCGGGTACGCCGGGGGCGAGCTCGGCGAAGCGCTCCCGGCAGCTGCCCCGAGGTGCCCCGGCGTCGGCGTCTGCTTGCGAGCATTCGGCGGCCACCGACTCGCCATAGAGCAGGTCGGCGGGATCCTGAGGCACCAGCCCGACCGTGTGTAAGAGCTTTCGAGGGTTGGTGCGGCCCGGGTCGACCCCGGCCACGTCCACGTGCCCCGCCCGGGCGTCGACCAGGCCCACCGCGGCTGCCAGTAGGGTCGACTTGCCGGCACCGTTGCGGCCCATCACGGCGGTGATCTCGCCGCGACGGGTGACCAGGTCCACCCCGCGCAGGGCGAACGTGTCCCCGTAGCGCACCACCAGCCCCTCGATGCGGGCACACTCTGCTCCCGGCCGGGCGGGAGCGGCACCCCGTCGGGGTGGTCGGGTTCCTTGCAGCTGGCTGCGCAGCGGAGCCGCGGCACGGCGGGCGTCCCGGATCGACAGCGGCAGTGGCCGCCAGCCGGCCCACCGGCCCAGCTCCACCACCGGCGGGGCCAGGTCACAGGACCCCATCACCTGCCGAGGGTCGCCGCTCACGACCGGTCTGCCGGCGCCCGGCAGGTGGATCAGCCGGTCGGCGTACTGCACGACGCGTTCGAGCCGGTGCTCGGCGACGACCACGGTGAGGGCCAGGTCGTGCACCAGCCGCTGCAGCGTCGCCAGCACCTCCTCGGCGGCCTGCGGGTCCAGCGCGCTGGTCGGCTCGTCGAGCACGAGCACCCGCGGGTGCATCGTGAGGACCGAGCCGATGGCCACGCGCTGCCGCTCACCGCCGGACAGGTCGGCCAGGGCTCGGTGGCGCAGCCCGGCCAGACCCAGCAGGTCCAGGGTCTCCTCGACCCGTTTGCGCATCACCGGCGCGGCGACGGCGAGCGACTCCAGCCCGTACGCCAGCTCGTCCTCCACCCGGTCGGTCACGAAACCTGCCTGGGGGTCCTGACCGACGAAGCCGACGACGTCGGCGAGCTCCCGCGGCCGGAACCGTGCGGTGTCGCGCCCGGCCACCACGACCCGGCCGTAGAGCGTCCCGCCGGAAAAATGCGGGACCAGGCCGTTGAGGGTGCGCAGCAGCGTCGACTTGCCGGAGCCGGTCCGGCCGACCACCAGGGCGAGCTCGCCCTCCTCGACCACCAGCGACACCTCCGACAGGGTCGGTACCGCTGCGTCGGCGTAGCGCACGCCCATGCGCTCGAGGACGATCATGTGCGTGCCGCGACGCGCGGCGGCGCCGCGTTCGCGCCGGACCTCGCCGGGGAGGGGACCGGGGGGGCCAGCAGGGCCGGGGCCAGGCCGAGCAAGATGCCCGCGACGGGCAGCAACGGCACCACGGGCATCGCCACCGGGTCAACCATGACGAGGCCGGAAGGCGAGGTGGTATCGGCGACGACGAGCAGCGCAGCGCAGGCGATACCGCTGCCGGCGACCAGCCACTCCGGCAGCGCCCACGGGTCGGGACGATAACGCGTCCTGGGAGTACGGCGGCCGCCCCAGGCGAGCCCGGCCGCGGCGAGGACGGCGCCGAGCGCCAACGTCGGCATCGCACGTATCGCGACGGCGCTGCCGTCGAGCAGGCCGTAGCCACCGATGCACATGCCCAGCAGCCCGGCGGCGACCAGGCCCGTCGCGATCCGGCGAGCGCGAGCCGACAACGTGTTGCTGCGCCCGTACCCCCGCGCGTCCATCGCGGCGGCCAGCTCGATCGAGCGGTCCAGGGCCCCCTCGAGCACCGGCAGTGCCGTGCGCCGCAGGCCGCTCAGCCGGCGGGGGGAGTGCCCGCGCAGCCGGTGCGCACGCCGGACGCGGCGCGCGTCGGTCACCAGCTGCGGCGCGAACGTCAGCGCGACGACGCACGCGACCCCGGCCTCGTACAGCGCACCGGGGACGCTCGCCAGCAGGCGGCGGGCGCTGGCCAGCGCGTTGGCCGCGCCGACGCAGCACAAGACCGCCGCCAGCTGCAGTCCGGCGTACGTCGCGGCCAGTACGGCCTCGGCAGTGACCGAGCCGCCCAGCTTCACACCGGCCAGCCAGTCCGGCAGCGGCACCTCGGGCAGCGTGAACAGCACGGTCACCCCTTGCGACGCCCGTGACAGCAGCGCCTGCAGGCAGACCCGGAGGGCGATCAGCACGAGGGAGAACTTCAAGAACGCCGAGAACGCGCCGGCCCACGGGTCGTCGGTGCGCCGTGCTGCCACCACGAACCCGGTGACCGCGATGACCAGCACCAGCAGCAGCGGGTTGGTGGTGCGGCTGGCGGCCGCCGCCAGCCCGACGGCCCACAGCCACCAGGCGCCCGCGTGCAGGGCCCGGGGCAGCAGGGGGCTGTTGACGGGCCGCATCGGCGTCAGGCCCGCCGGCGGGACACGGTGAGCGCTGCGCCGGCGAGCAGGGCCGCGACCGCCGCGATCCCCACCACCGCCCACGGGAAACCTCCACCGCCGGCGGCGGTGGTGGCCGCGCCCGCGGTGGGTCCGGCGCTGGCGGGGCCCGCGGTAGCCAGCGTCACGGTCGGTTCCGAGGTCGGGACACCAGTGGCGGGAAATGCCTTGGACGTCGGCTTGGACGGGTAACCGTCGATCGCGACGACGAACCCGTCCTGCCGGACGTCGGCGACCTTCTCCAGCACCTGCTGCCCGGTGAAGTCCGCCGGCACCTGCGCGCAGGCTCCGCGTGGCTGGGGGGTCGTGTCGTTGCCTTCGGCCTCTTGCTGCACGCCGTAGTCGATGACCACCGCGACCTCCTTCGCTCCGGCGGTCGGGGTGGTGTCGCCGCACAGGGCGGAGAAGTCCGGGGTCACCCGCGGTGGCCGCTTCCCGCTGGTGTCGAGCCCGTAGCGCCAGCCCTCGACGGACCCGTCGGCCGGGACGTAGGAGTCGGCACCCTTGCTGGAGTACTCCCAGGTCGAGCCCGCTGCGTGGTAGTAGCCCCAGTACTTGTAGGCGGTGGGGGCCGCATTCGCCTCGCCCTGGGCCGCCGGTGCCAGCAGGGCCGCCAGCGCGACGGCGAGCGCGAGCCTGAGCGCGGCCGGCCTGAGGAGTCGGTGCATGAGGCGCCTTTCGGACACGGTCGCCGGGCGGCCGGATCTCCACGACGCCTCACCGGCGGGCCACAGAGCCCCACGCGGCCTGCGCGCTGCGCAGTTCCGGCTCCGTCCCGCAAACCTCGACGGGTGAGGGGAGCCGCCGCCCCGAACGGGTTTTCCGGCTCGTCGCCCCTGTCGGCGACCTACGGTTGCGGGTCAGCGCCGGCCTTGGACCGGCTTGCCCCACCCGGGGTGGTCCCGCCACCGTGCCACGCCAGCGTCCTTCCGTCAAAGTCCGGTCCTGCTCCTAGGGTGGGGACATGACATGGTCGTGGGACTTCGAGGACACTGCTGGCGACACGGTGAGCGTGCCCGAGCACCCGGCGGCGGCGTTTCCCAGCCGGGCCGACGCCGAATCGTGGCTGGGGGAGTGCTGGCGCGAGCTGTTGGACGCGGGGGTGGACCAGGTCAGGCTGCGGGAGGAGGGGCGGGAGGTCTACGGACCAATGAGCCTGCACAGCGCCTGACCCGCTTTGTATGGTTGCTGCCTGACAGTTCTGTATGGTGGGAGCCACCCACGACGCCCCGGGAGCACAGTCATCCGCCCCTTCCCCTTCGAGACCCCGATCGCGCCGGAAGCGCTCATCGACCGGCAGAGCGAGCTACGGCGGCTGCATGTCGCGGCGGCCGACCGGGTTCACGTCCGGGTCGACGGTCCCCGCCGCTACGGCAAGACCTCGCTGCTGCTCGCCCACGCGGCCCAGCTGCGCCAGAGCAGCTGGCGCACCGTGCACGTGGACCTGTACGGCGTCACGTCGCTGGCCGAGGTGTGCAGCCGGCTCAGCTCGGCGTACGCCCGCAGCGGAGATGCCCGGCTGCGTACCCAGGTGTCGGCGCTCTCCTCCCGGCTCGGAGTGTCCTTGACCGTCGGAGGCCTCGGCGTCACGCTCCATCCCCGGCAACCCGCACCGACGCCGGAGCGGCTGCAGACGGTGGCCAGTGAGCTGCTGGACCTGCCGGCGGCGGTCTTCGCCCGCGACCAGCGCCCGACGCTGGTCGTCTTCGACGAGTTCCAGGACCTGCTGAGCGCCGGTCCCGGCCTGGACGGGCTGGTGCGCTCGCACGTGCAGTACCACGGCGACGCCGCGACCTACGTCTACGCCGGCTCCCACCCGTCACTCATGCGCCGACTGTTCGCCGAGCGGGAGCGCCCGCTCTACGCCCAGGCAGAGCCGCTCGAGCTCGGCCCGCTGCCCGTCGACGAGACGTTGCTCGAGCTCACCGAGCGCTTCACCGACCTGGGTCAGCGGCCGGGGGACGCGCTGGAACCGCTGGTCGTCGTGGGCGCCGGGCACCCTCAGCGGACCATGCTGCTGGCGCACCTGCTGTACCGGGAGCTCGAGTCCCGAGCGGCCGGGTGGTCCGCACTGGCCGAAGGCGCCGACGCCGAGGGCGCCAACACCGAGGGGATAGCGCTCGCCGATGCGGTGATCTCGGCCGCGCTAGCCCAGACCAACGAGGCGCACCAGGCCGTCTGGGACGCGCTGTCGTCCGGCAAGAAGGCGGTGCTTGCGGCACTGGCGTCCGCAGCGTCACCGACCGGCAGCCGCACCGCGTCCGCCTCGGGGCTTTCCCGCGCAACGCTGCAGTCCGCGCTGCGCGACCTCGGCCGGGCCGGCCAGCACCTGACCCGCGCCGGTCGCAGCTGGCACTTCGTCGACCCGCTGCTGCGGTTGTGGGTGAGCCGCCGCGGCCAGCCCGCGCCCGAGACCGACCGGCCTCGGCCCGTCGGTCCAGTCGAAAGGGGTCAGTAGCGCTCGGGCAGTTCCTCCCCGCGTGCCACCTGCGGTTTTGGCAGCCGGAACCGGTGCAGCTGGCTGCTGCGCAAGACCGCGTACCTCACCGCCCCTCCGGTCTGCTCGGAGGGGAACCGCCTGGCCAGCTCCCGTTTGGTCCGGGCCACCAGATAGAGCGTGTCTGCGACGGTCGCGACGATCGTGCCGAGCCACACCACCAGCTGCAGCCACGCCGCGGTCGGGCTGGGGCTGAGGCTGAGCAACAGCACCACCGCGAGCAGCGGTAGCAGGTACTCGGCCGCGTTGCGCCGCGAGTCGACCAGGTCGCGGCAGAAGCGGCGCACCTTCCCCCGGTCGCGAGCCGGCAGGTTGGCCTCGTTACCGGATTTCAGCGCCGCCTGGGTCCGGATCCGTTCCTCGTACCGCTTCTGGCGCATCAACCGCGCCGCCTCCTTGCGGTCCTTCGGTGGGGTGAGGCGCTGCTTGCGAGCCGCCTGCGCCTCCTTGCGCTTCGGCGTCGGGCGGCCCTTGGCCTCCTGGCCGTCGAGGCGGGCCCGGGTCTCCTCCGGTGTCTCCACGGCGGACGCCCCGGTGTCCTCGGAGGCGCTGCTGCGGCGTCTGAACACGGGCGGCCTCGATGCGGTGGGGTTGGGTTGGCCACATTACCCACGCTCGGCCGGTCTGCGACCGGCGTACTTGCAATGGCTCAGCGTCACCTCGAACGGGTTGCGCGCCATTGGGCGCCATTGGGAGTGTGGCTTTCCCAGGCGAACATGGGATAGCAACCACGGTCCGTCTCGTACGGGGGGTGGAGGGGTCGTAGGGTGAGGTCATGGGCGTCATGAAGCGGATGAGCTTGATCTTTCGGGCCAAGGCCAACAAGGCCATGGACAAGGCTGAGGACCCGCGGGAGACCCTCGACTACAGCTACCAGCGCCAGCTCGAACTGCTGCAGAAGGTACGCCGCGGGGTCGCTGACGTCGCCACCAGCCGCAAGCGGGTCGAGCTGCAGATCAACCAGCTGCAACAGCAAGGTGACAAGCTGCACGGCCAGGCGCAGAAGGCGCTCGGCGCGGGACGCGAGGACCTGGCCCGCGAGGCGCTGACCCGGCGCTCCGGGCTCGATCAGCAGCTCTCGGACCTGCAGGCACAGCATGCCGCCCTGCAAGGTGAGGAGGAGAAGCTCACGCTGGCCTCGCAACGGCTGCAGGCCAAGGTGGAGTCGTTTCGGACCCGCAAGGAGACGATCAAGGCCACCTACACCGCGGCCGAGGCCCAGACCCGCATCAACGAGGCCTTCTCCGGGATCTCCGAGGAGATGGGCGACGTGGGGCTCGCGGTCCAGCGCGCCGAGGACAAGACGGCGCAGATGCAGGCTCGGGCCGGCGCGATCGACGAGCTCATCGCCTCCGGGGCGCTCGAGGACGCCAGCGGCCAGCCCAACGACGACATCTCACGCGAGCTCGACGCGCTGACCGCCGGGTCCGACGTGGACTCGGAGCTGGCCGCGATGAAGGCGCAGTTGGGAGCCGGGTCGGCACCGCGGCAGCTGGAGGGCCAGCCTCCCTCGCCGGCGGCCCAGCCGGCGACCGCCGAGCAGCAGGCCGAGGAGCAGGCATGATCGTCCGCATCATGAGCGAGGGCCAGTACGAGGTGGACGACGCGGACCTGGCGGCCCTCAACCGGCTCGACGGGGAGCTCGAGGCCGCCGTCGAGGACGGCGAGGAGCCGCGGTTCCGGGCCGCGTTGAGCGCGTTGCTGGACGCCGTGCGCCAACGGGGCACGCCGGTTCCGGACGACTCCCTGGTCGACTCCGACCTGATCCTGCCTCCGGCGGACGCCTCCGTGGCGGAGGTCCGCGCCCTGCTGGGCGACGAGGGCCTCATCCCCGACCCCACCTGAGCCGGGCGCCGAGCCGGAACAACCGCTGCGGCTGCGTCGTTTTCCCTTCGAGAGGCAAGGTGGTGTGGTGGCACGCACGCGGTTCCAGAGCGACCGGGGACTGACCGTCCGGATGGGACTGGTCGGCTTCCTGCTCGCGGTGCTCTATCTGGGGTTCGGCGCGTACCTCGTGTACGCGTCCGGCTCGATCGTCTTCGGCCTGGTCATCGTGGTCGGCCTGGCCTGGGCGCAGTGGTACTTCTCCGACAAGATGGCGCTGGCGTCGATGCGCGCCAAGGTGGTCACTCCCGAGCAGGCGCCTGAGCTGCACGGGATGATCGACCGGCTCGTGGCACTGGCCGACATGCCCAAGCCGAGGGTGGCGATCGCCGACACCGACCTGCCGAACGCGTTCGCGACCGGCCGCTCGCCCGACCACGCCGTCGTCTGTGTGACCACCGGGGTGCTGCGGCGCCTCGACGCCGAGGAGCTCGAGGGCGTGCTCAGCCACGAGCTCGCCCACGTTGCCAACCGGGACGTGGCGGTGATGACGGTCGCGTCCGCCCTCGGCCTGCTCGCCGGCTTCATCACCCGCTGGGGGCTGTACTTCGGTGGCGGCCGCGGTCGCGACCGCAACGGCGCCGCCGCGTTCCTCGTCATCTGGCTGGTCAGCATCCTCGTCTATGTGATCAGCTTCTTGCTGACCCGGGCCCTGTCGCGCTACCGCGAGCTCTCGGCCGACCGGTGCGGCGCGTTCCTCACCGGCCGTCCGTCTGCGCTGGCCTCCGCGCTGGTCAAGATCAGCGGCGACATGGCACGCATCCCGACCCGGGACCTGCGCGCGGCGGAGTCGATGAACGCGTTCTTCTTCGCCCCCGCCGTCCGCTCGGCGTCGTTGACCGGCCTGATCGCAACGCACCCGCCGCTGGAGCAGCGGCTGGAGCAGCTGGCGAAGGTGTCGGCGCAGCTCGGCCGCCCGTTGTGAAGCTGCTCGACGCCCTGCTCGGCCGCGCGAAGCCGGTCAAGCCCAACCTCGACGCGCTGTTCGCGATCCCACAGGCCGCGCTCACCCTGCAGGCCGGCGGGGGGTTCACGCCGACCGGGGTGGGTGCGGTGTGCTACCGCGCCAACGAGGGCGCCGCCTTCGCCACGATGCAGACCGACGTCCGGCAGCTGCTCGACGCCGACGGCGGACCCGCCGTCGAACGCTGCGAGGACTCGTACGGCTTCACCTGGCTGGTGTGCCGGCAGCCACCCGAGGACGTCTCCGCGCTGGTGACCGAGCTTCACGCGGTCAACCGCACGCTCGAGGACAACGGCTTCGGCTCGTCGCTGCTGTGCTCGCAGGTGGGCTTCCGCGGTGCGGAGGGCGAGACGCTCGGGCTCGTCTACCTCTACAAGCGGGGCTCCTACTACCCGTTCGCTCCCCGGCCGGGGGAGCGCCGCGACAATGCGCTGGAGCTGCAGGTGCGCGGGCTGGTGGCCGGTGACCTCCCGATCGAGCCGGACCTGCCCCGCTGGCTGGCGCTGTGGGGTGCGCCAGGGCTCAGCTGAGCGACCGGCGTCACATGAACCGAGCCGAGGGCAGGTACGGCGTCGGTGGGCGCATGTGCCGCAGGCACAGGTAGCCCTCGTTGTGCACCGCCAGCCCGGCGGCCAGCCCGATGTCCACGGCCCAGTCCTGCTCGGCGGTGACGTCGCCGAAGCCGATGTCGCCTTCCGGGTCGGTGCGGACCAGGGCCTCCCACAGCAGTCGGCTGGCGAGGCGTCTCGACGTCGCGGCGAGCAGCTCTGGGCCGTCGGGTCCGGTGAAGCAGTAGCCGGAGCCGGTGAGCTGGTCGGCGACCAGCAGGGTGGACTGCGCGAGCAGCAGCAGGTGGTCGGGGCCGTGATCGGCGCCACGCACCTGCCGGTCGACCGACGCGCACAGCTCCAGGTCGCCGGCCGAGCCTTCCCGTACCCCCTCGACGACGGGCAGGAGGCCGCGGTCGACCCGCCCGGACAGCCGCATCGCCGGATGCAGCTTGAAGCCGGCGCCGCGGTAGCGCCGGGCGGCCCTCGGGTCGTGCGACGAACAGATCATGCCGCGCAGGCATCCCACTCCGTGACCGATCGCGGCGTCCAGCAGCGCCCCGCCGATCCCGTGCCCCTGCAGCGCGGGGAGCACGCCGTACGACGACAGCCCCCACAGTCCCTCCCGCCGCAACGCCAACGCCACACCGACGACGACGCCGTCCTCCTCGGCCACCCAGCAGCCGCCCGGGTCGTGGCGCAGCAGGTGCTCGGCGCGTTCTCGCCAGCGCATGGCGCGTGCGCCCGGGTCCCTGCGGGAGGGGAGGTCGGCGTTCGGAGAGGTGGCGTCCAAGGCGAGGAAGGCTTGCGCCGTGACCTGTTCGGCGGCCGCGATGTCGCCGCTGCGGAGCGGCCGGATCAGCACGGCCCCACCGTAGTGAGGGCCACACTGGGGAGGTGCTCGTCCTGCTCGCCCCGGACAAGTTCGCGGGGACGCTCAGCGCCACCGAGGCCGCGGACGCCATCGCCGCCGGCTGGCGAACCTGGGCGCCTGCCGACGCGGTCGACCGCTGCCCGATGTCGGACGGCGGACCCGGGTTCGTCGACGTCATGTCGGCGGCCGTGGGTGGCAGCCTGCTGGCCGTCACGGTCACCGGTCCGCTCGGCGCACCCGCGCCGGCCACACTGCTGCTGTGCGACGGCACGGCGTACGTCGAGTCGGCCCAGGCCTGCGGGTTGCATCTGGTCGGCGACGAGGTGCGGGACCCACACCATGCCTCGACGCGCGGTGTGGGGGAGCTCGTCGCGGCTGCGGTCGATGCCGGGGCGGCCCGGGTGGTCGTCGGGCTGGGTGGAAGCGCCACCAACGATGCCGGGGCTGGACTGTTGGCGGCCCTGGGCGCCGAGTCAGATGCCGACCTCTGCTCGGGTCCCAGCGGCCTGCGACACGTCGGCGCCGTCGACCTGAGCGCGGCCCGAAGGCGGCTGTCTGGAGTCGAGCTGGTCGCCGCCACCGATGTCGACAACCCCCTGCTCGGGATGTTCGGCGCCACCAAGGCGTACGGCCCGCAGAAGGGGCTGCCCAGCGAACAGGTGATGGCCGTCGACGCGGTCCTCGAACGCTTCGTCGTGGCGACCTTCGGAGCCGGCGTGGCCGAGCGCAAGCGGGCCGACGCGCCCGGCGCCGGCGCCGGGGGAGGCCTCGGGTTCGCCCTGCTCGCGCTCGGAGCCGAACGCATCCGCGGCGTCGACCTGGTGGCGGACGCCGTCGGGATCCCGGTGCGGGCCGCGGCCTGCGACCTCGTGGTCACCGGGGAGGGAAGCTTCGACTTCTCCTCGCGCTCGGGCAAGGTCGTCTCCGGGATCGCGGTGCTGGCAACCAGCGTGCTGCGTCCCTGCGTGGTCGTCGCCGGGCGGGTGCTCGTGGGAGCCCGCGAGATGCGCACGATGGGTATCGAGTCGGCGTACTCGGTCAGCGACCTGGTCGGCGCCGAGCGTGCGGTCTCCGACCCCTGGCAGAGCCTGGCGATGACGGCGGAACGGGTGGCCCGCACCTGGTCGCGCTGAGCCGGAGTAGGCCTGCGCCAGGCCGCTGGCCGCGGTCGCTGTGCCAGAATGGGAATGCGCGCCGGACTGAGGCGTTGAAGACAGGCAGGTTGTCGATCGCACAGGAGACGGGTAGATGAGCGTTCAGGGCGAGACGGTCCAGGCTTCGGCCCCCACCGACGGGGTGACCGTCACCGCAACCGCCGCCGGGAAGGTGAAGAGCCTGCTCGCCCAGGAGGGTCGCGACGACCTGCGGCTGCGCATCGCCGTGCAGCCGGGCGGCTGCTCCGGGCTGCGATACCAGCTGTTCTTCGACGAGCGGCACCTCGACGGCGACGTTGTCCGCGACTTCGACGGCGTCGGGCTCGTCGTCGACCGGATGAGCCAGCCGTACCTCCTCGGGGCGACCATCGACTTCGTCGACACGATCGAGAAGCAGGGGTTCACCATCGACAACCCCAACGCCACCGGGTCCTGCGCCTGCGGCGACTCGTTCCACTGACCGCCGCCTGACCCCGGCGGACAGCCGTGGCCATCGCGGTGACCGGGTCGATCGCGACCGACCACCTGATGCGCTTCCCAGGGAAGTTTGCCGACTCCCTCGTGGTCGACCAGCTCGACAAGCTGGCGTTGTCGTTCCTGGTGGAGGATCTCGAGGTTCGTCGTGGCGGCTGCGCCGCCAACATCGCCTTCGGGCTCGGCTGCCTGGGCGCGCGTCCACTGCTCGTGGGCGCGGTGGGAGAGGACTTCGCCGACTACCGGTCGTGGCTCGAGCGCCACGGCGTCGACTGCTCGGCCGTGCACGTCTCAGCGACCCGGCACACCGCGAGGTTCGTCTGCACCACCGACGCCGCGATGGCGCAGATCGCCTCCTTCTACGCCGGCGCGATGAGCGAGGCGCGCGGCATCGAGCTGGGACCGATAGCGGAGCGGGCCGGCGGGCTGGATCTCGTCGTCGTCAGCCCCAACGACCCGGCAGCGATGCTGCGGCACACCGACGAGTGCCGGCAACGTGGGTACCCGTTCGCGGCCGACCCGTCGCAGCAGCTGGCGTGGGCCGACGGCCCCTTCATCCGGCGGCTCGTCGACGGTGCGGCGTACCTGTTCAGCAACGACTACGAGGCCGCGCTCACCGCCCAGAAGACCGGATGGGACGCCGCCGAGATCCGGGCCAGGGTCGACGTCCAGGTGGTGACCCACGGCGCCGACGGGGTCCGCGTGCACCGTGCCGGTCACCCTGACGTGGAGGTGCCGGCGATCCCCGACGTCGCCGCGGTGGACCCCACTGGTGTCGGGGACAGCTTCCGCGCCGGCTTCCTCGCCGCCGTCGCCTCCGGCCTCGACCTGCGCCGCGCGGCACAGGTGGGGTGCACGCTGGCCGCCGGGGTGGTCGAGACGACAGGCACCCAGGAGTACGAGCTGGAACCCGGTGCGTTCTGGCGCCGGATGGCCGGTGCGTACGGGCCGGACGCGGCCAGCGAGGCGGCAGGACGACTTCGGCTCACCGGGGCCTGACCGCCCCTACCTGTCCGGCGCTCCGCCGGTCTGCTGGAGTATCGTCTCCAGCGCCAAGCGCACCGACCAAGGACCGACCAGGAAGGCGCACTGCGTGGGTTCTCAACCTCCCGCCCGCGGCGGAACTGGTGTCCCCGCGCGGCGTCGTCGGAACCCCGGGTGGGCGCTGGCTGGCATCGCCGCAGTCGGGCTGCTCAGCTCCTGCTCCCCGCCCCGCCGGGTGGGCCTGCCCGAGCCGGCCAGCGACCGGGCGTACGCGACCGGGAACCTGTGGGACGGCAGCTGGTTGGCGGCCCTCGCCATCGGGGTCTTCGTCTGGGGCCTGATCATCTGGGCGGTCGTGCGCTACCGGCGCCGCAGCGAGGACTTCGTGCCGAGCCAGACTCGCTACAACCTGCCCATCGAGGTGCTCTACACGGTCGCCCCGATCATCGTGGTCGCGGTGCTTTTCTACTTCACGCTCCAGACGCAGAGCACGGTCACTGCGGGGGCGTACCAGTCCACCTCGGAGCTGAACTCCGCGAGCGCCCAGTCGGCGGCCGACAACAGCGGCCGGACGCACCAGATCCACGTGATCGCCGCCAAGTGGAACTGGACGTTCGTCTACACCAAGGACCCCGCGCTCGGGGGCAACACCGACGTCTACGACGTCGGCGACCCCGCCCACTTCACCCAGCTCTACCTCCCGGTGGACGAGCCGGTGACGTTCACCCTCGACTCCATCGACGTCGTCCACGCCTTCTGGCTGCCGGAGTTCTACTTCAAGCTCGACGTGATCCCCGGCAAGACCAACGCGTTCTCGATGACGCCGACACGCATGGGCACGTTCCGGGGCCACTGTTCTGAGCTGTGCGGGCTCTACCACTCCCGCATGCTCTTCGACGTCCACATCGTCAGCCGCGCCGACTACGAGGCCCACCTGCGGGAGCTGGAGGCGGCCGGCAACGTCGGGTCGCCGCCGCTGTCCGCGTACTCCTTCACGACCGCAGGCACCACCGAGGGAGGATCCGGGTGACCGCCACCGCAGACCGGACCGCGACCACCACCGGCGTGCGGGAACGGCCCCGAACCAGCCTCGGCACGATGGCGGTCCGCTACCTGACCACCACCGACCACAAGGTCATCGGCAACCTCTACATCGTCACCTCGTTCGCCTTCTTCTTGCTGGCCGGGGCAATGGCGATGATCATGCGGGCCGAACTGGCGCGCCCGGGCAACCAGTTCGTCAGCGACGAGACGTACAACCAGCTGTTCACCATGCACGGCACGATCATGTTGTTGTTGTTCGCGACGCCGCTGTTCATCGGTTTCGCCAACGCGATCATGCCGCTGCAGATCGGCTCGCCCGACGTCGCGTTCCCCCGGCTGAACATGTTCAGCTACTGGTTGTTCTTGTTCGGCGGGTTGATCGCGGCCGGGGGTTTCCTGGTGCCCGGTGGCGCTGCCGACTTCGGCTGGTACGCGTACTCGCCGTTGACGAGCATCGCGAACTCGCCCGGTGTCGGGGCGGACATGTGGGTGATGGGGCTGTGGATGGCCGGTCTCGGCACGATCCTCGGCGCCGTCAACTTCGTCACCACGATCTTTTGCATGCGGGCACCGGGGATGACGATGTTCCGGATGCCGATCTTCACCTGGAACATCCTTGTCACCAGCCTGCTGGTGCTGATCGCGTTCCCGATCCTCGCCGGTGCGCTGCTGATGCTGGAGGCCGACCGGCGACTCGGCGCCCACGTCTTCGACGCCGCCAACGGTGGCGCGATCTTGTGGCAGCACCTGTTCTGGTTCTTCGGCCACCCCGAGGTCTACATCATCGCGTTGCCGTTCTTCGGGATCATCACCGAGGTGCTTCCGGTGTTCAGCCGCAAGCCGGTCTTCGGTTACGTCGGGCTGGTCGCCGCGACGTTGAGCATCGCATCGCTGTCGGTGGCGGTGTGGGCGCACCATATGTTCACAACGGGTTCGGTCGACCTTGGCTTCTTCTCGTTTATGTCGTTCTTGATCGCGGTGCCGACCGGGGTCAAGTTCTTCAACTGGATCGGGACGATGTGGGGCGGGTCCGTGAGCCTGGACACTCCGATGCTGTGGGCTGTGGGGTTCTTGGTGACGTTCCTCTTCGGCGGGTTGACCGGTGTCATCTTGGCGTCCCCGCCGCTGGACTTCCAGGTGTCCGACTCGTACTTCGTGGTCGCCCACTTCCACTACGTCGTGTTCGGCACCGTGGTGTTCGCGATGTTCTCGGGCTTCTACTTCTGGTGGCCAAAGCTCACCGGGCGCATGCTCGACGAGCGGCTCGGCAAGATCCATTTCTGGATGCTGTTCGTCGGGTTCCACACCACGTTCTTGGTGCAGCACTGGCTGGGCGCCAAGGGCATGCCCCGAAGGATCGCCGACTACCTGCCCAGCGACGGGTGGACGACGCTCAACGAGGTGTCCTCCATCGGCGCGTTCTTGCTGGGTGCCTCGACGCTGCCGTTCCTGTACAACGTGTGGAAGTCGCGCTCCAACCCTCCCGTTGGCGTCGACGACCCCTGGGGGTGGGGCAGGTCGCTGGAGTGGGCGACCTCGTGCCCGCCGCCGCGGCACAACTTCGTACGGCTGCCAAGGATCCGGTCGGAGAGCCCCGCCTTCGACATGCACCACCCGGAGATCTCCGCGCGAGAGCACGACGACAACGAGGGGCTGGGGACCGGCTTCACCGACGCGCCGCACGTCGACGGTCGAGACGGTCACCTGCAGACGCAGCTCCGCGAGGGGGACCGGTGAGGGTCGAGTCGATGACGATGGGCGTGGTAGCCCTCTTCTTCGGCGTCGTCACGCCGATCTACTGGTTCTTGTCCAACGACCCCACCGGTACCAGCGCGCTGGTCATGACCACGTTGCTGGCCGCGCTGGTGTCGTTCTTTCTCGGCGTCGTCACCAGGCAGATCCCGGACCGTCCCGAGGACCGCAAGCGTGCCGACATCGCCGAGGGTGCCGGGGAGCTGGGGTTCTTCCCCCCGTACAGCTGGTGGCCGCTGTACTGCGCGCTGGCGCTCGGCACCGCCGTGCTCGGCGTGGTGTTCGGGTGGTGGCTGTTCCTGATCGGCGCCGGCGTCGGCGTCGCGGCGCTGTGCGGGTTCGTCTTCGAGTACTACCGCGGCCTCTACGCCCACTGAGCCGCGCGGAGCCGCTCCGCACCGTTGTTGCCGCCCGCGATTGGTGGCAAGCACTACGCTGGGCAGCGCGGAACAAGTCTTCGGGAGGCGCGATGGCGGTACGGGGGTCTGCGCCGCGGCGCGCTATGCGGGCCTCACGAGCCGGCCTCGCGCCAGCCGCAGCGCTGGCGGCCGCGATGCTGGCCGGGTGCAACGGCCTGCCGGCCGCCGGTGGAGGGGACGGGCGCCCTCATGACCCCGCGCCGGCCGCAGCTCAGCGACCTCGGCAGCCGGTGTCGCTGAGCCTCAGCGTGCCGCGCGGGGCGCGAGACGTCGGCGTCGACACCGACCTGTCGGTCACCGCGGCCAACGGCAGCATCCGCGACGTTTTGCTGTCGTACGGCGACGCCTTCCCCACCCGGGTCGGTGGCCGGCTCAGCCCTGACAAGACCGCATGGCGGGCCGCCGACCTGCTCGAGCCCGGGCAGCGCTACCGCGTAGTCGTGCACGCCGAAACCCCACAGGGTCAACCCACCACCAAGCGGTCGTGGTTCACGACCCAACCGCTCACGCTGGACCAGCAGACGTACGCCAGCATCTCACCGCTGCAGGGCAAGACCGTGGGCGTGGGCATGCCGGTCATCGTGAAGTTCGACGTCCCGGTGAACAACCGGGCTTCGATCGAGCGGCACCTGAGCGTGACGTCGACCCCTTCGGTCCAGGGGTCGTGGCACTGGATCAGCGACACCGAGGTCCACTTCCGGCCGCGCGAGTTCTGGCCGACCGGCACCAAGGTGAGCGTGGACGCGAACATCAACGGCGTGGATGCCGGCAACGGCATCTATGGCCAAGAGGACCGCCACGTCTCCTTCCGGATCGGCGACTCGGTGGTCGACAAGATCAACGTGAAGACGCATCGCCTCAAGGTCTACGTAAACGGCAGGCTGGCTCGTACCATCCCGGTCACCAGCGGCGCGAAGGGCACCGAGACCCGGGGCGGCACCAAGGTCATCGTCGAGAAGCTGCGCTCGACGCGGATGAACGCGGCCAGCACCGGCATACCCCGCAGCGACCCGAACTACTACAACATCCCCGACGTGCAGTTCGCGATGCGCGTCACCTACAGCGGGGAGTTCCTGCACGCCGCTCCCTGGTCGGTCGCCTCGCAGGGCTCGGCCAACGTCAGTCACGGCTGCGTCGGCATGAGCACGGCCAACGCCCGCTGGCTCTACCAGCACTCACAAGTCGGCGACGTGGTCAAGGTGGTGGGCAGCCATCGGCGGCTGGAGCCGAACAACGGCTGGACCGACTGGAACGAGCCCTTCTCCCAGTACCGCCAGGCATCCGCCCTCCACTGACGATCCGAGACTTTCCGTCCGACGATCCGAGCCTTTCGGTCGGACGATCCGAGACTTTGGGCGTTGGTGCCCACGCTGAGGCCGCCGAGCCCTCGGTGCGTACGCAGCTTGCGCCTGCCGGACAACCCGGAAACTCACGGATGGTCGGGCGGAAACTCACGGATGGTCGGGGCGTTAGTGGGGGCGGGGGACACCGGTTTCGCTGACGCCTTCGAACTCGTTGTCCCCGGCCTCGAGCGCCCGTACGTCGGAGCTGACCTCGTGATGTTCCTCCTCCAGGTCCTCCTCCGACGGCTTGTCGATCGTGTCGGAGGTGTAGAACCGTACGGCCCTGGCGTGCAGCCGAGCCAGCCGGCCATGGGGGGCGGCCACGCCGTTGGCATCGGTCGTCGCCGGCAGCTCGGCAGGCCGCTGGCGGTCGTGGGCGGTCAGCTCGTACGCCTGCACCTGGGTCAGCGGCGCATGCCGCTCGCTGTAGCCACCGTCAGGCGATCGGGTGATGATGCCGGTCTCGAAGCCGTGGAGGACCTGGTCTCGGTCGGCGCGCTGCAGCCCGATGCAGATGCGCTTGGTCGCGAGGAAGGCGACGACCGGTCCGATGAACACCGCGAACCGCATGAACCAGGTGATCGCATAGATGTCGAGGTGGAAGACCACAGCGATGATGTCGTTTCCACCAGCGATCAGCAGCAACGTGTAGAACGTGATGCCGGCGACTCCGAAGGCGGTGCGCACCGGAGCGTTGCGAGGGCGCTCGAGCAGGTGGTGCTCGCGGTGGTCCTTGGTGACCCACGCCTCGACGAACGGGTAGATCGCCAGCACGGTGAACAGCAGGGTGAGCAGCACGACCCCGGGGATGAAGACGTTCCAGCTCCACGTCAGGCCGAAGAAGTGGCTCTCCCAGTTCGGCATGATCCGGACGGCGCCCTCGACCCAGCCCATGTAGATGTCGGGCTGGGAGCCGGCGGTGATCTCGGAGGGGTTGTACGGCCCGTAGCGCCAGATCGGGTTGATCTGGACCAGCGCGCCCATCAGCGCGGTGACGCCGAAAACGATGAAGAAGAAGCCACCCGCCTTGGCCGCGTAGACCGGCAGCATCGGGTAGCCGACCACGTTGGCATTGGTGCGCCCCGGACCCGGCCACTGGGTGTGCTTTTGGTATACCAGCAACAACATGTGCACGGTGATCAGGCCGAGCAGCAGGCCCGGGACGAGCAGGATGTGCACGGTGAACAGGCGGGGGATCAGCTGGTCGCCGGGAAACTCGCCCCCGAACACGAAGAACTCCACGTACGACCCCACGATCGGGATCGAACGGATGAGGCCGTCGACGAAGCGCAGTCCGGTGCCGGACAGCAGGTCGTCGGGAAGCGAGTAGCCGGCGAACCCCTCGATCAGCGACAAGGAGAACAGGCTGACCCCGACCAGCCAGTTCAGCTCGCGCGGCTTGCGGAACGCGCCGGTGAAGAAGATCCGCAACATGTGCACGGTGATAGCGAGGGCGAACAGCATGGCCGCCCAGTGGTGGACCTGACGCATCAGCAGGCCACCGCGTACGCCGAAGGAGATGTCGAGTGACGACGCGAACGCGTCGGACATCTCGATGCCGTTCAGCGGCGCGTACGGCCCGGCGTACGTGATCTCGGTCGAGCTGGGGTGGTACCAGAACGTGAGGAACACGCCGGTCAGCAGCAGGACCACGAAGCTCCACAGCGCGATCTCACCCAGCATGAACGACCAGTGGTCGGGGAAGACCTTGCGGAGGTTCTTGCGGGCCAGGGTCGCCAGCCCGACCCGGTCGTCGAGCCACTTGACCGGACCGGCCGCGGCACGGCCCACCGCGGTGTCCTGCAGCGGCGTGGAGGACTCTCCGCCGGCCTCGACCTCGGCGGCGCGAGCCCCCGCCGCGAGGGTGTGGTCGGCGCTGTCGCTGCGCGCGGTCGGGCTCATGTTCGCGTCCGATCCTGGGGCATGGTCGGCCAGCTGGGCCCGACGACCTCGGGGAAGTCGCTCATCGCGATGAGATAGCCCTGGTCGTCCACGCCGAGCGGCAGCTGCGGCAGCGGGCGGGCCGCCGGACCGAAGAGGATGCGGCCGCCGTCGGCCAGGTCGAACGTCGACTGGTGGCACGGGCAGAGCACGTGGTGGGTCTGCTGCTCGTACAGGCTGATCGGGCAACCGACGTGAGTGCAGATCTTGGAATAGCACAAGATCCCGTCGACGCTCCAGCCTTCCCGGCCCGGAGGTGGCGTGATCTCCTCCGGTCGCATCCGGACCACGATCACCGAGGCCTTCGCCTTGACGGCCAGCAGCTCGGTGCCCGCGTACCTGGGTTCGCCATCCGCGCCGGTCTCGTAGATGACGGCCGGCTGGGCGTTGACGAGTGAGCCCAGAGGGAGGTCGGAGGGGCGGATCGGTATTCCTGACACGTCGTTGACGACCCGCATGCCCTTGGCCCACACGGTGTG
Organism: Propionibacteriales bacterium; assembly: GCA_038198775.1. Lineage (GTDB taxonomy): Bacteria > Actinomycetota > Actinomycetes > Propionibacteriales > Nocardioidaceae > JACCYJ01. The sequence continues at coordinate 10,516 of JBBPZV010000002.1, read as the reverse complement.
GGACAACGTGTCTCCCGGCAGCGGGCCCAGGTCCCGCAACATCACGACGGCCGGGAGCCCCAGGGCGCCCAACGCGCCCATCAGGCTGGTGCGGATCATCGTCCGCCGCCCGAAGCCGGAGCCCGCGACCCCGGTGTCCAGGGCCTCCAGGGCCTCCTCCCGGTCCTGTGGGCTGGAAGCCGTCGGATGCCGCATCTCGACGATCTCATGGTCGTCCATGAGCTTCTTCGCCCACTGGATCGCCCCCACCCCGATGCACACCAGCGCGCCACCGAGGGTCAAGCCCAGCGCGAGGTTGGAGGCAGACGTGGTGATGAACGAGCTGTCTTGCGGGATGGCGAAGTACGCGACGCAGAAGCCGAGCGTGAGCAGCGTGGCGAGGCCGAACAGCGCGGAGACCTGCCGTTCGGCGCGGCGCTGCTGGTCGGCATCGATGTCGGTGGGACGGGGTTGGTGCCGCTCCAGCCCGGGGTTGGGGATGGGGTCACCGGGCTGCTGCCCCGTCCGGTCGAGCGCGTCCTCGTTGCCAGGCTCGCGTGCCGGTTCCTGGCCGGGTTCGTCGCGTCCGTGGTGCGGCTGGTCGCTCACCTGCGCGCCCTCACTCCTTGCGTGCCGATCCACACCGAGGCCACCACCAGTGACCCGATTCCGACGATCCAGGCGGCGGCGCCTTCGCTGACGGGCCCGAGCTTGCCCAGCGCGTTTCCGCCGTACTGCGGCTGGTCGTTCAGAGCGCGGATGTAGGAGATGATCGCCTGCTTGTCCTGGGGGGTGATGGTCGTGTCGGGAAATACCGGCATCTGCTGCGGTCCGGTGATCATCGCCTCGTAGATGTGCGCGCCGGTCACGTTGTTGACGCTCGGCGCGAAGCGACCGCTGGGCAAGGCGCCGCCGGTGCCGCCGGAGTTGTGGCAGGCGGTGCAGTTGGTACGGAAGAACTCACCCCCGCGTGAGATGACCGACGGGTCGGTGGACGCGGTCGTGTACTTCGAGTCCGGGATCGCCGGGCCCGGACCGAGCGACGCGACGTACGCGGCAAGCGCCTGGATCTCCTGCGCGTCGTACACAGGTGGCTTCTGCAGGGCCTGCGTTGACGCCTGGGCCAGCGGCATCCGCCCGGTGCCCACCTGGAAGTCGACGGCGGCGGCGCCCACCCCGACCAGGGACGGTCCGTAGTTGGTGGAGTTGCTGGTGAGGATGCCCTCGCCGTTGAGCCCGTGGCAGCTGGCGCAGCCGACCAGGAACAGCTGGTGCCCCTGGCCGACGAGGTCGCTCGAGGACGTGTCGGCCGTGGCGGAGTGGGGTGCGAACAGCGAGTACAGCCCCCCCGCCAGCACCAGACCCAGCAGCAGCACCACACCGCCCGCCAGCGGGTGGCGACGTCGGGTCGACAAGGAGCGCAACGAAACCGTCCTGGGGGTCAGCTACTGGATGAGGTAGATCGTGGAGAACAGCGCGATCCAGATGACATCGACGAAGTGCCAGTAGTAGGACACGACGATCGCGGTCACCGCCTGCTCGTATGTGAAGGTGCGAGCCACGAAGGTGCGCCCCATCACGAGCAGGAACGCCACCAGGCCGATGGTGACGTGCAGCCCGTGGAAGCCGGTGGTGAGGTAGAACACCGAGCCGTACGGGGACGAAGAGATCGAGATGCCGTCCCTGATCAGCGACGTGTACTCGTAGACCTGGCCGGCGATGAAGAACGCGCCCATCAGGTAGGTGAGCACGAACCACTCCCGCATGCCCCACCGGCCGACCTGCAGCACGCTGCCGGCCCGGCCCACCCGGCCCCGCTCGGCGGCGAAGACACCGAACTGGCAGGTGACGCTGGACAGCACGAGCACTGTGGCGTTCGCGGAGGCGAAGTAGACGCTCAGCTTCTGGGTGTCGGTGGCCCAGAGCTCGGGGCTGACGGCACGGACCGTGAAGTACGCCGCGAACAGCGCGGCGAAGAACATCAGGTCGCTGGCCAAGAACACGATCGTCCCGACCGTCACGAGGTTCGGCCGGTCCGGCTGACCTCGCAGCCGGGAGGCCGGGATAGCGGTCATCGACGCCACGACCTCATTATGGATGCCGCCGGACCGGGCGGCACGCCGACCCCGGCGATCCGCGACGTCAGGTTCACCACACTGCCAGGCGAGACCGTACCCAGGTCGTGGATACCATCGCGCCGTGAGCGCTGCACCCGATGACCAGGCCGTTCGCGTGCTTGTCTTCAGCGACGACTCGCACACCCGCGACCAGGTGAAGGTGGCGCTGGGCAAGCGCGTCCACCCGGACCTCCCGCGCCTCGAGTACGTCGAGTGCGCCACCGCGCCGGTCGTGATGGCGGCGATGCAGGCGGGCGGCATCGGACTGGCGATTCTCGACGGCGAGTCCGCACCGGCCGGGGGGATGGGCATCGCCCGGCAGCTCAAGGACGAGGTCTATCTGTGCCCGCCGCTGCTCGTGCTGATCGGCCGGCCCCAGGACGCCTGGTTGGCCACCTGGTCACGGGCCGACGGCGTGGTGTCGCACCCGATCGACCCGATCCGCTTCGCGGAGGTCGTCGTCACGCTGCTGCGCGCCCGCCTGGCCGCGGCGCCGGCAGCGGGCTGAGCTCCGATGACGGCCGCGACCGGCTGGTCTGAGGTCCTGACGAAGCTGGTCGGCGGATCTGACCTAAGCGCTGAGCAGACCTGCTGGGCGATGGCTGAGATTCTCTCGGGCGGCGCCAGCCCGGCCCAGATTGCCGGATTCGCGGTGGCGCTGCGGGCCAAGGGCGAGACCGTGGCCGAGATGGAGGCGCTGGTCGAGACCATGTACGCGCACGCGGTGGCGTTGCGCATCGACCAGCGCAGCCTCGACATCGTCGGCACCGGCGGCGACCGCGCGCGCACCGTGAACATCTCCAGCATGGCGGCAGTCGTTGCCGCGGGCGCTTCGGTCGCGGTCGTCAAGCACGGCAACCGGGCCGCCTCGTCGGCCAGCGGCTCGGCCGACGTGCTGGAGGCCCTGGGGGTGCGGCTCGACCTGCCGGCCGAGCGCGTGGGCGAGGTAGTCGCGCTGGCGGGCATCACGTTCTGTTTCGCGCCGCTGTTCCACTCCTCGCTGCGCCATGCCGCCGCCGCTCGTCGCGACCTCGGCGTGGCGACCACCTTCAACTTCTTGGGCCCGCTGGCCAATCCCGCCCGCCCGGCGGCCCAGGCGGTGGGGGTGGCCGACCGTGCCATGGCGCCGGTCCTCGCCGGTGTCCTCGCCCGGCGGGGGACGGACGCGCTCGTCTTCCGCGGGGACGACGGCCTCGATGAGCTCACCACCACGACCACGTCGTCGGTGTGGGTCGTCAGCCCTGGCGCCGGTGTCGTCGAGGAGACGCTGGACCCGCGAGACCTGGGTCTCCGCCGCGCTGCACCCGAGGATCTGCGCGGTGGCGACGTCGACCACAATGCGGCGGTGTTCCGGCGGCTGGTCGCCGGGGAAACCGGTCCGATCCGAGACGCGGTTCTGCTCAACGCCGCGGCAGGTCTGGCGGCGTTCGCCGGTGGTCGTACGGACCTTCGGGAGCGGCTGGCGTCCGGGTTGGAGGCAGCCCGGGCGGCACTCGACACCGGAGCCGCCGAGCGCACCCTCGCGCGGTGGGTCGCGGTCACCCACGAGCTGTCCGGGCCTTGATCAGGGCCCGGCCTATAGACCCAGGCTGAACGCGGCCTCGAGGTCGTGCGCGGAGTAGCTGCGGAACGCGATATGGGTCTCGGTCGACAGCACGCCGTCGACCTTGTTGAGCCGGTCGGCGACGACGACGGCCACCTCGTCGTGCTCTCGCACCCGCACCATCGTGATCAAGTCGATGTGCCCCGTGACGGAGTAGACCTCGCTGACCCCTGGAAGCTCGGCGATCCGCTCGGCCACCTCGGGGATACGAGCCACGTCGGCCTTGACGAAAACGATCGCGGTGATCACCCGTGGAGAGTACCGCCGGCCCTCACCGCGGCGGCCGGTGCACGGTGGCGAGCAGGCGCCGCTCGTCGAAGGGCTCCAGGACGGCCCGGGTCTGCGCCGCGGGCTCCAGCGCCGAGGCCACGCGCCCGGCGCCCCCCAACGGGCAGCTCCACTCGCCGTCCACCTCGATCAGCCGGACCCCGTCGGATTCCAGCCACCTCAGCACGGTCTCGGTCTCACCGAGGCTCGCCGCAGGTGTCGGCCCCGGGCCGGGTAGCACGGTCTCGGCTCCCGCCACGAGCGTCGTGACGAACGTCGCCGGCTCGACCCCCGCGGCCAGCACCCCGGCGGCCGCCAGCCGGCCGAACCGCAGCACGTGCACCTCCCACGCTCCGGCTCCGACGTCCCGCGCGGCCACCACCTGGGGGCATCCGGTGAGCGCGGAGACTCGCTGGCTGCGCGCCGTACCGCGGACGAACGCGCTGAGGCGTTCGCGCCGGCGGGCGGCATCCTCGTAGCGCTGCTGCTCGGACAGGCTCGACATCGCCCGGCTGAGCGCGCCCAGCACCGGCGCAGGATCGGCCACCAGGCAGGCGCGGACCTCTTGCACCTGGGTGGCGTACGCCTCGGGGTCGGCGGATCCGTCGCACGGTGACATGCAGCGGCCCATCTCGGCGAGCGCGCACGCCACCTTGGTCGGGTGTCGAGGAAGCCGCCCGCTGCACTGGCGGATCGAGAAGGTGTCGTGCAACGCATCGACCGCGCGCTCGGCGATCCGTCGCGCCGAGAACGGCCCGACGTAGCAGGCGCCGTCGTCCAGCACCTGCCGCACCAGCGACAAGCGTGGCCACGGCTCCACGGTGAGCTTGACCCACACGCCCCGCTCCGGGTGGCGCGAACGGCGGTTGTAGCGCGGCTTGTGCTTGGCGATCAGCCGCAGCTCGCGGACCTGCGCCTCCAGCACGGTGGCGCAGACGATGCCTTCGACGCCGGCAGCTACCCCCACCATCTCTCCCATCCGAGAACGGGTCTCGCTGGCCGTGAAGTACGAGCGCACCCGGGAGCGCAGGTCTCGCGACGTGCCGATGTAGAGCGGCCGCCCCGCCTGGTCGTGGAACACGTAGACGCCCGGGGCGTGCGGGAGGTGCTCGGCGAGATGGCGTTTGCGACGTTGGGCCGGACTCACCCGAGACGAGTAGGTCTGCAACTCCTCGAGGGTGTGGACGCCGAGGTTGCCCAGCCGCTCCACCAGGGCGTGCAGGACGTCGACGGTGGCCCGGGCATCTGCGAGGGCACGGTGGTTGGGGATGGTCGCCGCGTGCAGTACCCGGGCGAGGGTCGCAAGCTTGCAGTCCGGGGCCTCGTCCCGGGTTAGCACCCGGCGAGCGACTCGAGCCGTGTCCAGCACCTCGAAGCCCGGCCACCGGTGCCCGAGCTCTGAGGCGAAGTGTCGCAGGAAGCCGATGTCGAACGGCGCGTTGTGAGCCACCAGCACGCTGCCGGCGGAGAACTCCAAGAAGCTGGGCAGCACCGCTGCGATCGGAGGCGCGTCTGCCACCATCGCGTCGGTGATCCCGGTGAGCACGGCGATGAACGCCGGGATCGGCTCTCCGGGCTGGACCAGGGTGCCGTACTCCGCCTCCACCTCGCCGCCGCACACCCTGACGGCCCCGATCTCGGTGATCTTGGCGCCGGCGGCGGCCGAACCTCCGGTGGTTTCGAGGTCGACCACGCAGAAGGTCACCTCACGCAACGACCGGCCGAGCTCGTCGAAGCTGGCCTGGACCGGTCGCTCACACCGCGGCGGGTCCTGCACTGCCCTCATGAGCGCAAACGTAGGACCGGGGACCGACGAAACCTTCGCGCCGCGCCCGACCCGTAGGCTCGCCACGCAGGCGCGGGAAGAAGGAGCCGAGACGGATGGGCGCGAAGGCAGCGGATGGGGGCCCGGCGGGCCAGCCGTCCGACGCGGTGGCACTCCTGCCGCCGGCCGTACGTGCCCGCATCGTGGTGCTCACCGCCGAAACCCTCGACGAGCTCGACGCCGCGTCGCTACCGCCGGCCCTTCGCCCGGTGCTGTCCTTCGCTCGGCAGCGACGCTCCCGACTGGCTGCGGCGCCGATCGCCAGCGCGCTGGCGGACGAGGAGTTCCGCTCCCGGGTGGCCGTGCAGGTGCGAGCCGCGAGGGCCGCGCTCGCGGCGGCACTGGACGCCGGCGAGCCCGTCGCGGCCGATCCGGTCGAGGTAGCGGCGCTCGCGTACCTGCTGAGGCCGCCGTCTTGGCGGAGCATGCTCGCCACCGCCGGGACCTCCTTGGGGACCGGCGACGCCAGCCCACGGGCAGCGCAGGACGAGGTCGCGGGTCTGCGCGGGCAGCTGCGCCGGGCGAGGGCCGAGAGCGCACAGGCTCGGACGAAGTCTCGAACGCAGCTGGCCGGGCTGCGCGACGAGCGGGCACAGCTGCGTCGCCTGCTTGCGCAGGAGCGGGCGGCGGCCCGGCAGGACAGCGCCCAGGCCGTCGCGAAGCTGCGCGAACGCGAGGAGCAGCTGCACGCGACGCGCCGCGAGCTGGGCGATTCCGTCGCCGAGCAGCGGCGGTTGCGGGCTCGGCTGGCCGAGCTGACACGAGAGCACGCAGCCGCCCGCACCGAGAGTCGTGGCCAGCGCAGCCGGGAGGCCGTACGGGCCCGGCTGCTGCTCGACACCCTGGCCGACGCCGCCGTCTCGCTTCGTCGCGAGCTCGCCCTGCCCCCGGTGGAGACCTTGCCCGCGGACACCGTGACCTCGGCGCAGCCGCCCGCCGACGCAACCGCCGACGGCGGCCGGGCGTCGGGTCGAGACGACCCGGATCTTCTCGAGCACCTGGTCTCCCTTCCGCGTGCCCACCTGCTGGTCGATGGCTACAACGTGACGAAGCTGGCCTGGCCGGCTGCTTCACTGGAGGCCCAGCGGGCCCGGCTGTTGCGCGAGCTGGCCCCGCTGGTGGCGCGCAGCGGTGCGGAAGTGACGGTGGTCTTCGACGGAGCGGAGCTCGCCCACCGGCCGGCCGCTGCTCCGCCACGAGGGGTCCGGGTGCGCTTCAGCCCAGCTGGGACCAGCGCCGACGAGGTGCTCGTCGACCTGGTTTCCGCCGAACCCTCCGGACGGCCGGTCGTCGTGGTGTCCAGCGACGCCGAGGTCGTGTTCGGTGTTGTCAGCGGCGGCGCCCGCGCCGTTTCGGCCGCGACGCTGGTACGACTGCTCGGTTCGCGCGGAGTGCGGACTGTCGGTGGCAGGCCCTAGCGTCCGCGACGGTGAGGGTCGCAGACCCGCGAACGGGCCAAGGAGGAGCGATGACACTTCCCGACCACACGCATCCGCGCAGCGGTGCGCGGGCCTCGCTGCTGATCGACTGCTCCACCTGCCTGGTGCGTGGCCGAGCGTGCGGCGACTGCGTCGTCACGTCGCTGCTGGGCGGGCCACCGGACGGCGTCGAGCTGGAGGCGGTAGAGGTTGGGGCACTCGACGTGTTGGCCGGATCCGGGCTGGTGCCACCCCTGCGGCTGGTCACTCCCGTCGAGACCGTCGACCCCGATACCGGTGGCGGCGCCTAGAATCGCTTCGGTGAGCACCCCGGCGACCGCGGGCCCGCCGGCGACAACCAGAATCGGGCGCCGCCTGGTCGCTGTGGTCCTCGTGCTCGCCGTCGCCTCCGGAGGAGTGGCCTGGGCGCGTAGTGGTGACTCCGGGCAGGCGGGGGAACCGGGTCGAGAAGCCCGGGCCGCGGCAACGATAAGGGCGCTGGACACCGCCTGGGACAACGCCGACCGGCCGGGCTTCCGCGCCGCCGCCGGACCAGGCGGCGGTGGATGGGCAGCCCGGACGTTTGCCAACCTCCGGGCGCTCGGCGTCTCCCGGCTGAGCTGGCGCTACGTCGGCACGGTGAGCAGCGGCGCGCCGACGTCGGTGACCGGGACGGCCGGATCCGGGTCGCCCTTTTCGGGCAACGTCGAGCTGAGCTGGCGACCTCCGCCGGCCTCCGCCGGGTCGTCGCGGGCCACGGTCACGGTGCCCTTCACCTTCCGCGACGACGGCGCACAGGTCGGTGTCGTCGCGCCCCAGCCACCGGTGGGTCCCCTTCCCCTGTGGCTCGCCGGCCGGCTCCGGGTCGCGCGCGTCGCGGGCGGCATCTGCGTCACGACCGGATCGGCCGCCGAACTGTCCGAGGTCCGCGCCCTGGTTTCCCGGGCGGTCCAGCAGGTGAGGAACGTGCTCGGTACCCGACCGCCGGGGGTTCTCGCGGTCTTGCCGAACGACACCGCGACGACCAGGCTCCTGCTGGGTTCAGCTTCCTCGCAGATCGCCCAGGTGGCGGCGGTGACCAGCACCGTGGACGCCAGCAGCACCGCGAGCTCGGCGGTGCAGGTGGTGCTCAACCCCGCGCTGTTCGACCTGCTGCGACCTCGCGGAGAGCAGGTCGTCGTCACCCACGAAGTGACCCACGCGGTCACCGGTGCCACGACTGCGGCGATGCCGTTGTGGGTCGCCGAGGGCTTCGCCGACTACGTGGCGCTGCACGACGGGTCGACACCGCCGCGGCTGGCGGCGCGGCAGATCCTGGCGCAGGTGCGCCACAGCGGACCCCCTCGGGCGCTGCCTTCCCAGGGCGACTTCGCCGCGCACAAGCCCGGTCTGGGCCGGGCGTACGAGGCGGCGTGGCTGGTCTTTCGGCTGTTGGGTCAGCGCTACGGCGACGCCGCTACAGCGGGCTTCTACGAACGGGTCCGCAGGGGTGGCCCGGTCGCAGCGGCGCTGCGCCACACCTTCGGTATCGATCCGGCCGAGCTGACCGCCTCCTGGCGGCACTCCTTGGACCGTCTTGCCTCCGGCTGACCGGCGCCACCGCTTGCCGGCCTGGGGCTGGCTGGCGGTGACCACGGCCGGCTTCGTCGTGGCGGTGGTGTTCACCACCCCATGGGACTGGCTTCCTGGTGGCGAGCTGGCACCGATCGACCCGACGGCCGGGCTCACCGCCGCCCAGCTTCAGCGCATCGCGGCCTACCGTGTCGAGGCGGTTCCGCTGGCCCTCCTCGGCACACTCGTGCCCCTCCTGCTGACATGCCTGCTGGGCTTCACCTCCTGGGGGGCACGGCTCGTCCGGCGGCTTCCCGGAGGTCGAAGGTGGTGGCTGGCGACGTTCGTCGCAGGCGCCGTGCTGCTCCTAATCGGCCGCATAGTCGCATTGGCCTACGCCATCCGAGCCGAACAGGTGAGCCACCGCGTGAGGCTGTCGACCCAGCCTTGGTCGAGCTGGGCCTTCGACCAGCTCAAGGCCTACGCGGTGGCCGCGCTCGTCACCGGCGTGCTGGTCGTGGTGGCGATCGGGCTGCGGCGCCGGGTCCGCCGCTGGTGGCTGCCGGCGTCGCTGTTCGCGGCCGCACTCGTCGTCGTCGGCTCGTTCGCGTACCCGCTGCTCGTCGAGCCGCTGTTCGCCCGTTTCACACCGATGCCCGGCGGGGCGTTGCGCTCCTCGCTCCTGGCGCTGGCGGCCAGGGACGGCGTGCCCGTGGACGAGGTGCTGGTAGCCGACGCGTCCCAGCGCACGACCGCCCTGAACGCCTACGTCTCCGGGTTCGGCGCCACCAAACGCATCGTGGTCTATGACACGCTGCTGAAGCAGGCCACCCCCGTGGAGGTGCGGCTGGTGGTGGCGCACGAACTCGGTCACGCCAAGGCAGGCGACGTCTTGCGGGAGACGTTGGTGGGAGCGCTCGGGGCGGCCGCTGGTGTCACCGCGCTGTCGCTGCTGATCGAGTCGAGCTGGATGCGAAGGACGGCCGGGTACGGCGATCCCCGAGATGCCGCCGTTGTCCCGGCCGTCCTGGCTCTAGTTGCGCTGGGCTCGTTCCTGGTCGGCCCGTTGCAGAACGTCATCAGCCGGGCGATCGAGGCGCGTGCCGACGTCCACGCACTGAACCTGACCGCCGACCCCGGCGCGTTCATCGACGTCCAGCGCCGGCTGGCGGTGACGAACCTCTCCCCGCCCGATCCCGCCCGGGTGCTCTACCTCTGGTACGCCACCCACCCGACGGCATCGCAGCGCATCGCCCTCGCGGAGGGCTGGGCTGCCGAACCTGGGCGCTGAAGCGTTCACTTGCAGCTCACGCTCGTCGAGGTCGCCTTGCTCGCGTACGAGATGCAGGTCGTGTCGAACAGCCCCTTGGTGAGCCCTCCCAGGGCGAACACCGCGGTGACGATGACCGCGGCGATAAGCACCACGAGCAGCCCGTACTCCACCGACGAGGCACCCTGGTCACGGGCAGCACGACGCATGGAGCCTCCCGAGCAGAGGGTCGCCACCCGCGGTCGTGGCCCGCCTTTACGCACGACGAGTCCACGGCCGCGAGCCGCTCAGGACGAGCAGGTCGCCGTCACGCCAGAGTTGGTCTTGATGTCGTTGCAGGTCTTGTTGAAGGTGCTCTTGACGAGGCCACCGAGAGCGAACACCGCCAACACGATGACGGCGGCGATCAGCGCCACCAGGAGGCCGTACTCCACCGCCGAGGCGCCGGTCTCGGCGTCACGACGGCGGCTGGCGACGGTGCGGATG
>JBBPZV010000001.1:0-133365 GCA_038198775.1 Propionibacteriales bacterium | reverse complement strand
GCCCGTTCGCCGGTGAGGGGTATCGCAAGGTCCGGGCCAGGCTGCGACGCCAGCACGACGTGCATGTCTCGGGCAAGCGGGTGCTGCGGTTGTTGCGCCGCGAGGGGCTGCTCGCCCCCCAGCGAGCGCACCGGCGCCGGTCCAAGCGCCTCCACGAAGGGTCGATCGTCCCAACCGAGCCGAACCTGCGGTGGGGCACCGACGCCACCATGGCCTGGACCGTCGATGACGGGTGGGTGTGGGTCTTCGACGCCGTGACCACCACACCTGCGAGGCGTGGGCGCATGTGGCCAAGGTCGGTGACCGGTTCGCCGCCCTGCAACCGATCTACGACGCCGTCATCGACCGCCACGGTGTCCTCGCCGCCGACATCGCCCGCGGGGTGGAGGTTCGCCACGACTGGGGCTCCCAGTACCGCTCGCATCATTTCGTTGGATCGCTGGCCTGGCTCGGCATCGCCGACTCCCCGGCCTTCCCCGGCGAACCCGAATGCAACGGCTGCGCCGAACGCTGGATCAAACGCTCAAGGAACAGTGCCTATGGGCACGGGTCTACCGCAACGTCGACGACCTCCTCCAAGCCGTCGCCACGTACGTCGAGCTCTACAACACTCAGTGGCTCATCGAACGCCTCGGCCACCGCACACCACGACAGACCTACCAAGACTGGCTTGCCGGCAAGGCGGCAGCCGCGTGATAGTCAACCAACCTGTTCAAGGGACCGGGTCCGGTTCAGCTGGTCCTGTTCCCGCACCGGCTCTGATGATGGTCGAGCGTTGCGGACTCACCGACTACGACACCGCCCTCGGACTCGGCGAAGAAGCGCTGTGATACCCCAGCGCAGACGAAGGCGAGTGAGGGCACCACGGAACTGGCGTTGCGTCCGGAACTGAGATTGCCCGGTCGACATAAAGAGCTGCGGAGCTGATGGAATCGGATACGTGACGGACCTGTTGCACGAGGGTGAGCTCCCCATCACCGTCGACCTCGTTCGGGCCATGGTGGACCGCGCTTTCCCTGGATATGCGTCGCTTCCGCTCCGTCGGCTAGGCGCCTCCGGTTCAAGCAACGCGCTCTTCCGGCTTGGTGATCAACTATTGGTACGACTTCCGCGCCAACCCCTGGGCACCGCGACGATTGAGAAGGAGGCCCGGTGGTTGCCGGAGATCGCACCCTTGCTGCCGGTCTCTGTGCCGGAGATCATCGCCGTTGGAGAGCCCGATCTGGGTTACCCCGAGCGATGGTCGGTCGTGCGATGGCTGGACGGCGATGTCCCGGCGGTTGCCGCGGCCGAGGGGGACACGCGTTCATCGCGACACGATTTGGCTGCCGACCTCGCCGCCGTGGTCACGGCACTCCGTAACATCGTCGTACCCGCATCGGCGCTGAGCGACTCCAACCTACGCTGGTACCGAGGTCTGCCGGTGACGACCAGGGACGTTGACACCCGCCGCGCGATCGAAGCCTGTAGAGCTATCCCAAATCTAGGCCTCGACCTTGACGCCGCCCTCAAAGTGTGGCAAGAGTGCATGCGGTTGCCAGAGCCTGAAGCGGCTTCCGCCCCCTGCTGGTACCACGGTGATTTGTTCGCCGAGAACCTTCTGGTGAACGGTGGTCGTCTCGCCGCAGTGCTCGACTTCGGAGGGCTCGGTGTGGGGGACCCGACGGTCGACCTACTCCCGGCATGGCAGGTCCTCGACCCTGGTCCCAGGGAAGAGTTCCGTCAAGCCATGGACGTTAACGAAGACTCGTGGCTCCGGGGACGAGCCTGGGCGCTGTCGCTGGCGGTCGGAGCATTTCCCTACTACTGGCGGACAATGCCAGAACGCTGCTCGGGAAGTCTCGCCATGGCTCGGGCCATCATCGCCGATGCTCGCTACACGTAACCGCAGCGGGATTCGCCACTTCTGGTCGTCTGCTAAATACGGGCTCTTCCCGTTGGAGGGTGAGGCCTCTCCTGGTTTACCGCCGCGCGCCTCGGATCTGCGGCTCACTTGGCCAGGACGCGGTCGAAGACCAGCCCAGTGACCTCGGCTTGGATCAGCTTCTCCGTGACGTCGATGACCCAGTCCTCCACCGACCAGCTCTTGGGGTCGTACAGGCCCAGCGCGGTGTTGAGGAGGACGTCGCTGGTGTAGACAGCGGCGAACACCGTCATCGCAGCCCGTTGACCGCTGAGACCGGCGTTGGCGGCAAGGCCGTACGCCGCGCCCCACATCGTGCCGAGAGCGAAGTGGGTCGCGTAGTTGAGCTGCTTGCGTTCCCGGTCGCTGCGGGCGGTGATGGGCAGCACCTTCTCAGCGAAGTCCGCCGGGGCGTAGCTGTCCCCCCGACCGGTCAACGGCATCTCGACGAGCCTCTGGAAGGCGGTCATGACCACCGTCCCGCCCACGCCGGCGATCAGCCCGCGCGCGATGTTGGACGCCGCAGAGACAGATGGTTGGGCCATGCCGCGGACGGTACACATGAGATGAATCGACGCGCCAGGCGCTGGAATGTCGGACTCGTGACGATGCAGCGCCGCCCGGCGGTGCGCTCCTCACGGTATCCCGGGCGGTGGTGATCGCCAGGTGTCACCGCTGACGGCCGCCGTGAGACCCTCGGCGTCGGTGACAGCGAGGACGGAGCGTTCTGGACCGCGTACCTGCGCGGTCTGAAAGTCCGCGGCCTGGGGGGATCCAGTTGGTGATCGCCGACGCCCCACACCGGGTCGAAGGCCGCGATCGGCTCGGTGCAGACGGCGCCGCGTGGCAGCGGTGACGAGTCCAGTTCATGCGCAACGTCTTCGCGATCGTCCCGAAGGGCAACCAGGAGCTGGACGCGTCGGGATGCGCCATCTTCGCCCAACCCGACGCCGAGCACGTCCACGAGCAGTTCGAGGTCATCGCCGTCATGCTCGGTCGAAATGATGACTAAAAGCCGCGCTTGGCTCTAGCCCTCACCGGCTACCACGCGGCGGGACAGCGAGTCGGTCCCCGCCCACCCGAGTTCGGCCAGGTTGCCGTACCGTCGACGCGGCGCACGCGGTCAGGGACGACGGGATCCAGCAGCGCAGCGGCGGCGCGGTCAATCCCGAGCAGTGGACCACGGGTCCGCGGCCGAGTGGGAGCACTGGCTGGACTAGGCGAGCTCGTTGACCCGGATCCGGGCCGCCCGCGCCCGGTCCACGGCTGCGACCAGGACCGCCCGCCGGGGATCTGGGACGTCCAGCCAGCGGCAGACCGGCTCCAGGCGGGTGGCCAGGCGCAGCGCCGAGCGGACCATCTCCTTGTCGCCGCCGCCCACCAGCGGGCTCGGGTCGGCCGCGAGCACGACGCTCACGGCGCTGGCGGCGGCCTGCACCACGGTCTCGGCCTGCCGGGCTCGGCGGCGGGCGTAGCGCTGCTGGCTCCAGCCACCGGCCTTGGTCTTGCCCTGGACGTAGCGGGTGCCGCAGCGCGAACCGACCAGCGTTGCTCCGGCGACCCGCCCGACCGCGAAGCCGCCGCGCCTGACCAGGACCAGCCCGAAGGCGTCGAACGCCTGTCCCGCGGCGAGCAGCGACGCCCGGTCCGGCGCCGGCCCTGGTGGCCCCGGAAGCTCGATCGAGGCGCGGGCACCGTCGGGTGCGGTGAGCAGCGTCTGCTCGTCGACCACGGCCCAGGTCAGGGGCCCGTGGCGGGCTGCGAAACGGTCGAGCCACCCCGCCAGCCGGTCGACGCCGACCTCGACCGAGCGCCACTCAGACGTTGAAACCAAGGGCGCGCAGCATCTCCCGGCCGTCGTCGGTGATCTTGTCCGGCCCCCAAGGTGGCATCCAGACCCAGTTGATGCGGTGGTCGTTGACCAGCCCCTCCAGCGCCTGCCGGGTCTGGTCCTCGATGACGTCGGTGAGCGGGCACGCCGCCGACGTCAGCGTCATGTCGATGACCGCACAGTGCTCGGCGTCGACGTCGACGCCGTAGATCAGGCCGAGGTCGACGACGTTGATGCCGAGCTCGGGATCGACGACGTCCTTGAGCGCCTCGGTGACGTCCGCTGCGGTCGGCGGCTGGGCGCCGTCGAGGTCGACCTGGGGCAGGCCGGTCACGGTGTCCTCACTCATGCGTCCTCCTTGCGCGTCGCGGCCGCGCTCTCGCCGGCAACCGCCCTCGCGGTCGCGTCCTTCCACGCCATCCAACCCAGCAGCGCGCACTTGACGCGCCCCGGAAACCTTGCCACACCCGCGAACGCCACCCCATCCTCCAGCCGGTCCTCGTCCGGCGCCACCCGCCCGCGGCCCTGCATCAGGGCCCGGAACTCCTCGTGCAGCTCCATCGCATCCACCACCGACGCTCCGATGAGCAGGTCGGTAAGCACCGACACCGACGCCTGGCTGATCGAGCAGCCGACGGCGTCGTACGACACGTCGCCCACGGTGTCGCCCTGGAGGCGGACCCGCAGCGTGATCTCGTCGCCGCAGGTCGGGTTGACGTGGTGAACCTCGGCGTCGTACGGCTCCCGCAGGCCCTTGCCATGAGGGTGCCGGTAGTGGTCGAGGATGACCTCCTGATAGAGCGAGTCGAGCTGCAATCAGCTCACCCCGAAATAGCGTCGGGTGTAGTGCAGCCCCTCGACCAGTGCGTCGACCTCGGTGGGCAGCGTGTAGACGTAGAACGAAGCCCGGGTGGACGACTGCACCCCGAGCCGCAGGTGGGCCGGCTTGGCGCAGTGGTGCCCGGCGCGGACGGCGACCCCGCGGGAGTCGAGGACCTGGGCCACGTCGTGCGGGTGGATGCCGGCCAGCTCGAAGCTCACCGCCCCGCCGCGGTCGACGGCCTCGTCGGGACCCAGCACGCGGAGCCCCGGCACGTCGCGCAGCCGGTCCAGCGCGTACGCGGTGATCTGGTGTTCGTGCTCGGCCACTGCGGCCATGCCCAGCCGGCTCAGGTAGTCCACGGCCGCCGCGAGCCCGACCGCCTCGGCGATCGGCGGGGTGCCGGCCTCGAAGCGGGCCGGTGGTGGCGCGTACGTCGAGCGCTCCAGCGTGACGGTCTCGATCATCGAGCCGCCGCCGAGGAACGGCGGGAGCACGGCAAGCAGCTCGGGCCGCCCCCACAGCACCCCGATGCCGGTGGGGCCGCACATCTTGTGGCCGGTGAACGCGACGAAGTCGGCGCCCAGCGTGGACACGTCGACCGGCAGCTGCGGCACCGCCTGTGACGCGTCGACGACGACCAGCGCGCCGACCGCGTGAGCGCGCCGGGCGACTTCGGCGACGGGGTTGATGGTGCCGAGCATGTTCGACACCCAGGTCAGTGACACCACCTTGGTCCGCTCGGTGACCAGCTCGTCCAGGCCGGACAGGTCCAGCCTGCCGTTCCCGTCGAAGTCGAACCACCGAAGCCGAGCACCCGTCCGCTGGCAGAGCAACTGCCAGGGCACGATGTTGGAGTGGTGCTCCATCGCGGTGATGACGACCTCGTCACCGTCCCCGACGCCGAGCTCGCCTCCCGCTCCCCCGAGCACGTTGGCGACCAGGTTGAGCGCCTCGGTGGCGTTCTTGGTGAACACCACGCCGTCGCTGGAGGGCGCACCGATGAAGCCGGCGACCGCGTCCCGAGCCTCCTCGTACGCCTGGCTCGACTCGGTCCCCAACAGGTGGGTGGCGCGGGCGACGTTGGCGTTGTGCAGCCGGTAGTGGTCGGTGAGCGCGTCGACGACCTGCCGGGGCTTCTGCGACGTGTTCGCGCTGTCGAGGTAGACGAGCTCCTCGCCGCCGGGCAGCCGGCGGGACAGGATCGAGAAGTCGTCTCGAACCCGCACCGCGTCGTACGTCGGCTGCGACAGCGTGGTCATGACGAGGCGGCCCCTGCGGCGGCCTTGGCGTAGCGGTCGTAGCCTTCGGCCTCGAGCCGTTCGGCGAGCTCGGCCCCACCTTGCTCGGCGATCCGGCCGGCGACGAAGACATGCACGTAGTCCGGTCTGATGTAGCGCAGGATCCGGGTGTAGTGCGTGATCAGCAGCACCCCGCGGTCCCCTTGGGCACTGAACCGGTTGACGCCTTCGGACACCACCTTGAGCGCGTCGATGTCAAGGCCGGAGTCAGTCTCGTCGAGGATGGCGAAGCGGGGGTTGAGCAGCTCGAGCTGCATGATCTCGTGCCGCTTCTTCTCGCCGCCGGAGAAGCCCTCGTTGACGTTGCGCTGGGCGAAGTCACGCTCCATCGACATCGTGTCAAGGGCCTGGTTGACGTCCTTGATCCAGGTCCGCAGCTTGGGTGCCTCCCCGTCGAGCGCGGTCTTGGCGGTGCGCAGGAAGTTCGAGACCGACACGCCCGGGACCTCGACGGGGTACTGCATCGCCAGGAACAGCCCGGCCCGGGCGCGTTCGTCGACGCTCATGCCGAGCACGTCGACACCGTCGAGGGTGACGGTCCCGCTGGTGACGTGGTACTTGGGATGCCCGGCCACGGAGTACGCCAGCGTGGACTTGCCGGAGCCGTTCGGCCCCATGATCGCGTGCGTCTCACCGGAGCGGACGCTCAGGTCCACTCCCCGCAGGATCTCCTTGGGCCCGTCCTCGGTGGTGACGGAGACGTGCAGGTCGCTGATCTCCAGGGTTGCCATGAGTGGTGACGTGCTCCTCAGCTGTTGTCGGTCAGCGGGTGGCTGACGTCGACGACCACGTCGTCGCCCGCCACCGTGCAGGGGTAAACCGGGACCGGCTCGGTCGCCGGGAGGTTGATGACCTTGCCGGTCCGCAGGTCGAAGCGGGACCCGTGCAGCCAGCACTCGATCTCACAGCCTTCGACATCCCCCTCGGACAGGGGGATGGCGGCGTGCGAGCACTCGTCCTGGATCGCGTAGAACTCGTCCCCGCTGCGGACGACGGCGACCTCGACGCCGCCGAGCGTGACCGGCAGCGCGGACCCGTCGGCAACCTCGGAGACGGCGCAGGCGCGTACGAAGTCGCCCATCACGCCCCCACCGCCGAAGCGGGGGGCAGCCCGACGCTGCGCGCCAGCTCCTCCTCCACCGCCGCCATGAGCCGGGCCTCGATCTCGGGTACGCCGATCCGGCGCACGATGTCGGCGAAGAAGCCGTACACGACGAGCCGGCGGGCCTCCTCGGCGGGGATGCCGCGGCTCTGCAGATAGAACAGCTGCAGGTCGTCGAAGCGCCCGGTGGTGCTCGCGTGGCCGGCCCCCTCGATCTCACCGGTCTCGATCTCCAGGTTTGGCACCGAGTCGGCCCGGCACCCGTCGGTCAGCACCAGGTTGCGGTTGCTCTCGTACGTCGAGATGCCCTCGGCCACCTTGCGGATCAGCACGTCGCCGACCCAGACGGTGTGGGCGCCCAGCCCCTGCAGTGCCCCGCGGTAGTCGACGTTGCTGCGGGTGTGCGGGGCGTCGTGGTCGACCGAAAGCCGGTGCTCGAGGTGCTGCCCGGCGTCGGCGAAGTAGAGACCCAGCTGCTCGAGCTCGCCGCCGGGGCCGGCGAAGCGGGCGGTTCCCACCAGGCGCACCAGCTCGCCGCCGAGGGTGGCGGTGAGCGTCCGCACCTGGGCGTCCCGGCCGACCAGCAGGCTCAGCTGACCGGCGTGCACCGCGTCGTTGTCCCACAGCTGCAGGGAGGACAGCTGGAGTGACGCACCGTCTCCCACGACGACCTGCACCAGCGCCGCGTGGGTGGCGCTGCCTTCGTACTCCAAGACGACGCTCGCCCGAGCCTGGGCTCCGATCGTCACGACCAGGTGCGCCCACACCACGTCGGCCGGAGCGTTCCCGCGCATGCGGATCCGCACCGGGCGGTCCAGCTCGGCGCCGTCGGGGACGTGCACCCGCACCGCCGTGGTGGTGTTGGCAGCGGCCAGGGCAGCCAACCGGTCCACCGGTGGTGCTCCGCCGAGCTCGAGCGCCGACTCGGCGCTCAGGTCGGTGATCTCGACGCCGGGCGGAGCGCTGACCTGCCACTCGAGCTTTCCGGTCGCCGGTGGTCCCTCCAGCAGCCCACGCAGCCGCTTGAGCGGCGTGAACCGCCACACCTCCTCGCGCCCCGTCGGAACCGGGTGGGAGGCGACGTCGTAGGACGCTCCGGGGTGAAGGTGGCTGGAGATCTGTTCTGAGGGTGCGGCCAGGGTCACCCGACCGCCCCTTCCATCTGCAGCTCGATCAGTCGGTTGAGCTCCAGCGCGTACTCCATCGGCAGCTCGCGGGCGATCGGCTCGATGAACCCGCGGACGATCATCGCCATCGCCTCGTCCTCGCCCATACCACGGCTCATCAGGTAGAACAGCTGGTCCTCGCTGACCTTGGACACCGTCGCCTCATGGCCCATCGAGACGTCGTCCTCACGGACGTCGACGTACGGGTAGGTGTCGGAGCGGCTGACCGTGTCCACGAGCAGCGCGTCGCACTTGACCGTGCTGGCCGAGTGGTGGGCGCCGTCTTGGACCTGGACCAGGCCGCGGTACGACGTGCGCCCGCCGCCGCGGGCGACCGACTTGGAGATGATCGAGCTCGACGTGTGCGGGGCGGCGTGCACCATCTTGGCGCCCGCGTCTTGGTGCTGGCCCTCACCCGCGAAGGCCACCGACAGCGTCTCGCCGCGAGCGTGCTCACCCAGCAGGTAGACCGCCGGGTACTTCATCGTGATCTTGGAACCGAGGTTGCCGTCGACCCATTCCATGGTCGCATTGCTTTCGCAGGTCGCTCGTTTGGTCACCAGGTTGTAGACGTTGGTCGACCAGTTCTGGATCGTCGTGTAACGGCAGCGGGCGCCCTTCTTGACGATGATCTCCACGACCGCGGAGTGCAGCGAGTCGGTGCTGTAGATCGGAGCGGTGCAGCCTTCGACGTAGTGGACGTACGAGTCCTCGTCGCAGATGATCAGCGTCCGCTCGAACTGCCCCATGTTCTCGGTGTTGATCCGGAAGTACGCCTGCAACGGGATCTCGACGTTGACGCCCTTCGGCACGTAGATGAACGAGCCACCGGACCACACCGCGGTGTTCAGCGCGGCGAACTTGTTGTCGCCGACCGGGATCACGGTGCCGAAGTATTCGCGGAACAGGTCCTCCTGCTCGCGCAGCGCGGTGTCGGTGTCGAGGAACAGGACCCCCTGCTCCTCGAGGTCCTCGCGGATCTTGTGGTAGACCACTTCGCTCTCGTACTGCGCCGCCACGCCGGCGACCAGCCGCTGCTTCTCGGCCTCCGGGATGCCGAGCTTGTCGTAGGTGTTCTTGATGTCCGCGGGCAGCTCCTCCCAGCTGGTTGCCTGCTTCTCGGTGCTGCGGACGAAGTACTTGATGTTGTCGAAGTCGATGCCGCCCAACTCGGCGCCCCACGCCGGCATCGGCTTGCGGCCGAAGAGCTTGAGACCCTTGAGCCGCCGGTCGAGCATCCACTGCGGCTCGCTCTTGCGGCCGGAGATGTCGCGGACCACCGTCTCCGACAGCCCGCGCTGGGCCGCCGACCCGGCGGTGTCCGAGTCGGCCCAGCCGTACTCGTAGCGGCCTAGACCCTCGAGCTCGGGGTGGCTGGTCGTTGTCATGGAGTGGCCCTTCGGGTCGCTGGGAGGTTGGTCGTGCAGACGCCGTCGCCGTGGGCGATGGTCGCCAGCCGCTGGACGTGGCTGCCGAGCAGCCGGGAGAAGGCCTGCGTCTCGGCCTCGCAAAGCTGCGGGAACTCGGTGGCGACGTGGGCCACCGGGCAGTGGTGCTGGCACATCTGGTGTCCGCTGGGCGCCGAGCGGACCGAAGCTGCGTAGCCGTCGGTGGTCAGCGCCTCGGCCAGCACCTGTGGCCGGCGAGATCGCGGCGAGGACTCCAGCAGCGGACGGTAGCGCTCCTCGAGGTCGGCCACCCGCTGGCGCGCGAACTCCTCGACCGCAGGGGCACCCCCGGTCTCGGCCAGGAACCGCAGCGCGTGCACGGCCAGGTCGTCGTACGCCTGGTCGAAGACGTCACGGCCGGCGTCGGTGAGCGCGAAGACCCTGGCGGGGCGACCCCGCCCCCGGGCACCGCGCACGTCTTGGTCGCGGACCTCGAGGACGCCCTCGGCGACGAGCGCGTCGAGATGGCGGCGGACCGCCGCAGGGGTCAGCAGTAGCCGGTCACCCAGCGCGGCAGCCGTGGAGGGGCCGTGTTCGAGCACCGAGCGCACCACCCGCTGCCGGGTGGGTGCGTCCGCGGGAGTGCGCGCGGGCGCCGGTGCTGTTTTCACAACGCCATTGTGCCGTTATTCGCCGACAGCCTCAACCCGAGGTCGCGACCGGCCGATCGTTCGCTCCTTAGACTCGATCTCGTGGGAGGCATCCCGGCGGTCGAGGTGGACGATCTCGTCGTCGACTACGCCGGCGTACGTGCCGTCGACCACGTGTCGTTCACCGTCGAGCGTGGCAGCATCACCGCGGTGCTCGGGCCGAACGGCGCCGGCAAGACCAGCACGATCGAGACCTGCGAGGGTTTCCGCCGACCCACCACCGGGCGGGCGAGCGTGCTGGGGCACGACCCCGTCCGGGACGGTCGATGGCTTCGGCCTCGCATCGGGGTCATGCTGCAGGGCGGTGGGGCCTGGTCCGGGGTCCGGGCCGTCGAGATGCTGCGCCACGTCGCCCGGCTCCACGCGCACCCGCTCGACGTGGACGAGCTCGCGCAACGCCTGGGGCTCGACACCTGCGGGCGCACCCCGTACCGGCGGCTGTCCGGCGGTCAGCAGCAACGGCTCGGGCTGGCGATGGCGGTGGTCGGCCGGCCGGAGCTGGTCTTCCTGGACGAACCGACCGCGGGGCTGGACCCACAGACCCGCCGCGAGACCTGGCAGCTGGTGCACGAGCTGCGGGACGCCGGCGTCACCGTGGTGCTGACCACCCACTACATGGAGGAGGCCGAGCGGCTGGCGGACTCCGTGCAGGTCATCGACGCCGGCCGGTTGGTGGCGACCGGCTCCCCGAGCGAGCTGACCACCCGCGGCGCGGAGCACACGGTCCGGTTCTGGGCGAGCGCCGGCCTCGATGTCGGTGCGCTGGCGGCGGCGCTGCCCGACGGCTCGCAGGTGGAGGAGCCGGCGGCTGGTTCGTACGTCGTCCGGGGCAGGGTCGACCCGCAGCTGCTCGCCGCGCTGACCGGCTGGCTCGCCGCCCGCGACGTGCTCGCGGAGGGGCTGGCCGTCGAACGCCGTTCGCTCGAGGACGTCTTCTTGGAGCTGACCGGGCGGGAGCTGCGCTCGTGAGTCTCGCGCTGTCACCCCGGCCGGGTGCCGCGCCGCTGTCCGCGATGGTGCTCGCGCAGGCTGGGATGGAGGCCCGGCTGCTGTTGCGCAACGGCGAGCAGGTGCTGCTCGCCGTCGTCGTTCCGCTGCTCGTCCTGGTCGGCGGCCAGGAGGCGGGCGGTCTCGTCGACCTCGGGCCCGGGCGCCGCATCGACGTGCTGACACCGGGCGTGCTCGCGCTGGCTGTGCTGTCGACGTCGTTCACCTCGGTCGCGATCGCCACCGCCTTCGAGCGAAGGTACGGCGTCCTCAAGCGGCTCGGGGCCTCCCCGCTGCCGCGGTCCGGCCTGCTCGCCGGCAAGGTCGGCGCCGTGCTGGTCGTGGAGGCGCTGCAGCTGGTGCTGGTCAGCCTGGTGGCCGCCCTGCTGGGCTGGCGACCCGACGCAGGACCCCTCGGCGTGCTCGCGGCCGCCGTCCTCGTGCTCGCCGGGACCGCGGCATTGGTGGGGCTCGGGCTACTGCTGGCGGGCACGCTGCGGGCGGAGGCCACGCTCGCGGCGGCGAACCTCGGCTATCTGCTGCTGCTGGGCGCCGGGGTGGTCGTTCCGCTGCACCGCTATCCCGGCAGCGTGCAGCCGCTGCTCGAGCTGCTGCCCACCGGGGCCCTGGCCGAGGGGCTGCGGCAGGTGCTGGCCGGGTCCGGCGCGGGTGGCGGTCAGCTGCTGGTGCTGCTGGTGTGGGCGGTCGGCGCGGGAGCCCTCACAGCCCGCACGTTCCGGTGGGAGTGACGTGAGCACTCTGCTGGACGTCTCGACCCGGACCCGCCGCCCGGCGGTCCAGCGACTGGCGTGGGCGTCGCTGGTCGCGAACATCCTGATCGTGGTCACCGGTGGTGCCGTGCGGTTGACCGGCTCCGGACTCGGCTGCCCGGCGTGGCCCCGTTGCACCGGTGGCAGCGCGAGCCAGCCCGGCTCGTTCGTCCCACATGACGAGCTCGGCATCCACGGCGCGATCGAGTTCACCAACCGGATGCTGACGTTCGTCCTGGTGGCGGTCGCACTCGTCACGCTTGTCGCTGTCTGGCGGATCAGGCCGGCCCGCCCGTCGTTGCGGATCCCGGCGTTGCTGGTCGCGCTAGGCATCCCCGCTCAGGCGGTGCTGGGGGGGATCACCGTCCTGACCGACCTGAACCCCTGGTGGGTGGCGCTGCACCTGATGTTGTCGATGGTGCTGATCAGCGTGGCCGTACTTCTCGTGCACCGAGTCAGCCGCGACCAGCGCCCGGCCCGGTCCGTGCGGTCCGACCCGATGCGCTGGCTGGTGGGCGCCACGTACGCACTGGTCTGGGTGGTGCTGTACGTCGGGACCGTCGTGACCGGCAGCGGACCCCACGCGGGTGATGTCCACGTTCCCCGCAACGGCCTGGACCCGGCCAAGCTGAGCCAGCTGCACGCCGACCTGGTGTTCCTGCTCGTCGGTCTGACGGTCGGCTGTGTGATCGCGTTGCGGACCACCGGTGCGTCCAACTCGGCGGTCGTCGCGGCCCGGTCGCTGCTCGGCGTCGAACTGGCACAAGGGGCGGTGGGGTTCGTGCAGTACGCCACCGACCTGCCGGTCGCCCTGGTCGGTCTGCACCTGCTCGGAGCCTCACTCGTCGCCGCCACCGCCACCTGGTTACTGTTGGAGTCGCGGACGCAGCCGGTTGTCGCCTGATCCCGCGCGGCCAGTGCCGCACCGAGCGCGTCGACCTCGATTCGCCACTGCCGGTCCGCCGGGATGATCGTCGGCTCGCCCAACCCGAGGTAGTGCAACGCGAGGTCGACGGTGACGTGGCGTTCGGCGCCGACCAGGAGTCGCACCCGAGGACCCCCGGTCAGGCCGCATCGGTCGACGTCCCATCCCGCGTCGGTCAGGACCTGGTGCCTAGCGGCCGCCAGCCCGGCGAAGTTGGCCATGGTCCCCCCGGTCACGAAGCCGACGGCGGCATGCGAGGGCAGTCCCAGCAGGTTCACCAGCCGGGCCTCCGCCGCCTCCTCCGCGGCCACGGTCCCGGGGGTGGCGTAGCGCATCCCGCTGTTCTGGTCCCAGGTGCTGGTGAGCCAGTCGGCGCCGAGTGCCGCGGGCAGCGTCCCGCCGATCACCCAGCCGAAGAAGCGACCGGAGGGCATAGCCATCAGTCCGGGCTCGACGAGGTCGGCGAGGAGGTCCAGGACCTCGGCCGGGTCCGACGGTTGCAGGCCTCCGAGAGCCGGGCGACCTCGGCCTTGGCCCGCTCGAACTCGTAGTCGCGTTCGCGGCCCTTCGGCCCGGGCTTGGAGGCCGCCAACGCCGACAGCGCACCGTCCTTGGCGACCTGCTTGCTTCGCATGATGGTGGACCGGTCGACCTGCGCTACGTGACCTGGGCGGCGATGCCCGAGACCACCAGGTTGAAGAAGACATCGACGCCTGGTCGCCCGAGATCGAGACCTTCATCGCCACCCGGCTCACCAACGCTCGGATCGGGACCGCCAACGTGACCCCAGCGGGGTACTGGTCAGCGGCGAACTACCGATGCCGGACATGGCCTACAACACCTCGGAGTGTGAACACCCCAAGATCACGCGGAAAGTCGAAGAGCCGCCATACCGCCCGACCGACTTGACCCGGAGGCCCGCAACTCGACTACGTCCTCGCAACCCCCAAGCATCCCGAACCGGATGGCTGAGCCTCGTTGCCGCGAGTGCCGCTGCGAGCGAGATCGATATGGCCATGTGTTCGTGGGTGGGACTAGTGGCGCGTCCCGGCCGCTGAATTCAACTAGCCACGCCGTCACAATGTTGTCCGCACTTAGGTGACGCTGGCGTCCGTCATGGTGCCGATGAAGTCGTCCCCACCGCTTGGTGTCTTGACCCCCAGCAGCAGCGGGTAGGTATTCGAGATCGACCCAATGGCTCCCGCTCGAGGCGTCCGAGTCCGCGCCGACAGCGAATCCACCCGAATGGTGATCGAGGTCGCGGTTTTGGAGCAGGTAATGGTGTGGGGTTGTCCGTCGTCGAGGTTGGTGGTCCCCTTGATGGAGGCCGCAACCCCGGTCGCGTCCTTGACCAGGCACAGCGCTCGGGCCTGCCCGTTGACGTTGTGGATCTCCGCTTTGAACTCCCCACCCGTCGTAGTGCCCAGACCCTTGCGCATCAGGTCATAATCGGTATGCACCGCCGGAACCCCGGTGATCACAGTCACCGAGTACGAAAAGTCCGTGGTTCCAGGGTTCAGGCTGGCACTGTCGGGAACCACCACCTTGGACCCGGTGCCGGAGAAGACGTAACCGGACCCGTCACCCACAACGTAATAGGCAGCGCCGTCATTACCGTTGCCGGAAGAGTCCACCGCCACCTCAGGGGAGCCCACCTCATCCAACGCCCAATGCCCGCCAAAGGACGAGGCCGCGGCGGTCGGAGCGGCCAGCAGCACGATTGCAGCACCGAACGGGATAGCAGACTATAGGCGCATCTAGATTTACCTTCCCGGGCAGGCAAGATCGTCATGCTATCAGTACACGTCGACAAGCGGCTAGTCCGGAGGCGTCGCCCCGTCGAACGAGATGCAAGGCAGCCGAGCCATCTGGCGGCGGACGCCCGGATACGTGAAGGCGCAGCTTGCCGCATGTCGGCGGCAGCGGCCGGTTCCTCGTGTCGTCGTCACCCACAACGGCCCGGTGACCGAGGTCCAGCTGCGATGGGTGGCGGTGCTGACGGGCCCTCCAGGCACGGTTCTTGGCCAGCTGACCGCGGCAGCGGATGGAGGGCTGAGCGGGTTCGAGCCGCCCGAGATCACGGCCCCGACTGTTGCATTTTTCCTCGTACGCCGTGCGCCGCCTCGGCGCCAGGGTCGTCGACCAGCTGCGCCGCTACAAGGACCGCCGTGCCGCCTAGCTGCGTCCGCTGACCTCCCGACCGCACACCGGCCCCAGCCACCCAAATGTCGGGAGATCGCCCCGGCCCCCCGCGATCAGCGGGCCAGCGAGTCCAGCGCCACCGCGACGAACAACAGCGCGAGGTAGGCGTTGGAGCCGTGGAACAACCGCATCGGCGCCAGCGTGGCCGGCCCCTCGCCGCGCCGGGCGCGACGCAGCAGCAGGTGCGCCTGTGCCAAGAAGGCCGCCCCGAGCAGCCCGGCCGCGACCAGGTACACCATCCCCATGCCGGCTACCGGCCACAGCAGCAACGACACCGCAACGGTCGCGTACGCGTACGCCACGATGCGCCGGGCGACGACCGTCACGGGCGCGACCGCCGGCAGCATCGGCACCGCGGCGGCCGCGTAGTCGTCGCGGTAGCGGATCGCCAGCGACCAGAAGTGAGGCGGCGTCCAGCAGAACACGACCGCGAACAACACCACCGGCGCCCACGCCAGCTCTCCGGTCACCGCGGTCCACCCGATCAGTGCGGGGAAGCAGCCCGCGGCACCTCCCCAGACGATGTTCTGCGGGGTCCGTCGCTTGAGCAGCAGCGTGTAGCCGACGACGTAGAACACGTTCGCCGCCAGCGCGAGACCGGCGGACAGCAGGTTCACCGTCGCCGCCAGCCATAGCGTCGACACCACGCCGAGCGCGAACCCGAACACCAGCGCGGCGCGCGGGGTGATCGCGTGCCGAGGCAGCGGGCGGCGCCGGGTGCGCCGCATCCGCTGGTCGATGTCGGCGTCGGCCAGGCAGTTGAGCGTGTTGGCGCTCGCCGCCGACAGCGCCCCGCCGCTCACGGTCGCGACCACCGGCCACAGCCGCGGGACGCCGCCGCTGGCCAAGAACATGACCGGCACGGTCGTCAGCAACAACAGCTCGATGATCCGCGGCTTGGTCAGGCCGACGTACGCGGTCGCGGTGTCGGCGATACGGACTCGGCGGGAACGGGCTGGTTCGACACCAGGCAGCAGCGAAGCGGAGTCGACGGCCGTCACAGGGGCCTCTCCAAAGCTGCAAGGGACACGGTAACCGGGAACTCCAGCACCGGCGGGAGTCTAGTGCCGACCCGGGCGGGTACCGGGCCGGGGCCGGCCACCGGCCGATGCCGCGCGGGCACGCCCGCAGGTAGGCTCGCCGGCGTCGACGCAGACAAGGGAGCGACACCAGTGCCAGAGCAGCCGCCGCTGGAGTGGACCGATCTCGACCGCCGGGCCGTGGACACGATCCGAGTGCTGGCGATGGACGCGGTGGAGAAGGTCGGCAACGGTCATCCGGGCACGGCGATGAGCCTCGCGCCGGCCGCGTACCTGCTCTACCAGCGGCTGATGCGGCACGATCCGGCCGACCCGGACTGGGTCGCCCGCGACCGGTTCGTGCTGTCGTGCGGCCACAGCAGCCTCACGCAGTACATCCAGCTCTACTTCGCGGGGTACGGGCTCGAGCTCGCCGACCTGGAGGCGCTGCGGACGTGGGGCAGCAAGACGCCCGGGCACCCGGAGTACCGCCACACCACCGGCATCGAGGTCACCACCGGCCCGCTCGGCCAAGGCGTCGGCAACGCCGTCGGCATGGCGATGGCGTGCCGCCGCCAGCACGGGCTGCTCGAGCCGAACCGGCCCATCGGCGAGGGCATCTTCGACCACCACGTGTACGTCCTCGCCTCCGACGGCGACATGGAGGAAGGCCTCTCCGGGGAGGCGTCCTCGCTGGCCGGGCACCAGCGGCTCGGCAACCTGACCATGCTCTACGACGACAACGACATCTCGATCGAGGACGACACCGACGTCACGTTCTCCGAGGACGTCAGCATGAGGTACCAGGCGTACGGCTGGCATGTGCAGGAGGTCGACTGGACGCACGGCGGCACGGAGTACCGCGAGGACGTCGAAGCGCTCTATGACGCGTTCCTGAGCGCCCGCGCGGTCACCGACCGGCCCAGCTTCATCCGGTTGCGCACGATCATCGGCTGGCCGGCGCCGACCAAGCAGAACACCGGCAAGGCGCACGGGTCCGCGCTTGGCACCGAGGAGGTCGCTGCGACCAAGAAGCTGCTCGGCTTCGACCCCGACGAGGACTTCCCCGTCGACGACGAGGTCATCACCCACGTACGGCGTCACGCAGCCGAGCGAGGGCAGCGGCTTCGGGCACAGTGGGTCGAGCGGTTCGACGCCTGGAAGGACTCCGACCCGGAGCGGGCGTCGCTGCTCGAGCGGCTGCGGGCCAGGCGCCTGCCGGAGGGTTGGCAGGAGGCCCTTCCCGCCTTCGAAGCCGACGGCAAGGGCATGGCCACCCGCAAGGCCTCCGGGGAGTTCCTGAGCGCCGCCGCACCGCTGCTCCCGGAGCTGTGGGGCGGGTCGGCGGACCTGGCCGATTCCAACAACACCACGCCGAAGGGCGAGCCGTCGTTCCTGCCGCCGGAGTTCTCCACCAAGGAGTTCTCCGGCGACTGGTTCGGCCGGGTGCTGCACTTCGGGATCCGAGAGCACGCCATGGGTGCGGTGCTCAACGGCATCGCCGTCCACGGCACCACCCGCCCGTACGGGGGGACGTTCTTGACGTTCAGCGACTACATGCGCCCGTCGGTGCGGCTGGCGGCGCTGATGCAGCTGCCGGTGACGTACGTGTGGACCCACGACTCGATCGGGCTCGGAGAGGACGGCCCCACGCACCAACCGGTCGAGCAGGTGGCGTCCTTGCGCGCGATCCCCGGGCTGGACGTGGTGCGACCGGCCGACGCCAACGAGACCGTGGCCGCCTGGGTTGCGATCCTGCGCCACAGTGACCGGCCGGCGGGGCTGGCGCTGACCCGGCAGAACGTTCCCACGTTTCCCCGCGGCGAGCGGGGTTTCGCCACCACCGACGACGTGTCCAGGGGCGCGTACGTGCTCGTCGACGCCGACGGACGGCCCGACGTCGTCGTGGTCGCCACCGGTTCTGAGGTCCAGCTGGCGGTCGAGGCCCGCGACATCCTGGCTGGCGAGGGAGTTGCCGCCCGGGTGGTGTCGATGCCGTGCAAGGAATGGTTCGACGCGCAGCCGGCGGACTACCGCGACGCCGTGTTCCCGCCGGAGGTCCGGGCCCGGGTCTCGGTCGAGGCCGGGGTGTCGCAGGGCTGGCGCGACGTCGTAGGTGACGCGGGGCGCACCATCAGCCTGGAGCACTTCGGTGCCTCGGCGGACTACGCCACCATCTACCGCGAGTTCGGCATCACCGCGGACGCGGTCGCCGACGCGGCCCGCGACAGCATCGCCGACGCCCGGCGGCTCGGGCCGGAGCCGGTGCCGGTCCACGCCCGCGCGTCCGGTCCGGTCGGCCCGGGTGACAATCCCGACGCCCCGTCCGACGCAAGCGCATCGACGTCCGAGGAGGACTCATGAACGACCAACTCGCATCGCTGGCCGAGGCCGGGGTCTCCATCTGGCTCGACGACATCTCCCGGGAGCGCCTTCACGGCGGGCTGCAGGAGCTCATCGACGAGCGCTCCGTGGTCGGCGTCACCTCCAACCCGACGATCTTCGCCAAGGCCGTCGCGGACGCCGACGACTACGCCGAACAGGTCGAGGACCTGAAACTGCGGGAGGTCTCACTCGGGGAGGCGGTCCGGGCGATCACCGCCTACGACATCCGCTGGGCGGCCGACATCTTGCGGCCGGTGTACGACCGCAGCAACGGCGTGGACGGGAGGGTCTCGCTCGAGGTCGACCCCCGGCTCGCCCACGAGTGCGAGCGAACGGTGGCCGAGGCACGGGCGCTGTGGTGGCTGGTGGACCGGCCGAACCTGCTGATCAAGATCCCGGCCACGATGGACGGCCTGCCCTCGATCAACGACGCGATCGCCGAGGGCATCAGCGTCAACGTCACGCTGATCTTCGGTCTCGACCGCTACGACGCGGTGATGGACGCCTACCTCTCCGGTCTGGAACACGCCCGGGAGGCCGGGATCGACCTGAGCACGATCCACTCGGTGGCGTCGTTCTTCGTCAGCCGGGTCGACACCGAGGTCGACCGGCGCCTCGACGAGATCGGAACCGACGAGGCGAAGTCGCTGCACGGCAAGGCCGCGATCGCCAACGCCCGACTCGCCTACGAGCGCTACCAGAAGGTGCTGGCGTCGCAGCGTTGGCGTTCGTTGGCCGAGGACGGCGCCAACCCGCAGCGCCCGTTGTGGGCGTCTACGTCGACCAAGGACCCCAGCCTGCCCGACACGATGTACGTCACCGAGCTGGTGACCGAGGGCACCGTGAACACGATGCCGGAGAACACGCTCGAGGCGATGGCAGACCACGGGGTCGTCACCGGCGACACCGTGACCACGCGCTACGAGGACGCGCACGAGACGCTCGAGGCGCTGGCAACGGTCGGCATCGACTACGACGACGTCATCGACACGCTGGAGCGAGAGGGCGTGGAGAAGTTCGAGAAGTCCTGGCAGGAGCTGCTCGAGACCGTTTGTGCCGAGCTGTCGTGACCCGCAGCGGGACTGCCGATGAGTGACCTGGTGCAGGTTCACGCTGCCGGGGGTGCGCTCGACGACACCGTGGCGCGTCTTGTCGACGAGCAGGTCGCCAGCCGCATCGCGGCGCAGGATCCGACGCTGTGGGGGTCGCCGGCCCAGTCGGAGGCCAGCAGGCGGCTCGGGTGGGTGGCAGCCAGCGCCGTCTCACGTCCCCTGGTGGCCGAGATCGAGGCGCTGCGTGCGTCCCTGCGGGCCGGTGGCATCGACTCGGTCGTGCTCTGCGGCATGGGCGGCTCCTCGCTGGCGCCCGAGGTGATCACCGCCACCGCCGGTGCCGACCTCACGGTGCTCGACTCCACCGAACCGGGTGCCGTACGACGGGCGCTGGACCGAGATCTGCGGCGCACAGTGGTGGTCGTGTCCAGCAAGTCCGGATCGACGCTGGAGACCGACAGCCAGCGCCGGGCGTTTCTCGCGGCCTTCGAGGCCGCCGGCATCGACGGGAGCCGGCACACCGTCGTGGTGACCGATCCCGGCTCGGAGCTGCACGAGCTCGGCGAAGCCGAGGGATACCGGGTGTTCCTCGCCGATCCCAGCGTAGGAGGCCGCTACAGCGCGCTCACGGCCTTCGGACTCGTACCCTCCGGGCTGGCGGGCGTCGACGTCGGGTCGCTGCTGGACGAGGCTGACGCCGTACGCGAACAGCTGAGCGCCGACGACCCGGCCAACTCCGCCCTGGTCCTGGCCGCGGGGATGGCGGCGGACCCGGCGCGCAACAAGGTCGCGCTCGTCGACGCCGGCTCCGGGCTGGAGGGCTTCCCCGACTGGGCGGAGCAGCTCATCGCCGAGTCGACCGGCAAGGAGGGCATGGGCCTGCTCCCGGTCGTCGTGCCACCTCCCGGCCCCAGCGCTCCCGGACCCGACGTCACCGTGGTCGAGCTGGTCGCCGAGTCCGACCCAGAAGCCTCTGGCGGCAACATCCGCGTCTTCGGCTCACTCGGGGCGACGTTCCTGCTCTGGGAGACCGCGGTGGCGGTCGCGGGCCGGCTCCTGGGCATCAACCCCTTCGACCAGCCGGACGTCGAGAGCGCCAAGCACGCGGCCCGCGGCCTGCTGGACCAGCGGCCGGAGCCGTCACCTCCGGCCTTCACGTCCAACGCCGTGGAGGTGCGTGGATCGAGCGGGCTGCTCGACGGGGTCGACGACCTCGCGGGCGCCGTCACCGCGCTGCTCGGCCGGCTCGGAGAGCGGTGCTACCTCGCCGTCATGGCCTATCTGGACCCGCAGCGCGACGCCCCTCTCGCCGAGGCGGCGGGCCGGCTGGCCGACCGTGCCGGCCGACCGGTCACGTTCGGCTGGGGCCCGCGGTTCCTTCACTCGACCGGCCAGTACCACAAGGGTGGTCCGCCCGAAGGCGTCTTCCTGCAGGTGACCACCGACCCGACGACGGACCTGGGCATCCCCGGCCGGCCGTTCAGCTTCGGCGAGCTGATAGCGGCGCAGGCGGCCGGTGACGCGCAGGTCCTCACCGACTCCGGCCGACCGGTGCTGCGATTGCACCTGAAGGAGCCGGAGGCAGGCGTACGCCAACTGCTGGAGGTGCTGCGGTGATCGAACGGATAGCGGCGACCCAGCGGGCCGAGGCCGACGACAACCCGCTGCGTGACCCCCAGGACCGGCGGCTCCCCCGTATCGCAGGGCCGTGCAGCCTTGTCATCTTCGGGGTGACTGGTGACCTGTCCCGCAAGAAGCTGATGCCGGCGGTCTACGACCTGGCCAACCGCGGGCTGCTGCCCCCCGGCTTCTCGCTGGTCGGTTTCGCCCGCCGGGACTGGGCCCACCAGGACTTCGCGCAGGTCGTGCACGACGCGGTCAAGGAGTACTCGCGGACCGAGTTCCGGGAGGAGGTGTGGAACCAGCTCGCCGAGGGCTTCCGTTTCGTCCCAGGCCACTTCAGCGACGACGCCGCGTTCGAGAAGCTTCGGGAGACCATCGAGGAACTCGACGAGGTTCGCGGGACCGGAGGCAACCACGCGTTCTACCTGTCGATCCCGCCGCGCTTCTTTCCCGACGTCGTGGACCAGCTCAAGGAGCACTGCCTGTCCGACAGCCAGGGCGACGCCTGGCGCCGCGTCGTGGTGGAGAAGCCCTTCGGCCGCGACCTGGCCAGCGCCCGGGAGCTCAACGACATCGTCTCCCAGGTGTTCCCGCCGGAGTCGGTCTTCCGCATCGACCACTACCTCGGCAAGGAGACCGTCCAGAACATCCTGGCGTTCCGCTTCGCGAACTCCATGTTCGAGCCGGTCTGGAACTCCAACTTCGTCGACCACGTGCAGATCACGATGGCCGAGGACATCGGGATCGGCGGCCGGGCCGGCTACTACGACGGCATCGGAGCCGCCCGCGACGTCATCCAGAACCACCTCCTGCAGCTGCTGGCGCTCGTCGCGATGGAGGACCCGATCTCGTTCGACGCGCGCAGCCTGCGCATCGAGAAGCAGAAGGTGCTGGCCTCGGTCCAGCTGCCCGACGACCTGGCAAGCCACACCGCCCGCGGCCAGTACGCCCCCGGCTGGGCCGGTGGCGTCAAGGTCGGGGGCTACCTGCAGGAGGAGGACATCCCCGACAGCTCCACGACCGAGACGTACGCGGCGATCCGGCTGGAGGTGGGGACCCGGCGTTGGGGCGGGGTGCCGTTCTACCTGCGGACCGGCAAGCGCCTCGGGCGCCGGGTCACCGAGGTCGCGGTGATGTTCCGGAGGGCGCCGCACCTGCCGTTCACGCACACCCAGACCGAGGACCTGGGACACAACGCGCTGGTCATGCGGATCCAGCCCGACGAGGGGCTCACCTTGCGCTTCGGCGGTAAGGTGCCGGGAACCGCGATGGAGATCCGCGACGTCACCATGGACTTCGCCTACGGCGGCGCCTTCGTCGAGTCCAGCCCCGAGGCGTACGAGCGGTTGATCCTCGACGTGCTGCTGGGCGACCCCCCGCTGTTCCCGCAGCACGAGGAGGTCGAGCTGTCGTGGCAGATCCTGGACCCGATCATCGACTTCTGGGCGGCGCACGGGAAGCCGGAGCAGTACCCGTCGGGTACGTGGGGCCCGGCAACGGCCGACGAGATGCTGGCCTGCGACGGCCGCACCTGGCGCAGGCCCTGAGGGGGTGGGCATGAACATCGACCTGACCGAGACCAACGCGAGCGCCGTAGCGGGCGCACTGGTGCGTGCCCGCCGCTCGGCCGGCAGCCCGGCGATGGGCATGGTCCTGACCCTCGTCGTGGTCACCGACGAGGCTGGACGCTACGACGCGCTGAAGGCGGCCACCACGGTGTCGGCGGAGCACCCGAGCCGCATCCTCGGCGTCATCCGGCGCTCAGCGAGGGGAGCCGCCCGGCTGGACGCCAGCGTCAAGATCGGCAACAACACCTCCGGCGAGGTCGTCTTGCTGCGGGCCAGTGGCGAGCTGGTCCACCACACCGAGTCGGCGGTGCTGCCGCTGCTGCTGCCGGACTCTCCGGTGGTGGTGTGGTGGCCCGACCACGCTCCCGACGACCTGGCCAGCGATCCGATCGGCCGGCTGGCACAACGGCGCATCAGCGACTCCGCGACCGCGCGGGGCAAGCGGGGCGCGCTGATGGAGCAGGCGCTGCACTACGCCCCCGGCAACACCGACCTGGCCTGGACCAGGCTGACGCCGTGGCGGGCGCTGCTCGCCGCCGCCCTCGACCAGCATCCGGTCCGGGTTGGCGGGGCCACGGTCGCCGCCGAACGGGGTAACCCCAGCGCCGACCTGATGGCCGCCTGGCTGGCGGTCAGGCTCGGCGTGGACGTCAACCGGCGCGGCACCCGTGGTCCGGGGATCACCGAGGTCCGCCTGGAGACCCGCCACGGCGACATCGCGGTGAGCCGGCCCTCGGGCCGCTCAGCGACGTTCACGATCCCCGGCGAGGCCGACCGTCCGGTGGCGTTGAAGCGACGCGACGCCGCCGAGCTGATGGCCGAGGAGCTGCGCCGACTCGACGAGGACGACGTCTTCGCCGAGGTGATGCGCGCTTTCGCCCGCACCGGTGGCGACTCCGACGGCTCAATGGCAGCGGTGCGCCGGCAGCGTACGCCCGCCGGTGCGAACGGCCGGCGCCGCAGGAACACCACCGCGGGCGGCAAGGACAGCCAGGCGTGAGCGTTCCGGAGGTTCTCGTCCATCGCGGCACCGACCTGCTCGCGTCCGCGGTGGCAGCGCGCCTGATCACCCGGCTGGTCGACGTGCAGAGCAGCGGTCAGGTCCCGTCGGTGGTGCTGACCGGGGGGTCCGTCGCGGACTCCGTCCACGCCGCCGTGGCCGAGTCGCCGGCGCGGGACGCCGTCGCGTGGGACCGCGTTGAGCTGTGGTGGGGAGACGAGCGCTACGTCCCGGCCGGTGACGACCAGCGCAACGACGCCGCAGTTTCGGCGATACTGCTCGACAAGCTGCCGCTGGACCCCGACCGGGTGCATCCGATGCCTGCCGAGGACGGCAGCCGCGACGTCGAGGCGGCCGCCCAGTCGTACGCGGAGGAGCTGGCCGCCGCCAGCACCCCGGAGGACCACGGCGACGTCCCCGCGTTCGACCTGGTGATGCTCGGGGTGGGGCCGGAGGGCCATGTGGCGTCGCTGTTCCCGGAGCGGCCGGCGCTGTACGAGGACCAGCGCTCCGTCGTCGGCGTACACGGGTCGCCCAAGCCACCGCCCACCCGAATCTCGCTGACGTTCCCGGCGCTCAACCGGGGGCGGGAGGTGTGGTTCCTGGTCACCAGCCAGGAGAAGGCCGGTGCCGTTCGGCTTGCGCTCGGCGGTGCCGGGCGGGTGCAGGTGCCGGCGGCCGGTGTGCACGGGACCAGCCGGACGTTGTGGTTCCTCGACCACGCCGCCGCCTCCCAGCTACCTCCTGGGCTCGCCCGGATCGCCTCACCCTGAGCGGGTCGGCGTGCGCGCGCGCCGACGTACTTCCCATGGCGCAGCGTCACTCCAAACAGGATGCGCGCCGTTGGGAGTGTTGCTATCCCATGTGAACATGGGATAGCGGCAAGCCGCAGTCAGAAGATGACGTCGCCGCGCTTGCGACGGTCCCGCAGCGTCTGCAGGGCCTCTTCGAGGATCTCGGCCGCCTCGGCGTCGGAGCGGCGCTCCTTCACATAGGCCAGGTGGGTCTTGTACGGCTCGACCTTGGGCGGCGGCGGTGGGTTCTCCGCGTCTCGGCTGGCCGGGAGCCCACAGCGTGGGCACTCCCATTGCTCGGGGACCTGCGCCTCCGCCGCGAAGCTGGGGCGGGTCTCGTGCCCGTGCGAGCAAAAGTACGACACCAGGCGACGGGGTGCAGCCTCGCCGCGCTCGGCCTCCCCCATGGGCCCGGCGCCGACCCGGCTGCCTCGGATGGCACTGCCACCAGCCACGCTGCTTCCCTTCCTCGGCTCAGCCGCTTGAGCACCACGCGAGCGACAGCACAGTCTAGACGTCCCCGCAGGGGTCAGACTCCCGCCTTCAACAGCAGGCCGAGCGCGATGACGCTCAGCAGCCACACGGTTCCGATACCCACGGTGATCCGGTCCAGGTTGCGCTCGGCCACCGACGAGCCACCGAGGCCGGTGGACACCCCGCCTCCGAACATGTCGGAGAGGCCACCGCCGCGGCCCTTGTGCAACAGCACCAGCAAGATCATCAGGGCGCTGGCCAGGATCGACAGGATCGAGAACGCGAGGACCACGCGGCGTCAGGACCTTTGCTGCTCGTCGGGACCGGTCAGATCACCGGCATGTCGTAGTAGCGGCAGATCGCACCGAACTCGTCCGCCTGCAGGCTGGCGCCGCCGACCAGTGCGCCGTCGACATCGGGCTGCGCCATGATGCCGGCGATGTTGGCCGCCTTGACCGAACCTCCGTACAGGATACGCAGCGAGCCTGCCGTTTCGACAGACCAGCGCTTGCCCACGCTCGCGCGTATCGCGGCGCACACCTGCTGGGCGTCCTCCGGGGTGGCGACCTCCCCGGTGCCGATCGCCCAGACCGGCTCGTAGGCGACAACCAGGCCGGCCGCCGCGGCGGCGCTCAGCCCGGTCAGCGACGCCTCGACCTGGCCGACGGTGTACGCCACCTGCTCGCCCGCCTGCCGCACCGGCAGTCCCTCCCCGACGCAGACGATAGGCGTCATGCCGGCGGCGAGCACCCGCCGTGCCTTTGCGTTGACGGTCTCGTCGTCCTCGCCGTGATGCTCGCGCCGCTCGGAGTGGCCGACGACGACGTACGAGCAGCCGAGCTTCGCAAGCAT
Source organism: Propionibacteriales bacterium (assembly GCA_038198775.1). GTDB lineage: Bacteria > Actinomycetota > Actinomycetes > Propionibacteriales > Nocardioidaceae > JACCYJ01. Next base: position 107,493 of record JBBPZV010000001.1, on the reverse strand, counting down.
CGCCGCCGACACCTCTCCGGTGTAGGCACCCCCGTCGTGCGCTGACACATCCTGGGCGCCGTAGCGCAGTCCGAGCCGGTCACCGTCCACGACGGTCTGCACGCTGCGCAGGTCTACGAAGGGCGGCAGCACGACCACCTCACAACGGGTGAAGTCGTACTTCTTGTCCACCAGCCCCCACGCCAGCTGCTGCACCAGCACCACCGCCTCCTGGTGGTTCAGGTTGCTCTTCCAGTTGCCGGCCATGAGCGGGGTGCGTGAAGCTGGCATGGGAGCCTCCGGCGGGTTGCGGGTCAGTCGGCGAGAGCGGCGAGGCCGGGAAGCGTCCTGCCTTCGAGGTACTCCAGGCTGGCACCCCCGCCGGTCGAGATGTGGCCGAACTCGTCGTCGGAGAAGCCGAGCGCTCGGATGGCGGCCGCGGAGTCGCCACCGCCGACCACCGAGAGCCCGTCGACGTGGGTGAGGGCCGCGGCGACCGCTCGGGTGCCGGCCGCGTACGGCGGCAGCTCGAAGACCCCCATCGGGCCGTTCCAGAAGACCGTCGCCGCGCCGCGGATCACCGCGGCGAACGCCTCCGCCGAGGCCGGTCCGATGTCGAGGCCCACCTGGTCGTCGGGGATCTGGCCGACCGGCACCACACTGTGTTCGACCACTGCCGACACCTCGGGCGCCACGACGACGTCGACGGGCAGCAAGAGCCGGGCGACGTTTCGCCCGGCCCGCTCGAGGTAGCGCCCGACGGCCTCGAGCTGGTCACGTTCCAGCAGGCTGCGGCCCACCCGGCGACCCTGCGCGGCGAGGAACGTGAACATCATCCCGCCCCCGATCAGCAGGGTGTCCGCCTGCTCCAGCAGGCTGGCGATGACGCCCAGCTTGTCGGAAACCTTGGAGCCGCCAAGCACGACGACGTAAGGCCGGGGCGGGTCGGTCGTGAGGCGCCGCAGCACGTCCACCTCGGCCAGGACCAGCGCACCGGCGGCGGCCGGCAGCCGATGCGCGATGTCGTAGACGCTGGCCTGCTTGCGGTGCATCACTGCGAAACCGTCGCAGACGAAGGCGTCGGCGAGCCCAGCGAGCCGGTCGGCGAACCGCCCCCGTTCGGCGTTGTCCTTGCTGGTCTCCCCGGGTTCGAACCGGACGTTCTCCACCATGGCCACGTCCCCTGGCCCCAGCTCCGCCACAGTGCGCTGCGCGGACTCGCCCACCGTGTCGGTCGCCAGCGGAACCTCCGCCGCGATCAGCTGCCCGAGGCGGGTGGCGACGGGAGCCAGGCTGTACGCCGGGTCGACCCGGCCCTTGGGCCGACCGAGGTGGGCTGCTACCACCACCCGGGCGCCCCGCCCCCGCAGCTCCTGCAGCGTCGGCACGCTGGCCCTGATCCGGCCGTCATCGCTGATCGAGCGGCCGTCCAGGGGCACGTTGAGGTCGCTGCGCACCAGGACTCGCCGTCCCCGCAGCTCCCCCAGGTCGCCGATGGTGCGCACGCCCGCCCTCACCCTGCCCGGTGACCGGACCGGCGCCGAGACCGCGCTGGCACGCCGCCGCTCAGCGGGCGCCGACGAGCGCGACGACGTCGATGAGGCGGTTGGAGTAGCCCCACTCGTTGTCGTACCAGCCGACCACCTTGACCTGATCGGCGATGACCTTGGTCAGCCCGGAGTCGAAGATGCACGATGCCGGATCGGTCACGATGTCGGAGGACACGATCGGGTCCTCGGTGTAGCGCAGGATGCCGGCGAGGGCGCCCTCGGCAGCCTCCCGCATGAGCGTGTTCACCTCGTCGACGCTGGTCTGCCGCGAGGCGGTGAAAGTGAGGTCCGTCGCCGAACCGGTGGGGACGGGCACCCGCAGGGCGTAGCCGTCCAGGCGGCCCCGCAGCTCCGGCATCACCAGGCCGATCGCCTTGGCCGCCCCGGTCGATGTCGGGACCACGTTGAGGGCGGCGGCGCGGGCCCGACGGAGGTCCTTGTGGGGGCCGTCCTGGAGGTTCTGGTCTGCAGTGTAGGCGTGGATCGTCGTCATCAGGCCCCGCTCGATCCCGAGCCCGTCGTGGAGCACCTTGGCCATCGGCGCCAGACAGTTCGTGGTGCACGAGGCGTTGGACACGACGTCATGAGCTGCGGGGTCGTAGGCGTCGTCGTTGACGCCCATGACAAGCGTGACGTCCTCGTTCTTGGCCGGTGCCGAGATCACGACCTTGGCGGCGCCCGCCTCGAGATGCGCGCGCGCCTTGGTCGCGTCGGTGAACAGTCCGGTGGACTCGACGACGACGTCCGCACCGAGGTCCTTCCAAGGCAGGTTCGCCGGGTCGCGTTCGGACAGCGCCGTCAGGGTCTGCTCCCCCACTCGCAGACCGTCGGCGGTCACCTCGACCGGCTGCGCCAGGCGGCCGAGCACGCTGTCGTAGCGGAGCAGGTGGGCGAACATCTCGACGTCACCGAGATCGTTGAAGCCGACCATCTGCAGGTCCGCCCCGGAGGCCAGGACGGCGCGGAGGAAGTTACGGCCGATCCGGCCGAATCCGTTGATGCCTACACGAACGGTCACGAGCGGTGGCTCCTTCGGTGTCCACGACTTCGGGCCGGATGGCCAGGCTTTGGTCGACGACCCTACCGTCCGGGGCGGTGGTCCTCGACGACGGCGACCGCGAAGCCGTCGTAGCCCTTGCGCCCGACGGTCTGCACCACCGTCGCCGTGACGCTCGGATCGGCGCCGATCGTCTCCAGCACCCGCCGGGACCCCGTCACCCGATCGTCGCTGGAGTCGGCGTCCACGACGGTCCCGTCACGGACGACGTTGTCGACGACGATGAGGCTGCCGGGAAGGGTCAGGCGCAACGCCCAGCCGAAGTAGTCGGCGTTGCTTGGTTTGTCCGCGTCGATGAAGACGAGGTCGAACTCGGCACCGTCGGCGGCCAGCCCGGGAAGCACGTCGAGCGCCCGGCCCACCCGGATGTCCACGATGCCCTCGAGTCCGGCCCGGGCGATGTTCGCCTCGGCAACCTCGGCATGGCGAGCGTCGGCTTCGATCGTCACCAAGGAGCCGTCGGGCGGCAGGGCCCGGCCGAGCCAGATGGTGCTGTAGCCGCCCAGCGTGCCGATCTCGAGGATTCGCCGGGCTCCCCGCGTCCTCGCCAGCAGGTGCAACAACGCACCCTGTGCCGGCGAGACGGCAATCTCGGGCAGCTCGGCGCGACGGCTGGCGGCCTGTGACTCCTCGAGCACCGGGTCGGGCGCCAGCACCACGGTCTCGATGTATCCGTCCACCTCCGTCCAGCGGTCGAGGTCCGCGGGGTGGCCCATCTCAGCCGCTCTCCGCGAGCATCTCCGGCGTCAGGTTCGCCTCGGTGTCTGGGACCCCGAGGTCGGCCGCCCGCTTGTCGGCCATCGCCAGCAACCGGCGAATGCGGCCCGCGATGGCGTCCTTGGTCAACGGCGGGTCGTGCAGGTGACCGAGCTCCTCGAGGCTCGCCTGCTTGTGCTCCACCCGCAGCTCGCCGGCCATGCGCAGGTGCTCGGGCACGTCGTCGCCCAGAATCTCCAGCGCCCGCTCCACCCGGACACCGGCCGCCACAGCGGCCCGGGCCGATCGGCGCAGGTTGGCGTCGTCGAAGTTCGCCAACCGGTTGGCGGTGGCCCGGACCTCCCGCCGCATCCGGCGTTCCTCCCAGGCCATCAGCGACTCGTGCGCACCCAGCCTGGTCAGCAGCACGCCGATGGCCTCACCGTCTCGGATCACGACCCGGTCCACGCCGCGGACCTCGCGCGCCTTGGCGGAAATCGTCAGCCGCCTGGCGGCGCCCACCAGCGCCAGCGCCGCTTCCGGGCCGGGGCAGGTGACCTCGAGGGCCGAGGACCGGCCGGGCTCGGTCAGCGACCCGTGCGCCAAGAAGGCACCGCGCCAGGCCGCGACGGAGTCACACGCCGCTCCCGACACCACCTGTGGTGGCAGCCCGCGGACGGGCCGGCCACGCCCGTCGATCAGCCCGGTCTGGCGCGCCAGCGCCTCGCCGTCCCTGACGACGCGTACCACGAAACGCTTGCCCGCCTTGAGGCCGTTTCCCGAGACCAAGGACACCTCGCTGTCTTGCCCGTACACCTCGGACAGGTCCCGGCGCAGCCTGCGTGCCGCCGCACCGGTGTCGAGCTCGGCCTCCACGACGATCCGGCCACCGGCGATGTGCAGGCCCCCGGCGAAGCGCAGCATCGTCGAGACCTCCGCCTTGCGGCAGCAGGACTTGGTGACGGGAATGGCTGCGAGTTCAGCTTTGACCTGTGCCGTCATGGCCATTTGTCGGATCCTGCCACGTTTCGTCGGATGCGGATCGGGCCACCAGAGGTGGCCGACCGCGACACTCTATGCCCGGCCCAGGCCGCTGCGACCTCAGCGGTCCATGACCTGCGCGTAGGCCGCCGCAAGCCGTGCCGGGTCGTGACGAGGCGACCCGTCGGCGGCCGCGATGTCGGCGACGACCAGCTCGGCGCCCAGCGATCGGACGGTCGCTCGCAGTGCCGGGATGTCCTCGACGTGGGTGCGGTCGGCCAGGACCACGTCGAGGCGCAACCGGGGCGCGTGTCGGGCCAGCGCGTCCAGGTGCGCGCCGGGTGAGAGGCCGGCGGTCTCCCCCGGCTGCGGTGTGAGGTTGAGCACCACCAGCCGGGATGCGGCGGTGGTGTGCAGAGCGGTGAACAGGTCCGGCACCAGCAGGTGCGGTATCACGCTGGTGAACCACGATCCTGGCCCTAGCAGCACCCAGTCGGCGGCCTCGACCGCCGCGACGGCCTCGGGGCAGGCCGGCGGGTCGGCGGGCTCCAGCGCGACGTCGACGACCGCGCCGGAGGTGGTCGCCACCTCCACCTGGCCACGCACCTCCCGCAGGCGGTCCCCGCTGCCCCGCGCCCGGACCTGCGCGGTGATGTCGAGCGGAACGGCGCTCATCGGGAGCACCCGGCCGCGGGCCCCCAGCAGCCTCGCCACCCAGTCCAGTCCGGCCACCGGTTCATCCAGCAGCTGCCACAGCGCGACGATCAGCAGGTTGCCCACAGCATGGTCGTGCAGCGGCCCGGAACTGGTGAAGCGGTGCTGCAGCACCCGGGCCCAGGTGCGACCCCACTCGTCGTCGCCGCACAAGGCGGCTAGCGCCTGCCTCAGGTCGCCGGGCGGCAGCACGCCGAGCTCGCCCCGCAGCCGCCCCGAAGACCCCCCGTTGTCCGCGACGGTGACGACCGCGGTGAGGTGCTCGGTCAGGCGGCGCAAGGCCGCCAATGACACCGCCAGCCCGTGACCGCCGCCCAAAGCCACGGCGCGGGTAGCCGCCGCGCCCGTCATTCGCGACCCAGGTCCCGGTGCATGACGAGCGTCGCCACGCCATGCCGACGCAGCCGCTCCCCCAACGCCTCCGCCATCGTGACGCTGCGGTGCTTGCCTCCGGTGCACCCGATCGCGATCGTCACGAAGCGCTTGCCCTCGCGGACGAAGCCGTCGGTCAGCGTTCGCACCAGCTGCTCGTAGCCGTCGAGGAACGCGATCGCATCGGGCTGCTCGCGGACGTACCTGCGCACCGACTCGTCGAGCCCGGTGAGCGGTCGCAGCTCCCGGACCCAGAACGGGTTGGGGAGGAAGCGCATGTCCGCGACCATGTCGGCGTCGACCGGGATGCCGTACTTGAAGCCGAACGAAACGACCGTGGTGCGCAGGGTTCGGCTGCTGGGGTCCCCGAACGCGGTCGCGATCTTGGCGCCCAGCTGGTGCACGTTGATGCTGGTGGTGTCGATGAGCACGTCGGCATCGCCTCGCAGGGAGGCGAGCACCTCCCGCTCCTCGCGGATCCCATCGAGGAGCCGTCCGCCCTGCTGCAACGGGTGGGGGCGGCGGGCTGCCTCCTGCCGGCGGACGAGCACGTCGTCGGAGGCCTCCAAGAACAGCACCGACGTCTGCAGCCCCGAGCTGCGAAGCTGGTCCAAAGCGCCGGTGAGCTCGGTGAAGAACCACCGGGACCGGGCGTCCACCACCACAGCCAGCCGCGTCTCCTCGGAGCCGGCCCTGCCGACCAGGCGCACTACGGAGCCGAGTAGCTGCGGCGGAAGGTTGTCGACGACGAACCAGCCGAGGTCCTCCAACGCCTTGGCGGCGGTACTGCGTCCGGCACCGGTCATGCCGGTCACGACGACCAGCTCGCGAACCGGTGCGGGCTCCCGCGCCGTCGCCGGTTCCGGGTCCGACCTCACGCCGTGGCCCTGGTGCCAGCCGGCGCCGACGGCGGCAGCGAAGCGTCCGGGTCCTTCCCGAGCAGCTCACCGGTCGCGGTGTTCACCGCCTCCGTCCCCGGCGGCGCCGCGGCCAGCGCGCCGACGATGGCTTCGGCGGTACGCCGCCCGACACCCGGCACGGTGGTGATCTCCTCCACCGACGCGGCGCGCAACCGCTTGAGCGACCCGAAGCGCCTGAGCAAGCTGGCGCGCCTGACCGCGCCGAGACCCGGTACGTCGTCGAGGACGCTCTCCACCATCGACTTGGAGCGGCGGCTGCGATGGTGGGCGATCGCGAACCGATGCGCCTCGTCGCGAACCCGCTGCAACAGGTAGAGGCCTTCGCTGGTGCGGGGCAGGATGACCGGATGGGGGTCCGCGGGAAGCCACAGCTCCTCTAGCCGCTTGGCGAGCCCGCAGACCGGCACGTCTTCGATGCCGAGGTCGTCGAGGGCCGCGGCCGCAGCGCTCACCTGCGGCGGTCCACCGTCGACCACCACCAGCCCGGGGGCGTACGCGAACTTGCGCGGCCGACCGATGTCGGGGTCCTGCCGCACCGGTCCGTCGTCCCCTGCGGCCAGGTCGTCGGCGGCCCGGTCGTCCAGCAGCCGGCGGAACCGGCGGGTGACCGTCTCGTGCATGGCGGCCGCGTCGTTTTGACCGTCAACGCCGCGGATCACGAAACGGCGGTACTCGCTCTTTCGCGGCAACCCGTCCTCGAAGACCACCATCGACGCCACCACCTCGCTGCCCTGCAGGTTGGAGACGTCGAAACACTCGATGCGCAGTGGTGCGTCCGCGAGCCCGAGGGCCTGCTGGACCTCCTCCATGGCCCGGCTCCGGGTGGTGAGGTCACTTGCCCGCCGGGTCTTGTGGGTGGCGAGCGCCTGGCCGGCGTTGCGTCCGACCGTCTCCAGCAAAGACCGCTTGTCGCCCCGGCGCGGGATCCGGAGCGACACCCGGCTGCCACGGCGGCGCTCGAGCCAGGTGGTGAGGGCGTCCACGTCCTCCGGCAGCGCCGGCACCAGCACCTCGGGGGGGATCACCTCGCGGCCCTGCCCGTCGTACAGCTCGAGCAGTGCCCGCTCGACGAGGTCACCCGGGCCTGCGTCGTCGACCTTGTCGGCGACCCACCCGCGCTGACCACGGATGCGCCCGCTCCGCACCGAGAAGATCTGCACCGCCACCTCGAGCGGGTCCTCGGCAAGCGCCAGCACGTCCACGTCGGTTCGCTCGGGCAGCACGACGGCGTTCTTCTCCATCGCCCGACGCAGTGCTCCCAAGTCGTCGCGGATGCGCGCCGCCCGCTCGAACTCCAGCTCGCTCGAGGCAGTCCGCATGTCGCGCTCGAGCCGGCGTACGTACGTCGACGTCTCCCCGGCCAGGAACGCACAGAAGTCGTCGACGATCTCGCGGTGCTCCTCCGCGCTGACCCGGCCCACGCAGGGCGCACTGCACTTGCCGATGTAGCCCAGCAGGCAGGGGCGGCCCACCTGGGCCGACCGCTTGAACACCCCGGCCCGGCACGAACGCATCGGAAAGACCCGCAACAGCAGGTCCACGGTCTCCCGGATCGCCCAGGCGTGGCTGTAGGGACCGAAGTACCGGACGCCCTTGCGCTTGGGCCCGCGGCCGACCAGCACCGTCGGGAACTCCTCCCGGACGGTGACCGCCAGCCAGGGGTAGGACTTGTCGTCGCGGTACTTCACGTTGAAGCGGGGGTCGAACTGCTTGATCCAGGTGTACTCCAGTTGCAGCGCCTCGACCTCGTTGGCCACCACCGTCCAGTCGACGCTGGCCGCGGTCGTCACCATCGTCTGGGTGCGGGAGTGCAGGTGGGCGACGTCCTGGAAGTACGAGGACAGCCGGGCGCGCAGCGACTTCGCCTTGCCGACGTAGATCACCCGTCCGGTGGCGTCGCGGAAGCGATAGACCCCGGGCGCGTCCGGGACCGCCCCGGGCGCCGGCCGGTAGGTCGCTGGGTCGGGCACAGCCCAACCCTACGAGCAGCCGGGCACACCGGAGGGCTCCGCCGCGGTCGGCGGGTCAGCTTACGACGACGTCGGAGCCTCGGACCTGGACGTGCTTGGCGACCAGCGGCTGGGTGGCGGGTCCAGTCACGACCGAGCCGTCCCTGAGGGCGAACTGGCTGCCGTGGCAGATGCAGTTGATGGTGTCGGTGACCGAGGAGAGCGGGCAGCCGGCGTGGGTGCAGATGGCGACGAACCCCTTGAACGTCCCCTTCTTGGGTTGGGTCACGACGACCTGCTCGCTGGGATAGATGTGTCCGCTGCCGACGGGCACCTGAGCGGTCGGCCCCAGCACGGCACCGCCTCGCCCACCTGGGGTGGGGCTGGGGGTGGCGCTGCTACCGGGCGGTGCCGCGGGTGAGGGGGTGCCGTTGCCCTTGCCGGGCGCGGCGGACGTCGTCGCCCCCGCCCCGCAGCCCGCCACCACCCAGCCCGCCGCTGCGGCACCGCCGGCGACGGCAGCGCCACGGAGCACGGTCCGGCGGGCCAGCGCGGCGATCGGCGGGTCCGCGGTGGAATCCGAGCGCTCAGCAGCGGACATCGACATCCTTTCGCCCGGCGGCCCGGGTCACCGGCCCGCTGTGCCAGTGTGCCGGGGTTGGCCCGGGATGCGGTCCTCCGGCGCCGAGACCTCAGCGGATTCTCAGCCCGGACCTCGTCGGCGGCTGGCGCCGTGGCCCGGAAGCGCCTGCGGGGGGCGTACTTCCATTGGCTGAGCTTCACCTCGAACGGGTTGCACGCCCGAGGTGCTGCTTTCCCAGGTGGACATGGGATAGCCAGCTGATGGTCATCGCCCGTCCCGGCGGGCTGTGGGACGCTGGGGCAGTGCCCGACCACCCCGTCGCCCGGCGTCTCCCGAGGGACGCGTACGGCCTGTCGCTGAGCACGAGCACGGAAGCCGCGGACGCGTACACCGGTGGAGTGAACCGACTGCTGCGCATCCAGGCCGGCGCGCAGGAGCGCTTCGAGACCGCGGTCGCCGTCGACCCCGGTTTTGCCCTCGGTCACGCCGCCTTGGCGCTGCTCGGACACGAGTACGGCGCCGACGTCGACGTCCGGGCCGCCACAGCGCGAGCGCGGCGGGCGGCAGCGGCCCGGGCGAGCGACCGGGAGCGCAGCCACGTGGCTTCGGTCGCGGCGCACGTCCAGGGGGACCGCTGCGCCCTGGTCGACCACCTGGCCGCCTGGCCCCGGGACGCGCTCGTGCTGTCGGTGGCCGTCCCCACCATCGGCTCCGCCGGTGTCCACTCGGTGCCCGAGGAGGCGTGGCGGCTGGTCGAGAGCCTGCGCCCGCACTACGGCGCGGACTGGTGGTACGGCGGGCTGCTCGCCTTCGTCCGCCAGGACCAGGGCCGCTGGGACGACGCGATGGCTCTCGCGGACCGCTCGCTGGACGCCGAACCGGGCGCCGGGCCCGCGGTGCACGCCAAGACCCACGCGTTCTACGAGACCGGCGCCCACGCAGCCGGGCTGCGGTGGCTGGACGAGTGGATCGCGACCTGCGGGCGGACGGCGGCGTACCGGACGCATTTCTCCTGGCACGCGGCGCTGCACGAGCTCGCGCTCGGCGACTTCGCCGCGCTGAACGAGCGCTACACCGCGCAGCTCGCCCCGCCGGCCGTCCACGGCTGCCGTGCCCTGGTCGACTCCGCCTCCCTGCTGTGGCGGTGGTCGCTCACACCCGCCGCGGGGCCGGTCCCGGCGGTGGAGGACGTGCTGGCGGCGGTCGACGACGACCTGCTCGCCACACCCTCGTCACCGTTCGTTGCCATGCACACCGCGGTGGCGCTGGCGGCGGCCTCCGACCTGGCCGGGCTGGAGCGGCTCGCTCGCTGGGCGACCACCCACCCGGATCCGGCCCTGCGTGACCTGGTCGGCCCGCTGGCCGCCGCCCTCGCCGATCTGGTCGCCGGGCGGCCCAGCCCGGCCGCGGACCGGCTGGCGACCGTGCAGGAGCAGGCCCGGCGGTTCGGCGGCTCGGCGGCTCAACGTGAGGTCCTCGAGGACACCCGGATCGTGGCACTGCTGCGGGCCGGCCGGTGCGAGGAGGCTCGGGAGATCCTCAGCCGGCGGCTGGACCGGCGGCCGTCTCGGCGCGACGAGATGCTGTGCCCGAGCGGCTAGCGCGCCGCCTGGTCCGGGTTGCGCCGCCACCGGCGTCCCGCCCGGCCAGGACCGGGCGCAGGAACGCGCCCGTGTAGCTCGCGTCGTCCGCGGCCACCTGTTCTGGGGTCCCCTCGGAGATCACCAGGCCGCCACCGGTGCCGCCCTCCGGTCCCATGTCGATGATCCAGTCGGCGGTCTTGATGACGTCGAGGTTGTGCTCGATCACGATGACCGTGTTGCCCTGCTCCACGAGCCGGCCGAGCACCCCGAGCAGCTTGCGGATGTCCTCGAAGTGCAGCCCGGTGGTGGGCTCGTCCAGCACGTAGAGTGTCCGCCCGGTGGAACGCTTCTGCAGCTCCGCCGACAGCTTGACCCGCTGCGCCTCGCCACCGGAGAGCGTCGGAGCCGGCTGCCCCAGCCGTACGTACCCCAGCCCCACGTCGACCAGGGTGCGCAGGTGGCGGGCGATGGCCGGGATCGCAGCGAAGAAGTCGACCGCCTCCTCGATCGGCATGTCGAGCACCTCGGAGATCGAGCGACCCTTGTAGTGCACCTCGAGCGTCTCGCGGTTGTAGCGGGCGCCGTGGCAGACTTCGCAGGGGACGTAGACGTCGGGCAGGAAGTTCATCTCGATCTTGATCGTCCCGTCCCCGGCGCAGGCCTCGCAGCGGCCGCCGCGCACGTTGAAGGAGAACCGACCGGGCTGGTAGCCGCGGACCTTCGCCTCCGGGGTGGACGCGAACAGCCGGCGCACGTGGTCGAAGACACCGGTGTACGTCGCCGGGTTGGACCGCGGTGTGCGGCCGATCGGCGACTGGTCGACGTGGATGACCTTGTCGACGGCGTCGGCACCGGTGATCGTGCGGTGCCGGCCCGGGATCTCCCGGGCGTTGTAGATGCGCCTGGCGAGCGCGGTGTAGAGGATGTGGTTGACCAGCGTGGACTTCCCCGACCCGGAGACCCCAGTCACCGCCACGAACAGGCCCAGCGGCACGGTCACGTCGATGTCGCGCAGGTTGTGCTCCCGGGCGCCGTGGACGACCAGCTCCTGGCGGCGGCTCCGCGTCCGGCGCCGGCTCGGCACCGGAATCGCCCGCCTGCCGGACAGGTAGGCGCCGGTCAACGAGTCGGCGTGCTCGAACAGCCCGGTCACCGTGCCCGAGTGGACGACCTGGCCGCCGTGCTCTCCGGCCCCCGGACCGATGTCCACGACCCAGTCGGCGGTGCGGATGGTCTCCTCGTCGTGCTCGACCACGATCAGTGTGTTCCCGAGGTCGCGCAGGCGTACCAGCGTCTCGATCAGCCGGTGGTTGTCGCGCTGGTGCAGGCCGATCGACGGCTCGTCGAGCACGTACAGGACCCCGACCAGGCCCGCCCCGATCTGGGTGGCGAGCCGGATCCGCTGCGCCTCGCCGCCCGACAGCGAGCCGGACGGCCGGTCCAGCGTGAGGTAGTCGAGCCCCACGTCGAGCAGGAACCGCAGCCGTTCCTGGATCTCCTTGAGCACCCGCTCGCCGATCTGCCGCTCCCGTGGGGTGAGCTCGAGGTCGGCGAGGAAGCGGGCTGCCTCCCCCACCGGCAGCGCGCAGACCTGGGCGATGTTCTGCTCCCCCAGCTCGCTGGACTCCATCGTGACCGCGAGCGAGATGGGCTTGAGCCGGCTGCCGCCGCAGCCGGGGCAGGGCACCTCCCGCATGAAGCCCTCGAAGCGCTCCCGGCTGGTGTCGGACTCCGCCTCGCCGTGGCGCCGGGTGATGTAGGGGATCACCCCCTCGAAGGTTGTGTAGTAGGAGCGCTCGCGGCCGTAGCGGTTGCGGTAGCGCACGTGCACCTGCTGTTCGTGGCCCTGCAGCAAGGCGGTGCGTACGGTCTCGGGCAACCGCCCGAACGGCGTGCGGGTGGAGAACCCGAGCTCGTCGCCGAGCGCCCCCAGCATCCGAGCGAAGTAGTCGGCGACGTGTGCCGAGGCCCACGGCGCGATCGCGCCCTGCTCGAGGGACTTGGCCGGGTCGGGGATCACCAGCTCCGGGTCGACCTCCATGCGGGTGCCGAGCCCGTGACACTGCGGGCACGCACCGAACGGGGAGTTGAACGAGAACGAGCGCGGCTCGAGCTCGTCTGTCTCCAGCTGGTGGTCGTTGGGGCAGGCCAGGTGCTCGGAGAACCGCAGCTCCCGGTGCTGGTCGTCAGCGGGCGCGTCGACGAGGTCGAGCAGCAGCAGCCCCCCGGCGAGACCGAGGGCGGTCTCCACCGAGTCGGTGAGTCGTCGCTTGGCGGTGGGCTTCACCGCCAGCCGGTCGACGACCACCTCGATCGTGTGCTTGCGCTGCTTGTCCAGCTGGGGAGGTTCGGTCAGGGCGAAGGTCTCCCCGTCAACCCGCACCCGGCTGAACCCCTGGGTCTGGAGCTGGCGGAACAGCTCGGCGTACTCCCCCTTGCGGCCGCGGACGATCGGTGCCAGCACCTGGAAGCGCGTCCCGTCCGCCAGCTCCAGGACGCGGTCGACGATCTGCTGCGGCGTCTGCCGGGCGATCCGCTCCCCGCACACCGGGCAGTGCGGCCGCCCGGCCCGGGCGTAGAGCAGTCTCAGGTAGTCGTAGACCTCGGTGATCGTGCCCACGGTGGAGCGCGGGTTGCGCGAGGTCGACTTCTGGTCGATCGACACCGCCGGCGAGAGCCCCTCGATGAAGTCCACGTCAGGCTTGTCCATCTGGCCGAGGAACTGGCGGGCGTACGCCGAAAGTGACTCGACGTAGCGGCGCTGCCCCTCGGCGAAGATCGTGTCGAAGGCCAGGCTGGACTTGCCCGACCCGGACAGCCCTGTGAACACGATGAGCGAGTCCCGCGGCAGGTCCAGCGAGATGTCCTTGAGGTTGTGCTCGCGCGCTCCACGCACGAGCAGACGATCGGCCACGCGGCGGGCTCCCGGTCGGTGGAGGGGCGGGGAAGCGGGTCGTCGTCATGCTAACGAGCCGTTCCGACAACGGCTCGCCATGCGTACCGTGGGGCGCGAGGAGGTGGCGTCATGACGTACACCGGCAGCGTCAGCGTGGACGGGCCGCCCGACGTGCACGAGCTCACCCACCTGATCGTCACCAAGGCGGCGGTCGGCCCGATGGACAACAACGCGTACCTGCTGCGCTGCCGCCAGACCGGCGAGCAGCTGCTGATCGACGCCGCGAACGACCCGGCGACGCTGATCCGGCTGATCGGCGACGGCGGAGTACGCCGGGTCGTCACCACACACAGCCACGCCGACCACTGGCAGGCGCTGCCCGAGGTGCTGGACGCCACCGGCGCACTGGCGGTCGCCGGGAGTGCCGACGCGGACGACCTGCCGGTCGCGGTGGACGAGCGGGTTGCCGAGGGTGACCGGGTGCCGGTCGGCAGCTGCGAGCTCGAGGTCATCGAGCTGGTCGGTCACACCCCCGGCTCGATCGCCTTGCTGTACGACGACCCCGCTGGGTCGCCGCACCTGTTCACCGGGGACAGCCTGTTCCCGGGCGGGGTGGGGCGCACCACCTCGGCGGGAGACTTCGCGACGCTGATCGGCGACGTCGAGACCAAGCTGTTCGACCGGCTCCCCGACGAGACCTGGGTCTATCCGGGCCACGGGGACGACACCACCGTGGGCGCGGAGCGACCGCAGCTGCCGCAGTGGCGCGAGCGCGGCTGGTAGCCGAGATGCGCGAGCTCGACGAGCTGGCCGCCGAGTACGGTGCGGTGGTCTCGGTTTGGATGGGAACGCTGGACGGGCGCGCCTGGGTGGAGCGGGACGCGGCCGTGGTCCACCACCCGGCGAGCACGGTCAAGCTGGCGCTGGTGGTCGCACTGCACCGTGCGGCGGAGGCGGGCGAGCTCGGGCTCGACGACGAGGTGCTCGTCACCGACCGGCTCGCGTCGGTCGTACCGGGGCAGACGTACCTGACGACGCAGGACTACGACCAGGACGACGCCGTCTGGGACCGGCTTGGCCGGACCGCCACGCTGGGGTGGCTGGGCGAGCGGGCCATCGTCGCGTCCAGCAACCTGGCGACCAACCTGCTGGTGGACCGGCTCGGCGTCGACGCCGTCAACGCGGTCTACGCCGACCTCGGCGCGGTGAGCTCCCGGCTCGCCCGCGGCATCCAGGACGGGCCTGGTGCCGACCTCGGGTGGGAGAACACCGCGACCGCGGCAGACCTGGCAGCGGTCCTCCGGGCGATCGCCGACCGAACCGCTGCCTCCCGTGGCGGGTGCGAACGCATCGAAGCCGTGCTGGCCCGCTGCGAGGACAACGCCGGGATTCCCGCGGGGCTGCCGCCGGGGACGTACGTGGCGCACAAGCCCGGATGGATCGAGCACGTCTGCCACGACGTGGGCATCGTGCGCCCGGAGGGCGAGGCGCCGTGGGTTCTCGCGATACTCACCCGGGCGCCACTGGCCGAGGACGAGGGGTTCCGTCTGGTGGCCGAGGTTGCCGGCGCCTGCTGGAACGGGCGTGCCGACTCCGGTACGACTCCGGCGCCGTCGAACTCCCCCGGGTACCTGGCCTCGGGCTGCAGCTGAGCGCATGACCGAGCTCACGGTCGGGGTACCGGTGGCAACTGTGTGGGCGGGGCCCGACGCGCCGCGCGGAGTGGACGCGCCGGCAGTCGCCGACTTTCCGGACCTTGGAGCGTGGTCGGCTGCGATGACGACCCGCGACCGGCTGGACCTGCACGGCCGGACACTCACCCAGGCGCTGCTCGGCGAACCAATCGACGTCGTCGCGGAGCACGGCGACTGGCTGCAGGTCGTGCTCCCCTGGCAGCCGTCATCGCTGGACCGGCGGGGCTACCCGGGATGGTTGCGCCGGGCACACGTCGCCGTGGCAGCCGTCGCCGCGTGCGGTTCGCTCGTCGTCACCGTGCCGGTCACCCGGGCACGCACCGCGGGTCGCCCGCTGCGGCTGTCGTACGGCACCCTGCTGCCGGTCGGGGACGACCCGGCCGATGACACGGTCGCCCGCCTGCCCGGTGGTGGCAGCGCACGGCTGGACCCCACCCACGTGGCGCGGGCCGCGTCGGGTGGCCACGCCGACGAGCTGGTGGCGTCGGCGCGGCAGTTCCTGGGGCTGGGCTACCTGTGGGGCGGCACCTGCGGCTGGGGGTTGGACTGCTCCGGCTTCGTGCACCTGGTTCACCGCCGCTTCGGGCGGACGGTGGCGCGCGACGCGTTCGACCAGGCGGCCGCGGCCGACACCGTCGACGTGGGCGACGCCGGTCCGGGAGACGCCTACTTCTTCGGGTCGCCGGGTCGGCGCATCTCCCACGTCGGGTTCGCCACCAACCAGCCGGGCGCGGCTCAGCGAACGCTGCTGCACGCGCCGGAGAGCGGCCGCCGCGTCGAGGACACCCCGCTCACCGGTGACCGGGAGGCGACGCTGGTGGCCGCCGGCCGCTGGGAGGCGCAGTGACCGGCCGGCTCGCCGGGCGGATCTCCCGACGTACCCGTGGCTCTCGGCACCGAGAGGTAGGGAGCTCGCCGCGGGCAGGCCCGCGGCAGGCCCGGGTTCAGTGCCGGCGCAGGCTGCGGGGCTTGCCCTTCGCGTCCTTGTGCGTGAGGCCGAGCCGGGCCGAGCAGGCCGGCCAGGCGTGCCAGCCCTGGGAGTGCAGCACGCGCTGGGCGATGTGCACCTGCTGCCAGCGAGCGGCGCGGTTGGCGCGGTCGGCGTACCTGCCACCGCCGTAGCCCTTCCAGGTGGAGTACGAGAACTGCAGCCCGCCGTAGTAGCCGTTTCCGGTGTTGATGTGCCACTGGCGGCCGGACTCGCAGTTGGCGAGGCGGTTCCAGGTGCGGTCGGAGGCGGCGTCGGCCGGCGCGCTGAAAGCCAGCGGGGAGGCCACGAGCGCAGCGGTGAGGGTCGCGGCCACGGTGGCGCGACGAGACAGGGACGAGGACATGCGACAGCCCTTCCGGCCGCCTGCGGGGTTAGCTGTCGGGTTCGGGCCAGAAGGTGCCCGGCCGCTGCGCGGCTTCACCCCTGGCGAGTCCGCCGTCCCGAGGGGCGGGCTCGCCGATGTGGTTTCCCCACTCCCGCTCGCGTGTCATGTCGTGGTGGATGGTGGACCCCCGGTGAGCGGGACTCGGCGTACCGGGGGTCGGTGTCCCGGCACACCCTAGGCAGCCGACGAGATGTCGACAAATCGGAGGGCTAGAGCGACGCCGTAGCGTCCCTCGCGGCCCCGGGATCGCGACCTGCCTTCCAGATGCTCGCCGCCGCCGTGACCATCAGGGTCGCCACGATCACGGCGAGGCTGAGCAGCGTCGAGATCTCCGGCACGGGGACGGGCTGCCCGCCGTTGACGAACGGCAGCGAGTTCTCGTGCAGCGCGTGCAGGACCAGCTTGACGCCGATGAACGCCAGCACCACCGAGAGCCCCAGCGAGAGGTAGACCAGGCGGGCCAGCAGGGCGCCGAGCAGGAAGTACAGCTGGCGCAGCCCCATGAGCGCGAAGACGTTCGCGGCGAACACCAGGTACGGCTGCTGCGTGAGGCCGTAGATCGCGGGGATCGAGTCCAGCGCGAACAAGACGTCGGTGGAACCGAGCGCCACCATGACGACCGCCATCGGGGTGATCAGCCGCTTGCCCTGCTGCCTGACGGTGAGCTTGACGCCGTTGTAGTCCTCGGTGGCCGGCAGGTGGCGCTGCACCCAGCGGATGACGGCGTTCTCCTGGTAGTCGCTCTCGTCGTCGTTGCCGTGGCGCACCAGCGAGACCGCGGTGTAGACCAGGAACAGGCCGAACAGGTAGAACACCCACGAGATCGTGTTGATCGCCACGGCCCCGATCGCGATGAAGACGCCGCGGAACACCAGCGCCAAGATGATGCCGATGAGCAGCGCCTCCTGCTGGTACTGACGCGGGACGGCGAAGCGGCTCATGATGATGAGGAACACGAACAGGTTGTCCACGGACAGGCTGTACTCCGTCAGCCATCCGGCGTAGAACTCGCCGGCGTACGAGCCGCCGTAGGCGAACCAGATCCACAGCCCGAACGCGACGGCGAGCGCGGTGTAGCCGGCGATCGCCCGCACGCATTCTCGTGTCGACGGCTCGTGCGGTCGGCGCCCGACGATGAAGACGTCGAACCCGAGCACGCCGACGGTGATGGTCAGCGTGACCAGCCAGACGAGGGCCGAGACCTCCATGTCCCCTCCTCCGGTCGACGCCGCCAGCAGTCACCGGAGGTCTCCCCTCCGGGGAAGTCTCTCAGCCCGCCCGACCCGGCGCCAAGCCCGCCCCGGCGGCTTCGGTGCGCGGAGCGCCCTGCCGCTCCAGACGGGTAGCGTTGCCGGGATGGAGGGACTGCCGCACCTGCCCGCCGTCCGAGACGACCTACCGATCCTGTTGGAGATCGATCTGTCGCGCGGGCTGGCCGATGCGCCCCCGAGCGACCCCGTCGCCGCGCTGCGGCGCCGTCACCTGCCGCTGATCGGCGACGTCGTGGCCGGGCTGCGCCGCGCCCGAAACGACACCCACGTGGCCGGCGCGGTGCTGCTCGTCGGTCCCGGACCGTCGTCGGCCGCCCAGGCCGACGAGCTGGGCGCGGCGCTGGAGGGCTTCGGCCGGACCGGGAAGGTGACCGCCGCGATCGCCGAGTCGTTCGGCGAGCTCAGCCCCGGCACGCTGGCCTACCACCTGGCGGCACACTGCGCCGAGGTGTGGCTGCAGCCGAGCGGCGTGGTGTCGCTCACCGGGGTCGCGGTGGAAGTCACGCTGCTGCGGGCCGCACTCGACAAGGTGGGGGCGCGGCCGATGATCGGGCAGCGCCACGAGTACAAGAGTGCGGCGGACACCTTCACCCGTTCCGAGGCCAGCGGACCGCAGCGCGAGATGATGCAGCGGCTAACCGACTCCGCCCTGGAGCAGGTGGTCGCCACCGTGGCCCGGCGCCGGCGGATGACGGAACAGCAGGTCACCGAGGCGATGGCCGCCGCCCCGCTGCCCGCCGCCGAGGCGCTGGAGCGGCGGCTGGTCGACTCGGTGGGCTACCGCGACGAGGCGTACGCCAGCCTGCGCGAGCGGGTGGGCCGTGGCGGCGAGCTTCGGCTGCTGTACGCGCACCGCTACGCGCGCAAGCAGGCCTCCCGCCCCTTGGAGCAGGCGAGGGCCCGCCGTCGCCCGGTGGTGGCGGTGGTGCCGGTCCGGGGCGCGATCGCCACCGGTCGCAACCGACCCGGTGGCCTGCTCGGACCGGTCGCCGGCGCGGACACGATCGCGGCCTGGCTGGGGGCGCTGCACGACGACGACGCGGTCAAGGCGGTCGTGCTGCACGTGGACAGTCCCGGAGGGTCGTACGTCGCCTCGGACGCGATCCGCCGTGCGGTGCTGGCGCTGCGGGGGACCGGCCGCCCGGTAGTCGCGGCGATGGGAGCGCTGGCGGCCTCCGGGGGGTACTTCGTGTCGATGGCCGCGGACCGGATTGTGGCGCTGCCGCACACGCTCACCGGGTCGATCGGGGTGCTCGGCGGCAAGATCGTCGTACACGACACGCTGGCCAGGGTGGGGGTCACCCGGGAGACGTTCGGCGCCGGGCCGCAGGCCACGATGTTCGCGGCGAACCTGCCCTACGACGACGAGCAGTGGCAACGGCTGCAGGACTGGCTGGACGCGGTGTACGCGGACTTCACGCAGAAGGCAGCCGCGGACCGCGGGATGCCTGTCGAGCAGCTCGAGCCGCTGGCGCGCGGCCGGGTCTGGACGGGCGCCGACGCCAGGGAACGGCGGCTCGTCGACGAGCTGGGAGCGCTGGAGGACGCCGTGGAGGTCGCCTGCGCGCGGGTCGGACTGCGGCGCGAGCAGGTGCGGCTGCGCCGCCCTCGGGCCGGGCTCAAGGAGCGGGTGCGCGGGCCGGAGTCGACGGAATCCGCGGCCGCGGCTCGCGCGGTCGTCGGCGTCCCACCGGGCGGAGGCCTGCTGCGCCTGGTCACGGCTGCGCTCGGCGCCGCGCCCACGGACGGACTCCTCAGCCTCCCCTGGCAGCTGCGGCTGCACTGAGCGACCCGGCTCCCCACCGCAGCCCCGAGCTGCCACCTACTGCCAACACCCCAGACCGGAGCGACCGTGCGACGAGACGACACCAGGTTCGGCTACTTCCTCTCCTGCGAGGAGTTCTCGCCAGGGGAGCTGATCCAGCAGGCGCGACTGGCCGAGGAGGCCGGCTTCGACGCGTTGTGGATCAGCGACCACTATCACCCGTGGAACGACGAGCAGGGGCAGAGCCCGTTCGTGTGGTCGGTGATCGGGGCGCTGTCCCAGGCGACGTCGCTGCCGGTCACGACCGCGGTCACCTGCCCCACGGTCCGCATCCACCCGGCGCTCGTCGCGCAGGCGGCGGCGACCAGCGCGGTGCTGCTCGGCGGGCGCTTCGTCCTCGGTGTCGGCAGCGGCGAGGCCCTCAACGAGCACATCCTCGGTGACGTCTGGCCGACCGTGGACGTCCGGCTGGAGATGCTGGAGGAGGCGGTGGAGCTGATGCGGCGGCTCTGGTCCGAGGAGGGCTTCGTCTCCCACCGCGGCCCGCACTACACCGTCGACACCGCCCGGATCTACACCCGCCCCAGCAAACCGCCGCCGGTGTACGTCTCCGGCTTCGGTCCGAAGGCGGTTGACCTGGCCGCCCGAATCGGCGACGGCTTCATCGCCACCATGGCCGACGCCGAGCTGGTCCAGCGGTTCCGTAACAACGGCGGCGGCGACAAGCCGGCCCAGTGCGGGATGAAGGTCTGCTACGCCGACACCGCGGACGAAGGCGTCCGCATCGCACACCGGCTGTGGGCCAACAGCGGTGTCCCCGGCGAGCTGGCGCAGGTGCTCCCGTCGCCCCGGCACTTCGAGCAGGCGTCCGAGCTGGTTACCGAGGACATGACCCGCGAGTCGGTGGCCGCCGGTCCCCACCCCGACCCGCACCTCGAGGCGATCCGGCCGTTCGTCGATGCCGGCTACGACGAGGTGTACGTCTCCAACATGGGCCCGAACTGGGAGGGCTTCATGCGGCTGTACCGGGACGAGGTGCTGCCGGCGCTCCGCAAGGGCTGACCGTGGTGCACCAACACCGCGACCGGAACCGTGTAGCCGCCACGCCCATCGGCAGCTGACCCGTCCGGCCGCGCAGCCGACTGCCGGAGCTCCCACTTCCCATGGCTGAGCGACACTTCGCACAGGTTGTGCCCCATGGGAAGTGTTGCCTTCCCAGGTGAACGTGGGAAAGCAACGCCTCACTCCACGCAGAGCTCGTTTCCCTCCGGGTCGGCCAGCACGATGAAGAACTCGCTCAGCAGCTCCGGCTCGACCCGGCGCAGCACCGTCGCCCCGAGGCCGGTCAGCCGGGCCGCCTCCGCCTCGATCGTGCGGCGCCGCTCCTCGCCGCTCATGCCGACCGCCACGTGCACGTCGAGGTGCACCCGGTTCTTGGCCGTCTTTGCCTCGGGGACCCGCTGGAAGAACAGCCGGGGCCGGACACCGTCAGGGTCGACGACCGCGGCCCGGCTGTCGCGTTCGGCCTCGGGGACGCCCATCCGCTCCAGCAGCTGGTCCCAGGACTCGTACCCCTCCGGAGGCGCCTGCTCCTCGTAGCCGAGCGCGGCGGCCCAGAAACGGGACAGCCCGGCCGGGTCCGAGCAGTCGAAGGTGATCTGCAGCAGCGGTCCCACCATCAGGTTCCTCCCTTGTCGAGATGTCCGGCATGCCCGTCGAGGTAGGCGCAGACCAGGTCGCCGAGCGAGGGCAGGTGGTAGCCGCCCTCCTGCACCACCACCGTGGGGAGCGCCAGCCCGCCGAGGGCGCGACCCGCGGCCCGGTAGCCGGCCTCGCTGACCAGCAGCGGGCTCTCCGGGTCGGCGGCCGCGGCGTCGACACCGAGCGAGACCACCACCGCCTCGGCGCCGAAAGCCGCGACGCGCTCGGTCACGCGGTCGAGCGCGTCGCACCACATCTCGTCCCCCGACCCCGGCGGCAGCGGGACGTTCAGCGTCGTGCCAACGCCGGCGCCGGCGCCGGTCTCGTCGGCGAAGCCCACCACGTGCGGGAACCACCCGTGCCCCGGGTCGACGTGCAGGGAGCCGTAGAACACGTCCTCCCGCTGGTAGAAGATCGCCGCCGTCCCGTTGCCGTGGTGAGCGTCCAGGTCGACCACGGCGACCCGGGCGAAGCCTGCGTCGCGCAGTGCCTGGGCGGCCACGGCGGAGTTGTTGAGGTAGCAGGACCCTCCATAGCCGGCGCGGGTGACGTGATGACCCGGCGGGCGGCACAGCGCGTACGCCAGCGGCTCTCCGCCGGCGACCAGGTCGGCGGCGGTCAGCGCGCAGTCGGCGGCGGCCCGGGCCGCGGCGTACGTGCCCGGTCCGACCAGCGTCATCGTGTCGTAGCCGAACTGGCCCGCCCGGGCATGGACGGCCGCCGCCCGGTGCGCCGGCAGCGGCCCGAGCATCGCCGCGGTGGGGAAGAAGTAGGGAACGACACGGTCCTGACCGGGGTCCTCGGCGTAGCCGGCCGCCATCCACTCCCGGTGCACGTCGCGCAGGTGCGCGAGCAGTGCCGGGTCGTGGACCGCCGCGACGCTGGCATCTGGGTGCCCGTCGGCCTCGACCAGCCGGTGGCCGGCGGCGGTCACCGCGGCGCGGATGACCTCGACCCGCTCGGGGACCTCGGTGCCGACGGTGTCGACGCCGAGCCAGATCTCCCCCCCGGGTACGTGGCGGAGCGTGTCGGGGGACCACACGGCGGGGAGGGACACGTCGCCAGCATGCCAGCGGTGCGGCAGGATGCCCATGTGCCGCGTGCTGCTGACCTGGGAATCAGCATCGGGTTCCTCCCCCCGGGTCGGACGAACTCGGTGCTGGACGTCCCCGGCGTCGGGCTCGGTCACGCGACCGTGTGGCGCGAAGAGCCGGATCCCCCGGCGGGTCGCGGCGTGGCCCGCACCGGTGTCACCGTGCTGGTGGTCGCCGACGACGCGCTCGATCGGCTCGTTCCGGCCGGGGGGGCGGTCCTCAACGGCGCCGGAGAGTGCACCGGGTTCGTCACCGCCGCCGAGTGGGGCCTGCTGGAGACGCCGGTCTTCTTGACCTCCACGCTGCAGCTGGGACGGGTGTACGACGCCGCCTGCGAGCTGCTGCTGGAACGGCACCCGGACGTCGCAGAGAACTTCGTCATCCCGGTGGTCGCCGAGTGTGACGACTCGTATCTCAACGACGCCCGGCGCATGCAGGTCGGCCGCTCCGACGTGGCGTCGGCCTGGGCGCAGGCGCTGACATCGCGCGGCGGGTCCGAACCACCGGCCGAGGGCAGCGTGGGATCCGGCACCGGCATGACCTGCCTCGGCTTCAAGGGCGGCATCGGCACCGCCTCCCGGGTGACACCCGACGGCCACACCCTCGGGGTGCTGCTGATGACGAACTTCGGCGACCGGCGACGGCTCACGGTCGACGGCGTGCCGGTCGGCCGCCTGCTCCCCGCCGGCCCGCCACCGCCCCGGCCTCCGGCGGGCTCGTGCATCGGGATCGTCGTCACCGACGCCGCCGTCGACGGCTTCGGCTGCGCCCGGCTGGCCCGGCGGGTCGGCCTGGGGCTGGCCCGTGCCGGCTCGGTGGCGCATCACG
Source organism: Propionibacteriales bacterium (assembly GCA_038198775.1). Taxonomy (GTDB): domain Bacteria; phylum Actinomycetota; class Actinomycetes; order Propionibacteriales; family Nocardioidaceae; genus JACCYJ01. The sequence continues at coordinate 84,484 of JBBPZV010000001.1, read as the reverse complement.
GCAGCGGCGAGATCTTCCTCGCCGCCGCGACGGGGCTACGGGCCGACCGGGCGGGCGGGTACGACGGCCCGGTCGCGGTGTCCGGTGGCGCGCTCAACCCGCTGTTCGAGGCCGTCGTCGAGGCCAGCGAGGAGGCGGTGCTCAACTCCCTGCTCGCCTCCCCCACGGTGACCGGTCGCTCCGGCAACCGCAGCGAGGGCTTGCCCCCCGGCGAGGTCCGGCGGCTGCTGCGGGAGCGGGCCGGGTGACGACGTGACGGGGTCGACCGCGGAGGTCCGGATCCCGATGCGGGACGGCGTCGAGCTGGCGGCGACGCTCTGGCTGCCCGACCCGGCCGCCGGGCCCCAGCCGTGCATCCTGGAGGCGCTGCCGTACCGCAAGGACGACCTCACCGCGTCGTACCGGCCGGAGTACGCCCGGCTGCGCGACGAGCACGCCTACGCGGTGTGCCGGCTCGACCTGCGCGGCACCGGCTCGTCCGGGGGTGACGCCGTCGACGAGTACCCGCCGCAGGAGCAGGCGGACCTCGTCGAGGTCATCGCCTGGCTGGCGGCCCAGGCGTGGTGCGACGGTGCGGTCGGGATGTACGGCACGTCGTACTCGGGGTTCAACGCGCTGCAGCTGGCGTGCGAGCGGCCGCCGGAGCTGCGGGCGGTCATCGCGATCTACGCCAGCGACGACCGGTGGACCGACGACGTGCACTGGCGCGGCGGCGCGCTGCGCGTCCTCGACCTCGTCGACTACTGCCACTACATGACGCCGATGAACGCGCTCCCGCCGGTGCCCGCGGTGTGGGGACCCGGCTGGCGCGAGGAGTGGCTGCGCCGGGTCCGGGCGTGCGAGCCGTGGCTGCTGACGTGGTTGCGGGAGCGGACCGACGGCGACTACTGGCGGTCCGGCTCGTTGGCGCCGGCGTACGACCGGATCCGCTGCCCCACGATGCTGGTCGCCGGGTGGGCCGACGGCTACCGCAACAACTCCTTCCGGACCGTGGCCGCGTTGGCCGAGGCCGGTGTGCCCCACCGGCTGCTGGCCGGGCCGTGGGCGCACGCCGCGACGGACACCGCCATCCCGGGCCCGCGCATCGACCTCGTGCCCGAGATGGTCACCTGGTGGGACCGCTGGCTGCGCGGCCGCGACGACGGAGCCGCCGAGGGGCCGGCCGCCACCGTGTTCGTGCGGCGGTCCACCCGCCCCCAGCCCGACCTCGCCGACTCCGACGGCCGCTGGGTGCGCGAGGACTGGCCGTGCCCGCGGGTCCGGGACGATGCCAGGCCGCTCGCCGCCCGCCCTCCGTACCCCGTCCGGGCCGACACCGGGGTCGACGCGTGGATCGACTGCGCGGGGCACCTGCCCTGGGGGCTCAGCCTGGACCAGCGGGTCGACGACGACGCCTCGATCCGCTGGGAGTGGGACGGCGACGCGATCACCATGCTCGGACATCCGGTGCTCCGGCTGCGGGTCAGCGCCGACCAGCCGTCCGCGTCGGTGTCGGCGAAGCTGTGTGACGTCTTCCCCGACGGCACCTCGGCCCTGATCTGCCGCGGCTCGCTGGACCTGGCGTTCCGCGACAGCCGAAGCGACCCGGCAGCGCTCGAGCCCGGCCGGTGCTACGACGTGGCCATGGTGCTGGACGCGTGCGCCTACGAGCTGGCCCCGGGCCAGCGGCTGCGGCTGTCGGTGGCCGGTGCCGACTGGCCGAACACGGCGGCGCCGCCCGCTCCGCTCACCCTCACCGTGCACGGCGGCGAGCTGGTGCTGCCGGTGTGGTCGGGGGAGTCCCCGTACGCCCCCCCGGAGCTGAGGCCGGGCGACGCGGAGGCGGGCGAGGACCCCGACGGTGTGGTCTGGCGGGTCGAACGCGACATCTTGGCCCGGGAGGTGTGCTGTGTCGTCGACTCCGGCTCCACGTACCCGGTACGGCACGCCGGCCTCGCGGGCGAGCACTACGCCGGTCGCGTCAGCGTCGACACCCGCAGCTTCTCCCAGCGGGCACAGGCGGAGGCGGAGTTCTGGATCCGCTGGCCCGAGGTCGCGGTGGCGGCCCGTTCCACGCTCGACGTCCACATCGGCCCCGAGCACTACGAGGTCGAGATCGACCTCGAGGCGAGCGAGGACGACGCGGTCATCGCCCGTCGGCACTGGCACCAGGTCCTCCCCCGCCACTGACGACCATCCGAGACTTCCGGCCCGACCATCCGTGACTTCTGGTCCGACCATCCGTGACTTGTCGCCAAGCCGTCGCTCGCTCGCGCCGCAGACTGCTGCAGCTCGCCGGGCCGTGGGGGGAGCCGGATGCGGTGCCTGACGCGATAGCGTTGTCGAGTGTTCGCCGCGACGCTCTCGGAGCGCGCCGCTGTCCTGCGGCGGCGACCGTTGCTTGTGGGAGAGGTCGCGATCGCTGCGGTCCTCTTCGTCCTCTACGACCACATCCGGGGGCTGGCGCCGACGCGCCGGGGTGCCGCCCTGGCCAACGCCGACGACATCGTGGGCCTGGAGCGGGCGCTGCACCTCGACATGGAGATGCCGTTCAACGTCTGGGTCTCCGCCCATCACACGCTTGCGTTGGCCAGCAGCTGGTACTACCAGCTGCTGCATCTCGGGCTCACCGCCGTGGTGCTGGTGCTGTGCTACTGGCGACGGCCGGACCTCTACCGCTCGGCACGCAACGCGCTGGTGGTCATCTGCGCCCTGGGACTCCTCGCCTTCTGGCTGTATCCGGTGGCGCCACCACGGTTGATCCCCGGCACGGGCTTCATCGACACCGCGGTCGCGACCGGGGTGGCGTCGCCCACCTCGTCGACGACGACCCCCGACCCGTACGCCGCGATGCCATCGCTGCACATCGCCTGGGCGGTCTGGGCCGGGATAGTGGCGCTGCTGATGGCCCAACGGCTCGCGTTCAGGCTACTGTGGGCCTCGTACCCGCTGGTCACGGCGCTGGTCGTGGTCGGCACCGGCAACCACTACCTGCTGGACGTGGCTGCCGGCGGTGCCCTCGCCCTGAGCGCGCTCGCGGTCACCCGGAACGCCGGCTGCCACAGCGCGCAGGTGCCCGGCGAGATGGTCCGCTGTGCTTCCCTGGCCGGTGCCCGGGACGGGTGATCAGGCCGGGCGCGACGGCGTCGATAGGGTCGGCTGGCATGGGTCGCCGGCAGGTGGAGGTGCGGCGGGAGGAGATCCTGGCGGCGACCGTCGAGCAGGCCGAGCGGCTCGGCCTGGGCGCGCTGCGGGTGCACGACGTCGCTGCTTCGCTGGGCGTCAGCACCGGGCTCGTGTTCTACCACTTCGCCACCCGGGACCGGCTGCTCGCCCAGGCACTGGAGTACGCGGTTGATCGCGACCTCGCGCGCCTCGACCGGGCGGTCGCCCGGGCCTTGGGCCCGCTGGACCGGCTTCGTCGAGTCGTCGCCGGCTACGGCCCCACCGGCGCCGCACCAGGGTGGACGCTGTGGATCGACGCCTGGTCGATGGCGCTGCGGCATCCGCCGATCCGGACCGCGCTGCGCCACCTGGACGCACGTTGGCGCGCCGCACTGCACGCCGCCGTGGTCGAGGGTGTCGAGGCCGGTGCGTTCCGCTGCGCCGACCCGGCGGGCACGGTGGCCCGGATCGGCGGGCTGCTGGACGGTCTCGCGGTCGCCGCCCTGGTCTACCGCAGCGTCAGCCGCTCCCAGCTGCGCAGCTGGATCCGCGAAGCGTTGGCCTACGAGCTCGATATCGCCGTCACTGACCTCGGCTGAGCGCTCACACCACCCACTGGGCTGCCGGCGGGGGGTCGACGAGCCACGGCCGGTCGAGCGCGTACGGCGCGAGGTCGGCGTCGCAGCCTCCGGTCGTCGCCAGCTCGGCCAGCAGCCGGCCCACGGTCGGAGTGAACTTGAAGCCGTGGCCGGCGCCGATCGCGACGGAGACGGCCGGGTGGCCCGGCAGCTGCCCGAGCACGAAGTCCCGGTCGGGCGTCAGCGTGTAGAGGCACGTCTTCGACCGCAGCCGGACTCCGAGGTCCGGAAGCGTCTCGGCCACGAAGGCGGCGACCAGTGCCTCGCGGCCTGGGTCGGGATCGAAGGACCGGCTTCCTCCGGTGACCGGCGGCCCTCCGCAGTCCTGGGCCACCTTGACCGCGGGCTCGCCGTAGCAGGGGAAGCCGTAGAACGACGGGGTGCCGAGCCATATCCACAGAGGCATCCGTCCCGGGGCGAACTGCTCGGGGTCTGCCGGTGCGAAGTAGCTGAACTGCTCCTGGGTCACCCGCAGGGGCAACTCCATGTCCAGGCCGGCGAGCACGTCGTTGGTCCACGCGTCCGCACACACGACCAGCCGTCGGCAGCGCCATGTCGCTTCCGGAGTCTCGACCTCGACGCCGGAAACCCCTCGGTCGCGTACGGCGGTCACCGGACAGCGCTCGTGCAGCCGGGCACCGGCGAATGCCGCCAGCCGCTGCAACGTCGCGGTGCCCTTGGCAGCCGGTACGACGGCTCCCCGCGGCTGGTAGAGGCCAACCGTGCCCTCGGGCAGCCGGAACTGCGGGAACCGCCGCTGCACGTCGACCCGCCCGAGCAGCTCGAACGGCACCCCGTTGGCCGCCAGGGAAGACGTGTGCTCCTCGGGCGCCACGCTGGCGTCGGGAGGGAAGAGGTCGAGCCCCCCGACCACCGTCACCAGCCGCTCGCCGCAGACGCGCTCCAGGTCGGCCCAGTCGTCGTACGCCGCGCAGGTCAGCTCCACGTACCCAGGCGTGTGGTAGCTGTGGCGCAGGATCCGGGAGGTGTCGTGTGAGGCGCCCCGGACGTGGCCGAGCTCGAACTGCTCGAGGCCGACCACGTCGGCGCCACGGCGCGCCAGCTGGTACGCGGCCGCGCTCCCCCAGGCGCCGAGACCCACGACGACGTACTCCGCCCGCTCAACCATCGCCGCCGTCCTCCTGGCCCAGGCGCGGCAGCAGCCAGCGGCGGATGTCGGCGCTCGCGTCCTCCATCGGCGCGAACCAGCCCTGCCGGTAGGCCCGCGAGCTCATCCCCCGCTGGACCGACTCGCAGACGGCCCAGTCCTGCCGGTTGACCAGGTCCCAGAGTCCGGCGGCGTCGCAGGGATCGAAGTCGTCCCGCGCCGCCTCCTCCGGAGCGAACAGCAGGTCACAGACGACCCGGGTCCGGTCGACCGCCAGCGGCCACAGCGTGTATGCCGCGACGTGGTCGGCCGAGCAGGACAAGAACAGGTTGGGATGCACCAGCTCCCCCTTGTGCCGGGTGCGCTCCGCCTCGTCGAGGTCGTGGAACGGCGCTCGCGTCGACGTGCCGCTCGTCGTGAACGTCCAGGCGCCTTCTCGGTGCGGGATGCCGTCGTTCCAGTCCAGGTCCCGACCACCGCCGGTGGCGAAGGCCGGGACCAGCCTGGACAGCTCGGGGTGCACCGGCCCGCAGTGGTAGCACTCGTTGTAGTTCTCGCTAAGCACCTTGTAGTTGGCCCTGACGTCGTAGCTCAGCGAGTGGCCCCGCACCAGCCTCGCCAGCGGGTAGCGCCGCAGCCGCTCGGCGACGGCCGCCAGCTCGTCGGACAGCGAGGTGGCGGCCGGCGGGCTGAGATGGACGAAGCCGAAGCCGAGCCACGCCTCGACCGCAACCGGGTGCAGGGCAAAGCGCCTCCGGTCGGTCTCGGTCATGCCCCCGGCATGGGGAGCCTTGAGCAGAGCGCCGCCCAGGTCGTAGGTCCAGGAGTGGTACGGGCAGCGCAGCGCCCGCGCGGGGCGGACCGCCGGGGGCGGCTGTCCCGGCTGGTGCGGCACCAGCTGCGCGCCACGGTGACGGCACACGTTGTACGCCCCGTGCAGCCGGCCGCCAGCATCGCGTGTCAGCAGCACGGACTCACCGGCGATGTCGACGACCGCGACCCGCTCGTCGGCATCGAGTCCGAGGCCGTCCAGCCGGCCCACGCACAGCCAGGACCTGTTCAGCACCCGTTCCCGCTCGGTCTCCCAGTGCGTCGAGTCGACGTACATGTGCCGCGGCAGCGCCGGCTCCAAGTCCACGCGAACACCTCCTACTGACCCGAGAGTCAGTACAGCCTGGCATGCCCGGAGGCGCGGCGGAACCCAGTTCAGGGCTTCGGCGTCGGCATCGTGAGCCAGCAGGCCGCGCGGTGGTCACCGGTCGCGGCCAGGACCGGGAGGTCACGGGTCCGGCAGTCCTCGGCGACCCCGGCCGCTTCCGCCTCGCCGCCGGCGTAGGCGGGGCACCGGGGGTGGAACCGACACCCTGCCGGGATGCGTCGGGGGTCCGGGGTCTCCCCGACCAGCACGATCGGCTCCTGCTGCGAGACCTCCGGCACCACCGAGAGCAGGGCACGGGTGTACGGGTGGCGCGGGGTGAGCAGGACCTCCTCGGTCGTCCCCACCTCCACGATCCGCCCCAGGTACATCACCGCGACCCGGTCGGCGATGTTCCAGGCCAGGCCGAGGTCGTGGGTGACGACCAGCACGGTGAGGCCGAGGTCGTCGCGCAGGCGCAGCAGCAGCGCCAGGATCTCCCCCCGGATCGACGCGTCCAGGCTGGACACCGGTTCGTCGGCGATGATCACCTCCGGCTCCAGCGCCAGGGCACCCGCGATCACCACCCGCTGCCGCTGGCCCCCGGACAGCTCGTGGGGGTAGGTGAGGAAGAAGCCTCCCGGGGGGCGCAGCCCGGCCCGCGACAGCGCCTGCGACACCAGGTCGGTCTCGACGACCCGCTCCCCCGCCCGCTGGGCCTGCTCGACCAGCTTGTGGATGCGCAACCCCTCCGCGACAGACTCGTAGACGGTCTGCCGCGGGTTGAGTGCACCCGTGGGGTCCTGCAGCACCAGCTGGACCCGCCGCCGGTACGCCCGGAGTCCCCTGGTCGAGGTCTGCAGCGACGCACCCTCGAACTCGACGCTGCCCGTGCTCGGGCGTTCCAGGCCCAGCAGCGTCCGGGCCAGCGTGGTCTTGCCGGAGCCGGACTCACCGACCAGGGCGACCACCTCCCCGGAGCCCACGTCGAGGTCCACCCCGTCGACCGCCCGCGCCGCCGCGCCGTCGCGCGACGCGAACGTGACGCCCAGGCCGCGGGTGCTCAGCAGCGCGGTGCGCCGTGCCTTCGTCGCCGGGGTCACCGGCCGGCCGCCACAGCGGTCCCCGGCGCCGTCTCCGCCCCTTCGACCCGGACGCACTCGACCGGTCGGTCCGGCTCCGGCCACCGCACCGGAGGTTCGTGCGTCGAGCAGACGTCGATGGCCCGAGGGCACCGGGGGTGGAACGTGCAGCCGCTCGGCAGGTTGCGCGGATCCGGCGGGTCGCCGGCCAACCCGGCGGGAGAGAAGCGGGCGTCCGCGTCCCCCACCCGCGGGAACGCCCGGGCCAGCGCCCGGGTGTAGGGGTGTTGAGGGTGGTCGAAGACCGCGGTCGCCGCGCCCTGCTCGACGACCCGCCCGCCGTACATCACCAAGACCCGGTCGCAGGTGGTGCCCAGCACCGACAGGTCGTGGCTGATCAGCAGCAGCCCGAGCTCCAGCCCGCGGACCAGCCCGGTGAGCACATCCAGCACCTGCGCCTGCACCATCACGTCCAGCGCGGTGGTGGGCTCGTCGGCCAGGATCAGCCGTGGCCGGCAGGCCAGTGCCATCGCGATCATCACCCGCTGTCGCTGCCCACCGGAGAGCTGGTGCGGGTACGTGCGTGCCGACGCGGCCGGCAACCCCACCTGCTCCAGCAGCTGACCGACGCGCTCGCTGGCGCGGGCGGGGCTGACCGAGCCGTCGTGCAGCCGGATCGGCTCGGTGATCTGGTCGCCCACCCGTTGCACGGGGTTCAGCGAGTGCAGGGATCCCTGGAAGACCATCGCGGCCTCGCCCCAGCGCAACGCACGCAGCTGCCCCCAGTCCACCGTCTGCACGTCCTTGCCGGTGACCAGTACCGATCCGCGGACGGTGGCGTTCGGTGGCTGCAACCGCAGCACGGTCGCCGCCAGCGACGACTTGCCGCAGCCCGACTCCCCCGCGACACCGAGGCTCTCCCCCGGTTCGAGGCTCAGGTTGACCCCGCGGACGGCGGGCAGCGGGCCGGCGGCGGTGGCGTAGGTGACGTGCACGTCGCGCATCTCCAGCAGCGGGGTCACGAGCGCTCCCGCAGCCGGGGGTTGAAGATCTCCTCCAGCGCCTGGCCCACCAGCGTGAAGGCCAGCACGACCAGGATCACGCACACGCCCGGCGGCACGATGTACCACCAGGCCCCGGTGGTGATGGCGCCGGTGCTGAAGGCAGCGTCCAGCATCGTCCCCCACGACACCCGCAGCGGGTCGCCGAGCCCGAGGAAGGACAGCGTGGTCTCGGACAAGATCGCGATGGCGACGGTCAGGGTGGTGTTCGCGAACACCATCGGCATCACGTTGGGGAGCACGTGGCGGCTCATCTGGCGCCAGTGACCGGACCCCAGCACCTTGGCTCGCTCCAGGTAGGGCCGGTTCTCGATGGACAGGGTCTGGGCCCGGATCAGCATCGCGGTGCCCGGCCAGCTGGTGATGCCGATGACCAGCGAGATGTTCAGCAGCGAACGGCCCAGCACGCTGGCCAGCACGATGGCCAGCGGCAGGAACGGGATGACCAGAAACCACTCGGTGACCCGGAACAGCGCCGCGCCGAGGAACCCGCGGAAGTGGCCGGAGGCCAGCCCGACCAAGGTGCCGATTCCCATGGAGATCGCGGTCGCCAGCAGGCCGACGAACAGCGAGACCCGGGAGCCCCAGATCAGCAGCGTCAGCACCGACCTCCCGTTCTCGTCGGTGCCGAGCCAGTAGCTCGTCGACGGCGACTCGAGGATGCCCCCGGTCGCCTTGGTCACCTCCAGGCCGCTGGAGTTCGCCAGCAGCGGGGCGGCGACCGCGACGAACGCGAAGACCACGAGGATGCCCAGGCCGACGACCCCCGACGGCCGGTGGCGGAACTGCTCCCAGGTCCGTGCCGCGGAGGCGCGGCGCCGCCTCCAGGAGACCTGTCTCGCGGTGAGGACGGGTGCGGTGGTCACGTCCGGACCCGCGGGTCGAGCAGCCCGTACAGCAGGTTGGCGGCCAGGTTGGCGACGATCACCGCGGCGGAGAAGAACAAGAACGTGCCCTGCAGCAGCGGGTAGTCGGGCACCGACAGAGCCTCGGTGGTCAGCAGGCCAAGGCCGGGGATCGAGAACACGGTCTCGATCGTGATCGCGCCGGAGACCACGAACCCGAGGTTGAGCGCCACCAGCGTGGTCGTCGGCAGCAGCGCGTTCCGGGCGGCGTGCCGGCGCCGCACATGGATGTCACGCAGCCCCTTCGCCCGCGCGGTGAGCAGGTAGTCCTCGCCCATCTCGTCCAGCAGCGAGCTGCGCATGATCAGCGAGTACTCGGCGACGTACGCCAGCGTCAGCGTGATCACCGGCAGCGTCAGGTGCCAGGCCATGTCGAGCAGCCCGGCCACCGACCACATGTCGACGCCGGTGGTGATCAGCCCGTTGACGGGGAAGAGCCCGGGTACAGGCCCCAAGCCGACGGCGAACACCGCCAGCAGCAGCAGCCCGAGCCACCACTCGGGCATCGAGTAGAGGACCAGCCCGCTCCAGGTGGAGACGTTGTCGACCGGGCGGCCCCGGTTCCAGGCGCTGACCATTCCCACGTAGATGCCGATCACCGTCGACAGCACCGTGGCCGTGCCGACGAGGACCAGCGTGGGCCCCAACCGGTCGAGGATCAGGCCGCTGACCGGCTGCCGGTAGCGAAAGGACAACCCGAACTGGCCGGTGAACGTGTTCTCCAGATAGGTCACGAACTGTCGAGGCAGCGACTGGTCCAGACCCAGCGTCTGGCGCAGCTCGGCGACCTGCTTGTCGCTGACCAGCCGGTTGCGTCCCAGCGTGCGGACCGGGTCCCCGGGCAGCACCCGGAACAAGAAGAAGTTGAACACCAGCATGAAGAACAACGCGCCGACCGAGCCGGCGACCTTGGACAGCACGTAGCGGCCGCGGCCGCCGCGCCGGCGTCGCTCGGTCGGCTGGACGGCCGCAGTGACCTCGGCGACCTCCGTTCGTACGCTCACCTCAGGCGCGCTGGCCCGCGGTGGCCCGACGCCGGAGGGCGAGCACCAGTGCCCCGGCGAGCACGGCCACCACCACGACGGCCCCAACGACCCACGCGACCATGGAGATGCCGCTCGAGCTCGACGCCGACGCCGCCGTTGCGTCCGCGCTGCTGCAGACCCCGGACCCGACGGGCGCGGCGTGCACGTAGTTGTACGCGCCGTACTGGAAGAGCAGCACGCCCCCTGGGTTGGGCTGCGGGGTGAAGCAGGTGAACCGGTCGCTGCGGTAGGCCTCGACGTTGCCGCCGTAGGTGGTGACCAGGTAAGGCGCATCCATGAACAGCATCTGTTGCATCTGCTTGACCATGTCCTCGCGGGTCGCCTGGTCCATCTCCGAGTGCTGGGCGGTGTAGAGCTTGTCGTAGGCCGGGTTGCAGTACCACGAGTCCGACCAGTTGCCGCGCTGGCCACAGGTCATGTAGCTGAGCATCGAGTCGGGATCGGGTTCGACGTACCACCCCCACTGGAAGGCGTCGAAGTTGCCGTCGAGGATCACGTTGGTCAGCTTGCCGCTCTCCATCGTCTGCACCTCGGCGTTGATGCCGATGTTGTTGAGCCACTCCTTGAAGTACTGCATGGTTCCGACGGACGTGGGCGACTCGCCCCGGGCCATCAGCCGCAGCGTGCCGATCGGGGACCCGTCCGGCATCGTGCGCAGGCCGTTGGAGCCCATCTTGTAGCCGGCCTGCTCGAGCAGCTGCCCGGCCCGTTGCGGGTCGTAGCTGAAGGCCACGTCCGACGGCGGAGTCCAGTGGTACTGCGAGTACGACGGCGGCACGATCGTGTCGCCCGCTGACCCCCCGCCCTGGTAGACCTTGGAGACGATCTGGTCGTTGTTGATGGCGAAGCCGAGCGCGTAGCGGAACTTCGGGTCCTGCAACGCCGGGTTGCCGTCACCGATCGGCTTGCCGGTCTTGGGGTCCGCCGCGCCGGTGTTGAAGGCGATCTCGTCGAAGCCCGGCGAGTCGCCGAGGATCGCGGTGATCCCGGATCGGCCGTCGAGGGCTCGTTTGTCCAGCGGGCTCAGCCCTTCGGCGAAGTCGATCTCCCCCTTCTCCAGCGCCTGCACCAACGTGTCGCCGTTCTTGAACACGGTGAAGTCGACCTCGTCGAAGTTGGGGCGGCCCTGCCAGTAGTCGGGGTTGACCACGAACCGGTAGCTGGACCCACCGGCGGTGCCCTGCACCAGGCGGAAGGGTCCGGAGCCGACGACCGGCTGGCCGTTCTGCGGCTCGTTGGGGTAGCTCTTGACCTTGTCCTCGTCGATGTTCTTCCAGATGTGCTCGGGAATGATCGGCATCGGCAACAGCGGCAACACGGCGTTGGGCTTGGACAGCGTCAGCAGCACCGTCTCGGGGTCGGGTGCGGTGATCTTCGTCACCGACTTCAGGTAGCTGCCCCAGGTCGCCGCCTCCGGACCGCCGTCGAGGATGCGGTTGTAGGTGTAGGCGATGTCCGCAGCCGTCAGCGGCTGCCCGTCCGACCACTTCACGCCGCTGCGGATGTGGAACGTCCACGTCAGGCCGTTGTTCGAAGTGTCCCAGGAGCTGGCGAGGCCCGGCTGCGGTGACATGTCCTTCATCGAGTAGGTGATCATCTGGTCGTACATCAGCGCCCACATCTCGTACGACTCCGCCTCGATCCCGAGGAACGGGTTGAACGAGTCCGCCTCGTTGCCGATGCCCACGTGGAAGACGACGGGGGCGGACTGCCCGCCGTTGGCCGCTGGGCTGGCGGTGACCGCTCCCAGCGCGGCGGCCGCGGTCGCAAGGGCCAGGCTGCTGCACCAGGTGACGCATCGGGTGAGGCGGGAGGTGCTCATCGGGAGAACTCCTTCGGAGGTTTGCTTGACGTGCCGGCCCCAGTAGGTTGCCGACCGTGCCGACTGACGAGCTGCGTCCCCCGCGACCCGAGGCGAGGCCCTACACCCGGTCGCTGCACGGAGTGGACCGGGTCGACGACTTCGCATGGCTGCGGAAGACCGCAGACCCGCAGGTGCTGGATCACCTGGCCGCCGAGCGCGCTTACTACGACGCTGCGACCGCCCATCTGCGCCCTCTCGCTGAGGATGTGTACCAGGAGATGGTCTCCCGGCTGCCGTCAACTGAGTCGTCGGTCAGTTGGCGGCTTGAACAGTTTTCCTACTACACCCGGACGCCGGAGGGAAGTGAGTACCCCCAACTGATACGCGATCTACACCATCGGGTGCCGCACCACACGACGGAATCCGTCGCTTCTGCCGCGGGGACCGCGGATTCCGCGGCCGGCCAGCTGCTCCTCGATCCTGCGGTGCTGGCCGCCGGGTCTCGCTACGTCGACCTGGGGCTGTGCCAGCCGAGCCCGGACGAGCGGCTGCTGGCGTACTCGGTGGACACCACCGGCCAGGAGGTGTTCGAGCTGCGGTTCCGCGACCTCGACGCCGGCGCGGAGCTGCCGGACACGATCCCTCGCAGCTCGTACGGCGGAGCCTGGAGCGCCGACTCGGGAAGCTTCTTCTACACCGTTTCCGACCAGGCCCAGCGACCGTTCCAGGTGTGGCGGCACGACCTCGGAACGCCCGTCGCCGACGACACCTGCGTCCTCACCGAACCCGACGAGCGGTTCGAGGTCAGCGTCCGCGGCTGCCGGTCCGGTGACGTCATCGTGGTCTGGGCGCAGAGCCGGGACACCAGCGAGGTGTGGCTGGTCGACGCGCACGACCCGACGGCGCCGCCGCGGTGCGTGGAGCCGCGGCGCCCCGGCGTGGAGTACCACTGCGAGCACGCCCGGTCCGCCGACGGCGACGTGGTCGCGATCGTCACCAACGACGGTGCGACGGAGTTCCGGCTGATGACGGCGCCACTGCGCTCCCCCGGCCGGGACTCGTGGAGCGAGCTGGTCCCGGAGCGGCGAGACGAGCGGCTGGAACGCGTCGACGGCTTCGCCGACCACCTCGTGCTCCGGCTCCGCCGCGACGGCGCGCCGTTGTTGCGGGCGCTGCCGTTGCGTGCCGACGCAGGTGCCGAGCCGGTGGACATCGCCTGCTCGCTGCCAGCGGGGACGATCGCCCTGGGCCGCAACGAGCTGTTCGGTGTCACCTCGGTGACGGTGGTGGAGCAGAGCTACACCCGGCCGCCGGCGTGGTACGACGTCGACCTGGCCAGCGGCGGTCGCCGCCTGCGGCACGTCCAGCCGGTCCCCGGCTACGACCCGGACCGCTATCGCAGTGAGCGGATCTCGGTGCCCTCGACCGACGGCGTCGCCGTGCCGGTGACCGTGGTGCGCCGCGACGACGTGGCGCTGGACGGTTCCGCGCCGGCGCTGATGTACGGCTACGGTGCCTACGAGTACAGCTTCGAGCCGGAGTTCGACCCGGCGCTGCCGAGCCTGCTCGACCGGGGTGTGGTGTTCGTCCACGCCCACGTGCGTGGCGGCGGCGAGGGCGGCCGCCGCTGGTGGCTGGACGGCCGCCTGCGGTCCAAGCAGCACACGTTCACCGACCACCTGGCGGTTGCCGACGCGATCGCCGGCGAACTGGTGGACCCGGACCGGATCGTCACCCGCGGGCTGTCGGCGGGCGGCCTGCTGCAGGCCGCCGTCTTCTCACAGCGCCCAGGTCGGTGGCGGGCGGTGGTGGCCGAGGTGCCGTTCGTCGATGTCGTCACCACGATGCTGGACTCGTCGGTCCCGCTGACGGCCGGCGAGTGGGACGAGTGGGGCGACCCCCGACGGCGGGAGGACTTCGCCGCGATGCTGGCGTACTCGCCCTACGACAACCTGCCGCCCGCAGGTGAGCGGCCCGACCTGCTGGTCACGGGTGCGGTGCACGACCCCCGGGTGATGGTGTGGGAGCCGGCGAAGTGGGTCGCCGCACTTCGGGCCGGTGACCCCGAGTGGGCGCCGAGGTGCCTGTTCCGCTGCGAGGTCGGCGAGGGGGCGCACACCGGGCCGTCCGGGCGCTTCGCCCACCTGCGCTACGAGGCCGAGATCTACGCCTGGCTCCTCCCCCACCTCGACCATCCGTGAGTTCCCGCCCAACCATCCGTGAGTTCCCGCCCGACCATCCGTGACTTCCCGCGGCGGTCAGCGCTCGGCTGCCAGGTAGCGATCCCGGCCTGCCGCCTTGGCTCGGTACAACGCCTCGTCCGCGCTGGAATGGGCATGCTCCGACCCGGCCGCGTCGAACATCGCCACCCCGATCGACACCGTCGTCCGGACGCGGCGGGCTCCGTCGACAAGGCGTTGGGCCACGTTGCGGGCCTCCGCCGGGGACGCGTTGACCAAGATCGCCGCGAACTCGTCCCCACCGATGCGGTAGAGGACGTCGTCGCTGCGCAGGTTCGCGGTGAGTCGCTCCGCGAGGTCGCAGAGCAGCTGGTCGCCCACCAGGTGCCCGTACGTATCGTTGACCGCCTTGAAGTGGTCGACGTCGATGAGCAGACATGCGGTGTCGCGGCGGTTCGTGAGCCGGCGCAGGTCGTCGGAGAAGGCGCCGGCGTTGCGCAGCCGGGTCAGGGGGTCCCGCACTGCCCGCTCGCTCAGCTCGGTGATCGCCGAGGCGACGCCGAGGGAGGCGGCGGTCTGGGCAGCGAGCAGCTCGACGGCTGCGCCCACCGTGGGATCGTGCACGGTGGGACGCGTGTCGGCCGTGGTCAGCAGCCCAACTAGCCGGCCGCTGAGCACCAACGGTTGCACGGCGATCGACTTCACACCGGCGCGGAGCAGGAACTTGTAGTCAGCCGGGACATCTTCGCCGCCTGGGAAGTGTGAGGAGGTTCCCGGCGCGCCCCAGGCAGCGATGACGCGGTGATCGTCGTCACTCCACTCCGCCAACGGCCCTGCCAGCGGGCCGCGGGAGTGCACCACGGACCAGCGACCGTCCGGGTCGCAGCGGCTGAGGGCCGCGCTGGTGCGTCCGGAGATCTCGACGGCGCCAGCCACCGCGCGCGCGATGATGGCGGCGCTGTCGTTGAGGGCGGTCAGCTCCACCGAGATGCGGGCCAGGCGTTGCGCCAGGGGGACGGGCGGCAGCCCTCCGAGAGTAGCGATCGCCGCACCCAGCTGCTCGGCCGCCGCCACCAAGAGCGGCTCGACGTCAGCGGGTGGTGTCGTCGTCCACTCCACGTTGACGGCTCCGACCAGCTCCCCGCTGACGCGCAGCGGTACACATGCCTCACCGGCAACTCCCGGCATCGCGGCGATGTAGTCGGGGTGGACTGAGACGTCGGGAATGACAACTGCTCGTCCGGTCGCCGCGACGCTTCCGATCACCCCATGACCCGGCGTGAAACCGTCGACCACCTGGAAGTAACCGCGGGCAGCCTGACACCGCAGCCGCCCGTCGACGAGGAAGTAGACGCTTGGCAGCAGACCACACTCGCTGAGCTCCGTCACCAGCGCGTCACAAGCTCCACTGAGCGTCGCCGCCTCGGCGCACCGCGGAAACGCGTGAGCCATGGCCATCAGCGTGCGTTCCATGTGGCCCGGCCTCCGTCACTCCGCGAGCGATGCTCAGCGTAGTGGTGCAGTCACAGTCTGTTCCAGGACCCGGCCAAGATCCCCCCTCGTCGGCCGGCTCAGCGGGCGCCCGCGGAGACCATCTGGCGCAGCTCCTTCTTGAGCTCGGAGATCTCGTCTCGGAGCCGCGCGGCCACCTCGAACTGGAGTTCGGCCGCAGCTGCTCGCATCTGGTCGGTCAGCTGCTGGACGAGGTCGGCGAGCTCGGAGGCCGGAAGCCCGGCCAGGTCGGTGGCGTGCTGGCCGGCAGCCCTGGCCGACAGCCCAGGCACCGGCGACTTGCCGCGGCTGCGCTGGCGCCCCGAGCCGAGCAGCTGCTCGGTGTCGGCGTCCTCGCGGGCCAGCATGTCGGTGATGTCAGCGATGCGCTTGCGTAACGGCTGCGGGTCGACACCCCGCTCGCGGTTGTACTCCTGCTGCTTGGCGCGCCGGCGGTTGGTCTCGTCGATCGCCTTGGCCATCGACGGCGTCACCGAGTCCGCGTACATCGCAACCTGACCCGACACGTTGCGGGCGGCCCGCCCGATCGTCTGGACCAGCGAGGTGCCTGAGCGCAAGAAGCCCTCCTTGTCGGCGTCGAGGATCGCGACCAGGCTGACCTCCGGCAGGTCGAGGCCCTCGCGCAGCAGGTTGATGCCGACGAGCACGTCGTACTCGCCAAGCCGCAGCTCGCGCAGCAGCTCGATACGCCGCAGCGTGTCGACCTCGCTGTGCAGGTAGCGGGTGCGGATGCCCGCTTCGAGCAGGTAGTCGGTCAGGTCCTCCGACATCTTCTTGGTCAGCGTGGTCACAAGGGTCCGCTCGTTGCGCTCGGTGCGGACCGCGATCTCCGAGATCAAGTCGTCGATCTGGCCCTTGGTCGGCTTGACGACCACTTCCGGGTCCACCAGCCCGGTCGGGCGGATGAGCTGCTCGACGACGCTATCGACCCGGCTCAGCTCGTACGGGCCCGGCGTGGCCGAGAGGTAGACGGTCTGTCCGATGCGTTCGAGGAACTCCTCCCACCGCAGCGGCCGGTTGTCCATCGCGCTCGGCAGCCGGAACCCGTGCTCGACCAGGGTGCGCTTGCGGGACATGTCACCCTCGTACATCCCGCCGATCTGCGGGACCGCCACGTGTGACTCGTCGATCACCAGCAGGAAGTCCTCGGGGAAGTAGTCGAGCAGGCAGTTCGGCGCCGAACCGGGGGCCCGGCCGTCGATGTGCCGGGAGTAGTTCTCGATCCCAGAGCAGCTGCCGATCTGGCGCATCATCTCGACGTCGTACGTCGAGCGCATCCGCAGCCGCTGCGCCTCCAGCAGCTGCCCGTGGCGCTCGAGCTCCGCGAGCCGGTCGGCGAGCTCCACCTCGATTCCAGCGATCGCGCGCTCCATCCGCTCCGGGCCGGCGACGTAGTGGGTGGCCGGGAAGATGTAGAGCTCCTTGTCCTGGGTCACGATCTCGCCGGTGACCGGGTGCAGCGTCATCAGCGACTCGACCTCGTCTCCGAAGAACTCGATGCGCACGGCGAGCTCCTCGTAGACCGGGAACACCTCGAGGGTGTCGCCGCGAACCCGGAAGGTCCCTCGGGTGCCGGCGTGGTCGTTGCGGGCGTACTGGATGTCGACCAACCGGCGCAGCAGCCGATCGCGCTCCATCTCCTCGCCGATCCGCAGCTGCACCATCCGGTCGACGTACTCCTGCGGGGTGCCGAGACCGTATATCGCCGACACGGTCGCGACCACGATCACGTCCCGCCTGGTCAGCAGGGAGTTGGTGGCCGAGTGCCGCAACCGCTCGACCTCCTCGTTGAGCGAGGAGTCCTTCTCGATGTAGGTGTCGGTCTGTGGGACGTACGCCTCCGGCTGGTAGTAGTCGTAGTAGGACACGAAGTACTCGACGGCGTTGTCGGGGAACAGCTGCCGCAGCTCGTTGGCGAACTGAGCCGCGAGCGTCTTGTTGGGTTGCAGCACCAGCGTCGGGCGCTGCAACCGCTCGGTCAGCCAGGCGATCGTGGCGGTCTTGCCGGTGCCGGTGGCGCCGAGCAGCACCGAGTCCTTGGCGCCGCCGACGATCCGCTCCTCGAGCTCGTCGATAGCCTGCGGCTGGTCCCCCGACGGCTGGTAGTCGCTGACGACGCGGAACGGCGCCACCTTGCGCTCCAGGTGGGTCACCGGCCTCATGCGTGCGAGCGTACGACCGGGGTCCGACACTCCGCGCCGTCGGGCGGGCCCCCGGGGCGCCCCTCGGAGCGCCGAGTGGCGCAAATCGGTTACCGCCGCCCGGACTCGCCGACCGATTTGCGCCACTCGCGGGTTGGGGCTCCGCGCGAGTTGGGGCTCCGCGCGGGCGGCGGGGGACGGGGCTCAGCGGGGGCGGCGCCGGACGGCGACGGCGACGCCGGCGGCCGCGGCGAGTAGCGCGGCGGCGCCTCCGGCCCAGTGCCACCAGCTCCCCCCGGCATCGTCGGACGAGGGAGCCGCGGCGGCGCTCCCGGAGGCCGCGGACACCGGCGAACCCGGCGGCGAGCCGGACGGCGCCGGCGGCGCCGCCCGCAGCGGGGTCGCCGGCCCGAGGACGCGGTCCGCCCGCGCGATCAGGGCGGAGGAGATCGGCCAGGTGGGCAGGCAGCCCGGCGCCGACCAGGTCCGGCCGTCTCGAATCAGGAAGAACAGGTACTGCCGGTCGACGTGGAGCTCGACCGCCTCGCCGACGCCGGCTCCGGGGTCCGACGGCCCGGTCACGACGGTCAGGAACGAGCCGGGTGAGCCCCGGTAGACGTCGCTGGCCCGAACCTCGAAGCGGTTTGGGGCCGGCATGCCGGTGACGCTGCCGACGAAGACCGCGTCGGAGCGATGCGCGGCCGAGGCCAGGCTCGGCACCGCGCAGTCGGCCTGCGCCGGCGGGCCGGCGACAACGCTCAGGCCGACAGCCACGAGACCGCCGGTGAGCCCGCTGACCAGTCGCACACCGCTTCGACGTCGCTCCACCCACCCGGGTTCCGTCACCGCCGCACCGAGCCCGGCAGGTGCCGCCGTGGGGCCGTCCGGGGACCGTGGCGCTCCGCGCGGACCCCGGACAGCTCCACCAGCCGCTGGACGCGGTAGCGGTGCGGCGAGTACGGGGCGAGCAGCTCGGCCAGCTCGGCGTCGCCGAGCGGCCGGCCGACGAGTGCCAGGCCGATGCTCGTCGGCACGTGGTAGTCGCCGAAGCTCACGGCGTCGGCGTCGCCGTGAGCCCGCTGCCTCACCTCGGCCGCGGTCCAGACCCCGACACCCGGGACAGACCTCAGCATGCGCTCCGCCGTCGCGGCATCGGTCTCCAGGCTGCGCTGGAGGGAGCCGGCCAGCTGTGCCGCGCGCACGGCCACGCGAGAGCGGGCGCCGTCGACGTGCATCGCCAACCACTCCCAGCTGGGGATGCGGCACAGCACCCCAGGCTCCGGCAACGTGCGCAGCCCGAACTTCCCGGCCGGCCCGGGGGCCGGCTTCCCGTGCCGACGGACCAGCCGGCGCCACCCGGTCCACGCCTCACGCCCGGTGACCTTCTGCTCCAGTGCCGCCGCGACCAGCGCCTCGTAGACCAGCCCCGAGCGAGGCACCCGCCAGTGCGGGTGCCTCCGCCACGCCGCGGCCAGGAACCGCTGCCGGGGGTCGAAGCCGGCGGGGTCGTCCCGCGCGCCCAGCATGGCCGGCACCTGCGCGATCGCCCACTCCGCCCCCGCCCCCCAGGCGGCGGCCCGCACCTCGCCTTCCGTCGGAAACGCCCGCAGCTCCAGCGCCGCCGGGCCGAGGGGCGTCTGCAGCCCCCGCCAGACGGCACCGTCGTGGACGGCGTACGTGGTGTCGCCGGGGCCGCGGCGCAACGGACCCAAGATGGTGCCCAGCGGCACCGGCCGCAACGAGCGCCACACCGTCGACTCGACCGCGTCGGTCGGCGACGGGCTGGGCACCCGGCCAGTATGTCGGCGGGCACCCACACAATGGCGGGGTGCTGCTCAGCGAGCTCGTCGACGCCTCCCGGCGGGCCGCCGCGACCAGCTCCCGGCTGGCCAAGCGGACGGCCCTCGCCGAGGTGCTGCGGCGGGCGTCCTCCGACGAGGTGGCGACGGTGGTGACGTTCCTGTCCGGCTCCCTGCGGCAGCGGCGGACCGGCATCGGGTGGGCGTCGTACGAGACACCGGCGGCCGCCGAGCGCCCCTTCCTGACCGTGGCCGAGGTCGATGCCGCGTTCGAGCGCATCAGCGCGGTCAGCGGGAGCGGAAGTCGCGACACCCGCCGGGAGGCGCTGACGGCGCTGCTGTCTCGCGCCACCGCGGCCGAGCAGGGGTTCTTGTGGCGGCTCGTCACCGAGGAGCTGCGCCAGGGTGCCCTCGACGGCGTGATGCAGGACGCGGTCGCGGTGGCCTTCGACGTGCCGGCGCCCCTCGTACGCCGAGCGTCGATGCTGCTGGGGTCGACCGCCGCAGCCGCCGTGGCAGCTACCGCCGGGGCGACCGCGCTGGCCGACGTCGGCCTGGTCGTCGGCACTCCGGTACGCCCGATGCTCGCCGCGACGGCGCCGGACGTCGCGGCCGCGATGGCCAGGGCGGGTCCCGGCGGTCACAAGGTCAGCGTCGATCGCAAGCTGGATGGCGTCCGCATCCAAGCACACCGCGACGGTGACGAGGTCGCGCTGTTCACCCGCAGCCTGGACGACATCACCGGACGGCTGCCGGAGGTGGTCGACGTGGTGAGGTCACTGCCCGCCCGGCGCCTGGTCCTCGACGGCGAGGCCATCGTGCTGCGCCCCGACGGGAGGCCGGCACCGTTCCAGGTCACGGCGGCGCGAACCGCGAGTCGGCACGCTGCGAGCGCGGTGTCGGCGCTGTTCTTCGACCTGCTGCACCGCGACGGCCGCGACCTGCTCGGCCAACCGTTGCGGACCCGGCTAGGCGAGCTCCACGCGGTCGTGCCGGCTGCCCACCTAGTGCCCGCCGAGCGCACCGGCGACCCAGAGACCGCACGACGCTTCTTCGCGGCCAGCGTGGCCAGCGGGCACGAGGGGGTCGTCGTCAAGGCACTGCAGTCGGCCTACGACGCCGGCCGGCGGGGCAGCGGGTGGGTGAAGGTCAAGCCGGTCCACACCCTCGACCTGGTGGTGCTGGCAGCGGAGTGGGGTCACGGCCGGCGCGCCGCCTGGTTGTCCAACCTGCACCTCGGTGCCCGCGACGCCACCGGTGACGGCTGGGTCATGCTCGGCAAGACGTTCAAGGGCCTCACCGACGCGCTGCTGGCCTGGCAGACACAGCAGCTGCTGGCCCGCGAGACGCACCGCACCCGCTCCACGGTCTACGTACGCCCCGAGCTCGTCGTCGAGGTGGCCTTCGACGGCGTCCAGGCCTCTCCGCGCTACCCCGGCGGGGTCGCGCTTCGCTTCGCCAGGGTGGTGCGCTACCGGGCCGACAAGCCGGCGTCCGAGGCGGACCCGATCGCCGCCGTCTGCGACCTCTACGCCGGGTGACGGCTCAGCGCTGTGAGCTGTAGACGGCCTGGGCCTGCTCGAAGCGGTTCTCTGCCTCGTGCCCGGTCTGGACGGCCGCACCCATTGCGGTCACCGCGAGCGCCGCCACCGCCGCGGCCAGCGCCAGCCGACGCCGGGGTGGTTCGTCCAGCAGGGCCTGAGCGCGTTCGGCGACATGGCCGTCGACCGCGGCCAACGCGGTCGCCGGTACGCCACCGTCGACCGCCGTGGCCGCCGCCCGGGCGAGCCCCGCCCGAGCCAGCGCCCGGGCCGCCAGCCGTCGGTCGCCGACCTGGGTTGCGGCCACCTCGTCGGCCCACCGCTCGACGGCCACCCGGACCGCCCGGGCCACCGGGTGCAGCAGCGGGTTCGCCGCGGCCGCCAGCTCGCTCAGCTGGACGAAGAAGTGGTGGTGATGGGCGAGGTGGGCGGTTTCGTGGGCAAGCAGCACGCGGCGTTCCTCGGGGTCCAGCGCCCGCAACATGGCGGTCGACACCACGATCCGGCCCCGCATCCCGGGCACGGAGAACGCCTCCGGTTGGTCGTGGTCGATGACGACGAGGCCGTGCGCGCCCGGACCGAGCCGGCGGCAGGCCGATGCGCTCACCAGCAGATCGCGTCCCAACCAGAACACGCGGCGCGCCAACGAGACGAGCAGGGCCGCCACCACACCGGCCGCCAGCAGCCCGGCGCCGACCGGCACCTGATCGCCGGCCCGAAGCGCCGCGGCGGACCAGCGCCCGACCGCCGCCACCGCCGGCACCTGCCCCAGCACCACGAACGCCGCCACAGCAAGGACGAAGCCGCTGCTCAGCGCCGTCACCACCGCCGCCGCGCTCAGCAAGGGGACGGCGGTCGCCGGCGGCAGGGTGCGTCCGAGCCGGGACCCGTACCGCCACAGCACCACCGCGGCGGCCGGCGGCACCCACATCGCGAGCTCCACGTCAGCTCCCGGCGGAGGGGGAGGAGTCGTTCAGCAGGCGCACCAGCAGCTCCTCGTCGTCAGGCCCCAGCTCCGCCACGAAGCGGGTAAGCACCCCCGCCCGGTCCTCGCCGCGATCGAGCAACCGGCGCATGCCGTGGGCGGTCAGGGAGGCGTCGACGGCGTCGGGGTCGTCGGCGAAGGCGTACGTGTAAGCCCGGCCGCTGCGTTCGCGGACCAGCACACCCTTGGCATGCAGGCGGGCCAACGTCGTCATCACCGTCGTGTACGCGAGCCCCCCGCCGAGGTCGGCGAGCACCTCCGCAGCCGTGATGGGCTGCCCCGCCGCGGCGACGCTGGCGAGCACCTCGCGCTCCAGCCCGCCACGCGGACGCCCGTACCTGCCGGAAACCGGCATGGCCCGCCTCCTGTCTACTACGATGCGATAGTACGACTGTGTCGTAGAGCCAGCCTGTCACACCAGCCGGAACGCCGCCGCGTTCCGAACCGATCGCTTCGACGAGGACACCGGAGACCTGCCCTATGGACGAGATCAGCTACCTGCAGGCGGTGGTCATCGGCCTGCTGCAGGGCGCCACCGAACTGTTCCCGGTCTCCAGCCTGGGCCACTCCGTGCTCGTGCCCGCGCTGATCGGAGGGTCGTGGGAGCACCTGGTGACGGAGTCCTCGTCGGCGAACAGCGAGGAGTCGCCGTACCTTGCGTTCATCGTCGCGCTGCACGTAGCCACCGCGATCGCCCTGCTGACGTTCTTCTGGCGCGACTGGCTTCGGATCATCTCCGGCTTCTTCCGCTCCTGCTGGCGGCGGCGGGTGGAGACATCCGACGAGCGACTGGCCTGGCTGATCGTGCTAGCGACGATCCCGGTCGGCGTCACCGGCCTGCTGCTCGAACACACGTTCCGCACCCTGTTCGCCAAGCCGCTGGCGGCCGCGATCTTCTTGTTCGTCAACGGCCTGATCCTGCTGGGAGGCGAACGGCTGCGCCGTCACGCCGAGCAGGAGGAGTCGGCGGGGGGCTCGCCGAGCGGAGGAACCGCAACCGTCGTCGGTCACCGTCGGACGCTCGGCGACCTCGCCTACCGCGAGGCGGGCGTGATCGGTGTGTTCCAGACCTTCGCGCTGCTGGCCGGCATCTCCCGGTCGGGTATCACGATGGTCGCCGGCCTGCTGCGGGGGCTCGACCACGAAGACGCCGCCAGGTTCTCGTTCCTGCTCGCGACGCCCGTCATCTTTGCCGCCGGGGTGCTGAAGCTGCCCGTCCTGGCCGGCCCGGCAGGCAACGGCATCCGCGGTCAGGTGGTCGTCGGTGCCCTCGTCGCCGGAATCGCCGCCTACCTCTCGGTGCGGTTCCTGGTCCGCTACTTCCAGACCCGCACGCTCACGCCGTTCGCCATCTACTGCCTCGTGGTCGGCGCCCTGGGCACGCTGCGTTTCGCGATCGGCTGAGCTACTGCGCTGATGACCCAGCTGCTGGACGGCCTGCTCAACGTCCCCACCCCCGTGGTGCTCGTCCTCGTCTTCGCCCTTCCGGCCGCGGAGGCGTCGACCTTCTTGGGGATCGTGTTCCCGGGCGAGATCGCCATCCTGCTCGGAGGGGTCCTCGCCAACGAGGGCAAGGTCTTGTTGTGGCTGGTCGTGCTGCTC
Organism: Propionibacteriales bacterium; assembly: GCA_038198775.1. Lineage (GTDB taxonomy): Bacteria > Actinomycetota > Actinomycetes > Propionibacteriales > Nocardioidaceae > JACCYJ01. The sequence continues at coordinate 60,801 of JBBPZV010000001.1, read as the reverse complement.
GGTTTCCTCGGGGCCGCGGCCGGTGACTCGCTGGGCTACGAGGTCGGGCGCCGCTACGGCCGCCGCCTGCTCGCCAAGCTGCCGTCACGGCTCGTTCGACCACAACACCTCGACCGCGCCGAGCGGCTGGTGCGAGAGCGCGGTGGCCGAGCCGTCTTCATCGGTCGCTTCACCGCCAGCCTGCGGGCGCTCATCCCGGGCATGGCGGGGATGAGCCGGCTGCCGTATGGCCGGTTCCTGGTCTTCAACGTCGCGGGCGCCGCCACCTGGGCGGGCGCCGTGGCGGTGACCGGCTACGCAGTCGGGCGAAGCTATCGCACCGCCGAGCACCGCCTGAGCCTGATCTCGGTCGGACTGCTGCTCGCGGTCGCCGGCTGGCTCCTGTACCGCCTGCTCCGGCACTCCTCCAGGGTCCACGAGTTCGCCGAGGCGCACCTGGGATGGCTGCTTCGGTTCGACGCCAAGCTCGTCTGGGCGCTGGCGGTGCTGGGGGTGGCGGCCTGGCTTTTCGCCGGCCTGGCGCAGGACGTCACCGCGCACGACGGCGTGGCGGCGGACGACCGAGCCCTCCTCGACGACGTCATCGATCGTCGGCAGGTCTGGGTGACGCCGGTGGCCCGCGCAGTCACAGCGATCGGGACCGGTCCGCCCCTGTACGCGTTGCTGCTGGCGGCCGGTTGGGCGTACTGGCGGCGCCGCCGGAGCTGGCGGGTACCAGCGGTGGTCGTCGTGCTGCTCGGCTCCGGTCAGCTGGTACGGCTGGCGCTCAACATCGGCTTCGCCGTGCCCCGGCCGCCATCGCGACTCTGGCTGACCGACGCCAGCGGGTACGCGTTTCCCAGCGGTCACACGGCATCTGCGACGATCGGCTACGGGCTCGCAGCGTTCCTGCTCGCCCGGGCCGACCCGGTACGGCGCCCCCTCTATGCGGTGACCGCTGCCCTCCTTGCTGCGGCGGTCGGCCTGTCCCGGGTGTATCTGGGGGTGCACTGGCCGAGCGACGTGCTCGGAGGGTGGGCGTTCGGGGTGCTGTGGCTGGCCCTGGCCGCAACCGTGGCCGCCGCGCTGCCGCGACGAGTCAGCGGTGCCGCCCCCAGCTGATCTGCTGCACCCGCTGCCCGTGCCGGCCGCGGCGCAGCTCGTACGTCGCGGTGCGAGGTGACCAGACCCCCACCTCGGTGCGGCCGCGGCCGTTCCAGTCACCGGCGACCGGTTGGCTGCCGGGTGCCCCGAAGCTGAACTTCCTCGCCGAACCGTTGTCGCGGCGCAGCCGCCACGCACCGGTGGCGGGGTCGAACGTCGCGACATCGGTGGTCCCGTTCCCGTTCCAGTCGCCGGTCACCGGCAGCGAGCCGACCGTCCCGAAGCGCACCCGGGTGGTCGAGCCGTCGGATGCCCGCAGCCGGAAGACGCCCTTCTTCGGGCGGAACACCCCCACGTCGGTGCGGCCGTCGCCGTTCCAGTCTCCGGTCACCGGCACGTCCTTGTGGCGCCCGTACTTCACCGTGGTCACCTTGCCTCGGGCACTGCGCAACGAGAACGTGCGCGTGACGGGATCCCAGAGCCCGAGGTCGGTGACGCCGTTGCCGTTCCAGTCGCCGGTCACCGGCTCCGCCGCCGGGGTGCCCCAGGCGACGTCGGAGCTGGCGCCGCCCGGTCGGCGAAGGAGGAACCTGGAGGTCTTGGAGCGGCGGAAGACTCCCACCGCGGTCCGGCCACGGCCCGACCAGTCACCGACGACCGGCACGTCGCCGCAGTTGTGGGACCGCAGGTCGGTGTTGTAGACGAGCGGCGTGCCGTGGAACACCGCCGGCTGGTCGGTTCCGTTGCTGCGCTGCTCGAAGTGGAGGTGAGGACCGGTGGAGCCGCCACTCGTGCCCAGCAGCCCGATGAGCTGTCCCTGGTCGACCCGTTGGCCCGGCACCACCCACTGCGCGTCCAGGTGGGCGAACAGCGTGCTCCAGCCGCCGCCGTGGTCGACCACGACGTACTTGCCGTAGGAGGTGTTCCCGAGGTCGGACACGGTGGTCACTACGCCGGGAGCGGACGCCAGGACGGCGTTGCGGTAGTCGTCTGCCCGGTTGAAGTCGATGGCGTACCAGCTCGGACTGTGACCGGTCCGGGTCTGGGCGCTCCAGACCTGGCCGCACGGGAACGGGGCCTCGAAGTCGGGAGCGGTGGAGGCGGCGGCCGGTCCGGCGATGCCGGCCACCGCCAGCACTCCCGCTCCGGCCGCCAGCATCCGCTTCACAACACTCACTCACCGTATCTTTGGTCGCACGCTCTGCAATAACATCCGCCGAACGGCCGGACCTCCGCGGCCGCTCGGGCGATGCGGCGCCCGGCTCAACCGCGCACCGGACGGATCAGACCTTCCTGCGCCACCGACGCCGCCAGCGTGCCGTTCGCGCCGAACAGCCGCCCGAACGCGAGCCCCCTCCCACCACCGGCGAAGGGGGAGACCTGGTCGTAGAGCAGCCAGTCGTCGGTCCGCACCGGCCGGTGGAACCACACCGCGTGGTCGAGCGAGGCGACCTGGAGCAGCGGCGAGCCGATCATCACCTGGTGCGGGATCAGCGTCGACCCGAGCAGCGTGAGGTCACTGGCGTACGTCAGCAGGCAGCTGTTGAGCACGGGGTCGTCCCCGAGGTCCCCGTGGGCCCGCAGCCACAGCCGCGAGCGCGCCGGATGCTCCTCCGGCGAGATGGCGCCACCGGGACGGCTGTCCCCCGCGGAGCGGACCTCCAGCGCGGACCACTCCTGGCGCCAGCTGGCCGCGGCCCGGGAGCTGATCGGCTCCAGCAGCTCACCGAGGTCGGGACAGTCTTGTGGTGGGGGTACGGACGGCATCGGGTCCTGGTGTACGAAGCCCTGCTCGGTCCGCTGGAACGATGCGGTCAGGTAGAAGATCACGAGGCCGTGCTGGCGGGCCTCCACCCGCCGGGTGCTGAACGAGCCGCCGTCGCGGATCCGCTCGACGTCGTAGCTGATGGGGACCGCGGTGTCGCCGCCGCGGAGGAAGTACGCGTGCAACGAGTGCACCCGGCGGTCCGGATCGACTGTGTGGGCGGCGGCGCGCAGCGCCTGGGCCGCGACCTGGCCGCCGAACACTCGCTGCAGGGTCGACCGGGGTGGCTGCGCACCGCAGAAGACGTCGTCCCCGATCGGTTCGAGCTCGAGGATCGCCACGAGCTCCGCGACCGACGACGGCACGCTCAGTCGCGGTCGTCGCGCCGGTCGAGGCCGGCGAGGAACTGCTCCACCTGGCGCCCCAGCTCGTCGGCCGAGGGCAGCGAACCCTCCTCGTCGATCAACGAGTCGGTGGCACCGCGGGTGAACGAGTCGTACTGCTGCTCCAGCCCGGTCAGCACCTCGCCGCCGTCCTGTTCGGCGATCTGCTGATCGATCTCGACGACGGCGGCGGCCGCCGCCTCCCGCAGCGGCTCGGCGTCGAGGTCGAGGTCGGCACGCGCCGACAACGCCAACACCAGCGCCAGTGCGGCCGCCGGGAACTCGACCTGGGCGAGGTAGTGGGGCACGTGCGCGACATAGCCCATGGCGTCGTGGCCCCACTGCCCGAGGCGCAGCTCGAGCATGGACTGGGCGCTTGCCGGCACCATCAGCTGGCCCCTCCACACGTTCGGCCGGTCGATGAGGTCGTTGCGGGTGGCGTGCGCGGTGATCATGGTCGGCCGGGTGTGCGGGACGGCCATCGGCACCGCGCCGATCCCGATCGTCAGCGAGACGCCGAAGCGCTCCACCACGGCCCGCACCGCGAGCGCGAACTGCTCCCACCCGAAGTCGGGTTCGGGGCCGGCGAGCAGCAGGTACGGCCTGCCGGCCCGATCCGCCAGCAGCCGCACGGTAAGCCGCGGCCCCTCGTACCCGCTGTAGTGGTCCTGGTCGAACACCAGGCCGGGGCGCCGGGCGCGGTAGTCGTACAACCGGTCGATGTCGAAGCTGGCGACGACCCGTCCACCGGTCCCGCCGAGGTGGCCGGCAGCCAACCTGGGCGCCTGGCCGGCGGACAGGAAGCCGTCGAGCGCGTGCACGAGCACGGGTCGTACCTGCGGCGACAGCTCGGGGATCTCGTCGACGACATGCACCAGCGGATGGGTGGCCGGCTCCGCCGAACCGGTGTCCAGCGGGTCTGTGGCGGCCTCGCCGTCTGGGCGTCGAATCGTCCATCTCATGACGGCACCTCCAACGCCGTGCCAGGTCTCGACATTCCGGGCGGGTGAACGTCCGGTGCCCACCCTGATCCCGGTGACCGAACCTACCGCGCCACCGGTCCCTGTGGTTCCTGCGATCTCTCGACCGCTCGGCGGTTCGCGCCGCTCGTACGCCGGGAGATCCCGGTTGAGGGTCGGCCGGGCAGCTCGACCTCACCGTTGCGGCGCAACGCGTCCACCGCGTCCTGGCTGATCACGTCCGCGGTCAGCCCGACCTCAGCCAGGATCGCGTCGCGGCCGTCGTGGTCCAGGAACCGCGCCGGCAGGGCATGGACTCGCACCCGGGAGTCGACACCGGCAGCGGCCAGCCGCTGCGTCAGCGCCGCCCCGAAGCCACCGGTGACGACGTTGTCCTCGACGCTCACGACGAGCTCGTGCTCAGCGGCGAGGTCGACGAGCGCCGTGTCCACCGGCTTGGCCCACCGGGGATCGACGACGGTCACGCCGTACCCCTCCGCGCGCAGCTTCTCGCCGACGTCGACGCAGGTCCGCACCATGGCGCCGACTCCGATCACCAGGACGTCGGAGGGTCCCTCCCGTGCGATCACGTCGAGCGTGCCGAGCCGTGTCGTCGCCGCGATGTCGTCACCCACCGCTCCCCTCGGGAACCGCAAGGCGGTCGGGGCGTCATCGACCTCGACCGACTCCCGCAGCAGCTCTCGCAGCCGAGCCCCGTCTCGGGGCGCCGCGATCCGCAGCGTCGGCACCACCCCGAGCAGACTGAGATCCCACATCCCGTTGTGGCTCGGCCCGTCCTCACCCGTCACACCGGCCCGGTCCAGCACGAACGTGACGCCGCAGCGGTGCAGCGCGACGTCGAGCAGCACCTGGTCGACGGCCCTGGTCAAGAACGTGGAGTACACCGCCACCACCGGGTGCAGCCCACCGAGCGCCAGCCCGGCGGCGCTGGTCACCGCGTGCTGCTCGGCGATGCCGACATCGAAGTGCCGGTCGGGAAACCGCTGTGCGAAGGCGTCCAGCCCTGTCGGGTAGGTCATCGCGGCGGTGACGGTGACGACGTCGTCGCGCGCCTGCCCGATCGCGACGATCTCGTCCCGGAACACCGACCCCCAGGTGGCCGGCGGCACCGTGATCGCGGCCCCCGTCTCCGGGTCGAACGGCACCGACTGGTGCATTCGGTCGACCTCGTTGCGGACCGCGATCTCGTAGCCCGCGCCCTTGGTGGTGAGCACATGCACGAGCACCGGGCCGCCGAAGTTGCGCGCCTGCGTCAACGCCTGCTCGATCGCGGGCCGGTCATGGCCGTCGACCGGCCCGACGTACTTGAGGCCGAGGTCCTCGAACATGCCCTGCGGTGCTAGGACGTCCTTCAGGCCCCGCTTGATCGCGTGCAGCGCGTCGTAGGTCAGCGGCCCGACCAGCCGGACGCGGTTCAGCCGCTCCTTGATCGCCTCCAGCGTGTCCTCGTACCGCGGGTCGGTCCGCAGCGCTGACAGGTGGTTCGCCAGGCCACCGACCGTGGGGGTGTACGAGCGACCGTTGTCGTTGACGACGATGACAAGGGGCCGGGCGGCGGCGGTGATGTTGTTGAGCGCCTCCCAGGCCATCCCACCGGTCAGTGCCCCGTCACCCACGACCGCGACGACGTGGCGGTCCTCGCCACGCAACGCGTACGCCTTGGTCAGCCCGTCGGCGTAGGACAGGGCGGTCGACGCGTGGGAGTTCTCGATCACGTCGTGCTCGGACTCGGCCCGGCTGGGATAGCCGGAGAGACCGCCCCGCTTGCGGAGCCGGTCGAAGCCGTCGGCGCGGCCGGTGAGCATCTTGTGCACGTAGGTCTGGTGACCGGTGTCGAACAGGATCTTGTCGCGCGGGGAGTCGTAGACCCGGTGCAGCGCCAGCGTCAGCTCGACGACGCCCAGGTTCGGGCCGAGGTGACCGCTGTTGTGCGCCACGGCGGTGATGACCCGCTGCCGGATCTCGGTGGCAAGGGTCTCCAGCTGCTCATCGCTGAGCGGGCGGAGGTCCCGAGGGGCGCCGATCGTCTCGAGCAGTCCCATTCGCCAACGCCTCCGTGATCCTGCGCGAAAAGCCGATCCTAGTTGCCCTCGATGGTAGGCCGACGGACGTTCAGGGCCGGTCGGCCGACGTACGCTGCGGCGGGTGGGCTGCTTGTTCTGTCAGATCGTGGCCGGGTTGACCGCGGCGTACCAGGTCCTGGACGCCGAGCACGCTGTCGGCTTCCTCGACGACCGGCCGGTGTTCAAGGGTCACGTCCTCGTCGTCCCCCGAGCCCACCACGAGACGCTGGGCGACCTGCCCGGGGAACTGCTCGCGCCGCTGTTCGGGCAGGTGCAGCGGGTGTCAACCGCCGTGCAGCGGGCATGTGACGCACCGGGCAGCTTCGTCGCCGTCAACAACACGGTCAGCCAGAGCGTGCCGCACCTGCACGTGCACGTGGTGCCACGGCGCCGCAAGGACGGCCTGCGCGGCTTCTTCTGGCCCCGCACGAAGTACGCCGACGAGGCGGAGGCAGCGGCTTACGCCGACCGGTTGCGGGCCGCGCTGGTGGACTGATCCGCGGCTGCCCGCCCGTGGCACGCTGCAAGAGTGGAGGGGGCAGGAGGTGGCGGTGGCGGAACCCGAACCCGGCTTTCGGCGCTTCGTCGAGTCGCGCTCGACGGCCCTGCTGCGGACCGCGGTCCTGCTCTGCTCCGGCGACCGGGGGGCTGCGGAGCGGCTGGTGCGGACGGCGACGACCAAGACCTACCTCGCCTGGGGACGTATCCGCCGTCCGGAGGCGGCCGAGCCGTACGCCCGGAGCGTCCTCGCGCGGGCGGCCCTCGGCCGAACGCAGCCGGCGCGGCCGGCGCCGGGAGCACCCGGCACGCTCACCACTGCGGCACTCGGCCCAGAGGACCTGGCCCGCCTCGAGGACCGGCTAGAGCTGTGGCCCTACCTGGCCGGTCTGCCCGGCTTGCAGCGCGCCGTCGTGGTGCTGCGCTATCACGACGGCCTCTGCGACGACGAGATCGCCCAAGTCCTGACGTGCTCTCGCCGCGTGGTCACCGCCGCCGCGGCCGACGCCCTTGCGGTGCTCCGCCAGCAGGGCGGCGATGCCTGACCCGGTCGGTGAGCTGCTGGGCCGCCGGATGCGGTCCGAGACCGACGACGTCTCGCTCGGCCCGCAGCTGGTCCCCCACATCTACGCCGACGCGGTGGCCGCGAGACGCCGGCGCCGGATCGTGGTCTCGGCCGGTGGTGGCCTGGTCGCCCTCGTGCTCGCCGCTGCCGGGGCCGTGGCGACCCTCGGGTCGCGGCAACCTGCCACGACGTCGGCGCCGACGGCTCCGGCCATCAGAACCACCACCCCCGCCACCGGCTCGGTCCAGCCCGCGCGGCCGTACCAGTGGGCCTCGACGCTGCCCACGGACGTGTCCCCGCAGGTGCCGTACGTCTCCCACGGGGTGCTGTTCGGGCCCGGCTTCAGCTACGCGATCCCCAGCGGCGACGGCGGCGTCGTCGGTCGTGTCCGCGACGGGGTGGTCCTGCACCAGTTCGGGACGCCGGCGATGGCTACTCCGTACGTCGTGGTGTCGGCGGGCAGCGCCAGGGCCCGACCGCTGCCACCTCCGGTGCCGGGCGCCCCCGGCGGCGCGGCGCTGTCGCCCGATCGAGCCCGGATCGCATATGGCGGCCGGGTCGTCGAGGTAGCGACCGGCCGCACGGTGGCGCGGTTTCCCGGGGACGAGAAGTCGGTCTTCGGCTGGCTCCGGCCGGGGATCGTCTACCTCGACGCCCGTGGCCGCGCCCGGCTGTGGCGGCCGGGCACCCAGCCGCGGACGCTGCCGATCCGGGTGTCCGGCGCCCCCGGCGACGGTGCCGTGCTGCTCGACACCGTGCGGCGTTCCTGCGGCCGGGTCGTCGAGGTCTCGCGGACGGCAATCCTGACCACGCAGTACCAGGCGTGTGACGACGCTGACCCGGTCGGGCTCTCCCCCCGGGGAACGGTCGTGCTGACCAGGGGCGGGCAGGCTGTCGACCTGCACAGTGGGCACCGGGCGGCGGTGCCGATCCCGCTGATCGAGGCGGCCGCGCGCGGACAGGTGGCGTGGGAGGACGAGCGCACCGTGGTGTTCCCGGTCTACTCACGCGGCGGGTCTCGGGTCCGGTTCGTGCGCTGCACGACGTCTACGGGGGCCTGCACGCTCGCCGGGCACAGCATGCGGTCCTACCGCTCGGAGTTCATGCGGTGAGGTAGCGACCCCGCCGGTGCAGCAGCGGCTGGGCGTCTGCGTCCGGAAGCTCGACGTGCTCGATCGTCGCCTCCACCAGCAGCGACCAGCCGGCACCGCGCGGCTCGCCGGCCAGGCGGCAGCCCGCCCAGCCGAGCCCGTCGGTCGGTGCGGGCCCCCAGTCGGTCTGCTGCCAGGTCCCCAGCCGGAACGGCCCGCCGGGAGCGGGCGCAACGCCCGCGAAGGCGTCGGCCAGCGCCCGGTGCGGCCAGCCGAGGATGCTGACCGCCAACCGGTCGGTGGTGGCCAGGGCGTCCACGAGGTCGGCCTCGGGGTCGAGCAGCCCGAACAGCCGGCCCGGATCTCCCGCCGCCACCAGCATCGACGACACCGTCAACCCCGCGGCCTCGGGGGGGTGACCCGCCGTCCACAGCGTCACGGCCGAGCCGAGCCTGCCTCGGAGCCTGCGAACCGGGTCGCGGGCCTCCTCCGGTGGCAGGAACGGGTGCGCCGAGTGGATCGTCACCAGGTCATTGTGCCCGCTGAGCGGCCCGGCCCGCCCGTCACAGCCGGGCCGGGAACCGGCGACCGCGCAGCGCGGCCTCGACCAGGCCGACCGACCTCCGCAGGGCCCCCAGCCGAGCCTCCTCCAACGACCAGGTGGCCATGGCCCGCTCCACCACCTCGGTGCCTACGACCCCGCGCAGCGAGGTGCGGCCCTCCGACAGGCCCCGGCGGGCGGCCGACTGCATCGCCTCCACGTGCAGCACGCTGAAACGTGCGAGCACCACCGCATGGCGCCGCAGACCGGAGTAGCCGCGGTACTCGGGTGGGCACAGGTCGAGCAGCCAGGACACGGCGGCGTCCTCCCAGCCGGGTGCGCCCGGCGGCGGCACTGGCGTCGGCCAGCCGGGCGGTGCGACACCCTCGGTCGTTCGGCCGGCCATGGCCGCAGGATGCCACCCGCACCCGACAGCGGCGAAGCTTGCAGGCAGCCGATCTCCCGACGCGCAGGTGGCCGCCGCTCGCCACTGGTCGGGAGTATCCGCGGGGCCGCGCCGACCGAGGCGCTCAGCCGTGTCGCAGCAGCTCGCGCAGCACGTACGGCATGATCCCGCCGTGGCGGTAGTACGCCGCCTCGCCGGGAGTGTCGATGCGCACCACCGCGTCGAACTCGACGTCGCCGGCCCTCACCTGAACGGTGTGCGGGATCGGGTCGTCCCCGAGCGCCTCGATCCCGGTGATGTCGAACGTCTCCTGGCCGCTCAGTCCCAACGACTCGGCGGTCTCCCCTTCGGGGTACTGAAGCGGCAGCACGCCCATGCCGAGCAGGTTCGAGCGGTGGATGCGCTCGTACGACTCCGCGATCACCGCCCTCACCCCGAGCAGCGCGGTTCCCTTGGCGGCCCAGTCTCGTGACGAGCCGGAGCCGTACTCCTTGCCCGCCAGCACCACCAGCGAGATCCCGGCCCGGGCGTACGACCGCGAGGCGTCGTAGATCGTGGTCACCGGGGCGTCCTCGCTGGTGAAGTCGCGGGTGAGGCCCCCCTCGGTGCCGGGGGCCAGCTGGTTGCGGAGCCGGATGTTGGCGAACGTGCCGCGGATCATGACCTCGTGGTTGCCCCGCCGCGACCCGTAGGAGTTGTAGTCGCGCTGCTCGACACCGTGCTCGGCCAGGTAGCGACCGGCCGGGCTGTCGGCCTTGATCGAGCCGGCCGGCGAGATGTGGTCGGTGGTCACCGAGTCGCCCAGCTTCGCCAGCACGCGGGCGCCGCTGATGTCGGAGAGCGGATCCGGTTCGGCCGACATGTCCGCGAAGTACGGCGGCTTGCGGACATACGTCGAGTCCGGCTCCCAGGCGAACGTGTCGCCCTCCGGGGTGGGCAGCGACCGCCAGCGCTCGTCGCCGGCGAAGACGTCGGCGTAGTCGGTGGTGAACATCTCGGCGGCGATCGCGGAGGTCACGACGCGCTCGACCTCGGCCGGGCTGGGCCACAGGTCGCGCAGGAATACGTCGTTGCCCTCGGCGTCGCGACCCAGCGGGTCCTCGTACAGGTCGACGTCCATGGTCCCCGCCAAGGCGTACGCCACCACCAGCGGCGGTGAGGCCAGGTAGTTCATCTTGACGTCGGGGTTGATGCGGCCCTCGAAGTTGCGGTTGCCCGACAGCACCGAGACCACCGACAGGTCGGTGGCGTTGACGGCCCGGCTCACCTCGGGGATCAGCGGCCCCGAGTTGCCGATGCAGGTGGTGCACCCGTAGCCGACCAGGTTGAACCCGAGCTTGTCGAGGTAGGGGGTGAGGCCGGCGCGCTCGTAGTAGTCCATGACCACCTTGGAGCCGGGGGCCAGTGTGGTCTTCACCCACGGCTTGCGAGCCAGGCCCCGCTCGACGGCGTTCTTCGCCACCAGCGCGGCCCCGATCATCACCGAGGGGTTGGACGTGTTCGTGCAGGAGGTGATCGCGGCGATCACCACCGAGCCGTGGTCGAGCTCGAACTGCGTCCCGTCGGCCAGCCTGACCGGCGTGGGCCGCGACGGGCGGCCGTTGGAGCTGCCGGGCCGGCGCGGCACTCCCGAACCGTCACCGGAGGTCACCGCCGGCGGGTCGGACGCCGGGAACGAGTCGGCGGAGCCCTCGTCGACCGTGGACGCCACGCCCTCGCTGGGCCCGTGACCCTGCGGCTGCGGCTCGTCGGAAGCGTAGTTCCCGAGCGCGGCGCGGAACGCCGCCTTGGCCTCGCTGACCGAGATCCGGTCCTGCGGCCGTTTCGGGCCCGCGATCGACGGCACGACCGTGGCCAGGTCCAGCTCGAGGTGCTCGGAGTAGCGCGGTTCGGCGTCGGGTTCGTGCCACAGTCCCTGTTCGCGGGCGTACGCCTCGACCAGCAAGACCTGGTCCTCGGACCGGCCGGTCAGCCGCAGGTACGAGATCGTCTCGGCGTCGACCGGGAACACCGCGATCGTCGAGCCGTACTCCGGGCTCATGTTGCCGATCGTCGCCCGGTTGGCGAGCGGGACCGCGGAGACGCCGGGCCCGTAGAACTCGACGAACTTGCCCACCACCCCGTGCCGGCGCAGCTGCTGGGTGATGGTCAGCACCAGATCGGTCGCGGTCGCCCCGGCTGGCAGCTCACCGGAGAGCTTGAAGCCGACGACGCGGGGAATCAGCATGCTCACCGGCTGTCCGAGCATCGCCGCCTCCGCCTCGATGCCGCCGACCCCCCAGCCCACGACGCCGAGGCCGTTGACCATCGTGGTGTGGCTGTCGGTGCCGACGCAGGTGTCGGGATAGGCGACGCCGTTCCGGACGAAGACCACCCGCGCCAGGTGCTCGAGATTGACCTGGTGCACGATGCCGGTGCCGGGAGGCACCACCTTGAAGTCGGTGAACGCGCGCTGGCCCCAGCGCAGGAACTGGTAGCGCTCTTCGTTGCGCTCGTACTCGAACTCGACGTTGCGGGCGAACGCGTCGGTGGAGCCGAAGACGTCGGCGATCACCGAGTGGTCGATCACGAGCTCGGCCGGTGCCAGCGGGTTGATGAGGCCCGGGTCGCCGCCGAGGGCCTCCATCGCCTCGCGCATCGCGGCCAGGTCGACGACGGCGGGGACCCCGGTGAAGTCCTGCATGATCACCCGCGCCGGTGTGAACTGGATCTCCTGGCTCGGCTCGGCGCTCGGGTCCCAGCTCGCCACCGCACGGACATCGTCGGCGGTGATGTCGGTGCCGTTCTCGGTCCGCAGCAGGCACTCGAGCAGGATCTTCAGGCTGTACGGCAGCGTGGCCACGTCGGTGCCTTCGTCGGCGACGGCGCCGAGCCGGTAGACCTGGTACGCCGCGTCCCCCACCCGCAGCTGCGACCTGGCGCCGAAGCTGTCTTGTGCTGTTGCGTCGTTGGCCATGAGGTCTCCTCGCTTCGGGGCTGCTCGGCCATCTTGCCGACCTGGGCGTCGCGGCACCACGGCCGCCCGCCCGGAAAATGTAATCTCGATATCAAGATACACGGCTACCAGCCATGTCCGGTTGTCACGGCCGGGTCGGGTCCTCCGGCTGGGACCCGCTGTGCTCGGCGCGAGCGGGGGCGCCGCGCCGCACCTCACCGGGCACGTGCTGGACCCGCTCCAGCCGCCGGGCCGCCGCCGCCGAGGATTCCAGCTGGTACGGCACGCTGGTCACCATGACGCCAGGCGTGAAGAGCAACCGGCCCTTGAGGCGCAACGCGCTCTGGTTGTGCAGCAGCTGCTCCCACCAGTGGCCGACGACGTACTCGGGGATGAACACCGCGACGAGATCGCGCGGCGACTCTCGGCGCAGCTCCCGGACGTAGCGCACCACCGGCCGGAGGAACTCCCGGTACGGGGAGTCGAGCACCTTCAGCGGCACCGGCAGGTCGTGGCGGTCCCAGTCCTCGAGCAGCTGGGCGGTCTTGGCTGGTTCGACGTCGACGGTGACCGCCTCCAGCGTGTTGAACCGGGACGCGCGGGCGAACCCCAGAGCCCTCATCGCCGGTTTGTGCAGCCGCGACACCAGCACGATCGCGTGCACCCGCGACGGCAGCGCGGTGTCGAAGTCGTCGGCCACCAGCTCGCGGTTGACCCGGTCGTAGTGGCGCGAGATTGCCTGCATCAAGAAGAAGACCGCGGTCATCGCCAAGATCGCGATGTAGGCACCGTGGACGAACTTGGTAACCAGCACCACCACCAGCACCAGTCCGGTGACGCTGAGGCCGAAGGCGTTGATGGCCCGGCTGCGCCTCATCTGTGCCCGCCCGCCGGCATCGGGCTCGGACCTCAGCGCCCGGTTCCAGTGGCGGATCATGCCGGTCTGACTGGCGGTGAACGAGACGAACACGCCGACGATGTAGAGCTGGATGAGGCGGGTGACCTCGGCGTCGAACGCCACGATCAAGATCACGGCGAACCCGGCGAGCACGATGATGCCGTTGCTGAACGCCAGCCGGTCCCCACGGGTGTCGAGCTGGCGCGGGAGGTACCCGTCGCGGGCCAGGATCGAGGTGAGGACGGGGAAGCCGTTGTACGCCGTGTTCGCGGCAAGCACCAAGATCACCCCGGTCGCCGCCGTGACGAAGTAGAAGCCGCCATCGAAGTTGTCGAAGATGCCCTGTGCCAGCTGCCCGATGACCGGGTCCTGGTGGTAGCCGGGGCCGACCGGGCGACCGTTGGGAAGCAACAGGTCGCGGGCCGGCTCGTCGGCGACCCGGACCCGCATCAGGTTGCCCAGCGTGATGATGCTGAGGGCCATCGTGATCGCGATGGCGCCGAGCAGCAGCAGCGTCGTGGCGGCGTTGCGGCCCTTGGGTTTGCGGAACGCCGGCACCCCGTTGGAGATCGCCTCCACGCCGGTGAGCGCGGCGCAGCCGGAGGAGAACGACCGCAACAGCAAGAACGCGAAGCCCAGGCTGCCGAATCCCCCGACGAAGTCCCGGTGCGTGCGCAGCGTGTAGTCGGCGCTCGCGGCCAGCGGGAGGCCACCGAGCAGGTAGCGCGCGAACCCCCACAGGGCCATCCCGAAGATCGCCGTCATGAACAGGTACGTCGGTACCGCGAAGGCGGTGCCCGACTCCCGCACCCCCCGCAGGTTCATGGCCATCAAGAACACGGTGGCCAGCACCGCGATCAGCACCTGGTGGCCGCGCAGGCCGTCGACCGCCGCGGCCGCGTACTGCGCCGCCGACGAGATCGAGACGGCCACCGTGAGGACGTAGTCCACGAGCAGTGCGCTGGCGACGACGAGGCCGGGGACGTCACCCAGGTTGGTCGTCGTGACCTCGTAGTCGCCGCCGCCGCTGGGATAGGCCTGGACGTTCTGCCGGTAGGACGTGACCACCGCCAACATCACGACCGCGACCGCGATGCCGACCTTCCACGAGAACGTGTACGCCGACACCCCAGCGGCCGAGAGCACGAGGAAGATCTCGTCCGGTGCGTACGCGACCGACGAGAGGGCGTCGCTGGCGAAGACCGGCAGCGCCACCCGCTTGGACAGCAAGGTCTCGTGGAGCTGGGCGCTGCGCAGCTTGCGCCCGACCAGCAGGCGCTTCACCGCACCGGCGATGGCCACAGGCGGCGATGCTAGACCACGCGCGGCGCCGGGACCCGCGGTTGCAGGTGTAGCGTCGGCGTGCCGACCAGGACGCGCAGAAGGGCTCGGGGACACGCCGTGCACGTAGTAGTCATGGGGTGCGGCCGGGTCGGCTCCACGCTTGCGCGGATCCTCGAACAGCGCGCACACAGCGTGGCGATCATCGACCAGAACCCGGACGCGTTCCGGCGTCTGGGACCCTCGTTCAGCGGTAGCCAGGTGCCAGGCATCGGCTTCGACCGAGGCGTGCTCGTCCGTGCCGGCATCGAGCGGGCCGGGGCGTTCGCGGCCGTCTCCAGCGGGGACAACTCCAACATCATCTCCGCCCGGGTCGCCCGCGAGCAGTTCGGACTCGACAACGTTGTGGCGCGGATCTACGACCCCCGCAGGGCGGAGGTCTACGAGCGGCTGGGCATCCCGACGGTGGCGACGGTGACGTGGGCGGCGAACCAGGTGACACGCCGGATCCTGCCCCCGGACGCCGAACCGCTGTGGCGGGACCCGTCCGGCACCGTCCGGGTGGACCAGGTGGCCGCGCCCCGCGCCTGGGTCGGCCACACGGTGCTGGAGCTGCAACGCGGCACCGGTGCCCGGGTCGCGTTCCTCACCCGGCTGGGGACCGGGCTGATACCCGACCCCGACACGGTCGTCCAGCACGGTGACATGGTGAACATCTTCTTGCTTGACGCGCAGGAGGAAGCGGTCAGGACCGCGTTGGCCTCCGGTCCGAGGGAGCGCTGATGCGGGTCACGATCGCGGGCGCCGGGGCGGTGGGGCGCTCGATCGCCCAGGAGCTGCTCGACAACGACCACCAGGTGCTGCTCGTCGACAAGGACTCCCACGCGATCAAGACCGAGCGGGTCCCAGGTGCCGAGTGGTTGCTCGCGGACGCCTGCGAGATGAGCTCGTTGGAGGAGGCGCAGCTCGGGAACTGTCAGGTGGTGATCGCTGCCACCGGTGACGACAAGGTGAACCTGGTCGTCTCGTTGCTCGCCAAGACCGAGTTCGCCGTGCCCCGCACCGTGGCGCGGGTCAACCACCCTGCCAACGAGTGGATGTTCGACGAGGCCTGGGGGGTGGACGTCTCGGTGTCGACGCCGCGGCTGATGTCGGCGCTCGTCGAGGAGGCCGTCACGGTCGGCGACCTCGTGCGGCTGTTCACGTTCCGGCAGAGCGAGGCCAACCTGGTCGAGCTGACCCTGCCCGAGAGCTCGCCGTACGTCGGCAGGCGCGTCGTCGACGTGGCGTGGCCGGTGGACGTGGCGCTGGTCGCGATCTTGCGCGACGGCGGCGTCCATACTCCCGATCCCCACCGGTCGCTGGAGGCCGGTGACGAGCTGCTCTTCGTCGCCGCCGAACAGCAGGAGGAGGAGATCGCCGTCCTCCTCTCCCCCGACGCCCACCCCCCCGACCATCCGTGAGTTTCCGCCCGACCATCCGAGACTTTCCGTCCAACCATCCGAGACTTGTGGACGCGAACAGCGCCGAAACTCACGGATGGTCGGACCGGAACTCACGGATGGTCGGGTTTGGGGGGCGGTTGCGGCTGAGGAGGTAGGCGATGGTCGCGAGGGCGGCGACCTGGAGCGGCCAGCCCATGGCGATCTTGGCGACGCCCAGCCAACCCACCTCACCGGCCAGGTACAGGGGATACTGCACCACCACCCTCAGCAGGCAGGGGATCGCGAGCACCCACGTCAACCTGCTGCACAGCTGCACCAGGTCGGGGTCGGCGTGCCAGCCGGTGGCATCTCCGGTGACGCTGCCGATCAGGAACCCCAGGACCGGCCAGCCGATCAGCACGCTGAGCACCATGACCGAGCCATAACCGGCGTTGTAGAGGATGCCCGGAAGGAAGAACCCCGCGGCCTCACCGGACCGGGACGCGAACACCGCACCAAGACCGATACCGAACAGGCTGTTGAGCACGAACTGCGGCGTCTGGCGCTGGGCCAGCCTGACGCCGAGCAGGATGACGGCGAGGCCGGCGCTCAGCACCAGCGAGACCCGCAGATCGTGCAAGGTCACCCAGGTCAGCGTGAACGCCGCCGTGGGTACGGCCGCCTCCAGCATCCCGCGTCGGCCGCCCAGCGCGGCTGCGAGCCGGGCGCGGACGACCCGCTCGACACTCGTGAGCGCCGAGGGATCGTCGGTCAACGGCTCGGTCACACGCAGATCTCGTAGCGCGGGTTGTACAGCACGCGCTCCCCGCAGCTCACACCGAGGCGGCCGGTCACCGTCACCTGCCGTCCGGGGCTGATGCCGGCGATCCGCCGCTGCCCCAGCCAGACCAGCCGGACGGTCCCCGAACCGTCGTAGAGCTCCGCCTCCAGGGCGGACACCCCCGTCCGCGGGCGGAGCGTGACGGTGCGCAACGTGCCGTGCAAGGTCACGACCTCTCGGTCCTGCGTGTCCGCGATCGGACAGCAGCCGGCCACCGCGGCATCACGCTGCAGCTCAGCGGCCTCGATCGCCCCCGTGGTCGTCGCCAGCCGACCCAGTGCGCGCCTGAGGAGGCCGGTCGGCCCGGTTCCGCCGTCTGTTCCCGCCATGTCCTCATCGTACGAGGGACACCGCGGGCGCTTCGGGGGCTTCGACCCGCACACCGGCGAGGACCGGTCAGCTCGGCGGCTCGTCGGGGAGCTCGACGTCCGCGGGCAGCCGCAGCGGGAGTGGATCCCGCGGGGCCATGGCGACGGTTCCGCGTACGACCACGACGTCTCGGACCGCACCGGTCAGCACGTCGTCGGCCGTCGGGGCGCTGGCGGGTCGTCCCAGGTAGGTGGCGCGCAGCAGCCAGCGGGGTCCCTCGATTCCGACCACGCGGCTGGCCTGGGTCGCCGCGGAGCCGTCCGGCGCCTGCACCGGCACCACGACGCGCAACTCGGCGCCGTACTCCCCCTCGATCTCCGTGGCGGTACCCCCGAGCCGGGCTGCCTCCGAGATGATGTCGCGCCGGACGTCGTCCCACACGCCCCGGCTCCGGCCGGCGGCGAAGGCCTGTATCTCTACCGCACCGTCCTCGCCGACCAAGAGCACCGATGCCACCGCACCGGAGTCCGGGTCGGTCTCCAGGCGCACCTCGAGCCCCACCCGGCCGGTGATCACCAGCCCCCCCAGGTCGATGGTGCGCGGATCGTCGAGCGCGGACGGCCGCTCGGCAGCGTCCCAAGGCCCGACCCGGCTGCGCAGGTCACCTCCCGTCTGCGCCTGCTCGGACGGCGTCTCGGGTACGACCTCCTCGTCCTCCCCCGACCTGCTCCGGCGACGAAAGATCACCCGGCTCCCTCCTCACGGGGTGACGGCGCGGTGAAACCGCCGGTCGAACCGTAGCCACCCTCGCCGCGCACCGCCTCCGGCAGGGTGTCGACCTCACAGAACCGGGCGTGCTCGACCCGTTGCACGACCAGCTGCGCGACGCGGTCACCGCACATCAGCGTGACGGGCCGCACCGGGTCCAGGTTGACCAGGAGCACCTTGACCTCGCCGCGGTAGCCGGCGTCGATGGTGCCCGGCGCATTCACGATCGACAGCCCGCAGCGGGCTGCCAGCCCGGAGCGGGGATGGACGAGACCGACGTACCCCTCGGGCAGCGCCAGCGCGACCCCGGTGGGCACCAGCGCCCGCTCGCCGGGGGCGAGCGTGACGTCGACCATCGTCGCCAGGTCGGCGCCGGCGTCGCCGGGATGGGCATAGCGCGGCAGCGGTGCTCGGGCGTCGACGCGCCGCAGCGGCACATCGACCATCGCAGGACTCCTCCAGGCTGTCCGCGCACCCTACCGCCAGCGCGTTGGCCCACCTGGCACGCTGGTGGTCGTGGCCGACGCTGTCGACTTCGATGAGCGGTTGCGGGTACCGCCGTCGTGGTGGGCACTGTCGGCCGCGGCGGGGGTCGCGGTGTGGCTGGTGCTCGTGGTGGTGGCACCGCTGCCGCTGTCGGTGTTGTGCGGCGCCGGAGCCGCGGCCGCGGTTGCCGCCACGCTGAGCCGCTGGGGGGCGGTGCGCATCAGCGTGGAGACCGGATCGCTGCGCGCCGGCCGGGCGGTTATCCCGCTGTCGCTGTGCGGGCCCGCGGCTGCGCTGGACGAGACCAGCACCCGCGACCAGTTCGGGCCGCACGCCGACGCTCGCGCCTTCTTGCTGCTCCGGCCGTACGTCACGACGTCGGTTCGGGTGGAGGTCGCTGACGAGGCCGACCCGACCCCGTACTGGTTGCTCAGCTCACGGCGCCCCGCCGACCTCGCTGCCGCCGTCAATGGCGGTAGCCTCTCGTCGTCGGAGTAGCCCAACCCGGAGGATGCCGTGGCACGCCAACAGGACTCAGCGAGTACGCCGACCACGGCCAAGTCCGGTCGCGGCAGCAAGACGCTGTGGACGGTCTTCGGGAGGGTAGCGGCGATAGCCGCCGGCCTGTTGTCGTTGCGGGCCGTCAACCTGGCTTGGCGGCTGGTGACCGGCCGCAAGGCCCCGGCCACCCCGGAGAACCCCGAGGTGACGATCGCCGAGGCAGCCGTCTGGGCGGTGCTGTCGGGAGCGGCGGCGCAGCTGGCCAAGCTCGTGGTGACCCGCAGAGCGGTGAGCTACTGGGTCCGGTCGACCGGTGAGCTGCCCCCGGGAGTCAAGCCCAGCGAGGTGTCGACGCAGACGAGGAAGGGTCGCAGGTAGCGGCTCAGGCGGCGCAGTCGCGGCAAACCGGCAGGCCGTCGCGCTCTCCCGCCAGCTGGCTGCGGTGGTGCACTAGGAAGCACGTCGCGCACGTGAACTCGTCCTCTTGGCGTGGCAGCACCTGGACCGACAGCTCCTCGTGGGAGAGGTCGGCCCCGGGCAGCTCGAACGCCTCCGCGGCCTCCGCCTCGTCCTCGTCGACCTTGCCGGAGTTCTTGTCGTGCCGACGGGCCTTCAGCTCCTCGATGCTGTCTTCGGACTGCTCGTCCTCGGTCTTGCGAGGCGCGTCGTAATCGGTTGCCATGAACCTCTCCTCGGCGGGACCCCGTCCCGTGATGGTGCTGAAACTGCCGCCGGTCGATCTCGGTGGTGCTGCCAGCCGCGCGCGATTGTGCCCCATGGTGCCCGCTGCGGCCACGTCCATTCCGCGATGCGCGCTGCGACGTACGACACACCCGATGGCCGGTGGTCGTAGCAACAGCCGGGCCAACGCCGGCATTCCGTCGCTCAGGGTACGGGGAACTGCGACCGGACGAGCGCGTCGAAGGCCCGGTCGGGCAGCACCCGGCGGGCACCGACGAGCACGTACGCCACCGGCCCGACCAGATAGCGGGCCCGCGGCCGGCGCGTTCGCGCCGCCTTGACGATGACCTTGGCCACGTCGTCTGGCGAGGAGGCCAGGTTGGAGCGGCGCCCGTCGTACGCGACGGTCAGCCGGTGTCCGAGGCGGCGGCGGAAGTCGTCGTACGGGCCGGGCGCGGCGTCGAGCGTGGACAACGTCGTGGTCGCGAAGTCGGTCAGCACCGGACCGGGCTCGATGAGCACCACCGCGACGCCGAAGCCGGCCACCTCGAGGCGCAGCGCGTCGCTGATCGCCTCGACGGCGTACTTGGTGGCGTGGTAGAAGGCACCGCCCGGAAACGAGAGCCGACCACCCATCGACGACACGTTGACGATCCGGCCGCTCCCCCGCGTCCGCATGCCGGGCAGGACCAGCTGGGTGAGCCGCACCAGGCCGAACACGTTCGTCTCGAACTGCCGGCGCACCGCCGCGAGGTCGGCCTCCTCGACCGGAGCCTGCATCGCGTAGCCGGCGTTGTTGACGAGGACGTCGACTCCCCCAAAGCTCTGCTCGGCGAGGGCGACCGCGTCGCGCCTGCTCTGCTCGTCGCAGACGTCCAGCGAGGCGGTGACCACGCCGGGTCCGGCCAGGTTCTGGATCGTCTCCGGCCGCCGTGCGGTGGCCACCACCTGCCAGCCGGCGGCCCGGAAGCGACCGACGGCCGCCCGACCGATCCCGGTGGAACAACCGGTGACGAGCACGGTTCCGGTGCTGCCCGGTCGGGGTCCCGCCGGCATCGCCACCACCTAGAAGCCGCACTCGACGACGAGCTCGCGCAACCGCTCCAGCAGCGCCGGCGCGCAGGCGATGACCAGGCGCTCGGAGGGTTCGTCACCGTCCAGACCGACGACCGCCGCTCCGGCCTCCCGTGCGACCAGGCCACCTGCCGCCAGGTCCCAAGGCTGCAGCCCCTGCTCCACGTACGCGTCGAGACGACCGGCTGCCACGCTGCACAGGTCGAGCGAGGCGGCGCCGATCCGGCGGATGTCGCGCACCCGCGGCAGCAGCCTGGCCACCGCCGCGGCCTGCTCGCTGCGGCGCTCGGCCTGGTAGCCGAAGCCGGTGCCCACCAGGGCCTGGGGGAGCTCCGGTGGTGCCGGGACGGTGAGCGGTCGATCCGCTCCCCCGCTGCCGGTCCGGAGCCGGGCGCCGCCACCGCGGACGGCGGTGAACTCGTTCCCGGAGGCCACGTCGAGCACCACGCCGGCCTGGCAGTGGCCGTCGACCTCCGCGGCCACCGACACCGCGTACGCCGGGATGCCGTACACGAAGTTGACGGTCCCGTCGATGGGGTCGACCACCCAGCGCACGGGAGACGTCCCCGCCTCGCGCCCGGACTCCTCCCCCAAGAACCCGTCGGCGGGACGGGCCGCGCCGATCACCTCGCGGATCAGCGCCTCGGTGGCGGTGTCCAGGTCGGTCACGACATCGGTCGGGCTGGTCTTGGTGGCGCTGACCGTGACCCGGCCGACCGGGCGATGCTCGCTCAGGTGGGCAGCGGCGGTCCGGGCGGCGGTCAACGCCAGGCCCAGCAGGTCCTGCGGGTCGGCCCCGGTCACCGGGTCGGCTCCCGCACCGGGCTGTCCTCCCCGCCCAGCGCCGGGCAGCCGGGATCGCGCTCGTTGGCGCAGCAGCCGGCGGGACAGCGGTCCCAGCTGGGCGGCAGCCGGCCCGCCGACGGGCGGTCCACGAGACCGTTGCCGCGCTCGGCGGCCGCCCGCTCCGCCAGCAGCTGCCGGACCATCGCGACGAAGCGGGGATCGGTGCCCGGCGTCGCTGCGCGAGCGAAGGCCAGATCGAGGTCCCGCGCCGTCTGCGCGGCCTCGGTGTCGAGGTCGAAGAGCACCTCCATGTGGTCGGAGACGAAACCCAGCGGGACGACGACGACCGCAGTCGTCCCGGCTGCGGCGAGTGCCCGCAGGTGGTCGTTGATGTCGGGGCCGAGCCACGCCACCGAGGCGGGACCGGAGCGGGAGCAGAAGGCGAGGGTCCAGTCCCGGCGGCCGACGGAGCCGGCGACGCTGGCGGCGACCGCGGCGGCGCTGTCGAGGTGCTGGCGGAGATAGGCACCGCCCGGTCGGCTACCGGTGCGCCCGCTGGCAAGGTTCATCGTCTCCGGGATCGAGTGGGTGACGAACACCAGCTGCGCCGTCGGGCGCCCGGGGGCGGGCAGCGTCTCGAGTGCCGCCAGGGTCGTGGCGGCGAACGCGGCGACGAAACCCGGGTGGTTGAAGTAGTGCCTCAGCCGGTCCAGCCGGGGAGCCCCCGGCACCTGCTCGGCGGCGGCGAACAGGTCCTCGCGGTACTGCCGGCACCCGGAGTACGAGGAGTACGCGCTGGTGAGCAGGCACGCCGCCCGACGTATGCCGTCGTCGGCCATCACGCTCAGCGTGGCGGCGAGGTACGGGTCCCAGTTGCGGTTGCCCCAGTAGACGGGCAGCTCCAGACCGGCACTCCGCAGCTCCGCACGGACCGCTGCCAGCAGCGCCCGGCACTGGTCGTTGATCGGTGAGCGCCCTCCGAACGCCGCGTAGTGCTCGGCGACCTCCGCCAGCCGTCGCGGCGGCACGCCTCGTCCCCGGGTGACGTTGTGCAGGAACGGCAGCACGTCGCCGGGGCCCTCCGGTCCCCCGAAGGACACCAGCAGCAGCGCGTCGTACGGCTCCACGCCGCGGCGCGAGTCCGCCGCGGTGGTCTTCGCCATCCGACCGTCCTGTCCGTGGGGCTCAGTAGGCTCGCAGCCGTGCTCGATCCGTACCGCCGCCTGCTGAGGCTACCTGGGGCGTTGGCGTTCAGCCTGAGCGGTTTGGTGGCGAGGCTGCCGATATCGATGCTGGGCCTGGGCATCGTGATCTTGGTGTCCGCCCGGACCGGGTCCTACGGTCTGGCGGGGTCGGTGGCGGCGGTCGAGGTGGTGGCTGCCGCGGTGGTCTCGCCGTGGCAGGGCCGGATCGTCGACCGCTTCGGGCAGCGCCGGGTGCTCCCTGTGGCGGCAGGCGTGTTCGCGGTCGGCGTCGCCGCCCTCGTGGTAGCGGTCGCGCAGCGGTGGGCCCCGCCGTGGCCACACCTGTGCGCCGCGGCCTCTGGTGCCGCGTTCCCGCAGATCGGCTCGTCGGTGCGGGCCAGGTGGCGCCACGTCGTACCCGATCGCGGGCTGCTCGACACGGCCTTCGCGTTCGAGGCGGTCGTCGACGAGATGGTCTTCATCGTCGGGCCGGTCCTGGTGACGGTCCTCGCGACGCGGGTCGACCCGTTCGCCGGTGTCGCCGCCACGGCGGTGCTGTGCCTCGTTGGCACGCTCATGCTGTCCGCGCAGAGCGCAACCCAGCCGCCGGTGGGCGGCGCGGACCACACCGCACGGCTGCGCGATCCTCTCGGCTGGGGGGTCCTGGGACCGCTGATGGTCGCGGCCGCGGGCCTCGGCAGCCTGTTCGGCAGCACGGAGGTCGTCACGGTCGCCTTCGCCCAGCAGGCGGGCAGTGCCAGCGATGCCGGGTGGTTGCTTGCGTTGTGGGCGCTGGGCAGCCTGCTCGCCGGCCTCGTCACCGGCGCGCTGACGCTGCGGCGAAGCGCGCTGAACCGGTTGCGGATCGGCGCGGTCGCGCTGAGCGCCGTGATGGCCTCGCTGGTGTTTGTGCCGAGCATCGGGTGGGCGGCGCTGGCACTCTTCGTCGCCGGTTTCGCCATCTCGCCCACCCTGGTCGCCTCGATGTCGCTGGTCGAGCGGTGCGTTCCCGCCGCGCGCCTGACCGAGGGGATCACCTGGGTCACCGCCGGGCTGGCCGTCGGCATCGCGCCCGGCGCCGCACTCAGCGGAGTGGTGGTCGACGCGTTCGGGCCGTCCCTCGGCTACGCCGTCCCGGTGGCGTCGGGAGCGCTGACCGTCGCCGTTGCCTACGCGATGCGGGTACCGGGAGCGGTGACCGAGCCGCCCGTACCGAGCGCCGTCGGCAGATAGCCGCAGAAGCCACCGCCACACCGGCGCGTGCGCTTGGTTGTGACCAGCGCGGCGACAACACTGAGCGCAGCCGTCCGGGCGTACGGCTCGGACCACCGGGAGGTCAGACATGCGTGACCTGCGGCTCGTGGGGCTGAGCGAGGACCGGCAGCACCTGCTCTTGCGCAGCGACGCCGGCGAGCAGTTCCGCGTGGTCGCCGACGACCGCCTGCGCGCCGCTCTGCGGGGGGACCGCGCCCGACTCGGACAGTTGGAGATCTCGATGGACACCGCTCTGCGCCCCCGCGACATCCAGGCCCGGATCCGAGCCGGTGAGACACCAGAGGCCGTCGCCGCCGCGGCCAGAATGCCGCTCGAACGCGTGGCCGGCTACGCCGTGCCCGTTCTCGCCGAGCGTGAGCACATCTGCGAGCGTGCCCGCCGCGCCACGATCCGGCGCAGGCACTCCTCCGGCCCGACACGGCTGCTCGGGGACGTGGTCGACGAGGAGCTGGGTCGGCGTGGTACCGATCCCCGAGCGGCTGCCTGGGACTCCTACCGGCGTGAGGACGGACGGTGGGCCGTGCACGTGACCGCCCCCGGTGAGAGCCCCGCCACCTACCTCTTCGACCCGCCCGGCCGCTACGTCCTCGCCGCCGACGAGTGCGGCCGATCGCTGATCGGCGACGTCCCACCGGCCGCCGATCCCACCGAGATGGCCATCGCCTCCGCGGTCGCGGAGTCACAGCTGTCCGCACCGCTTCGAGAAGGTCCGACCTATCCGGCGCCGGAGCCGGAAGCCCATGAGGAACCCTCCGACGAGACCGCTGTCACCCCGATCGGGTCGGCGCGCTCCCTGCGCCCGGCGGCCGACCAGGAGCCCGCGCCCGAGCCAGAGCCGATCCAGCAACCGCGTGCCGTCGGCGGTGACGAGCTCGACGCGCTGGCCCGGGCCACCAGCGACCCGCCCGGTCCGGAGCCATCGGGTCGCGGCCATGGACGGCGCCGGGAACGCCGGCGCACCAGCGTGCCGTCCTGGGACGAGATCATGTTGGGAGGCCGGCCGCCCAAGGCTGACTGACCGGTCTCCAACACCGTGGGGCTCCGAACGCGGCTGGTTACCATCGCGCCGTGACCGCCTTCGTCACTGGTGCGACCGGGCTCATCGGGCGGCATCTGGTCGAGCACCTGCTCCGGGAGCGCAGCGGCGACATCGTGGTGCACGTCGACGCGTCGTCGTCGCTCCCGCAGCTGGAGCAGCTGCGGCGGTCCTGGCGCGGCGCCGACCGGGTCGAGGCAGTCGTCGGTGACCTGAGCAGGCCGTGGCTGGGCCTCGACCCCGCCTGGATCGGACGCCGTGCCGGCTCGTTCGACCACCTATTCCACCTCGCCGCCGGCTACGACATGACCGCGTCCGCACGACGCAACGCCGAGGTGACCGTCGGCGGCACCCGGGAGGCGCTGGCCGCGGCCGCGGCCCTGCGGGTGACCACCTTCCACCACGTGTCGTCGCTTGCGGTCGCGGGCACCCACCGGGGGGCCTACGACGAGACCATGTTCGACGTCGGGCAGCGGCTGCCGTCGGCGTACCACCAAACGACGTTCGACGCCGAGCGCGCGGTGCGCGACCAAGGGGAGGTGGCGTGGCGGGTCTACCGCCCGGGGGTTGTCGTCGGGCACTCGCGGACCGGCCGCATCGACACCGTCGACGGCCCCTACTACTTCTTCCCGCTGCTCAAACTGCTGCGGGACACGCTGCCGCAGTGGACGCCGCTGCTCGGGTTCGACCTGGGCGACACCCACCTGGTCCCCGTTGACTTCGTAGTCGCGGCGCTGGACCACCTCGCACACCGGCCCGGCCTGGACCACCAGACGTTCCATCTGATCGGTCCGCGGCCGCAACCGACCACAGACGTCGTCAACGCCTTCGCCACCGCGGCCGGTGCGCCGCGCCTCACGGTTCTGGTCGATCGGCGGGTCGTGTCGCCGCTCACCCCCCGCGGCCTGCCGGGCCGGGCGCTGAGACGGGTGCTGGGCAGCACGCCGGCCCGGCTCGTGCTGCAGCAGACGGCAGGCCGTCTGGGTGTGCCGCCGGAGGCGATCACGCAGCTGTCGTCTCCCAGCACCTTCGCCTCGCGGAAGACCGAGCAGCAGCTGGCCGGGTCCGGGATCACCTGCCCCGACCTCGCCACGTTCGCGACAGTCCTGTGGGACTACTGGGAGCAGCACCTGGCTACGACTGCGACGTGACTGACGGCAGTCGAGCAGGCGACGGCGGGCAGTGCTCGGCGCGTGGAGCCGGATGGTGAGCCGGGAGGTCATCGGGGAATCGGTGGGGCGGTCACTGGCGTGGAGCGTCGACCAGCAGCGGGACGAGCATCTCCGCGGCGGTCAGGGACCCGTGGAAGCCCGCCATCGAACACTCGACGGGAAAGAGCCGCCGGGAGAACGTGGCGAAGTCGCCGCGGGCAGCGACCAGGACGTCCCCGATCCGGGGGCGAACCGGCGGTGTGACTGGTCCGAACCAGTTCAGCGCCTCCGCCTGGTCGCGGGTGACGACGGTGGCGTTGTCGCCAAGCAGGAGGCCCCAGCGAGCCGCCACGTCCGCCGAGGCGCCGGCCCGGCAATAGACATGGCGCAGCCGCGCCTCGCCACCGAGCAGCACCACGTCGTCGAGCAGCTCCGGGTGGTCGTCCACGTCGAACCGGTCCTCGCGAGCGATGTCGAGCATCCCGTGGTCGGCGGTCACGACCATGACCGCGTCTGAGGGCAGCGCTGCTCGCAGACGCAGCAGGTCGGTGTCGACATCGGCCAGCCGCGACACCCACGCCTCGGTCTCGCACCCCACCTCGTGACCGTGGTGGTCCAGCGTCGATTCGTAGGCGTACGTCATCGAACGCTCCGTCTTGGCCACCTCGGAGACGATCGAGAGCCGCTCCCAGGGAGTGTCCGCGCCGAGGTAGGTGGCCCCACGCTGGCTGCAAACCGTGAGACCGGTGCCCTCGAACGAGCTGCGGTTGACCGCGGTCACGGCGGCCCCCGCCCGGTCCATGAGCTCGAAGGCGGTGGGATGCGGCTGCCACACCAACGGGTCGACCCGCCCGTCCCACTTCAACGCGTTGAGCAGGCGGCCGGTCTGGGGGATCCGACTGGTGTAGCCGACGACGCCGTGCCGACCCGGCACCAGCCCGGTGCCAAGCGAGGTGAGACTGGTCACGGTGGTGGACGGAACCCCGCATGTCAGGGGCGGCCGCGCGTCCAGCAGCGAGGCGAGGTAGGGCGCCACGTCGCGATGCCGGTCCAGCAGCTGCCAACCCAGGCCGTCGACGAGTACCACGACGTAACGAGACGCCTGCGGCAGATCCAGAGCGTCGGCGAATCCGGGCAGCGCGAGGGCGGCGCCGACCCCCGGCAGGAGCTCGGACAGGGAGCGGTCGCCGTACCGGGGCAGCACGCTCGCGGCGGCAGCAGCCGTCATCGCCGCGCGGTGGCCGCGGACAGGTCCCGGGCAAAGGCGAGGAGCCGGTCGACGGCCCCGGTGCCGTCGGCGGCGGTACTCACCCGCAGCGAGAAGTCATCGGCGGAGACGCTTCCCGAGTAGCCGTGATCGGCCTCGCAGTCGGGGTCGCTGCAGACGGCCGGCTCCAGCTCGATCCGGCCGACCGCTCCCCACCCCACGGTGACGACGGCCTCGCTCGCGGCGTCGCGCGGCAGCGGCCCCCCGTCGAAACGATCCGGGTTGGCGACCATGCGGCTCACCACCACCGACTGCACGGCCGCCAACGGGATCGCCTCGGTGGTGGTGGTTGTGTACGGCTCGGGCAGCAGGTCGTCGGCGGCGTTCTCGTCGGTGTGGCCCACGACGAGGCGGGAGCCGGTGAGCGCGGCGACGGTGACGTGGCGGCGGACCTCGTCACGGTCGAACGTCGGCTCGTGGTGGACGACGAAGGACCGGACCGGTTCACCGGCCAGTGCCGCGGTGACCCCGTCTAGGACCACGTTCGGGTAGTAGCCACTGGCCTCGATCGCCGACCGCAGCTCCTCGGCCCGGTCCGGAGCGTCGACGCCGGCGGGTCGTACCGCCGCCGCGCGGCGGGCCCGACTGTGAGGCGTTGACTCCGGCATGGGCGCCAGTCTTGCATGCACCGCGCTCCACCCCTTGACACGACGGCGCTCACCGGCGTAGACCAGCCCTCATCGACGCGGCCATTCTCGGCCGCGTCCGCCTGCTCGGACGAGGACGCTTGTGACGCGAAGACACACGCCCGCCGAGAGCCAGCCTCAACCCCGCGGGTCGACGGCCGCCCTTCCGGCCGCCTCGTCTCGCGCCGGAGCATCAGGGAGTGTGGAATGACCCATCACCGAACCAGGTTGGCGATCGCCGCCGCGGCCTCCGTCGCGGCGGCGAGTGCGCTGTCGGCGGTATCCGTCGGCGCCGACGCCTCAGTCCGTTCCGAGGCCACCGGCCGAGCCGCCACACCGGGCGGAGCCGCCCGAGCCACGCATCACACGATCCGGCCGGTCGGCACGGTTCGCCCGGCCACTATCAAGGCGCCCCCGGCAGGAGTGAGGGGGCACGTGCAGCACCCGCTGCCGGTGCTCCGACCGCACGGCCGCTCGTCACAGCGCGTCAGCCCACCGCGAGTGCACGCGACCAGGACCCAGTTCGGTCGGCAGTCCGCGAACACCAAGGTGCTGCAGAACTTCGACGGGGTGGACGCGATCCAGAACCGTGCCGCCGCGGGCTTCAACCTCGAGCCGCCGGACGAGGGCCTGGGCGCGGGCAACGGCTACGTCGCCAACTTCGTCAACGTGACCGGCGCCATCTACCGGCGCAACGGCACCCCGGTTACCGGACCGTTCTATCTGAACACGTTCTTTCGCGAGCGGCCCATAGCCAACACCTCCGACCCACGGGTCTTCTACGACGCGAGCAGCCGCCGGTGGTTCGCGACGGTCTTCGAGTACAAGTTCAACAAGAAGGGGAACTTCTCCGAGTCGCACATCGACCTGGCGGTCAGCCGGAGGGCGAACCCGGCGCTGCGCTGGAAGGTCTACCGGATCCCGGCCAGCGACGAGAACCACGCCGGTTGCCCATGCCTCGCCGACTACCCGATCATGGGCGTGGACAAGTTCAACGTCTACATCACCACCAACGAGTTCTCGAACGTGGGCTTCAACGGCAGCCAGCTCTACGTCGTGTCGAAGTCGCAGCTGATCGCCCGGCTGCCGGCCAACGTGGTGCAGTTCGAGAACCTGCAGGTCGCCGGTGCGCCGGCGTACCACGTGCAGCCGGCCAACACGTACGGCAAGTCGGCGGCCGAGTGGATGATGTCCTCGTTGGACCCCAACAGCACGTCTGACAACCGGTTGGCCGTCTGGGCGGTGTCGCACCGCAAGGCGGTGACCACCGGCAAGCGCAACCCCAGGCTGTCGGTTCGGGTGATCCGGTCCGAGGGGTACTCGTTCCCGCCGATCGCTCAGACGCCGCGTGGCTACTGCGCCAGCTGTGGCAAGCCGACCACCGGTCTGGTCGACACCGACTTCGACGCGATGCAGGAGGTGCAGTACATCAACGGCCGGCTGGTCGGAGCCCTGAACACCGGTGTCACCGTTGCCGGTGACGTCTCCGACCGCTCCGGCGTCGCCTGGTTCGTCGTCCGTCCCCACCTGACCAGGACTTCGGTGGACAACAAGACGCGGATCATGCGGCAGGGATACGTGGCGGCGCAGGGCCTCTACCTGCTCTACCCGCACATCAACATGACGCCCAACGGGGCAATGGCGATGACGTTCAGCTTCGGTGGCCGCGACACCTACCTGTCGGCGGCGTACTCGACGGCGGCGCCGGGGTCGAAGTTCGGCCCGATCAGGCGTGCGGCGGCAGGGGCGTACCCCGACAACGGTTTCACCGGGACCAAGCAGTACGGGTCCGTCGGGCGCTGGGGCGACTACTCGAACGGCCAGATCGTCCCGGGAACGAACCGGGTGTGGCTGGCGACCCAGTACATCCCCAACGCCGGCACCGGCTACAGCAACTGGGGCAACCGCATCTTCCAGCTGCGGCTGCGCTGAACCCCTTCGCGGGCTGACCTCGCGGCCTTCAGCGTCTCGTCACAGGGACGCTGGGGGCCGCGAGTTTCTGCGTCACCGGATGCCGGAGTCGAACCGGATCTCCATCGCCCGGTACGAGTCGGCGGTCACGGTCACGTCGCGGCGCTGGACCATCGCAAGGGGGCTCGATCCGACCAGCCGGGCAGTGAGAACGTAGCGCCCCGGTGTCAGATCGAGCCGGAACCGGCCGTCGCGACCGGTGACGACCGAGGCGGTGGGCTCCGACGAACCGACCCGGGTGATCGTGATCGACGCGGGCACCGCCCGGTCCAGGCACGGGTTCTCGGCGGCCTGTGCCGGGCAGGCCGGCCCGGCGGTCGTGACGCCCTTCACCCCCGACGACATCGCCTTGCTGGTCCCCGACGACGTCGGATTGCTGGTTTCCGACGTCGTTCCACCGGTCGTCGAGGAGGCGGTGCCGCACGCTGTCGCCAGCACCAGCACGGCGACCACAGTCCATCTCCGCATGCCCGTCAGACGCGCCGACCGGTCAACAGGTTGCATCGACCACTGCTTCCCGCGCTTCGGGCCACCGCAACCAGCTGACCGCCGGATCCTAGGATTCGGGAGTGACCCAAGCTGACGACGAGTCGTCGGCCACGTCGCGGTTCAAGGCGGCCCGCGACCTGCTGCTGGCGCACCGCGAGGACTACGACGCCGCCCGGGCGGGATTCGGCTGGCCGGACCTGCCGCGGTTCAACTGGGCGGCCGACTGGTTCGATCACCTGGCGATCAGCCAGCCGCAGGTCACCGCACTGATCCTCACCGCGGACGGCAGCACGCAGACCCGCCGCAGCTACGCGGAGATGGCCATCTCGTCTCGCCAGGTCGCCGGTTGGCTCCGGGAGCGCGGCGTCCGCAGGGGCGACCGGGTGCTGCTCGTGCTCGGCAACTGCATCCCACTCTGGGAGCTGGTCCTCGCCTGCATCCGCATTGGAGCCATCCTGATCCCGGCGACCACGCTGTTGTCGAGGGCCGACCTGGCGGACCGGGTCGCGCGCGGCCGGGTCGCCGCGGTCGTTGCGCACGGTGACGACACGGCGCGCTTCGAGGGCATAGCGCAGGCGTGTGTGCGCATCTCAGTAGGGGACGACGCCGCGGCGCCGGGATGGCTGGCCTACTCGGAGTCGCTGACGCATCCGGCCTGGGACGGCCGGACCGACACCGGTGGGGACGACCCGCTGCTGCTGTACTTCACCTCCGGTACGACGGCGCGGGCGAAGCTGGTCGAGCACACGCACACCTCCTACCCGGTCGGCCACCTGTCGACGATGTACTGGCTCGGGCTGCAACCAGGTGACGTACACCTCAACGTCTCCTCGCCCGGCTGGGCCAAGCACGCCTGGTCGAGCGTCTTCGCACCGTGGAACGCCGGGGCCACCGTGCTCGTCCACGACACCGCCCGGTTCGACCCGGTCGGCCTGCTCGAGCTGCTGACCCGGACCCCGGTCTCCACGCTCTGCGCCCCGCCGACGGTGTGGCGGATGCTGGTGCAGCAGGAGCTGCGGGCCTATCCGGTGCCGTTGCGGGAGGTCGTCAGCGCCGGTGAACCGCTGAACCGCGAGGTGATCGATCAGGTCGAGGCGGCGTGGGGGCTGGTGGTCCGAGACGGGTACGGGCAGACCGAGACCACCGCCCAGGTAGGCAACACCCCACAGCAACCGCTGCGCCGGGGCGCGATGGGGCGGCCGCTGCCCGGCTACGAGGTCGTTCTCGTGGACCCGGCCACCGAGGACATCGGCACCGAGGGCGAGATCTGCCTGGAGCTCGCGCCCCGTCCGGCCGGCCTGATGACCGGCTACCGCGACGACTCAGAGCTCACCGCCCAAGTGCTGCGGGAGGGGCTGTACCACACCGGTGACGTGGCGCGTCGAGACGACGACGGCTACCTGACGTACATCGGCCGCGCCGACGACGTCTTCAAGGCCAGCGGCTACCGGATCAGCCCGTTCGCGTTGGAGAGCGTGCTCCTGGAGCACCCGGCGGTCGCCGAGGCGGCGGTGGTGCCGTCCCCCGACCCGGTCCGGCTGGCCGTTCCGAAGGCCTTTGTCGCACTCGCCGCGGGCTGGGCGCCCGATCGCGACACCGCGCTGCAGCTACTGCGCCACGCCCGCGACTCGCTGGCGGCCTACCAGCGGGTCCGGCGGCTCGAGTTCGTGGGGCCGCAGGGGCTGCCCAAGACCGTCTCGGGCAAGATCCGCCGGGTCGAGCTGCGCGAGCAGGAGTCCGCGCAGCGGCCGCACCACAACGGGTACAGCGAGGACGACTTCCCCGAGCTGCGCGGCGGCTGACGGGGCAGGGGGCGCACCTCCCGGAACGGGCAGGCGTGCCTGCGCGGTGGTGTCGGCAGCAACGGCGACAATGACTCGACAGCCACTCCCGTCCACCAGGAGGTGTGCCGGTCATGGGCCGCAGCAGGACCGCCGACCCGGACGACTTCGAGGAGCACATCGTCGACATCGACGTCGGCGAGGAGATGCGCGCCAGCTTCTTGGAGTACGCCTACTCCGTCATCTACTCCCGCGCGCTGCCCGACGCCCGCGACGGCCTGAAGCCGGTGCAACGGCGCATCCTCTACACGATGGCCGACATGGGCCTGCGCCCCGATCGAGGGCACGTGAAGTGCGCCCGCGTCGTCGGGGAGGTCATGGGCCGGCTGCACCCCCACGGGGACAGTGCCATCTACGACGCGCTGGTGCGGCTGGTGCAGCCTTGGGCGATGCGGCTGCCGCTGGCCGACGGGCACGGCAACTTCGGCTCCTCCGACGACCCGCCGGCGGCGATGCGCTACACCGAGTGCCGGATGGCGGCCCCCGCGCTGCCGATGACCGCGTCGCTGGACGAGGACACCGTCGACTTCCGGGCGAACTACGACAGCCGGGAGTACGAACCGAGCGTGCTGCCCGCTGCGATTCCCAACCTGCTGGTCAACGGGGCGTCCGGCATCGCGGTCGGCATGGCGACCAACGTGGCACCGCACAACCTGGTCGAGGTGGTGGCCGCGCTCCGCCACCTGATCGCGGAACCCGGCACGTCCTTGGACGACCTGATGCGGTTCATCCCCGGGCCTGACCTGCCCACCGGCGGGAAGATCGTCGGCCTGACCGGGGTCCGGGAGGCGTACGAGTCCGGGCGCGGGTCGTTTCGGATGCGGGCGTCCGCTCGCATCGAGGCCGTCACCACGCGCCGCCAGGGCATCGTGGTGACCGAACTGCCGTACAACGTGGGACCGGAAAAGGTGATCGAGCGGATCAAGGCACTGGTGCAGGCCAAGAAACTGCAGGGTGTCGCCGACGTCAAGAACCTCACCGACCGCCACAGCACGCTGCGGCTGGTGATCGAGGTCAAGAACGGCTTCCGGGCCGAGGCGGTCCTCGACCAGCTCTTCCGGCAGACCCCACTCGAGGAGACGTTCGGCATCAACGCCGTGGTGCTCGTCGACGGGCAACCGCAGACGCTGGGGCTCCGGCGGCTGCTGGAGGTCTACCTCGAGCACCGCTTCGACGTCGTCCGGCGGCGCAGCCGCCACCGGCGGGACCGGGCGGTCGACCGGCTGCACCTCGTCGAAGGACTGCTGACGGCGATGCTCGACATCGACGAGGTCATCCAGCTCATTCGTGCCAGCGACGACGCGGCGAGCGCGCGGGACCGACTGATGGCGGTCTTCGACCTCTCCGACGTGCAGGCCGGCTACATCCTCGAGATGCCGCTGCGGCGGCTCACACGGTTCTCGCGGCTCGAACTCGAGTCCGAGAGCACCGAGCTGCGCAGCTCCATCGAGCAACTGGAGGCGGTCCTCGCAGACGACAGGCTGTTGCGGTCGATGGTCTCCGACGAGCTGGCAGAGGTGGCGACGGCGTTCGGTTCGCCGCGGCGCACCGTGTTGTTGGAGTCCGCCGGCCAGCCGGTGGCTACGGCACCCCTGGAGGTGGCCGACCACCCCTGCCTGGCGCTGCTGAGCTCGACCGGCTTGCTCGCGCGCACCAGCACCCGGTCGGTCGGCGCGGCGGCGGAGCGGACCCGTCACGACGTCGTCGTCTCGGTGGTGGCGGCCACCGCACGAGGCACCGTCGCCGCGCTCACCAGCCGCGGGCGACTGCACCGGCTCGACGTTCTCGACCTGCCGGTGCTCCCGGCCACCGCCTCCGCGCCACACCTGCAAGGTGGCGCCCCGGTCAGCGAGTTCTTGGCCCTCGAACCAGGGGAGCGAGTGTTGTGCCTGGCTTCGCTCGAGCCGGACTCGGTCGGGTTGGCGCTGGGAACCCGGCGGGGCGTCGTGAAGCGGGTGACACCGGAACGGCCCAACAAGGACATCTGGGACGTCATCCGGCTCGACGACGGTGACGAGCTGGTGGGGGCCGCCGAGCTCGCCGGCCCCGACGACGAGCTCTGCTTCGTCAGCTCTGACGCCAGGTTGCTGCACTTCCCCGCTGCTGTGGTGCGTCCGCAGGGCCGGGCCGGCGGTGGGGTCGGCGGCATCAGGATTGCCGATCGCGCCCACGCCGTCTTCTTCGGTGCCGTATCCGCCGACCCGAGCAGTGCACTGGTCGTGACCGTGGCGGGCAGCGGCGCCGCGCTCCCGGGCACCCAGAACGGCACCGTCAAGCTCACCGCCCTCGGCGAGTACCCAGCCAAGGGCAGGGCGACCGGTGGCGTCCGCTGCCATGGGTTCCGCCGGGGCGAGGACACCCTGCTGCTGGCCTGGGTCGGCGCCGCTCCGGCGCTCGGCGCCGCCGGCAGCGGCGCACCGGTCGACCTGCCAGGGCCGGGTGGTCGAAGAGACGGCTCGGGCGTCCCCGCCCGGCAGCCGGTCGCGGCGGTCTCCAGCACCGCGGCCGTCACCGTACGTGAGAGGCTGAGACCGTGATCCTTCGGGGAGGCCGCCTGGTCCGCCTCGGCGTCGCCGCGTTGCTGGTGGCCCTCGCCATCGGCTGCAGCGCTGGGCGCGGCCCCACGTCCGGCCCATCGCCACCTGACCTGCAGGCTCGCCTGGTGCACGCCAGGCAGCTTCTCGACGACGCGGCCAGCATCACGTTCACGATGGCGACCGACACCCTGCCCTCCGGCGTCCCCGGCCTGCTGGAGGCGAGCGGGGTCGGCACCCACGACCCGGCCTTCAAGGGACAGGTCAAGGTCGCCGCGGCCGGGAGCTCGATCAGCGCCGACGTGGTGTCCGTGGGCGGGAACGTCTACGCCAAGCTCGGCTTCAGCCCGATCTACCTTCCGCTGGCCCCCGGCGACTACGGTGCGCCGGACCCGGCGGAGCTGCTGGATCCCGAGCGAGGCGTCTCGACGTTCCTGACCGCCACGAAGGACGTCGCCGGCGGAGGCCAGGTCCGCCAGAGTGACCAGGTCTTCACCACGATCACCGGCACGCTGCCGGGGAAGACGATCCAGGCCGTCATCCCGTCGGCGGATCCCGCCGCCGACTTCAGCGTCGAGTACCGCCTCAGCACCGCAGACGAGGTCCGCTCGGCGGTGATCACCGGACCCTTCTACTCCGGCTCCGCCGACGTCACGTACACGCTGTCGCTCGACCCTTCGAACGAGACAGTCGAGATCACCGCGCCGTGAGCGCGGCGGCTGACCGCGAGCAGGCGGCTCCGCTGCCCGCTGCGACCGCGCCCCGGCTGCTGCTGGCACTGGCCGCGGTGGCTCTCGCGTTCGCAGCGGCGGACACCTACGTGGTCGTGATGGCACTGCCCGACATGATGACCGCGGCCGGGCTCGACGTCGACCAGCTGCAGCTGGCGGCTCCGATCGTCTCCGGCTTCCTGCTCGGCTACGTCGGCGTGCTCCCGCTCATCGGGCGCATCGCCGATGTCCGCGGCCGGACCCCGGTTCTCGTCGGCTCGCTGATGGTGTTCGCGCTCGGGTCGGTGGTCACGGCCGCGGCGTACGACCTGACGTCGATGGTGGTCGGCCGGTTCTTCCAGGGGGTGGGCGGCGGCGGACTGGTGCCGGCGACCCTGGCGTTGGTGGCCGATCTGTGGCCGGCGCACCGACGGGGGCTGCCGCTGGGCGTCGTCGGCGCCGTGCAGGAGCTCGGCAGCGTGGTCGGGCCGTTGTACGGAGCCGTCGTGCTGGCCCTGGCGGGCTGGCGGTCGATCTTCTGGCTCAACACCGCGGTGGCGCTGCTGTTGTCAGCCGCCTTCATGGCGACCGGGCCGGCCGGCTCCCGCGGCGGTCTGAGGCGAGATCCGGTCGGCGCGCTGCTCGCGGCCCTGCTGGTCGCCGACGTGGTGCTGGTGATGCGGGCGCCGGCAAGCCTGATCACCGACGTGACCTACGGGCTGGCGTTCGTCCCGCTCAGCGGGGAGAGCCGCTGGCTCAGCCCCATCGGGCTGGGAGCGCTGGGACTGCTGGCCCTGTTTCTTGGACGCCAGCTGAGCGCGCGTCGGCCGCTGCTCCGCTGGCGGTCCTGGCTCGCCCTCGTCCCACGGCTCGACCTGCCCGGGGCGCTCGCCCTGGCGATGGCGTTGGCGGGGGTCATCGTGACGTTCGCGTCCGCGGACCCTGCGGTCTCGGTACTCCCCTCGACCGGCCCCGCGCTGCTAGCCGCCTCCGCCGGCTGCGCGGCGGTCTTCGGCTGGCGTCAGACCCGAGCTCGCGCCCCGCTGATACCACGCGGCGCGTTGCGAGCGCGCCCGGCGTGGGGCGCTCTGCTGGTGTCGTTGTTCGTCGGCGCGGCGCTGATCGCGGCGCTCGTCGACATCCCCTTCTTTGCCCGGCTCAGCGTCTACCCGGACTCCCAGCTCGACGCCGCCCTGGTCCTGGTGCGGTTCCTGGCCGCGCTGCCGGTCGGCGCCGTCGTGGGCGGGTGGGCCACGCGCAGGGTCTCCGCGCCGGCCCTGACGGCAGCCGGGATGCTGCTCGCCGCCGCCAGCTTCGCCGACATGGCCTCCTGGGGAGCCCAGTCCCTGACCCACTGGTCGGCTTCGGTGCCGCTGCTGCTCGCCGGATTCGGCTTCGGCGCGGCGATCGCGCCGGTGAACGCGGCCCTGCTGGCGAGCACCCGCCCGGAGGCGCACGGGATTGCCAGCGCGCTGGTCGTCGTCGCCAGGATGGTCGGCATGCTGGTCGGCATCTCGGTGCTGACCACCGTGGGACTGCGCCGGTTCTACGACGTGAGCGCCGCCATCCCCGGCGTCCAGCAGCTCTGCCCGCAAGATCCGGTGCACTGCCCCGAGTACCGCCTGCGGCTGCTGGACGCCGGGCTGGTCCAGCTCGAGACGGTGTTCCTCGGCGCCGCTGTCTGCGCTGTCCTCGCGGCCGGGTGCGCGTTGCTCACGCTGCGCGGCGCAGCCACCCGCGTCGCCCAGGCTTGACCTGCTGGCGCCCGGCGGCACCAGCTGCCATCTCCCGACAGCCGGGTTGTTCGGGCGACCGAAGCGTCGGGAGGTCACCCGCCGGCCGACGCGACCGGCGCCTCAGGTGTCGAGGGTGGCGGTGTCCACGACGTACGCGCCCTGCACGATGAACTCCTTGCGAGGCGCGACGTCGTTTCCCATCAGCAGCTCGAACACTTCGCTGGCCGCCTGGGCGTCGTCGACGGTGATCCGCCGCAGGGTGCGGTGCCGAGGGTCCATGGTGGTCTCGGCCAGCTGGTGGGCGTCCATCTCGCCGAGCCCCTTGTAGCGCTGCACCGGGTCCTTCCAGCGCAGCCCGCGCTTCGCCAGCTCCGCCAGCCGCCGCTGCAGCTCGGCGTCGGAGTAGGTGTAGGAGTACCTGTCCATGCCCTTCTTGGGGTTGGAGAGCTCGATGCGGTGCAGCGGCGGCACCGCCGAGAACACCCTGCCGGCCGCGACCAGCGGTGTCATGTAGCGAAAGAACAGCGTGGCCAGCAGGCAGCGGATGTGCGCACCGTCGGAGTCCGCGTCGGCCATGAAGATGATCCGCCCGTAGCGGACGGCGTCGAGGTCGAAGCCGCGACCGCTGCCGGCGCCGACCACCTGGAGGATCGAGGCGCACTCGGCGTTCTTGAGCATGTCGCCCACGGAGGCCTTCTGGACGTTGAGGATCTTGCCGCGAACGGGGAGCAGCGCCTGGTACTCCGCCTCGCGGGCCGACTTGGCGGTACCGAGCGCGGAGTCCCCCTCGACGATGAACAGCTCGCAGCGGTCGATGTCGTTGCTGCGGCAGTCGGCGAGCTTTGCCGGCAGGGCGCTGGACTCCAGAGCGTTCTTGCGCCGCTGGGTGTCGCGCTGCTGCCTCGCGAGCAGACGGGTCCTGGCCGCCCCGACCACCTTCTCCAGCACTGCCCTGGCCGGGGCCTTGTGACCCGATCTGGTCGAGGTCAAGAACGCTGTGAGCTCGCGGGAGATGATCGTGGTCACGATCCGGGTCACCGCCGGCGTCCCCAGTACCTCCTTGGTCTGGCCCTCGAACTGCGGCTCGGCGAGCCGGACCGTGACCACCGCGGTCAGGCCTTCCAGCACGTCGTCCTTGACCACGTCGGCGTCGCCCACCTTGAGCAGCCGGGTCGACTTCAGCACCTGGTTGAAGGTGCGGGTCAGGGCACGCTCGAAGCCGGCGACGTGGGTTCCCCCCTTCGGGGTGGCGATGATGTTGACGAACGAACGCAGCTCGGTCTCGTAGCCCGTCCCCCAGCGCAGCGCCACGTCGACGCCGAGCTCACGCTCCACGTCGCGGGGGGTCATGTGACCGGCGGCGTCGAGCACCGGCACGGTCTCGGTGAAGACATCGCTGCCGTGCAACCTGAGCACCGGCGTCACCGGCTGATCGGGGCTCAAGAAGTCCACGAACTCGGTGATCCCCCCCTCGTGTCGGAACCGTGCCTCGACCGGCTCGGCTACCCGCTCGTCACGGATCACCAGATCCAGTCCCGGCACCAGGAACGACGTCTGCCGGGCGCGCGTCACCAGCTCGTCGTACGAGAAGGCCGCTCCCTTGACGAACACCTGCGGGTCCGGCCAGTACCGCACCCGGGTCCCGGTCACGACCCGCTTGACCCGTCCGAGCTTGCGCAGCATCGAACCGGGTGTGAAGGCGGCGTCAGGACCTTCACCGGTGAACTCTCCCGGGGCGCCGCGACGGAACGACATCGCCCACGTGGCACCAGACTTGTCGACCTCGACGTCGAGGCGGGCGGACAGCGCGTTGACGACCGAGGCGCCCACGCCGTGCAACCCCCCGGTTGCGACGTACGAGCTGCCCCCGAACTTCCCGCCGGCGTGCAGCTTGGTGTAGACGACCTCGACGCCGGTCAACCCGGTCTTCGGTTCGATGTCGACGGGCACTCCACGGCCGTCGTCGCGCACCTCGGCGGAGCCGTCGGCTCGCAGCAGCACCTCGATGCTGGTACACGCCCCGGCCAGGGCCTCGTCGACGGCGTTGTCGATGATCTCCCACAAGCAGTGCATCAGTCCCCGGGTGTCGGTCGACCCGACGTACATCCCCGGCCGCTTGCGGACGGCCTCCAACCCCTCGAGCACCAGCAGGTGCCGCGCGTTGTACGCGGATTCGACGGTTGCGCCCTTGCCCGGCACGGGACCCCTTCCGCTCGCAGACGGTTTCGCCCGAGGCTACCTGCGGCATCTGACGGAGTCGGCGCAGCGCGCCGAGCTGCGCCACAGGACGTCTCGACGTACGACACGCCGTTGCCACCACAGCCGGCATCTGCTGCGGTCGAGGCGAGATGGGTCCACCATTAGGTGCGCCGGCACGGACGTTCAGCCTCTAGGGTGACGCCGCCCAGCCGATCGGAGGGAAGTTACCGGCGTGATTGGATGTTGACGCAGTTGACTGTGCCACCCGACCAAGAACTGAGGACAGCTCGTGCCCACCGCCCTTGCACCCGGATCCGCCCTCACCGCCGCGGACCGCTGTGACCGCTGCGGTGCGCAGGCGTACCTGCGGGTCGAGCTGTCGAGCGGTGGCGAACTGCTGTTCTGCGCCCACCATGCGCGCGAGCACGAGGACAAGTTGCGCCAGGTCGCGGCGAGCATCCAGGACGAGACCGGCCGTCTCGTCAGGACCCCTGCGACCGCGCCTCCCGAGGAGCGTTGACGCCAAGGTCGTGAGACCGTGACATCGGCCCCGGGCTTCGTCCCGGGGCCGATGTGCGTCGCGGGCGGTGACTGGCACACTCCGCCCATGTCCACCGCCGGCGAGATCCTGGTCGGCGCGGTCATCGCCGTCGGGGTCGTCGGCGTCGTGCTGCCCGTCATGCCCGGTTCCCTGATCGTGGCGGGTGGCATCGCCATCTGGGCCAGCGAGACCGGCGGAGCCGCCGCGTACGCGGTCTTGGGAACCGCGGCAGCACTCCTCGTCGGAGGCAGCCTGGGCAAGTGGCTGGTCGCCGGACGTCACCTGCGCACGGCAGGCGTACCCACGTCCACCGTCACCTTCGGCGGCCTCGCCGGCATCATCGGCTTCTTCGTCGTGCCAGTGGTCGGATTGCTGCTGGGCTTCCTCGCCGCCGTGTACGTTGCCGAGCGCGTCCGGCTGGGGCAACACGCCGCGGCGCGACGTTCCACCGCGGTGGCGGTCCGCGCCACCGGGCTGGCGATGCTGGTGGAGCTGGCCGGCGCCTTGTTGGCGGCCAGCGTGTGGGGGCTAGCCGTTCTGGTGACCTGACTGGTTCTCGTCGTACCCGCGGGTCCGTGGCTGGGAATGGCGACGGCATCGGGGGGTACCCGCAGGCTGCCGGTCGGGCTTCGCCATCTGAGTCGGCCTGGTTGAGCCCACAGCTGGGCCTTGGCGCCGCCCGACCGGCACCTTGAGCACCGAACGGCGCGAGCTGTCACCGACCGAGTCCGCCCTATGGTGCACAACAACTCGGGGCCTGTGTTATTCGCAGCCGACGCCGTCCCCGTCGGAGTCGAGCCCGTAGGGGTCGGAGCCGCTGACCCTCACCGGCGTCTTGCTGGACGGGATGTCGTCGCAGTTGAGGTCCGCCACCCGCGGCAGGCAGGGTGAGTAGCCCGGCTCGCACCTGCCGGAAGACCCCGAGGCCGTCGGAGCTGGCGCCTTGGACGGCGGTTTTGTCGCCGCCGGGGTGGCCGGGCTCGCGGCGGGGGGCGAGCCGACGTACTTGCGGTACGCCGCGACCCAGTTGGTGGCTTCGATGTGCTGGGCGTGGGTCAGGGTGAGCGTGCCGGCGCACACCAGGTCGTGCAGCTTGTTCTCCAAGACGTCCTTGGTGCGAGCGCCCCACTTGCCCGCGTACGGCTCCGGCCACAGGTTGGTCAGCGCGTTCGACCCGCCGAGCTCGAGGGAGACGAGGTGGTCGACCTGGTGCGCGTACGGCACGTGGGGGACGCCGTAGCGGGCGTACGCGGCCTCCTTCTCGGAGTTTGGCACGTCACGCGCCGAGGATGCGTACCCGGGCACGCACACGGTGGCGGCGCTCGTGGTCAGCACCGCACCCGGTGTCAGCTCGGGGTCCGGCACCGCGGCGGCCGGGACATGGCGAAGGTGGAGCCTGCGGTGCTGACGCCGCAGGCGGGTGCTCGAGGGTCTTCTCGGCGTCGCCGAGCCGGACGGGGAGGCCCGGGGGTGCGCCGGCGACCGCTTGTCCGCCGTGAAATGACCGGGTTGGCCCGCCACGGCAAGGCGATGGTGGGGCGTTGGATCACCCGCGGAGGGCGCGCAGCCGAGCGCAACCGCGCCCAGCACGGCCGCCATGGCGACACCCCGCGTGCAGCGGCGTCGTGCCGGGCCGGCCCCCCGCTGGCTGAGTGCGTCTCGCAAGCGACGGTCGCTGCACCGGAAGTTGGTCATGACGATCCCTGGACGCATGGCCTCCGCCCTCGCGGGCCGAAGCGGCGCACAAATGGTAGTCCGCGAGGTACGTCTGCGTGAGCAAATCGCCGCGCAAGTCGAGATCTTCGGCTGCCGCCTCGACACGGCACTGCTCGTCGGTCAGTCCAGGTAGTCGCGCAGCACCTGGGAACGGGACGGGTGGCGCAGCTTGCTCATCGTCTTGGACTCGATCTGGCGGATCCGCTCCCGGGTCACGCCATAGACCTTGCCGATCTCGTCGAGCGTCTTCGGCTGCCCGTCGGTGAGCCCGAAGCGCATCGACACCACCCCGGCCTCTCGTTCCGACAACGTGTCGAGGACTGCGTGCAGCTGCTCCTGGAGCAAGGTGAACGACACCGCATCGGCGGGGACGATGGCCTCCGAGTCCTCGATCAGGTCACCGAACTCGCTGTCGCCGTCCTCGCCGAGAGGGGTGTGCAGGCTGATCGGCTCGCGGCCGTACTTTTGCACCTCCACGACCTTTTCCGGTGTCATGTCGAGCTCCTTGGCGAGCTCCTCCGGGGTCGGCTCGCGCCCGAGGTCTTGCAGCATCTGCCGTTGCACGCGGGCGAGCTTGTTGATGACTTCGACCATGTGCACAGGGATCCGGATCGTACGAGCCTGGTCGGCCATGGCT
The DNA here is from genome assembly GCA_038198775.1 of Propionibacteriales bacterium. Classification (GTDB taxonomy): domain Bacteria; phylum Actinomycetota; class Actinomycetes; order Propionibacteriales; family Nocardioidaceae; genus JACCYJ01. The sequence goes on along the minus strand of JBBPZV010000001.1, from coordinate 18,529 downwards.
CGGGTGATGGCCTGCCGGATCCACCACGTCGCGTAGGTCGAGAACTTGTATCCCTTGGTGTAGTCGAACTTCTCCACCGCCCGGATCAGCCCCAAGTTCCCCTCCTGGATCAGGTCGAGGAAGAGCATGCCGCGGCCGGTGTAACGCTTGGCCAGCGACACGACCAGCCGCAGGTTGGCCTCCAGCAGGTGGTTCTTGGCGCGTCGACCGTCCTCGGCGATCCAGTCGAGCTCGTTGGTGAGCTTGGCAGAGGTCCGCTCACCCGATGCCAGCTTCTCCTCGCTGAACAGGCCGGCCTCGATGCGCTTGGCGAGTTCCACCTCCTGCTCGGCGTTGAGCAGCGGCACCTTGCCGATCTGCTTCAGGTAGTCCTTGACCGGGTCGGCGGTCGCACCGGCCACCATGACCTGCTGCTCTGGTTCATCCGCCTCGTCGGCCGCCGACAGGGTGAACCCCTCCCGCTCGTCCTCCTTGAGCGTGAGGTCCTCGGCGAGGTCCTTCTCGAACACGGCGTCGTCGATGTCGGCGAGCACCTTCTGCTTCCCCGGTGCCGTCGTCACGTCGGCCTCGGCGACAACTGCGGCTCGCCCCGGCGGGCGCCCAGCAGGCGGCACTTCCGGGGCAGCCGCGGGGCCGTTCGAGGCCGTTCGCTTGCCCGGCGCCTTCTTGGTCGCGCTGACCGCAACCGCGCCTCGGCCACTCCGGGCCGCCGCGGCGACTCGAGGCGAGCCGACGCCAGCGCCAGTTAGCACGACGGAGATCGAGCACTCCACGAGTGCCGTGACCAGCGCCGTCCGTTCCGGTTCCGACAGCCCCGCTGCGTCGACAACACCGTGCAGCTCCTCGGCGGTGACGAACCCCCGAGCGCCACCTCGCTCGAACAGGGCTGTCACCGCGGTTTCTGCCATCAGCGCGGACAGTGGTCGAGCCCTGCTCAACGACACCAGAACCCTCTCGACGGTGGCTGTGGGTACGGCTAGCCGGCTTCTCGCCAACTGCAGCCTTCCCAGTGTGCCACGCGGCGACACCCCGACGACATCAGCGGTGTCGGCTGGTGGCGCCCCGCGACGCAAGGCCGGCCCGGCTCACACCGGCCACTCGTGAACCGGCTCGTTGGCGTGCATGTGCTCGCTGTAGCGCCGAACCATTCCCCGAAGCGCGTCGAAGCGCGCAGCGGTCCCCTCGTCGAACAGCTTGTGGAAGCACTCGCTCTGCCAAGTGGCACCGTTTCGTCCCAGCAGGCAACGCTGCTCGATGACGGCGAGCAGCCGGTCGCGCTCGCTCGGGTCGGCGCCCCAGGCGTCGAGGCCCTCGTGCGCCAGTGGCAGCAGCCGGCGCAAGATGAGCTCCGTCGCCGGGACCGTGCCCACGCCCGGCCAGTAAAGCTTGGCGTCGATCCCGTCACGAGCCGCGAGATGGAAGTTCTCCTCGGCGGCGCTGAACGACATCCGTGACCACAGCGGTCGCTCGCTCGTTGCCAGTGCCCGGACGAGGCCGAAGTAGAAGGCGGCGTTGGCCATCGTGTCCACCATCGTGGGACCGGCCGGGAGGACCCGGTTCTCGACCCGCAGGTGCGGGCGCTCCCGGACCACGTCGTACACCGGGCGGTTCCAGCGGTAGATGGTCCCGTTGTGCAGTCGCATCTCGGCCAGGCCGGGAGTGTCGCCCCGGGCCAGGACCTCGGCGGGATCCTCCTGGTCGGTGATCGGCAACAGCGCCGGGAAGTAGCGGACGTTCTCCTCGAAGAGATCGAAGATCGAGGTGATCCAACGCTCCCCGAACCACACTCGGGGCCGGACACCCTGCGCCTTGAGCTCCTCGTACCGGGTGTCGGTGGCCTGCTCGAACAACCCGATGCGCGTCTCCCGCCACAGCTCCTTGCCCAGCAGGAACGGCGAGTTCGCGCCCACCGCCAGCTGGACTCCGGCGATGCACTGCGCCGCGTTCCAGTGGTCGGCGAACTGCTCGGGGCCGACCTGCAGGTGCAGCTGCGTGCTCGTGCACGCCGCCTCGGGAATGATGGTGTCGGTCGTCGTCTGCAACCGGTCCACGCCATCGATCGCAATCACGATGTCCTCGCCCCGGGCGGCCAGGATCTGCTCGGAGAGCAGGGCATACCGCGGGTTCGGCGACAGCAGGCTCGCGGTCATGTGGCCGGGGCTCAACGTCGGCAGGATCCCGACCATGACCAGGTGTGCGCCGACCTGGCTGGCCCGGGTTTCCGCCGCGTTGAGGCTGGCGCGGACGTCCTCCTCGAACCCGCAGAAGCCACCTCCGGCCAGTCGGCGGGGGGGCACATTGATCTCCAGGTTGAACTGTCCGAGCTCGGTCTGGAAGTCGGGATTGGCGATGGCCTCCAAGACCTCGGCGTTCTTCATAGCCGGGTCGCCCTGCTCGTCGATGAGGTTGAGCTCGATCTCGAGGCCGGTCGTCGGCCTGTTCTCCTCGAAGCGGGCCTCGCGCAGCATCCTCTCGAAGACGTCGAGGCAGCTGCGCACCTTGCTGCGGTAACGGGTGCGGTCCTCGCGGGTGAAGACCCGGCTCTCGACCTCCTGGCCCATGCTCACTCCTTCACCGAGGGCGGTCATGCACCAGCCTTGCCGAGTTGCGCCGACTCCACCACCCCCCGACGGTGGTTTAGCACACGGCCGCGTCCGGGTCGTCGAACACGGCCCACACCGCCGACTCGTCCACCGGAGCCCACACCGACGGCGAAACCGCGTTGGCCAGGATGCCTGCCATGAGCCGCGTCATCGGGTACTCGGGCGCGACCCGCTCGGCCCGCTCGATCGCACACGAGGCCGCGGCTCCGTCCCCCTTCAGCCAGGCGCTGAAGGCGGCCAGGCCCAAGACGGCCGGCTCGAACGGCGGGACCACCCGCCGGGCGACCTGCGCCCACACGCCGTGGTGGGCGGCAGCGTTCCGCGGCGAGATCTGCGCCCACACCAGGTCACGCACGACCGTGGACTCGCACCAAACGCTCAGCTGGGCCACGGCGGCGTCGGACAGCGGTGCGCCCGGGTCGGTCACGGCGGCGGACAGGATCGACATGACCCGGTCGGCGCCGATCTGCGCCACCCGGCGGTGACCGGGTCGGTCCATCGCCACCGGCGGGTCGGCCTTGGAACCTGTCGCCACGCTCGTCCGGTCGGCCACAGCGAGCTCGGTGGCCGCCTGCATGCGGCGAAGCACGGGTCCTTGCGCCGGTGCCACCCGGGCGGCCAACTCGGCTCGGTCCGCGAGCACCTCGATCCCCGCCGCCACCGCAGCGGTCAGGCCGACGCCGGCCGCGGCGTCGTAAGGAGCGCCCTCGGGTGGACAGCAGTGCGGACCGGGACACCGCATCGACCAGTAGCGGCTGCCGTCGCAGCGCAGCGCGTCGACCACCTCCACCCCGGTTCGCTCGAGCCGGTCCGCGCAAGCCCGCACCAGCGCGTCCGTCGAACGACTTGCGCTGACGGCGACCACAACAGCGGCACGCGCCTGCTTGTCCCCCAGCAGCTCCGCCACCTGGCCGGCGGCGACCCCGAACAGCTGCGGCTCCGGGAGGTCCAGCCGCAACCGGAATCCCACCCGCCGGCGGGGCCCGTCCAAGACGACCACCACCAACGACTCCTGGACATGGAAGCCGAACAGGACCGGAAGGGTGCCCAGCAGGTCCGCGGTGCTGCGGGCGCGGATGAGCGGAGTACGCTCCCGCCCGGTTCGTTCGCTCATGTCGCCCAGGGTTCCCGCGCCGGCACCCCGGCGGGGGCACCGGGAGCCGATTGTGGACAGGCCCGGCCGCGTGACGACCGGCTGGGAGGATGCCGCCATGGCAGGCCAGGCCACCGTGCTGCACCTCGACCTCGACGCCTTCTACGCCGCCGTCGAACAGCGTGACAAACCGTCACTGCGGGCCAAACCCGTGGTCGTCGGCGGTATCGGTCCACGAGGCGTCGTCGCCACCTCCTCGTACGAAGCACGTCGCTTCGGCGTGCACTCGGCGATGTCGATGGGGCAGGCACACCGGCTCTGCCCCCAGGCGGCGTTCCTCGGTCCCCGCTTCGAGGTGTACCGCCGCAGCAGCGACATCGTGCTGGGGCGGCTGCGGGAGCTCTCGCCGCTGCTCGAGCCGTTGTCCTTGGACGAGGCTTACGTCGACCTGGCTGGCCGCGAACGCCTCGACGATCTCGACCTGGCAGGACTCGGCCGGTCGCTGCGTGCCGACGTACGACGGCTGACAGGCGGCCTGACGGCTTCGGTCGGGCTGGGCTCGTCGAAGCTCGTCGCCAAGGTGGCGAGCGAGCTGGCCAAACCCGACGGGCTGCGGGTCGTGGCGCCCGGGACCGAGCGAGAGCTGCTGGGACCGCTCCCGGTGAGCGTGCTCCCCGGTGTGGGGCCGGCCACCGCCCAGCGGCTGCGGCGGGTCGGAGCGCGCACGGTGGCCGAAGTGGCCCGGCTCGGCGAGCAGGACTTGGTCTCGCTGCTCGGCGAGGCAAACGGACGCGGGCTGTTCCGGCTCGCGAACGCCGACGACGACCGGCCGGTCCAGCCGCAGCGGGAGACCAAGTCGGTCAGCGTGGAGGACACCTTCGACACCGACCGCGTCGACGCCGGCTGGCTCCGGTCGGTCGTCGCGCGGATGGCGGGACGGGTCTGCGAGCGACTGCAGCGCGGTGGCCTGTCGGGGCGGACCGTGACTCTCAAGCTGCGTCGGCACGACTTCTCCACCCACAGCCGTTCGCTCACGCTGCCGGGGCCGACCGACGACCGCCGGGTCGTCGCCCAGACCGCGCAGCGCCTGCTGGCCGAGGTCGACACCTCCGGCGGCGTCCGGCTGCTGGGCGTAGGCGTCTCCGGCCTGACCGACTGGATCCAAGAGGACCTCTTCACGCTCGCCCACCTCGAGCCCGGCATCGAGGCCAGCGACGACGACTTCGCGGAACCTGCCGGCCGGCGCTGGTGGCCCGGTCTGGACGTTCTCCACGACCAGCTGGGGCCAGGGTGGGTCTGGGGGTCCGGCCTTGGCAGGGTCACGGTGAGGTTCGAGACCGCGAGCTCCCCGCCGGGGCCGGTGCGGACGTTCGACGTTGACGACCCGGCGCTGTCCGTGCCGTCGCCACCGCCGCTCGAGTGCTGGATACGGTCACAGGCATGAGCGCGCAGCGAGACCTCACCGCACCGATGGCCAAGCAGGTACCCCACCAGCGCCGCCATCACGGCGACACGGTCGACGACCCGTACGAGTGGCTGCGCGACAAGGACGACCCGGAGGTGATCGCGCACCTGGAGTCGGAGAACTCATACAGCGAGGCGATGACCGCCCACCTGGACGGACTTCGGAACGCGGTCTTCACCGAGATCAAGACCCGCACCCAGGAGACGGACCTGAGCGTTCCCGTCCGGCGTGGGAACTGGTGGTACTACACGCGGACCGTCGAGGGCAGGCAGTACGCGCTGCACTGCCGCTGCCCGGTGCGATCCGCCGCCGACTGGACCCCGCCCGTGCTTGACGCCGAGACCGGCGTACCCGGTGAGCAGGTCCTGCTCGACGAGAACGCGGAGGCCGACGGCCAGCCGTTCTTCGCCCTCGGCGCCTTCAGCGTCAGCCCGGACGGCAACCGGCTCGCGTACTCGGTGGACACCACCGGTGCCGAGCGGTTCACGCTGCGCTTCAAGGACCTGCAGACCTCGACCGTGCTGCCCGACGAGGTGACCGACACCTTCTACTCCTCGGCGTGGTCGCAGGACGGCGAGGAGCTGTTCTACCTGACCGTGGACGACAGCTGGCGCCCCGACCGGGTCTGGCGACACCGCCTCGGAACCGCCGCGGCAGAGGACGTGGTCGTGTTCGCCGAGCCCGACCAGCAGTTCTGGGTCGGGGTGGGCACGACCCGCAGCAACCGCTTCGTGGTGATCTCGACAGCCTCCAAGCTGACCAGCGAGGTGTGGGTCATCGACGGCGAGCAGCCGCAGCCCCGACCACGGCTCGTCGCGCCACGGCGTCATGGGATCGAGTACTCCGTGGAGCACGCGGTCGTGGCTGGGAAGAACCGCTTCCTTGTCCTCCACAACGACGGTGCGGAGAACTTCGCGCTGGCGCAGGCGCCGGTGGAGGACCCGGGTCCCCAGCGGTGGACCCCGCTGATCGAGCACCGCGACGACGTCCGGCTGCAAGGGGTGTCGGCGTTCGCCGGCCATGTCGCCGTCGGGCTGCGCCGCGACGCGTTGAGCAGGGTCGCGGTCATGCGGATCGACGGCGGCGGCCTGGGCCCGCCGGAGGAGATCGGGTTCGACGAAACCCTTTTCAGCTGCGACGTAGGGTCCAACCCCGAGTGGGACCAACCGTTCCTGCGCATCGGCTTCACGTCGTTCGTCACGCCGCGAACCGTCTACGACTACGACGTCGCGGGCGAGGACCTCCTGCTGCGCAAGCGGCAGCCGGTCCTCGGCGGCTACGACCCGGCAGGCTACGAGCAGCACCGGGAGTGGGCACGCGCGCCGGACGGGACGCGCGTACCGGTCTCGGTGGTGTGCCGGACCGGCACCCCGCGTGACGGCACCGCCCCCTGTCTGCTCTACGGCTACGGCTCGTACGAGATCAGCGTCGATCCCGCCTTCTCCATCGAGCGCCTGTCGCTGTTGGACCGGGGGGTGGTGTTCGCGGTCGCCCACGTGCGTGGCGGTGGTGAGCTCGGCCGGTCCTGGTACGAGGACGGCAAGCTGACGCGCAAGGCGAACACGTTCACCGACTTCGTCGCCTGCGCGCACCACCTGGCGGACCGCCGCTGGTGCTCAGCGCAGCGGCTCGTCGCGATGGGAGGCAGCGCCGGCGGGCTGCTGGTGGGTGCGGCGCTCAACCTGGCCCCTGACGCGTTCGCCGGGGTCCTCGCTGTGGTGCCGTTCGTGGACGCGCTGACGACGATCCTCGACCCGTCGCTGCCGCTCACCGTCACCGAGTGGGACGAGTGGGGCGACCCGTTGCACGACCCCGATGTCTACGCCTACATGAAGTCCTACACCCCGTACGAGAACATCGCCGCCACGCCCCATCCCCGCATCCTGGCGATGACGAGCCTCAACGACACCCGGGTCCTCTACGTCGAACCGGCGAAATGGGTGGCCCGGCTCCGGGCCACGACCACCGGGAACGCCCCCGTGCTGCTGAAGACCGAGATGGTGGCCGGCCACGGTGGCAAGAGCGGACGCTACGAGGCCTGGCGGGAGCGGGCGTACGCGTACGCCTGGGTGATCGACGTCGTCGGCGCCCCCAAGGGGCTCCCCGGGCAGCCCTAAGAAAGTGCTGAGAGGGGCAACTCCAACGCGCCCCTGTGCGTCTTCCTCAGTGTCTGCGCTGTAACGGTGCGGAACACGTCACGCGGCGACGCTGTTGTACCCGGAAGCCGCCGCACGCAGCGTGACGGCTACAGCGAAGGAGTGACCAGCGATGGCTACCATGACGGCCCGCCGGACGCGCCGTCCCAGCGAGAGCGAGGGACGCGACAGCGTCGGCATGTACCTCGACGAGATCTCGCGCACGCCGCTGCTGGACGCGGCCGCGGAGGTCGAGCTGAGCCGCGCCATCGAGGCAGGGCTTCTCGCCGAGCAGGGCCTGGGGCAGTTCGACGGTCCGGTGTCGGACGCCTCGCCCGAGGAGCTGGAGTGGATCGCGGCCGACGGACGGCGCGCCATGCAGGTGTTCATCAACGCCAACCTGCGGCTCGTGGTCTCGATCGCTCGCAAGTACGGCCGGTCGCAGATGCCGCTGCTCGACCTGGTGCAGGAGGGCAACACCGGCCTGATCCGCGCCGTCGAGAAGTTCGACTACGCCAAGGGCTTCAAGTTCTCGACGTACGCGACGTGGTGGATCCGGCAGGCGATCACCCGCGGGATCGCGCAGCAGGGCCGAGTGGTCCGGCTGCCCGTCCACGTCGTGGAGGAGCTGAACCAGGTGGGGGCCGCCCGGCGCAACCTGGAGCGCGTGCTGGGTCGCGAGCCAGACCCCACCGAGATCGCCGCCGAGCTGGACATGGACATCGACCGGGTGCTCGACCTGCTCAGCTGGGGCCGCGACCACGTCAGCCTCGACTCCCCCGTGGACGAGGACGGCGACACCTCCCTCGGTGACTTGGTGGCTCGGGAGATGCTGCCCGGCCCCGACGTGACGATCCTCGACGTCGAGTCGCGGAGCCGGCTCAGCGACCTGGTCGACCAGCTCGGCGAGCGGGAGGCCGACATCATCCGCGCCCGGTACGGTCTGGTCGACGGCCGCCAGCAGAAGCTCGCCGACATCGGCGCCCGGCACGGTATCTCGGCGGAGCGAGTACGCCAGCTCGAGCGGGAAGCTCTGGCGCGGCTTCGCCAGCTGGCCGACCCCGACCTGGCCGCGTGACCGGCTAACGCCGCCAGCCGAGCAGCTGCTGCCACAACTCCCCGACAGCGGAGTCCAGGTCGTCCAGGGAGACACGGTTGTCGACGACGACGTCCGCAGCCGCCAGTCGGCTCGCCCGGTCCGCCTGCGCGCGGATCCGGTCCCGGGCGTCCTCCGCGCTCATGCCGCGAGCGACCAGCCGCGCCACCTGGACTTCCTCCGGCACGTCGACGACCACCACGAGGTCGTAGTCTCCGGCCCGTCCGGTCTCGACCAGCAACGGCACGTCGTGCACGACGACGGCGTCGCCTGAGGCGCTCGCCTCGGCCGCGGCGGCGGCCGCTCGCACCCGAGGGTGCACGATCGCCTCGAGCCGGCGCCGCGCGCCCTCGTCGGCGAAGACCTGGCGGCCGAGCCTGCGCCGGTCGAGGCTGCCGTCCGCTCGCAGGACGTCCGACCCGAACACCGTCACCACCTCGGCCAGCCCGTCGCTTCCCGGGGTGAGCGCCTCCCTGGCCAGCAGATCGGCGTCGATGACCACCGCACCGTGCTCGCCGAGGCGGCGGCTCACCTCGCTCTTGCCCGAGCCGATCCCGCCGGTCAGCCCCACCCGCAGCACGCCGGGCAGTCTGGCAGGTGCTCGGGGCCGACGGTCGACGAGCTCGACAGGACGCGTGGAGGGTGGCGCCTACCCACCAGGGTCGATGCGCGTCCGGGGGGCGATGTGCTCGTCTCGGGATCCTTGGTGACACTTGACCGGGCTGCTACGACCGCGCGACACCCAGAAGACTGCTGCGACATGGACGACGCCAATGAACGCTAGGGGTCGTCTCCGCTGTCGGCTTTGCTGCTGGTGCTGTTCCCGCTCGCGGGGGAGATCCGCGGCGACGGGTACGGGGCAGCGGCCGCCGCCGCGCAGCCGGCCGGACGAGGCCGAGCCTCGTTCGATCCAGCTGGCGCGACTCGCTCGCTGAGCGTAGTGGCGGTTCGCCGGTCGTCCGGGTCCCGCTGGCAGGCGCAGCCTTCCCCGCAGCCCGAGTGGCGCAAATCGGTCGTACCGCGGCGCGACGGCCAGCGTATTTGCGCCGCTCGGCGTCGGGTGTGCTCGGCGGGTGCGCGCGGCTAGCCGAAGCTCCCTGGACGCCGCGGTGTGCCCCAACCCGTGGGACCGTCGTATCCGGTTTTTGCGCTGCAGATGTAGCTGTTGCGGCAGTAGCCGTTGGCGCCCCGCCGCACGTCGTGGAACCGGCGGGTCGTGTCGTAGAGATCACCGGGTCGCAGCCCGCCGGCTCCGGCTGCCGCGATCATCCCGGCCACGAACGGTGACGCCGCGCTGGTGCCACCGACCACGAACCAGCCACGGTGGCCGAACAGTCCGAAGGAGTCGTATACCGCGACACCCGTCCCCGGCGCGGCCACCGCCGACACGTCGCCGAACGTCCGCATGTGGCACGCCCGGTCGTGCTGCCAGGACGGTTTGGCGAAGTAGGCAGAGCACCCGCTGCCGGAGCCCCGCCAAGCCCGTTCCGTCCAGCCCCGCCCGTTGGCGGCTCGGTGCAGAGCTGTACCGCCGACCGCAACGACCTGCGGTGACGACGCGGGGAAGCTGGCCGGTTGGTAGCCGTAGTCTCCGGAGGCGGCGACCGCTGTCACCCCGGGGTGGTCGTAGTGGGCGTTCGCCTTGACGACACCGCCGTACTCGGTGATCCCGTACGAGTGGTTCGTCACCGCGGCGCCGGCAGCGGCCGCCGCATCCACCGCCTTGTTCAGCGACCCTGTCGTCGGCTGGTTCGCCTCCACCAGCAGCAGCCGGCACTGCGGGCAGGCCGCGGACGCCATCTGCAGGTCGAGTGCCGCCTCCAGCGCCCACCCATGGTCACGGCTCGGGTAGGGGCCGGGTTGGCCGGCCTGGTTCAACGTCGTGAAGCACCCGCTGGACGCGGTGCACGGCGGCAGGCCGTACTGCTTGCGATAGACGGCGAGGTCGGCGGCCGCGCTCGGGTAGTGGTACGAGACCACCACCGCCAGCGTGGAACCGCTCTGCTGGCTGGTCACGCCGTACGCGTCCTGCAGGTCGGGGGCGCCGTATCCGGCCGGTTGGCCCGACCGCGTCAACGCCTGACGGCCACCGGCCCGCACCAGGGCGAAGCAGCGGTAGCGGGTGTCGCTGCGGGTGTTGCAGGCAGGTCGCGCGTTCCGCCCCGGACCTCTCGAGGCGGTCCGGGCAGGCGCCGCCGTCGCTGCGTCGACGGAGTAGGCGCGGACGGCGACCTCATCCACCGATCGACCCGCTGCGTCGGTGCCGCGCACCCGCAGCGTGACGTCCTGCGGGCGGCGGCCTCCCGGCTGCACGTACGAGACTCGGAAGCTGCGCTGGCCGGTGCGAGCCAGCCGTGCAGCGTGCCAGGTGCGACCCTGGTCGGTGGAATACGACAGCGCCGCGGACACGATCCGGCCACCGCTGCCACCGAGGTGGCCGAAGCGCAACCCGTAGTGGACGCGCCCGGGCGAGGCGTCGCCGGACAGGTCGGTCGGGGGGACGTAGCTGGGCATGACCAGCGGCACCTGGTAGGTGCCCGTCCCGGAGCGGAACGTCCAGGTGTCGCTGACCCGGGTGGACAGCGACCACGCCGGGCCGTCTGGCCGGACGCTGGCCTCGAGCCGGTAGCTCTGCTCGGTCCCGGGCAGCGTCACCCGCGGCGCGATGAACCCGGCACCGCTGGCGATGCGGTGCCGGCCGGTGGACAACGACCATTCGCTGGTGCTCTTCCCCGCCACGAACCCGGCGAGGTCGGTGCCGGCACTGCTCCACATCGGCAGGTTGCCGCGCAGCCGGTCGCCGGCCCGGCACAGCAGGCAGTACGGACCGACGCCCCTCGCACCCAGCCGGCGCTCGATACCGGGACCAACCGGTCCGCGGAACCATTCGACGGCACGCCCGACCGGGCCCGCTGGATAGCTGCGGGCCGGCGAGGACTGCGAGGCCAGCCGGAAGGGCGAGAAGCTGAACCAGGCGTCCACCGACTGGCTCCAGCGCAGGCCCGGCCGGGCCAGCAGCCAGGCCGACTGCTGCGACGGTGAGTGCACCGGGAAGCCGGAGGCGGAGGCGAAGAAGTCGGTCGGGAACATTCCGAAGGCGTACCGGTACATCGTCGAGGGCCGGTCGTTGGCGTGGAAGCGGTTGTGGATCACGGTGAAGTCGGTGCGCTGGTAGGCGAAGCTCAAGTCGGCGGGGATCCCGTCGAAGCCCTGTTTGGTGTCGACTGGCACCTTCTTGTGCGGAGTCGGCTGGCGCGTCAGGTGGGCACCGACGGCCGAGGTCAGCGAGCCGTGCCGGACCGGCCGGATAACGGGCTGGACCCGGATGCTGCCCCCGCCGTAGGTGCCCATCTCCCAGATGATGCCGCCGTACTTCTCGGCCGTCCGGGTGGCGGTGAACGAGAGCTCGTCGACGCCGGCGCGGGGGACCCGCACTCCGACCCGGGCGGTGGCAGCGGCGGTGTGGAGCGTCACGGTCTTATCGGCGCGGACGGAGAACTCGGGATTGATCAGCAGCCGGAAGCTCAGCGGCATCGCGAGCACCGCGTAGTGGCCGTCGGGCACCGAGACCTTCGCCTCACCGTCGGTCACGAAGACCCCGGCCGCGAACAACCGTCCGTCGTCGACGTTCTGCACGAACACGTCACCGAAGCGGACCGGCCCACCCGACCGGTTGACCATGTCGATCGTCAGCGTGTGCAGCTGGTAGCCCCGGACGTGAGAGGTGGTCCCCTCGCCGTGCAGCCGCACGTCGGAGACGTCTCGCCACGATCGGCGAAGGCCGGACGTCACCGACCTGACCTGGCCCGGCAGGTACGTCCCCTGGGCGACCGGCCCCGCGGGGCCGCGGCGTGCGGTGGTCGCGTCGACGCGGATGCCGGGCAGGTCGTGCGGGCGGGTACCGGCGACGAACCGCACCGAAACCGGCACCCCACCCCGGCCGGCCGCGGCCAGCCGGGTCACGTCGAACATGGACATGTCGAGTCTGCGCCGGTCTCGTGGCTTCATCCACGCCGGAATGACGTACACGTGACCGCCGAGCGAGACCTGCTCGACGCTGCGGTGCAGTGACGGTGACCCGGGCAGCAGTGCGGCGGTCGACCTGCCGTCGCTGAGGCGGGACAGCCGCACCCGGTCCCCGGTGACCAGCCGCACGTGGCCGAGCTGACCGGAGTCGCGGCCGGGGGACGCGCCGTCGGCCGGGCAGCACCCGCCGACCCGGTTGCCGACGCCGGAAAGGCCGCCACCAGTGCCAGCACGGTCGCTCCCGCCGTTGCCGCAGCGGTGCTCCGACGTCGGGTGTCGCTCATGTGTCCCCCCTCCAGGTCCAGGGCGCCAGCAGCGACCGGTTCGGCTCGCCACCCCCTAGACGGGTCGCGCCCCGGAAAGGTTGTCAGTCCCTGCGGTCTCGCGCAACAGCCTGCCGCGACGGGACGGACCCGACCGGCGGCTGGGCGGGTCAGCCCTCGCCGGTGAGCTTCTCGCGCAGTGCCTGCAGCGCCTCGTCGGAGGCGAGCGTCGGGCTGGCAGGCTTCGGCTCGTCGGCAGTGGGCTCGGTCGTCGCCGAGGAGTAGTCGCCCTCCCCGCCGGCGTCACCATCGGTCTGCTTCTGCTGGGCCTCCTCGATCTGCTTCTTGTGTGCCTCCCAGCGGGCGTGAGCCTGCGCGTACTGCGCTTCCCAGACGGTCTGCTGGTCGTCGTACCCCTCGCGCCACGCCCCCGTCTCGGAGTCGAAGCCTTCGGGGTAGACGTAGTTGCCCTGGTCGTCATAGGACGACGCCATCCCGTAGACGGTGGGGTCGAAGTGGTCGTCGGAGGCGACGGCGGTCTCGTTGGCCTGCTTCAGCGAGAGCGAGATGCGTCGGCGCTCCAGGTCGATGTCGATGATCTTGACCATCGCATCGTCACCCACCTGAACGACCTGTTCGGGGATCTCCACATGCCGCTCGGCCAGCTCGGAGATGTGAACGAGACCCTCGATGCCGTCCTCGACGCGTACGAAGGCGCCGAACGGCACCAGCTTGGTGACCTTACCCGGCACGATCTGGCCCATCTGGTGCGTGCGGGCGAAGTGCTGCCAGGGATCCTCCTGGGTGGCCTTCAGCGACAGCGACACCCGCTCGCGGTCCATGTCGACGTCGAGGACCTCGACGGTCACCTCGTCGCCGACCTGCACAACCTCGCCGGGGTGGTCGATGTGCTTCCAGGACAGCTCCGAGACGTGGACGAGGCCGTCCACCCCGCCCAGGTCCACGAAGGCTCCGAAGTTGACGATCGAGGACACCACGCCCTTGCGGATCTGACCCTTGGCGAGCTGGGTGAGGAAGTTCTGCCTGACCTCGGACTGGGTCTGCTCGAGCCAGGCCCGCCGCGACAGCACCACGTTGTTGCGGTTCTTGTCCAGCTCGATGATCTTCGCCTCGATCTCACGACCCACGTACGGCTGCAGGTCGCGCACCCGGCGCATCTCCACCAGCGAGGCGGGCAGGAAGCCGCGAAGGCCGATGTCGAGGATGAGCCCGCCCTTGACGACCTCGATGACGGTGCCCGTGACGACGCCTTCGTCCTCCTTGATCTGCTCGATCGTGCCCCACGCGCGCTCGTACTGGGCGCGCTTCTTGGACAAGATCAGCCGCCCCTCCTTGTCCTCCTTCTGCAGGACGAGCGCCTCGACCTTGTCTCCGACGGCGACCACCTCGTTCGGGTCGACGTCGTGCTTGATCGACAGCTCCCGGGAGGGAATCACGCCCTCGGTCTTGTAGCCGATGTCAAGCAGCACCTCGTCGCGGTCGACCTTGACGATCGTCCCGTCGACGATGTCGCCGTCGTTGAAGTACTTGATGGTCTCGTCGATCGCCGCGAGGAACTCTTCCTCGGTGCCGATGTCATTGACGGCAACGCGGGGGGTGTCGTCGCTGGCGACGCTGCCGGCCATGGCCGGGGGTGCTTGGAGACTGCTCGTCATGTGGGAAGGTGCTCCGATGGGCGGCATGGTGTCGTGGGCGGGATGCGCGGCAAGCCTGTGATTCGCGGGATGTCGAGGAAGAGATGTTTCGACAGGCTGCGAGCACGAGCCTGCTCGGTCCCAGGTCGTGCAGACTTTCGGCGCGCCTACCAGGGTACGGGGGGCACACCAGGGCGGTCAACGCGGGTCCTGGAGGGACGCGCGGACCGTCGGCCTCAAGACTGCGGCGCGTAGAAGGCGGCGAGCGCGGCTACATACATGGCCGGGTCGGCGGCGCCCATCAGCTCGCGCGCCGAGTGCATCGCGAGTTGCGGCGCACCGACGTCGACGGTAGGAATTCCGGTGCCGCTGGCGGTGATCGGTCCGACCGTGGACCCGCATGGGAGGTCGGCGCGGTGCACATACCGCTGGAGGGGCACGTCTGCCTGCTCGCAGGCGATGGCGAACGCGGCCGCGCCGACGGCGTCGGTGGCGTACCGCAGGTTCTGGTGCACCTTGAGCACCGGCCCGCCGTTGACCGCGATCGGATGGGACGGCTCGTGCCGTTCGGCGTAGTTCGGGTGGGTGGCGTGGGCCATGTCGGCCGATGCGCACAGCGACCCCGCCAGCGCGCGCAGGTGGTCCTGGCGGTCGCCTCCCAGGCCGAGCGTCACCCGCTCCAGCACGGAGGTGAGCAGGTCGGAGAACGCGCCCCGCTCGGACATGCTGCCGACCTCCTCGTGGTCGAAGAGCACGAGCACCGAGACACCGTCGCCGTCGCGTTCGACCGCCTCGAGCAGCGCCCGGACCCCGGCGTAGCAGCTGGTCAGGTTGTCAAGGCGGGGTGCGCTGATCAGGTCTCGCTGCTGTCCCACTCGGGTACTGGCGCGCAGGTCGTGCGTCATCAGCTCCCAGCCGAGGACCGCATCGGAGGCCACGTCGAGGACCGCCGCCACCATCGCTCCCAGCGACGGTGGCCGCGAGCCGGCGCCCCAGATTCCGTCGAGGTGGCGTTGGGGGTCCAGTTGGACGCCCTTGCGGTCCTCCGCCAGGTGGATCGCAAGCTGCGCGACCCGCAGCACGGGCTCGTCGATGCGCGCCAGCCGGGTCTCGAACCCGCCGGGCGTGCGAACGCTGACCCGGCCGGACAGCCCGAGGTCGCGATCCAGCCAGGAGTTGAGCCACGCCGCTCCGTACGGCTCGAGCCCGACGAGCTGCCAGCCGGCCCGGGTCAGCCCGGATCGCTGCTTCACCCGCAGGTTGGGGCTGTCGGTGTGACCGCCTACGATCCGAAACGGTGCGGCCGGTCCGCCAGCCCGCTCGGTCGACCACGCGGCCAACGATCCGCCTCGCACGACATAGTGCCGGCCCGGTTCGCCGGGCCAGGCGTCGGTCTCGCGCAGTCGTACGAAACCGGCTCCCTCCAGCAGGGTCCCGACCCGCGCACAAGCGTGGAAGGGCGACGGGCAGGCGTCCACGAAGTCGCAGAGCCCGGCAGCGTGGTCGTCGTGCGACCGCGTCACCGCGACCTGGGCGGGGACGGTCATAGCGCGGTCATGGTAGCCCGCGGCCGCGGGGGGTGCGCGCTAGATCGGCACGGGGGCATCCAACCGGCCCGCGGTCGCGATCGCCCGCAGCAGCCCGTCGGCACGCTCGACGACGTCGTGCCGCAGCGGGCGGGCCGCCAGGTCGATCAGCGCCCACAGGTCGCTCGCGTACGCCAACGGCAGCGGGTCCGCCGCCAGGCGCGGAGCGCGCTCGACGAACGCCCGCGCCACCTGCGCCGCCCAGGCACTGCCGCGGTGGAAGCGGAGCAGGTTCCCGAGGTCGGCGTACGGTGACCCGGCATGCGCGAACTCCCAGTCCAGCACCGCGGTCACCGAGCCGGAGACCGGGTCGACAAGGAGGTTCTTGGCGTTGAAGTCGCTGTGCACCAGGCAGGTGCGGTCGACGGCGTCCAGCAGCGCATCCGCCTCGGCGCACACCGCGGCCAGGGCCGAGCGGGCGCCGTCATCCCATCGCGAAAGCTGGTGCCGGTCGAGCCACTCCACCAGGTCCCGCGCCGGCCCCAGCTGAGCGGACAACCCTAGCTGGGCGTCGACGAACTCGCCGGGTCGCAGAAACGGCATCCCCGACAGCGTCGCTAGCACGCCGGCCACGGAGTTGGCCAGCCGGTCGCGGAGGGCTGGCTCGGCGTTCGGCAGCACCAGCTCCAGCCGCTCACCCGGCTCGTACGACGTCAGCAGGTGTGCCGGACCGTCCCCGGCCGGCCGGACGTCCAACACCCGGGGCACCGGTACCAGGCCGCGCACCAGCCGCAGCAGGGCGGCGTCGATCGGGGCCCGCGACGGCTGGCGGCCGTAGACCCGCAGCACGGCCCGCTCCTCGTACGCCTCGACCGCGAACGTCTCGCCGCTGTGGCCACCGGCGAGCGGCACCGCACCCGGCGAGGTCAGTGCCCGGCCTCGTGCCAGGTCGTGCCCCAACCGACGGAGACGTCCAGCGGCACGGTCAGGTCGGCGGCGGCCGCCATCTGGTCGCGCACCAGCTCCTCCACGCTCGCCCGTTCACCGGGTGCCACCTCGAGCACCAGCTCGTCGTGCACCTGCAACAGCAGCCGGGAGCCGAGCCCGGCCGCCTTCAGCGCCGCGTGCACGCCGAGCATCGCCACCTTGATGATGTCGGCGGCCGAACCCTGGATCGGGGCGTTGAGCGCCATCCGTTCGGCCATCTCCCGGCGCTGCCGGTTGTCGCTGGTGAGGTCCGGCAGGTAGCGGCGGCGACCGAGGATCGTCTCGGTGAACCCGCTGCGGCGGGCCTCGTCCACCACGCCGTGCAGATAGTCGCGGACACCGCCGAAGCGCTCGAAGTACTCGTCCATCAGTGCCTGCGCCTCGCGGGTCTCGATCCCGAGCTGCTGGGACAGCCCGTAGGACGACAGGCCGTAGGCGAGCCCGTAGTTCATCGCCTTGATCCGGGCCCGCAGCTGCGCGTCGACGTCGCCCGGGTGGACGCCGAAGACCCTGGCGGCGGTGACCGTGTGGAAGTCCTCGCCGGAACGTTGGGCCGCGATCAGGTCGGCGTCGTCGGAGAGGTGGGCCATGATCCGCATCTCGATCTGGCTGTAGTCGGCGGTCAGCATCGCGTCGTAGCCGGCACCGGCCACGAACGCCGCCCGGATGCGCCGGCCGGACTCCGTACGGATCGGGATGTTCTGCAGGTTGGGGTCGGTGGAGCTGAGCCGACCGGTCGCGGCGATCGTCTGGTTGTACGTGGTGTGGATCCGCCCGTCGTCGGTCACGGTCTTGCGCAGGCCTTCCACGGTCTGCCGCAGCCGGCTGGCGTCACGGTGGGCGAGCAGGTGCAGCAGGAACGGGTGCTCGGTCTTTACGAACAACGCCTGCAACGCCTCCGCGTCGGTGGTGTACCCGGTCTTGGTCCGCTTCGTCTTCGGCATGGCGAGCTCGTCGAACAACACCCCCTGCAGCTGTTTGGGGGACCCCAGGTTGATCTGCTTGCCGATCACGGCGTACGCCTCGTCGGCGGCGGCCCGCACCTGGGTCGCGAAGTCGGACTCGAGCGCGGCGAGCCGCACGTCGTCGACCGCTACCCCCACCCGCTCCATGTCGGCGAGCACTCCGATGAGCGGCAGCTCGACATCGCGCAACAGGGCTGTGCCGCCGCGCTGGTCGAGCTCGCGCTCGAGCGCGGCAGCGAGGTCCACGGTCGCGCGGGCGCGCACCTTCGCCGCGTCCTGGTCCGCTACGCCGTCCAGGGCGAGCTGTCCGGAGTCGGTGTCCTCGTCGCGCAGCTCGCGGTGCAAGGTCCGCAGCGTCAGGTCGGCAAGATCGTACGAGCGCTGGTCCGGGCGAGCGAGGTACGCCGACAGCGCGGTGTCGCTGGCGATGCCTGCCAGCTCCCAGCCCGACGCCCGCAGCGCGTGCAACGGCCCCTTGGCATCGTGCAACACCTTGGGGACCGAGGGGTCGGACAGCCACCGCCCCAGCGCCGCCTCGTCATCGGGTCCGAGCCGGTCGAGCTCGATCGAGGCGGCGGGACCGTCCGGGCCGGCGAGGGCGATCGCGTGCGCCTCGCCGGTGCCGCGGCCCCACCAGCCGGAGACGTGGATCCCGCGCGGCTCACCATCGGCGGCGTACTTCGCCAGCCAGTCGGCGACCTCGCCCTCGGCGAGG